>NZ_CP034348.1:1414559-2636619 GCF_009762325.1 Roseovarius faecimaris
ATCTCGGAATGGCGCACTACCTTGCCGCCAAAGGCCTGGCCGATGGCCTGATGGCCAAGGCAGACGCCCATAAGCGGCGTGCCGGTTTCGGCGGCCGCTTCGGTGAGGGCGAGGCAGATACCCGCCTGATCGGGATCGCAGGGGCCGGGGCTGAGCAGGATACCCGCCGGGTTCATGCCCATCGCCTCCTGCACATTCAGCGCATCGTTGCGGCGCACCACAACCTCGGCCCCCAACTCGCCCACGTAATGCACGAGATTATAGGTGAAACTGTCGTAGTTATCGATCAGAAGCAGCATCTTGCCCGTCTCCTGGCGTGGGTTCTGAGGGCTGGAGGCCCCCTCTTGGTCGCGCTATACTTGTTCAGGCTTGCGCATGGGCGTCAAGGGGCGCAAAGCTGTCAAAAAGGAAAAACGGGGGCAAATGCAGTGGCACGCGGATTTTTGTCAGGGGTGATCGCCGGAACGCTTGTGTCGGGGCTTGGGCTCGGAACGGCGTCGGTACTGACATATGAGCGCGGGGCGCCTGCGCCGCAGCCGGGCAGCGTCGAGGTGCCCGCCGGTTCGGGCTTTTCGCAATCGCTGGAGGACACCACGGCAGCGCTGCCTTCGCCGGAAGCTTCGCCCGAGGCAGGAGCGGCCCCGGACGTGTCTGCGCCGGAGCCTGATGACCTGAGTGCCTTGCAGGACGGCGACACCGAAACCGCGGCGCAACCAGAGGCCGGACAGGCCGAAAGCGCCCTGGCACAGCCTGCCGAAGGGGCAGGGGGAAGCGGCGTGGAGGTGGAAACCGAAGCGCCTGTCCTGCCCAGCCCGCAGGCCGCGGCCCCCGAAGCCCCCGCAGGGGAGGACGATCTGTCGATCTCAACCGACCCGGCGCAGCCCGCGCTGAGCCAGGCGGTCGAGGAATCGTCGGCCTTTCCCGAAGAAAGCGAGGCCCCAGAGCCCGAAAGCGAGGTCGAGGTTGACCCTCAGACCGACACCGCCGCCACGGAACCGGAGAGCAGCGAAAACAACGCAGCACCCGAGCCTGCGGAACCGGAAGAGCCCGCCGCGAGTGTTGCGGCGCAGGACTCCCCCGCGACCGAGCCTGCCGCCGAACCTGTCACAGAGCCGACACAGCCCGAAACACCCGAAGTGGCCGCCGCGCCCGCAACAGAGACCGCCGAGGCGCCATCAACCGAAGAGCCCGAGGCCCTGCCGGCCCCCGTCACCGAAGAGGCGGCGCTGGCGGAGCCGGAAGCGGAAAATTCCAGCACGATCGGCGATCTGGCCCCCGAGGTGAAAACCAACCGGCTGCCATCGGTCGGGGACGCGGAGGAAGCCGCGCAACCCGAAGAGGCCGAGACGGCGCCGGAAAGCACGGAGGCCAGCGAACCCGAGGAGGACACCCGCCCGCCGCTGGAACGTTTCGCCGTGCCCTTCGATAACCCGGATAACAAACCGCTGATGTCGATCATCCTTCTGGATGACGGCACAAGCCCGGTGGGGCTTGAGGCGCTGCAAAACTTTCCCTACCCGCTCAGCTTTGCGGTGGACGCCGGCTGGGACGGGGCCGAGGATGCGATGGTCAAGTACCGCGCGGCGGGCTTTGAGGTTCTGGTGCTGACCGATCTGCCCGAAACCGCCGGTGCCAAGGATGCCGAGCAGGCCATGCAGGCGATCTTTGCGGCGCTGCCCGAGGTTGTGGCGGTAATGGAAGGCACCGGCAGCGGGCTGCAATCGAGCCGGGCGGCAGCCGAACAACTGGCGCCGATCCTGCGGTCGAGCGGGCATGGCGCCGTGCTGTTTCCCAAAGGGCTGAACACAGCGCAAAAGCTTCTGGCGCGCGAAGGCGTGCCGTCAGCGGCAGTGTTCCGGGACTTTGACGCCAAGGGGCAGAACGCCACGGTGATCCGGCGCTTTCTCGATCAGGCGGCGTTCAAGGCCGGGCAGGAGGAGGGTGGCGTTGTGATGGTGGGCCGCCTGCGCCCCGATACGGTCAGCGCGCTGTTGCTGTGGGGCTTGCAGGACCGCGCCAACAGCGTGGCGCTTGCACCCATTTCAGCGCTGTTGGGGTCGACGGTGCAGTAATCGCGGGCCTTGGGCGCGACAGCCCGCTCTTCCGCCCTGACAGGCGGCTTCGCAGCGGGTAGAGTGGGCCTATGCCTCGACTGAGATCCTTGTTTGCCTCGGCCGGTGCCGGGGTTTTGCTGTGCTTCGCCGCGACCTCGGTCGACGCGTGTCGGCAGGCGCTGGTACTGGGGCTGGATGTCTCTCTCTCGGTCAACAGGTTCGATTTTGCCCTGCAGCGCAACGGGCTGGCCGATGCGCTGACGGATGAGGCGGTGATGCAGGCGCTTCTGGCCGGGCCCGAGCAGCCAGTGACGCTGGCGGTGTTCGAGTGGAGCGGGCAGTTCAACCAGACGCTGCTGGTGGACTGGACGGTGATTGACAGTCCCGCCACCCTGCAAGAAATCGCCCTTGTGCTGCGCGAGGCTCCGCAAGGGCTGCGCTCAGGGCGGACGGGGCTGGGCGCGGCGATGGTCTATGCGCGCGACCTGCTCAGGCAGCGCCCTGACTGCGCGGTCTGGACCGTCGATATCTCCGGCGACGGGGTCAATAACAACGGGGTCGATCCGTCCCGGGTGCGGGCCCTGATGCAGGCCGAGGATATCGGGGTGAATGCGCTGGTGATCGAACAGCCGCTGGTGACACCAGAGCCAGGCACACCGTCGCTCAGCACCTATTTTGCCGCCAATGTCATTGTCGGCCCGCAGGCTTTTGCAGAAGTGATCCATGATTTCGAAAGCTACGGCGCCGCGATCCGCCGCAAGCTTCTGCGCGAGCTGGAACCAGTGGTGGGGCAGGCGCCGCGCAAGACGCCGCGCCGACTGGCTCAACTGCCCTGAAGAAACCGCCATTCCCCGGGGGCGAGCCCGTCCAGTGTCCAGCCGCCGATGCTCCAGCGGACCAGCCGCAGGGTCGGGTGGCCCACATGCGCCGTCATCCGCCGCACCTGCCGGTTGCGCCCTTCGGTAAGGGTAAGTTCCAGCCAGCAATCGGGCACCGACTTGCGAAACCGCACTGGCGGATCGCGGTCCCAGAGTTGCGGCGGGTCGATCCGGCGCGCCTTTGCGGGACGGGTCAGGCCGTCCTTGAGTGTCACGCCGTCGCGCAGCGCCCTGAGAGCGGCCTCGTCCGGCAGGCCCTCGACCTGCACCAGATAGGTCTTGGGCATCTTGTGGCGCGGTGTTGCGATACGGGCCTGCAGCCGACCATCGTCGGTAAGCAGCAAAAGCCCCTCGCTGTCGCGGTCGAGCCGCCCGGCGGGGTAGACACCGGGGCAATCGATATAGCCCGAGAGCGTCGGCCGCGCAGAGCCTTCCGTGCCTTTGTCGGTGAATTGCGACAGCACGCCGTAAGGTTTGTTGAAGGCGATGAGCCGGGTCATGCCCGCCTCATGCCAAAACGCGTGAGACGGGGCAAGCGCTAGTCTGTGCTGATCAGCAAACCGGCGCGGGGGGTGTAGGTCCAGGGAGCGCCTGCGTTCTTCCAGCCATTGACCTCGCGGCGGCCGTCCTTGTTCTTGTCGCCCTCGAAACCGTCGACCACCGAATAGAGCGGCACGTCAACACCGGCTTTGATCAGGATATCCACCGCGGCGGCACTGCGCCCGCCGGACCGGCAGATCACCAGAACCGCCGAAGGGTCACGTCCGGCGAGAAATCGCTTGGTGGCCCCGGCGAAGCCGCGGTTGGGCATCATCTTGTAGCGGTTCTTTTTCGCATTGAAGGCGTGGCTCGGGTCGAACAAGGCAAGCGGTATGTTGGCGTCGGTGTCGGTGGCATAGCCGGCAATCACGGTTTCCTCGGGGGTGCGGACGTCGATCAGCAGAACGTCGTCGCGCGCGGCCAGAACTCCTGCCGCCTCAGCCGCGGTGAGGTAGAGACCCGCCTGCGTCCGCTTGCCCTTGGGCAGGGAGGCCGAAGAAAGTGAGGTTTCGATCCCGGTATCAGCGGATTGGGCGAACGTGGCGGCGGGGGCGGCCACAACAAGGCTGAACGCGAGAAGCGGAGCGGTAAGAAGTCTGGTAAGAAAAGTCATGTCGACATCCTCTGGGTGCGCATTCACAGGACAGGAGATGTCATTCCTAGGGCAGATGGCAACCCATCTCATTGAGCTGCATCAAACCCCGGCCTTTTCGGCGTGTTTCAGCCGTTTTCGGTGCCGGTAAACCGCGCCGCATCGGCCGCTGCGCGCCGGATTGCGCCGGATTTGTGCACCGTCTCCATGTATTCCGCCTCCGGGTCGCTGTCATAGACAACGCCGCCCCCGGCCTGGATATAGAGCTTTTCGTCCTTCACCACGGCCGTACGCAGGGCGATACACACGTCCATATCGCCGCCCGCGCTGAAATAGCCGACGCCGCCGCCATAGACGCCGCGCTTTTCCGGCTCCAGCTCGTCGATGATCTCCATCGCGCGCACCTTGGGGGCGCCCGACACGGTGCCTGCGGGCAGACCGGCCAGAAGGGCGCTCAGTGCGTCCTGATCCTCGGCCAGTTCGCCCACCACGTTCGACACGATGTGCATGACATGGCTGTAGCGCTCGATGATGAATTCCTCGGTCGGGCGCACGGTGCCGATCTTGGACACGCGGCTGGCATCGTTGCGGCCCAGGTCGAGCAGCATCAGATGCTCGGCCAGCTCTTTCTGATCGGCCAGCAGATCCGCCTCGTGGGCGCGGTCTTCCTCGGGCGTGGCGCCGCGCGGGCGGGTGCCCGCGATGGGCCGGATCGTGACCTCGCTGCCAAAGACCCGCACCAGGATCTCGGGGCTGGCGCCGATCACCTGAAAGCCGCCGAAATTGAAGTAGAACATGAACGGCGACGGGTTCGTGCGCCGCAAGCTGCGATAAAGCGCGAAGGGCGGCAGGCGGAACTCCTGCGTCCAGCGTTGCGAGGGGACGACCTGAAAGATATCGCCCGCCTTGATGTATTCCTTGGCGGTCTCCACGGCGGATTTGTAGCTCTCTTTGGTGAAGTTGCTCACCGGCTCGGGGGCCTCTGCCGCATCGCCCAGGTCGCGCGCCTGAGAGGGCAGGGCGCGGCCCATGTCGCGCAGCGCGTCCATCACCCGTTCGGCCGCCTGGGCATAGGCGGCGCGCGCGTTGAGGCCGGAATTGGCCCAGGCGGGGGCGACCACCGTGACCTCGCCCTTGACCCCGTCGAGCACCGCGACAACCGACGGACGCAGCATCACCGCGTCGGGCAGGCCGAGCGGATCGGGGTTCACATCCGGCAGATGTTCCACCAGGCGGATCATGTCATAACCCAGATACCCAAA
This sequence comes from Roseovarius faecimaris, assembly GCF_009762325.1. Lineage (NCBI taxonomy): Bacteria > Pseudomonadati > Pseudomonadota > Alphaproteobacteria > Rhodobacterales > Roseobacteraceae > Roseovarius > Roseovarius faecimaris. Next base: position 1,419,886 of record NZ_CP034348.1, read on the forward strand.
GAGCCCGGCCGAGGCGGCGGGCAGATCCGCAGGCAGGTCGATCCGGCATTCGGCAATGAGCGCCCGCAGGTTGTCGAGCGGATGGCCCGCCTGCGCCTCGAAAGCCTGCCCGTCAAACCGCGCCTCGCGGTTGATCCGGCTGCTGTCGCCGTGGCACTGCCAGATCACGTCGGGTTTCATCCCGATGATGGAATAGCGCCCGCGCACCTCGCCGCCTGTGACCGATTCAAGCAGGAACGCATCGCGGGCCGCCTCGGTCAGCTTGAGCATCAGCGACACCGGCGTGTCGAGATCGGCCGCCAGACGGGCATAGACGACCTGATTTTGCCCGGCGTCGAAACCCTTGGCGAAGTCTTCGAAGGAGGGGGTGAGCTGCACCATGCAAGACCTACTGGAAGTTCGAATGCACGGCGTTCAACGCCTGCTGGTCAATCAGGATGTCGGTCCGGCTGCGGATGTCATTGGCCAGGATCTGAAACAGATCCTGCGCCAGCGCGGTATTGGCATCCTGGGACAAGGCCGCGCGCAGGCGTGTAAGCTCTTCATTGTCCGCGGCGGGCGGGGCGATGGTGTCGAGCCGCAAAACAAAGATGCGGCCGTCCTCGCGGATCACCTGCACATCGCCCTGAGACATATCGTAAACCGTTTCGATGAAATCCGCCGGGGTGTTGGTCAGGAAGGCCCTGCGGGTCAACTCCCGCGTGGTGGTTTCGGGCATGCCGTGATCGGCAAAAGCCGCCCCGCCGCGCAACGCGTCGAGGACGGGCGCGACCTGTTCGCTCAGGGCTTCGGCAACCGCCTGCCGCCGCCAGCCCGCTTCCACCTCGGCGCGGACCGCGTCCAGCGGCTGAATCTCAGGCTCAACCACCGCCTCGAGGCGCATGGCGAAAATGCCGTCATCGTCGAGCTTTTCCACCTCGGGATAATCCGAGGTCGTGATCTCGGCCGCGGCGCTGCGGAACGCGTCATAGGCGCCGATCGCGTCGGTCATGCCCGGGTGCCAGTCGATCTGGGCGAGCTGCATGTCGGTCTCTTTCGCGAGATCCTCCACCGTCGCGCCACCGGCAAGCAAATCCTCGATCCCGTCGATCTCGGCGTCGATCACGCGGCGGGCGCGGTCTCCGGCCAGCTCGTCGCGCAGCTGCGGTTCCGCCTCCTCAAAGCTGGTGGTCTGGGCCTGCAACACACCATTGATCCTAAAGAGGGCAGGGCCGATCGCGGTCTCCAGCGGGCCGACCACATCGCCCGCCTCGGCCGCAAACACGGCCTCGCCCGCCGCGCCCAGATCGGCCAGGCTCACATCGCCCAGATCCACATCGGCCAGGTCTAGCCCCCGTTCGGTCACCAGATCGTCAAAGCTCGCCTCTTCCGCGCGCACCCGCGCCAGAGCGGCCTCGGCGGCGGGGCTGTCGGGAAAGGCAAGACGCTCGACCAGCCGCCGTTCGGGTTGGTTGAATTCCTCCGAGCGGTCGTCATAGAGCGCGCGAAGCGTGTCCTCGTCCACCTCGACCGTGTCGATGATCATCTCTGGCGTAAGCCAGGCATAGGTGATCTTCTTGACTTCCGGAGTGGTGAAATCAGGCAGGTTGGATTGGTGATAGTCGATCAGGTCCTGTTCGTCCGGCTCTGTCAGCCCGGTGATCAGGTCGCCCTGATCCAGCATCGCCCAGGTAACGGTGCGCTCTTCGCCGATATACAGCATCAACGCATCGGTATAGATTTCAGGCAGTTCGATCCCCGTCACGACGGCCCCTTGCAGAAGGGTCCGGGCGGTCTCGGCGCGCAGGTCCTCTTCGAACTGGCCCTCCGTCAGCCCGGTCTGTTCGAGCTGAAAGCGATAGGCCTCGCGGTCGAAGCTGCCGTCGATGCCCTGAAAGGCGGGGATGTCGCGGATTTGCTGGGCGAGGTTCGCATCCCCGATGGAGACCCCCATCAGCCGCGCCTCTTCTTCCAGGGATGTGGCGGCGATCAGCCGGGCCAGCACGATCTGGTCGATCTGCAATTCCTGCGCCTGGGCGAAGCTGACCGGCTCGCGCCGCGCGGCTTCTTCGGCGCGGATGTCGTCACGCAGCATCCGGGCATATTCGGTGACGCCGATATCGCTTTCCCCGACCGAGCCGATGCTGCGCACATTGCCGCCCAGGTTGGTCACACCGAACCCGCCAAGGCCAAGGATCAGCAGACCCATCAGGACCCACATGGCCGATTTGCCGATACTCTTCTTGCCAGACATGGCGTGCTCCCGTCGGTGTCTTTGTCGCTCTGGTTGAGGCTTGTCTACGCGCTCGGCCCAGTGGGGGCAAGAGGCCAACTGAGGCGTTCCAGACGGTCGAAAAGCGTCCCGATCTGGGCACGGTCCACATTGGCGAAGGCCAGCCGCAATTCGCGGGCACCGGAGGGATCGTCCGCAGGCCGGAACATGGTGCCCGGCAGCAGCAGAACACCGGCCTCCGCGACCAGTTTCTGCGCCAGTTCATTCGACGGCATGGCAAATGGATGGCGCAGATAGGCGAAATAGGCGCCATTGCCCAGAAGCTCCCAGCCCCGGGCGGCGAGCTTTGGCATGTTGTCCTCGATCGCCGCGCGCCGGTCGAGGATTTCGGCGCGTTCGCCGGCCAGCCACTGGCCGAGGTTGCGCATCCCCCAGAGCGCTGCGTGCTGGCCCAGCTGGTTGGGGCAGATCGTGACCGTGTCGAGAAACTTTTCGGCCTCGGCAAGGCGGGCGGGCGAGGCCACCATCGCACCGACGCGATGGCCGGTCAGGCGATACGCCTTGGAAAAGGAATACAGCTGGATCAGCGTGTCGCCCCAGTCCGGATCGGTAAAGAGATCATGCGCCGCCCCGCTGCGCGCATCGAAGTCGCGATAGGTCTCATCGACGATCAGCGCGATACCGTGGCGCTGCGCCAACTCGTAAAAGGCGCGCAGGAGGCTTGCGGGATATTCCACGCCACCGGGGTTGTTGGGGCTGACCAGCACGATGGCGCGGGTGCGTTCGGTGATGTATGTGGCGGCCTGGTCCGGATCCGGCAAAAGGCCCGCGCCCGCCGCAAGAGGAACGCATTGCAAGCCGTTCATATCCAGCCACATTTTGTGATTGAAATACCAGGGCGTCGGCAGGATCACCTCGTCCCCTTCGTTGGTCAGCGCGTTGATCGCGGCGCAAAACGCCTGGTTGCAGCCCGAGGTGATCGCCACGTTTTCGGTGCTGAGAGTGCCACCATAGGCGCCGGACCATTGCGCCGCCACTTCGGCGCGCAGCTCGGGCAGGCCCAGCACGGGGCCATAGAGATGCGCCTCGGGCTGGTTCAGCGCGGTTTCGGCAATCACCTTGCGCAAGGGCTCGGGCGGCGGGTCCACCGGCGCGGCCTGGCTCACGTTGATCAGCGGGCGTTCGGCCGGAAACGCGACCCCCTGAAGCCAGCGCCGGGCCTCCATGACGGGCGGGGCGAAGGTGCTCTCAGTGCGGCTGATCTGGGTCATCATCTGTCTCCGAAAGGGGGCTCGTCCGCCCTCACAGGCGGCCTCGCGAGGCGGGCACGTAAGGGGCCCGAAGAGCGGCGGGCTCAGGTGCCGCGATAGGGCTCGACATATTGCAGGGCCATGTCCCAGGGGAAGAAGATCCAGGTATCCTGGCTTACTTCTGTGACATAGCTGTTGACCCGGTCGCGGCCCATCGGCTTGGCATAGACCGTTGCGATATGCGCCTTGGGCATCGCCTTGATCACCACATCCAGCGTGCGACCGGTATCGACCAGATCATCGACGATCAGAACCCCCGTACCATCGCCCACCAGATCCATGTCAGGCGATTTGATGATCACCGGCTCGCTTTGCGCCTGGTGGTTATAGGATTTCACGCTGATCGTATCGACCGTGCGGATATCCAGCTCGCGCGCGACGATCATCGCCGGGGCCATGCCGCCGCGGGTGATCGCCACCACCGCCTTCCACTCGCCATTCTCGGGGCCCTGCCCATCCAGGCGCCAGGCCAGTGCCCGGGCATCGCGGTGCAACTGGTCCCAGCTCACATGAAAGCCCTTCTCATGGGGCAGGCGCTGATCTGTCATGGGGCGGCTCCTCGCAAATGTGGACCCTTCTTTACCTAGCCCGTGGCGATTTTCAATCCGAAGATGGCGATGAGCCCTCCAAAGGCGCGATCCACCCAGGCCTTGGCCCGCGCATAGGCTGCCCGTGGACGCGGCAGCGAAAACAGCCGGGCGACAAGGCAATACCACAGCGTTTCGTTGACGAAGATCACCGCGATTAGGGCCGCGCGCGTCCAGAGCGGCGTCTCGACCGGCACCAGCCCGACGAACACCGCACCGAAAAATACCGCGGATTTGGGATTGGTCAGGAAGGTCAGCAGGCCCAGGCGGAAGGCGGCGCCGACGCTGCGCGAGGTGACCGCGCCAGGGTCGGGCAGGGGCGCGCTGGCATGCCGCCATGTCTGGATCGCAATATAGATCAGGAACGCTCCACCCAGAAGTTTCAAGCCCACGAAAAGCTGCGGAACCAGTTCGAACACCAGTGCCAGCCCCGCCATGGCCGCCCCCGCCCAGAGCGCCGCGCCCAGCCCGAAGCCGAGCGCCAGCGCAACAGCGGCGCGGAACCCTTCGGAGGCCGCCAGCCGCACGCTGACCACAAAGGCCGGCCCGGGGCTCATGGCGGCAACAAGGTGGATCAGCACCACCGCGAGAAACGCAGCGGCGGTCATTTGCCGACGAGAAGCCGCAGGCCGAGCAGTCCCAGTACTGCACCGGCGATGCGGTCAAGCAGCGGTTTCAGCCGCAGATAGCCCGCGCGGGCAGGGGGTGAGGCAAGTGCCGCTGCAAAGCCTGCATAGACCAGCACCTCGACCGCGAAATGGTTGCCGACGATCATCGCCTTTTCCGCAAGGCTCAGGCCCGGCGGAAAGATCACCACCAGCACGGAGGCGGCAAAGAGCACCGATTTGGGGTTGCCCAGATTGATCAGAATACCCCCCCAGAAGGCCCGTGCGCGCGGGGTGGGGGCGTCGTTCACCGGGGTTCCGGCGTCGCGCCACAGGGTGTAGCCGATCCAGATCAGGTACAGCGCGCCCGCCAGTTTCAGCGCCGTGAAAGCAACGGGAAAAAGCGCGAACACCACCTCAAGTCCCAGAAGCGCGGCCCCGGTCCAGGCCGCCGCCATCAGGCCCAGCCCGGCCCCGGTCGCCAGACCCACGCCGAACCCGCCCGCCACGGATTGGCGCAGCGCATAGAGAAGCGCCGGGCCGGGGGCCGCCATTGCGGCCAGCAGCGTCAGGTTGAAGGCGATGAGGTGGGCAGCCTCCACCGAGCCTAGTCCTTGCGGCCGGTCACGACGTCGATATCCGGCGCATCCACCGCCTTCATGCCGACCACGTGATAGCCCGCGTCCACATGCAGGTTCTCACCGGTGACACCACTTCCGAGATCGCTCAGCAGATAGAGCGCGGATTTGCCCACATCGTCGATGGTCACGTTGCGGCGCAGGGGCGAGTTGAGCTCGTTCCACTTCAGGATATAGCGGAAATCGCCGATTCCGCTCGCGGCCAGCGTCTTGATCGGCCCCGCCGAAATGGCATTTACACGGATACCGTCCTTGCCCAGATCCTCGGCCAGGTATTTCACGCTCGCCTCCAGCGCGGCCTTGGCCACGCCCATGACGTTATAATGCGGCATCACCTGTTCGGCGCCGTAATATGTCAGCGTCAGCATCGAGCCGCCGTCCGTCATCAGCTTCTCGGCGCGCTGCGCCACGGCGGTGAAGGAATAGACGGAAATATCCATCGTCATCGCGAAGTTTTCACGGCTGGTGTCCACGTAGCGGCCGCGCAGCTCGGTCTTGTCGGAAAAGCCGATGGCGTGAACCAGGAAGTCGAGCTTGCCCCATTTGGCCTCGATCTCGGCAAAGGCGGCATCGATCGACGCAGGGTCGCCCACATCGCAGTCGATCAGCGTGTCGACACCCAGTTGCTCGGCCAGCGGCGCCACGCGCTTGCGGAAGGCATCGCCCATATAGCTGAACGCCATCTCGGCCCCGGCATCGGCGCAGGCCTTGGCAATGCCCCATGCGATCGATTTGTCATTGGCCAGGCCCATGATCAGCCCGCGCTTTCCTACCATTAGGGTGTTCGACATATCCTGGGCCCGTCCCGTTCTTTTTTGGTGTTCACAATCCTTTAGGGGAATGGCCCGGCTGCATCAAGGGGCGCGCAGGGCTCTGCGATCTTGACGGGAAATCTTCGGGCTCGGCGGATTCTTGTGTAAAGCAAAAGAAAATGTTGCAAACTTGGGGCGAGAGCGGCATTTCCCTCGAATATGGTCCTAAATTTGGGTACATGTGATTTTATGACTGAACGTGATGGAATTTTCAGCGGCGATGACCCCTTTGAGATCGCGCAGCGCTGGCTCGATGAGGCCGGCGAGAGCGAGGTCAACGATCCCAACGCAATGGCGTTGTCGACGGTGGATGCCGATGGCCTGCCCAATGTCCGTATGGTGCTTCTGAAAGCGATCGAGCCGGACGGGTTTGTCTTTTACACCAATTACGGATCGGCCAAGGGGCAGGAGCTGGAGGCCAATGCCCGCGCGGCCATCGTGCTGCACTGGAAATCGCTGCGCCGTCAGGTGCGGGTGCGCGGCAGCGTGACCCGCGTGGGCGGGGCGCAGGCGGATGAGTATTTTGCCTCCCGTTCACTCAAAAGCCGCCTGGGTGCCATTGCGTCGCGCCAGTCGCAGCCCTTGGAATCACGCACCGCCCTGATGGCGGATGTGGCCAAAGTCACCGCCAAATACGGGATCAATCCTCCCCGTCCCGCGCATTGGGGCGGCTTCAAACTATCACCAGTTGAAATCGAATTTTGGGCCGACGGGGCCTTTCGCTTGCATGATCGCTTTGTGTGGCGGCGCGAAGGGGCTGAAAACACTTGGGAAATCACGCGCTTGCATCCGTGACATTCACGCGACGTAAAATGCAAGCAACTGAATAAAAAACATTTTTTGCCCTTGCGCCTGAGGTGCAATGGGCGCAAAGGTTAACATCAGGTCTTAGGGATGGGACTGTACGGTAGGACGACGTGACACAGAACGATACAGCGACAAGGCGCGTCCACGGGCGCGTAAAATGGTTTGATCCGGTCAAAGGCTTCGGCTTTGTCATTTCCGACGAGGGCGGTCCGGATATCTTGCTGCATGCCAATGTGCTGCGCAATTTCGGACAAAGCTCGGTGGCCGATAATGCCGGGGTGGAGATCAAGGTTCAGGACACCGATCGCGGGTCGCAGGCGGTGGAGGTTCTGGCGATTCATCCGCCTGAAGGCAGCGAGGCGATCGGATTGTCCGATTTCGAACAGATCGACCCGGAACTGATCAAATCCGCCCCTCTGGAGCCTGCGCGCGTGAAGTGGTTCGACAAGGGCAAAGGCTTTGGCTTTGCCAATACCTTCGGCAGCGACGAAGATGTGTTCGTGCATATCGAAGTGCTGCGCCGGTCCGGCCTCGCGGATCTGTTACCCGGCGAGGCGCTGGCCATCCGTGTGATCCATGGTAAACGTGGCCGTATGGCGACGGAGGTCTGTGGATGGGAAAGCGCGGTAAAGGAATCGGATTAGGGTCACTTCTGTCCGGTCTGTTTATGGCGGCCGCGGCGGCCGCAGCCGATGACTGTCGTGCAAATCAGGTTCAGCTGCGCGGTGACTGGGGTACTGCGCGGTTCACGGTCGATGTGGCCGACACCGCCGAGACCCGGGCGCAGGGCTTGATGCATGTCGAAACCATGCCGCGCTCCAAAGGAATGCTCTTTGTCTATCCGTTTCCGCGCGAGGTGGGATTTTGGATGAAAAACACGCTGATCCCGCTCGATATGCTGTTCGTGGATGAGACCGGTACGGTCATCAAGGTGCATGAAAACGCGATTCCCCACGATCTGCGGCCGGTGATGAGCGACGGCGCGACGCTTGTCGTGCTGGAGGTGAATGGCGGGCTTGCGGGGCAGATGGGCATCACCCCGGGCTCTGAAATGCGCCATCCCGCCTTTGACCCTGACAAGGCGGCCTGGCCCTGCAACTGAACGCGGTGCAATAGGGCTTTTCAAAGCCTCCATTCACGAGTAGAGAGGCGCACGGTCCGGGGCGTGGCGCAGTCTGGTAGCGCACCTGTTTTGGGTACAGGGGGTCGTAGGTTCGAATCCTGCCGCCCCGACCATCTCCTCAGAACTCGGTTTGATATCCGGTTTCGGCAGCCAGCGCCGAGCCGTCGAAATTTTTTTCGGACCAGACGATTTGTTAAGAAAGATGAACGATGCGCCGACGGCAGCGGTCCTGCCGGGGCGGGGCATGTGCGAACTATCTGACCTAAGTGAGCCGAATAAAAAAGTTTCTCCAGATCTCTAAATGCCGGACCTGTCCGGTGCTGCGGCGCGGCAATCAATCAAGATGAATCACATCGCCCCGCGCCGCGTCCTTTTTCGGACTTGGTCAACCGCTTTTTGCGAAAAAAAATATAAAATTTTCGTTGACCGCCTATGGGGGAATACGTCAAGTTGTGTAAACCGGCCGCTAAGCCACAATATATAGTGGTAGGTCGGAGGCAGGGACAACACCCTACACCCAACATAACCGGGACAATCCCGGGAAAGAGCCTTTGTTCAAGGCTTTATGTCCGCGTCAGGTGATTGGCGCGTCCGGGAGGTGTGTTGTCCGCTGCGACAGGAGACATATGGCTCGCGATGCTGGGTCGCGACGGAACACCAAGCTGAAGTAGGGGCAGCTCAGATGAAAATCGAAAGAAAATTCACAAAGGCCGGGCAGGACGCATACGCGGATCTGGAGTTCATCACCACAAGCTCGGAAATTCGCAACCCCGATGGCACGACGGTTTTTCGCCTCGATGAGGTCGAAGTCCCCGCAAGCTGGAGCCAGGTGGCCAGCGACGTGATCGCCCAGAAATATTTCCGTAAGGCCGGCGTGCCCGCCTCCCTGAAAAAGGTCGAGGAAAAGGATGTTCCGGAATTCCTGTGGCGCTCGGTGCCCGCCGAAGATGGTGTGAAAACCGGCGGCGAAACCTCGGCCAAGCAGGTGTTCGACCGTCTGGCAGGGGCCTGGGCCTATTGGGGCTGGAAGGGCGGCTACTTCACCACCGAAGAGGACGCGCAGGCTTACTTTGACGAGATGCGCTATATGCTGGCCTCGCAGATGGCGGCGCCCAACTCGCCCCAGTGGTTCAACACCGGCCTGCATTGGGCCTATGGCATCGATGGTCCGGGTCAGGGCCACTACTATGTGGATTACGCCACGAAGGAGCTGACCAAATCCACCTCCGCCTATGAGCATCCGCAGCCGCATGCCTGCTTTATCCAGTCGGTCGCCGACGATCTGGTGGGCGATGGCGGCATCATGGATCTCTGGGTGCGCGAGGCACGTCTTTTCAAATACGGCTCCGGCACTGGCACGAACTTCTCCTCCCTGCGCGCCGCTGATGAGCCGCTGTCGGGCGGGGGCAAGTCCTCGGGCCTGATGGGCTTCCTGAAAATCGGGGATCGGGCGGCTGGCGCGATCAAATCCGGCGGCACCACGCGCCGCGCGGCCAAGATGGTCATCTGTGACGCGGACCATCCCGATATTCAGGAGTTCATCAACTGGAAAGTGAAAGAAGAGCAGAAAGTGGCGAGCATCGTCGCGGGCTCGAAAATGCACGAGGCCAAGCTGAACGAGATCTTCAGCGCGATCCGGGCCTGGGACGGCAGCAGCGAGGATGCGGTTGATCCCAAGAAGAACGAGCAGCTGAAGGCAGCTATTCGCGGCGCCAAACAGGTGCAGATCCCTGAGACTTATGTAAAACGCGTGCTGGATTATGCGCGGCAGGGCTACGATTCGATCGAGTTTCCGACCTATGACACCGATTGGGATAGCGAAGCCTATGCCAGCGTTTCGGGGCAGAACTCCAACAACTCGATCCGCGTGACCGATGCCTTCCTCAAGGCGGTCGAGGAAGATGGCGACTGGGCGCTGATCAACCGCACCGACGGCAGCGTCGCCAAGACCATCAAAGCCCGCGATCTGTGGGAAGATGTGGGCCATGCGGCCTGGGCCTGCGCCGATCCGGGCATTCAATATCACGACACTGTCAATGCCTGGCATACCTGCCCGGAAGATGGCGAGATTCGTGGATCAAACCCTTGTTCTGAATACATGTTCCTGGACGATACGGCGTGTAATCTGGCCTCCATGAACCTGCTGCAATTTTACAAAAACGAACAATTCGACGCAGAAAGCTACATGCACGCCACGCGTCTGTGGACCGTGACTTTGGAAATCAGCGTGATGATGGCGCAGTTCCCCTCGAAAGAGATTGCGCAGCTTTCCTATGAGTTCCGCACGCTGGGTCTGGGCTATGCCAATATCGGCGGCCTGCTGATGAACATGGGGCTGGGCTATGACAGCGCCGAGGGCCGTGCCCTGTGCGGTGCGCTGACGGCGATCATGACCGGTGTCAGCTATGCCACCTCCGCCGAGATGGCGGGCGAGCTGGGACCGTTCGAAGGCTACAAGCGCAACAAGAAACACATGCTGCGCGTCATGCGCAACCACCGCAACGCCGCTTATGGCGCCACCGAGGGCTATGAAGGGCTCGCCGTCAAACCGGTGCCGCTGGACCTGGCCAACTGCCCCGACAGCCGCCTTGTGGATCTGGCGATGGCCAGCTGGGACGAGGCGCTGAAACTGGGCGAAAAGCACGGCTATCGCAACGCGCAGGCCACGGTGATTGCCCCCACCGGCACGATCGGTCTGGTGATGGATTGCGACACGACCGGGATCGAACCCGATTTCGCTCTGGTGAAGTTCAAGAAGCTTGCCGGTGGCGGCTACTTCAAGATCATCAACCAATCGGTGCCCGCCGCCCTTGCCAAACTGGGCTATGGCAGCGCACAGATTGAAGAGATCGTCAGCTACGCGGTCGGCCACGGCACCATCGGCAACGCGCCGGGCGTCAACCACACCTCGCTGGCAGGGCACGGCTTCGGCGCAAACGAGCTGGCCAAGATCGACGCCGCCCTGGGCAGCGCCTTCGACATCCGCTTTGTCTTCAACCAGTGGACCCTTGGCGAGGAGTTCTGCAAGAACGTGCTGGGCATCCCGGCGGAGAAGCTGAACGACCCGACCTTCGACCTGCTGGCCAGCCTCGGCTACTCCAAGGCCGATATCGACGCGGCGAATGACCATGTCTGCGGGACGATGACGCTGGAAGGCGCGCCGCATCTGAAGACAGAGCACTATCACATCTTCGATTGCGCCAACCCCTGCGGCAAGAAAGGCAAGCGCTTCCTCAGCGTGAACAGCCACATCGATATGATGGCAGCCGCACAAAGCTTCATCTCGGGCGCGATCTCGAAGACGATCAACATGCCCAACGATGCGACCATCGAGGATTGCCAGGCTGCCTATGAGCGCAGCTGGCAGATGGGGGTGAAGGCCAACGCGCTCTACCGTGACGGCTCCAAACTGTCACAGCCTCTGGCCGCCGCCCTGGTCGAGGATGACGACGACGCCGCCGAAATCCTCGAAACAGGCACGCCGCAGGAAAAGGCCGCTGTACTGGCCGAGAAGATCGTCGAGAAGGTGATCGTCAAGGAAGTTGTCAAATCGCACCGCGAGAAGATGCCGGAGCGCCGCAAGGGCTATACCCAAAAGGCGGTCGTCGGCGGGCACAAGGTTTACTTGCGCACGGGCGAATATAGCGACGGTAGCTTGGGCGAAATCTTCATCGACATGCACAAGGAAGGCGCGGGCTTCCGCGCGATGATGAACAACTTCGCCATCGCGGTGTCGGTGGGCCTGCAATATGGCGTGCCGCTGGAAGAATTCGTCGATGCCTTCACCTTCACCAAGTTCGAACCGGCGGGCATGGTGCAGGGCAACGACTCGATCAAGAACGCCACGTCGATCCTCGACTATATCTTCCGCGAACTGGCGGTCAGCTACCTCGACCGCACCGATCTGGCGCATGTGAAGCCCGAGGGCGCGAGCTTTGACGATCTGGGCCGCGGCGAGGAAGAAGGCGTCAGCAACATCTCGGAAATGTCCGACAGTGCGGCCAACCGCTCGCTCGAGGTGCTCAAGCAGATCAGCTCGACGGGCTACCTGCGCAAGCGTCTGCCGCAGGAGCTGGTCGTGCTCAATGGCGGTCAGTCGGCCGAGGCCGTGGCGCTGAACGGTGCCGTGGACCCGGTGGCGGCGCTTGAGACGCTGGTGCCCGAAACCGCCGTTGCGGCGGCGGGGTCGGTGACCGCCTCGATCAGCACGACCACGGCAGTGGCGACGGGCACGGTCGAGATGGACGCGCGCACCAAGGCCAAGATGCAGGGCTATGAGGGCGAAGCCTGCGGCGATTGCGGCAACTACACGCTGGTGCGCAACGGCACCTGCATGAAGTGCAACACCTGCGGCGCCACGTCGGGCTGTAGCTGAGCCGGGGCCGCGAGGGAGCAGAGCCATGGCCAGGATGAGCTACACCGCAACGATCGAATGTGACGGGGTGACGTCGGAACCCCTTGAGATCGAGGTGACGCTTGACGGCGGTCTGGGGCGCGGCTCTTTCGCGGTGCCGCCGGGGCTGGCGGGGGTGGTGATGAACGCCTCCACCCACGCCACGGTACGCACCGAGGAAGGCGAGGAGTTCAAGATCCTCTTTCACCGCGTGCTCTTTCCGGAATGCGTGGCGGAGTTCGAAACAAGCGGGCCGGTGCCGATGGGCCGGAAGGTCGCCTAGACAGGGCGGCGCCGCGACAGAGATCACGCACCTCTGGTGGGGGCGTGTAGGGGGCAAGGGGCTGAACCTCCACCAGCGACAGCCCGCCCCCGACGAAACAAAGGGCCAAGCGCGCACATGCCAGCGCGGGCCGAGGGACAGGGTGGGGGCGGACGATCAGTCCTTGCCCATCCTCACACGGGGCGGGTGCGCTCGCCCCCGACGACGTTCAGGCCGCAGGCAGAAACCGGGCGGTACAATCAAGTGAGCCTGGACGGCGAAACTTATCGGGGGGCCTTGTGCCCCCCGTTTTTCTTTTGAAAAAAGGGGCTAACGTGTCTGCTCTTCGGCCGTTTTGGGTTTCTCCGGCTCGGAGAAAAGCGTGAAGCGCGCGCCTTTGCCCCGCGTGCCATCGGGCGCCACAAAACGTGCTTCGATCTCGGCGCTGATGGTCTTGTGGCGGGCAGGCGGGCCTTCGAACCAGCTTCCCAGATGCTGGAAGTCTTCCCGCGCGCCAAGGGTGGAGCTGATCGGGCCTTCGGGCAGGGCGTACCTGGGAAAGCTGCCGTCGATCACGCGCAACTCAAGCCCAAGATCGGCGAAGGTGACCGGCGCGCCCGGGGGCAAGGCGATGGTGAAAGAAACATAGCCCTGGCCGCCGCAGAGCGATTCCTGCGCGGCGGAGCCGCGGCCGAGCGAGACATCCCGCACGACCGGGGCATTTTGGCTTATGAAACTGGTGATGTCCGCGTTCGCCGCGCGCTCTGTGCTGAAGGGCGCGTAAAAGACCGGCGGCGGCTCGCAAGCCTCAGCCATGGGTGACCAGGCCAGCAACATGCCGACCGAGATGGGGATCAATCGGATCATCTCATGCGTCCTCGAAATACGCTCTTTCAAATAGGCCCAGTTTAGCACAGAGCCGGTCAGATGTGCACTTTTACCATCCCCGTGACGAGTTTGCCTGCGTGAATGGTATTAAATGTTGCGCAACCCCGGGCGCTGGGGCAAGCAGCGGCCATGGCGCGCGATCCCTATATCAGCATCTGCATCCCGGCCTATGAAATGGGCGGGCAGGGGGCAGAGTATCTGCTGGACAGTTTCGAGCACCTTTTGCGCCAAAGCTACGAGCAATTCGAGGTGATCGTCTCGGACCAGTCCGACGATGAGGGCGTGGCGACGATCTGCAAGGCCTATGCCGACAGGCTGGATATCACGCGGCTCGACAATCGCGGCGGTGCGCGGCAGGCTTCGGCCAACACCAACAACGCGATGCGCGCGGCCCGGGGACAGGTGCTCAAGGTGCTGTTTCAGGACGATTTTCTGTGTGATCCCACGGCCCTTGCCCAACATGCCGACGCCTTCTCGAAAGAAGGTGCGCAATGGCTGCTCTGCGGCTCGGGGGTGACCCATGACGGGCAAAGCCTGGAAAACACCATGGTGCCCCGGCTCGATCCCAACCTTTACCTTGGCAAGAACACGGTCAGCAGCCCCTCCGTGCTGGCCCTTCGGGCGGGCACCGGGCTGGAGTTTGACGAAGAGCTGATTTGGCTCATGGATGTGGATATGTACAAGCGCTGTCAGAAGGTGCTTGGCGCGCCGCATATTCTTGAGGCGCCGATGGTGGCCAACCGGCTGCATCTGGGGCAGGTGAGTGCGGGCGTGTCTCCCACCCTCAGACGCCGTGAGCTGCGCTATATGCGCGCGAAGCATCAAGCCGATGAGACCTTGGGCAACCGCCTGCATTACTATAAACAGATGCTCAAGGCCCGCTGAGGCCGCAAGGAGAGCCAATGGATCCGTTTACCGCCATCGTTCGCCGCCTGCGCAAGGCGCTGACCCGCGCGCCCTACAAGTATGACTATTACGGTGACCACCTGGCTGTACGGAAAAAATATATTCCGTTTCAGCATGATGCGCGGTTTCAGCAAGCCTGGGAACAAACCTGCCGCGAGAGCGAACCGCACTGGATTGGCGGTACGCCGGATATCCGCTGGCGCGTGCATGTCTGCATCTGGGCCGCCGAATGCTGTCTGCGTTTGCCCGGGGATTTTGCCGAGTTCGGGGTCAACACCGGGCTGCTGTCCACAATGATCCTGCGCAACACCGAGTTTGATGCGTCGGGCAAGAAGTTCTTCCTCTTCGACACCTATGACGGCATCCCCGAAGACATGGCCTCGGAACGTGAGCTCAAGGGCGTGCACAAGATGAACCGGAACATGTATTCCGGCAATCCGGCGAATGTGAACATCATCGAGTTTTGCAAAAAGCAGTTCGGCCCGCATCCCGGCGCGGTGCTGGTGCCCGGGTTGTTGCCGGGCTCGATCGACGATGTGGAATTTGACGCGCTCAGCTATATCTCGATCGATCTGAACATCACCGCGGCCGAGATCGGCACGATCGAGAAGATCTGGGATCGGATCACGCCCGGCGGGATCATCGTGCTGGATGATTACGGTCTGACCGGCCATGAAGAGCAGAACGCGGCGTGGAACGCGTTCGCCGGCGCGCAGAACCGGATGATCATGGCGCTGCCCACGGGGCAGGGGATCCTGATGCGCTGAGAGATTGGTGCGTGAAATCACGCACCCTACGGCCCCTCCCGATCCTGCTCTAACCGCTCAAGCCCCACGAAAGGCGGAAGCCAGTTGTCGCGCCGCACCATCCAGAGTTCATAGATGGGGCTGAACTGGTCCGGCGCGCCTGAGGCCTCAAAGCGCAGATCGCCGCAGAAGCACCCGCCGCTGGTCGTCTTCATGATCACTCTCCGTGCCTTTTGCCTGGCCCTCTATTCTCTCCGGCGTCATGTCCCAATTCAAATGGTCCGGTCCGGCCTGATGATCTATTGTGCGTCGTATGAGCCTCACACTTGCTTTGCCCCGTTCAACCTATGACCAGCGCGCTGAGCGCCTCACCTCCTATCTGGCCGAGCAGCAGCTTGACGCCGCTCTCATTCTCGGACCGGAGGCACAATATTGGCTTTGCGGCTATGACACGTTTCTCGGCGCGGTTCTGCCGCAGGCTTTGATCTTCGCGACAGATGGGCCGGAGCCTGTTCAGATGGTTTGGGATGCGGATGTGGCCCTTGCCCGCCAGACGAGTCTGATCCGCGATATCCGGACCTACCGGTTTGGCGTCGATACACCGGCATCGACCTTCGCTCGTGTTCTCAAGGAGACCGCGAGCCCGTTACGACGGGTCGGTGTTGATCTCTCCAGCCATGCCGTGCCTTATGCCTTTGGGTCTGAGCTTGTGGCGCAGATCGATGGCGTTGAGATCGTTGACATTGCCCCTGAGCTTGCGCGCATGCGGAGCGTCAAGACACCTCAGGAACTCGCATTGATGCGCGTCGCGGGCCGCTACGGAGACGCAGGGCTTCGTGCGGCAACGGATCGTGCACGCCCCGGCATGACCGAAATCGAGCTGGCGGCAGATATCGAATATGCCATGCGTAAGGCGGGCAGTGATTATGCCTCCATCCCGACCGAGCTGGCCAGCGGCACCCGGTCGGTCTTGGGCCACGGTACACCAACGGACCGGGTACTGGAGGCAGGTGATCTCGTTCATGTTGAAATCGGAGGTGTCGCACGGCGCTACAATTGCGTGGCCATTCAGAGCTTTACCGTGCCGGGAGCTGATCCCGATCCAAAGGCGGTTGAGCTTTACGGCGTGGCGCGGGATTGTCTTGGCATTGGGCTTGCTCAGCTCAAGCCCAATGTCCGCGCCTGCGATGTTGAAGCTCCTGCACTGCAACGTCTGCGGGACGCGGGGCTGCGCGACGGCTTCAAGATGCGCTTCGGCTATGGCGTGGGTATTGGATACCCCCCGACTTGGCTGGAGCCCCTGAAGATCACTCGGACCTCTGACGATCTGCTTGTGCCCGGAACGACCTTTGTGCTGCATGCCTGTCTGCTGGATGAGGCGCATCAGCTTGGGGTGTTGGTGGGCGGCACCTATGCCATCACGAACGACGGCTACGAGATGTTGTCGGGCGCGGGGGCTATGGAGCTGACGGGCTAGCTGGCCCATTCAAATCAACTCGGCCACCGGCGCGGTTTTGGACAGGCCCATTTCCGTGCGCAGCTGCCCGCGAGCGCGCGCCAGCCTGGACATCACTGTGCCGGTGGGCACGCCGGTGATCCTTGCAAGCTCCGCCGGGCTGGTTTCGCCCGCAGCTACAAGCCGGATCAGGCGGGCCTGGTCCGCGGGCAGTTTGCCGATCGCCTCGGCAATCTCCTGCAGCGCCAGGCAGGCAAAGGCGTCCGGTGGGGCCGTCAGCATGTTCTCTTCCAGCTCACTGCCGGGCAGGCGGTTGCGCAGATGCTGGCGAAAGGTATTGCGCAGCGTGGTCATGGCATAGGCACGCAGATTGTCGATGGGATCGCCGCGCGACATCTTTTGCCACAGTTTCACCAGCACATCCTGGGTCAGGTCCTGCGCCTGATCGGCATTGCCGGTCAGGTGGCGTGCCACGCGCAGAAGGTCGGGCTGCAAACCGGCGATATCGCCGGGCAGTGCGTGGATTTGGGGCATTCTGGGATCACTCCGCTCAAGGGGTGAGGCTGCTCAGCTCAACCTGACCCTTTGGCATGGCGATTTCAAACCGGCATTTTCCGCCGATGGTTGCATCCGGGCCTTTTTGGGCAACCTCTCGCCAACACAGTGCGCCACCATGGGCAAGGCTTCGCGCGTCCGCATTGATGCGGCGTGCCGGGCGGATGCAAACCGCGCAAACCCCGTCTTGTTCGGTGAGCGTCGCAAAACGCGGCGCCTCGCCTGAACACTGTCTAAAGGAGACAACTCATGACCAAATTCATCGCATCCCTTCTCAGCCTCGGCTTTATGGCCACCGCGGCCATCGCCGCCAGCGAGATCGACACCAATGGTGACGGGATGATGACCATCGACGAAGTGCAGGCCGTCTTCCCTGACGTGTCCGCCGAGGCCTTTGCCGAAGCCGACACCAATGATGACGGTGCGCTGGATGACGCCGAGATGGTGGCCGGGCAAGAACAGGGGCTGCTCCCGGTCGCGGCTGACGGCTGACCACCGTCGGTTCCCCCGGGTCGGCACTCTCGTTCCCCAGTACCCAGACCGGCCCGGGGGCATATCAGAGTAGGGTGCGTGATATCACGCACCTTACCTCTAGCCCTTCGCGCGTTGCAGCATCCCGAACAGATCGCGCGGGTCATCCGGATCAGCCAGCAGGTCGAGATCGAAATAGAGGTCGGTCCCCGCAATCCGGTCGCGCACGAAACGCAGCGCCGAGAAATCCTCGATCGCAAAGCCGACGCTGTCAAAAAGCGTGATCTGCTTGTCCGAGCTGCGCCCCGGCTTCAACCCGCTCATCACCTCCCACATCTCGGTGACGGGATGATCCTCGGCAAGTTGCTGGATTTCGCCTTCAATGCGGGTCTGCGGCGGATATTCCACAAAGATATCAGAGCGGTGCAGCACCCCCGGGGCAAGTTCGGTCTTGCCCGGACAATCGCCGCCGATGGCGTTGATATGCACGCCCGAGCCGACCATGTTGTCGGTCAGGATGGTCGCGTATTGCTTGTCGGCGGTGCAGGTGGTGATGATCTGCGCGCCTTCCATGCTTTCCTCGGCACTTTTGCAGGCCACCACGTTGAGCCCGGTGCCTTCGAGGTTGCGCCGCGCCTTTTCCACCGCCGCAGGGTCGATATCGTAAAGCCGCACGGTCTTGAGCCCGCAAATCGCCTTCATCGCCAGCGACTGAAATTCAGACTGCGCGCCCGAGCCGATCATCGCCATCGTGTCGGCGCCCCTGGGGGCCAGATAGCGCGCCACCAGACCCGAGGTGGCCGCCGTGCGCATCGCGGTCAGCATCGTCATCTCGCTCAGCAGCACCGGATAGCCCGTGCCGACATCCGCCAGCAGGCCAAAGGCCGTGACGGTCTGCAACCCGTCTTTCGTATTCTTGGGGTGGCCGTTGACGTATTTGAAGCCATAGACCTCACCATCCGAGGTGGGCATCAGTTCGATCACCCCTTCGGCCGAGTGGCTGGCCACGCGCGGGGTCTTGTCAAACAACTCCCAGCGTTTGAAATCGGCCTCGATATAGTCGGCAAGGCCGCGCAGCATCGGTTCGATCCCGACATGGTGAATGAGCCGCATCATGTTATCGACCGACACAAACGGCACCAGCGCCTTGTCAGAGGGGTTGAGGTTGATCGTCATGGCGGGCTCCTTCACGAATAGGCGCGCGTGGGACGGGTAAAGACCCGGCGGCCCAGGGCGGAACAGGCAAGGTCCACCATCACCTGCGCGGTGCGCCCGCGCTCGTCGAGAAACGGGTTCAGTTCGACCAGATCGAGCGAGGTCATCAGCCCGCTATCGCTGATCATCTCCATCACCAGATGCGCCTCGCGCATGCTGGCCCCGCCCGGCACGGTCGTGCCCACGGCAGGCGCAAAGCTCGGGTCGAGGAAATCCACGTCGAGCGAGACATGCAGAAACCCGTTGGCCCGCTTGACCGTGTCGAGGAAGGCCGCCAGCGGTCTGGCAATGCCGCTCTCGTCGATCTCGCGCATGTCGTGGTAGCGGATGTTGGAGGCCTGCATCACCTCGCGTTCGGGCGTGTCGACCGAACGCAGCCCGATGATGCAAATCTGCTCTTGCGGGATCGGATGGCTGACCTCGGGAAAGCCGTCAAAGCCGGGCTCGCCCGCCACATAGGCCAGAGGCGTGCCATGCAGGTTGCCCGAGGCCGTGGTCTGCGGCGTGTGATAATCGCTATGGGCATCGAGCCAGAGCACGAATTGCGGGCGGCCTTGTGTTGCGGCGTGGCGGGCCGCACCGGCAACTGATCCAAGCGACAGGCTGTGATCGCCGCCCAGAAAGATCGGCAAGCCGCCATTGGCCAGCGCCGCTTCGGCGGCATCGGCAAGGGTGACCGTCCAGCCGATGGTCTCGGCCGGGGCAACGAGGTGTTCCGGCAGGCTTGCAGGGGCCTCGGCCGGAGCAGGGGACAGGTTCCCCATATCGCTGAGCCCGTGCCCAAGCTCCACCAGCGCGTCGGCAATGCCGGCCACGCGATAGGCATCGGGCCCCATCAGGCAGCCCCGTCGCGCCTTGCCGCTATCCACGGGCGCTCCAATCAGAATACAGTTTGTCATCCCGGCCTCATCGGTCATGTCGTGATTTCGCACAGAATTATTCCGAAACGAGTTGATTTGAACGGATCAATTTGCACTAATCGGGCGGTGAATCGACAAAACGAATGAAAGAAGTGCCATTATGGACGAAACCGACCGCCGCCTGATCTCTGCCCTGCGCCACGATGCGCGCGCCTCGCTGTCGGATCTTGCGCAAACCCTCGGGGTGTCGCGTACCACGGTCCGGGGCCGGATCGAGCGGTTGCGCCGCTCTGGTGAGATCCTGGGCTTTTCCGTGGTGCTCAAGGGCGATGCGGCCCGCGACCCGGTGCGTGGGTTGATGATGCTGGGGATCGAGGGGCGTGGCACAGACCGGATTCTGCGCCAGTTGCACGGCCTGTCGGCAGTGCGCGCGATTCACGCCACGAACGGCCGCTGGGATGTGATCGTGGAACTGGGCACCGAAACGCTGGAAGAACTTGATGCGATCCTGTCCCAGATCCGCCGCTTCGACGGTGTGGCCCAGTCCGAGACCAGCCTCTTGCTCAGCACCCGCAAATCCGCCTCCTGAGCTTTGCCGTCAGGCCCCAGAAAATTCGCAGGATTTTCTCAGCCGGTCCTGAAAATACGCCACCCCTTGCTCATGCCGGGGCGACAGGGGGCCGGGCCTGTAGCCGCCGCTCTCATAGTTTTTCTGCGTCTCGATACAAATCTCGAAATCTTCCCGGACGACCGCCAGATTGTCTGCAATCGTCTTGTCGCATGACGGATCGTTCGGGTCGGCGAAGTAGAAATTGTAAATCAGTTCCGTGCGCCGATGGTCGATCGGATTGATCCGCGAGGTGTTCATGCCCCCCGAGAACAGCGACAGCGTCCAGTTCGGCCACATCCAGAGCCATTTGCCGCGATAGAACAGCCCCGCCTTGGGTGGCGCCGACATGCGCACCAGCCCGTCAAGGGCCACGGTCTCGAATGCTTCGAATTCGATGGCGGCATGAAAGGCCGGATGAATGCCCGGAATATGGTAGCCTTCGACGAAATTGTCGGTGTAGATTTTCCAGTTCGCATCGAAAACAAGCCGCTCTTCATGGACCCATTGGAATTGTTCGATCGGCTCGTCCTGCAATTCGGCCAGGGTCGCGCCAAGCTGGGCCTCAAGGCTCTGCTCGGGGGCGATGGCGACAAAAAGCAGTCCACGCCAGATCTCGAAGGCGACGGTATCAAGCGCCCATTCGGACATCTCGAACCCCGGATCATCCCCCCACCACGGCACGTTCAGAAGCGACCCATCCTCGCCCCAGACCCATTGGTGATAGGGGCAGCGGATCGTATTGCAGCGCCCGGTGCCCTCGGGCAACAGGCGCGCACCGCGATGCCGACAGACATTGCGAAACGCGCGCAGTCCATCCTTCGCATGAATGACAAACACCTTCTGCCCGGCGATTTCCGTGGCGATGTAGTCGCCGCGCTCGGCCAAACGGGAAGCCGGGCCAATCAACTGCCACGTTCTGGCAAAAATGGTCTGCACATCACCGGCGTGAATATCGGGGCAGGTATAGTGTCTGGGGTCGAGATTGCGCATGCGCGCAGGCTAGGCGCAGCCGGTCCACCCGGTCAAGCGGTGTTCACACCCGAGCCCGCGCCGCCATCGCCCAGAGCAGCGCAAATCCCAGCGCCGCGACCGCGTTCCAGCTGGCCATCGAGAGGCCCAGCATCTCCCACGGGACTTCGTCGCAGCGCACCAGGGGGGCGGCCATGATCTGTTCAAACAGGTCTTCGGCGCTCATTCCGCCCGCAGCAGAGGACGTGCACGAAGACGGCCCTTCCCAGAACCCGCGCTCCACCCCGGTGTGATAGAGCCCGATCCCTGCGGTGGTCAGCGCGGCCAGCATGCCAAGGAGCGGCAGCCCCCGGCCGGGCACCGCCAGCGCCAGCACGCCGATGACAATCGCCGCCGCATGCGGCCAGCGCTGCCAGAGGCAAAGCTTGCAAGGGGCCATGCCACCGAGATGCTGAAAGGCAAACGCGCCCAGCAGCAGCGCCGCCGATCCGCCCGCCGCCAGAACGATCAGAAGGTGCCGGTTCAGGGTCATAGGAGTTTGATCAGATAGAAACCGCCAAAGAGCAAGACGACAAACGCGATTGTGACCAGCCCCAGCCGTTTCTCGATGAAGTCGCGCACGGGCGTGCCATATTTCCAGAGAAGCCCGGCCACCAGGAAAAACCGGATGCCGCGCGCCAGGATCGACGTGGCGATAAAGGTAAAGAGTGGCATGCCGGTCCAGCCCGACATGATGGTGATGACCTTGTAAGGAAAGGGCGTGATCCCGGCGGTAAGCACGGCCCAGAAGCCGAAATCGTTGAAGCGGGTGCTGAACTCGGCCATCGCGTCACCCTTGCCAAGGCTTTCGAGGATGGGCTGTCCAAGCTGCTCATAGGCCAGCGCCCCGATCGCATAGCCCAGCAGGCCCCCCAGCACAGAAGAGACCAGCGCCACCAGCGCGATCAGCCAGGCCCGGCTCGGGCGCGCAAGGATCATCGGGATCATCAGCACATCAGGCGGGATCGGAAAGACCGAGCTTTCCACAAAGCTCACCACCGCCAGAACCCAGAGCGCGTGGGGATGATCGGCCATGCGAAGGGTCCAGTCATAAAGGCGTCTGAGCATGGCGGTGTTCCGGTCGCTGTGTCGGTGCTCTCTGAGCATGTGGCGCGTGTGGGGTCAAGCGCTGTGGCGCGCAAGGCCGAAAAAACCAAGGCTGGGTCTGGACGCGGCTCGGCGGCTTCGCTAGAGCTAGCGCATGTGCCCAAGTGGCGGAATGGTAGACGCAGGGGATTCAAAATCCCCCGCCTTCGGGCGTGCCGGTTCGAGTCCGGCCTTGGGTACCAGCCGATTGCCGAAATGAATGCCCGAAGACGGGTTGCGGGGACGTCTTTCAAAGGCGGCCGCCCACCAGACGGATGCGGTTTGAACGCTCCGGCCACGATTCGGCTGGATTCGCGAAATGGGAATGAAGTTTGTTTCCAGAACTGCGATTTTTAGCGGCTTTTCCAAAAATTAGACATGAAACAAGCATAAGTTGTTAACCTTGTTGGGCCTTCTTTTGCCATGTCTTTGCCATAATTGGACTGTTTTCCGCGCGGAAACAGACCTCAACCTCAGGATGTGCGCGGATTCGGGCAAATGCAGCACATCGGCCAGGGTTTTAAGCAGAGTGGGCCAAATTTGGTTGTTCTCACTATGGAAACAATCACGAAAATCCGCCCCCGAGAAACGTCAGAAATGGGGCCGTATTACCCACTTTTGGTCCCGGCAATGGCAAGATTTTGACAATTTTCCCTTTTGCCGGTCAGGCGGCGGCTTGTAGAAATGACCAAGCCCAACTGGGGGGTGCAAAGTGGTCGTGGGGGCGGCCGCATAGCTGTCACGTCACAAGTGTCGTGCTGAGCCGTGCGGGTCGGGGTGAGCTCACCGGATAAACCGGTCACCCCGCTCCCGACCGATGCTTTCACTGCAAAGCATCGACGGCACTGCAATGTCCTGTCGGCATCTCAGTTATGAGGAAATAGGGGTTTACCGCGCCGAGGCGCGGTGTGTGTCACCCGGGGGTATGACCGGGACGAGATGAAGGGGTCGGGATATGCCTGTAAGAATGCTTGATTGGTCACTGTTTGGGTCAACCGGGGTTGATATCACCTCCGGACAGACAGTCGACACCGGTGGGGTCGCCGTTACGGTGGATTTTCTGGCCCAGGACGAAGGTGCTGCCGCCCGCAATCTCGAATTCGACCAATATGTCGCTCCTGGTGAAAACTTCGATTCGACCGAAGGCCTCAAGCTGTTCGGTTCGGGTGGTGAAGGCGGGGTCGATGACACCTCGACCACGACCCTGACATTTGCCTCGACCGATGCCGCCTTTGGCGATGCGGTCGAAAACGTGTCCTTCCGCATCAATGACCTCGATCTGGGGCAGGGCGGTCTGGACTACACGGACATTGTAACGATCCGCGCATATGACGCGGAGGGCAATTTGGTCGACGTGACCCTGACCCCGGGCGGCGACATTCTGACCTCTGGCGACACCGCGACCGGTAATGATTCCGCTTCGACCTTTACCCCGCCGACCGACCCCGACACCTCGCTTCTGGTCGAGATCGCGGGTCCGGTGACCCGCATCGAGATCGATTATGACAATGGCGGCGTCGATCAACAGGCCGTTTGGGTGACCGATATCGAGTTTTCCACGACCGAGTTCAACGGCGGGCCGGACGGTTATGTCGACGGCAATGACGATCCCAACCTGATCGACGATATGTATGACGGCGATCCGAACGGGGATTTCGTCGACAACAACGATGCGCTTCTGCCCGGCGAAGTGGGCAATGACGATATCATCCGCGCCGGTGGCGGCGACGATACGGTCGAGGCCGGTGACGGCGATGACGAAGTGCTCGCAGGCGACGGCAATGACAGCGTCAATGGTGGCGTCGGTGACGACAACCTCATGGGCGAGATGGGCAATGACACCCTGATCGGTGGCGACGGCTCGGACTTCGTTGCGGGCGGTGACGGCAATGACCTGATCGACACCTCCAAAGATGGCACCACGCCGGTTCTGCCGGAAGAAGGCTTTGACGATCCGACCGGCGTGCCGGTGGACCCGCTGCCCGATGACGACCGCGACTATGTCGAAGCCGGCACTGGCGACGACACGATCACCACGGGCGACGACGCCGACACGATCTTTGCCGGCTTTGGCAATGACGTGATCGACGGCGGCATCGATGACGATGTCATCCGGGCCTCGGTTGGTGACGACAGCGTCATCGGTGGCGAAGGGGATGATGACATCCTCGGCGGGACCGGCGATGACACCATCATGGGTGACGGCGGCATCTATGGCGATGAACTGGCCAATGACGGCACCGATCCCGAGCCCACCAATAACGAAGACACCATCTCGGGCGGTTCGGGCAACGATGTGATCTATGGCCAGGATGACAATGACGTCCTGAACGGTGGCATCGGCGATGACACGATCGACGGCGGCGTGGATGACGACGACATCCGCGGCAATGACGGCAATGACGTCCTGATCGGTGGCGATGGCAACGACACGATCCGGGGCGGCAACGGGGATGACACCATCTCGGGCGGCGACGGCATCGACCTCCTGGAAGGCAGGGCGGACCGCGATGTGTTTGAGGATGTTGGCGCAGGCGACACCGTGGACGGTGGCACCGGTGGCGACGACTTCGATACGCTTGATCTGACTGGCCTCGGGTCGTTCGAGATTGTTGGCGAAACCGTCGACCCGGATGGCGACAGTACCTCGGGCACGGTCAACTTCCTGGATGCCGACGGCAATGTCACCGGCTCCCTGGTGTTCACCGAGATCGAGAATCTGATCCCTTGCTTCACGCCGGGCACCGTGATTGCCACGCCGCGCGGCGAGCGCCGGGTCGAAGACCTGCAGGTCGGCGACCGGATCATCACCCGCGACAACGGGCTGCAGGAAATCCGCTGGATCGGTCAGCGCGACCTGACCGGTCAGGAGCTGATCAGGTCTCCGCACCTCAAGCCGGTCCTGATCCGCGCCGGGAGCCTCGGGCACGGCCTGCCCGAGCGTGACCTGCTGGTCAGCCCGCAACACCGGATGCTGATCAATTCCGAACGTGCCGCGCTCTACTTTGAAGAGCGTGAGGTTCTGGCAGCGGCCAAGCATCTGACGGGCCTGACCGGTGTGGACACGGTCGAAACCCCGGCAATCAGTTATATCCACTTCATGTTCGATCAGCACGAGGTTGTTCTGTCGAACGGAAGCTGGACAGAAAGCTTCCAGCCCGGTGAGCAGGTGCTTGACGGGATGGGCGATGAGCAACGCGACGAGATCTTCGATTTGTTCCCGGAGCTGCGCGAGAAGGACGGGCTGGAAGGCTATCAGGCCGCCCGCCGCTCGCTCAAGAAGCACGAAACGAAACTTCTGGTCGAATAGACCAACCCTTTGCAGCAAGCCGGGCCGTTTTCATCACAGGCGGCCCGGCGACCCCGAAGTCGGCCATGTGGGGGTGAGTTCCGGTTTCGAAAGCCGCACCCCCGGGTTTCTGAGGAGACCCGGGGGTGTTGCTGTTTTTGGGGTTAGCCTGTGCTGTTTTGCCGGGTGCGCCAGGCGG
The DNA here is from genome assembly GCF_009762325.1 of Roseovarius faecimaris. Classification (NCBI taxonomy): domain Bacteria; kingdom Pseudomonadati; phylum Pseudomonadota; class Alphaproteobacteria; order Rhodobacterales; family Roseobacteraceae; genus Roseovarius; species Roseovarius faecimaris. Next base: position 1,445,924 of record NZ_CP034348.1, read on the forward strand.
CCCAGTCGTCCTGGGTGTCAAGATCGGTCAGCGCCGCCGCGCCGGGCAGGGGGCAGGGTATGATCTCTTCGCCCGCCATCGCCCCTCGCGCGCCTTCGCCATCGGGCAATGCGCGCAGGGCCGCAAACAGGCGGGGCGGAAATACCACAGGATGACCCGCCGCGCCCCGCGCATCCGCCGCGCGGACCACGGCGCCGGGATTGCATGAGGATTGGCGTGCAACTTTTTCTAAATATTCGGTTTTCAACTCTGGCATATCTGCGGGAAGGATCATCACTCCGGCACAGCCATCGGGCACGGCACCCATCCCCGCGCGGATCGAGGCGGCCATCCCGCCCGCAGGGTCAGGCAATGTGATGAAGCTCAGATCCAGATCAGCCAGCGCCGCCCGCCGCGCATCGCGCCCCTCGCTGAGCACCACGACAACCGGCGCCCCCGTCGCCAGAGCCCGCTGCGCCACCACCCGCAGCAGCGGCGCGCCGTCGATATCCTCCAACAGCTTGTCGCGTCCCTGCATCCGCGACGACGCGCCCGCCGCCGGAATGAGGATCACCAGATCTGACGCGATGCTCGCTTTCATCTTGCCAGAAATACTCTCGCCGGAGGCATCCGTCGAGAGCCACACGCGCCGCCGCCGGGCTCAGCCACGCATCCGCGCCCCATCGGCGTCAAAGAGCGGCTCGGTGATCACAACAGCGGGGCGCATCTCTCCGAGGATCTCGATTTCGGCGCGCATCCCGGCCTCTGCCAGCGCCCGTGGGATCAACGCCAGCGCAATCGACTTCTCCGCATGGTGCGAATAGCCCCCCGAGGTACAGAACCCCTGCACCTCGCCATTGATCCAGACCGGCTCATACCCATGCACATCGGCGTCGGAGGCATCGACCTCGAAGCTGACAAGCTGCCGCTCCGCACCCTCCGCGCGCTCTTTCTCGGCTGCGGCGCGCCCGATGAAATCCACGTTCTTTTTCCAGCTGATGAACCGGTCCATCCCGGTCTCGCCCGGAGTGTAATCCGGCGAGAACTCATTGAGCCAGCTGCCAAAGAACCGGTCCAGCCGCAGTGACATCATCGCGCGCATGCCAAACGGGCGCATGCCGTGTTTTTGCCCTTCGGTCCACAGCACGTCCCACAGCGCGCGCTGCGCCATCGGATCGCAATAGATCTCATAGCCCAGATCGCCGGTATAGCTGACCCGCTGGATCAGACAGTCCACCATGCCCAGGCAGGCGCGGCGCAGGTCCATGAAACGCATGTCATCCACCTTGTCGCGGGTGCAGGCCTGCAGGACTTCGCGCGCCTTTGGCCCGGCAATCTGGAACCCGTTGAGCCGGTCCGAGATGTTCTCGACGCGCACGCCGTCTTCGCCATTCTGCTCGAACCAGCGCATGTGATAGGCCTGCGCGCCGTAGCTGGCGGTTAGCTGAAACGCCGTGTCGCTCAGGCAGGACACCGTGAAGTCGCCGATCAGCCGCCCCTTGGGCGACAGCATCGGCGTCAGCGAAATGCGCCCCGGTTGCGGAATACGCCCCGCCATGATCCGGTCCAGCCAGCCGCGCGCGCCCGGGCCGGTGACAAGGTATTTACCAAAGTTGTGCACCTCGTTGATGCCCACGGCGCCACGCACGGCCGCAACCTCGCGCCTGGTGGCCTCCCAGGCATTGGAACGGCGGAAGCTGGGTGTCTCATAGCGCGGCTCGTCGCCTTCGGCGAAGTAATTGACCACCTCGAGCCCGTACTGCTGCCCCCAGACCGCGCCCATACGGTCAAAGATGTCGTACATCGGCGTGGTGCGGAACGGGCGCGCGGCGGGCAGTTCCTCGTTGGGATAGGCGACGCTGAACCGCTTCTGATAATTCTCGATCACTTTCGGCAGGGTATAGCCCTTGGTGATCACATCGCCGAAGCGGGCCACGTCCATCGCGCTTACATCGCGCTCGCATTCGCCCTCGACCATCCATTGCGCCAGCATCAGGCCCACGCCGCCGCCCTGGCTGAACCCTGCCATCACACCACAGGCCGACCAGTAATTGCGCATTCCCTGCACGGGGCCCACCAGCGGGTTGCCGTCAGGCGCAAAGGTGAAGGGGCCGTGAATGACCGATTTGACGCCCGCGCGCTCCAGCGCGGGGAAGCGTTTGTAAGCAAACTCAATCGAGTCTTCGATCTTGTCGAAATCATCCGGCAAAAGCTCGTGACCAAACTCCCAGGGCGTGCCATCGACGGCCCAGGGCCGACAGGGTTGTTCATAGAACCCGATGCAGAGGCCTTTGCCCTCCTGCCGCAGATAGCTTTCGCCCGCAGGGTCCATCACATGCGGGTGTTCCCCGCCGCCCGCCACGATCTCTTCGATCTCGGGCACATTCTCGGTGACGAGGTACTGATGCTCCATCGGGTGCAGCGGCAGGTAGACGCCCGCCATCGCGCCCACTTCGCGCGCCCAGAGGCCGCCTGCGTTGACCACATGCTCGGCATGGATGGTGCCTTTTTCGGTCACCACATCCCAGGTGCCATCGGCGCGCGGGTTGGTCTCCAGAACCTTGCAATGGGTTTCGATCGTGGCCCCGCCCATGCGCGCGGCCTTGGCATAGGCATGGGTGGTGCCGGACGGGTCAAGGTGACCATCGAGCGGGTCGTAAAGCGCGCCGATTATGCCTTCGATATTGGTCACCGGGGCGATCTCGCGGATCTCGTCGGGGCCCACGATATGCGTGTCCAGCCCCATATACCGGTGCTTGGCGCGTTCGGCGACCAGCATATCATAGCGGTCCCGGTTATCCGCCAGCGTCACGCCGCCCACATGGTGCAGCCCGCAGGACATGCCGGTGATCTCTTCCAGCTCTTTGTAAAGCTTGATCGTATAGCCCTGAAGGGCGGCCATGTTGGTATCGCCGTTGAGCGTGTGAAACCCCCCCGCCGCGTGCCAGGTAGAACCGGAGGTCAGCTCGGACCGTTCGATCAGCATGACGTCGGACCAGCCCAGCTTGGTCAGGTGATAAAGCACGGAACAGCCGACAACGCCGCCGCCGATCACGGCCACTCGGGTGGTGGTTTGCATGGGAGGTCTCCTTGGTGGCTATGTGAAAGTTCTCTGGCCTGCGATGATGAGCGGCTAACTTGGTAGCGACAAGCAGTGTCGCAAACGTGATTTTGACGCTATTGCGCGCTGACCCCCGGCTCCTGTAACGTGGTCGGGTATAACAAAGGGGAATTACGATGCTTTATCGTATTTTGTTCCTGTGTGTTTTGACATTTTCTTTGTCCGTTTTCTCAATGACCGATTTTGGGCTGTCGCCGGGCTCACCGGGCTTTGCAGGTGGGGAGGGTGGCAACAACGCCTCCAAACCGAAGGCCGAAAAAAAACCCAGCAAACCAAAAGAAACCGATGCGCAAAAGAAAAAGCGTATCAAAGAGGGGCAGAACTTGGTCAAGTCGCTCAAGCGAGACCTGCTGAAAGCCGCTGAAAAGGACAAGCTGCGCGGGGTCATGAGCGATCCGAACGAGTTGCGTTATCTGTGGCAGTCGATCGACAAGGCCTTCAAGTTGCTGGAAGGCACCAAGCACCAGCATGAGCCGTCCGAGGTCACCAACCTGCTCAACCGGATGACGCGGCGCGGACAGGACGAAGAGCTGCGCGAAAACGCCAAGAATGTGAAGTTCGGAATGAAGGCGTCGCGGCTGGAGTGGGACGCAGAGGAAGCCGGGCATGAATTGCAGAAAGTGCCCGACAGCGATGCGCGCGAGAAGGCCCGGCTGCAAAAGAAGTATGAACGCGCCCGACGGTGGTATCATCAGGCCGCCCGTAAAATCCCCGAGCCGCTGCGCAGCCAGGTGTTTCAGCCTATGCCGGAAGAGCCTATGGGCACCCGCCCGGCCAATTTCAACTGATGGGTGGCGGTATGCGCAGCCTTATCGTGATGGGCCTGTCGGTGATGCTCTGTCTTGGTGGGACGGGGCCGGAGGGGCTGGGGATTGGTAAGGTGGTCTATGCCGGTGGGGATGGGGGCAACAATTCGTCCACCAAACCGTCGGGTTCAGGCAAGAAGGCGGCCAAGAAGGATAAAAAACCCGTCGCTTATGTGCCCGACACCGATGATCTGCGCGCCTCCAAAGGCCCGCAGGCGCGCATGCACGACAGGCTCGAGGACTTGGCCCGCAAGGACGGCCTCCAGGGGCTGGGCACCAATCTCAAACGGCTCAAGAAATTCCGCAAGGCGCTGGACCGGTTGATCAAAACCGCCAAGACGCGCGAGGAAAAGCGCAAGGCGGCAGAAATCCTGACGCAGCTGAAACGCTACCGCGATCAGAGCAAGAACAAACCGCTGAGCAAGAACGCTGAGCGTATTTTGTCATCGCTGGGCGCCTTGGATGCTCTGGATAAGGTCGAGACCGCTGAAAGCGCCTTTTACAAGGCAAAGCTGACGACAAAGGGGACCGGCGACGACATCGAGACAAATGAGACGTACAAGGACGCGGTGAAAGACTACAAGGATGCGCTCAAAAAAGTGCCGAAAACCCCGCGCTCCCAGTTTCCGCGGTTTGAGAGCACCTTGCTGAAGAACTGACCCGCATCCGGGGCCTGGATCCCGGGCCTGCGCGAAACAACGCCTCTCTGTCGGAAATACGAGGCCGCAAATTTCCCGCTGCGACATATGCTGTCGCAAAGCGGTGGAACGGCTGGGCGGATTGCGCCTAAGCTGGCTCCAAACACAACACGGGAAGTGACCTCATGAAGACCCATGCTCAGGCAGTCGTGATCGGCGGTGGCGTTATTGGCTGCTCGATCCTTTACCACCTCACCAAGCTCGGCTGGTCCGACGTGATGCTGCTGGAGCGCGATGAGCTCACCTCGGGCTCCACCTGGCACGCGGCGGCGAATATCCACGGGCTGCATGACAGCGCCAATATCTCGCGGCTGCAAAACTACACGATGAACCTCTACAAAGAGCTGGAGGCCGAGACCGGCCAGAGCTGCGGCGTGTTCCAGCCCGGTTCGCTCTACCTGGCGCAGACCGAAGCGCGGGAACACCAGCTGAGGCTTCAGGCGGCCAAGGCAAAGCTCTATGGTTTGCAGTTTCACGAGATCACGCGCGAAGAGGCCGAGGAAAAGCATCCGCTGGTCAATTACGACGGCATCCGCTGCATCATGTGGGAAAGCAATGGCGGCAACGTGGACCCCTCGGGCGTGACCAATGCCTATGCGGTGGGCGCGCGTCAGCGGGGCGCGGAAATTCACCGCTTCACCCCCGTCACGGGAACCGAACAACAGCCCGACGGCACCTGGATCGTACGCACGCCCAAGGGCGATATCACGACCGAATGGGTGATCAACGCCGCGGGTCTCTGGGGCCGTGAGGTGGCCGCGCTGGCGGGCATCGAAGTGCCGCTGCAACCGACCGAACACCAGTATTTCGTGACCGAAGCCATGCCCGAGATCGAGGCGATGGACCGGCGCTTGCCCTCGGTCGCGGACCGGGACGGCGAATACTACCTGCGCCAGGAGGGCAAGGGCCTTCTGATCGGGGCCTATGAGAAGGACATGAAATTCTGGGCCGAGAATGGCACGCCGCTCGATTTTGCCCATGACCTTTTTGCTGATGATCTTGACCGGATCATGGAAAACGTGATGCGCGCCATGGACCGTGTGCCGGCTGCGGCTGAGGCGGGCGTGAAGCGGGTGATCAACGGCCCGATGATCTGGTCACCGGACAGCAACGTGATCCTGGGCCCCGTGCCGGAGCTGAAGAACTATTTCATGTGCGGCGGGATCATTCCGGGCTTCAGCCAGTCGGCTGGTATGGGCCTGATGGTGGCGCAATGGATCATCGAAGGCGAGATGCAGTATGACATGTTCCCCTGGGATGTGGCGCGCTTCGGCCTTTGGGCCAACAACAAGGAATTCGTCAAGGCCAAGGTGGCCGATCAGTACGGGCATCGCTTTGCCATCCACTACCCCAATGAAGAGCGCGAAGCGGGTCGGCCCCTGCGCACCCGTCCGATCTATCAGATGCAAAAGGACATGGGGGCTGTCTTTGGCCTCAACTACGGCTGGGAGCATCCGCAATGGTTTGCCGGTGAGCCCGGGGCGAAAGACACCAACGGCTTTACCCGGCAGAACTGGTGGGGGCCGGTGGGCGAGGAATGCAAGATGCTGCGCGAACGCGCGGGCATCATCGACATTTCCAACTTCGCCAAATACCGGGTGAAAGGGCCGGGGGCCGAGGACTGGCTCAATGCTGTATTTGCCAACAACATGCCCAAGACCGTGGGCCGGTCGTGTCTGACGCCGCTCATCTCCGTGCGTGGCGGGATCGCGGGGGATGCCACGGTGACGCGCACCGCCGAGGATGAATTCTGGATCGTCAGCTCGGGCATGGCCGAGCGCTATCAGAAACGGTTCTATGACATGGTTCCGCTGCCGGAAGGCACGACATTCGAGAGCCACACCGAAGCGATGTGCGGCTTCAACGTGGCCGGGCCGAAATCGCGCGAGATGCTGCAACGCATGACCAACGCGTCGCTGGCGACCGAGGACTTTCCGTTCATGCGGTCGCAGATGATCGACCTTGCCGGGGTGCGTTGCCTGGCGCTGAGGGTGAGCTTTACCGGCGATCTCGGCTGGGAGCTGCATTGCGCCACCGAAGATCAGGAGAAGCTCTATGCGGCGCTTCTGGAGGTGGGCAAGGAGTTCGGCGCAGGCCCCGTGGGCGCGCGCGCGCTGATGTCGATGCGGGTCGAGAAGGGCTATGGCTCCTGGAGCCGCGAATACAGCCCCGAATACTTCCCGCATGAGGTTGGCTTCGGGCCGCTCTGCAAGATGCAGAAGGACTTCCTGCACAAGGAGGCCGCAGCCGAGCAGATGGCCAAGGACCCGCGTGAAATCCTCGTGCTGATGCATATCGACGAGGCCGCGGTGACGGCGTCGAATGCGGATGCAACCGGCGGTGAGCCAATCTTCAGGGATGGCAAGGGGGTCGGTCGCGTGACCTCGGGCACCTATGGCTACACCGTGGGGATGAGCCTGGCGCTGGGCTATGTGAAATACGGGCTTGCCGCCCCCGGCGATGAGGTCGAGGTGATGGTGCTGGGCCAGCCGCACAAAGCGCGCATCCTGCACGAGCCGCCCTTTGACCCCAAGGGCGAGAAGCTGCGCGCCTGATTGCTGCCATAAGGTGCGCCTGCGGCGCGCTTAGTATCTCGTTGTCGTCGTGCCTCCTCCGCCTCGGCGCGGAAGGGGGACGCGACACGATGATTCAAAAGGCGCGACTCTGGCTGAGGCTGGATGCCTCCGGCGGGAGTATTTCGGGAACAATGAAAGCGAAGCGGCGCAGCTTTCAGAGTTTGCGCATCTTGAGTTGTGTGATCCGGTTGTCCTGCCGCGCCATCACCTCGAAGCGGAAGCCGTGGAAGATGAAGACCTGGCCCACTTTCGGGATGATCTGCGCCTCGTGGATGACAAGCCCCGCCACGGTGTTGGCCGCGTCGTCGGGCAAGGTCCAGTCGGTGGCGCGGTTGAGGTCGCGGATCGTCATGGCGCCGTCGACCAGAAGCTGATTGTCCTCGGCACGGGTGATCATCTCGGCCTCATCGGCTTCGTCGAACTCGTCGGTGATCTCGCCCACGATCTCTTCGAGGATGTCCTCCAGTGTGATCAGCCCCTGCAAGGAGCCGTATTCGTCGATCACCAGCGCAAAATGGCTGCGCATGCGCAGAAACTGGCGCATCTGATCGTCGAGCGTGGTCGTCTCGGGCACGAAGTAAGGCTTCATTGCCACATCGCGGACATCGAAGTTTTTCAGGGCCTCGGCGGCGGTGCCGTCGAACGAGGTGATCAGCTTGTGCATCGCGCGCAGCAGATCCTTGGCATGCACAACACCGATCACGTTGTCCGGATCATCGCGAAACACGGGCAGGCGGGTGTGGTTGCTTTGCAGACATTGGGCAAGGATCGCCTCGGGGTCGTCGGTGACGTCGATCATCTCGATCTGGGAACGGTGGAGCATGATCTCTTCCACCGCCCGGTCGCCAAGATCGAGCGCGCCGAGAATCCTGTCGCGGTCTTCCTTTTCCACAACACCTTCGGAATGGCCCAGATAGAGCGCGCCGGCGATTTCCTCGCGCACGGCGAGGATATGGCTGTCAGGATCGGTCTGCACCCCGAAGATGCGCAAGACGCCGCGCACCAGCATACGCACGGCCCCCACGACGGGGGCAAAGATGCGGATCACCACCGAAATGATCGGCGCGGTCCGGGCCGCGGCGGTTTCGGCATTGGTGATCGCATAGGTCTTGGGCAGCACCTCGGCAAAGATCAGAACCAGAAGGGTCATCACCAGCGTGGCCAGCGCCACGCCGCTCTCGCCGAAAAGCTTGGTGAAGAGGGCCGTGGCAAGCGAAGCCGCGAGGATATTGACAAGGTTGTTCCCCAGAAGCACCGAGCCGATCAGGCGCTCATTGTCCTCGGTGATCTTCAGTGCCTGCTCGGCCCCGCGCGAGCCCTTGTCGGCCCGGGCGCGCAGCTTGCCGCGCGAGGCGGCCGTCAGCGCCGTCTCGGAGCCCGAAAAATAGGCCGATAGGATCAGGAGCCCCAGGATCGCGCCCGAGGTCATCCAGAACGCGCTATCAAGTGTCAGTGAGCCGTCTTCCATTATGTGATATATCCCTTTAGTCCTCATGGTTATGGGGCGCAGGCAGGCGTCATTCAAGGGATCAGGCCGATGAAGCTGCGCGATTTGGGCGAGAGTGACGCAGCCCTGCTGCTGTTTGGCGGGCCCTATTCCAATTTGCAGGCGCTGGATGCGCTGTTCGAGGTGGCCGGGCGGCTTGGCATCCCGCCGGAACGGATGATCTGTACGGGCGATCTTGTGGCCTATTGCGCAGATCCCGCCGAGGTGGTGGCGCGCGTCCGGGCCGCGGGCATCGCCGTGGTGGCGGGAAATTGTGAAAAGCAGCTTGCGGCCTATGAACAGACCTGCGGCTGCGGGTTTGAGGCGGGCAGTGCCTGTGATCTGCTCTCTGCCGGGTGGTATGCGCATGCCGATGCCCGTCTCGGCGCTGAGGAGCGGGCGTGGATGGGGGGCTTGCCCGACGTCATCAGCTTTGGGCATCACGGGCGGCGGATGGCGGTGATCCATGGCGGGATCAGCGATGTCAGCCGGTTTTTGTGGCCCACGTCGCCCGACGGCGATTTTCAAGAAGAAATTGATATTATACAATCTCTTGTGTCACATACTTCATGCATTTTCGCGGGGCATTCCGGGCTGCCCTTCACGCGGCGGATCGGAGAGGTTGACTGGATCAATGCCGGGGCCATCGGGCTGCCGCCGCATAATGGGGCGCCGCAGACGCGTTATGCGCTTTTGCAGGACGGGCGGATTACGCTGCACAAGCTGGAGTATGATCATGACGCCGCCGCGCGGGCGATGCGACAGGCCGGTCTGACCCAGGGCTATGACCGCGCGCTGATCAGCGGTTATTGGCCGTCAGAAGATGTGCTGCCGCCCGATCTGCGCCGCGATGCCTTGTCTGCCATGGGGTGATGTTCCAGCACCAGCTCCTTCAGACGCTCTTCGAGGACATGTGTATAAATCTCGGTGGTGGCCACGTCGGCATGGCCCAGAAGGGTCTGGATCGCGCGCAGGTCGGCCCCGTTGGCCAAAAGATGCGTGGCAAAGGCGTGGCGCAACCGGTGTGGCGTGACAGTCTCGGGCGAGACACCGGCCGCAACGGCCAACTCCTTGATCAGCATATAAAAACGGTGCCGCGTAAGGTGGCCTGATTTGCCCGAGGATGGGAACAGAAACGCAGAAGCGGGCTTGCCCCTGGCCTTGGCCGTATCTTCGGCCTGGTCACGCAGGGTCAGCCACAGGCTCAGCGCCTCACGGGCAGGCGGAGAGAGCGGCACCAACCGCTCCTTGCCGCCCTTGCCCTTGATCAGCAACATGCGCGGATCCCCACGGGCTGCCGCCACAGGCAGCGAGACCAGCTCGGTCACGCGCATACCGGTGGCATAAAGCAGCTCCATCAGGCAGGTGTTGCGCGCCCGATCCTGTGGGTTGCGCCCCGAGGCGCGGGCTGCCTCCAGCAGGCGGTCGACATCGGCCTCGCTCAGGGTCTTGGGCAGACGTTGATCGCGGCCCGGGCCCTTGATCCGGATGGCCGGGTTATCCTCGCGCAGACGCTCCTCGAAGGCGAAGCGGTATAGCTGCTTGATCGCCGAGAGCCGCCGCGCACGAGTGGATTTGGCAAGGCCCTGAGTGTCACAATGGACCATGTAGGATTCGACATCCGCCTGAGTGGCTGTTGCCAGGTCAACGCCTTGATCCGAAACCCAGTTTTCAAAATCCGTGAGATCTCTGGCATAGGCGGCCAGGGTGTTTTCGGCAGCCCCTTGCTCGGCGGCCTGGGCTTCGAGAAAACTGGAGAGCCAATATGTGCTCATGAGCCTGTATCAAGCAGAAGCAGTTGAAGCGCCGCGCGCCGGGCGGCGTCCTGCAATCCGACGGCGCGGAGCGTGGCCAGACCGTCGGTCAGCGCTGTGCTTGCCCCGCCCGCACCACGTTCCACGCGCTCGGCAGCGCGCAGGATCGCCTCGCCAAGCTTGCCCTCGTTCAGAAGCGCCAGGTCATCTTCGGCGGCGCCCCGCGCGGTCAGCCCGGCAACGATCGCTTTCTCGCGGGCGGTGTTGGCATCCTCGGCGGACGGCGCGCCGCGCGCGATCCCAACAAGCAGCCGCTCACGCGCATTTTCAGGCTGATGGCCGGTGGCGGCCACCTCGTAATCGGAGGACAGAAGGGCAATCTCGAATGCCAGTGTCTTGGTCGCGTCGGTAAGCTCAAGTGCTTGTAATTTATCGCTGAATATCTGCGCGAACGGCACCTGTAATCCTTGCGAGACAGCTGCGTCCCAGGCGGCGGGCAGGGTCTTGCGCACATCGTCGACCGATTGCCGGAACAGGGCCCGGTCGAAATCCTGTATGGCCGAGACCCGGTCCCATATGCCCCCGGACGCGGCGGGCTGCCGCTCGGTGAACAGCCCCAGAAAGCGGCTGGCGGGCAGGGCGCCGGTCCGGGCCAGCCGTTCGGCCGCCTCAAGCTCGGTCTTCCATCCGGCGGTGCCGCGCAGATCGGCAAGGGCGAAGGCCACCGGCAGACGGCGCGTGGACAGCGGTGCGCCGGCCGCCTCGAAGAGCCGGAAAACAAGCGGCGAGGGCAAGGCCGGCGCCTCGGGAATCGCAAGAGTTTCAATGAGTTCCGGGTCGAGATACTGCGCCAGAAGGTCGGCTTCGGCCCCCTTGAGCGCCCCCAAGGCGGTGGCGGTGTCATAGGTCAGTGCCGCCGTGTCCCAATCGCCCGCGCGGGCGGTGCAATAGACCCGCGCGCCGAAATCGGCGCTCAGCTGCGGCGTGGCGCGCAGCATGGCGCAGGGCTGATCCTCGTCGCCAGACAGCAGGGTCAGGCTGAGCCAGGTGTCAAACAGCGCCGGATTGCGCGGCCCGGCGCGTTCGAGCAGGGCGCGGGCGGGTTCAACCGCCCCATATCCGACCAGCGCATGCACCCGCGCGCGCAGGAACGCAGCGTCGGCGCTGGCGTCATGGGGCGGGTCGGCTTCGGCAAGTAAAAGTGTGTAATATAAAGCCTGTATGGCCGGAAGTGGATGTGCTTCTAGCTTTGACAACAGGCTGCGCAAAGTGGCTTCGCTGCTCGCGGACCAAAGCGTAGGCGGCAGGCCCGTCGTGGCGGTGGGCAAGAGCCCCACCGCATCGGCGCGCACCTCACCAAGGGCGGTCACCTCGACCTCGGGCGTTGTGGCCGTGTCGGTGACCGGCGGCTCATTGAGGTCGGGCAGGCGCGGCTCGGCCAGGGGGACGGTGCTGTGCCTGTCGAGCCAGTCGATGGCCGAGAGCGGCTGCTGCGCGCTGGCCACGGGCGCGAGGCAGAGGCAGAGCAGAAGGGGGCTAGTTCGTATCAAGGATGATTTCCTGACGAATCTCCCGCGTCTCCGGCGAGAAGTCCGCGCCGAGAAAGGGGCCGATATACGCATAGGCTATGAGGGCTATAAATCCCAGAACACACAGGTAAATCAACCACTTGAGGAGTCTTAGCATGGGCTGCCTGCTCGGTATTGTTTTGCTTTTCTTCAACTTTATAACTGGCCTTTTCAGCAAGATCACGTCATTCAGGAAAAAACTGAAGGATTTGGCAGCGGAGCGCCGAAGCGTGGACCATCAGGAACGTTGGACACTGAAGAAAACCGTTGTCCTGGTGGGGATGATGGGGGCGGGGAAAACCGCTGTGGGCAAGGCGCTTGCGCTGCGCCTTGGTGTGCCGTTTCTCGACTCGGATGCCGAGATCGAAGAAGCGGCGAACATGACAATTGCCGAGATATTTCAAAGGGATGGCGAAGCTTTCTTTCGCGACCGGGAAACCGAGGTGATCGACCGGTTGCTGGAGGGAGAGCATGGGGTGCTGTCGACCGGCGGCGGGGCCTTCATGGCCGAGCGGAACCGCGACCTGATCTCGCGCAAGGGGATATCGGTCTGGCTCAAAGCCGATCTAAAGCTTTTATGGAATCGCGTAAAACACAAGGATACCAGACCGTTACTGCGCACAGCTCACCCATATGAGACGCTCAGATCGCTTTATGAGGCGCGGGTGCCGGTCTATGCCGAAGCCGACCTCGCCGTGGAGGCGCATCAGAGTTACTCCATCGAGATGATGACCGACAAAGTCGTTAACGCGCTGGCGGCGCGGCCGGATGTTTTGGAGGCCGAGGAATGACCGAGACCGTACATGTCGATCTGGGATCGCGCTCTTATGACATTCTGATCGGGCCGGGGCTTCTGGCTGAGGCCGGGGCCCGGATCGCACCATTTCTGGCGCGGCCGCGCGTGGCGATTGTCACCGACGAAAACGTCGGGGCCCTGCATCTGGAGGCGCTGCGTAAAGGGTTGGAAACAGGTGGTATTTCCAGCGAAGCGCTGATCCTTCCCGCAGGCGAGGCGACAAAATCCTGGCCGCATTTCGAGCGCACGGTCGAGTGGCTTCTGGAACAGAAGGTCGAACGCAACGACGTGGTGATCGCCTTTGGCGGCGGGGTCATTGGCGACCTTGTGGGATTTGCGGCCGCGGTGCTGCGGCGGGGCGTGCGGTTTGTTCAGATTCCCACCTCCCTGCTGGCGCAGGTGGACAGTTCGGTCGGTGGCAAGACCGGGATCAACGCACCGCAGGGCAAGAACCTGATCGGGGCGTTCCATCAGCCGAGCCTCGTGCTGGCTGATATCGACGTGTTGGGCACCCTGACGGAACGCGATTATCTGGCCGGATATGGCGAGGTCGTGAAATACGGCCTGTTGGGAGATAGTGAATTCTTTCAATGGCTTGAAAGCAATGCCTCACGCGCGGCAGAGGGGGATGAAGCGGCAAGGATCGCCGCCGTCAAACGCTCGGTCGAGATGAAGGCCGAGATCGTGCAGCGTGATGAGACCGAACAGGGCGACCGGGCGCTCTTGAACCTGGGGCATACCTTCTGCCATGCCCTTGAAAAGGCAACGGATTATTCGGATCGCTTGCTGCATGGCGAAGGGGTGGCCATTGGCTGTGCGCTGGCGTTCGAGCTGTCGGCGCGGTTGGGGCTGTGCTCGCAAGAAGATCCGAGCCGCGTGCGCGCCCATCTGCGCGACATGAAGATGAAGGTTGATCTGTCTGATATTCCTGGGGAATTGCCGGATGCCGATACGCTGATCAAGCTGATGGGGCAGGATAAAAAGGTGATCGACGGGCAGCTTCGGTTCATCCTGGCGCGCGGGATTGGCGAGGCGTTTGTGACCGGCGATGTGCCGCCCGAGGCGGTCAAGGCGGTGCTGGACGACGCGCTCAGGTAATTTTGTACAAAACGTACAAAATCACCCCCTGTTTTGTACAATCGGCGGATTGCGCCGATGTGCCGCGGTCGCGCCCTTCATCAATCTGTAACCTCATGGGGCCAGCTGATCAGCCGGGGAACCAGTGACGGGTGCGGTTGGCGAAGGCCACCAGCGACAGCATGACCGGCACCTCGACAAGCACGCCCACCACGGTGGCCAGCGCCGCCCCCGAGCCCAGCCCGAAGAGGCTGATCGCCACCGCGACGGCCAGTTCGAAGAAATTCGACGTGCCGATCAGCGCGCAGGGCGCGGCCACGTTGAACGGCACCTTCCACAGCTTGGCCATGCCATAGGCCACGAAGAAGATCCCGTAGCTTTGGATCAGGAGCGGGACCGCGATCAGCGCAATGATCAGCGGTGTGTCGAGGATGACCTGACCCTGAAACCCGAACAGCAGCACGACCGTGACCAGGAGGCCGATCACGGTGATCGGTTTGACCCGGTCCCGGAAGGCGTCAACCGCGGTCTCGCCGCCCTGTGCCATCAGGCGCGAGCGGGTGAGGATACCCGCGGCCAGCGGGATCAGGATATAGAGCACGACCGAGAGAAGCAGCGTCTCCCACGGGACTTCGATATCGGTCACGCCCAGCAGGAAAGCCACGATGGGGGCGAAGGCAAAGACCATGATCACGTCGTTCACGCTGACCTGGACCAGCGTATAGGTCGCGTCGCCCCGGGTGAGCTGTGACCAGACAAAGACCATCGCCGTGCAGGGGGCTGCCCCCAGAAGGATCAGCCCGGCGAGGTAGGCCTGCGCGTCATCCGGCGGGATCAGCCCGGCGAACACATGGTTGAAGAAGAGCACGCCGAGAGCGGCCATGGTGAAGGGTTTGATCAGCCAGTTGACCAGCAGCGTGATGATCAGCCCCTTGGGCCGGTCGCCGATATGGCTGAGCGCGGAAAAATCGACGCCGACCATCATCGGATAGACCATCGCCCAGATCAGCAGCGCGACCGGCAGGTTGACCGAGGCGATTTCGAGCGCGGCGAGGCCCTGAAAGAGGCCGGGGATGAGATTGCCCAGGGTGATGCCCGCCCCTATGGCCAGCGCCACCCAGACAGAGAGCCAGCGCTCGAAACGGCCCATGCCGCCGGTGGCGTCGGGTGCGGTGTGGTCGGTCATGAGGGGGCTCCTTCGGAGGGGGTGATTTCAGCGATGAGGGGCTGGCAGAGGGCGGGGTTGCCGCCGCAGCACTCTTCGAGCAGGAAGGCGAGCAGGCCGCGCGTGCCGTCGAGATTGGCGGAATAGCGGATCGAGCGGCCGTCGCGCTGTGAGCGGATGAGCCCGGCCTGATGCAGGATGGACAGATGGGTGGACATGGTGTTCTGGCGGGTGCCGAGGGTGTCGGCGATCTCGCCCGCGGGCATGCCGTCCTGGCCCGCGCGCAGAAGCAGCCGAAACGCGTCGAGCCGGGTGTCCTGCGACAGGGCGGCGAAGGCGGCGAGGGCGGTTTTTTTATCCATATATCGGGATATATTGATATATAGGCTGATCCGCAAGCGCTATCCGAAGGGCCGTCATGGGGCGGTTGCCGCGGCGTGGGGCCCCAAGAAAATGCACATTTTCTTGGCCAGAATTTGTGCAAATTCTGGGGCGCGTGGGTCAGGTGTTGAGCTTGACCAGAGCGTGGCGCTTCTTGCCGGCCGAGAGCTTGACCGGGGAGGACAGGGCGGAGGCGTCGAGCATGAGGCCCGCGTCGGTCAAAGGTGCGTCATCGATTCGCGCGCCGTTCTCGGCGATCAGGCGCTTGGCGTCCTTGCCGGATTTGGCGAGGCCGGACCGGACGATGAGCTGCACCACCGAGATGCCATCGCCCAGCTCCTCGGGGCTGAGCTCCAGGGTGGGCAGCTCATCCCCGACGCCGCCTTTCTCGAACACCTCGCGGGCGGTGGCCTCGGCGGCGCGTGCGGCCTCCGCCCCGTGCAGAAGGGTGGTTACCTCATTTGCCAGCACGATCTTGGCATCGTTGATCTCGGAGCCTGCCAGCGCGCCCAGCCGGTCGCATTCGTCCAGAGGCAGCTCGGTATAGAGCTTCAGGAAGCGGCCGACATCGGCATCGGTCGTGTTGCGCCAGAACTGCCAGAACTCATAGGGAGAGCGCATTTCGGCATTGAGCCAGACCGCGCCATCGGCGGATTTGCCCATCTTCTTGCCGTCCGAGGTGGTCAGCAGCGGCGAGGTGAGGCCATAGATCTCCTGATCCAGCACGCGGCGGGTGAGGTCGATCCCGTTGACGATATTGCCCCACTGATCCGAGCCGCCCATTTGCAGAAGACAGCCGTAACGGCGGTTCAGCTCAAGGAAGTCATAGGCCTGCAGGATCATGTAGTTGAATTCAAGAAACGACAGCGATTGTTCGCGGTCGAGGCGGGATTTCACCGATTCAAATGACAGCATCCGGTTGACCGAGAAATGCCGCCCGATATCGCGCAGGAACTCGATATAGTTCAGCTCGTCCAGCCATTCGGCATTGTTGACCATCACCGCGCCGGTCGGGGTGTCGGAATAGTCGATATAGGTGGCAAAGACTTTTTGGATGCCGTCGATATTGGCCTGAATGGCGGCGTCATCGAGAAGCGGGCGTTCATCGGCGCGAAAGCTGGGATCGCCCACCTTGGTGGTCCCGCCGCCCATCAGGGTGATCGGTTTGTGACCGGTCTTTTGCAGCCAGCGCAGCATCATGATCTGGATGAGCGAGCCCACATGCAGCGAGGTCGCCGTGGCGTCAAAGCCGATATAGGCGGGCACCACGCCGGACAGCATCGCGTCATCGAGCGCCTGATAATCGGTGCAGTCGGCAAGAAAGCCGCGCTCGATCATCACGGACATGAATTCGGATTTGGGGTGGTAGGTCATTTGGCTTGTCCCGCTTGGCGTTGCGCGGCATGTATAGGCATGGTTTGAGCGAAGGAAAAGGCCATGATGAAAGCCGGGCCGGTCTGGGCGTTGGGCGCGATGTCGGGCACGTCGCTTGACGGGGTGGACGCGGCGCTGCTGCGCACCGATGGCGAGCGTATCCTGGAATTTGGCGAGAGCGGCTATCAGGGGTATTCGGAGGCCGAGCAGGCGGTGCTGAGGGCCGCGTTGGGCCGTTGGCAGGGGGAGGATGTGGCGGATGCGCTGGCCGTGGTGCAGGGCGCGCATATCGACCTGCTGAGCCGGTTCGAGGGCGCGGAGCTGGTGGGCTTTCACGGTCAGACCCTGGCGCATGAGCCGCGCGGGCGGGGCACGCATCAGCTGGGCGACGGCAGTGCGCTGGCCGAGGCGCTGGGGGTGCCGGTGATCTGGGACTTCCGCAGCGCCGATGTGGAGCTGGGCGGGGAGGGCGCGCCGCTGGCGCCGTTCTTTCATTTTGCCTGCGCCAAGTGGATCGGGGCCGAGCGGCCTTTGGGTTTTCTCAACCTCGGCGGGGTCGGCAACCTGACCTGGGTGGACCCAATGAAAGAACGCCCGGAAGAGGAGGGCGCGCTTCTGGCCTTTGACACCGGGCCTGCGAATGCACCGATCAACGATCTGATGATGGCGCGGCGCGGGCAGGCGTTTGACCGCGACGGCGCGCTGGCCCGGCAAGGCCGGGTCGAGGAGGGCGCGCTGGAGCTTTTCCTGGACGAGGGGTATTTCCGCCGGATGCCGCCGAAATCGCTCGACCGGGATGCGTTTGCGGACATGATCGGGCTGGTGGGTGAGCTTGGCGACGCCGACGCGGTGGCGACGCTGACGGGGATGAGTGCCGCGGTGGTGTTACAGGCGATGGAGCATTGCCCGTCCCTGCCCGAGAGGATGCTGGTGACGGGCGGCGGGCGGCACAACCCGGTGCTGATGGAGATGCTGCGCGCGGCCCTTGATTGCCCGGTGATGCCGGTCGAGCAGGTAGGACTTGACGGGGACATGCTGGAGGCGCAAGCCTTTGCACATCTGGCCGTGCGCGTGCTGCGCGGCCTTCCCACATCGGGGCCAAGCACCACGGGCGTCCGCGCGAGCGTGTCCGGAGGGGTGCTGAGCCGACCGGCGACAAGAGGTGCCGCATGAGAGATTATCAGTTTGAGACCCGCACCAAGACCCGTCTTGGCATGGTGGTGCTGAGCACAGACGAGACGCTGGAGGACGAGGCGCGGCAGGTCATCGAGGGGCGGGAGGTGAGCCTGTTCCATTCGCGGATTTATTCGGCCCCGTCGGTGACCCCGGAGAGCCTGAAGGCGATGGAGGTGCTGATCCCGGCCTCGGTCGAGCTGTTCCCCGAAGGCCTGGATGCGATTGCCTATGGCTGCACCTCGGCCTCGGTGATGATGGGGCCGGAGGCGGTGCAGGAGCAGGTGCGCAGCATCGCGGCGCAGGGCAAGGCGCCGGTGACCAATCCGATCACGGGGGTGATGCGGGCGCTTGGCGCGCTGGGGGCCGAGAAGATCGGGCTGGTGACGCCGTACACGTCGCAGGTGGCGGGCCCGATGCGGGCGTTTCTGGCGCAGCACGGGATCGAGACGCTGAAGGAGATCAGCTTTGGCGAGGAGATCGACCCGAACGTGGCCCGGATCAGCGAGGCCTCGACGCTCGAGGCGGTGCTGGAGGCGGGCCGCATCGATGGGGTGCAGGCGGTGTTTGCCAGCTGCACCAACCTGCGCGCCTTCGGGATCATCGAGGAGGCCGAGGCCGAGCTGGGCCTGCCGGTGATCAGTTCGAACCTGGCGCTGGTCTGGGACCTTTTGCGGATCGGCGGGGTTGACGCCAGGGGCTGGGGGCCGGGACGGTTGTTTGCGCTCTGATGGTGCGTGAAATCACGCACCCTACGGGGTAGGATGTAGGGTGTGTGCTTGCACGCACCTGTCGCGCCCCGATTGACATGCAGGGCATGGCGGATCATGCCCCCACCATTTTGACGTGCAACTGAAGGGCGATCCGGTTTGGTGGGCCCGCAATCCCAGCTGGCAGGGCAATGCACCGGCGAACGCCGCGCCAATGCGCTTGATAGCCGTGTGAAAATCTGCAACACCGATGGCCAACTGGCCCGTTCGGGTCCTGATTGGCGAAAAGGGATTGCAGATGACAAACGCATATGACGAACTTTATGCCCTGGGCAGCCCGGATAACGTGTACTCGACCGCGCTTCCGGATGGCTCCTTCATTCCAACATATGTATCCAGTTACGATCCGCGTCCCGAGGAGTTCCTGACCCAGTTCAATCGCGTGCGGGCCGGCAAGGACTGGTCAGAATGTTCGTTTCTGGATCTTGCGTCCAGCGAAGGCTCGACGACGCTGGGCATCGCGCAGATGGGCTCAAACGTTCATGGTGTCGAAGGGCGCGCGGGGGCGCTGAACCGGGCGAATGTCATCCGTGATCTCATCGGGTTTTCCAATGTGACCTACGAGTTGGGCAATGTCATGGATGCGACCAAGTACCGGAAGGTCAGCGGTATCTTTGCGTCCGGCATCTTGTATCATCTCGAAGATCCGATCGGCTTTCTTGAGCTCTGTGCCGAACACGCAAGCGATTTCATCTATATCGACTCTCACCGGATGCCGTATGACCATGAGGATGTGTCAGCAACGCCGTTTGTGAATTCGCTGTCCAATCCGCATGTGATCGACGCGCATGGGCTGTCCATCCGGGGCATCGAGTTCAAGGAAGCGAATACGAAAGACGAAGAAGAAGACGGCGTTCTGAGGCGGCCGCGGACCGGGATCGGCAACACATTTTCCGTTTGGTTGTCGCTGGACGACATGATCGAGCTGATGGCCAAGCTGGGCTTTCCCTATCATCAGCGCATTCATGACCGGAGTAACTTCCTGCGCTCGCGCACGGCGTTTTTCAGGGAAAATCCGAGCGATGCGACAAAGGTAACGCCATACACCCAGCCGCTTCCGGAAAGAAAACCGGCCTTGGCCGCGATGCAGGCCGCGAAGGCACGGGATGTGGACTATATCAAGCGCAACAACCTGTCGGTGACGATTGTCGGGGTGCAATCGCAAATCGAGGGAATACAGCACAAGCTCGACGCCGAAAACATCGCGGTCGACCGCATTGTCGTGCTGCCCGGGCAGGACGGGAAGCCGGTGCATCTGGGGCAGCTGACCAAGATCCTGGAAGGTGTGAAGGGCTTTGTGGTGGTCGCATCGACCAATCCGCATCAGATTTATCAGCAGCTCATCCTCTTTCCCGAGATTACCTATGTCTGCACAAGCTTTGGTATGGTGATCAAAGAAGCGGGATAAGTCGGACCGCGGGCGGAGGGCGGCGGTACGGCCTCAGCCATGGCCGCCGTCACCGGGTCTTTGTGCACCTCACAAGAGGCTTGATCATCCGGGCGCCAATCCGCTAGAGCAGGGGCACCCTTGGGGGTCAGGGAATTGGACGCGAAATCATTGCCCTAGGCATTTGGCCAAACCCCGCCGTGAACGCAGTTGAGGCCGATGCACGATCTTGCCTATCGCAAAGAGCTGGACGGGGTGCGCGCCATCGCGGTGGTGAGCGTGATCCTGTTTCACGTGGGCTTTCCGTCGATGCCCGGCGGCTATGTGGGCGTCGATGTGTTCTTTGTGCTCTCGGGCTATCTGATCTGCGGGCAGACCTATCTGCGGCTGCGCGATGGCACCTATTCGGCGACGGATTTCTTCGCGCGGCGCATCCGGCGTCTGTCGACGGCGTATTTCGCCTGTTTTCTGGTGACGGCGCTGGTGGCGCATATGCTGTTCCTGCGCGAGGATCTGGCCGAGATCTATGCCAATCTGATCGGGTCAGTTACTTTCACAAACAACTACAACCTGTTGTTCAGTCAGGGATATTTCAATCAGGATGCGCATGAGAACCCGTTCTTGCACACCTGGTCGCTGTCGATCGAAGAGCAGTTCTACATCGTGCTGCCGATCCTCATTCTGCTGACGCGGCGGTCCTTGACGGCATTCACGCGGATGCTGGTGGCGGGGTTTGTCATCTCGCTGGCGCTGGCGCTGTTGTCGGGACAGCAGATCTATCTGCGCGACCAGAGGTTTTTCGCCACCTCCTTCCGGGTGTGGGAGCTGGCCCTGGGCGGGCTGGTCTTTGTGGCGCTGGAGCGGGGCTGGCGGCTGCCCCGGGGGCCGGTGCTGCCGCTGATCGGTCTGGCGCTGGTGATCGCGCCGGTGGGTTGGATCGACGATAGCTGGCTTTACCCCGGGTTTATCACCCTTGCCCCGACGCTGGGCACGGCGCTTCTGATCGCCACGGCCTCGCCTGCCGAGGGGTATGTGGGCCGGGCGCTGGCGGCGCGGCCGATGGCCTATATCGGGCGGATATCCTACGGGGCCTATCTGTGGCACTGGCCGCTGATCGTCTATGCCACGACCCTGTGGGGCGCGCTGAACGACGAGTTCCGCACCGGGCTGGTTCTGGGGTCGCTGGCGCTGGGGGCGATGAGCTATCACCTGATCGAACAGCCCATTCGCCGGGTGAATGTGCGCACCCACAAGGAATGGCTTTACGCGATGTTCGCGGTGCAGACGGTGATCCTGCTGCTTCTGGCGGCCTGGCTGTCGCACCAGTCCACGAAGGAAGAGAGCTTCGAGGATCTGGCGATGCAGAAGATCAAGACCGAGATCGGCAATTTCCACGATCGCTGGGACGATTGCTGGAACAAGATGGGCCCGGACGAGTATTGCCGGATTGGCGCCGAGGGCGAGGGCGAGGTGGATTACATCGTCTGGGGCGACAGCATGGCCAACAGCGCGCTGCCCGGCTTTGACGCCTATGGCAAGGCCACGGGGCAACGCGGCTTCATGGCGACCGCCGCCGCCTGTGCGCCGCTGCCGGATATCTCGCGCGAGTATGGCGGGGCGGAGACCTGCATTGCGTTCAACGACGGGGTTCGGGCCTATCTGAAAGACGCGCCGCCGATGACTGTCTATCTGATGGCGCGCTGGACCTATTATGCCGAAGGCTACGACAATCAGCGGTCCAACACCCCGAACGAGGCGGTGATGGTGGACCGCGCGGGCGCGGAACTGCCGGGACCCAATATCGAGATTTTCGAGCCGGCCTTTGCGGCGCTTCTGGATGAGATCGGGGAACGGCACGAGGTCAAGGTGATGAACCTCTGGCCCGTGGCCCCGTATTCGGTGCCGGTGGTGATGCTGCGCGAGGCGTGGTTTGGCACCTATGTGCCGCCGATCACGCTGGAGGCCTATGAGGCGCGAGGCGGGCGCGTCGTGGCGCTGCTGGAGCGGCTGGCCAAGGAGCGGGGCATGCAGGTTTTCGCACCGCATGAGACGTTGTGCGCCACGGGCACCTGTGTGCTGCACGAGGACGGCGTGCCGCTCTATGTGGATCAGACGCATCTGGGGCAGGCAGGCAACCGGGTGCTGGAGCGGATGCTGCTGGGCCAGGAGTGACAGACGCCTCTGCCGACACCTGAAGGCGGTATGGCTCACCGGGGGGAGCGCAAAAAGGCCTTGTGCCGTTGGCCCGATGGGCAGGCGTTTGAGTTTGCAACAAGGGCGCAGCGGTGAGGTGATTGGTGGGTTTGCGCCCTTTGCGGAGCTTCGAGCGATACACAACAGGCCGGTTAACAGCCGCGCAGCGGCCCGGCCCATCCACCGACCGAAAGTCGATTGCCTGTAATCGACGCAGGTGCCAGCCCCCACCTGGGCTGGCGATATGGAGGGGCTGGGTGCTTCGCTCGTTCTGCGCGCGGATGTGGCGGGGATAAAGTGCCCCGGAACGCCCGTCAGGATCGCCATCCCGGGGGCTGGCCCTGGGCCGCCTGTGGCGCGTCGGTTGAACGGCAGCAACGTCCCGCAAAGCAGCCCGTGCGACCGACCAAGAGCACAGCGGGGCAGGCCGCCACGGCACAAAAGAAAAAGGGCGCGGAGAATGTTCCCCGCGCCGCTTTGCGTTCTGTTGCCGTCAGTCGGCTGGCTTAGAAGTGGAAACCCAGCTTCAGGCCGGCGCTGATGGCGTCGTTGTCGCTGAAATTGCCGCGCGCAGTGTCGGGCGTGCCGGTTTCCGGCAGGGCATTGCCGAACATGGTGTAACGCACACCGCCCGAGAGGGTCACAGCGTCGCTGATCTTGTACTGCGCGCCCAGGGTCACGGCGGTCTGGCCGTTGGTGGGGGCGAGGGGCGACACCAGGTTGTCGCTGCCACCGTCTTCGTAGCTCACGGCGATGCTGGCCGAAAACTTGTCGGTGAAGCGGCGGCCGATGCCGATCTCATAGGTGATCGTGTCGTCCAGCGACGCGAGGTTGCCGGGGGCGTTGACCACGGCGGGTGCCGGTGCGGGCAGGCCGGTGGGCAGGTTGCGGCCCGGAGGCGTCAGGGTGAAGGCGCTCCATTCCGACCAGCGGACCGAGCCGAAGAGCAGCGTGTCTTTGGCGATGCCCGACTGCACGTCGAGCGAGATCGACTGCGGCGTTTCCGTTTCGGTCACACCCTGGGTGAGCGGGATGCCCACAGGGCCGCCGACTGCGGCCGGGAAGCTTTCGGTGGCGACCATCGAAAGGTCAACCGCCGAATGGTAGGTCAGCGCCGCGCGGAACGCGATTTTCGGAATTTCATAGGCGCCGCCGACGACATAGCCATAGCCGGTGTCGGAGCTGAAATTCACGTTGTAGCCGTTGAAGCCGCCATAGGCGAGGCCCGACAGCGTGATGTTGCCATTGGCGCGCACGGACCGCGGGCCGCCATAGACCGAGATCCGGTCGGTGGCCTGGTATTTCAGCAGGGCGGTGATGGCGTGGGTCTCGGCGTCGGCTGCGGTGCCGCCGAGCATGGTGGTGGCCGGGTTGCCGCCATAGCGGGTTTCGGCGCCATAGGGTTGATCATAGATCAGCGAGAACGAGAGTTTCTCGCTCATATCGAGTTTGATCCCGGCGCTGGCCAGGCCGAACTCACCAGCGATATTGCTGATCGAGTTGTTGGCCGGGAAGCCGACGGTCGAGGCGTTGTCCACGCCCGAAATGCTGGGCGACACGAAGCCGAAGGACAGCTCTGCGTAGTTGCCCTTTTCAAAAATCATGTCGATCGGCGTATAGCTCCGGTCCAGGCCACCTGCCTGGGCTGCACCTGCCGCCACGGTCAGCACTGAGGCCGCCATTGCGAGTTGTTTCATTTCGCTCTCCTCCGAAACACACTTTGGCGGTCACTACTACAAGCCTTTGAACTTCGGTCAATCTTTGACGCCACGTCACGATAAACTGGTGACGTAACGGCGGTTCAAAGGACACACTTTTGCGGCGAAACCGGGGTTTCAGGCGCGATTGCGGCGGGTTTCCGACCAAATGTTGAGGTAATTGCCGCCAAAAATCAGCAACGCCCCTAAAATGACAAAAAGGTCGAGCGGCTCGTCATAGAGCAGCACGCCGACCACGGCGATGACCGGCAGCCGGGCGAAATCCACCGGGATCACCACGGTGGCGGGCGCGATGGAGAGCGCCGTTGTCAGGCAGAAATGCGCGGTCAGCCCGCCGATGCCGATGATGACAAGCCAGGGGGCCGTGTGACCGCTGGGCAGGGCGATATCGCCGTCGAGCCCCGCACAGATCAGGCCGAAGGCAATCTGCATGACGGTCATCCAGAACAGGATACAGGTGAGCGTATCGGTGCGCGTCAGCCGTTTGGTGAAGATCATCGACAGCGCAAAGCCGATGGCCGAACAGGCGGCGGCAAGCGTGCCCCAGTTGACGGTCTCGGGCGCGGGGCGGGCCACGATGAGAATACCGATAAAGCCCAGGGCGGCGGCGAGGACGCGCATCCGCGTGAGTTTCTCGCCCAGCAGCAGCGGCGCCAGGATCAGCACCCAGAGCGGAGAGGTAAACTCGAGCGCGAAGACCTGCGCCAGCGGGATCGCGGTGAGCGCAAAGAACCACAGGTTCTGTCCTGTGAAATGCGCCAGATTGCGCGCCAGATGCAGCGGCATGCGGTGGCTGCGCACGCTGGCCAGCCGACCCAGGGACGCGGCGATCGGGACCAGGATGAAAAACCCCACGATGGAGCGGTACATCATGATCTCGAACGTATCGAGCTCATGCGCGACAGCGCGGCCCGCCACGGCCATGAGAGAAAACGACGCGATGGAGCCCAGCATCCAGACGGCCGCACGCAGGGCATGGGCGGTATCGGCGACGGGATGCGCGTCGGGGGGCGGGGTGGCGTCGGTCATCTGCAGGGCGGCGGGATCACTCCCACTCGATCGTGCCCGGCGGCTTCGAGGTGATGTCGTAGGTCACGCGGTTGATGCCCGGCACTTCGTTGATGATGCGCGTGGCGGTCTCGCCCAGAAAGTCATGGCTGAACGGGTAATAATCCGCGGTCATGCCATCGACGGAGGTGACGGCGCGCAGCGCACAGGCGAAGTCATACGTGCGCCCGTCGCCCATCACGCCCACGGTGCGCACCGGCAGGATGGCGCAGAAGGCCTGCCAGATCTCATCGTAGAGCCCGTGCTTGCGGATCTGCTCGATATAGACCGCATCCGCGAGGCGCAGGATGTCGAGCTTTTCGCGGGTGATCTCGCCGGGGCAGCGGATGGCGAGGCCGGGGCCGGGGAAGGGGTGGCGGCCGATGAAGCTGTCGGGCAGGCCCAGTTCACGGCCAAGCGCGCGGACCTCGTCCTTGAAGAGCTCGCGCAGCGGTTCGACCAGTTTCAGGCCCATCTTCTCGGGCAGCCCACCAACATTGTGGTGGGATTTGATCGTCACCGACGGGCCGCCGGAGAAAGAGACCGATTCGATCACATCGGGGTAGAGCGTGCCTTGCGCCAGAAACTCCGCCCCTTCGATGGAGTTGGCATGTTTCTGGAACACGTCGATAAAGAGCTTGCCGATGATCTTGCGCTTGGTTTCGGGGTCAGACTGGCCTTCAAGCTCGCCCAGGAACAGCTCGGATTCGTCGGCATGAATGAGCGGAATGTTGTAGTGGTCGCGGAACATCGAGACCACCTCATCGGCCTCGTTGAGGCGCAAAAGGCCATGATCGACAAAGACGCAGGTCAACTGGTCGCCAATGGCTTCGTGAATGAGCACGGCGGCGACTGATGAATCGACCCCGCCCGAGAGGCCGCAGATCACATGCCCGTCGCCCACCTGTTCGCGGATCAGCCGGATTGCCTCTTCGCGATAGGCTTTCATCGTCCAATCGCCGGAAAACCCTGCCGCGCGCACGAAGTTTTCATAGAGCTTGGCGCCGTTCGGGGTGTGGTGCACCTCGGGGTGGAACTGCACGGCGTAGAAGTGGCGCGAGGTGTCGGCGGTGATCGCATAGGGTGCGTTGGGCGAGGTGCCGAAGACCTCGAAGCCGGGGGCGAGCTGGCTGACATGATCGCCATGGGACATCCAGACCTGCTCGCGGTCGTCATCGCCGGCGAACCAGCCGTTGAGCAGGTCGAGCTTTTGCACCGTGGGGGTGACAAAGGCGCGGCCGAACTCCGCCGTGCCGCCCCCGCCCGAGATCTTGCCGCCTTCGACGCGCCCGCCCAGTTGCTGCATCATCACCTGCTGTCCGTAGCAGATCCCGAGGATCGGCACGCCCATGGTATAGGCGGTGTCGGGGGCGCGGGGGCTGCCCTCGCGGGTGACGCTGTCCGGCCCGCCGGAAAAGATGATGGCCTTGGGCGCGAAGCTGGCAAGAAAGGCGTCATCCACGTTCTGATAGGGGTGGATTTCGCAATAGACATTCAGCTCGCGCAGGCGGCGCGCGATGAGCTGTGTCACCTGGCTGCCGAAGTCGATGATGAGAAGGCGGTCGTGCGATGTATCGGTCATGTTTGCCTAGTAGGCGCATGCGCGGGCTATGGCAAGTGGGCAGGGGGATGCAGCGGTGGCGCAGGTGTGAAAGGGGCTGTCTTGTCGGCGGGGGATGTCACAGATCCGGCCGGATCGTCGCAAATTGATGTGCGCTCTAATGGCGGCTCTGCGCGCTGAGCGGACGCCCGATCAGTGACCCACAGGCCGGTTAACAGCCGCGCAGCGGCCCGGCCCATCGCCAGCCCCCCTACCTGGGCTGGCGATATGGCAGGGCTGGGGGCCTCGCTCGTCTCAAGCGCGGGTGTGGCGGCGATAAAGTGCTTTAGATCATCTGACAGGATCGCCACCCCGGGGGCTGACGATGGGCCTCTTCCAGCTCTCACGTCAGTGTCCGCTAAACCCCGCGCAACATCCATTTCCGTGCTTGGGCGTCGCGGAGGGAGGGGCGGGCTGCGTTTGCGACAGGACGGGATCGGAGGCCAGCCAGAACAGAGGCGCCCGGACCGCAAAACAATTCTCCGACATTGCAACGAGGAAGAATGTCGCTTTCACGCGTTAAAGGGCGGATTCCTTCCGCGAGCGCGCAAAGCCTTATTATAAAAGCCATGAAGAACATGCCCGGAACCGGGCGCTTAACTCATGCAAGGGTATCCAAAGACATGACCGAAGCAGCAGCACGCAGACGGGGACGGGGAGGCGGCGGGGCCGCGCGCCGGGCGGAACGCACCGCCGTCAGCATCGAGACCGCAAAATACATCGAGCGGAACATCCCCAACTTCGAAGTGCTCAACGAGGAAGCGCTGGAGATCATCGAGACCAACGCCGAGACGGTGCTGGAAGAGATCGGGGTCAATTTCGTCGAGAACCCCGCGGCGCTGGAGCGTTGGCGGCAGGCGGGCGCCGATGTGCAGGGCGAGCGGGTGCATATCCCCCGTGGCCTCGCGCGCGAATTGATCAAGACCGCGCCCGGCAGCTTCACCCAGCATGCGCGCAACCCCGAACGCTCGGTCGAGATTGGCGGGCGCAACCTGGTTCTGGCGCCGGTCTATGGCCCGCCCTTCGTGCGCGATATGGATGGTGGCCGCCGCTATGCCACGATGGCCGATTTCGAGAAATTCGTGAAGCTGGGCTATATGTCCAAATGGCTGCACCATTCGGGCGGCACGGTGTGTGAGCCGACGGATGTGCCGGTGAACAAGCGTCACCTCGACATGCTGCACGCCCATATGACGCTGAGCGACAAACCCTTCATGGGTTCGGTGACGGAACCCAGCCGCGCGCAGGACAGCGTGGATATGGCCGGGCTCTTGTTTGGTAAAGAGTTCGTGCAGGACAACACGGTGATGACCTCGCTCATCAACATCAACTCGCCGATGACCTTCGACGATGTGATGATGGGCGCGATGGAGGTTTACGCCGAGAACAACCAGGCCTGTATCGTGTCGCCCTTTATCGTTGGCGGGGCCATGGCGCCGGTGACGGTGGCCGGCACCCTGACGCAGGTGATGGCCGAGGTGCTGGCGGGCATCGCCTATAACCAGCTGTGCCGTGCCGGAGCGCCGGTGATCATGGGCGCCTTCGTGACCTCGATCGACATGAACTCGGGCGCGCCCACCTTCGGCACGCCGGAGGCGGCGCATATCACCTATGGCGCGGGGCAGATCGCCCGCCGCCTGGGGCTGCCTTACCGGTCGGCAGGGTCGTTCACCGGCTCGAAACTGCCCGATGCGCAAGCCGCTTACGAGACGTCGAACAGCCTGAACATGGGCCTTCTGTCGGGTGTGAACTTCATGCTGCACGCCTGCGGCTGGCTGGAAGGCGGGCTGGTGTCGTCCTTCGAGAAGTTCGTCATGGACGCCGATCAGCTGGGCGTGCTGCATCACCTGGCCAAGGGCATCTCGATGGATGAGAACGGGCAGGGCATGGACGCGATCCGCGAAGTGGGCCCGGGCGGGCACTACCTGGGCTGCGCCCATACGCAGGCGAACTTCAAGAGCGCGTTCTGGCGGACCAATATGCTCGACTATAAGCCGTTCGAGCAATGGGCCGAAGAAGGCGAGCGCGATACGATGACGCTGGCCAATCTCAAGATGAAGCAGATGCTGGAGCAGTATCAGCAGCCTGCGCTTGATCCGGGCATTGCCGAATCGCTGGCCGCGTTCGTGGCCGAGAAGAAAGCCTCGATGCCTGACGCCTTCTCCTGAGGGAACACACGCCCCGGCCTCCGGGCCGGGGCGCGATTGGGTCATCCCTTGACCGGCTTGAACTGAATGGGCTGCGCGGGTTCGATCCGCGGCGGATAGGCGGCGCGCACGATCCGCGCCTCTCCCATCAGCGCGATCAGCAGATCCACATGATCGGCAGCCGAATACCCGGCGTCGCAGAGCTTGCGGCGGCGGTTCATGCTGGTTTCCATCTCCAACAGGCGCGAGAGGCTCTCGCTGCTGTGCGGTATCGGCGCGGGCCCGAAGAGACGCCGCAGATGCAAATCGCGCCGATAGGTGGCGGCGCCGATCCGGGCGGCCTGGATCAGAAGGCGAGGGCGGTTGATTCCGTTCAGCTTGTCGAGCAGATGGTGCATGTAAGAACTCCCGATTGTTCGGTCCCGCCGGGCGCCCAAGACATCACGCATCGGCGGAACGCTGTGTCGTAAGGTCTTGATTGCACAACCTTAGGCGGTGTTGCGTTTTGTCAGAAATCACCGAACGCACCTCTGCGTGATCGTTTACCATTTCGATACAATGGCTAAGAAGTTGGAAACAATTAACGAACCGATAACGATTTCCCGTATAGGTAGTAACGTCCTGTGGATAACCCTGTGAATAATCACACAGGCCCGGGCGATGGGTGGCAGATGTGGAGGCTCAGACAATGGGGAACGGTCCGAGAGTGGCCGCGTGGAAAGATGTAGTGCCCGACTGGGTGCCGCGCCCGGCGGTGCATTATCTGGCCCATACCGAAGCAGGCCTGCCCATCCGGGAACTCGCGCGTGGCGCGGGCTGTCATGCGTCGACCGTCCTGAGACAAATCCGCAGTTTTGAAACCCGGCGCGAAGACCCGCTGGTGGACGCGGCTCTGCACCGGCTTGGCCGACGGGTATTTTTACGAGGTACCGGTTCTTCCAGAGAGGAGACACGGATGATTGCACATAGTGCCGAACACGAAGCCGACCCCGCCCTGACCGAGGGGGAACTGCGCCAACAGGCGCTGCGGGTGCTGCGACGCCTGTGCGAGAGCGGCGCGCTTCTGGTGGTGGCCGACAACATGGACAAGGCGGTGATCGTGCGCGAGAGCGCCGATAACGAACCCACGCGGACGGGGATCGTCGAGAAAAAGGTGGCCGAGGCGCTGGCGCTGAAGGGCTGGCTGCAATGTGGCAAGACGGGGCGGATCACCCGCTATGCCATTTCATCCGCCGGGCGCGATGCGCTGAGCCGGTTGATGGCCGAGGCGGAGAACAAGGCGCTGGGATTTGCCGATGCGCAGGCCCGGTTCGACGGGCCGGGGCATGAGGCCCCTCCGGCGCAGGCCGATCCGGGGCCCCGGCGCGGGCGGCGGCGGCGCTATGGCGGAACCGAATCGCCCCTGGTCGTGCTGGCGCGGCGCAGGGACAAGAGCGGGCAGAGCTTTCTGACCGACGATCTGGTGCGTGCGGGAGAGCGGCTGCGCGAGGATTTCGAGTTGGCGCAGATGGAAAGCCGCGGCGCACAGGATTGGGAGAGCTATCTCGACATGCCTGCGGTCGGAGACGCGCCCACCGAGGGCAGCACCGCGCGGGCCCGGGTGATCGGCGCGCTGCGCGATCTGGGCCCGGGTCTGGGCGATGTGGCGCTGCAATGCTGCTGTTACCTGGAGGGGCTGGAACGGATTGAGAAGCGCATGAACTGGTCCGCGCGCTCAGGCAAGATCGTGCTGCGGATCGCGCTTCAGCGGCTCAGACGGCATTACGAGCAACTGGGCGAGGCGGCGCGGATGATCGGTTGATCGGGGCGCTGCACGCCGGTGCCTCTCGGGGCGGGCCATTTGGGGGCACCTAGCCGCCGACGAGCCAGCCAACCCCATAAGCCACAACCGCGCAGACGCCACCAACGGCGAGGGTTTCCCACAGGCTGCGCCAGAGGTCCTCGCCGGTGGTGTTCCAGCGCAGAAGACCGAGTGAGGCCAGGGCCAGCCCGGTGGCGAGCACCGAAAGGTAGAAGGTGGTCGCCGTCGGCGCCAGCAGGAAGTAAGGGACGAGCGGTATGGCCCCGAAGATGACAAAGGCACAGAAGGTGAAGATACCGTTGAGCGCCGGGCTTTCCTCGTTGGGATCAACCATACCGAATTCGTAGGTCATCATCAGGTCGGCCATGATGCCGGGGTGGCGCGACAGGATCGTGGCGGTGGTGTCGGCCTCGCCCGGGGGCAGGCCGCGCTGGCGCAGGATTTCAAACAGCTCCATGCGTTCCTGTTCGGGGTTGGCGGCGATCTCGCGCAGCTCGGCGGCGCGGCGGGAATGGTAGAGATCGTGCTGCGAGCGCAGGGACAGAAACTCGCCCAGCCCCATGCTGACCGCATCGGCAAAGAGGTTGGCGAGACCAAAGACCAGCACCGCCAGCCCGCCGATCTGAGCGACACCTTCGGCCTGCGCCCCGGCGAAGCCCGCGACGATGGCGAAGGTGGTGACGATCCCGTCATTGCCGCCATAGACGATCTGCTTGAGATATTCCTGCATCTGCCCGAGCTGATGTGCGTCGCGGCGATGTGCCTGCCAGTCCATGCTTGGTTGCCCTTATGCTGCTCAGATACCTGTCATGCTATAGCCGTGCAGGCAGAGATGCAAAACGCCCGAAGGGGATCCTCCGGGCGTTTCACTGCGGTTAGATAAGCGCGGTGCGGCTCAGGCCAGGTCGAACCGGTCGGCTTCCATCACTTTCACCCAGGCGGTGACGAAATCGCGGACGAACTTGCCTGCGTTGTCGTCCTGGGCATAGACCTCGGCGATGGCGCGCAGCTGCGAGTTGGAGCCAAAGACCAGATCGGCACGGGTGCCGGTCCATTTGACGCCGCCACCGGCGCGGTCATGCGCCTCGTAAGAGCCGTCACCGGCCGGTTTCCACTCCACATCCATCGACATGAGGTTGGTGAAGAAATCCGCCGTCAGCTGGCCCGGGCGGTCAGTCAGCACGCCGTGCTGGCTGTCGCCGTGATTGGCGCCAAGCACGCGCATCCCGCCGACCAGCACGGTCATCTCGGGCGCGGAGAGGCCCAGAAGCTGCGCGCGGTCGACCATCATGTGTTCGTCGCGGGCCGCGAGGTTGGACTTGCGGTAGTTGCGGAAGCCATCGGCCTGCGGCTCCATCGGCGCAAAGCTTGCGGCGTCGGTCTGCTCTTCGGTGGCGTCCATCCGGCCCGGGGTGAAGGGCACGGTGATGTCATGGCCTGCGGCCTTCGCCGCCGCTTCGACCGCGGCACAGCCGCCGAGCACGATCAGGTCCGCGAGTGACACGCGCTTGCCACCGCTCTGGAAGTCGGCCTGAACGGCCTCGATGGCGCTGAGGGCCGCGGCCAGCTTGGCCGGTTCGTTGACCTCCCAGTCCTTTTGCGGAGCGAGACGGATGCGCGCGCCGTTGGCGCCGCCGCGCTTGTCGGAGCCACGGAAGGTCGAGGCCGACGCCCATGCGGTGCGCACGAGCTCCGCGTTGGACAGACCGCAATCGAGCAGCTTGGCCTTGAGGGCGGCGATATCGGCATCCCCGATCAGCTCGTGATCGACGGCCGGGATCGGATCCTGCCAGATCAGGTCTTCGTCGGGCACTTCCGGGCCGAGAAAGAGCGATTTCGGCCCCATGTCGCGGTGGGTCAGCTTGAACCAGGCGCGCGCGAAGGCCTCGGCGAATTCCTCGGGGTTTTCGTGGAAGCGCTTGGAGATCGGCCCATAGATCGGGTCGAGCTTCATCGCCATATCCGCCGTGGTCATCATCAGCGGGACCTTCTTGGAGGGGTCCTCGGCATCGGGGGCCATGTCCTCTTCGTCGGGGTTTATGGGGGTCCACTGATTGGCGCCTGCGGGAGATTTGACCAGTTCCCAGTCATATTTGAAGAGCACGTCGAAATAGCCCATGTCCCATTTGTCGGGGTTCGGGGTCCAGGGGCCTTCGATGCCCGAGGTGATGGTGTCGCGGCCCTTGCCCTTGCCATAGCTGGACATCCAGCCAAAGCCCATGGCCTCAAGCGGGGCGGCCTCGGGCTCGGGGCCGACATGGGCGGCATCGCCTGCGCCATGGGCCTTGCCGAAGGTGTGGCCACCGGCGGTCAGCGCCACGGTTTCCTCGTCATTCATGGCCATGCGCGCGAAGGTCTCGCGGATGTCCTTGGCCGAAGCCAGCGGGTCGGGGTTGCCGTCGGGGCCTTCGGGGTTGACGTAGATTAGGCCCATCTGCACGGCAGCGAGCGGGTTTTCCAGCTCGCGCTCGCCCGAGTAGCGGCTGTTTTCGGCAGAGCTGTCGGCGAGCCACTCATCCTCGGAGCCCCAATAGACATCTTCCTCGGGCTCCCACACATCGGCGCGGCCGCCGCCAAAGCCGAAGGTGCGCCCGCCCATCGATTCAATCGCGGCGTTCCCGGCGAGAACGTAGAGATCGGCCCAGGAAATTTTGTTGCCGTATTTCTGCTTGATCGGCCAGAGCAGGCGGCGGGCCTTGTCGAGGTTGCCGTTGTCGGGCCAGGAGTTGAGCGGGGCAAAGCGTTGCTGGCCGGTGCCGGCGCCACCGCGGCCGTCGGCGGTGCGATAGGTACCTGCCGCGTGCCACGCCATGCGGATGAAAAAGCCACCGTAATGGCCATAGTCGGCGGGCCACCAGTCCTGGCTGTCGGTCATCAGCGCGTAGAGGTCTTGCTTGAGTGCGTCGAAATCAAGCGATTTGAACGCCTCGGCATAGTTGAAATCGGGATCCATCGGATCGCCTGCGGGGGCGTTCTGATGCAGGATTTTCAGATTGAGCTGATCGGGCCACCAGTCGCGATTGCTGACATGTTGCGCGCCGTGCATCGGGCATTTGAGTTCGCCGTCCATGAGGTCCTCCGGTTGGGTTGTGTTTGGTCAGAGCGGTCAGGCCGGAGCAGAGATCGGCAACCGCTTCTTTGGAATGCTTCTAAGTTAGATATTGCGCAGGCGATAAAATCCAATTGCAGTTTCATATGATTTCGATAATGAAAACCTATGAATGTGACCTTCCGCCAACTCACCTATTTCAAGGCCCTGGCCGAGCAGCGGCATTTTGGCCGGGCGGCGGAGGTGGTGAATGTGTCGCAACCGGCCTTGTCCGTGCAGATCCGCGAGATGGAGGCGGCCCTTGGTCAGCCACTTGTCGAGCGGCGCGCGCGCGAGGCGGTGCTGACCCCGTTCGGACGGATGATCCTGCACCATGCCGAGCGGGTGCTGGCCGAGATGCAGGCGCTGAACGAGGCGGCGCGCTGGCGCGGGGGGCTGAGCGGGCGGCTGAACCTGGGGCTGATCCCGACCGTGGCGCCCTATATCCTGACCGATGTGCTGGAGGCGCTGCGCACGGGAGACATTTCGCTCGATGTGCAGGTGCAGGAGGCCAAGACCGACCGGCTGATCCGGGCGTTGCAATCGGGTCAGCTTGACGCGGCGGTGATGGCGCTGCCGGTGGTGGGGGAGGGGCTGATCGCGGTGCCGCTTTTCGAGGATCCGTTCCTTCTGGCCGGGTCGGCGGCACGGCTGGAGGCGCTGGGAGAGCAGAGCGAGGCGCTCCGGCCCACCGGGCTGGGCGCGGCGCCGCTTCTGTTGCTGGAGGACGGGCATTGCCTGACCGATCAGGCGCTGGAGGTTTGTGGGCGAAACCGCTCCCATGCGCAGATCGACACCGGCGCGTCATCGCTGCCGACACTGGCGCGGCTGGTGGCGGCGGGGTTCGGGCTGACGCTGATTCCCGAACTGGCGGCGGTGGCAGAGCTGCGGGCCGCGCCGGACATGCGCGTGATACGCTTTGCCGCACCGGAGCCGAGCCGCCAGATCGGGCTTGTGCGGCGCACCTCCAGCCAGGGTGAAGAATGGTTCGCGGAATTGTCGTCAATCCTCGCGCGGGTGGGCGAAAGATTGTTAAACGCGGCACGGCTGGAGCTTGCCAAAAAAAAGGAGCCCGCACCCAAAACGGGCACGGGCCGAAACACCAGATAACCTTGAAACGCGGTGGCACTGGTTACATTTTCCCGTCTGCCCGGAGGCTTGGGGCAACTGGTACTCCCCACCGCTATGGACTATATTTGCGCAAGGTTACGAAACCATTCGCGGGGAATAAATCGTGAGAGACCTCAAAATCCCGGAGCAGCGTCACCCGGAAAAACAGCGCCGTCCCGACAGCCCGCGACTGAAGAAACCCGACTGGATCAGGGTCAAGGCGCCGGTCGGCAAAGGCTATCAGGACACGCACAAGATCATGCGCGAGCACAAGCTGGTGACGGTCTGCGAAGAGGCGGGCTGCCCCAATGCGGGCGAGTGCTGGAACCAGGGTCATGCGACGATGATGATCATGGGCGAGGTCTGCACGCGGGCCTGTTCCTTCTGCAATATCGCGACGGGCAAGCCGGCCGAGGGGCTGGATGCGTTCGAGCCGGGGCGCGTGGCCGATGCGGTGCAGAAGCTGGGGCTGAACCATGTGGTGGTGACCTCCGTCGACCGCGACGATATCGAGGATGGCGGGGCGGCGCATTTTGCCCAGACCATCCGCGCCATCCGGCATCGCAGCCCGGAGACCACGATCGAGATTCTGACGCCGGATTTCCTGCATTGCGACCCGTGCGTGCTGGAAGTGGTCGTTGAGGCGCGGCCCGATGTGTTCAACCACAACCTTGAAACCGTGCCGGGCCTCTATCCGGCGGTGCGCCCGGGCGCGCGCTATTTCCACAGCTTGCGGCTGTTGCAGCGGGTCAAGGAAATGGACCCGATGATGTTTACCAAATCGGGCATCATGGTGGGGCTGGGTGAGACCCGGCAACAGGTGCATCAGGTGATGGACGACATGCGCGCGGCGGGCATCGATTTTCTGACGATCGGGCAATACCTGCAACCGACGCCCAAGCATCACCCGGTTGACCGTTATGTGCATCCCGATGAGTTTGCGGCCTATGAGAAGGCGGCCTATGGCAAGGGGTTCCTGATGGTCTCGGCCACGCCGCTGACACGGTCGAGCTATCACGCGGGCGATGATTTTGCCCGGCTGCGCGACGCGCGGCAGGCCAAGCACGGATAGGCGACCCGAAGAGGTTGCAGGGGCCTTTGCCCGGCGGATCCGGTTCACAGATACGCCCGGCATTCGATTGGCGGAATCACTGGCGGGTGGTGCGTGTGAACACGCACCCTACAGCTTGCTGAACACGCAGATGGGACGGTCTGGCAGGTTCGTGACCTGCCGCTCCCCGAGCTGTGCATTCAGAGCGAGGCGGCCTCAACCAGACCTGGAGGCGGCACGAACCGGCCAAAAAAAACACCGGCCACAAGGACCGGTGCTTTCAGGTTGTACATGAAACTTCGAGTGGTTTTTTAGCTGCCCCAGGTGCGGACCGGGCCACAGTCCATATGGACGAAGTTGGACCCCGAATAACGGCCGACGCCCCCGCCACGGCAGGCGGCAGCGGCGCGGAACATCTGATTGACCGAGCGCGAGCTGAGCCGCAGATCGGCCGCTTCGCCCTTCATATGGCGGGAATTCTTGGCGACCCCGCGCGAGCGCGAGCGCAGCATCGCGTTGGTCTTGGGGCTGCGGTAGCCGGACAGCAGCATATAGGGTTCGTGCGCGTCCAGCAGGTTATGGGCTGCAGCCATGATATCAATGGTGCGAATGTCGATGTTGCGCACGTCATTGGTGCGCCAGTCGCGCATGAAGAGGGTGATCTCTTTCACGGCGTCCTTGATGTAGCTGCCTTCGATCCAGTAGATCGTGTCTATCTTTTCACCGGTGCGCGGCGATGTCATCCGGATGCGGCGAATATCGCCTGCACCGCGAAGCAACCCTGCTGCATTTGAAAAAGTTGGAGCGGCTGCGATTGTGGTGGCTGCGAATGCCCCTAAAACCCCACGCCGCGTCATGCTCAGCGAGCTAAATTCCGTCATGTACCTAGCGCCTGTCCCGTCGCTTACCTGTTATGCCGCAAGTTTGCGGCCCTGCCATCTCATCCCCAGATGCAGTATTCTTATGGCACATTAAGAATCACCGAAAAAGGGTGTTTTTGTCGCAAGGGGAACTATCAAGAATTTTCGGCATTTTTTTGCGCAAAAATTGGTTAATGTGCTCGATTTGCGCAGGCGGCTCTGCGTCGCCGTCGCAACACTCGCCCCGGATTTACGGTTTTTTCGGCGATCTGTCAGAGATTTGATTGGACATCGGCCTGTGCGGAGCGGGATAAAATAAAGGTAGTTTTTGATATTAACGCGCGAACAATTTGGGGAAGACAGAAATGATTTTGGGATTGAGCCGGGCTGGGCTGCGGGGCGTGGCGCTGGCTGTGACTGTGGCAGTGGCCCAGTTTGCCGGGCCTGCGCCGGTGGCGGCCGGGGTGACGGCGTTCAAGCAGGCGGTGGCGGAAGCCGCATCGAGCGACCGCGATGTTGCTGATTTCTATCGGGAAAATAATTATGAGCCGGTCTGGACCGGCGCGGATGAGGATGATGCGGCCCGGCGTCAGGCGCTGTTTCTGGCGCTGTCGGGGGCACAGGCGCATGGGCTGCCGCTGAACCGCTACGATGCCGATGCGCTCTATGCGATGCTGCGCGATGTGGGCAGCCCGCGCGACCGCGGCCTGGCCGAAGTGGCGCTGACCAAGACCTTTCTGCGGTTCGCGCAGGATCTGCGCAGCGGGGCGCTGATCCCGGCCGAGGTGGTGCGCGATATCAAGCGCGAGGTCACCTATGACGACCGCACCAAGACGCTGGAGCGTCTGAGCCGCGAAAACCCGCGCGCGTTTTTCCGCTCATTGACCCCCGGTACGACCGAATATGCCCGCCTGATGAAAGAAAAGGCGCGGCTGGAGCATCTGATCACCCAAGGTGGGTGGGGCCCGACCGTGCAGGCCAAATCGCTGGAGCCGGGCGATACCGGGACGGCGGTCTTTGCCCTGCGCAACCGGCTGATCGCCATGGGCTATCTGCGCCGCAGCGCCTCGGCCAGCTATGACGGGCTGATGCAGAAGGCGGTGCAGCAGTTTCAGGAGGATCACGGTCTGAACACCGACGGGGTGGCCGGTGCGACCACGATGAAGCAGATCAATGTCAGCGCCGAGGAGCGGCTGAAATCGGTCATCGTGGCGATGGAGCGCGAACGCTGGTTCAACAAGAGGCGTGGCTATCGGCATGTGCTGGTGAACCTCACAGATTTCAGCGCGCGCATTGTCGAGAATGACCGCATCGCCTTTGCCACCCGCGCGGTGGTGGGCAAGAATGTGAGCGACCGGCGCAGCCCGGAATTTTCCGACGTGATGGAATTCATGGTGATCAACCCGACCTGGAACGTGCCGCGGTCGATCGCCACGAAGGAATACCTGCCGATGATGAAGCGCAACCCAAACGCGGCGGGGCATCTGAGGCTCTATGACAGCCGTGGCCGTGTGGTGAACCGCGCCAATATCAACTTTGCGGCCTATACCGCGCGCAACTTCCCCTACGCGATCAAGCAGCCGCCAAGCTCGCGCAATGCGCTGGGGCTGGTGAAGTTCATGTTCCCCAACAAATACAACATCTATCTGCATGACACGCCGCAGAAGAGCCTGTTTGCCCGCGATGTGCGCGCCTTCAGCCACGGCTGTATCCGGCTTCAGCAGCCTTTCGAGTTTGCCTATGAGCTTCTGAGCAAGCAGACGGATGACCCCGAGGGGCTGTTCCATTCCAAGCTCAGGACCGGGGCGGAAACCAAGGTCGATCTGGAGCAGCCGCTGCCGGTGCATATCATGTATCGTACGGCCTTCATCGACGCCAAGGGGCGCGCGCAGTATCGCGACGATGTCTATGGCCGCGATGCGCTGATCTGGCAGGCGCTGGAACGCGAGGGGGTTTCCCTGCCTGACATTCAGGGCTAAACCGGCCCGCAAAGGCGGGAGGCGAGTATGGCCCATTCGGTGAAAGAGATTGCAGCGGCGCTGGAGGCGGAGGCCTTTGGCGCCGTTGACATTGAGGTGACCGGTGCGGCGGAGCCTGCGGATGCGGGCGCGACCGATCTGGCGCTGGCGATGAAGCCCGCCTATGCCGAGGCTCTGGGGCAGGGGCAGGCCCGTGCGGCCATGCTCTGGGCCGGGGCCGACTGGCAGGCGCTGGGGCTGGAGGCAGCGATTCTGGTGCCGCGCCCGCGCTATGCCATGGCGGGGCTGACGCAGATGCTGGACCCCGGTGAGGGCTGGGAGGCGGGTGTCGTGCACCCGTCGGCGGTGATCGATCCCGGTGCGGAGCTGGGCGAGGGGGTCACGGTGGGCCCGCTGGCGGTGATTGCGCGTGGCGCACGGATCGGCGCCGGATCGGTGATCGGCCCGCAATGTTTTGTCGGGGTCGGGGCAGAGATCGGCGAGGGCTGTACCTTGCGCGAAGGGGCCAGGGTGGCCGCGCGCGTGCGCCTGGGCCGGGGCGTCATCCTGCAGCCGGGGGCGGTCATCGGCGGCGACGGGTTTTCCTATGTCACCCCCGAGGTCTCGGCCATCGAGAAGGTGCGCGAGACGCTGAAGGATACCGGAGATGCCGAGGCACAGGCCTATGCCCGCATTCACTCGCTCGGCTCGGTCTGGCTTCAGGATGGCGTCGAGGTGGGGGCCAACACCACCATTGACCGCGGCACGATCCGCGACACGGTGATCGGCGCACGCACCAAGATCGATAACCTTGTGCAGATCGGCCATAACTGCATCACCGGCACCGATTGCCTGATCTGCGGCATGGCCGGGCTGGCAGGCTCTGTGACGCTGGGCGACAACGTGGTGATGGGCGGGCGTTCGGCGGTGGCCGATAACACGCGCATTGGCAGCAATGTGGTGCTGTCGGGCGGCACCAAGGTGATCTCGAACGTGCCGGATGGGCGGGTGATGATGGGATACCCCGCCACCAAGATGGACACGCAGATCGAGCTCTACAAATATCAGCGCCGGCTGGGGCGGCTCTTCGCTGATGTCGCAGCCCTCAAGAAAACGGTTTT
Organism: Roseovarius faecimaris; assembly: GCF_009762325.1. Lineage (NCBI taxonomy): Bacteria > Pseudomonadati > Pseudomonadota > Alphaproteobacteria > Rhodobacterales > Roseobacteraceae > Roseovarius > Roseovarius faecimaris. Next base: position 1,485,729 of record NZ_CP034348.1, read on the forward strand.
AAAAGGCGGAAAGAGCGACTAAATCCGGCGCAGCAAGTCCGATAGGGTAGTCGCAGATGAGCATCAGGGATCGCGTCATCAACATCATCGCCGAACAGGCGGTGCTTGAGCCGGAAGATGTGACGATGGAGAGCACGCTGGAAAGCCTCGGCATCGACAGTCTGGGGCTGGTGGAGAGCATCTTTGCCATCGAGGAAGAGTTCGACATTTCGGTGCCGTTCAATGCCAACGCGCCCAGCGAGAGCGATTTCGACATTTCAAGCGTGGCCTCCATTGTGGCGGGGATCGAACAGCTGGTGAAAGAACAGTCGTGAAACGGGTGGTGATCACCGGCGCAGGCACGATCAATGCCCTGGGCCAGGATGTGCCCTCGACGCTGGAAGCGATGCGCGAGGGGCGCTGTGGCATCTCGGAGCTGGAGTTTCGCGATGTGGAGCGGCTGGCCATCCGCATTGGCGGGCAGGTGAAGGGCTATGAGCCCGAGGACCGGTTCAACCGGCAGCAACTCGCCCTGTATGACCGGTTCACCCAGTTCACGCTGATCGCGGCACGTCAGGCGATTGCGCAGGCGGGGCTGGAATTTGCCGGAGAGCTAGCGGCGCGGGCGGGCGTGGTGCTGGGCAATTCGGGCGGCGGGATGACAACGCTCGATGAAAATTACCGCTCGGTCTATGAGGAAGGCAAGAACCGGGTGCATCCCTTTGTCGTGCCCAAGCTGATGAACAACGCGGCGGCGAGCCATGTGTCGATGGAGTTCAACCTGAAGGGGCCGAGCTTTACCGTCGCGACCGCCTGTGCCAGCTCTAATCACGCAATGGCGCAGGCCTTTCAGATGGTGCATGGCGGGATTTCCCCGGTGATGATCGCGGGCGGGTCGGAAAGCATGCTGTGCTTCGGCGGGGTCAAGGCCTGGGAAGGGCTGCGCGTGATGTCGAAGGATGCGTGCCGTCCGTTCTCGGCCAACCGCAACGGGATGGTGCAGGGCGAGGGGGCCGGCATTTTCGTCTTTGAGGAATACGAGCATGCCCGCGCGCGCGGGGCTGAGATGCTGGCCGAGGTGGCCGGCTTTGCCATGTCCTCGGACGCGGCGGATATCGTGATGCCCTCCAAGCAGGGCGCGGCGCGCGCGATCAAGGGCGCGATGCAGGATGCGCGGGTGAACCCCGAAGAGGTGGGCTACATCAATGCCCACGGCACCGGCACGGCGGCCAATGACAAGACCGAAAGTGCCGCCGTGGCGGATGTGTTCGGGGCGCATGCGGACAAGCTGATGATGTCGTCCACGAAGTCGATGCACGGGCATCTCATTGGCGGCACCGGGGCGGTGGAGCTGCTGGCCTGTATCATGGCGCTGCGCGACGGCGTGATCGCACCCACCATCGGCTATGAGGAGCCGGACCCGGAATGCGCGCTCGACGTGGTGCCCAACGAGGCGCGCGAGGCGCATGTCGAGGTGGCGCTGAGCAACGCCTTTGCCTTTGGCGGGCTCAATGCGGTTCTGGCGCTGAAGCGGGTTTGATGACCGGGTGACTGGCGGTTTTGAGCCCGACCCGGTCAGATGAGGCGGCTCATCAGAAATGCCTGAAGCCGGTCATCGCTGCGCGAGCAATACGCGGCTGCGAGCCCATTTCGCAGTTTTCTACTTTGCCGCCGATGTCAGCTTTTTGCGTCCTCAGAAAGTGGTTATACATACGGAAATCAATTTTCGGAGGCAGATCTTGTCGAAGACCGAACTGAGCCAATTGGCTGTCGCCAAAAAGCTGGCGGACGACAGCGGTCGCCATTTGACCGAGTGTATGGAAGACGCCGCGGAGATTGTCATTCGCAAACAACGCGAGCCCCGGCTTCCCAAGGTGCGGGCGCTTTATATAGCGTTGGCTTGCGGGTGTTCGGTTCTGGTTTTGAATGCCATTTTTGACATTTTGAATGTCGGAAGCGTGTTATCCCCTGTGCTCTCTTCTTGCCTGCTGGTTTTCGTGCTGGCGAGCTTGTTTTGGATCACACCGGAACTGCCGCTGATGTCGAAGCTTTGGACGCGCTGGAACACCCCGGCATTCATCGCGATGACGGTATTTTTCCTTTTCAGCAACCATCACCTTGTGCCTCTGGTGTACGATCTAGCACTCGTGTTGTTTTTCGGTGTTGCGATTGTGGCGGCTGTGAATGGATCAAGACACCCCGATCAGGCATTGGAAAAACGGCTCTACACAACGAAATATCTGTTTCACAGGCTCTCGGCCAACGATCAGGGCCGCATCTTTTTCTTGGCTCCCTGGCTCTCTCCTTTCGGTTTTCGTGCCAACCAACGGCGCTGATTCAGTTGGTTGGCAATACTCAAAACGGACATTCCTGTGATGGATTTCAACGGCTGCAAAACCCCGCGTTGCTGCCGGTGAAGGCACCCAGACCGTGCAGCTGCTCTCATTCAGACCGGACGTTCATGCGTATTGCAGCGATTGGCGGCAACGAGCCTTTGGCGGACCTTCGAGCGATGCACAACAGGCCGGTTAACAGCGCGAAGCGCCCGGCCCATCGCCAGCCCAGGTAGGGGGCTGGTCATGGGCCGCCTGTGGCGCGACGCTTGAACGGCAGCAAAGCCCCGCAAACCCGACATAAAAAAACCGCCCCGAAGAGGGGCGGCTCTTTCATGTCCGGCGATGGGAAAAATTCAGTTTTCCAGCACCGAGGCGTTTTCGAACGCGGCGGTGAAGCCCTTCAGCGATGCCTTGATCGTCACCTGCTGGTCAGGGGCCTGCGCCGGGACGATGGTCAGGTTGGCCGCGATACCGCGCCGGAAGGCGTCGAGGTCGGCCTTGGTCAGGCCGATGCGCGCGTAACAGCCCACAAGGCTGCAGAAGGAATAGGAATACCCCTTGGCCTTGCCGCTATCGACAGCGATCTTGAGCTGTTCGGTCAGAAGCGTGCCCAGCGGCACCACGATGGTGGCCCCGGCCACGGCCTGGCTGCCTTCGGGCAGGCGGAACAGGGAAAACTCGGCAATCGGGTTGCCGCTCTCTTCGCGCAGAAGCTGGAACATCTGGCAGGGGTCTTCCTCGGCCTCCGAGCGGAAGCATTTGAGTTGCCAGTCGCCGTACTCCGCTTTGATATAGGTCGGGTCTTCGACGACCTCCTGACCCATGTCGAGCCCGGTATCGGCCCCGGAGGTCTCAGTGCCTTCGGCAGCGGGTTCTTCGGTGGTTGCGGCGGTGTTGTCTTGCGCCTGCACGGCACCGGCGAGGCCCAGCAGGGCCAGCATCGGCAGGGTGTAAAGTAGTTTGGACATGGTCCCCTAATCCTATCGGTTCTGGTCAAATCGCGCTCTAACATGGCGCAGCAATTGAGTCAGGAGATAATCGCAGCCCCGCCCGGGGTTCAAGGCGGAATTCCGCTTTTCTTTGAGTCAGGTGGCGGCAACGCGCTGCGCCCCCAAAGCAAAAGAGGCCCAAGGGCCTCTTTCAATGAAGCGTTTGAAAACGCCGATGTTATCTCCCTGCCGGACTGGCCGACTTAGTCTTTGTATGCCGGACGCTATGACAGTTACCGGTAACCGTCAACAGGCAAAATTGGAAAAAGTCAGAAAAAGAATCATGAGCCTAAGATGCATGTAAACAAAGCAAAAAAAAGGCCGCACCCAGGGGCGCGGCCAGTCTGACAGGGAGGAAGTCACTTCAGGGCAAGAGGACATGCGCCCCGAAGCGATATTCATACTGGCGCGGAAATCTTAACTTTGTATGTTCAGACCGTGGAAAAAGTGAGACAGCGGAGCAAGCCCTTGGAAAATCAGGTATTTATTGGCGGCGGTGGGCCAGATTATGGTGAAAAGCAGGGGCTCAGGCTGAAATATGCCAATCGGCACGGGCTGATTGCGGGGGCCACGGGCACCGGCAAGACTGTGACCCTGCAGATTTTGGCCGAAGGGTTCTCGAAGGCGGGGGTGCCGGTGTTTCTGTCGGATGTGAAGGGCGATCTGTCGGGGCTGGCGGCCTCGGGCAGTGTCGGCTTCAAGCTGCATGACGCCTTCACCAAGCGCGCGGCCACCATCGGGTTCGACGATTACAGCTATGAGGCGTTTCCGGTCACCTTCTGGGATCTTTTCGGCGATCAGGGCCATCCGGTCCGCACCACGGTGGCCGAGATGGGCCCGCTTCTGCTGAGCCGCCTGATGGGGCTGACCGACGCGCAGGAGGGGGTGCTGAACATCGCCTTCCGCGTGGCCGATGAGGAGGGCATGCCGCTTCTGGATCTGAAGGATCTGCAGGCGCTGCTGGTCTGGGTCGGAGAGAACAACAAGGCGCTGGGGCTGCGCTATGGCAATGTCTCGGCGCAATCGGTGGGGGCCATTCAACGGCAGCTTCTGGTGCTGGAGAACCAGGGCGGCACGGAGATTTTCGGCGAGCCCGCACTGGCGCTGGACGACCTGATGCGCACCGCCGAGGACGGGCGCGGGATGGTCAACATCCTGGCCGCGGACAAGCTGATGGGCAGTCCGCGGCTTTACGCGACCTTCCTGTTGTGGCTTCTGAGCGAGCTTTTCGAGAACCTGCCGGAGGTGGGCGACCCGGACAAGCCCAAGCTGGTCTTCTTCTTCGACGAGGCGCATCTTCTGTTTGACGATGCGCCCGATGCGCTGGTCGACAAGGTCGAGCAGGTGGCGCGACTGATCCGGTCGAAGGGGGTCGGGGTCTTTTTCATCACCCAGAACCCCGATGACGTGCCCGAAGACATTCTCGGGCAGCTTGGCAACCGGGTGCAGCACGCCTTGCGCGCCTTCACCGCGCGGGATCAGAAGGCGCTGGCGCGGGCGGCCGAGACCTACCGTCCGAACCCGAGCTTCGACACGGCGCAGGCCATTCGCGAGGTGGGCGTAGGCGAGGCGGTAACCTCGATGCTGGAAGACAAGGGCGTGCCCGGCGTGGTGGAGCGCACGTTGATCCGGCCCCCGTCGTCGCAGCTTGGCCCGATCAGCCTGGCCGAGCGCCGCGCGGTGATGGCGGCCTCGCCCATGGCGGGGAAATATGACGAGGTGCTGGACCGCAGATCGGCCTATGAGATCCTGGCGGCACGGGCCGAGGAGGCGGCACGGCAGGCCGAGGCGGAAGAGGCGCGTATCGAAGAGGATGAGAGCCTGACCCCGGCGGAGCGCGAGTTCAATGCCGGGCGGCGCTACAGCGGCAAGAAGGTGACCCGCTCAACCTCGCGCAGCACGCGGCGGCGCGGCGACAGCTTTGGTGAGGCGATGACCAAGGTGGTGATCAAGGAGCTGAAGGGCACCACCGGGCGCCGGATCGTGCGGGGCATTCTGGGCGGTCTTTTCAAAGGCCGGTGAGCTTGGCGGAGAAAATTCGTACGAATTTTCTTGGCCCCGCTCAAAGCGTGTCGAGATCGGCAATCAGCCTGTCCGACATCTCCGCGGCGCGGCGCACCCGGCCGCGTTTGATCCCGGCATGTTCGACACGGATGAGCGCCTCGACCCCCAGCATGAAGGGCAGGATCAGGTCACGCTCTTGCGCGCTGAGCGAGAAGGCGCCGGCAAAGGCGTCGATCCCGCGTGCATCCACCCCGAACCGGGCCTCGCCCGAGGGGATCAGCCCGCGCCGGCCCATATGCATCAGGAACCGGGCCATGTCCTTGTAGATCGGGATCGTGGCGGAGCCGCCGAGATCGATGCCGGTCAGACGGTCCTCGCCGACGATCAGGTTGTTGGGGTGGAAATCGCCATGGCTGATCGCGTGGCGCCAGGGCAGGTCATCGCAAAGCGGGGCAAGGCGCTTAAGGTGCCGCAGGATCTTGCGCTCGCGGCGTTGCAGCTTGGGGTGGGGCTGTGTCGCGGCGGCGGCCGCGGCCTTCTGCAGCCAGACAGCGGCGCGCGGCTTGGCGGTGATCTCGGAATTCGCTGTATAGGCGCGCAGCCAGGCGGCGGCCTGCGGCAGGCAGGGCGCGCGGTCGGCGGGGTCCAGATGCCACATATGCTGCATCAGCGGCGTGCCGGGAATGTCCTCGATCACCAGCAGGCCGAACTCTTCGTTGACATGCAGCGGCTCGGCGATGCGCAGGGTCTTGCCCTGCATATGCGGCCAGGCGCGGGTCATCTCGGCCCATTCGTTTCCGGGGGCGTGTGAGGCGGGATCGAGATGCATGCGGAAGATCGCGGCGCGGCCCTGCCACCGGCCTGACAGCATCGCGCGCTTGCCCGGCACGAGGCGTTTGAGCTCATCAAGCTCGGCCTCGGCCAGCGCGGGATCGGCGGCGCGGGCCTCCTCGAAGCGGGCGACGATCTGCATCGTGCCGTCAAGCTCGGACAAGGGAGGGGTGGGGCCGGACATGCGGGGATGTTTAAGCAAGGGCGGACGGGCGTCAACCGAATTGAACCTCCCCGGCGGGGCGGTTAGGGTGGCCCCGTGCAACCGAGCTGAAGGACCGCCTGCGATGAGTGATGCCGCCATTTCCGAGATGTCGTTTGAAGAGGCCATGCGCGAGCTGGAGGCCGTGGTCGGCAAGCTGGAGCGGGGCGATGTGGCGCTGGAGGACAGCATCAAGCTGTATGAACGCGGGGCCGAGCTGAAGGCGCGGTGCGAGGCCAAGCTGAAAGAGGCCGAAGAGAAGGTCGCCGCGATCACGCTGGGCGCCGACGGCCAGCCGACGGGAACCACCCCGGTCGAGGGGATGTAACCCGCGTGCAGGAGAGACAGGCCGAGATCCGCCGCGCGGTCGACGCGCAGTTCGAGCGTGTGCTGGCCCCGTTCGGTGCAGGCGATGTGGCGCAGGCGATGCGCTATGCCACGCGCGGGGGCAAACGGGTTCGGGCGTTTCTGGTGATGGAGAGCGCGCGTCTGCACGACATCGCGCAGGCGCAGTCCATCTGGCCGGCCTGTGCGATCGAGGCGATGCACGCCTATTCCCTTGTCCACGACGATCTGCCCTGCATGGACGATGACGACATGCGCCGGGGCCAGCCGACGGTGCACCGCAAATGGGACGAGGCGACGGCGGTGCTGACGGGTGATGCCTTGCAGGCGCTGGCGTTCGAAATGGTGGCGCATCCGGACGTGTCCGCAAGCGGCGACGTGCGCGCGCATCTGGGCCTGACGCTGGCGCAGGCGGCGGGCGGGCAGGGGATGGTTCTGGGTCAGGCGCTAGATATCGCGGCGGAGACGGCGGACAGCCCCCTGACCCTGGACGAGATCACAACCCTGCAGGCGGGCAAGACCGGCGCTCTGATCCGCTGGGCCGCGCTGGCCGGGCCGCGCCTGGCCGAGGCCGACGAGAGCGCGCTTGCTTCCTATGCCGAGGCGCTGGGGCTGGCCTTCCAGATCCAGGATGACATCATCGACGTGACCGGCGATGCGCAGGCCGCGGGCAAGGCCGTGGGCAAGGATGCCGCCGCCGGCAAGGCCACATTCGTGTCGCTTCTGGGGTTGGAGGCGGCGAAACGCCGGGCGCAATCCCTTGTGGATCAGGCCTGTGACGCTATCTCTTGTTACGGAGACAAGGCCCAGAGCTTGCAGCGGCTGGCGCAGTTCGTTATCGCTCGCCAGACCTGAGAGGATCCCCGGGGAGGGGAAAATATGACCGACCGCCCAGAGACACCGCTTTTGGACCGGGTGACGACCCCTGCCGATCTCAAACAGTTCAGCGATGCAGAGCTGGTGCAGCTTGCCCATGAGCTGCGCGCCGAGACGATCTCGGCCGTTTCAGAGACGGGCGGGCATCTGGGGGCCGGGCTGGGCGTGGTCGAGCTGACCGTGGCGCTGCATCATGTCTGGGACGCCCCGCGCGACAAGATTATCTGGGATGTGAGCCACCAGTGCTATCCACACAAGATCCTGACCGGGCGGCGGGACCGCATCCGCACCTTGCGGCAGAAGGACGGGCTGAGCGGGTTCACCAAACGCTCGGAAAGCCCATATGACCCGTTCGGGGCGGCCCATAGCTCGACCTCGATCAGCGCCGCATTGGGATTTGCCGTTGCGCGCGATCTGGGTGGGCTGTGCGACACGGGCCACGGCGATGCGATTGCGGTGATCGGCGACGGGGCGATGTCAGCGGGCATGGCCTTTGAGGCGATGAACAACGCAGGCCATCTGAAAAAACGGCTGATCGTCATTCTGAACGACAATGAGATGAGCATTGCGCCGCCCGTGGGCGCGTTGTCATCGTATCTGTCGCGGCTTTACGCGGGCGAGCCGTTCCAGGAGCTGAAGGCCGCGGCCAAGGGGGCGGTGTCGCTGTTGCCGGGGCCGTTCCAGGAGGGGGCGAAACGGGCCAAGGAAATGCTCAAGGGCATGACCGTGGGCGGCACGCTGTTCGAGGAGCTGGGCTTTTCCTATGTCGGCCCGATCGACGGGCATGACATGGACCAGCTTCTGCCGGTGCTGCGCACGGTGAAGGCGCGGGCGACCGGGCCGATCCTCATTCACGTGACCACGACCAAGGGCAAGGGCTATGCGCCGGCCGAGGCCGCGCGCGACGGCGGCCATGCAACGGCGCGGTTCGACGTGCTGACCGGCAAGCAGATCAAGGCGCCGAGCAACGCGCCGAGCTATACCCGTGTCTTTGCCGATGCGCTGCTGGAAGAGGCCGCAAGGGATGACAAGATTTGCGCCATCACCGCCGCGATGCCGGATGGGACGGGGCTGAACCTTTTTGCCGAGCGCTATCCGAGCCGCTGCTTTGACGTGGGCATCGCCGAGCAGCACGCAGTGACCTTTTCCGCAGGGCTCGCGGCGGGCGGGATGAAGCCGTTTTGTGCGCTTTACTCCACCTTCCTGCAGCGCGGCTATGATCAGGTGGTGCATGATGTGGCGCTGCAGCGCCTGCCGGTGCGTTTTCCGATTGACCGGGCGGGTCTGGTGGGCGCCGATGGGGCAACCCATGCGGGGGCCTACGACATTGCCTATCTGGCGAACCTGCCGGGCTTTGTGGTCATGGCCGCCGCTGATGAGGCCGAGCTGAAGCATATGGTCGCCACCGCCGCCGCCCATGACGAGGGGCCGATTGCCTTCCGCTTCCCGCGTGGCGAGGGGCAGGGGGTAGAGATGCCCGAGCGCGGGCAGGTGCTTGATATCGGCAAGGGACGCATGGTGCAGGAGGGCGCGCGCGTCGCGATCCTGAGCTTCGGGACACGTCTGGGCGAGGTGCTGCGCGCCAGCGAGGCGCTGCGCGCACGCGGCGTGACACCCACGGTCGCGGATGCGCGTTTTGCCAAGCCGCTCGATGAGGCGCTGATCCTGGAGCTGGCCGCCAGTCACGAAGCGCTGATCACCATCGAAGAGGGGGCAGTGGGCGGCTTCGGCTCTCACGTGGCGCAGCTGCTGTCCGACCATGCGGTGTTCGACCGGGGGCTCAAATTCCGCTCCATGGTGCTGCCCGACATCTTTATCGACCAGGCGAGCCCGGCAGATATGTATGCGGTGGCAGGCATGAATGCCGCCGATATCGAGGCAAAGGTGCTAGACGTGCTGGGCGTGGCGCAGATCGGCGACAAGCGGGCGTGATGGTGCGTGAAATCACGCACCCTACGGGATAGGATGTAGGGTGTGTGCTTGCACGCACCTGCCGCTCAGTATCCGCGCCAGATCCAGCCGCCGCCATAGATGCGGGTGCCGCCGGTTTCGTAGAACACGCAGGCCTGTCCCGGAGAAACGCCCTCTTCGGGGGTGAGCAGTTCCACCTCGGCTTCGGTCGCCGAGAGCGGCCGGATGATGGCCTCGCGCGGGGGGCGGGTGGAGCGGACCTTGACCGAGACATGCCATTCGCTCTGGCTGTCGAACGGCGCGTCGCCCAGCCAGTTGATTTCGCGCACGGGGATGGTGCGCGTGCTGAGCATCTCCTTTGGTCCGACAATGACCTGCTTGGCGTCCACGTCGAGCTTGACCACATAGAGAGGGTCGGCCAGCCCGCCGATGCCAAGGCCGCGCCGCTGGCCGATCGTGTAGTGGATCACGCCGTCATGTTTGCCCAGTACGTTGCCGTCCACATCCACGATCTCGCCCGGCTCCGCCGCCCCGGGGCGCAGCTTTTCGATCACCGACGCATAGTTCCCGTTCGGCACGAAACAGATGTCCTGGCTGTCCGGCTTGTCGGCGACAACCAGCCCGTATTTGGCGGCAAGCACCCGGGTGGCGTCCTTCGATGGCAGGTGCCCCAGCGGGAAGCGCAGGAACGCCAGTTGCTCGGGCGTGGTCGAGAACAGGAAATAGGACTGGTCGCGGTTCGCATCCTCGGCGCAGTGCAGTTCGGGGCCGTTCGGGCCCTCCTTGCGCTGAATATAGTGCCCGGTGGCCATGCAATCGGCGTCCAGATCCCTCGCCGTCTCCAGCAGGTCCTTGAATTTCACCCGCTCGTTGCAGCGGATGCAGGGCACCGGCGTGGCCCCGGCCAGGTAGCTGTCGGCAAACTCGTCGATCACGGCATCCTTGAAGATGTTTTCGTAATCCAGCACGTAATGCGGAAAGCCCATATCCTCAGCCACGCGGCGCGCGTCATGGATATCGACACCCGCACAGCACGCGCCTTTCTTGGCCAGCGCCGCGCCATGATCGTAAAGCTGCAGGGTCACACCCACAACGTCATAGCCTTCCTCGGCCAGTTGCGCGGCCACGACAGAGCTGTCCACGCCACCCGACATCGCCACGACGACACGCGTCTCGGCGGGGGGCTTGGGCAGGCCAAGCGAGTTAAGGCTCTGATCCAGCGACATGCTGCGGCTCCTGCGGTTGCGAGGGGTATATAGGGCTTTCATCGCGGCGGGGAAAGTCATGGCGCGTGGATTATGGGCAGGGTTTAGGAAAATCCGAGATATCTAGGCGCCACGGTTTCACCCGGCGTTAAACTGATCCGCGCAGTCTGACGGCATCTTGAGAGGGTGAGAGCAATGTATCTCAAAAAAGTTCATGGGCCGCGCACCGTAACCCTGCCGGATGGAACGAGCTTCAGTCAGGCCGATCTGCCAGGCGCCGACACCGGGCGTTGGGTGGCCTCGCGCAAACTGGCGGTTGTGCGCGGGGTGCTCTACGGGCTGATCAGCCAGGAAGAGGCGCTGATGCGCTATCAGATCAGCCAGGATGAATTTCATGAATGGTTGCGTGCCGTTAGCCTGCATGGAGAGGAGGCGCTGAAGGTCACTGCGCTAAAAAACTATAAACAACCCTGAGTAGAAATCACAAAATGTTCTTCAGCGGTAACCAGTGATTAACCAATTTTCGCCAGTTTGATCGGCAACAGTATGCTCAAGCGGAGATTTCTAATGCGCGTTCTCTTGGTGGAAGACGATCCGACCACATCGAAAAGCATCGAACTGATGCTGACCCATGCCAATCTGAACGTGTATACCACGGACCTTGGTGAAGAAGGGATCGACCTCGCAAAGCTCTATGACTACGACCTGATCCTACTCGATCTTGGCCTGCCGGATATGAACGGGCATGACGTGCTGCGGCAGCTGCGCATGGCACGTGTGGAGACGCCGGTGCTGATCCTGTCGGGCTCGGACGACAACGAAAATAAGCTCAAGGGCTTTGGCTTTGGCGCGGATGATTACCTGACCAAGCCGTTCCACCGCGATGAGCTGGTGGCGCGCATTCACGCGATCATCCGGCGCTCGAAAGGGCATTCGCAATCGATCATCAAAACCGGGATGATCACGTCAATCTCGATGCCAAGACGGTGGATGTCGGCGGCAAGGCTGTGCACCTGACCGGCAAGGAATACCAGATGCTGGAGCTGCTCAGCCTGCGCAAGGGCACGACCCTCACCAAGGAGATGTTCCTCAACCATCTCTATGGCGGCATGGATGAGCCGGAACTGAAGATCATCGATGTGTTCATCTGCAAGCTGCGCAAGAAGCTGAGCGAGGCCACGGGTGGCAACAACTACATCGAGACGGTCTGGGGCCGGGGCTATGTCCTGCGCGACCCCACTCCGGAAGAACAGGATGAACAGCGGTTGGCCATCGGCGCCTGAACCTGGCATCTGCCGCTTCGCGAGGGCGCGGGCATGTGCTGCCTGCTCTGGACCTTGGCCCGTGTCGGCCCTATCACTCTGAGAGGTGACGGGGCCATGCGGGCCTCTGGCGTTTTGGGGGCATGCCGGTGTCGGAGAGCGATTTCAGCAAACTGGATGTGGCGGCTCTGACCGAGGCGCAGGCCGAGGCGGAACTGGCGCGGCTTGCGCAGGTTCTGGAGGCGGCCAATACCGCCTATCACCGCGACGACGCGCCCGACATATCCGATGCCGAGTATGATGCCCTCAAGGCCCGGAACCTGGCCATCGAGGCCCGGTTTCCCGCGCTCAAACGGGCCGACAGCCCAAGCGAACAGGTGGGCGGGGCGGTGGCCGAAGGGTTTTCCAAAGTGGCCCATGCGGTGCGCATGCTGTCGCTGGCCAACGCGTTTGACGACGCCGATATCACCGAGTTCGACGAGCGGATTCGCCGCTATCTCGGCCTCGCCCCGGACGCGCCGCTGGCCTATACATCGGAGCCCAAGATCGACGGGCTGAGCCTGAGCCTGCGCTACGAGAACGGTCAGCTCGTGCAGGCCGCCACGCGCGGCGACGGCTCGGTGGGCGAAAACGTGACCGCCAATGCGCGCACCATCGACGATATTCCGCAGCGCCTGACCGGCGCGCCCGATATTCTGGAGGTGCGCGGCGAGGTCTATATGAGCCACCCGGATTTCGAGGCGCTCAATGCGCGGCAGGCCGAAAGGGCTGACAAGCAATTCGCCAACCCGCGCAATGCCGCGGCAGGGTCGCTGCGCCAGCTTGATGCTTCGATCACGAAGGCGCGTCCGCTCCGGTTTTTCGCCTATGCCTGGGGCGAAACCTCCGAAGCGTTGTCCGACACCCAGATGGGCGCGATCGAACGGCTTGCCGCGCTGGGCTTTCAGACCAATCCGCTGACCGCCCTTTGCGACGGGCCGGACGACCTTTTAAAACAATACCTGCGTATCGAGCAGGCGCGGGCCACGCTGGGCTATGACATCGATGGCGTGGTCTACAAGGTCAATGACCTGGCGCTGCAGGCGCGGCTCGGGTTCCGGTCGACCACGCCGCGCTGGGCGATTGCGCATAAATTCCCGGCCGAGCTTGCCTGGACCCGGCTCGATGCGATCGACATTCAGGTGGGCCGCACCGGCGCGCTCAGCCCCGTGGCGCGGCTCAGCCCGGTCACGGTGGGCGGCGTGGTCGTCTCCAACGCGACGCTGCACAATGAGGATTACATCGCCGGGCGGGGCAATGACGGCGAGGTGATCCGCGACGGCAAGGACCTGCGCGTGGGCGATTGGGTGCAGGTCTACCGCGCGGGGGATGTGATCCCGAAAGTGGCGGATGTGGACCTGAGCAAACGGCCCGCCGATGCCGTACCCTATACCTTCCCCGAGACCTGCCCCGATTGCGGCTCGGACGCCATCCGCGAGGAAGGTGACGCCGTGCGCCGCTGCACCGGCGGGCTGATCTGCCCGGCGCAGGCGGTGGAAAAGCTCAAGCATTTCGTGTCGCGCGCGGCGTTTGACATCGAGGGGCTGGGGGCCAAACAGGTCGAGATGTTCTATCATGATGACCAGTTGCCGGTGCATGAACCTGCGGAGATTTTCACGCTGAAGCAGCGCGATGCCAAAAATCTCACCAGGCTGGCCAATCGCGATGGCTGGGGCGAGACCTCGGCGGGCAATCTGTTTCAGGCGATCGATGACAAGCGCCGGATCCCGCTGAAGCGGTTCCTCTTTTCGCTGGGGATCCGCCATGTGGGTGAGGTGGCCGCCGCCGATCTGGCGCGGCATTTCGGCCGCTATGAGACCCTGAGCGCCACGCTGGACGCCGCAGCCCCTGCCGCCGACCGGCATTTGCAGGCCGATGCGGCCGAGGCTGAAGAGCGCCGAAGCGCCATGGCCGAGGGCCGCCGTGCCCGGATCAAACCGGCACGCGATGCGGTCTGGGAGGGGCTGGATCCGGCCGCGAAGTCGGCCTGGGAGGAGCTGATCGGTATTGACGGGATCGGCGCGACCGTGGCGGTGGCACTGGTCACGAGCTTTCAGCAGGAGGCCGAGCGTGCCTCGATCAACCGGCTGATTGCCGAGCTGGAGATCGAGCCCGACGACACGCCTGCCGCCGCCGATAGCCCCGTGGCAGGCAAGACGGTGGTCTTTACCGGCACGCTGGAGAAGATGACCCGCGCCGAGGCCAAGGCGCGGGCCGAGGCACTGGGGGCCAAGGTGTCGGGCAGTGTGTCGGCCAAGACCGACCTTCTGGTCGCCGGGCCAGGAGCGGGCTCGAAGGCCAAGAAGGCCGCCGACCTGGGGGTCGAGACCATCGACGAGGATGCCTGGCTTGCCCTGATCGGTGACGCATGAGCACCCGGCCCGAAATCCTTTTTCCGCTTTTTGCGGATCTGGAAACGCTGGAGGGCGTGGGGCCGAAAACCGCCAAGACCCTGGCCGCACTCGATATCGAAAAGCCGCGCGACCTGCTCTTTACCCTGCCGCATTCCGGCGTGGACCGGCGCAAGCGCGCAACCGTGCAGGGGGCGGAACTGCCGGGGGTGGTGACGGTGGAAGTGACCGTGGGCCAGCACCGCGCGCCAAGCCGGAAAGGCGGGGCGTATCGCGTCAATGTGGAGGATGCGGCGACGAGCTTTGAACTCGTCTTTTTCCATGCGCGCGACGACTATCTGCGGCGTATCCTGCCCACCGGTGCGCGGCGGGTGGTGTCGGGCAAGGTGGAGCTGTTCGACGGGATCGCCAACATGGTCCATCCCGATCACATTCTGGAGCCCGCCGAGGCGGACGACATCCCCGATTTTGAGCCGACCTATCCCCTGACCGCCGGGGTGACGCAAAAGACCATGCGCAAGGCGGCAACGTCTGCCGTGGCCCGTGCGCCCGAGCTGGCGGAATGGATCGACCCGGTGCAGAAGGCCCAGGCGGGCTGGCCCGATTGGCAGGAGGCCGTGCGGGTCGCCCATGCGCCGGACGACACGCAGGATCTGGCGGCATCGCACCCGGCGCGGGCGCGGCTGGCCTATGACGAGTTCATGGCGCATCAGCTGACCCTGGCGCTCGCGCGCTCGAAGCTGCGCCGTGCCAAGGGCCGGGTGACGGTGGGCACGGGGGCGTTGCAGGCAAAGGTTCTGGAGGCGCTGCCCTATGCGCTGACCGGGGCGCAGACCCGCGCGATCGCCGAGATCGCCGCCGACATGGCCGAGCCGCACAAGATGTCCCGCCTGTTGCAGGGCGATGTGGGCGCGGGCAAGACGCTGGTCGCGTTCAAGGCGCTGCTGATTGCCGTGGAGGCGGGCGGGCAGGGGGTGATGATGGCCCCGACCGAAATCCTCGCACGGCAGCATCTGGAAGGGCTCAGGCCGCTGGCGGAAAGCGCGGGCGTGGTCCTCGAAATTCTGACCGGGCGCGACAAGGGCCGCGAGCGGCAGGCCAAGCTGGCAGCGTTGGCGGCGGGCAAGATCCAGATCCTCGTGGGCACCCATGCGGTGTTCCAGAAGGACGTGGAGTTTGCTGATCTGAGGCTGGCCATTGTCGATGAACAACACCGGTTCGGCGTGCGCCAGCGGCTGGAGCTGGGGCAGAAGGGCGACCGGGCCGATATGCTGGTGATGACGGCGACGCCGATCCCGCGCAGCCTGGAGCTGGCACAATATGGCGATCTGGATGTCAGCGTGCTGGATGAAAAGCCGCCGGGGCGCTTGCCGATCAAGACCGCGCTGGTCAACATGGACCGGATCGACGAGGTGGTGGACCATCTGCGCCGCGCCATTGACGAGGGGCGGCAGGCCTATTGGGTCTGTCCGCTGGTCGAGGACAGCGAGGCCGTGGACCTGAGCAGCGCCACAGACCGGTTCAAAAGGCTGCGCGCGGCCCTGGGCGAAGCCAAGGTGGGGCTGGTCCACGGGCAGATGCCACCCGACGAAAAAGACGCCGCGATGGCTGCGTTTCAGCGCGGAGAGACCTCCGTTCTGGTGGCGACGACGGTGATAGAGGTGGGTGTGGATGTGCCCAACGCGTCGATCATGGTGATCGAACGGGCCGAGCATTTCGGGCTGGCGCAACTGCACCAGCTCAGGGGCCGGGTGGGGCGCGGGGCCGAAGCCTCTACCTGCCTGCTGATGTATCAGGCCCCGCTGAGCGACGGCGGCACAAGGCGGCTGGAGACGATGCGCGAGACCGAGGACGGGTTCCGCATTGCCGAGGTCGATCTGCAGATGCGCGGGGCGGGCGACCTGATCGGTACGGCGCAATCGGGTCTGCCGCGGTTCCGGGTAGGCGATCTGGAAAGCCAGGCGGCGCTGATGGCGGTGGCGCAATCGGATGCGCGCAAATTGCTAGCCGAGGATGCGGAGCTGAAAAGCGCGCGGGGCCAGGCCGCGCGGGTGCTGTTGTGGCTGATGGAGCAGGATCGCGCGATCCGGCTGATCGGCGTCGGATAGAGCATGGTGCGTGAACCTGACGGCTTGCACCGTCAGAACCACGGCACCCTACGGAGAGTTCATAAAACAATCGTTTGTTGTCAGAGGGTTGCGGTAGATCAGCGCGTTTTGTTCACGAATGTTCTCAAAAAGTTCTTTACAGAACGTGAATAAAATGAGAACAAATAAGCAACAAGACAAGTCAAACCGAGGACGAGCCGCCATGCTGAACCAGATCAAAACCGCCGCCATCCGCAGCCAGGACACGATTCTTGCCGATGCTCTTGGCGCTGTGGTCCTGATGGGCACGCTGGTGGTTGGCCTCTACCTGCCCAGTCTTTTCTGACCCGTTTCTGCCTGCGACGTTCGCCGTGCCTCATGCGCGCCCACATCTCCTGTCCCCTTGATGTGATGCGACTTTGACACTGCCTGTCCCGCCTGTCCCCCGGGGCTCTGCCTCTTGCCCCGACTGGCACATGAGGACATCACGGCAACCGAGCATTTCCTGCCGCCGCCATCCCTGACCGGATGTGCGGCGGATTTTTTTGGAGGGGGATCAGTCGTCGTGGCCGGAGCGGTCGGGGCGGTGGACCCAGACCGGAATGAGAAAGACGATGCAGGCCACGAGGAAGGCGAGGCTGGCCAGAATACCAACCAGATCGCCCGCGTGCCAGGTTGTCCAGAGAAAGAGGCAGGCGGAGACGGTGAACAACAGCCAGCCGGTGAAGTTGAGCCGCCAGACGGTGCGCGCAGTCATTCGGGGCCTCGCCGGATCAGGCGCAGGAACTGGCGGCGGCGATCATGTCGAGCGCCTCGACCGAGGCGTCGAGCGTCAGCAGGATCGAGGCATGCCGGTTCTTGTAGTCGCGCGCGGGGCGCAGCACTTCGAGCCCGTCGAAGGGCGCGGGCGGGGTCGGGCCGTCGGATTTGAGCATGGCCTTGAGCGCATCGCGCGCGGTGCGGACCTCATCGGGTGTGCAGCCGACGATATTGGCGCCGACGATGCTGGCCGCGGCCTGGCCAAGCGCGCAGGCCTTGACCTCTTGGCCGTAACCGGTGACGCGCCCGTCGGCCACGGTCAGATCAACCGTCACGGTGGAGCCACAGAGCGGCGCGCGTTTCTTGACGGTGGCATCTGGGGCCTCCAGCCGTTCAAGCGCGGGCATATCGGCGGCCAGCGCCAGAATGCGCGAGGAATAGAGCTTGATCAGGTCGTTGTCGCCGCTCATGGCTTTTCCTTTCCGGTCCAGCCTCATAAATAGAGGCATGAGACAGGGATGCAAAGGGGGCATGTCATGGGGTTTGATCCATCCACGCTGCGCTATAATGAAGCGGGGCTGATCCCGGCGATCGCGCAGGAGGCGGAGACGGGCGAGGTGCTGATGATGGCCTGGATGAACGCCGAGGCCGTGGTGCGCACCCTGGAGACGGGGCGGGTGACCTATTGGAGCCGCTCGCGACAGGCCTTCTGGGTGAAGGGCGAAAGCTCGGGCCATGTGCAGGCGCTGGTCGAATTGCGGGTGGATTGTGACCGGGATTGCCTGTTGTGCCTGGTCCGCCAGACCGGGCCGGCCTGCCATACGAACCGCCGTAGCTGTTTTTACACGGCGGTCCAGGACGGGGTCGAAGTCGAGCTGATGGCGCCGATGGAAGATTGAGTATTTATAGAAAAATGAATAGGTTATAGGCCGATCTTCATGCGAATATCGGCTTGCGTGCAGCCTTCGGCGCGATAGGTGGCGATGGCGCGGGCGTCGTCACGTTTGGCCAGGCGCTTGCCTGTGTCGTCACGGATCAGGCGATGATGGTGATAGGCCGGTGTGGGCTGGTTCAGCAGGCGTTGCAGCAGCACGTGGATTTGCGTGGCGTCAAAGAGATCCCGGCCCCGGATCACATGGGTGATGGCCTGATCGGCATCGTCGATCACGACCGACAGGTGATAGGACGCGCCCATGTCGCGCCGGGCGAGCACGACATCGCCAACGGTTTGAAGCATGTCCAGCGGGTGGATCTCGCCGGTGGTGCCGTCTGGGCCTGCGCCGGTTTCATGAAAGCAAAGCGGATGGGTGAGCCGGGCGAGGGCGCGCGCCATGTCGAGGCGCATAACCGCATCGGGCATGGGCCCGGAAGGCGGTGAAGCCGGACGGCAGGTGCCGGGGTAGACCAGCCCGTCGGGCCCATGCAGCGGCGCACCCTCCTGGGGGGCGGAGGCGGCGGCACGGATATCGGCGCGGCTGCAGGAACACGGGTAGAGAAGGCCCTGATCCCAAAGGGTTTTCAGCGCATCACGATAGCGCGGTACCCGGTCGGACTGGCGCAGGACGGGGCTGGGCCAGGAGAGGCCGAGCCAGCTCAGATCATCAAAGATCTGCGCCTCCCATTCGGGGCGCGCGCGGCTTTGATCGATATCGTCGATACGCAGGTGAAAAACCCCGTTCGCCGCGCGGGCCATGTCATAGGCAAGCAGCGCCGAATAGGCATGACCCAGATGCAAAGGGCCGGTGGGCGACGGGGCGAATCGGGTCGTGAAAGTCACGCTTTTTCAATGATGTAGACGTTGGACTTGATGTTCTGAGCGGGCAGGTGCGGGCCATACTCCTTGACCAGCAGCCGCGCGGCGCCGGTGTCGAGCCATTGGCAAAGTGCCGCCTCATAAACCTTTTCGCGGAGCGCGTGGTCATTGAGGCTCAGCCCCAAGAGGCCACCCCTGGGCAAGGCGCGCAGCAACATGTCGATGGTAGAGGCGGGGGCGGCCCCGATGCCGATGACGCCAATCGCCGTGATCAGATCATAGGCGCCCTTCGGCACCGGTGAAGGATCGGCGATGTCGATCTCGGTCAGGGTGCGGTAGGTGCTCTTTTCGCGGGCGATATTGAGCATCTGCGCGCTGGGGTCCATCCCGTCGAGCGTGGTGAACCCCGCGAGTTGCAGGGCGAGTCCCGACAGCCCGGTGCCGCAGCCGAAATCGAGCAGGGGGCGGGAGGTGTCCGACACATGTTTGGCCATCGCCTTGGCCAGGCGGCCCGGCGTGGCATAGCCGTTTTCCGAAATCTCGGCCTCGTAGGTCGCTGCCCAGGCATCATAGAGCGCCTGCGTTTCGGCGGGCGCCATCTTGCCATAGACTCGGTTCAGAAATTTTTCTCCCATGCGGAAAAGCAAATCACGAGGACTGCGTTCCGTCCAGCGAAGAATGCGACAGCCAGCCCTGCCAGGCCTCCTTGGCACGGTCGGTATAGGCCTTGTAACGGTCGCGGCGGCCCCGGCGGCCCCCTTTCAGGCCGTCAACCGGGCGAAAGAGGCCGAAATTGACGTTCATCGGCTGGAAGGTCTTGGCCTCGGCGCCGCCGGTGATGTGGTGAATGAGCGCGCCCATGGCGCTGTCCTGTGGCACCTCCGGCAAGGAGCGGCCCAGGATTTCGGCGGCGGCGAGGCGTCCGGCAAGCAGGCCCATCGCGGCCGATTCCACATAGCCCTCGACCCCGGTGATCTGCCCGGCAAAGCGAATATGAGGCCGCGAGCGCAGGCGCATATCCGCAGTCAGAAGCGTCGGCGAATTGAGGAAAGTGTTACGGTGAATGCCGCCCAGCCGGGCAAATTGCGCCTGTTCCAGACCGGGGATCATGCGGAGCACGTCCGCCTGCGCCCCGTATTTCATTTTTGTCTGAAATCCGACGATGTTATAGAGCGTTCCTAATGCATTGTCGCGGCGCAGCTGCACCACCGCCCAGGGCTTTACGTCGGGGGCATGGGGGTTGGTCAGGCCGACGGGTTTCATCGGCCCGTGACGCAGGGTTTCGCGGCCGCGTTCGGCCATGACCTCGATCGGCAGGCAGCCGTCGAAATACTGCGCCGTCTCGCCCTCGCGGAACTCCGTCTTGTCGGCGGCCAGAAGCGCGTCGATGAAGGCCTCGTACTGGGCCTTGTCCATCGGGCAGTTTAGGTAGGCCGTGCGCTCTTCCTCGGTGTCGCCCTTGTCATAGCGCGACTGCATCCAGGCGCGGGACATGTCGATACTGTCGAAATAGACAATGGGGGCGATGGCATCGAAAAAGGCCAGCGCCTCAGCGCCCGTTTCGGCGGCGATGGCCCGGCTGAGCGCGTCAGAGGTCAGCGGGCCGGTGGCGATGATCCAGTGACCATTCTCGGGCAGGGCGGTGATTTCCTCGTAGGAGACCGAGATATTCGGGTGCGAGGTGAGGGCCGCTGTGACCGATTGCGCGAACGGATCGCGGTCCACCGCCAGAGCACCGCCCGCAGGCAGGCGGTGGCGGTCGGCCATCTGCATGATCAGCCCGTTCGCCGCGCGCATTTCCCAATGCAGCAGCCCCACGGCGTTCTGTTCGTCATCATCGGAGCGGAAGGAATTGGAGCAGACCATCTCGGCCAGATCGCCGGTGCGGTGGGCGAAGGTTTCGACCTTGGGGCGCATCTCGTGGAGGACCACCTCAACGCCCATATGCGCGGCCTGCCAGGCGGCTTCGGACCCGGCCATGCCGCCGCCGACGATATGGAGTGTGTTGCTCATGCGGAGCCACATAGGCGAGGGCGCGCGCGATGGGAAGGGTGGGATGTGAGTATTTTCGCCACGAAGAACAGCAGGCGGGATCAGGAGGGCGGTGCAGCGCTGTCGAGGGGCAGGCCGGAGGGCAGGCGGTCAGGAGGGCCTAGGCGGCCCGACGGGCTATGCGGATCGGTCAGCGCGTTGAGAAAGCTGATGAGGGAGGCGATTTCGCTGTCCGAGAGCGGCGGTGAGCTGCCACCGGTCGCGGCGGCGATGTTGAGTACCTCGTCGAAATCGTTCATCGCGCCCAGTTCGGCCTCTGGCGGGCCCGTTTGCGGCAGCAGCGCCGCCTCGCCGGTGTATTCGGCCAGAAAGGTCATCGGGTCCGTGTGATGGCGGATCATCGCGTCAAGTGTCGGATAAGCCCCGGTATGGCCATAGGGAGAGGTGAGCGACACGTTGCGCAGGGAGGGTGTGCGAAAGCGGTACCGATCGCCGTCCAAGCCGGTGAGCGCGCCGCGCCCGTGATCGGCAAAACCGGGCCCGTGACCCTTGCCGGGACCGATCTGAGGCAAGCCGAGCGCGTGAAAGCCGTGGTCGGTCTGGAACGGGCCGGAATGGCATTCCGCGCAGCCTGCCTTGCCATGAAACAGGGCCATGCCGCGCAGGGCATCGTTGCTCAGCGCCTGGTCATTGCCGCGCAGGAAGGCATCGAACGGGCTGTCGGTGGCGCGGAACTCAAAAGCGATGAAATCGGCCAGAACACGGGCGATGTCGGTGGCATGCAGCGGCTCGTCATGGCCCAGAAGCCAGGTGAAGCGCTGGCGATACTCGGGCACGTCCTCCACCCGGCGGGCGATCAGATCCCACGCGCCGCTGAGCCCGGTGATACGGCCCTGGGCCACGGCGTCGGCGATGGGGTTCTCGCCCGGCTGACCGGCCATCTGTTCGGCGGACACCAGAGGCAGGAGCGCCTGCGCGGCCAGGGTCGAGGGCAGCGGGCGTTCCAGGAACATGCCGTCGGGCAGGGTGATGCCAAAACGCGCCTCCGGATCGGCAAAGACCCGTCCGTCATGGCCAAGCGTGGTAAACTCCCGCGCGCCGAGGTTGAAGAGCGCGGGCGTGTGCCGGGCCAGCCGCGCGCCGTCACCGCGCCGGGCCATGCCGCGCCCGGTCGCGCCTTCGCCCAGGCTGAGCGAGACCGCGTCCGATGTGCCCAGATCCGGATCATGGCAGGAGGCGCAGGCAATGTTGCGATTGCCCGACAGGATCGGGTCGAAAAACAGGTCGCGCCCGAGCAGAACCGAGGTGGCCCCGGGCAGGGGAAAATCCCCCGGCGCAACCGCGCGCGGCAGATCGGCGGCCATTGCCGCCTTGGCCAGAAGCCATGCCAGACATGTCAGGAGCCAGCCGCGCATTTCCCCCACCGCGTGCTATTCCGAGTACCGCACCAGGATAGACGGCAGGGCCGCCGCGGAAAATGCGGCGGGTGGAAAATCTCTGACAACGGGCCGGAAACAGACAGCTCTATTGCCCCGTGCCGATGCCTCAATCAGCGTGGTCGGGGGCTATTGTTTCCACTCGGGCGGGCGTTTTTCGATAAAGGCCTGGATGCCTTCCTCGGTGTCGCGGTTGAGCATGTTCTCGACCATCACATCGCGGGTGTAGTCATAGGCATCGTTCAGCCCCATTTCGAGCTGCGAATAGAAGGCCTGTTTGCCGATCTTGACGGCCGATCCAAGCTTGTCCGCGATGGTGGAGGCCAGTTCGGTCGCGGCGGCGTCCAGGTCTTCATGCGGCACGGCGCGGTTGATCAGGCCCAGCTCGCGCGCACGGCCGGTTTCGATGAACTCGCCGGTGGTGAGCATTTCAAACGCCTGTTTGCGCGGGATATTGCGCGACAGCGCGACCATCGGCGTGGAACAGAAGAGGCCGATATTCACCCCGTTGACGCCAAAGCGGGTGCCTTCGGCCGCCACGGCCAGATCGCAGGAGGCGACAAGCTGACAGCCTGCCGCGGTGGCAATCCCGTGCGGCGCGGCGATGACCGGCTGGGGCAGGGTGCGCAGCGAGGTCATCACCCGGGCGCAGCGGGTGAAGAGATCGGAGAAATAGGCGGCCCCGCCATCCTCGGCCTGACGGCCCGCGGTCATCTCCTTGAGGTCATGGCCCGCGCAGAACGCCTTGCCCGCGCCTTTGAGGATCACGGCGCGAATCCCCTTGTCTTCGCGCAGCGCGTCAAACTCGGCCTGAAGCGCGGCCAGCATGGCATCGCTCAGCGCGTTGAGTTTTTCCGGGGCGTTGAGGGTCAGCCGGGCAATGGCTCCGTCATCTTCGCGTTCGAGGATTGGCATCTTGTCTCTCCCTTTCGTTTGTGGCCTTTTTAGCGGCGAATGACGGGGGAGGAAAGCATGGTGAAACTGACCGCCGGGGAGCTGATGAGCTATCTCGACGAAGTGTTCCCGCAGATGAGGGGCGAGTTTGCCATCGAGGATCTGGGCGATATGCGCATTCGCACGCGGCTGCATGTCACCGAGCGGCATTTGCGCCCCGGCGGCACGGTCAGCGGGCCGTCGATCTTTGCCCTGGCGGATGTGTCGGTCTATATGGCGGTGCTGGCCATGATCGGGCGCGAGGCGCTGGCGGTGACCACCAATTGCAGCATTGATTTCATGCGCAAGCCCGCAGCAGGGGCGGACCTGATCGCCGAATGCCGCCTGCTCAAGCTGGGGCGTGTTCTGGCGGTGGGAGAGGTGCTGATCTTTTCAGAGGGGGGGGATCAGCCGGTGGCGCGCGCGTCGATGACCTATTCGATCCCGCCGGTGAAGTCATGATCCGGCTTGTTTTCGCCTTGCTGATGCTGCCCGGGGCGGCGCTGGCCTGTGCCTGCTGTGCCGAACGGGGCGAGCGCTATGCCTATCAGGTAGAGATGGGCGGTTATGAGAGGGCGGAACTGGCCCGGTTGAGGGCCGATGGCGCGGCAAAGCTGTTTGTGACCGCCTGCGGGCTGGACTGCGTGACCGGGCTGACCGATCCGCAGCTTGATTATGGCGTGGAGATCTCGGTGGACGAGGGCGGTGTGACATTTGGCTTCGCCGATGCACAGGGCCGCGCGCGCGGCGGGCTGGAGATGGCCTGGCCGGAGGGGTACGTGCTTTCGGGGGTGGATACCGATCCGCTGTCAGACGCGCCGGATGCGCAGCTTTATACAGAGATGCGCCTTACAGGCACGGCGCGGGGCACCGGCGATTTCGCATCCGATGGACCGCTGAGCGCCACGCTGATCTATGCCGGGCGCGGCAATATGTGTCTTCAGGCGGCAGGGCTGACCCATTGGTCAATTGATGTGGCGGGCGAGGGTGTGAACTATCGCCTGTTTGGCGGGCTTACCGCGCGCTAGGCGGCCAGTCCCGGGCGCGCGCGACCCAGACCAGCCCGTGCCAGGTGCCAAGCACCGGGTCAGGCTCGGCAAAGTCGCGGTCGGGCTGGCGGGTGAGACCCAGGCGGGCCATCACCGCCTGGGACCGGGTGTTGTCGGCGGCGGTATAGGCAAGGATCTCGGTCAGGGCCGTGGCGGCAAAGGCATGGGGCAGGGCCGCGCGGGCGGCCTCGGTGGCATAGCCCTTGCCCCAGGCGCGGGGCAGAAGCCGCCAGCCGATCTCGGCATGGGCGCCGATCGGGTGCTCCGGGGGGTGACAGCAGATGCCGACATAGCCGATGAACCCGGCCGCGTCCGAGACATGCAGACGGCCGATTCCGTCGCGGGTCCGGCCGTCGAGATAGCGAGAAAGCTTATCCCGGGCGTCCGCGCGCGATATCGGGCCGCCCAGATCGGCCATCGCAGCAGGATCAGCATGAAGCGCTGCGAAATCCGCCAGATCGTTGTCGGTGAAGTCGCGCAAGCGCAGGCGCGCGGTGGTCAGGGCATCGGACATGAGGACAGTGTGAAACAAAAAAGGGCCGGAGGAAACTCCGGCCCAGTAGGAAGAGGTCTGAACGGGGACGTCACGACCTCCAGAACCATTTGCTGCATTCATCCGTGGCCTGCCGCGGCGTAAGGCCGATATCTTTCAGCTGGGCATCAGAGAGGTCGCGCAGCGTATTGCGGGTGCGGCTGCGCTGCGACCACAGCACGATCCAATAGGCCACCTTGATCGCCACGCGCGAGGCCATCGGCAGGGTCGTGCGCGCCGAAAGCTGCGCCAGAGCCGTATGGTCGGGGGTGGTGGTCAGGGTGCTCATTGTTCTCGTCTCCTGTGATATTGTATTGATACAATTTGCATGTTTGCGTATGACATTGATACGAATCTCCTGATTGAGTCGCTAGGAAAACATTGTGACTGATACAATTTGGCCGCCGGATTTTGCCGATACCGCAGATGCAAAGTATATTGTATTGATACAATCCTTGCGCGCGGCCATCCGCTCGGGAGAGCTGGAGACCGGTTTCAAACTGCCTCCGGTGCGGGAACTGGCCTGGCAGCTCGGGATCACGCCCGGCACGGTGGCGCGGGCCTACAAGCTTGCGGCCGAGGAAGGGTTGGTCAGCACCGGCGTCGGGCGCGGTACCTTCGTGGCCGGGCAGGCGACCCCGGGATTTGCGGTGCCCGACGCGCTGATCAACACGGTGCAGCCCGATGCCATTGACCTGCGCGCGGCACGCACGCCCGATGTGGGGCAGGATGCGGTGATCCGACAGGTGATGGCCGACCTCGCGCGGGGCCACACGCACAGCTATCTGGATTACCCCAACAGCGAGACGAAACACCCCGCACGGGCCGCCGCCGCCGCCTGGATCGGGCCGGACCGGGTTGGGCGGATCACACCCGATGATGTGGTGATGGGGCTGGGCGCGCAGCAGACGGTGATCATGGCGCTTCAGACGGTCCTCTATGGCACAACGCCGGTGATCCTGACCGAAGAGCTGGCCTATCCCGGTGTGCGGCACGCGGCCCGGCTGCTCAGGGCGCAGCTTATCGGGGTAGAGATGGACGCCGATGGCATCCGCCCCGACCGGCTGGAAGAGGCGCTGCGCAGGCATGGCGGGCAGGTGCTGCTGCTGGCCGCAGAGGTGCACAGCCCGACCACCACCCGCACTAGCCTGGAGCGGCGTCAGCAGATCGCCGCTCTGGCGCGCAAATACAACCTGCAGATCATCGAGGATGACTGCCATTGCATCACCCGGCCCGAGGACCCGGCCTTGCGCGCGCTGTGTCCCGAGCGGGCCTGGTATATCTCTTCGCTGACCAAATCGGTCTCGGCCTCGCTGCGCTTCGGCTATGCGGTGGCCCCGCGCGGACAGGCGGATATGGCGCGGCAGGTGGCGCAGTCGAGTTTCTACGGCCTGCCGCAGCCGGTTCTCGATATCTGCGCCGAGCTTTTGTCCTCCGGCGAGGCGGAGCGCATCCGGCAGAAGGTGGAGCGGCGCGTGGCCGAACAGGTGAAGGGCGCGGTCAATGCCCTGGGCAAATGGGATGTAAGCTGGCGGCGGGATGTGCCGTTTGTCTGGCTGAAGCTGCCGCAGGGCTGGCGCGGATCAAGCTTTGCCAGCGCCTGCGAGATGGAGAAGATCCGCATCAAGGCGGCGGATGAGTTCGCGCTGCCCGATGGGGCGGCCCCGCATGCGGTGCGCCTGGCGCTGAACGCGAATATTTCCGCCGCGCGCTATGAGGGCGCGCTGGCGCGTCTGTCGGAGATGCTGGCCCGCCCGCCGGCCGCCGTTGATTTCTGAGGCCCGTCAGAGCAGCCCGGCAGCCCCCCAGAGCAACCCGAAGGCAATGACGGCCGCGCTGGCCAGCCCGGAATAGGCGGCAAGCTTGATATTGGAGAACGGCCGCTCGCCAAAGCTGCGCCCGTCGATGCCCGACACGACCACCTTGTAGGGCTTGCCGCGATAGGCATAGTGCAAAATCCACACCGGAAGCAGGATGCGCCGGTAATGGATGCCCGACGTATCCGTGCGGTAGCGAATGGAATGCACCCCCCCGCGCGCGGCATGGCGCTTGATCCGGTTGCGGATCAGCAGATCCTTGTCTTCGGCATTGGCATGCAACCCGTTCTTGACGCTCTGGTGATGCCTCTCGGCGGCAAACCCGGCAAGATAGCCCGCGCGATAGGGGCGCAGCCGGTCGGGCTTGAAATCATGCAGGATGCCGTCGCGGATCAGCGGCGTGACATGGGGGGAGGCGGGCACCAGAAGGTCGTCGAACTCGATCCGCATCTTGCCCGAGATCGATTTGTGGCGCCGGTTCTTGCCCGAGCCCGTGGTGTATTTGGCCCAGTATTGCACCGCCTCATCGCTGTCGAAGGTCCAGAACGGCGCATAGAGCCCGGCGACGCGCGCATCGCTGATGCGCGCGGCCAGATCGGAGGGCGCTGCGAGGCGCTTGCCGACCCAGAGATGCGCGTTTTCCTGGGCGATGGCCTCCGCAACCCGGAACGGCACGAGCGCCATGGTGTCATAGCCATCCTCGGGCTGGGTCAGGACCACGGGCCCGTCGCAATAGGGGCAATGTTCGGACAATTGCGCACCGGTGAAGATCACCCGCCCGCCGCAGGTCTGGCATTGATGCTCCAGTTCCGCCGGGCGCGAGGCGGGCTCGTCCTCGGGCACGGACGGGTCATAGGCATATTCGATCCGCGCCTCGTGATCGTTGGGCAGTTTGAGATCCTGCACATGGCCGCAGCTCTGGCAGGTCAGGCCGCGCTCTTTCGGGTCGTAAAGGCACTGGCCTCCGCAGTTGGGGCAGAGCAGAGCCGCCTGGATGGCATTGGGAGGCGCGGCGGCGGGCATCAGTCGTGCTCCGCCAGGGCGGCCGCAATCTCCAGCAGGATGCGCAGGCGCAGCCAGGCCCGGTCCATCGCGCCTTCCAGATTGCCCGTGACCCCCCAGTCGCCGATCACCGTCGCGATGAACCACACGGCCATGGCCCAGAAGGCCACGATGGACCAGCCGGAGATCGAGCGGATAAAACCCGCCGAGCCATGTTTGAGCTCTCGCTTGGCTTCGTGGATCCGGATCATCTTTCTGATCTGTGCCATGCCGAGCAGGGTCGAGACGGCCATCAGCACGAGGGCGGACAGGATGGGGGCGCTCAGATCAGCCATTACGGGCAGTCTGGAAAGCGCCGCACGCCGCGCATGACGACACGCGGCGGGATGGAGGGGGGAATGTGTGGGGTAATATGATACCTAATTTTTAAACAATTGATTTTGAACATTTAAATCAGACCAGGCGCCCTTGACTGTGCTGTGGGATGCAGTAAAAGCCACGGATCGAACGATACCCCAAAGGGATGAAATATGAAAACCTATTCTGCAACACCGGCAGATATCGACAAGAAGTGGATCCTGATCGACGCCGAGGGCGTGGTTCTGGGCCGTCTTGCCGCTATCGTGGCCACCCGCCTGCGCGGCAAGCACAAAGCCTCGTTCACACCGCACATGGATATGGGCGACAACGTGATCGTGATCAATGCCGACAAGGTGCAACTGACCGGCAACAAGCGCGAAAAGCCCAATTACTGGCACACCGGCCATCCGGGCGGGATCAAGTCGCGCACCAACGCACAGATCCTCGAAGGCGCCTATCCTGAGCGTGTCGTCACGCAGG
This sequence comes from Roseovarius faecimaris, assembly GCF_009762325.1. Classification (NCBI taxonomy): domain Bacteria; kingdom Pseudomonadati; phylum Pseudomonadota; class Alphaproteobacteria; order Rhodobacterales; family Roseobacteraceae; genus Roseovarius; species Roseovarius faecimaris. Next base: position 1,514,259 of record NZ_CP034348.1, read on the forward strand.
CCGTCAAGCGCATGCTGCCGGGCAACCGCCTGAGCCGTCGCCAGATGACCAACCTGCGCGTCTATGCCGGCGCTGAGCATCCGCACGAGGCGCAAAGCCCCGAAGTGCTGGATGTGAAATCCATGAACAAGAAAAACACGCGGGTATCTGTCTGATGGCTGAAGAAATCAAATCCCTCGAAGGCCTGGAAGCCGTGGCCGAAGGCACCGACGCCGCTGTTGTGGCAGATGTGGACATCAACCGCGAGCCGGTTCGTGACGAACTGGGCCGCTCCTATGCCACCGGCAAGCGGAAGGACGCGGTCAGCCGTGTCTGGATCAAGCCCGGCTCGGGCAAGGTGACCGTGAACGGCAAGGAGATGGACAAGTATTTTGCCCGTCCCGTGCTGCAGATGATCCTGCGCCAGCCCTTCACCGTGGCCGGTGTCGAAGATCAGTTCGACGTGATGGCGACCGTCAAGGGCGGTGGCCTTTCGGGTCAGGCCGGTGCCGTGAAGCACGGTATCTCGAAAGCGCTGCAGCTTTACGATCCGTCCCTGCGTGGCGCGCTGAAAGCCGCCGGGTTCCTGACCCGCGACAGCCGCGTGGTGGAACGCAAGAAATACGGTAAGCGCAAGGCGCGCCGGAGCTTCCAGTTCTCCAAGCGCTAAAGAGTTTTCTGCAAAAATTCCGGGGAAGGGCTGCCAGCGGGCGGCCCTTTTTCATTGGCGGCCCGATATGGGCTGGTCAGGGCGCGCGACGGGGGTAAACTGGACGCAAGTGGGAGAGCGGGCGATGAAACGCATCTGGGGCGGGCAGGACAATCGGCTCAGGCTGGGAAAGCCGGGTGAGACCAAGCAGCAGACCATTGGGTCAAGCCGCGTGAGCGTGGGCCGCTTCACCTATGGCTATGAGCATGCGGAGGTTTACCAATGGGGCGAGGGGGCGGACCTTGAGATTGGCAGTTTCTGTTCCATTGGCGGCGGGTTGCGGGTCTATCTGGGCGGCAATCACCGCACCGACTGGGTGACGACTTTTCCCTTTGGGCATGTGTTCCGCGACAGCCTGGGCGAGTTCGATATCGAGGGGCATCCGGGCTCCAAGGGGGATGTGATCATTGGCCATGATGTGTGGATCGGCGCGAATGTGACGCTGTTGTCCGGTGCGCGGATCGGCCATGGCGCGGTGATCGGGACCAATGCCACCGTCGCGGGCGAGGTGGGGACCTATGAGATTGTCGGTGGAAATCCGGCGCGGCATCTGAAGCACCGCTTTGACGAGGCGATACGCCAGCGTCTGTTGGAGCTGGCCTGGTGGGATCAGCCGTTGGAGGTGATCCGGCGGATCGCGCCGATGCTGTCGGTGGCGCCTGATCTTGAAATGCTGGACCGGGTGGCGGATGTGATCGCGCAGGGATAGCCCTCAGAAGGTGATCATGCCGGTAAGCCAGAGGATGAACACCAGAAGCGCGCCATTGGCACCCCAGCCCAAAAAGACCAGCAGACGTTCGCGGCCAAAGGGGGCCTCAGGCAGAAACCGGCGAGTGCCGCGCCAGCCGATATAGCCCGAGAGCGAGAAGATGCAGACCAGCAGGAGCGTGGTGTTGTCACCGGCCTCATCCCCCGGGGCCGGAAAGGCCGCACTGATAAGCTGATAGCCCGCGCCGAGCGCGAGAAAGGCCAGCGCCTGCCAGTGGGTGCGCAGCGCCAGATAGCCAAGGAAGAACAGCAGGCAGAGCAGGATGGTCATCGTCAAGGGTTTATGCCTCCGGCGGGACTACTTAAGCCAAGAAAAAGATCACTCATCGGGTGGCACCAGCCCAAGGCCACGCAAGTAAACACCGATACCGCTTTCCAGCAGATCCTCGGGTGAAAACGGCGAGGAGGTGCCGGGCGAGTTGCGGGCAAAAAGCTCGACCACGCCGTGGCTGAGCGCCCAGACATGGGCCGAAAACATCGAGGCGGGCGGGCGCTTCTCTGGCGGAATGTGCTGGCTGAGTTCGGCGGCCGCACGCTCCAGCACGGCGCGGGCGCGGCCCGAGACGGCGGCAAGCTCGGGCGTGCGGTTGACGGAAATGCCGCTCTCGAACATGGCGATGTAATGGCCGGGATATTTGCGGGCAAAGGCGAGATAGGCGCGGCCCGTGGCCTCAAAGCTGGCCAGGGCCGAAGGCTGGCCCTTGTCATAGGCGTATTGCATCACATCGGCGAAGATCTCGTAGCCCTGGCGCGCGGCCTCGGCGATCAGGTCCTCGCGGCCTTCGAAATGGCGATAGACCGCCGCCGGGGTGACACCCGCCTGCTTTGCGGCCTCCGACAGGGTGAAGCCGGTCGGGCCCTTGGCCTCGATCAGCTCAAGTGCTGCCTCGACCAGGGCCTGGCGCAGGTTGCCGTGATGGTAGCCGCGTTTAGGCATCCCAGATCTCGGGGCCGCCGGACACGGCCGTGTCGATCTGGCCAAGTGCGCGGGCATCCTTGCGGGTGTAGTCCAGCGCGCTCAGCACCCGGCGCAGGGCGGCAAGGCGCGCACGGCGCTTGTCATCTGAGCGGATCACGGTCCAGGGGGCGTGATCGGTATGGGTGCGCTCGAACGTTTCCTGAATGGCGGCGCTGTAGGCGTCCCATTTTTTCAGGCCCTCGACGTCGATCCAGCTCAGCTTCCATTGCTTGAGCGGGTCGCTTTCCCGCGCGAGGAAGCGGCGGAGCTGTTCGGCGCGCCCTACGTTGAGCCAGAATTTGAAAAGGTGAATGCCCTCATCCACCAGCATGTTTTCGAACTCGGGCGTCTGGTGGAAGAAATGTTCGCATTGGTCATCGGTGCAGAAGCCGAACACTTTTTCGACCACGCCGCGATTATACCAGGAGCGGTCGAAAAACGTGATCTCGCCACCGCTTGGCAGATGGTCGATGTAACGCTGAAAATACCACTGGGTCTTTTCCACGTCCGACGGTTTCGACAGCGCCACGACCCGCGCGCCGCGAGGATTAAGATTTTCCCGGAAGCGTTTGATCGTGCCGCCTTTTCCGGCGGCATCGCGCCCTTCAAAGACAATCGCGATGCGCGCGCCGGTCTCCTTGGCCCAGGCCTGCATCTTCACCAGTTCGATCTGGAGGCTGAGCAGCTCTTTCTCATAAGCCTTGCGCGGCATGCGCTCGGAATGGGGGTAGGCGGTGGAGAGGATATCGCCTTTTTCCGAGCGCTTGATCGCATTGCGGATCTCGGCCGGCGCCTCTTCGTTGAAAAACTGGCTGATCGCGCCGTCAAATGGCAGCTCCATGGGGCCTCTCCGTTGTTTTTCAGGGCAGTATGCGGGGTTATTCGGCGGGGCGCAATCCGGCGCGCTCTGCGGCGCGGTGGATGGCGTCGATCACCTCGTCCTGGGCGGCATGCTGGGGCATGTGGCCGATGCCGGGCAGGCGGGTGAGCACCGCACCGGGGATCTGGTTGACCAGTTTTTCGGAATGGATCGGCAGGCCCACGGTCAGGTCCGCATCGCCGTGGACGATCTCGGTCGGCACGCGGACCTGATCGTAAAGCGGGACCATCTGCCTGATCTCGCCCAGAAGGTTGCGCCGTTGCAGGGCGTTGGCGCGTAAGGAGTCGCGGCGCAGGGTCAGGCCCGCGCCAAAATGATCGAGATAGCCCTCGGGCACCGGGTCAGGGTCGAACACGCCGGCCACGGATTGCTCGACCCGTTCATCCGGCACGAATGCGGTCAGTGCGGGGTTCACCAGCGGCGCGGTCAGCGCATGCGCGGTCAGCTTGTAATAGGTGGGCAGGGCGCTTTCCCAAGGGTTCGAGGGCGCGGCCAGCGGGATAAGGGCTGCGATATGCTCGGGCTCGTAGACGGCCCAGGCCAGCGCCACAGCACCGCCATAGCTATGGCCCAGCACGATGGGTTTCTCGGCCCCGAGACGGCGCGCCGCGGCGGAGAGGAGGGCCGCCTGTTGCCGGATCGTGGCGCCGGTGTTGTTGATCCGTTCAGTATAGCCGTGCCCGGGCCGGTCGAGCAGGATCACGCGGTAGGAGCCTGCCAGTTCGGGTGCAAGCGAGAGGGTCAGATCGCGGATATTGCCACCCGAGCCGTGCAGCAGCACAAGGTCCGGACCCTCGCCCATGACCAAGGCGTGAACCTTGTGACCGTCGATCTCGATGATCTGGCCCTTGGGCGGAAACTCGGCCTCGGCGCGGGCCTCATGGCGCGCGGCGCGCTGCAGCACCCAGACCCAGACACAGGCCAGAACGAGAACTGCGATAACCGCCTTAAGCACCGATCTCGGCCATGTCGAATGGGGTGGTCTGATAGATCTCGTTCACCCAGTTGCCATAGAGCAGATGCGCATGGCTGCGCCAGCGGTTCTGCGGCGGCTGCGAGGGGTCATCGCCGGGATAGTAATTGCAGGGCACGTTGATCGGCGTGCCATTGGCGATGTCGCGGTCATATTCCTGTTTGAGCGTGCCGCTATCATATTCCAGATGGTTGAAAATATAGAGCGCGCGGTGCGTGTCGTCCTGCACCAGGCAGGGGCCGACCTCGTCGGAATGCAGCAGCGTCGTGAGGCCCGGGGCCGCGTCGATCTCGTCCTTGCGCATCTCTGTCCAGCGGCTGACGGGGATCACGCATTCATCCGAAAACCCGCGCAGATAGGGCGAGGCCGGGGCCATGTTGCGGTGACGGAAACAGCCGAACGCCTTGTGATCCAGCATATGTTTCTTCACGCCATGAAAATGGTTGATCATCGCCATGCCGCCCCAGCAGACGCCGAAGGTGGAATGCACGTGGGTCTGGGTCCAGTCGAAGACCTGTTTCAGCTCGTCCCAATAGGTCACGTCGGTGAAATCCAGATGCTCGATCGGCGCGCCGGTGATGATCAGCCCGTCAAATTTTTCACCCGATTTGAGCACGTCGCGGAACGGGCGGTAAAAGCTTTTCATATGCTCCGCGGCGGTGTTGCGGGTCTTGTGCTCGGTCATGCGGATCAGCGACAGCTCGATCTGCAGCGGCGTCGCGCCGATCAGCCGGGCGAACTGGTTCTCGGTCTGGATTTTCTTGGGCATCAGGTTGAGAAGGCCGATGTGCAGCGGGCGGATATCCTGACGGGCGGCGTGATCCTCGTCCATCACCATCACGCCTTCGCGCGTCAGCACGTCATAGGCGGGCAGGTTGGCGGGGATCTTGATAGGCATGGTCTTTGTCCTTTGGGGTCTGGGACAGATAAGCGATCAGCCGCGGCGTGCAAGGGCCGAGGCGATGAGAGCGTCGAAACCGGGCGCGTCGGACACGGTGGCAATCTCGTCTGCGGTCACGGCGATGCCCCAGCGCTCCATCGCGGCATAGCGGGGCGCGCGGTGGGCCAGCGCGCGGGCATAGGCCCAGCGGATGAACGCGTCGGGATCGACCTGGGTTTCCTGCTGACCGGTCTCGGTGAGGTAATCGGCCCATGCGGCATCCAGAAACTCGGGCTGATAGGCCATCGGTTTCGGCGCCTTGTCGAAGCGGCGGATCAGCTCCTGGGTATGCGCCTCGGAGCCGCGGATATGCACCAGCAGGCAGTGGCGCGCGAGCTCTTGCAGCAAATCGTCGTCATCGTCGGTGCCATCGACCCATTCACAGATCGACCCGCCGGTGTCGCAGATGAAATTCGGGTATCCATAGAGCGTCCGGGCGCGGTCGATGAAATAGCCGGTGTCGCGCAGAGCATAGATCTCGGCCTGGCGGAACATGGCCTGACGCTTGCGGTATTCGTCAATCGGCAGGCCGCCCTTGGCCACGTCGCCGGGCTTGCCCAGCCAGGTGGAAACGGGCGTGAGATTGTTGAAGGTGATGTTGGAGCCGATATAGATCGAATCCGACATCAGCAGATCGCGCAGAAAGGGCACCTTCATGGCGTGCGCCTTGGCATTGTCGGCGATGCGCTCGCCCAGGTAATGCGTGCCGATGCGGTAGTCGATGGAATAGTGAAACCAGGAGCCGCTGGCGCGCAGCATGTTCGAGACATGCGTCTTGCCCAGGCCGGACATGCCGTAGAACAGCACGCGTTTGTTGGGGGCGTTCAGCCAGTCATCGGGGGTGGCGTAGATCATGGGCCGGATCCTCCTGGTCCGATGTTGGTACAAAGCCCGCGCGGCGAGAGAAAGAGTTTTATGCCTCCGACCGGAGTATTTTTGCCAGGAAGAAGGGGGATCACGCCTGAGGGTGACGGAGGATGGTGAAGCCTTCGTCGGGGGTGGGGGGCGCAAAGTGGCGCGTGACCGCGTGAAACTGGGCTTCGGTGGCGGCGAAGGGATGCGCGCCTTCGGCGTTGCGGGCCTGCAGACGCGCGAGGCAGAGCGCATCGGTTGCGTCAAGCAGGTGAAGCTGATGAGCAGCGGAGGTGGCGTCGAGAATGGAGCGCATCCAGCGGCGGGCCTCCACGGTGTTGGCCTGAAAGTCGAGCACGACCGAGAGACCCGCGTTGAGCAGGGCGGCCACATGCGGGCCCATGATGCCCTGCAGTTTTGCGGAGCAGCGCAGGAAATCACGGGGGGTGTGCATCTGATCTCCGAAGAGGGCGGCAAGCCAGGCGTCTTCGGCAATGAGCACGGTGCCGGGGGGCTTGGCCAACTCGGTGGCAAGCGTGGATTTGCCCGAGGCGATTTTGCCGCAGAGCAGGTGGAGCGTGGGTGTGTTGGTCATCTCGCGGGCAGATTAGGCCTCGCGCCCGTGTTTGACCAGCCGCGCATGCAGCCCCGACGCCTCGGGCGCGCCGGCCTCCAGCGCGAAGATATAGGCGTGGGTCAGGAAAAAGCAGGCGGCGTCGAGGTCGTTCGCCTCATCCGCTGCCTGCGTGTAGAGCCGGATCAGCGCCGCCTGATCGTGCGCCGCGTGGGCGGCGATCATGGCGGCATCGAGCGCGCTCATTCCGCCGCCTGGGCGGCCCCGCGATGCGCCATCACCTTGCCCGCGACCCAGTCATGGAAGCAATGGGTGGGGCTGTCCATCACCGGCGAGAAACGCCCGCCGTCGAAGCCCGGAACGTGACGGCCTTTCTGCATGCCTTCCACGACGAAGATATCCTCTTCGAACACGGTTTTCCAAAGCTGGGCGTTGCGCGCGCGCAGCCCCTCATCGGTGCCGGGCTGCGCATAGTAGAGATGCACATGCTCGGCGGTTTTCTCACAGCCTTTCGGCTCCAGGATGATGGCAAAGGCATGGTCACGGTGCACACCCAAGAGCACATTGGGATAGACGGCGATATACTCGGCCTGTTCGTTCCATTTTGCGCCCACCTCTTCGAAATCGGGGAAGGTGGCATCGTTCTCGTCGCGCAGCTGGCGATAGACGAGGGTACCCTGGCCGGAATACTCGCCCGGGTTTTCGATGTGGTAATGATCTTCGAGCCGCGAATAGCTGTTCAGGCCCGGATGCACCCAGGGCAGGTGATAGCTTTCGCAGTAGTTTTCGACCGCGAGTTTCCAGTTGGTGTTCACTTCCAGCGTGAAGGCGCTGTCGGGGCCGCCATGATAGAGCGGCTTGTCGAACTCGGCCCAGCGGGAGATCACGTCCGACATGGCGTCCTCGAACGCGGGCGCGTCGCCCGAGACGTTGATCCAGACCACATCGCGCCAGATATGCGAGCGCACTTCGTTCAGGCCCAGATCGTTGCGCTTGATCGCGTCATGGGTGTTGTGGCCGGGCCCGCCGACATGGGGCGTGCTGACCAGCTTGCCCTTGGTGGAGTAGCACCAGGAATGGTAGGGGCAGCGAATGGCCCCTTCGATCTTGCGCGGCTCTTCGACCAGGATCATGCCGCGGTGACGGCAGATGTTCTGGAACACGCGCACATCGCCGTCCTTGTCGCGGATCAGCAGAAGCGGCATGCCGAGGAATTCGATCGGTTTGGCGTCGCCCGGCTCGGGCACGTCGGCGGCAACCGCCAGACCGGCCCATTGCGAGAACAAAAGCGCGTGCTTTTCTTCCTGATAAACGGCCTCATCTACGTAATGGGCGTTGGGCAGGCCGTTGGCGACCTCAACAGAGGTGCGGACATTGCTGAGATCGGTGAGAGGGGGCATGGCAGACACTCCAGAATCGTTTGACATGGAGTAGCGAGCCGATGGTGGAAGGGCATGCCAGTTGGCGACGCGACTTATCTGCAGGCGACATCAATGCGCGCGGCAATGTCGGAATCTAAGGCATGGCTGCGCCGGGACATGGCCCGTCGCCTTGTCTTTTGCTGCCAGGGATCTGCTGCTGACCTGCCGGGTTATCCCCGGGGCAGCGCCGCCACGCCGGTGCGCGCCATGTCGACAAGGCCCAGCGGGCGCATCAGATCGGCGAAGGCATCCACCTTCTCGGGCGTGCCGGTGATCTCGAAGACAAAGCTGTCAAGCGTGCTGTCGACCACGTTGGCGCGGAAGATATCCGCCAGACGCAGCGCCTCGACCCGCTTTTCACCGGTCCCTTCGACTTTCAGGAGTGCCAGCTCGCGCTCAACGGCGCGGCCTTCGACGGTCAGGTCGTGCACGTCATGGACCACGACGATCCGGCCCAGCTGCGCCTTGATCTGCTCGATCACCTGCGGCGTGCCGGTGGTGACGATTGTGATGCGCGAGAAATGCCCTTCATGGTCCACCTCGGCCACGGTCAGGCTGTCGATATTGTAGCCACGCCCGGAGAATAGGCCGATGACCCGCGCCAGAACGCCCGGCTCGTTGTCCACGATCACGGCGAGCGTGTGCCGTTCGACCATGTCCGAGAAATTCGGGCGCAGGTTGTAGGCGGAATGCTTGTTGGAGCCTTTTTTGATCTTGAGGGCAGACATGGGTCGGGTCCTTATCGAAATCGGGTTGGGGAAGGTATGCCTGTGCGGCGCGGGAAGAGCAAGAGCGGGCAGCGCATCGTCAGATCCCCAGCAGGCGGCGGGTGCCGGTGCGCCTGGCCACCCAGAGCAGCGCAAGCGGGCCGAGGATGCCGATGGCGGTGCCCAGCAGGACATGCAGCGGCAGGCTGGTGATGTCGAGCTTTTGCAGAACCGCGCGCAGGGGCGCGGAAAAGAAGGTATGCGCAAGATAGATCGCCATCGAGGCCGCGCCCAGGGCGGTCAGCGCGGTCAGACGCGCATGTTCGGCGGCCCAGCGGCAGAGGGCCATGACCGCGAGGGCACAAACGATGGCCAGAAGGGCGGTGACGGGCAGAGGCGGCTTGATCAGGAGATAGACCGCCTGCGCCAGCGTGAATCCGGCGAGCGCCCAGACCGGTGAGATGACCGGCAACTCAGGCAGATGGCGCAGCATCACGCCGAAAAAGAAGTAAGGCGCAAAGAGCAGAGCGGACCGCAGGAAAGGATCGGCCACCCCGAAGGTGCCGCCGAATGTGTAGATCAGAATTGCTGCAATGCTCATCCCGCCCCAATGTCAATGGGTCAGCCGCAGGTTCCCCGCATCTGCCGCGCGCGTCAGGCACCAGAGCACAAGCTGATGCAGGAAAAGCGCCCAGAGAAACCAGAATTGCCATTGCGGCGGCAAGGGCGACCAGTTGAAGCTGTCCCAGGTGACCGGCTCGTTTGCGAGCCCGCCCATGGCAAGCTTGCCGGCGTTCATCAGATACGTCCAGAGCACCATGGGCCAAAGCAGCAGGAGCGCGCGCGAGGCCATGAAGCGGGGGAAGGGCAGGGCGCCAAGCCGCTGCGTGAGCAGGCCCGAGACCACGAAGAAGAGCGGCATGTGAAATAGATAGATACTGTCGCGCATGACAAGAGAGAGTGGCTCGTTCGGGATCAGACCGGCGCCGTGCAGCCCGATCCAGCAATGACCGAACACCACAAGGGTGATGGCCACGCCCTTTGCGGCGTCGATCCACGCAAGGCGGTCTGAAGTCATGACGGACATGAAGCGGCTCGTAACTGGTTAAAAAGCAGGGCGGCACATCTACGCGCCGCCCTTACACAACTGTTTCAGGGGCAGGGCGGGCTAGACGAGCACCGCACCTTTGGAGCCGATGGCGTCCTTGGTCGAGGATTCGCCCAGCAACATCTTGTTATGCGGCTCGCCCGACGGGATCATGGGGAAACAATTCTCATGTTTCTCCACCAGGCAATCGAAGATCACCGGGCCGTCGTGGTTGATCATCTCCATGATCGCGTCATCGAGATCGGCCGGATCCTTGCACAGGATGCCCTTGGCGCCGAAGGCTTCGGCCAGTTTCACGAAATCGGGCAGCGCTTCGGACCAGCTATGCGAATAGCGCTCGCCATGCAGAAGCTCCTGCCACTGGCGGACCATGCCCAGCCGCTCGTTGTTGAGGATGAACTGCTTCACCGGCAGGCGGAACTGCACCGCGGTGCCCATCTCCTGCATGTTCATCAGCCATGACGCCTCGCCCGCCACGTTGATCACCAAAGCGTCCGGGTGGGCCATCTGCACCCCGATGGAGGCGGGAAAGCCATAACCCATCGTGCCAAGCCCGCCCGAGGTCATCCAGCGGTTCGGATCCTCAAAGCCCATATATTGCGCGGCCCACATCTGATGCTGGCCCACCTCGGTGCAGATATAGCGGTCATGGTCCTTGGTCAGGGCTTCAAGCCGGGCCAGCGCGTGCTGCGGTTTGATCGTCTTGCCCTCCTGGGTGAAGGCGAGGCAGTCGACCGTCTTCCACTCGGCGATCTGGGTGGTCCATTTCTGAATGCCCTCGCGGTTGACCTTGCGGCCCCGCGATTTCCACACCTTCAGCACATCTTCGAGCACATGAGCGATATCGCCGACGATGGGGATATCGGTCTTGATCACCTTGTTGATCGAGCTGGGGTCGATGTCGATATGCGCTTTCTTCGAGCCCGGAGAGAAGGCGTCGAGCCGCCCGGTGATCCGGTCGTCGAAGCGCGCCCCGATATTGATCATCAGATCGCAATCATGCATCGCCATATTGGCCTCATAAAGCCCGTGCATGCCCAGCATCCCGATCCAGTGCTTGCCCGAAGCCGGGTAGGCGCCGAGGCCCATGAGCGTGGAGGTGATCGGAATGCCCGTGGCCTCGACCAGTTCGCGCAGAAGCTGGCTTGCCGCGGGGCCCGAGTTGATCACACCGCCGCCGGTGTAGAAGATCGGACGCTTGGCGGTTTCCATCGCTTCGACGAGCTCGGTGATCGCCTCCATATCGCCTTTGACCTGCGGTTGATAATGGCTCACCCGGGCCTTTTGCGGCGGCGTGTACTCAGCCGAGGCAAACTGCACATCCTTGGGGATGTCGACCAGCACCGGGCCCGGACGGCCCGAGGTGGCGACGTGGAAGGCCTGGTGCAGTGTATCCGACAGCGACGCCGTGTCCGACACCAGCCAGTTATGCTTGGTGCATGGGCGGGTGATGCCCACGGTGTCGGCCTCCTGAAAGGCATCGGTGCCGATCATGAAGGTCGGAACCTGGCCGGTCAGCACGACGATCGGAATACTGTCCATCAGCGCGTCGGTGATGCCGGTCACGGCATTCGTCGCCCCGGGGCCGGAGGTCACAAGGCACACGCCCGGCTTGCCGGTCGAGCGGGCATAGCCCTCGGCGGCATGCACGGCACCCTGTTCATGGCGCACCAGGATGTGACGAATATCGTTTTGCTGAAAGATCTCGTCATAAATCGGTAGAACGGCCCCGCCAGGGTATCCGAACACGACGTCCACACCCTGATCCTTCAGGGCCTGAACCACCATTTTCGCTCCGGTCATCTGACGTGTCATCTGCTTGCTCCGTTCATGACATTTCTCTTCGTCTCTTGCGCATAAAAAAGCCCCGGGTCAGACCGGGGCGCATGGGGAACCATTATGGTGTCCGTTACCGGCCCATGCGCCATTTTCCTACGATTACGACTAGGGTGGTCAAGACCACGACTCCTCATGCTGCGTGCGCGAGACATTAGGAGCGGCAAGACAGGGCGTCAACCGTGTTTGGCGGAGAAAATGTCGTATGCCGCGAGAAATCTTTGCGAATATTGCGCGAAATCCCCCAAACCGGACCAGTTTCCCAACTTTATCCGCTATGTTGCGGGGGTGTTACAGGAATCAGCCATGCCGCGAGGCAGTGCAATCCGATCCTGAGGGAGACTGTCGATGACCACGCGAGACCTTAGCAAACTGAGCGCCGACGACTGGGACGAAGCCGTCAATCCACGTCCTGAGACCTGCGATTTCGACCGCGTGGTGGACGCGGCGCTGAGCCGCCGCAGCTTTTTGGGAGGGGTGATGGCCTTTGGTTCGGGCGCGGCCGCGATGGGGGGGCTGCCGACAGCGGCGCGTGCGCAAGGGTCACGCTTCGCATTCGAGCCGATCGCGATCGGGACCGACAACAGCGTACATGTCCCGCCGGGCTATGAGTGGGAGGTGCTGGTGCGCTGGGGCGACCCATTGTTTTCGGACGCGCCGGAGTTTGACCACGTCACCGGCGGCGATGCGACCGGCGCGGACCGGGTGTTTGGCGAGAATACGGACGGGATGGAAAGCTTTGTGATCGACGGGCGGCAGGTGCTGGCCATCAATCACGAATATGCCAACCGCAGGACCAACCTGCCGCAGAGCGCTGACGGGCGTCCCGAGGGCGCCGAGGATGTGGAGAAGCTTCAGAAGCTGCAGGGCGTGTCGGTGATGGAAATCCGCGATGGTGTGGCGGGATGGGAGGTGGTGCTCGACAGCCCGGTGAACCGCCGGATCACCCATCTGACGCCGATACGCCTCAGTGGCCCTGCGGCGGGGCATGCCCTGATGCAGACCGAAGCCGACCCGTCAGGTGCGCAAAGCCTTGGCACCCTCAACAATTGCGGCGCAGGCAAGACGCCCTGGGGCACCTATCTGACCTGCGAGGAAAATTTCAACGGCTATTTTGGGTCAACCGATCCGTTCGCCGACTATGCGCCGCAGGTGCAGGCAGGCTATGAGCGCTATGGCATCGGCCCCGATGGATGGCGTTATGACTATCATCTGTGGGACGCGCGGTTCGACACCAGCCAGACCCCGAACGAGCCGCACCGCGCGGGCTGGGTGGTCGAGATCGACCCGAGTGATCCGACAAGCGCGCCGGTCAAGCATACCGGGCTTGGCCGGTTCAAGCATGAGAATGCCGAGGTGGTGCTGGCGCCGGATGGCCGCGTGGTGGTCTATATGGGCGATGAAGAGCGCGGCGAGTTTCTCTATCGTTTCGTTTCGGACGGGGTTTATGCGCCGGGCAAGGACACAACCGGCTTGCTCGACGAGGGAACGCTCTATGCCGCGAGGTTCCACGAAGATGGCAGCGGCGAGTGGCGCGCGCTGACGCCCGAGACGACCGGAATGGACAGCCTGGCCGAAGTGCTTATCTTTGCGCGGATGGCGGCCTCGAAAGTGGGGGCAACGACGATGGACCGGCCCGAATGGGTCGCCGCCAACCCGCAGCGTGCTGAGGCCTATTGCTGTCTGACCAACAACAAGCACCGGGGCGCGCGCGCCAACAAAGGGGGCGATGATATGGGTGTGAATGGCCCAAACCCGCGCGAAACCAATCGATACGGCCAGATCGTGCGCTGGCGGCCCGAGGGCGAAGACCATGCCGCAGACCGCTTTACCTGGGATCTCTACGTGATGGCGGGCAATCCGGAGGTCTATGACAATGCCTATGGCGGAAGTCCGAACATCACACCGGGCAATATGTTCAACTCGCCCGATGGCATGGCGTTCGGCAGCACCGGTCTGGTCTGGATCCAGACCGATGGCGATGACAGCAACGACGGCGAATTTGCGGGCATGGGCAACAATCAGATGCTGGTGGGCGACCCGGTGACGGGCGAGATCGCACGCTTTCTGACCGGGCCCAAGGGGTGTGAAGTGACCGGGCTCTGCTGGTCGGCGGACCGGCGCGCGATGTTTGTGGGTATCCAGCACCCGGATGCGCCGTTTCCCGACGGTGAGGGAAAGCTGCCGCGCTCGTCCATCGTGGTGGTGCGGCGCAAGGATGGGGCGCCGATGGGCTGAGGCTGCGCGGGGCTATTGCGGCGAAAGATGACGCCGGAGCACGGCAAGGGTGGCCGCATCACCTTCGGCGAAGGCGAGCACATCGGAATTGGCATAGCAAACGCCTTCCACATCGCCAGATTTCGCTCCGATATCGGCCCCGGCCAATAGCAGCGCCTCGGTGGCCACCGGGTTCCACTCGGACACGGCGGTGATCAACGGCGTCCATCGCAGTTTGTCCGAGCGCTGCTCGATATCCGCGCCAAGATCGACACAGCGGCGGATGATCTCGGCCAGGGCTTCGGGCGCGATGCCGTTGAGATTGGCAAAGCCCAGCCCATGCAGCACGTTGGTGTCTCCCAGCCCCTTGCGCGGGTCGGCCCCGGCATCGAGCAGCAGGGTGATCACCTCAAGCGAGACGCCGAACATGCAGGACATGGCGCGATAAAGGGCGGTCTGGTCAAACTCGCCCACCTGCGTGTTGATCTCCCATGAAGCGAGAGCGGCGCGCACCGCCTCCGGGTCAGCATCATCGATGGCCTCAAAGATGACGGGGTGCGGCGGGGCTGGATTGGTTTGCGCCTCGAGAAGGCTCTTTGCCGTGTCCGGGTCGGACAGGGTGCGCAGCATCACCGCAAGGGTTTCGGCCATTTCGCGCAGCTCTGGTGTGGCATCGCGGGACTGGGCCGCGTCCGAGAGGTCAGCAAGCAGAACGCGCAGCTCTGGCGAGGGTCCGGGGACGCCATCGGGGCCAATCACCACCATGTTCCGCATCAGCTCTGCAAGGCGGGTTTCAAAGCTGGATATGTCCATGACGGATGGCTCCTTGACCGGGTTTTCATATGCCAGTGACGGAAAAGCTGGGCCAAACTGGGCCGATTTCACGACAAACCGAAAGAACCTGGCTGGTTTCCCGCTATGGGCGGCCCGCTCCGAAAGGCGCTTGCGAAGGTCTGTTTGCGACATGATTTTGACGCATAACTTGGGGTAACGCGCTGAAATGCTTTCAAACTGGTCCTGAAGCAGGAACCAGGAAGGACAGCGCCATGCCAAAAATTTTGACCGACGCGCAGATCGACGCCTATCACCGCGACGGGTTTCTGGCCCCGGTGGATATCTTCACCGAGGACGAGGCCGCCGAACTGAGGGCGGAACTGGAGGTGGCGGAGGCGAGATGGCCCGAAGCCTTCGACGGCGCGGCGCGGAACAATGCGCATCTCAATATCATGTGCCTTGACCGGATCGTGCATGAGCCGCGCCTTCTGGATGCGATGGAGGATCTGCTGGGGCCGAACCTTCTGAACTACGGCACGGTGCTGTTCATCAAGGAACCGCAGGATCCCGGCTTTGTCAGCTGGCACCAGGACGCGCGTTACATGGGGCTGGAGCCCTATTCGGGGGTTACCGCCTGGGTGGCCTTGTCCCCGGCGACGCAGGAAAGCGGCTGTATGATGATGATCCCGGGCAGTCATGACCGGCTGCGCGACCACGAAGACACCTATGGCGAGACCAATATCCTCACGCGTGGGCAGGAGGTGCAGGATGTGGATGAAAGCCTTGCCGTTGCGACCGAACTGCGCCCCGGGCAGGCCTCGTTTCACTCCGCGACGGTGATCCATGCCTCGCAACCCAACCGCAGCAACGACCGGCGGATCGGCTTCGTGATCCAGTCCTATATGCCCCCCGATGTGCGCCAGGTGATCAAGCCAACCGGCGCACAGCTTGTGCGGGGCGAGGATACGCATGGCAATTTCTACAGGCTCGGGCGGCCGACACGCGACATGGACCCCGAGGATGTGCGGATGCGCGACAAGGTCAACGCCGAATGGTCCGACATCCTGTATCACGGGGCGGAGAAGCGCCGGAATTACTGAGCCGGCACCGCGCCCGGCCCTTGTTCCGGCACGGGTGGCTCAGAGCTTGACCCCGGTGCCCTGCAACACGCCGTGCTCCATTGCATAGCGGGTCAGGCCCGCGGTAGAGGAGATGCCCAGCTTGCGCTTGATGTTCTTGCGGTGGGTCTCGACCGTTCGCACGGAAATATCCAGCGCCTCGGCCACGTCGCGGTTGGACTTGCCCTGCGCCAGTTGCAGAAGGATCGTCTGTTCGCGGTTGGTAAGCTGCTCGCGATTGCTGTCGTCAAAGGGCTCGAGCGAGCCTTTCGCCCCGGTGCAGAGATACCGCTCGCCCGCCATCACCCGGTCGATCGCGGTCTTGATTTCATCCGTGGGCACGTCCTTGAGCACATAGCCCATGGCGCCATGGCTGAGTGCCGAGGAAATATATTCGGGGCTGTCATGCATGCTGAGGATCAGGATGCGCGTCTCGGGGTGCTGTTCCAGCAGGATCTCGGTTGTCGACAACCCGCCAAGTCCGGGCATGTTGAGATCCAGCAGGATCACATCCGGGGCGAGGGCGGTCACCTGGTCGAGTATCTGCTGACCGTCTGACAAAGTGGCGACAACTTCGACATCGTCATAGCTTTCCAGGATCGACTGGATGCCTTCAGCGACCATGGGGTGATCATCGACAATAGCGACACGGATTTTGGGGGTCATGCGCTGGCCTTTGTTGAGAGGTCTGAGGGCGGTGAGGGCGGGCTGTCCTGCGGTGGCAGCATATGCGACAAAGGCACCGACGCTTCAATCACCGTGCCGCTGCGGCTGGACAGGACACGCAATGTGCCGTCGAGCTGCTCCACCCGTTCCTGCATGTTGCGCAGGCCCAGACCCGCACCGCGCGTGCCCGACAGGTCAATGCCGCGCCCGTTATCGGTGACGCGCAGGGTGGCGCCCTTGGCGTGTCCGCGCACGTCGATACTGACCTTGGTGGCGGAGGAATGGCGCTCCACATTGGTCAGCGCCTCCTGGGCGATACGGTAGAGCGCGATCTTGGCGTCATCGGCCAGCCGGTTGCGGAAGACGACGGTTTCAAAAGCGGTTTCGATGCCGGTGCGGGCCGCGAATTCCTCGGCCAGAGTCTTGAGCGCTGGGCCAAGGCCCAGATCATCGAGCGTGCCGGGGCGCAGATCGCGGCTGATCCGGCGGACTTCCTGGATCGCGGTGGACAGCGTGTCGATCCCGCGATCAAGATGCGCTTCCGCCTTGGCATCTCCGGCCTTGAGCCGCCGCCGCGCGGTATCGAGGGCAAACCGGATGCCGACGAGGATCTGGCTGATCCCGTCATGCAGCTCGCGCGCGACGCGGCCGCGTTCTTCCTCTTGCGCATCGAAGACGCGCTGGGTCAGCTTCTTGAGCTTGGCATCGGCGAGGCGGCGTTCGCGGATGGTGATGAACATGCCCGAGGTGAAGACCAGCAACAGCGCTGCCAGGGTGATCGCCCCGATATAGAGGAAGGTGCGCCGCATGCGCGTCTCCACCTCGGCGCGCGACGCCGCCACCGCGGCCACCACATCGTCAATAAAAACGCCCGTGCCGACGGCCCACCGCCAATCCTGAAGTCCGATCACATAGGTGACCACGCGCGCGGGCTGTCCGGTCGACGGCTTGATCCCTTCATAGGAATGATAACCGCCACCGGATCGCGCAAGGCGAATGAGTTCATCGGTGATAGGTTTGCCGGCCGGGTCGGCGGCCCCTGACCAGTTTCGCCCGATCAGCTCGGTCCGGCGCGGGCTGACAAGGTTATTGCCGTCATAATCATAGACGAAGAAATACCCGTCCTGCCCGTAGAGCATCGACGACAGGATCTGTGTGACGGTCAGCTTGGCGTTTGCGTCATCGGGCGCGGCGCGACCGTAGATGTTGATAAAGGCAGTGCGGGCGATTGACAGATAGTTCTTCAGCTCATCGCGCTTGGCGGCGATCAGCTGCGCCTCGAGATTGTGGATCTCGCGTTCGGCCATCTGCCGGGATTGCAGCGTGACCAGAACCGAGATGACCACAGCCGCGAGGATCACGGGAAGCGTGGCCAGAAGAAAGATCTTCTGACCGTAATTCAGCCGAAAATGTCGGATCAGACCGGACATGCCGAATCGTTAGGACGAATCGGGCGCGAATCCCAGTGTCTTGGCTCAATTTCTGTGCGGATCATGTCCGGAACGGGTCGCGGGGTGCCCGAAATCGGTTTGCTATCCTGACCAAAAGCCTCATTTCTACGTAGTAGTCGGTATTCCAATGCGCCGGACAGCGCGCTAGGGTCTGCCCACTTGCAACGATCCGCGCCAGGAGGTTTTGCCTGCCTGTGCGCTATCCATATGAATTGGGAGGAGATACCACATGGATCGTCGTTCTTTTCTGAAGAATTCCGCACTGGGCGCAGGCGCCGCTGCCGCTACCACTCTGGCAGCACCGGCCTATGCTCAGGGCAAACGCACGCTGACCATGGTCACCAGCTGGGGTCGGGGTCTGGCGGGCGTGTTTGATGCCGCGCAACAGTGTGCAGACAACATCAATGCCATGTCCGACGGCACCCTGACGATCGACGTCAAGGCCGCAGGCGAACTGGTTGGCGCGTTCGAGGTGTTCGACGCCGTGACCGCCGGTCAGGCGGACATGTATCACGCCGCTGACTACTATTTCGTCAACCAGCATCCGGGCTTTGCCTTCTTCACCGGCGTGCCCTTCGGCATGACCGCGACCGAGCTGAACAACTGGTACTACCATGGCAACGGCATGGCGCTGCACCACAAGCTGGGTGAAATCTTTGGCATCAAGTCGTTCCTGGGCGGCAACACCGGCACGCAGGCCGGTGGCTGGTTCGCCAAGGAAATCAAGGGGCCGGAAGACTTCAACGGTCTGAAGTTCCGTATGCCGGGCCTGGGCGGCAAGGCGCTGGGCCACATGGGTGCGTCGATCCAGAACCTGCCGGGCGCCGAAGTGTACCAGGCGCTGGCCTCGGGTGCGATTGACGGCACCGAGTGGATCGGCCCCTGGGCCGACGAAAAGGCCGGTTTCCAGGAAATCACCAAGTTCTACTACACCGCCGGTTTCCACGAGCCGTCGGCGGGCCTGAGCCTTGTGACCAACCTGGATGTGTTCAACGATCTTTCGCCGACGCATCAGTCGATCATCGAGATCGCCGCAGGCCATGCCAACGTGTGGAACCTCAGCCAGTTCCTGATGAACAACGGTGCCGCTCTTGAGCGCCTGAAAGCCGGTGGCGTGCAGGTCCTCGAATTCCCCGACAGCGTCTGGGATGCAATGGGTGCCGCGAGCCAGAAGGTCTATGACGAGTTCATGGGCGACGAGCTCTTCGCGGAAATCTACCAGGATTACGTGGCGTCGATGAAAGCGTCGTCGGGCTGGCTGACCCAGTCGATCAGCGCCTACCGCAACCAGCGCGACCGCGTTCTGGGCTAAGGTCTGAGCCAATCGAATGGCAGGCCCCTGGCATTGCCCGGGGCCTGCCGCAGCTATCTGACAGGTAAAGCCGGGCCGAAGAGGCCCGCAAACCGGGGGCGCGGGGCACATGCTCGACGGCATCGTCTGGGCTTTCCAGAATATTGGAATGGCCTTTTACAATTTCTTCTATGCGTTGACACATCCAAGCCTGTGGCTTGACTGGATGGTGTGGACCAACAGCACGGAAGACAAGGAATCGCTCATGCGCTTCGTCTATTACGGCGGATCGGTTGAGTTCTTCTTTGCGGTGTTCACCATTTTCATCCTCGTGACCGCCATCGGTCTGTGGCGCAACAGCTTCATGTGGGGCTGCGTCTGGGTGCTGGAAGGCTTTGCCAACACGGTGGGCCGCTTCTTTGCCTGGGCCGGCCTGCTGATGGTGCTGCAACAGATCATCATCGTGTTCATTCAGCGGATCTTTACCCGGCCGGACATCGCCTTCGGCTTTGGTATCCCGCTGCAGATGGATATCAGCTGGTGGGCGGAAGAGCTGAAGCTCTACAACGCCATGGTGGTTTGCCTGTGCTGCACCTACACCTTCGTTCAGGGCGGGCATGTTCGGGTGGACCTCGTTTATTCCGCCGTGAAGTTCCGCACCAAGCGCGTGATCGACATGGTCGGTTCCATGCTTTTCATGATGCCGGTGGCGATCATCACCTGGATGTATGGCTGGTACTTCATGTGGCGTCACCTGATCACGCCGAAGCCGTCGGCCTCGGATTCGCTCGACCGGCTGGTGCTCAAGGCCCGCGCGGTGCGCTGGAATGTGGAGACCATCGGCTTCAGCCCGAACGGCTTCAACGGGTACTTCCTGTTCAAGGTGCTGCTCGTGTTCTTCGCCGGGATGGTCTTCCTGCACTCGATCGCCTTCTTCTACCGCTCCTATCTGGAGTGGAAGGAAGGGATCGACAGCGAAAACAAGTACCTCGACAAGGACAGCCTTGGCGACGGGGAAGAAGCCTATGAGGGGACCCACTGATGTTGTTTGGACTTGATGGCGTCGAGGTCGGCTTGATCATCGTATTCCTCTGCCTTTTCGGCGGTATTCTCTCAGGCTTCCCGGTGGCCTTCGCCATCGGCGGGGCAGGGGTGATCTCATTCGCGATCATCGCGGCACTCGACAGCGCCGGGCTGCTTATTCACCAGGCGATCGACACCGGCTCGGACGCGTTTAACGCCATTGTCGCGTCGGGTGTGAAGGCTGAGACGATATCGGTATTCCGATACCCCGAGCTTCCACGGATAGAAGTGCCGGTCTTCCCCAATGGCTGGGAGCAGGCGCTTGATCGTAACGTGAGTTTCATCGTCAACCGCATCAACGAGCGGGTGCTGGCCGGGCAGTCCATTGAGACGCTGCTGGCCGTGCTGATGTTCGTCCTGATGGGCATCACGCTGGAGCGCTCGAAGATTGCCAATGATCTGCTGACCACGATGGCGCGCGTCTTCGGCCCGCTGCCGGGCGGTCTGGCGGTGTCGGTGGTGGTCGTGGGCGCGTTCCTGGCGGCGTCGACGGGGATCGTGGGCGCCACGGTGGTGACCATGGGCCTGCTGAGCCTGCCCACCATGCTGCGCAACAATTACAGCCCCGAGATCGCCACGGGTGTCATCGCGGCATCGGGCACGCTGGGGCAGATCATCCCGCCCTCGATCGTGATCGTGCTTCTTGGCACACTGGCCGGGGACCTCTATTCGGTCGCGCAGGAAACCCGCGCGCAGGAGGCCGGATGCTCTGATGCGCTGACCTATCTGGGCGAACCCGCGGTGGTTTCGGTGGGGACGCTTTTCCAGGCCGCCCTGCTGCCGGGCATCCTGCTGGCGCTGCTCTATGCGCTCTATGCGTTCGGCTATGCGCTGTTCAACCCGACCAAGGCCCCGGCGGTGCAGATGGAGCATACCAGCCATGCGGTGATCACCCGTAGCGAGGCGTTCACCTGGTTCCTCGGGGTGCCTGTGGCGCTGATTGCCGGGACGATGCTGCTGGGTCAGCTCAACGTGGTTGGCTCGCAATCGCTGGTGGTCAACAGCTACTCGGCCCAGGGCGAGACGGCCTCGCTCAGGACCAATGTTAGCCCGGCTTGTCAGGAAGCGATGATCGAGCTGCACGGGCAGGAGGCTTGGGATGCCGCCGTGGCCGAGCAGGAGGCGATTGACGCCGCAGGCGGTGTCGAGCAATCGCACCAGCTGACCGAGGAGGAGCTGGAGACAGCCCTCGCCGATAAGATCGCCAACGCGGCGCCCATCGGCACCGGTGTGGCTGTCATCTTCCTGATGCTGGCGCTGATCCTGGCGGTGGCGCGCGGTATCCAGCCCTCGGCTGATGCACGGCCGCTGATCATAGGGGCTGTCGGGATCGTTCTCGGGCTGCTTGCCGATATAGCCATCATCGGCCCTCAGATGAGCCCGGGCGTGACCATCCTGATCCTGGCGATCCCGCTGGCTATGGCCCTTTATGGCTGTTCACATGCCGCCGGACGATTGGCCAAGAACGAGCTTATTCGCGTGGTCTTCCCGCCGCTGGTTCTGATCGTCGCGGTGCTGGGCTCGATCCTGGGCGGCATCACCAACCCGACGCCGGCCGCGGCGCTTGGCGCAGGTGGCGCGATCATGCTGGCGGCCTACCGCAAGCTGATGGACGAGGAACGCTCCGGCAAGATCATCATCATGGCCACTTTCGCCATCATCGTGGCGATCCTGATGGGCGTGAATTTCGATCTGCGGATCAATGTGGAGTCAGTCAGCTTTGAGACCTGGGTGGCCTTCGCGGTGGCCAAGGCGGCCTATCTCTTCTCGCTCTTTGGGTTGCTCTTTGCCTGCTGGGTGCTGTTCACAGGCGGTGTGCTGTCGCCGGTGGTGAGGGAAACCGCCAAGGTGACGAGCATGGTGTTTACCATCCTTATCGGCTCACAGCTTCTGAACCTGGTGGTGATCAGCTTCGGCGGGGAACATTATATCCAGCAGTTCCTGAAGAGCTTCGATAACGAGTTCAAGGTCTTCCTGATCGTGATGCTCGTGCTCTTCATCCTCGGCTTCGTGCTCGATTTCCTAGAGATCATCTATATCGTGATCCCGATCGTGGGGCCGGTGATCTATGGCGGCACGTTCGATCCGAAATGGGTGACGATCATGATCGCGGTGAACCTGCAGACCTCGTTCCTGACCCCACCCTTCGGCTTTGCGCTCTTCTACCTGCGAGGGGTGGCGCCGAAGGAGGTGACGACCGGACATATCTATCGCGGTGTGGCACCTTTCGTTCTGATCCAGGTGGTGGGTCTGGCGATCCTGTGGTTCTTCCCGGCGATCGTGACCATCGTGCCGAACCTGATCCCCAATTGATGTCGGTCTGACATGACAACAAGGGGCCGTCCGATGAGGCGGCCCCTTTTGATTTTGCGCTGTCAGAATTTGTCCAAATTCTGAATTAGAAAATGATCATTTTCTAATCCGTTTTCTGAGACAGAAAACGGGGCCGGGCGTCACGAGTTGCTCTGCATGCGGCGGGCATACCATCGTGCAAAACCGGCCACGCTGGGCTCCAGATCAGGTTGAAAGCGCCCCGCGCGCGCGTCCGGGCAGGCGAAGCCGCGCTGCTGATTTTCCAGCGCCGGAACATCTTCGGCAAGGGCCGCATCCATCCGGTCGAGATAGACGGCGGACTTCTCGGCAAAATACGGCAGTGCCATGCTTTCGGGGGGAAAGCAGGAGCTTTGCACGACTTTGCAGCGGTCCGGGCCAAGAGGGTAGGCCTCATAGCACCAGAGCGCGTCGGTGTTGGCGGCAAAGGCCATGTTCGGAAAGACCCAGGTGTAGCGCGCGCCCGAAGCAGCCCGCCCCGTCATTCCCGGGATCGGGGGCAGGGCGAAGCTCTGCGTGTCTTCCAGCAGACCGCCCGTGCCCTCTGTTGCGCCGAACTGGGTGGCAAAGGCCCCTGCGACCTCTTCAGGGGCATCGGGCGGGGCATAGACGCTGTCAATGCTGTCGGGATGCACGAAGGGCAGGTGATAATACTCGTTGAACACCTCCAGAAAGGCCTTCCAGTTGCACGCCACCTCCAGCTCCTGACGCCGTATGGTCACGAGCCTGTCCAGGGGCCAGGGCGCGTGGATCTCCGCGAACCCGTCCAGATCTGCATCGAGTGGCGGTGCGTCGGCGGCAAGACAGACAAAGGCAAAGCCAAAGCGCTCTTCGCAGGCATAGGCGTGCAGGCCGTGGTCGGATTTCTCGAACCCCTCGGCGGCGTCCATCCTGGGGGCCGAGACAAGTCGCCCGTCCAACCCATAGAACCAAGAATGAAACGGGCAGCGCAGGCCCTTGCAACGTCCCTCACCATCCACCAGCCGCGCGGCGCGATGTCGGCAGCTATTGGCGTATGCCCGCAAAACGCCCTCCGTATCGCGCAGCAGGATCAGGGACTGCCCCGCAAAATCGAGCGCGATGTAATCGCCCGGACCCGTCACCATGTCGCTGCGCCCGACACAGAGCCAGCTTTGTCGGAACAGGCGGGCGATCTCGGCCTCGCATATCTCGGGCGAGGTGTAGCAGACCGGCGGCAGGCAGGAGGCCTGAGCGGCAGGCAGTCTGACCTGGCTGAGATCAAGATCGGAAGGGGTTGTCATGGCGCGCTCGCTTTATGGTGTCGCATCCCCCGCAATGTCCGTCGAAGCGGAACTGGCGCACAACTCCAAAAACACCGCGGATGTTCGGAAAGCGACGCGGTTTTGTGCGCCTCAGCGGGTCTGCGTGCGCAGGGGCCGCCCATCGGGCAGCGAGATCTCGGCCACCTGTTCGGCAATCGGGTCATTGCTGAGCGGGTGCAGTTGGGTGTCGAACTCCGACGGATCGGTCATCGGCTGCCAGACGCCGCCGACATACACCTCCAGCCCCGAGAACTGCGCCTTGTACCCCATCTTGTCGCTGCCGGGCACCCAATAGCCAAGATAGACATATGGCAGCCCCGCCTCGCGCGCGATTTCGATATGGTCGAGGATGATATAGGTTCCAAGGCTGAGCCGCGCCTGATCGGGGTCGAAGAAGGAATAGACCATGCTCACCCCGTCATCGAGGATGTCGGTCAGGCAGGTGGCGGTAAGCGTATTGGTCTGCGGATCGGTATATTCGACCACACGGGTGCGGATCGGGGTTTCTTCGATCATCGCGGCGAATTCGAACGCATCCATATCGGCCATCCCGCCGGTCGCGTGGCGGTCGCCCAGATAACGGCGGAAAAGGTCGAACTGCTCTTCCGTGGCCCAGGGCGACGTGGCCCGGCGGTCCAGATGCCGCGCGCGCTTATGTACGCGTTTCTGGCTCTTCGAAGGGGTGAAGGCGGCGACATTGATCCGCGCCGACAGACAGGCGGCACAATCGGCGCAGGACGGGCGATAGAGCACGTTCTGCGATCGGCGAAAGCCCTGCTTGGACAGCCCGTCATTGAGCCGCTGCGCCCCTTCGCCCTGAAGCGCCGTGAACAGCTTGCGCTCCATCCGGCCCTCAAGATAGGGGCAGGGCTGCGGAGCCGTAACATAGAATTGCGGCGCGATGGGAAGCGTGTGGCGCATATGGTCGTCAGAATGGTTTGTGTTGAGGGAACGATAGCAACGATGTGCGCCTGCGCCAAGGGGGCATTCCGGCACGTCGTTAAGCCTCTGCGACGCCGGTCAGCGGGCGGCGGGCCGGTTGATCGCAACGGTCCCGAGCAGTAGGTCGCTCAGCCCCTGCGCGCGCGGTGTGGTCATCATCATCACACAGGATGCCAGCTGAATCAGGGGAAACAGGAAAGAGCCGGTCAGCATCGCGGTATGCAGCGCCGCCATGGGCAGATCGAACCGCTCCCCTCGCAGTGTCCGGAACTCGATCGCAAAAAGTTGCATGCCGGGCGTTGCGGACCGGTTCGCGATGGTCACCGTCCGGTAGGCAAAGCCCACGGCCAGCATCAGCATCGGAAAGAAGAAAAGCCCGATAAACGCTGTGAAAAGCACAATCAGCAGACAGATCGCCAGGATGATCCCGGTATCGACCAGCCAGGCCAGAAGGCGCTTCACCGGAACATCCGCATAGAATTCGGGTTGCGTTTCGGGGTCGGGGATATGCCAGCTATAATCACTCATCTGTGTCGGCCATCATAGAAGGGCTGACGGCCCGGGACCAGCCCGGACCTGTCGGTGATGCAAGGATGTGCGCTCAGGCGCGGTCCGGCTCGTCCTCGGCGCGCGGCTGCGATGCGGCCCGGGCGCGTTCGTCCATGAACTGATCGAACTCGGCCTTGTCGCGGGCGTCGCGGAGGCGTTGGAGGAAGGCTTCGAAATTGTGCTGCTCTTCTTCCAGGCGGCGCAACGTGTCGGCCTTGTAGCTGTCGAAGGCGGAGTTGCCGCTTGACGTGTGGACGGTTGATTTTCTGCTCCAGCCGCAGGACCGGCTGTTCGACGTGCTGCTGCAAAACATTTTCTTGCTCCAGATCATATAGGCGAGAAGGGCGAGGCCCACGGGCCAGAAGACGATGAACGAGATGACCATGGCGGCGATCCAGGCGCCTTTGCCTTTGTCGTCAAGCCAGGCCTCTGCGCGGGCAAACCAGCCGGTGTGGGAGGCGGCAGGGCCGGAATGGGCGAGGGTAGACATGGGCTTTCAGTCCTTTCGGGGTTGGTTTTGGGTGTATGTGAATGTCTTTCACATTGCCAAGATTGGGTCTCGGGGCGCGGGCTGCAAGGGGCAATGTGAAAGATTTTTACATTAGCTGTTTTCAGGACGTGAAATCAGTAACTTGCGCGCCGGATATTTGCGCCAGGCGGGCCGGATCGGAGGCAAAGACATGGCGTGGTGTGCCGGCGGCGGCCCAGACCTCGGTAAAATCCAGTAGGCGCGGGTCGAAAAAGGCGCGTGGCCCTGTGAGATGGCCGATGGGGGCGACGCCGCCAATGGCAAAGCCCGTCTGCGCCCGGATCAGGGCGGCATCGGCCTTGCCCAGAGATTCGCCCGCCAGCGCGCTTGCCTTCGCGGAACAGACCTGATTGCCGCCCGCTGTGATGAACAGCACGGCCTCGCCGCTCACCTGGCCCTGAAAGATGATCGACTTGGCGATCTGGTCCACCTCGCAGCCCACCAGATCAGCGGCCATTTGGGCGGTGGTCGCCTGACCCACCTCCACCGGCGTGCTATCGACCCCGGCTTCGCCGAGGGCGCGGATCACACGTTTGAGGCTTTTCGACATGGGGCATCTCCGGTTGACGTCGCCGCGCAACCTGAAACACTGCGCGCCATGACACAAGACCAAACCGATCCGTTGCTCGTCACGCTCCTGACCCTTGAACGCCAGGTCTGGGAGGCGCTGCGCCGGGGCGATGCTGCGGCCGATGCGGCATTGCTGAGCGCCGATTTCCTTGGGGTCTATCCCAGTGGATTTGCCGGGCGCGCCGATCATGCGGAGCAGTTGGAAGACGGGCCCAGCGTGGCCGGGTACCGCCTGACCGAGGCCCGTTGCCTGCCCGTGGGCGAGGCGCATGCGATGCTGTGCTACCGGGCGGAATACCGGCGGCCCGGGCAGGCGGAGGAGGAGGCGATGTATGTCAGCTCGCTCTGGCAGCGCGAGGCGGCGGGTTGGCGCAACATCTTCAGCCAGGACACGCCGGTAAGCGATGCCGTTTTGCCCTGAGCATTCGGATTGACGCCATCCGGCCCGCGCCGCATGGTCAGCCCATGAGTTTTGCCGCCCGGATCACCCGTTGCCCCCAACCTTTCGACCCCGAACAGGGGGCGGAGGCGCGCGCGCTGCTGCCCGGGTTGTCCGCCCCTCTGTCTGACCTGATCGCGGGCGCGGGCGGATGCAGCCCATATCTCAAACACCTGATGGAGCGCGAGGCGGATTGGCTGCCTGCCGCGCTTGAGGCCCCGGAAGACGCGGTCGATGCGGTCTGTGCCGCGTTGCGAGAGGTGCCGCCCGATGCGCTGGAACAGGCGTTGCGCCAGGCCAAGCGGCGTGTGGCGCTCATTACCGGGCTGGCGGACCTTGCCGGGGTCTGGCCGTTGGAACTGGTCACCGGCACGCTTACGGCCTTTGCCGATCTGGCCTGCGCGCTGGCCTTGCGCGCCACGGTCGGCGCGGAAATCCGTCGCGGCAAACTGCCGGGGATGAGCGAGGACGATCTTGACACGGCGGGCGGCATGGTCGTGCTGGCGATGGGCAAGATGGGCGCGCATGAGCTGAATTACAGCTCGGATATCGACCTGATCTGCCTCTTTGACGAAACCCGGTTTGACCCCGACGATTATCTTGACGCGCGCGCCAGCTTTGTGCGGGCCACGCGGCGGATGAGCGCCATGCTCAATGACCGCACCGCCGAGGGCTATGTCTTTCGCACTGATCTGCGCCTGCGCCCCGATCCGCAGGTGACGCCCGTCTGCATGGCGATGGCCGGGGCCGAAGCCTATTACGAAAGCCTCGGGCGCACCTGGGAGCGCGCGGCCTATATCAAGGCGCGGCCCTGTGCCGGCGATATCGCCGCCGGAGAGCGCTTTCTGAAAGGGCTGACGCCCTTTGTCTGGCGCAAGCATCTGGATTTTGCCGCGATCGAGGATGCCCATAACATGCGCCTGCGTATCCGCGAGCATAAGGGGCTGGGCGGGGCGCTCAACCTGTCGGGCCACAATATGAAGCTGGGCCGGGGCGGTATCCGCGAGATCGAGTTTTTCACCCAGACACGGCAGATCATCGCCGGGGGGCGCGACCCGTCGCTCAGGGTGCGCGGCACGCTGAAGGGGCTGGTGCGCCTAACCGAGACAGGATGGGTGCCCAAGGACGCTGCCGAGGCGCTGGCCGCGCATTACCGCTTTCACCGCGAGGTCGAGCACCGCTTGCAGATGCTGCGCGACGCGCAGACCCATGTCCTGCCCAATTCGAACGAGGAGTGGGACCGGCTGGCCGCCTTCATGGGCCGTGAGCGAAGCGACCTGGAGGCGGAGCTCAAGGACCGCCTGAACGCGGTGCATGAGATCATTGAACGCTTCTTTGTCCACGAAGAAGGCGAGAAGAGCGACATGCCCGAGCAGGAGGCCGATACAACCGCGCTGGATCGTGACGTGATCGCCCGCTGGCCCAGCTATCCGGCGCTGCGCTCGGCCCGGGCGGTGGAAATCTTCCGCCGGTTGCGGCCTGATATCCTGGCCAGGCTGGCGCACACGGCGCACCCGAACGAGGCGTTGCTGGCCTTTGATGGCTTCCTTGCGGGTCTGCCCGCCGGGGTGCAGGTCTTTTCCATGTTCGAGGCCAATCCGCAGTTGATTGACCTTCTGGTGGATATCGCCGGCACCGCGCCGGAACTGGCCAGCTATCTGTCGCGCCATGCCAATGTGTTTGACGGGGTGATCGCGGGGGCGTTCTTTGCCGATTGGCCGGGGGTGGAGGTGCTTGAAGAGGAACTGCGCGCCAAGCTGGCGGCCGAGGCGGATTACGAAGCCAAGCTGGTCGCCGCCCGGCGCTGGCGCAAGGAATGGCATTTCCGTATCGGGGTGCATCACCTGCGCGGCCTGATAGGGGCCGAGGAAGCAGGCGTGCAATATGCCGATCTGGCGGGGGCGGTGCTGGGCGCGCTCTGGCCCGAGGTGGTGGCGGAGTTCGCGGTCAAGCATGGGCCGCCGCCGGGGCGCGGCGCGGTGGTGCTCGGGATGGGCTCGCTCGGGGCGCGGCGGCTCAATGCGCGCTCCGATCTGGACCTGATCGTGATCTATGACGCCGAAGGCGTCGATGGCTCCGAGGGCCGCCGCCCTCTGGCGACGCGGCCCTATTATGCCCGGCTGACCCAGGCCATGATCACCGCGCTCACCGCTCCGATGGCCGATGGGCGGCTCTATGAGGTCGATATGCGGCTGCGCCCCTCGGGCAATCAGGGGCCGGTGGCGACAAGCTGGCAGTCCTTTCAGGAGTACCAGAACAATGAGGCGTGGGTCTGGGAGCATCTTGCCCTGACCCGTGCCCGTGCGATCGCCGGTCAGGCTGACCTGGCGCGCGATATCGAAGACTTCCGTTGTGCGCTGTTGGCGCGTCCGCGCGATGCCGCTGACACGCTGAAGGATGTCGAGGAGATGCGCGCACGGCTGGAGGCGGCCAAGCCGATGCAGGGCCCTCTCGATGCGCGGCGCGGACCGGGGCGCATGCAGGAGATCGAACTTGTGGCCCAGGCGGGCTGTCTGCTGGCGGGCGAGGCGCGGCGCGACGTGGTGGAAGCACTGGCGGCGGCGGCCGGGGTCGGTTGGCTCACCGCGGCAGAGCGTGACGCCCTGACCCGTGCCTATCACCTGTGCTGGCAGGTGGTGCAGGCCTCGCGGCTTCTGGGGGAGGCACCGCTGGAGGTGTCGCAATTGGGCGCGGGCGCGGCCGCTTTTGTCTTGCGCGAAACCGGATTTGACAGCATCACCGCCTTGGAAGAGGGGCTTAGCCGCGCCTGCGCTGAAGCCGCTGAGGTGGTTCGGACGGTGCTGCTACGCCCACCCGAGGGAGACATGTGATGAAACGCGACCCGTTTGATCCCAAGGATCTGATCCTGGAAAGCTACCGGATCGAGGGCATCACCGAAGGCGAATGCCGGTCGATCTTTCTCGACTGGGCGCTGAGCCTGCCCGACAGCGAGGATACGCAAGGCGCAGTGGCCAAGCTTCTGGGGCTTTATGCGGCGGAGAACCCTGACCATCCTATGACCAAGGTTTTGTCGGAGGCACAGCAGGCCGCGGCCCGGCCAAAGCGGCGCGGCGGCTGGCGTTCGCGCCCGAGGGATCTGCAATAGTCTTGTAAACAAAGAAAAAACTCCATTTCTGTTGCTGTTTCCAAACCGGAAACGCCTTTTTCTGAACCTGAAACAATCACGGTATTGATCTGAATTTGCCTAAATAGCGCCTAAATTCAGGATCAATTTGTCTTCAAACCAGCTGGGCATAAGCCCAAGGAGGAAGACATGAAATATGTACGTCTCATTGCCGCCGTCGCCGCCGCCGCATCCTTGTCGGCCTGTGCCACGGTCGAAACCGCAACGCGGAACGCGCCGCTTGTTCCCGAGGCGGTGCAGCCGGTGAGTGCCGCGCTGAGCATCGCCGCCGTCAACGTGACGGTGCCTTACAGCCTGCGCGCATCCGAGGCGAACTCCTATTACCCGATGGGCGATATCGTCTGGCGCGGAGAGCCGCTGGCCGATCGTCATCAGCAGGTCAAAGCCATCTTCGAGGACGGGCTGAGCAAGGCCGCTGCCAAAACCCAGGGCTCGGTCCCGGTGCAGGTGAATATCGAAGTCTCGCGCTTCCATGCGCTGACCGAAAAGGCCCGCTACACCGTGGGTGGCCGTCATGAGCTGCAGTTCACGATGTTCCTGAGCAACCCCGAGACCGGTCAGGCTTATACCAAGCCGCGCCAGATCGTGACCAACATCAAAGCCTTTGGCGGGGCACGCGCCATTGCCGCAGAGCGTAACGGGATCACCCAGCGCCTGCGCATCACCGACCATATCGGTGAGGTCGTGGCCACCGAACTGGCCGAGGCCGGTGCCGAGATCGCCGCCAACAGCTATGTGTTCGCATCTGTCGAATAACTCTGATCTTTCCTGAGATCGCAAATCGCTTTAAGGGGGCAGCATGACGCTGCCCCCTTTGCCTGTGATCCGCCTGAAACCAAAGGCCAATGCCCGTGCCATCCGGCATGGTGCGCCCTGGGTTTATGACAACGAGATTGTCACCGACCGTCGTACCAAGGCATTGGAGCCGGGGACGATTGCGCTGCTCGAAGACGCGGACCGCAATACTTTGGCAAAGGTGGCCGTCAATCCCAACTCGCGGATCTTCGCCAGGGTGCTGGAGCGCGATCTGAACCTGCCGGTGGATCAGTCCTGGCTTGTCTCCAAGCTGTCTTACGCGCTGGCCATGCGCGAAACCCTCTATGACGCGCCCTATTATCGGCTTGTTCATGCCGAGGCAGACGGCCTGCCGGGGGTGATCATCGACCGGTTCGGCGATGTGGCGGTGATTCAGCCCAACGCGGCCTGGGCGGAACGGTTAGTGTCGGAGCTCTGCGTAGCCCTTCAGCAGGTCACGGGCGTGGCGCATGTGCTCAAGAATGCATCGGGCCGCGCCCGGGGTCTTGAAGGGCTCGATGATGCGAGCGCTGTTCTGGCCGGTACCGCGCCGGACGGTCCCGTGCCCGTGCCGATGAACGGGGCCATTTACATGGCCGATCTGACAGGCGGTCAGAAGACCGGCCTCTTTTTTGACCAGCGCCCCAACCATGCCTTCGCCGCCCGCTTGGCGCGCGGGGGCCGGATGCTTGACGTTTTCTCGCATGTGGGCGGGTTCTCTCTTGCCGCGCTGGCGGGCGGAGCGTCCCGGGCCCTGGCAGTGGACGGCTCCGGCCCGGCGTTGACCCTCGCGCGGGAAGGGGCAGCACAGATGGGACAAACAGATGCGTTCGAGACGCGTCAGGGCGACGCGTTCGAGGTGATGACGGCCTTGCTGGAGGAAGCAGAGCAGTTTGACCTCGTCGTCTGTGATCCGCCGGCCTTTGCGCCCTCGAAAAAGGCTTTGGATGCAGGGCTCAGAGCCTATGAACGGGTGGCGCGGCTGGCAGCTCCACTGGTGAAGCCCGGCGGGTATCTGGGCTTGTGTTCGTGTTCTCACGCCGCCGATCTGGCGAAGTTCCGCACGGCATCGGTGCGCGGCATCGGCCGGGCCGGACGGGCCGCACAGCTTATCCATACGGGCTTTGCCGGGCCGGACCATCCCTTGCATCCGAACCTTGCGGAATCGGGGTATCTCAAATCCCTGTTCTTCCGCCTATGAAGGTGCTGCTGGACACCTGCGTGATCTATCCCACGGTAATGCGCCAGGTGCTGCTCAAAGTGGCCGCACAGGGCCTGTTCACGCCGCTCTGGTCGGCGCGCATCATTGACGAATGGCTTCATGCGGCCCGGAAACTGGGCCCGGAGGGGATCGTGCAGGCCGAAGCGGAGGCCGCGCTTCTGTCGGTGCAGTGGCCCGAGGCCGAGGTGAGCTGGCCTGCCTCGCTGGAGGCGCGGCTCTGGTTGCCGGATCCGGCGGATGTTCACGTGCTTGCTGCGGCGGTTGCGGGCTCTGCTGATGTGATCCTGACGCTGAACGTCAAGGATTTTCCGCGCCACATTCTGGCCGAGGAAGGGCTGAGCCGGGCGGACCCGGACGCGTTTCTGCATGGTATCTGGGACGCACAGCCCGAGCTCGTGGCCGCCGCGGCGGCGGAGGTTCTGGCCGAGGCCAACCGGCTTTCGGGGGCAAGCTGGGACATGCGCGGCCTCATGAAAAAGGCGCGGCTGCCCCGGCTCGGCAAGGCGCTGGCACAGCGGGGATGACATCCCGCCTAAGCCTGTTTCCAGCGGGTCTCCAGCTTTTCGATGGCGGCGATACGCTCGGTCGTTTTGGGGTGGCTCATCAGCCAGGCGGGCATGGCGCCTGCGCGCGACCGCGTCAGCGCTTCGAGCTTTTCAAACAGTGATTTCTGCGGCCCGGTGCCGATGCCCGCGCGGGTGAGCAGGGCGGCGGCATAGGCGTCGGCCTCATATTCGTCGCTGCGCGACAGGCGCGCGGCCAGAAGCGTGGTCAGGGCGTTGGCGATCCAGACGCCGACGCCGGGGATGAAGCGGCTGAGTACCATGGCCAGTGCCGTGCGCAGGGCGTTCTGCCCGGAAAAGTCGATCATGCGCCGCCGGGTATGTCCGAGCGCGACATGACCAAGCTCATGGGCGATGACCGAGGCCATTTCATCTGCGCTGACCTCACCGTTCTGGAATTTGCGGTAAAACCCGCGGGTGATGAAGATACGCCCATCCGGCGCGGCCAGACCGTTGACCGGATCAATCTCGTAGATATGCACGCGGATGCGCGGCAGATCGAGCGCGCGGGCGAGCTTGTCGGTCATCACCTTGAGCATCGGGTCGGCAAGCTCGGTCGATTGCGCATCCAGCTCGCGCCGGGTGCGCCAGGCGGAGAAGTGATACATGGCCAACGCGTAGAGGATGGCCAGCAGGATGGGCATAACCTTGAGCATACCCGGTATATGGGGCCGATCGGGGCAGGGGGCAAGCTCATCGGACCTTCGGCCCGCCTCGCGAAGCCACCCATCAGGGTGGATGAGCGGCTCAGCGCACCAGCAGATCCAGCGGCTGTCGTGACAGCCGTTCCACGCCCGTGTCGGTCACCAGCACCGAATGACCGTAACACATGGCCAGCCCCGCCTCGCTGTCCATCAGGATCATGTGCAGGAAGAAGACCTGCCCCGCCTGCATCAGCAGCGGATTGCCATGATAGAACATCGGGAAATCAACCCAGATCGGGTTGTAAATAGCGCCCATCGCGTAGCCGCACGCCTGGGAACGCGCGTGTTTCAGACCGCCTGCGTCCATCACCCGTGCGTGGGCATCGAACACCTGGCCCATAGGCTCGCCCGGGCGGATCGCCTCTTCGCAGGCGTCCAGCGCGGCGATGGCGGTGGCGTGCATATGGCGTTGGTGATCGTTGGGCTCTCCTATCACCACGGTGCGCATCATCGCGGCGTGATAGCGGGCATAGGCCCCCGACCATTCCCAGGTGATCTGGTCTTGGCGGTCCAGGTGGCGGCGGCCCGAATAGTAGCGGCAGAGAAGCGCGCCCGGGCCTGAGCCGAGGATAAACTCATTGCCCGCATAATCCCCGCCGCCGCGAAACACGGCCCCTTGCATTTCGGCCAGGATATCGCCCTCGAATGCCCCCGGCCCGGTGACCGCGAGCCCGGCATCCATGGCATCGTCGGACAGGGCCGCGGCGCGCCGGTGCATCTCGATCTCGGCCGGGGATTTGATCCGGCGCAGGCTGCGGATCACCTCGGATGCCTCGATCAGGTCGGGCAGGGCCGCGCGCAGCATCTGCCCGTTGAAATCGGTGAGGCCCTGGGTTTTCGATTCAAACCCGATCCGCCCCCCGGCGACGCCCAGCCTGGCGAGAAGCGCCTTGAGGTCATCTGTCGGGTTCGCGCCTTCGACTTCGGTCCAGATATGAATCTCGTCATCTTTCAGCGTGGAGGTCAGCTGTGCCTGGCGCCAGTCGGGCAGGCGGGTCAGCAGATGCAGATCACCCGAGGCGGTAAGCACCAGCGCCTGAAACATGGCAAAGCCGAACGTGTCATAGCCGCAAATCCAGAAATGGCTTTCGGGGGCGAACATGATCAGCGCGTCAAGCTCGGCGTCGATCACCGCTTGGGTGGCGCGGGCCTTGCGGGCGGCATATTCGGCATCGTCAAAGTGAAGCGGCATGCGGGAGCTCCTGAAGAGTGATGGGCCTCCGGCGGGAGTATTTCGGGAACAATGAAAGCCGGAGGCGTTTTCAGGAGAATGGCAGCTGGGGCGGGGCGGAACCGTCTGTTTGCGACACGCCTAGGCGGAACAGGACGCCCCGCCCAGCACACAGAATTTGGCGCAATGGGGGTGGTTGAGGGCCACGTCGCGCTCGGCCTCGGCGAGGGTGGTGCCCAGCTCGAATTGCGGATCGTAGGGCAGCAGGGTGCAGGCCAGCACGGTGGGCGAAGCCGCGCCCTTGCGCTTGACCACCATCCGCGAGGATGAACACATCACCGCATCGGGGGATTTGCCCAGAATGTCCCAGCAGGCGGTGGTGATTTCTGGCACCTCGACCTCTTCGTCCATCTCCGGGAAAAGCACAGTCATTCCAGGGTTTTGCGAATCGATCTTGAAGTTGTGGAGATCATAAAGCGCCTGATAACCCACGCGCGCGTCGCTCTCGCTCTCGCCCCAGACGGTGCGGCCCGCCACGGCCATGCGGATGCCGACGTCACGCAACCATTCCATCCCTTCGAGCGTGCGGGCAAAAGCCCCTTTGCCGCGCTCGGCGTCATGCAGCGCTTCGGACCAGTGATCGACCGAGATGCGCAGGGTCAGCTTGCCCGGATAGGCGGCGTTCAACTCGATCAGCCCGGCCTGCACGCGTTTGCGCATCATCGGGCGCATGGCGTTGGTAAGGATGAGCACGTCATACCCCCGCTCAAGGGCGGCGCCCGCAAGGCCGATCATCTCGGGGTTCATGAAAGGCTCGCCCCCGGTAAAGCCGATCTCGCGAATGGGCCAGCCGCGCGTCTCGATCTGATCGAGGTAGTCGCGCAGCTCGGGCTCCGAAATATAGACCAGCCGGTCATTTTCGGGAGAGCTTTCGATATAGCAATTGGCGCAGGTGATATTGCACAGCGTGCCGGTGTTGAACCACAGCGTCTCGGGGTGGCTGAGCGCCACGGTGGCGCGCGGCTCGCCCTTGGCGGTCACGGCGGGGTCTTTGAATTTGCCCAGATTGGCCTGGCCCGGCAGGGTGTCTTTCATTGCGTCTTCCTTCGCCTCACAGGACCGGCGTAACGACTTGTTGATCATAAGAAAACCCAAGGTTAGCCCGCTGACACCATTGTGAACGCAACTCAGCGTGGTAGAGTCCGCGCAAAGGCAGCCTTTTCAGTGGAGTTAACCATGGTCTCGCGCGTCATCCCGGTGGAGCCGTTTGACCTTGTCATCATCGGTGGCACGGGTGATCTGGCGCGTCGCAAGATCCTGCCTGCGCTGTTCCGGCGGTATCTGGCCGGGCAGATGGGCAAGGGCAGTCAGGTGATCGGCGCGGCCCGCACCGAGATGGATACGGAGGCCTATCGCCAGATGGTCAGCGAGGCGATTGCCGAATTTGGCGGGGCCGAGGCAAAGAACAAGACCGGTCTGAAGAAATTTCTGGCGCTGATCAGCTACATCACCCTTGATGCCAAGGGCGACACGGGCTGGGAGGCGCTGCACGATGCGGTGCAGACTGACCACGTTCGGGCGTTCTATTTCTCGGTCGGGCCGAGCCTGTTCGGTGATCTTGCCAAGCGGCTGCAAAAGCATGGCATGGCCGATGATCAGTGCCGCATCGTGGTGGAAAAGCCCTTTGGCCGGGACCTGGCCAGTGCGCGCGAGCTGAACAAGGTGCTGGCGCGCTATTTCGATGAAAGCCAGATCTACCGGATCGACCATTACCTGGGCAAGGAAACGGTGCAGAACCTGATGGCGGTGCGCTTTGGCAATATGCTGTTCGAGCCTCTGTGGAACAGCCAGTACGTGGACCATATCCAGATCACGGTGGCCGAATCCGTCGGCGTCGGCGGGCGTGGCGAATACTATGACCGCTCGGGCGCCATGCGCGACATGATGCAGAATCACCTGATGCAGCTCTTTTGCCTGATCGCGATGGAGCCGCCCGCCAAGTTCGACCCCGACTCGGTGCGCGACGAGAAGCTCAAGGTCATTCGCGCGCTCGACCCGCTCAGGCCCGAGAATATCGTGCGTGGACAATACGAGGCGACGGAGACGCGCCCGAGTTACCGCAAGCAGGTGGAGAACCGCGACAGCACGACCGAAAGTTTCGTGGCGCTCAAGGCCAATATCTCCAACTGGCGGTGGGCCGGCACGCCATTCTATCTGCGCACGGGCAAACGGCTGAGAGAGCGGGCGAGCGAGATCGCCGTGGTGTTCAAGGACGCGCCGCATTCGATCTTTGGCGAAGACGCCGGGCGGCACCGCAATATCCTGACGATCAAGCTGCAACCCAATGAGGGGATCGAGCTGGGCGTGACCATCAAGGAACCGGGGCCGGGGGGCATGCGGCTGATCGATGTGCCGCTGGATATGACCTTCGCCGAGGCGCTGGGGCCGGATCAGGCGGATTTTCCGGATGCCTATGAACGGCTGATCATGGATGTGATCCGGGGCAATCAGACGCTGTTCATGCGCGGGGACGAGGTGGAGGCCGCCTGGGCCTGGACCGATCCGATCATCGCGGAATTCAAGGAGGGCGAGCCGCCCTTGCCCTATGCCACGGGCAGTTCCGGCCCGGATGAGGCGCTGGCACTTATTCACCGCGACGGGCGCGCCTGGAGGGAGATCAAGGCATGACGATATTCCGAGAATACCCTGATGCCGAAATGATGGCGATCGACGTGGCCAACCAGTTGGCGGGAGAGCTGACCTCGGCGCTGGATCATGAGGAGCGGGTGCTCTTCGTGGTGCCGGGGGGCAGCACGCCGGGGCCGATCTTTGACGATCTGTGCGACGCCGATCTCGACTGGTCCCGTGTCGATGTCCTGTTGAGTGACGAGCGCTGGTTGCCGCAGGTGCATGTGCGCTCCAACACACGGCTGATCACCGAACGGCTGCTGACGGGCCGGGCGGCGGCCGCGCGCCATCTGCCGCTCTATGCCCCTGCGCACCAGCCCGAGGAGGTGCTGGCAGACCTTGAGGCCAATATCGTACCCAACCTTCCGATTGGTGTCTGCCTTTTGGGCATGGGCGCGGATATGCACACGGCATCCCTGTTTCCCGGCGGGGATAACCTGGCCGCCGCTCTTGACCGGCATGCGCCGGTCCTGATGCCGATCCGGGCCAAGGACGCGCCCGAGCCGCGTCTGACGCTGACGGCGCGGGTGCTGAACGAAGCGTTGGCCAAACATGTGGTGATCACGGGACAGGCCAAGCGCGCGGCGTTCGATCGCGCCAGAGGGCTCTCGCCCGAAAAGGCCCCCATTCGTGCGGTTCTTGACGGGGCCACGGTGCATTGGGCTCCGGAATGAAGGAGTGAGTGAGGCTTGGCGGATGTTTGACAGGCTGAAAGCGCAGGCCGGGGAGCTGACGGATACGGATATCCTCAGCCTGTTCGAGGACGAAAGCCGCGCCGAGACCTTCTCGGTGCGCTTTGACGGGATGCTGTTCGACTATTCCAAAACCCGGATGACGGGCGCGGTGCGGGACAGCCTTTTGGCCTTGGCCGTATCGCGGGGCGTGGCCGCCCGGCGTGATGCGATGTTCGCAGGTGCACCGATCAATGAAACCGAAGGCCGCGCGGTGCTGCATACGGCGCTGCGCAACCTGAACGGTGGGCCGGTCGAGGTTGACGGGCAGGACGTGATGCCGGAGGTGCGCAACACGCTGTCCCGTATGGAGCGGTTTTCGGAGCAGATCCGCTCCGGCGGGTACAGAGGGCAGGGCGGCGCGATCACCGACGTGGTCAATATCGGCATCGGCGGGTCGCATCTTGGCCCCGAGATGGCGACGCTGGCGCTGTCGCCTTACCATGACGGGCCGCGCTGTCATTTCGTTGCGAATGTGGACGGCGCGGATATCACCGACACGCTGAAGGGGCTCGACCCAGCAACGACCCTGGTCATTGTCGCCTCGAAAAGCTTCACCACCATCGAGACGATGACCAATGCCGAAACCGCGCGCGCCTGGATGGCGCAGGCGGTTGATGATCCGGCCGCTCAATTCGTGGCGCTCTCTACGGCCGAAGAGAAAACCGCGCAGTTCGGCATTCCGCCGGAGCGGGTTTTTGGCTTTGAGGACTGGGTTGGCGGGCGCTACTCGATTTGGGGGCCTATTGGCCTGAGCCTGATGATCGCCATCGGGCCGACGCGCTTCCGCGAGATGCTTGCGGGCGGCGAGGCGATGGACCGGCATTTCCGCGATGCCCCGGCGGTTGAGAATATGCCGATGATGCTGGCCCTGACCGGGCTCTGGCATTCCCATGCCTGCGGCTATGCCACCCGCGCGGTGCTGCCTTATGATCAGCGCCTTGCACGGCTGCCGGCCTATTTCCAGCAGTTGGAAATGGAATCGAACGGCAAGGGCGTGACCATGGCGGGCGCGGCGGCCCCGCGCACCGGGCCGGTGGTCTGGGGCGAGCCGGGCACCAACGGGCAACACGCCTTCTATCAGCTCATCCA
This sequence comes from Roseovarius faecimaris, assembly GCF_009762325.1. Taxonomy (NCBI): domain Bacteria; kingdom Pseudomonadati; phylum Pseudomonadota; class Alphaproteobacteria; order Rhodobacterales; family Roseobacteraceae; genus Roseovarius; species Roseovarius faecimaris. The sequence goes on from NZ_CP034348.1 coordinate 1,553,318, forward strand.
CCAGGGCACGCAGGTCATCCCGTGCGAATTCATAGTGGCGGCACAAGGCCACGAGCCGGCGCTTGCGCATCATCACCGGCTGCTTGTGGCCAACTGTCTTGCGCAATCCGAGGCGCTGATGCGGGGGCGGTCGCTTGACGTGGCGCGGGCGCTCATGACGGAGAAGGGATTTCAGGGCGAAGAACTGGAGCGTCAGGCGGCGCATCGCGTGTTCCCGGGCAACCGGCCTTCGACGACGCTGCTCTATGACCGGCTGACGCCCTACCGGCTGGGTCAGATCATCGCGCTTTATGAACACCGCGTGTTCGTCGAAGGGGTGATCTTGGGGATCAACTCTTTCGATCAATGGGGCGTGGAACTGGGCAAGGTGTTGGCGGTAGAGCTCGAGCCGGTGTTGCGCGGAGACGCCCCGGCGGACGGCAAGGACGGCTCGACCCGCGCGCTCGTGAATTTTGTCCGTGGGTCAGAAGACTGAACCTGGCGGTTATGCCTTCTGTGGGATGTCAAACCCCGGCGGGGCGAGCGTGAACCCGTCAAACTCGAACCCCGGCGAGACGGTGCAGCTGACCAGCGTCCAGTCCCCCGTTGTGCGCGCCTTTTGCCAGTGGCCGGGCGGGACGATGACTTGAGGACGTTCCCCTGCGGGCAGGTCCTGGCCAAGCCGCTCATTCCATGCAGGCCCGGTATCGGACGCAGATAGCGACAGGACCAGCGGCGCCCCGGCATGAAAATGCCAGATCTCGGTCGCGTCGACCTTATGCCAGTGGTTGTTTTCATGGCCCTGAAGCAAGAAATAAATCGCCGTGCCGCTGGGGCGGCTGTCGCCTTCGGCCCGCCAGGTTTCCACGAAATGCCCGCCCTCGGGATGCGGCTCAAGGCCAAGTGTTTCGATGATGTCTTGCGCGCTCATGGTCATGGCGCGGTCATGCCACGGTTCGGCGCATGAGGCAATCGCCCGCACTCCGAAACGCCTTGCCCATCGCATTTGATCAGAGCGAATTCCTGCTGTGGTCTGGCGGCGGAATGTCGCTTATCCTGGTCGTGCCCCGTGCAAAGACGCAGTCAGCGCGCGGATTGGGCGATATGGTTCCCATAGGCACAACACCACTCGAAAAGGAGAGGCAAATGAGCAAGTTGAACGTGATGGTAGCAGGGGTTTGCCTGATGGCGCTGACCGCCTGTGGCGGCGGCCCGGCAGCGCGGACCGCGGTCGGTGCGGCTGGCGGGGCGGCGGCAGGCTATGCCGCGGCGGACCTGTTGGGCGCCGATAGCGACTGGAAGATCATCGGTGCCCTGAGCGGGGCTGCCGCCGGCACCCTGATCGCCCGGAATTCCCGTAACGGGCGCTGCGCGTATTCCGACGGCAAAGGCGGGTATTACAAGCGCCGCTGCTGAAGCTAATACAGCCCGGACATTGAAAAAGGGCGCGGGGGTCTTTCCCGCGCCCTTCGTGTTGGCCTCTTTCCGATCAGCGCAGGATCGAGCGCCCGGCATAGAGGGCGGTTTCGCCCAGGGCTTCCTCGATGCGGATAAGCTGGTTGTACTTCGCCAGCCGGTCCGAGCGCGCAAGCGAGCCGGTCTTGATCTGTCCGCAATTCGTGGCCACGGCCAGATCGGCGATGGTGCTGTCCTCGGTCTCGCCCGAACGGTGTGACATGACGTTGGTCATGCGTGCCCGATGGGCCATGTCCACCGCCTTCAGCGTTTCCGTCAGGCTGCCGATCTGGTTGACCTTGACCAGCATGGAGTTGGCCGCCTTGCGCTCGATCCCCTGAGCCAGACGCTCCGGGTTGGTGACAAACAAATCATCCCCGACAAGCTGCACCTTGCCGCCCAGGGCCTCGGTCAGCGCGATCCAGCCGTCCCAGTCATCCTCGGACATGCCGTCTTCGATCGAGATGATCGGATAGTCCTTCACTAGTGCTTCGAGATAGGCGACGTTCTCGTCCGAACTCAGTGTTTTTCCTTCGCCAGCAAGGACATATTTGCCGTCCTTGAAGTATTCCGTGGCGGCGCAATCGAGGGCCAGATAGATGTCCTCGCCCGGCTTGTAGCCTGCCTTCTCGATGGATTTGAGGATGAAATCGAGCGCTTCGCGGGTTGAGGCGATATTGGGGGCAAAGCCGCCCTCGTCACCGATCCCGGTGCTCAGCCCGGCGGCGCTGAGCTCTTTCTTGAGCGTATGAAACACCTCTGCGCCCATGCGCACCGCGTCGCGGATGCTGTCGGCCGCCACGGGCATGATCATGAATTCCTGAATGTCGATCGGGTTGTCGGCATGCTCGCCGCCATTGATGATGTTCATCATCGGCACGGGCAGTACGCGGGCCTGCGTGCCGCCGACATAGCGAAACAGGGGCTGCGTGGTGAAATCCGCTGCCGCCTTGGCATTGGCAAGGCTCACACCCAGAATGGCATTGGCCCCAAGACGGCCCTTGTTGGCGGTGCCGTCCAGTTCGATCATCGCCTCGTCGATGGCCACCTGCTCGGTCGCGTCGAACCCGACCAGCGCATCGGCGATCTCGCCATTCACCGCCGCCACGGCCTCCAGCACGCCCTTGCCCATATAGCGGCTCTTGTCGCCATCCCGGCGCTCGACCGCCTCATAGGCCCCGGTCGAGGCCCCCGAGGGGACGGCGGCGCGGCCCATCGTGCCGTCTTCGAGGATCACATCCACCTCCACCGTCGGGTTGCCCCGGCTATCGAGGATTTCGCGGGCGTGAATGTCGATGATGGTGCTCATGGGGGGCATCCTTGGCTGGTGAAAATCGGTCTGGCTGTCCCATATCAAGCCCAGCGGAAGATGCAACTGCGGCAGATGGCGCGGCTCAGGCCTGCAAGGCGGCCCGCCGGGCCAGGCGACGCTCGCGCAGAACCGTGTAAAGCCCGGTGGCAATGATCAGGACCGCCCCCGTCAGGGTCAGCGTATCGGGGCGCTCGCTGAACACCAGAATGCCCGCGATGATCGAAAACAAAAGGCGCGTGTAGCGGAACGGGGTGACCACTGACGCCTCGCCGATCCGCATACCCGACACGATCCCGTAATAGCCGATGGCACTGAAGATCAGCGCACCGAGGATCATCAACTGCTCATGGCCGGTCATGGGGCGATACTCACCGCCGGTGGCCATCAGAAGCAGGGGCCCCGCCACGATCAGCGCCGAGAAGGCCTGAAAAGAGACAACGGTGCTGTCTACGGCCACATCCATGCGCCGCGTGATCAGGTCGCGCGTGGCCACGCAGAGCACGGCGATGACCACCAGAAGCGCCTCGGGCTGAAACCCGTCCAGACCGGGCCGGATGATCAGCAGGACGCCGCAGAAGCCCACGAGGATAGCGCTCCACCGCCGCCAGCCCACATCTTCGCCCAGAAACAGCGCGGCCCCCAGGGTGATGACAAGCGGGGTCGCCTGAAAGACGGCGGCAACAACCGACAGATCAACCAGCGACAGCGAGGTGGAAAAGGCCATGGCGGCACAGGCCTCTGCCAGCATCCGCCACAAAAACGGCCCGCGCCAGGCCGCACGCGCAAAAAGCCGCTTGCGGCGCAGCAGGGCTGCCACCGCAAAGATCGCGCCACTTCCAACCCCGATCAGCAGCAGGATCTGACCCACCGCGATGGTGCTGGAAAGCTGCTTGATGAACACATCCTCGATCGTGAAGGCGAGCATCGCCAGGAGGATGAAAAGGATCCCGCGCAGATTGTCCAATCAGTCGCCCTTCTTGGGCACGCCGTAAAGCTCCAGCCGATGCCCGATCAGCCGGTAGCCCAGCTTCTCGGCGATCTTTTCCTGCAGGGCTTCGATCTCGGGGTCGACAAACTCGATCACATCGCCGGAATTCATGTCGATCAGGTGGTCATGGTGATCGCGCTCGGCATCTTCATAACGCGCGCGCCCGTCTCCGAATTCCAGCTTGTCGAGAATGCCCGCCTCTTCAAAGAGCTTGACGGTGCGATAGACCGTTGCAATGGAAATGCCCGCATCGCGCGCCACGGCCCTTGTATAGAGCTCTTCCACATCGGGGTGATCGTCTGAATCCTCCAGGACGCTCGCGATGGTGCGGCGCTGGTCGGTCATGCGCAGGCCCTTGGCCTCGCAGCGGTCGATGATCGTGTCTGGCATGCTCTGCCCCCGGGAACTGTCGCCGTTAGGGGATAAACATCTCTGCCACGGGTTTCCACCCATTTTGACCTAAACGGTTGACTTATGCGCGCCGGGGGGCCATGTGACGCGCAACCGACGCTTCCTGCCGCGTGAGCAGATCAGCCCCATGGATAGGGGCCAATGAGAAAAACGAAGCGTTGCGGATATGTTCCCAAAATCACGCGTGGGGCCAGACGCCGGATCAGCCGGGTGCAGGATGCGCCGGGTCAGGATGCGCGCGAAACCACGACTAGGCGGGCCGGAACGGTATCGCCACATAACCGGCTTGGGGCAGGGGCCTCGGGCCGGAGTAAGGATATGAAATTGACTTTGTTCGACAAAATGGGCCTGCCCGGCCCGCTGGTAAAGAAACTGACCGCCCAGGGCATTAGCGAGCCGACCCCGATCCAGAGCCATGCCATCCCGCATGCGCTGGACGGGCATGACATCATGGGTCTCGCACAGACCGGCACCGGCAAGACCTTGGCCTTTGGCCTGCCGCTTGTCGCCGGGCTGATGGAGCAGCGCGGCAAACCCGCGCCCAAAACCGTGCGCAGCCTGATCCTTGCCCCCACGCGCGAGCTGGTGGGGCAGATCAAGGACGCGTTGATCCCGCTCGTGGCGGGCACACCGATCAAGGTCGGCATGGTGGTCGGCGGTGTGGGCATCAACCCGCAGATCAACCGTCTGGCCCGGGGGCTCGATGTGCTCGTGGCCACGCCGGGCCGGTTGCTCGATCTGCTGGACCGGGGCGCGCTGACGCTGGATCAGACGCGTTTTCTGGTGCTGGACGAGGCCGACCAGATGCTCGACCTCGGGTTCATCCATGCGCTGCGCAAGATCGCGGGCCTGCTGCCCGCCGAACGCCAGACGATGCTGTTTTCGGCCACCATGCCCAAACAGATGGAAGAGATCGCGGCAAGCTATCTGACCCATCCCAAGCGCGTGCAGGTGTCGCCGCCGGGCAAGGCTGCGGACAAGATCACTCAATGCGTCCACTTTATCGCCAAGGCTGAAAAGCCGAATTTGCTGATCGAGCTTCTGGACGCGCATCGCGACGAGCTGGCGCTGGTTTTCGGCCGCACGAAACACGGTTCGGACAAACTGGCGCGCAGGCTGGAGCAGGCGGGCTATGCGGTCGCCGCGATCCATGGCAACAAGAGCCAGGGTCAGAGGGAGCGCGCGCTGAAGGCATTCCGCGACGGCGAGGTGACAGTGCTGGTGGCCACGGATGTGGCCGCGCGGGGGCTGGATATCCCGGATGTGAAGCATGTCTACAATTACGAGCTGCCGAATGTGCCTGAAAACTATGTGCACCGGATCGGCCGCACGGCGCGGGCCGGCCGCGACGGTATGGCGGTGGCTTTCTGCGCGCCCGACGAAATGGGTGAACTGAAAGACATTCAGAAAGTGATGAAACTCACGATCCCTGTGGCCTCCGGCCGTGCCTGGGAAGAGTTGCCTGACCCCACGGCCAAACCGCAGGGCCGCAAAGGGCCCGCACGCGGCGCCAAGCCGGGTGGGGGGCCGCGCAGGCGGCGGCGTCGCGGCGGTGGCGGCGGCGGTTCCCGCGCCAAGGCAGCCTAGAGACCGTGCAGGACACGCCGCGCCGGGGGCACCCCCGGCAGGCGTGCCACAATCGCACCATTACTCGTGACAGGTGGCAATGCGTCTGCATCTGCCGCCTGTTGTGCTGCGGTCGTCGGCGGACGTGCTAGCGTCGCGCCAGATCGGCCCAGACGGGCAGGTGATCGGAGGCCACGCGCGCGGGCCGGTCATCATAAGCCTCCAGGCGCAACAGCCGCAATTCCGGACCAAGCGCAAAACGGTCAAGGCGCGCCACGGGCCGGGCTGCCGGAAAACTTGGCGCGCCGGGCAGCAGATCGACCCCCTTGAGCTGTGCATCCATCGCATGACCCTTGCCCCAATCGTTGAAATCCCCCGCGAGCACGGTCGGAAGCGGCGCCAGCCGGCCCAGCATCCGCGAAATCGCCGCAAGCTGTAGCAACCGGTAACGCCGGACCAGCCCCAGATGAAGCCCGATCACCCGCAGCGGGCCGATGGGCGTGTCCAGATCGGCGCGGATGGCCCCGCGCGGCTCCAGCCCGGGCAGGTCGATATGCGAGGTTTCGATCACGCGCAGACCGGGCCGCGCCAGCATCGCATTGCCATGCCACCCAAGCGAGCCGCCAGGCGCGCCGAAAGGCAACACCTGCCAGCCATCGGCCTCGGCCATTTCATGCGGCAATGCTGCGGGGCGCGGCGGCAGACGCTTGTCCGCCTCCTGCAAAACCACCAACTCGGCCCCGAGCGCATTGATCACATTCAGCGAGCGATCCGGCCTGCGCCGCAGGTCCAGCCCGACGCATTTTTGCAGGTTGTAACTTGCAATTCTGAAGTGAGAAGACGACATATCATACAGATTTCACCACGTTACCAAAGGGATGTCACGCGCATGTTCGCAGATCAGACATGGCTGGCCCGCCTTATCTGGCTGGCGCTCGTGCTGGTCACGCTGGAGGCGCTGATCTTTGGGCCGTGGTCGCTGGCTTTCGTCTCCACGGCGACGCTTCTTTTGTCTCTTGCGCCAGTCTTTGTCGCCCGCTGGGCCGAGATCGTGGTCCCTCCGAGTTTCATCGCCGCGATTGTCCTCTTTGTCGGGGGCACGGTCTTTCTTGGTGAAGTCTATGATTTCTATGAGCGTTTCTGGTGGTGGGATATCATGATGCATGGCGGCTCGGCGGTGGGCTTCGGTCTGATCGGGTTCATCCTTGTCTTCATGATGTTCCAGGGCGACCGCTTTGCCGCGCCGCCCTTCGCCGTGGCCTTTTTCGCCTTCTGTTTCGCGCTCAGCATCGGCGCGCTGTGGGAAGTGTTCGAGTTCGGCATGGATCAGCTCTTTGGCCTCAACATGCAGAAATCGGGCCTCGTGGACACGATGGGGGACCTTATCGTCGATACTCTGGGCGCATTGATCGGGGCGGGCTCGGGGTATTTCTATCTCAAGGGCCGCGCGAAAGGGGGGCTAGGCGCGATCCTCGATGAGTTCGTTCAGAAGAACCCGAGGTTTTTCAGCCGGTTGCGCAAGTAACAGACTGGCGACCCCTCTGGTTCAGGTGCCACAGAAGGTGGCACGTACCACTTCCGACGGCTCGGGCGGGCGTGCGAGGTCGGCGGCCTCGTCGCGTGCCTCGAAGGGGCGGGACAGCACGTCGAGCAGCCGCTCCATCGGTGCATAATCCCCGGCCACCGCAGCTTGGATCATCTGTTCGATGCGGTGATTGCGCGCAATAAAGGCCGGATTGGCCGCCTGCATCCGGGCCTCCGGGGTGTCCTCCCCGGCGATCCGCGCCTGCCAGTCGGCTTCCCACGCGTCATAGGCCTTGGGATCGAGAAACTGATCGCGCGCCTTATCCGTGCCCAAGGCCCGGAAGGTATTGGTGAAATCCGCCCGGTTTTCAGCCATTGCACGCAGCAACCCTTCGATCAGCGCGTCATCCTCCGCCGTGGCTTCGGCTATCCCGATCTTGCGGCCAAAGACAGCGCGCCATTCGGCCTGAATCAGGTCCGGCATGGCATGGACGATCCGGGTGAACTCCTCAACGGCCTTGTCCGCATCCGGCATCAGCAGCACCAGGCAGGTGGCCAATTGCGCCATGTTCCACACAATCACATGCGGCTGGTTGGAATAGGCATAGCGGCCATGGGCGTCGATTGACGAAAACACCTGATCCGGATGAAACACATCCATGAAGGCACAGGGGCCATAGTCGATCGTCTCGCCCGAAATCGTGGTGTTATCGGTGTTCATCACCCCGTGAATGAAGCCGACCCCCATCCATTGCGCCACCAGTCGGGCCTGCCTTGCAATCACAGCCTCAAGAAAGGCCGTGGGCCCGTCGGCCTGAGGGTAATGGCGCGCCACGGCATAGTCGAAAAGCGCCTGCAGGCTTGTCACATCGCGGCGCGCGGCAAAGAACTGAAACGTGCCCACGCGGATATGACTTGACGCGACACGGGTCAGCACCGCGCCTGGCAGCGCGCCGTTCTCGCGATAGACGCTTTCGCCCGTGGCTACGGCGGCCAGCGCGCGTGAGGTGGGTATGCCAAGCGCATGCATCGCTTCGCTGACCACGTATTCGCGCAGCACCGGGCCAAGCCAGGCGCGCCCGTCGCCCATGCGGCTATAGGGCGTGGGGCCGGAGCCCTTGAGCTGAATGTCAAAACGCTGGCCCGCGCTGTTCAGCACCTCGCCCAGCAGGTTCGCCCGGCCATCGCCCAGCTGTGGGGAAAAGCCGCCAAACTGATGCCCCGCATAGGCTTGTGCCAGCGGGTCGGCCCCGTCCGGAATGGCATTGCCGGAAAAGGCCAGCGCCATATCCTCGTCCTCGCCGAGTATGATACCAAGATCCGCGGCCAGCGCGTCATTGAAGCGCAAGAGCACAGGTGCCTTGACCGGCATCGGCTTGAGCCGTGTGTAGGCGTTGCTCGGCAGGCGGGCATAGGTGTTGTCGAAGGGGATATGCAGGGTCATGATGCTGAGATAAGCCGTGTTTGAGAAATCGCCAGAGGCTACATTTTGCGGCTCATCAGCATATAGCGCTCGCGCGGCTCGAAATGCAGCTTTTCATAGAGCTTACGGGCCTTTTCATTCTCCCTGTCCACCTCCAGATGCAGCGCCCGCAGGCCCGCACCCGAGAGCGCCTTGGGCAGGCTGATCAACACCTCCGAGCCAATCCCGCGCCCGCGCACGGCGGGGCGGATATAGATCTCGTCAAGAAACCCGTCGAGCCCGCCAAATTCCACCGACCAGCCAAAGCTGACGATCGCATAGCCAATGGGCGCGCGTGCGGGCCCGATCAGATAAACCGCGCCGTGGGGTGAACCTTCGAGCAGGGGCAGGATCGCCGCCTCGCGGACAGCCTCGTCCTGGCTGATGCCTTCCTCGGCGTGAAAATCCGCGACGAGCTTTGTCACACGCGGCAAATCGTCGGGTTTGGCAAGGGTAAGCGCGGTCATAGGCGGGCCAGCCTTTCTGTCAGCAAATCAAAAAAACCATCGGCGTGAAGATCACCCATGAAAAGCGCGTTGGGCGCGCGGTCGCTCACACCCCACCAGTCGGCGACACTCATGCCCAGGGTCAGCGGGGAGGCGGTCTCGATCTCGACATTCACATGGCGCCCGCTGAACAATTCGGGCCGGATCAGATAGGCGGTCACACATGGGTCATGCAGCGGTGCGCCGGGCGAGCCGTATTTGTCCTTGTCGTAGCGTTCGAAGAACTCGGTCATCTGCGCCACGGCGATGCCGACCGGCGTGCCGAGCGCGCGAAAGGCATCGTTGCGCTCTTGGGTGACCAGCGCCTTATGGGTGACATCGAGCGGCATGACGGTGAGTTTCACGCCTGAGCGAAAGACGGCATCGGCGGCCTGCGGGTCGACATAGATGTTGAACTCCGCCGCCGGAGTGACATTGCCAACCTCGAAATAGGCGCCGCCCATAAGGATGATTTCATCAACCTTTTCAATAATATCCGGTGCGGTCTTGAACGCGGTCGCAATATTGGTGAGCGGGCCGAGGGGGCAGAGGCTCACCGCGCCTTGCTGCGCGTTTCGCAGCGTCTCGATGATGAAATCAACCGCGTGTTGCTGCTGTAGCGGCATGGTCGGCTCGGGCAAGTCAGGGCCATCCAGCCCGGTCTTGCCATGGACATATTCCGCCGTGACCAGGTCGCGCGCCAAGGGCCTGTCGCAGCCGGCAAACACCTTCATATCGGGCCGACCCGCCAGTTCGCACACGATTCGGGCGTTTCGCGCCGTCAGCGCCAGCGGCACGTTCCCGGCCACGCAGGTGATGCCCAGAAGCTCGATCTCCTCGGGGCTGGCCAGAGCCAGAAGGATCGCCACGGCGTCGTCCTGGCCCGGATCGGTGTCGATGATGATCTTGCGGGGGCTCATCGCCGCTCCTCCATCTTGGCCTGGTCCCAGAGCGCGTCCATCTCTTCGAGGTCCGAATCCTCCGGGCGTTTGCCGCGCTCGGCCAGCAGGGCCTCGATCCGCTCGAATCTGCGGGTGAATTTCCCGTTTGCCCGGCGCAGGGCGGCCTCTGGTTCTACCCCCATATGCCGTGCGAGGTTGGCCATCACAAAGAGCAGATCGCCGAACTCTTCCTCTACCTTGTCATGGGGCAGCGTTTCGGCGGCTTCGCGCAGCTCAGCTGCCTCCTCGGTGATCTTGTCGAGCACATGGCTCGCGTCAGGCCAGTCGAACCCGACACGCGCCGCGCGTTTTTGCAGCTTCACGGCCCGCAGAAGCGCGGGCAACCCCACCGCGACACCGTCCAGTACGCCGGTTTGCGCCTTTGCCGCGCGCTCGGCGGCCTTGACGGTTTCCCAGTCGCGGGTCTGCTGTTCGGCGGATTTGTCCCGGCTTTCATCGCCAAAGACATGCGGATGGCGCGCCACCATTTTGTCACTGATTCCATCGGCTACCGCGTTGAAATCAAAAAGACCTTTCTCATCCGCCATCTGCGCGTGAAACACGGTCTGCAACAGCAGATCACCCAACTCGTCCTTGAGCTCGCCCCAGGCTTCGCGCTCGATTGCGTCGGCCACCTCATAGGCTTCCTCGATCGTGTAGGGTGCGATCGTGCCAAAATCCTGTTCGATATCCCAGGGGCAGCCGCTTTCGGGGTCACGCAGGCGGCGCATGATGGTCAGCAGCCGGGGCAGCCCGCCCTTGGGGTCGTGAATCAGGGTGTCGTCAGCCATTGCGCCTGTCATCCGATTGGGGTTGAGTGGACCCTGACGGGCAATCAGCCGGGAGTCCAGACCATGACCGTGATCAACAGCATTGCCGGCTTTGCCGAGCAGATGACCGCCTGGCGTCAGCATCTTCATGCCCATCCCGAACTGGGGTTCGACTGTCATGAAACGGCGGGTTTCGTGGTCGAGCAGCTGCGGAGTTTCGGTATCACCGAGATCGAGACCGGGATTGCCACGAGCGGCGTCGTCGCGATCCTCCACGGCAAGGGCGAGGGGCCGACGATTGGCCTGCGCGCCGATATGGATGCGCTGCCCATCGATGAGGCGACAGGGTTGAGCTATGCCTCTGAGAATGCAGGGAAAATGCACGCATGCGGCCATGACGGACACACCACGATGTTGCTCGGAGCCGCGCGCTATCTGGCCGAGACGCGGAACTTCGCGGGCCGGGTGGCGCTGATCTTTCAGCCTGCCGAGGAAGGGCCGGGCGGGGCGCAGGTGATGGTCGAAGAGGGTATTCTTGAGCGCCATGACATCGCGCAGGTCTATGCGCTGCACACCTTGCCCGGGGTGCCGGAGGGGCATTTCCTGACCACAGCGGGGCCGATCATGGCGGCTGCGGATACGTTCCATATCGACATCACCGGGCGCGGGGGGCATGGCGCGTTTCCGCAGGAATGCCTTGATCCGGTTGTGGCGGCGTGTGGGATTGTGCAGGCAATTCAGACAATTATAAGTCGAAATTCAAGTGTAAGGGACGATGTGGTGATCTCGGTCACGCAGATCCATACCGGCACGATCGACAATGTGATCCCAGAAACCGCCTATCTCAACGGCACGATCCGGACGTTTGAAAAATCCACTCAGGAGATGGTGTTTCGCCGCCTGCGGGAGATTGTCGAGGGACAGGCCGCTGCCTATGGCGTGCGCGCGGAGCTGCGGATCGAACTGGGCTACCCGCCCACGAAGAACGACGCGCAAAGCACCGAATTTGCAGGGAAAGTAGCCTCTGGAATTGTCGGTGAGGGCGCTGTATCGCTGAGCTATCCACCTGAAATGGGCGCTGAGGATTTCGCCTATATGCTGGAGAAACGGCCCGGCGCGTATCTCTTTCTCGGGCAGGGCGAGGGGCCGGGCTTGCACCACCCGGAGTTCAATTTCAATGACGCGGTGGCCCCCATCGGAGCGTCATTCTTTGCGCGGCTTGTGGAACAGGCGCTGCCGCTCGGGGCGCATGAATAAGGGAGAGGGATATGTCACTGGAAGAGGCAAAAGAGACGGTAGATCATGCATTTATGCGGGAAAGTTTAACCGGCCCGAGCTACGAGAATGCCTTTGGCGGCGCCACCTCCTTTCTGCGGCGTCGCTATACCAAGGACCTGACCGGCGTCGATATCGCCATCACCGGCGTGCCGTTCGATCAGGCGGTAACACACCGGCCAGGAACGCGGTTTGGGCCCCGCGCGATCCGCGAGGCGAGTGCCTTGCAACCCTTTGATGCCCCTTACGGGTGGGACGGGTATGACCCGATGCAGGCGCTGAATATCGTCGATTATGGCGATCTTGCCTTTGACTATGCCAATATCCCGGCCTTTCCCAAGGCTTTGCAGGATCATATCGCAGGTATCCTCAAGCAGGATGTGGCGACCATCACGCTGGGGGGGGATCACTATATTTCTTTCCCGATTCTAAGAGCTTACGCCGAGAAGTTCGGGCCGTTGTCGCTGTTGCAGTTCGACGCCCATTCCGACACCTGGCCGGATGACAACATGGACCGGGTGGATCACGGCACGATGTTCTACAAGGCCGTCAAGGAAGGGCTGATCGACGTGACACGTTCGGTGCAGGTGGGAATACGGACGACGAACGAGGATACGCTGGGCGTGCACACCATTGACGCGCGCGAGGTGCATCTGCGCGGGCCGGTTGAAACTGCAAAGAAAATCAAAGAGATACTGGGCGACCATCAGACCTATTTGACCTTCGATATCGATGGGCTGGACCCGGCTTTTGCCCCCGGTACGGGCACGCCGGTCTGGGGCGGGCTGACCAGCGGGCAGGCGTCGGTCATCCTGCGCGATCTGGCGGGGATCAACCTGGTGGGGGGCGATGTGGTCGAGGTTTCACCGCAATATGATACCACGGGGGCCACAGCGGTGGCAGGCGCGCATATCGCAATGGAGCTTTTGTGCCTTTGGGGCTGGACCCGTCGGGGATAGAATTTTGTACGTTTTGTACAAAATCACCCTAGATTTTGTACAAAGTTAACCATCCGTTAGGACATGCAATGAAATGGCTCATCCCGATGCTTGCCGCGGCTGCCCTGCTGCTTGCTGGGCTTGCCATATGGGTGCGGATCGCGCCGACCGATCCGGCGGCCTGGCATGGGATCCCCGAGGAGGTGCCGCGGCGGCATTCGGCCAATTCCGACCTGCGCGAGATTGACGGCTCGCTTGCCGCGCTCGATGCGATCATCCGCGCGACCCCGCGCACCGAGCGGCTGGCCGGGTCGGTCGAGGACGGCATGGTGACTTATGTCACGCGCACCGCGCTTTTCGGTTTTCCCGACTACACCACGGTGCGCCAGGACGGCGCGCGGCTGACGATTTTCGCCCGGTCGCGTTTCGGCAAGTCGGATCTAGGAGTCAACGCTGCCCGCGTCGAGGGCTGGCTGGCTCTGCTGGGGCAGGGATGACGACAGGCAGCCATCCTGCGTCTTGCGCCACATCGGCACGTTGAGCGACATCTGACACTGCGCGGTGAACATCTGTCCGTCCACCTGCAGACAGATATATTCGCCCAGCTCCACGCGCGAGCCGGTCTTGTCGGTGCAATAGCAGTCGATCACCTTGCCGCCGGGGCCCTTCACATCCGCGAAGGCCGGGGCCGCAAGCCCTGCAAGGGCCAGACAGGTCAGAAGCTGTTTCATGGGGCGATCATAGCACGTTCTGACCCCTTGACCAATCCTCGACGATGCGGGACATGAAGCCGCATGATACCGCAAGACCGCCTTTATCAGATCACCCAACGCTTCGAGTATATCGAGGCGCAAATGGCCGAGGGCCAGGGCGATATAGCCCAGCTGGGCCGCGAGTATGCCGAGCTGCGCCCGGTGGTGGAGGAAATCCGCGCCTATGAGGAGGTCAAGGACGGGATCGAGGCGGCGCGCGTCCTGCTGGACGATGCGGAAATGCGAGAGCTGGCGCAGGAGGAGCTGACCGAGCTGGAGGCGCGTCTGCCGGAGATGGAAGCCAAGCTGCAACTGGCGCTGTTGCCCAAGGACAAGGCTGATGCACGGCCTGCGATCCTTGAGATCCGGCCCGGAACCGGGGGCGAGGAGGCAGCACTGTTCGCGGGTGATCTGCTGCGCATGTATCAGCGCTATGCCGAAGCGCATGGCTGGAGTTTCGAGATCATCGAGGAAAGCCAGACCGAGCTGGGCGGCATCAAGGAGGTGATTGCCCATGTGAAGGGGCAGAACGTCTTTGCGCGGCTCAAGTTCGAAAGCGGGGTCCATCGGGTGCAACGCGTGCCCGAGACCGAGAGCGGCGGGCGTATTCACACCTCGGCGGCGACCGTGGCCGTTCTGCCCGAGGCGGAAGATGTGGATGTGGTCATCGACCCGAACGATATCCGGATCGACACCATGCGTGCCAGCGGTGCGGGCGGGCAGCATGTGAACACGACCGATTCAGCGGTGCGGATCACCCATTTGCCCAGCGGGATCGTCGTCACCTCCTCGGAGAAGTCGCAGCACCGCAACCGCGAAATCGCGATGCAGGTTCTGAAAACGCGGCTTTTTGATCTGGAGCGGCAGAAGGCGCATGACGCACGTTCGGCCGACCGCGCCGCACAGGTGGGCTCGGGCGACCGCTCCGAACGCATCCGGACCTATAATTTCCCGCAAGGGCGGATGACAGACCACCGGATCAACCTCACGCTCTACAAGCTGGATCAGGTGATGCAGGGTGATCTGGATGAGGTGATCGACGCGCTGACGGCGGATGCGCAGGCGGCGCTGCTGGCGGAGATGGACGGGTGAGAGTTCAGGAGGCGCTGGCCACCGGTACGCGACTTCTGACAGAGGCCGGAATCGAAGGGGCGGCACGGGATGCGCGGCGCCTGATGGCCGCCTTTCTGGAGGTCGAACCGGGCCGCGTGACCCTGCATTTGCAGGACGAGTTCGACCCGCTCAGAGAAGAGAATTTCATCGCGGCGATCCTTGAACGCAAGGCGCGGCGGCCGATGTCGCATCTGCTGGGCTACCGCGATTTCTATGGGCGGCGGTTCGAGGTGAGCTCGGATGTGCTGGACCCGCGCGGTGACACCGAAACGCTGATCGAAGCGGCGCTGGCCGCACCGTTCTGCCGGGTTCTGGACCTTGGGACCGGCTCGGGCTGTATCCTGCTGACGCTGCTGGCGGAACGGGCCGGGGCCACGGGGCTGGGCACGGATATCGCGCCCGCCGCGCTGCGCGTGGCCGAGCGCAATGCCGAGGCGCTGATGCTGCGCGACCGGGCGCGGCTGATCGAGGCCAACTGGTTTGACGGGGTCACCGGGGATTTCGACCTGATCGTGTCCAACCCGCCCTATATTGCCGCCGGGGAGATGGCCGGCCTCGCACCCGAGCTGAGCTATGAGCCGCGCGGGGCGCTGACCGATGAGGGCGACGGGCTGAGCGCCTACCGGGCGATCACGGCTGAGGCCCGCGATTATCTCAGGCCGGGCGGGCGGCTGATCCTTGAGATCGGGGCCAGCCAGGGGGAGGTGGTGCGTGCGATGGTCCGCGCGGCGGGGTTCGCAGAGGTGGCGATACGGCAAGATATTGACGGCCATGACCGGGTCGTTGAAGGCCGCAACCCGGGCTGAATGGGCAAAAAACACACTGTTTTGCGCCAAAACGCGCGGAAAAGTCGCAAAATATAAGCTTTGCCCTTGTGCCGAAGGCGACTGCGTGTTTATTGAATATCAGTCATGTTCACGGATGCTCCGCTTCGGCGCTCCGACTTGACCTAGCCAAGACATGTCGGGATCCGAATTCACAGCGGCGCAAGGGGTGCCAATCGGATCAGCCACACGACGCTTTGAGCATAAGGCAGTTCAGCAAAGCCCATGAGATCACAGAAGTCACGTTCGCGTAACAAGAACCGGAATAACAGCCGGCCCTCCGGTAACATCATCAACCGGGTGTTTGACAGCTCGGGCCCCGAGGGCAAGGTGCGCGGCACGCCGAGCCAGATCATCGAGAAATACAACCAGCTGGCGCGCGATGCGCAGCTGGCGGGCGACCGGGTGGCGACGGAGAACTTCCAGCAGCATGCGGAGCATTACCTGCGCTTGCTGGGCGAGGCGCAGCGCGAACAGGAGGCCAAGCGCGAGGAGCAGGAACGCCAGAACCGCGAGCGCCAGGCCGAGCGTGACCGCGAGCGCGCGCAGCGTCAGGAACGCGAGTCGAATGGCGGGGGCGATCTGGCCGATGCGCCGCAGCCCGATGTCGTGGGCGGAGATGACGACGATAGCGGGCTGGTGGAAACCCCCGAAAGCCAGCAACCGCCCAAGCCGAAGCGCCCGCGCAAGCCGCGCAAACCCAAGGGCGAGGCTGAGGGCGAAGGCCCTGAGACCGGGGGCGACGATCAGGGACCGGCCGCCGCCGCCGAATAACCGGGTTTTACCGTAGAAATCAAAGGCCGAAGCCCCGTGTCACACGCGGGGCGCGTTTGACCCCGTGGCGTCTCCTGCGCCGTCTAGGTCATCAGCCGCGCCAGGGCGCAGAATTGTTCGAGCGTCACTGTTTCCGCCCGCTGGGTGGGTTTGATCCCTGCGGCGATCAGCCGGTCCTCGATATCCGGGGCCAGCCCCTTGAGGGCGGCGCGCAGCATCTTCCGACGCTGGTTGAAGGCCTTGGCCACCACCGCTTCCAGCGTCTTGGCATCGGCCTCGAACCGCGGCTGCGCCAGCGCGGTCAGATGCACCACCGCCGATGAGACCTTGGGCGGCGGGGTGAAGGCCTCGGGCGGCAGGGACATGACGATGCGGGCCTCTGTGCGCCATTGCGCGAGAAGGGCCAGCCGGCCATAGGCCTTGGTGCCGGGCTGAGCTACGATCCGGTCGGCCACTTCGCGCTGAAACATCAGCGTGAGACTGTCCCAGACCGGAGGCCATTGCGGCGGGGTGAGCCAGCGGATCAGCAATTCGGTGCCGACATTGTAGGGCAGGTTTGCGGCGATGCGGATCGGCGGCGTGAGATGCCGAAGCGGGTCGACGTCAAGCGCATCGGCGTTGAGGATGGTCAGGCGCCCCGGATAAGCGGCGGCAATCTCTTCAAGGGCGGGCAGGCAGCGGGTGTCTTTCTCGATGGCCAGCACATGCCGCGCCCCTTCGGCCAGAAGCCCGCGCGTCAGGCCGCCGGGGCCGGGGCCGATCTCGAGTATGTCATGCGTGTCGAGCGTACCCGCCTGTCGGGCGATCTTGGCGGTCAGGTTCAGGTCAAGAAGGAAATTCTGCCCCAGTGATTTGCGCGCGGTCAGGCCGTGATCGGCGATCACCTGGCGCAGCGGGGGAAGGGGGTCGATCTGGCTCATGCTCCGGGTTGTCGGCAAAAGCCGCCCGTTTGAAAAGGGATTTTTGCCGCCGGGGGGCGTGTTTCGGCCAAGAAGACGCAGGCGAGTGGGCGCCGACCGTGCAAGGAGCCGCGATCTCTCACGCGCGGGCCCGGGCCATGCGGGCGGCCAGTTTCAGCGCCTCGATCAGCGAGGACGGGTTGGCGCGCCCCTGACCCGCGATGTCGAGCGCCGTGCCATGATCGGGCGAGGTGCGGAGGAAGGGCAGGCCGAGCGTGACATTCACGCCCCGGTCGAAATCGAGCGTCTTGATCGGGATCAGCGCCTGATCGTGATACATGGCGATGGCCACGTCATAGCGCGCACGGGCGGCAGCGTGGAACATCGTATCGGCCGAAAGCGGCCCGGCGATGGTGAAGCCTTCGGCGCGCAGCCGGTCGAGCACCGGGGCGATCAGGGTGATCTCCTCATGGCCCATCTTGCCGCCTTCGCCCGCATGGGGGTTGAGCCCGGCCACGGCAAGGCGTGGTGCGGGCAGGTCGAAATCGCGGATCAGTGCCGCATGGGTGATACGGATCGTCTCTTCGAGCAGCTCTGGTGTGAGGGCGGCGGGCACCTCTGCCAGGGGCAGGTGGATGGTGGTGGGAACGACGCGGAGCTGGTCGGAGGCCAGCATCATCACCACGCGGTCCACGCCTGCCAGGGCGGCAAGATATTCGGTATGGCCGGGATAGGCGAAGCCCGCGCCGTCCTGCAGCGCCTGTTTGTGGATCGGCGCGGTGCACAGGGCAGAGGCCGCGCCCGATTGCACCAGATCCACGCCGCGCGCGATCACGTCGATCACGCCTTGCGCATGGGCCGGGTTAGGCTGGCCCGGGATGCGCGGGCCGGGAAAATCATGGCGCAGAACGGGCAGGGCGGAGGCGCTCACCGTTATGGCCTCGGCGGGGGTCGCGATTTCGGCGATGGGGGTCACCTGCGGCAAGTGCGCCGGGTCCCCGATATAGAAAAACGGCAGATCGGCGCGCAGGGCGTCCCAGGCGGCGGCGGCAATGTCAGGGCCGATGCCGGCAGGCTCGCCGCAGCTGAGCGCGATGGGAAGGGTCATTCGAGGATGACGATCCGGGCCTCGGCCTTGAGCTCTTCGAGATAGCCGTTGGCGAAGCTGTCGAGACGGCGGTTGGTGATGAAGAGCGTCAGATCCTGATCGGTGGGGCCTTCGCCTTCGAGCAGGGGCGAGCGGCCGCAGAGCATGAGCAGCATCAGGGTCTGGCCGTTATTTCGGGTGAGCGTGGCCGACACTTCGCCCGGATCGAGCTTGGCCAGCTCGATGGCGATATCCTGCGGGATCTCGGCGGGGGCGAGGCTGGTGCGTTCCAGCACCTCTTCGGGCTGTCCGAGGGCGGTGCCGTAGAGGTCATCGCAGGTGTCGGTGTTGTCTTCGATCTGGCGGGCGGTGGCGAGTGCGGCGTCCGAACGGCCGCCGGGGATGTAATAGGCGGCGTATTCGATGGCGGCATATTCGGGCTCGGGCGCGTCCACCTCTTCGATGTCGCGCAGCTGGAACAGGGCGACGGCCCCTTCAAGCGGCAGCGGGTCGGTCACTTCGCCCGGGGCCAGGCCAAGGATGATGGGCCGCAGGGCGGGGGGCAGCTGAGTAAGCGGCACCCAGTCCATCCGGCCGCCACGGGCGCGGGTGCGCGAGGCCGAGTAGCGCCGCGCCTGGGCGGAAAACTCTGCTTCGGTCGTGACCTGAGAGATGCGCGAGGCGCGTTCCTGCACCGCCATGGCCTGGCTGGGCGGGGCGGGCATGATGATCTCGCTCAGGAGCACACGCACGCTGGAGCTGCTCCCGGAAATGGCTGCTTTGGCGCGATCAAGGTCATCCTCGGTGACCGACACGCGGGAGGAAAAGCGGGCGCGGTTGAGTTCGCGCCAGGTGATGCCCACACGCACGAAATCACGCAGGGTGCTGGCCCCGACACCGGCGCCTTCGAGCGCGCGGATCAGCTGTTCGCCGGTCATGTTGGCGCGTCCGGCAAATTCCTCGACCCCGGCCTCGACGTCTTCCTCGGAGAGCACGACACCGCTGGCGCGGGCGGCGCTGAGCTTGAGCCGGTCCTCGATCAGTTGTTCGCGGGCGAGTTCAGGCAGGTTGCCGGGGGAGCGGAAGAGCTGCAGCATGCGGGCGCGTTGCTCGATCTCGTAGCGGGTGATCGCCTGATCGTTGACCTTGATCACCGCCTCGAACGCGTTTTGAGCGGAGAGGGGCAGGGGCGCGAGGGCCGCCAGCATCAGAGCCGCCAGAAGGGCCATCAGGGATTTGCAAGGGCGCATGGTCATTCGTCTTAGTTCCTGCATGTGCGGATATAGCTCTTATCCGTCGTTTTGGCCGAGAAGCCGCGCAAGGCCACAGTCAGCGAAAGGTCTGTCGATGGCTCAAGGATAGTGGAAGAGGTGAAGCGGCGCGAGGCCGAAAGTTTCGCCTCGACGCATTCATTTGTGTAGGTCAGCCCGATCCCCGCTGTCACATTTCGGTCACTGGCCACGTCATAGCGCCAATTGGCACTGCCCGTCCAGTGGCGCGACAGCCGGTAACTGCCATCGACCGACCATTCCGAGATGGTGCCGGGGCGATTTTCGGCCAGATCGCGGCGCAGCCAGACATAGGTGGCACCGATATCGGCAAGCTCGTTCTGCCAGGAGGCCCGGGCCGAGGCCTTGGTGGTCTGATACCCGGCATCAAACAGCCCGCGCGCGGTGAGCGCGAGGCCGTTGGGCGCCTTGAGCTGACCTGCAAGCAGGAAATCGGAGCTGCGGCCCTGCAGGCCGGAGACGTTGGAAAAGCTGGACAGCCCGCTCAGTTCAAGCTGGCGTTCGTCGCGGATCACCTGGCCGGTGACGAGGGAGGTTTCCCAGCCGCGGGGATCAAGCCGGGTCCAGTTCAGCCCGTAGGCGGCCGAAAACCCGTATTCACGCCGGTCGGGTTCAGGAAAGCGCGACAGCGAGAGCAGATTGCCTTCGTCGAATTCCACCAGCGTGCTTTCGTCATTGGGGATGTTCAGCGCGTCGCCGCCCACCCAGGCCAGTTGCACCATCGGTTCGATCACATGTGTGGCATTGGTGGCCGTGCGTTTCAGCAAAGGCCAGCGCAGTTGCAGCGAGGCGGAGGGCGTCAGGTTGGTGTCGCGCGAGTCAGAGGTAAGCCCGGCCTGATCCACAAAGAAGCTGTCCACGGCCACGCCTGTCTGCAGCCGCGTATGCACACCGCCCGGCAGGATCCAGCTGCGGAACCAGTTGGCCTCGGTGGTGAAGCGGGTGAGGTCGAGCCCGTCGGAGTAAGGGTCGAAATCCGCACCATCCAGAAGCGTGTCGGAGCTTCGGAAATGGGTGTGGGTTTCGGCCGAGAGGCGCAGCTCGCCGCCAAGGCGGGCGGGAAAAATACGCCGCTCATACTCGGCATCCGCCGAGAGTGTGGGCACAAAACTGTCCTGCTCATTCGTGCGCAGGGTGCGGAAATGGGTGATCGCCGCGCGGATATATTCATCGCGCCGGGCGCGTTCGACCGCAAGCTGGCTGTCGAGCCTGTCCTTGCCGGAATAGCTGTAATCCAGCAGGTAGGTGTCGTCATTCACCGCTTCGATATCAAAGGTCAGGATGAAATCGCGCTTCAGCTCGAACCGGCCTTCGCCGAAGATGTAGGATCGGGTGGAGCGCACCCCCTGGTCATCGTCGGAAAAGGCGCCGTTAAACTCGATCTCGCCATTCCGGAAGGCCTGCCGATAGCGGTATTCCAGCGTTGTCGTCTTGGTGGCGATGAAGGGCGTCAGCGTCAGATCCGCATGATCCCCGAGCTTGATGAAATAGGGCACCTTCACCCCGGTGCCGAGCGTCGAGCTGTTATAGACCGACGGGATCAGAAAACCGCTGGCGCGCTCCAGCGTGGGGTCGGGCAGGCGCAGGCGCGGCAGGTAGAGGATGGGCGTGTCGAGCACCCGGAACTGGGCGTTGTCGAAATAGAGCTGCTGTTCCTGCTGGTCGTGGATCACCCGTTCGGCGCGGATCTGCCAGAGCGGCGGGCGGCCGTTCTCGCACACCCGGCAGGAGGTGACGGCGGCCTTATAGAGCTGCGAGTAGCGCCCGTTGACGCGGCTCATCTCATGCGCGGCAAGCTGGAGCTGGTCGTCCAT
This sequence comes from Roseovarius faecimaris, assembly GCF_009762325.1. Classification (NCBI taxonomy): domain Bacteria; kingdom Pseudomonadati; phylum Pseudomonadota; class Alphaproteobacteria; order Rhodobacterales; family Roseobacteraceae; genus Roseovarius; species Roseovarius faecimaris. The sequence goes on from NZ_CP034348.1 coordinate 1,574,976, forward strand.
CACCACCCGCGCGCCGCTGAGCAGGCCGTTCTCCATGGCGCGGTCAAGCTCGGCCGCGTCGGCCAGCACCAGCAGGTCGCCTTCTGCGTCCACCAGGGTGATCGGGCCGTCGATGCGCAGGGTTTCTGTGCTGCGGTCATAGGTGACACGCGTGGCCTTGAGGCGGCGGCCTTCATAGAAGGCTTCGACATTGCCCTCGGCCACCAGCGTGTTGTCGCCTTCAAGGAACACATCATCGGCAATCAGCATGGCCGGGCCGGGCGGTGTGGACTGGGCCAGGGCGGGGCTGCTCAGGCAGACAAGGAGCATCAGAAGGGCAGAAAGATACCTCATCCGTCCTCCATGATCAGCAATATGCCGATGCCCAAAAGGACCGAGGCCACAGGGGGGGCCCATCCGGCCAAGAGGATCGGGATTTGCCCATTCTCGCCCAGGATCTGCGCGAAGTTACGGATGTAATAGAGGCCAAAGCCCAGCATCACAGCGATCAGCACCGATATGCCGGTATTGCTGAGCCGGGTGTGGCGCATGGTGAAGGCCGCCGAGATCAGCACCAAGGCCACCAGAAAGAGCGGGCGTGACAGCTCCATCTGGTACCAGACCGCATAGCGCCGCGCGGAAAAGCCCGCCTCTTCGAGCTGGCCGATAAAGGCGGGCAGATCCCAGAGCGAAATGAACTCGGGCTTGCCGAAACTGTCGATGATCTGATCCTGGGTCAGGGCGGAGGGCACGGTCAGCTCTGCCAGCTCCTGCGCGGCGGCCTCGGGGTTGTCGGTGGCCGACAGCTCCCAGAGCTTGACCTTCTTGAGCATCCATTGTCCTTGGGTCAGTTCGGCGGTTTCGGCGATGATGCGTTGCAGGGGCATGCCGTTGCGGTCGAAGGACAGGAAGGTCGTGTTGAACAGGATGCTCACATCCGAGCTGGCGCGGATCGCGTGGATCACCGTCTGGCCGGTTTCATTGCCCTGGCGCAGCCAAAGCCCCTCGGAGGCGATGGCCAGCACGTTCGAGCCGCCGCCGCGATAGCCCGCCACAAGATCGGCATACCGCTTGGAGGTGGCCGCGACGATCGGGTTGAACACGGTGATGGTGATCACCCCGATCAGGGCGGCGACGGTCACCGGCGCCACCAGCGCGCGCAGCGCAGAGCGGCCCGTGGCGCGCACCACCACCAGCTCGGACGAGCGCGCGAGCCGCAGGAAAAGCGCCACGGTGGCGAGGATCATCACCAGCGGCAGGATCTCGTAATTGGCCGACGGGATCTTGAGCGCCACGATGCCCAGGATCGAAGAAAACGGCAGTTCGGGCCAGTCCTGCACCTCGTCAGCGACATCGACAAAGGCCAGGATCACCACAAAGACAAAGGCTATGAGAGCGAAGGTCCAGAAGAATTTGCGCGCGAAGTAGAGATGCAGGATCATGCCGCCCCTCCCGCGTCGGTCTGCGGCCTGCGGCGGCGGAAAAGGCCCGGATTAACGGCGATATGCAGCAGCGCCACAGTGAGCAGCGCCCCGGCAACGGGCGGTATGTAGAGAAGCGGCCACAGGGCGGCATTGGCCAGCACCGGCGCGGCCACGAAGCCTTCGATCAGCTTGATCCCGACCAGCAGCACGAAGGCCGTCACGATCTGCCACCAGACGCCAAAGCGGCTATGGGTCCCAAGGAGCAGGGTGGCGAACCCCACCAGGGCCGCGACGATACACAAAAGCGCCTGGGTGAAGCGGTTATGCCCTTCAAAGGCGACCTGGCCCAGGGTGGTCCCGGTGCGTTCGGCGGTGGCCTCGGGCCGCAGGAGCAGTTCGGGCGTGGGGGTGAAGGCGATATGGTTCAGCTGCACCTCGTCGCGCGAGATCAGGCTGGAGATGTCATAGGAAAAATCGTCGAAATGCGTGGTGAAAAGCCGGTTGCCGTCGCGGCGCAGGATCTGGCTGAGCCCGTCGAGCATGACCAGCTTGGTGCCGTCCCCTTCGCGCACGAGGAACGCCTTGGAGGAGGTATAGGTGACCGTGGTCGAGGGATCACGCCGGTCCGAGAGGAACACGTCGCGCAGCTCGCCCTCGGGCGTGATGTCCCGGATATAGAAGGTGATGCCCTGGGCCGGGTGCAGAAACTCGCCCTCGGTCAGCAGCTTCGCGGTGATATTCTGCGTGACCTCGGCCTGGCGCAGTCGGAGCTGGCTCAGGCTGACCGGGATCAGCAGATGCGTCAGCACCGACATCATCACCGCGATGATCACCCCATAGACAAACACCGGCCGAATGAGCCGCCAGGGCGAATAGCCGGTGGCCTGCATCACGGTCAGTTCGCTCTCGGTGGTCAGCCGGTTGGTGACATAGACCGCCCCCGCAAAGGCCGCGATGGGCAGAACGACACCGATCACGCCGGGCAGTGTCAGGGCGGTGAATTCGAGGAACACCCAGGCCGGTTGCCCGTCGCCGATGAGCCGGTCGAACATGCGCACGGCCTTGTTGAGCCAGAAGATGGACACCAGCACCAGCGCGAAAAAGCCGAAGAGCACCATGAATTGCGACAGCATATATCTGTCGAATCTGGTCACCTGTTTCCCCCCGAACACCTCAATCTCAGCGTCAGACTATCGGAGAACGACCCCGGATAAAACGGCTAAAGCGCCGCAAATCACGGATCGGCGGGATGTTGTCCGTGCAGGGCTGGCCAAGCCCGCGCGGGCGCGCTACCGTTCCGGCAAATCCTTGCAAGCGGAGCGCAAATATGACCTCGCCAGTAGCCGTGAATTTCGTTGAAATCGACCTTGAAGAGATCGCCAGTACCCCGGGCCGCGTGGCGGTGTTCGTCACGCCGGACGGCAAGCTGAACATCGGCGCGCGGCGGGTGAACAAGCTGACCAAGGGGGCGATTGCGCGCATGGTCGAGAGCGGCGCCCTTGAGAAGATGAAATCGGGGGAGCTGATCACGCTCAACTGGCCCGCCGGCATGGCCGCCAAGGCGGTGGATGTGGTCTGTCTGGACCGCAATGCCGGTCCGGCAGAAACACGCAAGGCCGGCGTGTCGCTTGGCAAGGCCAAGGGGGCGGACGCGCTTCTGGTGCTTGGGGCGCAGGTCCGGCGTGTGGCCGATCTGGCCCAGGGGATTGCGCTGCGCGCCTATGAGTTCTCGGCCCGCAAGTCGAAAGAGCCCGATCCCGTGGAGCCGGTGACGATCATGGCACTGCGCCCCGAGGATGCCGAGGCCGAGGCCGCAGCCAAGCTCGCCGTGGTCGAGGGTGTGTTTTTCACCCGCGATCTGGTCAGCGAGCCTGCCAACCACCTGACCACGACCGAATTTGCCAAACGGATCGAGGCGATGAAAGCGCTCGGGCTGAAGGTGACGGTGCTCGAAGAGCCTGAGCTGGAAAAACTCGGTATGGGGTGCCTTCTGTCGGTCGGGCATGGTTCGGCCAGCCCGTCGAAAGTGGCGATCATGGAGTGGAATGGCGGCAAGAAAGGCGAGGCGCCGCTGGCGCTCATCGGCAAGGGCGTGGTGTTCGATACCGGCGGGATCAGCCTCAAGCCCGCGGCGGGCATGGAAGAGATGACGATGGATATGGGCGGCGCGGGCGTTGTGGCCGGTGTCATGCGCGCGCTGGCCCTGCGCAAGGCCAAGGCCAATGTGGTGGGGCTTGTCGGGCTGGTCGAAAACATGCCGTCGGACCGCGCCACACGCCCCGGCGACGTGGTGACCTCGATGAAGGGCGACACGGTGGAGGTGATCAATACCGATGCCGAGGGTCGCCTCGTGCTGTGCGACGTGCTGTGGTACGCGCAGGAAACCTACAAACCCGCGGCGATGGTCAACCTGGCCACGCTGACCGGGGCCATCATCATCGCACTTGGCCACGAAAAGGCGGGTGTTTTCGCCAATGACGATACCTTCTGCAAAAGCTTTCTCAAGGCGGCGGAGGCCGAGGGGGAAGGTGCCTGGCACATGCCGCTCGATCCGGCCTATGACGAGCAGCTCAAAAGCGCGATTGCCGATATGAAGAATGTGGGCGGCCGGCCCGCAGGCGCGATCACCGCCGCGCAATTCCTCAAACGCTTCGTCAAGGACGAAGTGCCGTGGATCCATCTCGACATCGCCGGGGTGGCCTCGGTCAAGGCCGATACCAGCCACGGGCCCAAGGGGGCGACAGGCTGGGGCGTGATGGCTCTCGACCGGCTGGTGCGGGACGGCTACGAGCAGGGCTGATGGGCGCGGCCTATTTCTATCACCTGACCAGGGCGCCGGTGGAACGGACGCTGCCGTTGCTTCTGGGCAAGGCGCTCGGTGCGGGCTGGCGCGTGGCGGTGCGCGGCACCTCGGAGGAGCGGCTCGACTGGCTGGACGACAAGCTCTGGCTCGGGCCGGACGAGGCGTTTTTGCCCCATGGCCGCGCGGGCGGGCCGCATGATGCGGATCAGCCGGTGCTGTTGACCGCCGCGCCGGAGCTGCCCAACGGTGCGCGCTGTGTCATGTGCGTCGATGGCGCCGAGATACGCGCCGAGGAGGTGACCGCGCTGGAGCGGGTCTGCATCCTCTTTGACGGCCATGATCCTGCGGCGGTGCAACAGGCGCGCGGGCAGTGGAAGACCCTGACCGATGCCGGATGTTCGGCGCAATACTGGTCCGAAGACAGCGGCCGATGGGAGAAAAAGGCCGAGAGCTGAGCCAACACCAGCCAAGGACACCGCGCATCGCTGCGTGGCGTCGCGGTTCCCTCCCGCTCCGAGGAGGACGCAAGGACGACGAGATACTCAGGCAAGTGCGACAGCACTTTCCTCTGGATCAATCAGCGCGACAGGATCAGGGTGCCGCCGGATATCTCGACGCTGGAGAAGCGTTGCAGGTAATCCATGCCGAGCAGCGAGCGGTCGAGCGCCCCCTCGTTGACAAAGGCGCGCAGGCCGCGGTCAGAGATCGGGCCCACGGCCACCTCGTCAAGCCGAACGGGGGCCGTGCGCACCTCGCCATTGGCGGTGGTGGCGCGGCCGATGAACTGGAGCGCGCCGGGGTCGAACCCGATGGCCGCCGCGTCGTCCCGGCTGAGCACGATATTGGTGGCGCCGGTGTCGATCACGAAGGTGACGGGCGTGCCGTTTACCTGCGCGGTCAGGTAGTAATGCCCGTCCGGCGCGCGCGGCAGTTCGATCCGCCCGGCTTCGGCAAAGACGGCCTGGCCGGGGGTGACGGTGTTGCGGATGTCCTCCCACAGCCCCACAGCGGCAATGGCGCCGATAAAGATGAACACCCAGATCAGGGCCTGCTGGGTCAGCTTGCCCAGGGACTGCCGGTTCTGCACGAAGAACCAGAAGGCGATCACCCCGCCAAGAATACCGAGGTAGAGAAGCTGCGCGGTGTCAGATGTGCTCATGGCAAAGATATAGGAGGAGGCGAGCCCGAGCGCCAGATCACCCGGCCAGACCAAATCCGCGCAGCCCGTCCAGCACGAACTGCACCGCGAGCGCGGCCAGCAGCATGCCAAGGAGGCGGGTGATCACATTGATGCCGGTCTTGCCCAGGGCGCGTTCCAGCAGCCCGGAGGACAAGAACAGCACGAGCACGATCAAAAGCACGGCGAGCATCACCCCGATCACCCAGAGCAGCCCCTCCATACCGGGCTGTTGCCCGGCCAGCAGGATCACCGACGCGATGGAGCCCGGTCCGGCGATCAGCGGGATGGCGAGCGGAAAGATCGACGGATCTTCGCCCTCGTCCTCGTCTTCGGCCTCGTCCGCCTGGGATTTGCGGCGCTTGGAGCGACGCTCGAACAGCATGTCGAGCGCGGTGAGGAAAAGCAGAATGCCCCCCGCAATCCGGAATGCGGGCATGGAGATGCCCACGAAGCCAAGCACGGCCTCGCCCAGGGCGGCAAAGAGGATCAGGATGAGCGCGGCCGTGATGCAGGCGCGCAGGGCGATGATCCGGCGCCGGGGCGCGTCGATGCCCTGGGTCAGCGCCACGAACAGCGGCGTCAGCCCGATCGGGTCGATGATCACGAAGAGCGTGACAAAGGCGGTGATGAGAAAAGCGGTGTCCATTTCAGGTCAAGGGCGTAGGATGGGACGCAGGCAAGCGCAACAGGGAAACGTGTCGGGATGGCTGAATACAGGGATTTTGCGGCCCTTGAACTGGCGCAATGGTCGGATGCCGAGATCGCCGGGGCCTATGCGCGCGACTTTGCCCGCGCCGCGGAGCAGTGCGTGCCGCATTTCGTCAGGGCGGTGGCGGCCGGGCCGGGCAAGGCCGTGCTTGACTGCTGTTGCGGCCACGGGATCGTGGCGCGCGGTCTGGCGGATGCGGGGGCCGAGGTGACCGCGCTCGATTTCTCGCCTGCCATGCTCGAGATGGCGCGGGCGCGGGTGCCCGAGGCGCGGTTTGTCGAAGGCGACGCGATGGCGCTGCCTTTCGAGGATGCCCGGTTCGACGCGGTGACCATCGGGTTTGGCATCCCGCATGTGCCCGATCCCGCAGCGGCCCTGGCCGAGGCGCGCCGGGTGCTGAAACCGGGCGGGCGGCTGGCCTATACGGTCTGGCATGCGGACCCGGAGATGTCGTCGGTGGGGATCGTGTTCCAGGCGATTGCGGCGCATGGCGACAAGAGCATCACCCTGCCGCCGGGCCCCGATGCCTTCGAACGCTCCGCCCCCGAGATCGCGCTGCCGGAAATGGCCGAGGTCGGGTTTCGCGAGGCACGGCTGGAGACGATCCCGTCGCATTGGGTGGCTGACGATCCCGGCGCGCCGTTCGATTTTTTCCTCGAAGGCACGGCCCGGGGCGGCGCGCTGCTCAGGCCACAACCCGAGGCGCATAAGGCCGCGATCCGCGCCGCCGTCGTCGAGGGTGTGAAGGCCCGTTGGGGCGATACCGCCCCCTGGACGATCCCGGCGCCTGCGGCAATGGTGATCGGGCGGGTTTGAGGATAGTGCTTGTGGGTGATCTGCCTGCGAAGGCGACTATTGGCCTGGTACCTCCATTCACTTGCCGCGAATTGTCAATGGCGGCAGTATCCGATGTGCGATGAGATGATGGGCTGAGCTATGGCAGGCAAGAAACCGAAAGTCTGGGTGACCCGCGGGTTTCATTCGACCGAGACCAGGGGTTGGTGGCTGGATCTGGAAACCTGGGCCGAGGAGCCGCGGGAATATGTCGAGATTCAGAACCATTACAACCAAAAAGAACTCATGCCAGACAAGTATTGGCCGACCGGCTTGTTCGTTAAATACAAGAAGGGTCAGGGCACTGTCATCAAGGCCATCAAGGATGTTTGCGTCACCCGACTTGGCATCATCGTGATATCAAAACGTTTCTACGACCTCCTGCAGCAGTTCAATCTTGGTCAGACAGCCTTCCGGGCGATGCCGGTCTATGGCTACGACCGGACCACCAGGTTTCCGGAAGACTATTACATGATGCAGATGCTGGAATTCCGTTCCTTCGCGCAGCCCGAGGAGATGGAGAATGTGAGGCCGTCAGGCGGGGAATACTATTATTGGTTGCCAGATAAACCCGCGCATAAGCCGGTTTTACACATTCCGGGTGATCACGATCTGGACCTTTGGATGGATACAGAAATCTGGAATTGGGTCTTTGTCTCCGACCGCCTGAAAGAAGCGATCAAATCAGAGGGCATTAAGGGTGGCGGATTGGGTTTCCGTCCGTGCAAACTGGTTGATCGCTGAAGGTTGACGCGGTGCCCTGTGATTGTCCGGGCGTTCGCCCCGGGATATTAGCCGCCGGTTCGCCTGCCGGGGTTTTTGGCAGCCCGGTTGGTCATTGAACTTATCCCTCTGCCTCGGCCAGTCGCTCCTCGGCGGCGAGCCAGAGGGTTTCAGCGCGGTCGAGCCCGTCCATCACTTCGGCATATTTCTTTTGCCATTCAGTGGCTTTCGCGACGTTCTTGTCATCATACATGGCCGGATCGGCCAGTTTCGCGGCGATCTTGTCGCGCATGTCGTTCAGCTTTTCGATGCGCGCCTCGCAGGTTCGGACCTCCTGGCGCAGCGCCAGGATCTGATCGCGGGTGGCGCGTTTCTTCGCAGGTTTCGCCTTGGGCTCCTTGGCGGGTTTGTCGCCGGAGAGCAGCTCGGCACGGTAGCTGTCGAGATCGCCCTCATAGGGGGCCACGCGCCCGTCCTTGACCAGCCAGAGCCGGTCAGCGACGAGGCTCAGCAGGTGCATGTCGTGGCTGACCAGGATCACGGCACCCGAATAGGCGGTCAGCGCCTCCACCAGCGCCTCGCGGCTTTCGATATCGAGGTGGTTCGTGGGCTCGTCGAGGATCAGCATATGCGGCGCGTCGATGGTGGCCAGCAGAAGTGAGAGCCGCGCCTTCTGCCCGCCCGAGAGCTTGCCCACAAGCGTGTCGGCCTGTTCGGCCCCGACGCCGAACCCGCCAAGCCGCGCGCGCAGGCGCGAGGGGGTCTCGGTCGGGCGCAGGCGGCGGATATGGTCGAGCGGGGTTTCATCCAGATGCAACTCGTCCACCTGATGCTGCGCGAAATAGCCGACGCGCAGCTTGGAGGTGGCGTGCATCCGCCCCGACATTGGATCAAGTTTGCCTGCCAAGAGTTTGGAAAGGGTCGATTTTCCCTCACCGTTGCGGCCCAGAAGGGCAATGCGGTCATCCTGGTCGATGCGCAGGTCCAGCTTGCTTAGCACAGCGGTGCCGTCATAGCCCACCGACGTGTCTTCGAGGCGCAGGATGGGCGGAGAAAGCTCTTCGGGTTCGGGAAAGGAGAAGGCGCGCAGGGCGGCCTCTTGCGGGCGCATGATGGGGGTCATTTTCGACAGCATCTTGAGCCGCGATTGCGCCTGTTTGGCCTTGGTGGCCTTGGCGCGGAACCGGTCCACGAAAGATTGCAGATGGGCGCGGCGGGCCTCTTGCTTTTTCGCCTCGGATTCGGCGGCGGCCAGGCGCGAGGCACGGGTTGTGGCGAAGGTGTCATAGCCGCCCTGATAGAGGGTCAGCTTGCGGTCTTCGAGATGCAGGATATGGCCCACGGCGCGGTTGAGCAGCCCGCGGTCATGGGAGATGATCAGCACCGTATGCGGGTAGCGCGCCAGATAGGTCTCCAGCCAGAGCGCGCCTTCCAGATCGAGATAGTTGGTGGGCTCGTCAAGCAGCAGCAGGTCGGGCTGGGCAAAGAGCACGGCGGCCAGCGCCACGCGCATCCGCCAGCCACCCGAGAAATCCGAGCAGGGCTGGCGCTGCTCGGCATCGGTGAAGCCAAGGCCCTTGAGGATGGTGGCCGCGCGCGCTTCGGCCGACCAGGCGTCGATATCCGCGAGCCGCATCTGGATTTCCGCGATACGGTCGCCGTCAGTGGCGGTATCGGCCTCGGCCAGAAGGGCGCTGCGTTCGGTATCGGCGGCCAGCACCGTGTCGATCAGTGAGACATCGTTGGAGGGCACTTCCTGCGCCACGCCGCCAATGCGGGCGCGGGCGGGCAGGGTGATGGCGCCGCTCTCCAGCGCCAGCTCGCCCCGGATCAGGCGAAAGAGCGTGGTCTTGCCGGTGCCGTTGCGCCCCACGATGCCCACCTTGTGGCCTTCCGGAATGGTGGCCGAGGCGTTCTCGAGCAGCGGGCGGCCCGCCACGGAATAGCTGATATCGTCGATGCGCAACATGGGGGCGAGCCATGCCGCAGTTGGCCGGTGGCGTCAATCGCCCGTTGCAATGAAAGGTGCGGGGAAGGAGAGAGCGAAAGCAAGGGCGCGGGGCGGTGGGGCTGATCGGGTGTGTGACCTTCGAACAGCGGCCTGCCTGCCTGTGCCAGAAGAGCCGGTTACTTCAGCAGGGTGCCGAGCGTGTCAGCCGAGTAGGAGGCAAAGCCGGTCATCGGGCTTTCGCCGTCTTCGGAAAAGGCAAAGACGTGGATTTCATCGTGATTGAGCGTGGCGCGGCAGAAGGTGGCGGGGTGGGCCAGCTCGGACGGGCAGCTTTCCAGATCGACATGCGGCACGGCAGCTTCGAACTGGTCATAGGTCAGCAGCACGGCCTCGGGGCCGGCAATGGCCGCGGCAGGCAGTGCCAGAGCGAGGGGCAGAAAATGTGTCAGTTTCATCGGATCATGTCCTTTACTAGAGATTATGAAGGGTAGTCATTTATTTCTGACAAAATTAGTAAGGAAATAAAAGAGCTGATTTCGGGCCGCACAGGGATCGGCGCAATCAAGCCTTTATCCCCTGGCGGGCGCGTGTTAAGGGCTGCGCCAGATTCAACCCAATTGGAAAGAGGCTGACATGGCTGTGGAACGCACCCTGAGCATCATCAAACCCGATGCCACCAAACGCAACCTGACCGGCAAGATCAACGCCAAGTTCGAAGAGGCGGGTCTGCGGATCGTCGCGCAAAAGCGCATTCACCTGACCAAGGCGCAAGCGGGCGTGTTCTATGCCGTGCATGCAGAGCGCCCGTTCTATGACGAACTGTGCGAGTTCATGGCGTCCGAGCCGGTGGTCGTGCAGGTGCTGGAAGGCGAAGGCGCCATTGCCAAGAACCGCGAAGTGATGGGGGCCACGAACCCCGCCGAGGCCGCGCCCGGCACGATCCGTGCGGAATTTGCCGAAAGCGTCGGCGAAAACTCGGTGCATGGCTCGGACGCGCCGGAGACGGCGGCGGTGGAGATCGCCTATTTCTTCTCGGGTCTGGAGCTGGTGGGCTAAGCCTGACCCGATCTGGAACAGTTCAGGAGCGGCGCGCCGACGGGCGGGCCGCTTTTTCTTTGGGGGCGATCACGCCGATCTGATCGAGTATGGTCTCGAGCTCGGATCTGGGGTTTGGGCTGCTGGCGGCTTTGATGGCATCGAACCGTTTGCGCAGGGCGGTTTTCTCCTCCCCGCGGCAATCGTTCCAGGGACGGCCCTGAAGCCCCATGACGAGGGCGTAATATCCGATGAAATGCGGGGCGGTTCCGGAGGCGATCAGGCGGGCATAGGCCGCATCGGGGCCAAGGGCGCGGAGGTCTTCGGCGGACTGGATCCCGGCACGGGCACAGGCGGCATCCATGGCGGGGCCGAGATTGCGGATACTGGAAACAGGTGAGCGGGACATGCCCGCAGGCTAAACCGGTTAGCGGTTTGGACCAATGCCTAAATCGAGGCGAAGTCGCTGAAAACCTGTTTGGAAATGATCCGCGCCTCATTGGGTTTGGAGGCCGGGGCGGGCTTCGGTTTGCCGGTCTGATTGGCCGGGTTCTGCGGCGGTTTGATCGTCATGGCTCTGCTCCTTTCGGGATCAGGCCAGACGGCGCGCGCCGCCTGACGCTGGGAGATCGTGTCGGGGCTGTGTCCGGCGACCTCCTCAGGCTTGGCGCGAATTGTGACCGAAATAAGGCAGGAATTTACCGTTTGTAAACAACGGCGTTTTGCGTGACTCATTGGCCACGATTTCAGCAACAATCGGCCCGGCGCGGTCAGGCGGAAGCGGTGTTCTCGGCGATCATCGAGATCATCTCGAACATCACCGCAGCGGCGGTCAGGGCGGTGATATTGTTGGGGCTGTCCTTGGTGGGCATCATACAGACCACATCGCCGCCGATGATGTTGAGCCCGCGCGCGGCACGCAGGATGCCCACGGCCTCGTCGATGTCGAAGCCTTTTTCGCCCGGCTCCAGGTTGGAGACGGCGGGGGCAACGCTGGGATCGAGGCAGTCGAGATCGAAGGTGATATAGACAGGGCGATCCCCCAGAACCTCACGGCTTTGCGCCACCACATCGGCCAGCCCGCGCTGGCGGAACTCCTTCATGGTCACGACTTTATAGCCGTAGTCATAGGAGGGCTGCAGCCAGTCGAGCGAGCGGGGATGGCCGCGCAGGCCGATCTGCATGGAGCGGGTCGGGTCCACTTGACCTTGGTCGGCGAGATAGGCCCCCCAATGGGCGGCGGATTTTTTCGCACCCAGAAAGTGATCAACCTTGGTGAAGACATCCGTATGGGCGTCGAGATGCAGGAAACTGACCGGCTCGCCCCCCGCAAGCGCACCACAGCCCAGGGCCTGCACGATGCCGCCGGTGATCGAGTGGTCGCCGCCGATGGAGACGGGGCGGGCGCCTGCGGCGTCGATGTCCTTGTAGAAATCGGTGATGCGCTGAATGCAGGCTTCGTTGTCATTGGCCTCGGGGAAGGGCACGTCGCCCACATCCGCGATCCTGGCCGAATTCCACGGATCAAGCTGGAAATCCATATGCACCCGGCGCTGCACGGCAGAGACATGGCGCAGGGCGCGCGGGCCGAGGTGCTGATCGCGCTCGGTCGTGCCGTTGCCGGTGGAATGGGGCACACCGACCAGGGCAATGTCCTGACCCTCAGGGCTGGCATGGGGCGCGCGGAACATGGTCGGAATGCCCCACCAGTAGAGGTTGTCCATCATGGATTTCTGATAGGGATCGGTCATGGGCGGGCCTGTGTGATGCGGGATGATGGTCACATAATGAGTATTTTTGGAACAATGAAAAGGAGGGGCGCGCCCGGAATGAGCCCGGGCGCGCCGATGGTCAGTCTTCCTGATCCTTGCGGCGGAAGGCGCCCTGCACGATGCGGTCCATCACCATCGCGAGGAAGAGGATGGCAAACCCGCCCAGAAGGCCCGGACCCTTGGCGGCGTATTGCAGCGCTTCGAGGATTTCCTTGCCCAGGCCGCCGCCGCCGATGAGCGAGATGATCACCACCATGCTGAGGCACATCAGGATGGTCTGGTTCACGCCGGTCATGATCGAGGGCAGGGCGAGCGGCACCTCGACATCCTTCAGGAGCTGCCATTTTGAGGCCCCGAAGGCCACGGCGGCCTCCTTGATGCTGTCGGGCACTCCGCGCATGCCAAGCGCGGTCAGGCGGATCACCGGCGGCATGCCGAAGATGATCGTGGCCAGGATACCGGGCGTGTTGCCGGTGCCGAAAAAGGCGATGATCGGGATGAGATAGACGAAGGCCGGGAGCGTCTGCATCAGGTCGAGCACAGGCTCGGCCATGCGGTAGGCGCGTTTGGATTTGCCGAACCAGATGCCAAGCGGAATACCGATAACCACGCAGAGCAGCACGGCGGCCCCCACAAGCGCCACGGTTTCCATCGCCAGGGACCAGTAGCCCAAGAGAGCCGTGTAAGCCATGGCGGCGACGGTGAAGATGGCCACCCGCGGGCCCGCGGCGCGCCAGGCGGTGACGGCGATGACCAGCATGACGACAGGCCAGGGCGAGCCGTTGAGCGCGAGGGTCAGCGCATCGAGCACGGTACGCACGCCCGAGACGATTCCGTCAAACACATCGCCGCCCGCTAGCGCCGCGGCGTCGATCCGTGCCTCCAGCCAGGAGGCCACGACCGAGAACAGCGTCGAGCCGCCTTCGCCGGTGAATATCTCGGACACCGGGCGTTCGGGGAATTCGTCCAGCACCGGCATGGAGTTCGCCACGGTGAACTTGTAGACGATCAGCGGGCCGATGGCGGCGGTCAGGATCGCGCCCAGCACCGCGTTGGGCGTCTTGCGGCCGCTTTCGGTGCTGTCCGGGTCGATCCGCCAGCGCGAATACTGCTTTTCATAGGCGATATCGGCATAGACGCCCTGAATGAGCTTGAGCGCCACCAGCAGGATCACGCCCCCCACGAGGATCCCGAACCCTTCGGCCTGCGCGGCTTCGGCGCGGCCCAGATTGAGGTCGATCGACTTTTGCAGGTTTTCGGCGAGCTTGGTGAAGCGGTCGATATCGGCCTGTTCGGTGGCGGCCGCCGCCTGATCGAGCCGTTCCTGCATCTTTGCGGTCTGCTGGGCGACGCGGTCCATGAATTCCGCACCCAGATTGCCCCACCAGCCGCGCCCGATCTGCACCCAGGCGATGATTTCGAGAATGAGAAAGATCCAGAACATGCCCCAGACCGCGCGCGAGGCGGCCCATAAAGGGCCGAAGAGCGCCGCCGCCCAGTTGAACGTCTTGGGAATGAGGCCGGTATTGTCGTGGATCTTGTGGAACGTGCCCACGTAGTAATCGCCATTCGGGCCGGCGAAATTCTTGATCGAGGCGTCCAGCGCCTCGCGGTCCACCTCGATATCCGAGGCGGCGGTGACTTTCAGTTCGGTCGGATCACTCATTTTTGCCCCCCTGGATGCCGCGCAGCAGGCGCGGTTTGGTCACGATGCCCACGTCTGCGCCGTGATCGGTGATGACGACGGGCTGTTCGGTGTTCACGGCGAGATCGATCAGCTGGTCCAGATCGGCCCCTTCGTCGGCACGCGGGGCGCCGTCCAGGCTGCCCTTGTAGCTGTCCAGGGGCTCCATGATGGAATGGGCCTTCACGAGCTTCAGCTTGGAAATGCCCTGCACGAACTCGCGCACATAGTCGTCGGCGGGCTGCATCACGATTTCCTCGGGCGTGCCGATCTGCACGATCACACCGTCCTTCATGATGGCAATGCGGTGGCCGATGCGGATCGCCTCGTCGAGGTCATGGGTGATGAAAAGCGTGGTTTTCTGAAGCTGCGCCACCAGCGCCTTGAACTGATCCTGGAGTTGCAGGCGAATGAGCGGGTCGAGCGCCGAGAACGGCTCGTCCATGAGCAGAATTTCAGGGTCGGAGGCCAGGGCGCGGGCGATGCCGACACGTTGCTGCATCCCGCCCGACAGCTCCTTGGGCAGGCGGTCTTCGTACCCTGTGAGATCCACGAGGCTGAGCGCGTGGTCGGAAATGGCCCAGCGTTTCGACTTCGACACCTTCCGGATTTCCAGCGGGTAGGCCACGTTATCGCGCACCGAGCGGTGCGGCAGCAGCGCCATATGCTGGAACACCATGCCGATCTGTTGCGCGCGGATGCGGCGCAGCTCGTTTTCGGAGATGGCCGAGACATCGTGACCGAGGATTTCGATCTTGCCTGCCGTGGGCTCGATCAGGCGGTTCACATGGCGCACCAGCGTGGATTTGCCCGAGCCCGAGAGGCCCATGATGCAGAAGATTTCCCCGCGTGGCACTTCGAAGCTGGCGCCTTGTACCCCCACCACGCAGCCGAAGCGTTCGAGCACTTCGGGCTTGCCGATGCCTTCGGATTTGACGGCGGCCATGGCCTCTTCGGCGCGCGCGCCGAAGATTTTCCACACATCCGTCAGCCGGACGACTGTTTCGCTCATGATGTTCCCTTTTGCCGGGCACGCATGGCCCGTCTCCACCCCGTTCAATAAACAGGCCGCCGAGAGGTCCCGGCGGCCTGAACGCTTGTCAATTTACGTCAAGACAGCCGCTTAGTTGCTCAGCCAGCCCAGCACGGTGTCTTCGTTTTCGGCAACCCACTGCTTGGCGAAGTCAGCGGCTTCCATGTTGTCCACAGCCAGCGCTTTGCCCATGGCCGAGAGCGAGGCGCCATCCATCTGGTAGTTCTGGAAGAGGGCGGCCACTTCGGGGTGCGTTTCTTCCAGCTCTTTGGCGTAGTGCAGGTGCAGGGTAGCCCCGTTCCACGCGGTCGAGGCTTCGGATTTCTCCAGCCAGTCCGGATCGTCCGTGGGCTGCACGATGGTCCAGGTTGCCGGATCATGCGGCGGCTCTTCCAGCACGGTCAGCTCTTGCGTCACGAAGATGTAGTGGGGGCTGTAGCAGAAGCCGATCCACGGATCGCCCGCCTTGGTGGCGTTGGCGAGGTTGGCATAGGCGATGGTCTCTTCGTATTCGGTCAGCTCGAACACCTGATCATAGCCATAGGATTTGGCGCGGATCTTCTCGACCACGGTCGAGGCCCAGCCGGGGGCGCCGATCCAGACCTCGGGGGTGCCGTTGCCGTCGGTGTCGAAGATGGCCATTTTCTCGGGGTCGCTCAGATCGTCGATCGACTTGATGCCATGCTCTTCGGCGATGTAGGTCGGCACGCACATGCCTTGCTCGGCCTGCACGGGGTTCTGGTTCATCACCACGGTGCCGTTTTCCTTGACATAGGTGTCATGCAGGTTCTGCTGGTTGGGCATCCACACTTCGGGGTGGGCATGCATCGAGCCTTTGTCCATCGCCTCGAAAACGATCGGGTTGGTGCCGTTCTGCAGTTCGACTTCAAGGCCGAGGTTCTCTTCGATCACCACTTCCAGAACATGGGCGGTGGCGTTCACCGAAGCCCAGTTCGGCACGCCGATCACGATGTCGGCCGCCAAAGCGGGGCTCGCGATGATCATGGTGGTGCCCATAAGGGCGGTCAGTTTTTTCATGTTGTCTCTCCTTGTTGGTCCGCCTCCTTGATCGGGGCGGCATTTGTGGTCTGCAGGTGCAGACAGACAGGCGGTGTGCCGTGTCATTCGTTTGAGTGATTCATCTCTCCCTGGCCGCGACGGCTTGGTTTCCGTTCTTCAGCTTTTTGGTCGGCGGGTTCGCCCGCTCGGAGAGGAGTGGATCATAGTGAGCGGCGTTCTGGCAAGGGCTTTGACGGGAATGAGGAGCAAAAACCGAATTTTTCCGATTGTTTACGGCGCTCTTTTCAGGAGATCGGAAACCCCTTTCAGGAAAGCCGAAACTCAGCCCTGCAATTCGGCCACCAGAGGGGCGAACCACTGCCAGTTGCGCGCGGCAGAATCATTTACGACGAGGTTGCGCTTGCGTTGGAAGCGGGGGGCCTGGGTCAGAATGTGCAGTTCTCCGGCGGCCAGATGCGGCTCGGCCAGGGCTGAGGGCAGGTAGGCCGAGCCGCCCTGTTCGAGCAGAAATTCCAGCCCCCAGCGGGCGCTGTCGAAATTGACGCGCGCGATGCCCGCATCATGATAGGCCTCGTCATGCTGGCGGCGATAATCCGGCCCGTAGTCGATGAAGATGTAGCTGCGGCTGTTGCGAATGGGCGTGTCGGGCCGGTCGGAATAGAGCACCAGCTCTTCCGCAGGCAGGGAATGGGCCGTTTGCTGACCACGCAGGGCCGTATCATAGGTGAGGATCACATCCACCAGCCCCTGATCGAGCCAGTCTTCCAGGTCGCGGATATGGCCGCGATGCACCGAGACAGCCATTTCGGGGCTGCCTGAGATCACCCGGTCAAAGAAGGCCTTGCCTGGGCCTGCCCAAAGCTCGGCATGGCAACCGAAGGTACAGACCGAACTGAGACCGGCGGGCAGGCCGGTCTCGAACCGGGCCTGTTGCCAAAGGCCGGTCATGGTGCGGGCATAGCGCAGAAGTTTGGTGCCGGCGGGTGTCAGCGAGGTGCCGGATTTCGACCGGTTGAGCAGCGGCTGACCCAGCTCCTCCTCCAGTGTCTTGAGCCGGGCGGTCACGGTCGATTGCGTCACGTTCATCTTGTGCGAGGCCCGCACCAGACTGCCGGTTTCGACGATGGCGAGGAAGGTCTCAAGCGAGG
Source organism: Roseovarius faecimaris (assembly GCF_009762325.1). Taxonomy (NCBI): domain Bacteria; kingdom Pseudomonadati; phylum Pseudomonadota; class Alphaproteobacteria; order Rhodobacterales; family Roseobacteraceae; genus Roseovarius; species Roseovarius faecimaris. The sequence continues at coordinate 1,592,271 of NZ_CP034348.1, forward strand.
TGATGTTCATGTGGGCGTCTTCAATTCGGAATTTCCGCATTAAAAGAGCAAAATAATTCGATTTCAAGAAGTGAGATTCTGTGCAAGCTATGCACGGTCACGGGTAGGGACGCCTGAGACCAAGGGAGATGCGCGATGATCCAGGACTACAGCATGTTGATTGATGGCGCGTGGGTGGCGGCCTCGGACGGGGGCGTGTTTGATACGTTCAACCCCGCGACCGGCACCGTCTGGGCACGCGCGCCGGAGGCCACGGCAGAGGATATCGACCGGGCGGTGAAGGCCGCGTACCGCGCTTGCTATGACGGCCCCTGGGCCAGCTTCACCCCGACCGAGCGGGGGGCCTGCCTGCGGCGGCTGGCCGATCTGATGGCGGAAAAGTCCGAAGAGCTGGGCGCGATCGAGACGCGCGATAGCGGCAAGATGTTTGCCGAAACGCGCTGGCAGGCCAAGTATATCAGCCAGTTCCTGATGTTCTATGCCGGGGCGGCAGACAAGATTAACGGTGACACGTTACCCATTGATAAACCAGACATGTTTGTCTTTACGGATCGCGAGCCTCTGGGCGTGATCGCCGCCGTGGTGCCGTGGAACAGCCAGCTTTTTCTGACGGCGGTCAAAATCGGCCCGGCACTGGCGGCGGGCAACACGGTGGTGCTGAAGACCTCCGAGCATGCGCCGGCGGTGATTCTTGAATTCGGGCGCTTGATCGCCGAGGCGGGCATACCCGATGGCGTGGTGAACATCGTGACCGGTCATGGCGACCCCTGCGGCAAGGTGCTGACCTCGCACCCGCTGGTGGCGCGGATCAGTTTCACCGGCGGGCCGATGGCGGCAAAGCATGTGCTGATGAACTCCACTAACAATTTTGCCGAGGTGAGCCTGGAACTGGGCGGCAAATCCCCGTTTATCGTGTTTGACGACGCCGATATCGACAGCGCCGTGAATGGCTCGGTCGCCGGGATATTCGCCGCCTCGGGGCAGTCCTGTGTCGCGGGCAGCCGCCTGATTGTGCATGAGGATATTGCCGACGCCTTCCTCGCCCGCATGGTCGAGATCGCAAAGGGCATCCGCATCGGTGACCCGATGGCGGAGGACACGCAGATGGGACCGCTCTGCACGCGCGGGCAGATCGAGAATATCGAGGCCAAGGTCGCGCGCGCGGTGGAGCAGGGTGGCAAGCTGCTGACCGGTGGCAAACGGGCGTCGGCCGGAGAGATGTTTTTTGAGCCGACGATCATCGATTGCCCGGGGCCTGAGTTGGACATCGTCGACACAGAACTGTTTGGCCCGGTGCTGAGCGTGCTGCGCTTTCGCACCGAGGATGAGGCGCTGGCGCTGGCCAATGACACCGAACATGGCCTTGCGGCGGGCATTTTCACCCGCAACGCCGCGCGCGCGATGCGTATGTCAAAGCGCGTGCGCGCTGGTATCGTATGGATCAACACCTATCGGGTGATCAGCCCGGTGGCGGAATTCGGCGGCATGAAAAACTCGGGCTACGGCCGCGAGAGCGGATTTCAGGCCGTCTATGACTACACCAGACCCAAGACCGTCTGGATGAACATATCGGAAGACCCGGTGGGCAACCCTTTCGGTCCCCGCTGATCAAGGAGAAAAGACATGAAGTTTCATCTGGCAATCAACCTGGAGCGCATGACCCCCGATGTGGATATGCATGAGGTGCGCGACCACACGCTGGAAATGGTTAAAATGGCCGATGCGGCGGGGTTCGAGATCGCCTGGGCGGCCGAACACCACGCGATGGAGATGACCATCGCGCCCAACCCGTTCCAGATCCTGACCTGGTGGGGGGAGCACGCGAAAAACATCCGGCTGGGCGTGGGCGTGGTGAACGCGGCCTACTGGCACCCGATCAACCTGGCGGGCGAGGCCGCGTTTCTGGACCTGATCAGCGACGGGCGGCTGGAGTTCGGCATCGGTTCGGGCGCTTATCAGCGCGAGTTCGACCGCATGAAGCCCGGCCTCGATCAGCGCGATTCGTGGCGCTACATGCAGGAAATGCTGCCCGTGGTGCAGAAACTCTGGGAAGGCGATTACGAGCATAATGGCGAGTTCTGGCAGTTTCCGACGGCCACCTCCTGTCCCAAGCCGGTGCAGAAGGACGTGCCGGTCTGGGTGGCCGCGCGTGCGCCCATTACCTTTGACTATGCCGTTGAAAACAATTGCAATATCATGAGCTGGCCCCTGACCATGCCGATGAGCGAGGCCGAGACCTATCGCGAGCGGCTCGATGCCTCCATCGCCAAGAATGGCGGCAAATACGATGGCCGCTGGGCGATGATGCGCCATGCCTGCGTGTACGAGACCGAAGCGGACCGGCAGAACGCAATCGATTCGATCCGCGTGCAGCTCAGCCAGTTCGGCAACCTGCTGATGAAATCGGGCGAGGTGGTCAACGGCTTCCCCGAGCAGGTGCCCCTGGACAGTCTGGAAGGCAATGCACGGGTCGACCCGGAAATGCTGGAGCAGAACCTGATGTTCGGCTCGCCCGAGCAGGTGGTGGAAAAGCTGAAGCCCTATGAGGCGCTTGGTGTGGATGCGTTCATTTACTATGCCTCGATGGGGCTCGACATGGCGCAGCAGAAGCGGTCGTTGCAGCTTTTCATCGACAAGGTGCTGCCGGCGTTTGAACAGAAGGATGCCGCCTGATGGGAGTTGAGATCAGACGCACATTGATGCAGGTGCAGACCACCTATCGCGAAGGGTGGAAGGATGTGGCCGAGCCGACAAAACTTTTCGCCGCGATGGCAATCATCCGCAACCCGTGGTTCGGCCGCGGGCATGTGGAGGATCTTGGCCCGGAAATCCGCGAGCAAGGCCCGGTGATCGGCAAATTGCTGACCGGGATGATCCTGGAGGCCACAGGTGGCACGGTGGAGGGGTATGGTAAAGCCTCGGTCGTGGGGATGGGGGGCGAGCTGGAGCATGCCCAGGCGCTGACCCATACGCTGTGGTTCGGCAACCAGTATCGCGAGGCGGTGGATGCCAAGAGCTATCTGGTGTTCTCCAACACGCGCGGGGCGGCGGGGACGTCGCTGATGATCCCGTTGATGGACAAGGATGATGGCGGGCGGCGGTCGCATTATCAGACGATCCATGTGCAGATCCCCGATGCCCCGGCGGAGGACGAGATCATCATGGCGCTGGGGGCCTCGCTGGGCGGACATCCGAACCACCGGATTGGCGACCGCTACAAGGATCTCGAAGAGATGGGCCGCGACGTCGACAACCCGGCGGGGGTGTGATGCCGGTTGCAAAGGATGGAACCGCCTATGCGCTGAGCGGGCCGGAGGATGCGCCGGTTGCGGTGTTGATCCACGGGATCGGCCTGAACCGTGCAGCGGTCTGGGCCCCGGTGGAGCGGTGGCTGGCCGGGCGGTTCCGGGTGCTGAGCTATGACCTGCCGGGGCATGGCGACAGCGCGGTGCCGGAGGGAGAGGTTACATTAACAACGCTCTCCAGGCAGTTGATATCACTTCTGGATGAGCTTGGAATTGCCAAGGCGGCCCTGGTGGGGTTTTCCATCGGGGGCATGATCAACCGGCGGGTCGCGATGGACGCGCCCGACCGGGTCTCGGCGCTGGTGATCCTCAACTCACCGCATGAGCGCGGCGATGAGATGCAGTCGGCGGTCGAGGCCCAGGCGCGGGCCAGCGCGGACGGGGCCGCCGCCACAATGCAAACCACGTTAGAGCGATGGTTCACACCGGAATACAGGCGCGATAACAGGGCGTTGGTAGGTGAAGTTGAAGCGGTCGTGCGCTCGGCTCATGCCGAAAGTTTCGCCGCGCATCGGATCGTTCTGGCCGATGGTGTCAAAGAGCTGATCCGGCCCGAGCCACCAATTGCCATGCCGACGCTGGTGATGACCTGCGAAAACGACGAGCGCAGCACGCCAGAGATGAGTGCCGCGATTGCGAGCGAGATTGAAGGCGCGGAGCTGGAGATCGTGCCGGGGCTGAAACATCTGGGGCTGGTCGAGCGGCCCATGCTGTTTGGTCAAAAGATAGAGAGATTTCTGGAGAAGGTGCTGGCATGAGCAAACTCACGGGCGGACAGGCGGCGGTCGAGGCGCTGAAGGCGGAAGGGACGTCCCATGTGTTCGGCCTTATAGGCTCGGCCACGATGGAGATGTTCGATGCGCTCTATGATGCTGATACCATTCGGTTTATTGGCGTCCACGACGAGCGCACCGGCACCCATATGGCCGATGGGTTCGCCCGGATGAGCGGGCAGGCAGGCGTGATCCTGGCCGGGCAGAACGGACCGGGGGTGACCAATCTTGTCACTGGGCTGGCGCAGGCCAAGGCGGCCTATTCTCCTGTAGTCAGCATCGGCGGCGCGCTGGCCAGCGGGCATCGCTATCGCGATGCGTTTCAGGAGGTCGATCAGGATGCGCTGTTCAAACCGGTGACCAAGAAGACATGGACCGCCACGGGCACCGACCGTGTGCCGGAAATGCTGCGCGAGGCGTTCCGCGAGGCGATGGCGCCGCGCCGGGGGCCGGTGCAGCTGAACCTGCCGCGCGATGTGCTGGCCGGGCAGGCGGAGTTCGATGCGTTCCAGACCCCGGAGCAGTACCGGCCCTTCGTCGCCCCGGCCGGGGCGCCTCAGGCGATTGCGGATGCGGCGGCGCTGCTGACAGGGGCGGAGCGGCTGGTGATCATTGCCGGCGGCGGGATCAAGAACACGGGCGGGGCGGATCAGTGCATGGCCCTGGCCGAGGCGCTGAATTGCCCGGTCGTGTCCTCGCCCGGCCACGGCGATGCGGTGCCGTTCGGGCATCCGCTGAACGCGGGCCAGATGGGGCCGAGGGGCAATATCGTGGCCTCAAGGCTGGTGAAAGAGGCTGATGTGATCCTCGCGCTTGGCACGCGGGTTGGGTTTAATGCCACCTTCTATAGCTATGATAACATTAACAAAGACGCCAAGATCATTCATGTGGAAATGGAGCCCACGGCGATCGGTCGCTACTTTCCCGCCGAGATCGGGATCATGGGCGATGCGCCCACGGTGGCCGGGCAGCTACAGGCGGTGATCGCGGCGGGTCAGGATCGCGCCAAGGCCGAGGCCTGGACTGCCACCTTCAAGGCCGAGCGCGCGGCCTATCTGGCCAAGCGCGATGCCGAGGCCAGGGTTGACGCCCTGCCGATCCACCCGTCGGGCCTGTTCAAGACGCTGCGCGATGTGATGCCGCGCGACGCGGCGGTGACGATGGATGCGGGCACGCTTTGTTTGCAGGCCACGGATGCTCTGAATTACTGGCATCCGAAAAGCCTGTTCACGCCGCTGGATTTCGGGCTGGTGGGGTTCAGCTTTGCCGCGGGGCTTGGGATCAAGCTGGCCGCGCCGGAACGCCCTGTGATCAGCCTGATGGGCGATGGCGGGTTCGGCATGACCGTGTCGGAGCTGAGCACAGCGGTGGATTACGGGATCAACACGGTCACCCTGGTGATGAACAACCGCTGCTGGGGCGCCGAGAAGGCCTATCAGCGTGATTTCTTCGGCGAGCGCTACATTGGTGCCGATATTTCCAGCCCGCCCTTTGACAAGCTGGCCGAGCTTTACGGCGCGAAGGGGTACAAGGCCGAGACGCTGAGCGAGGTGGCCGGGGCGCTGGAGGCCGCGCTTACCTGCGGCAAGCCTGCGGTGATTGATGTATCCATGGACCCCGATGCGCTTTATTCTTTCCGGAGGGACAGCTTCAAGCACCGGGGAGGATAGAAACATGAAAGCGCAGAGGATCACACCGGCGATTGGCGCGGTGATCGAGGGGATTGATCTGAGCCAGCCGGTTACCGGGGCCGTGACAGACGCGCTTTATGCGGCGCTGCTGGAGCATCAGGTGATTTTTCTGCGCGATACCGGGATCAGCCCCGAGGCGCATCTGGCGCTGGCAGAGAGCTTTGGCGAGCTTGACGCGCCGCATCCGCATTATCCGCATGTGGAGGGGTTCGACCGGATCGTGAAGCTGGAGAATGACAGCAGCGCGCCACCGGACACGAATTGCTGGCACACGGATCTGACTTTCAGGCAGGTGCAGCCCTTTGCCTCGCTCCTCGTGGCGCGGGTGGTGCCGAAGGTGGGCGGCGATACGATGTGGTCGAGCTGTTATGCCGCCTATGACCGGTTGCCCGACGGCATGAAGGCCGATCTGGAGGGGCTGGAGGCGGTGCATGATCTGGGCGATTTCCGCAACTCGTTTCCGACCAAGGAACAGCTGGACGAGGCGGTGGGGCGGTTCGGGCACATGGTGCGCCCGCTGATCGGCACGCATGAGGTGACGGGTGCGAAGTTCCTGAATTTCAACGAGGCGTTCGTGACCCATATCCTTGGGCTGACCGCGAAGGACAGCCATGCGCTGATGACGTGGCTGGCGGGCCACATGAACACGCCCGAAGACCAGATGCGCTGGCGATGGGCGGCGGGCGATTTGGCGATCTGGGACAATCGCTGCACCATGCATTACGCGGTGGCGGATTATCTGCCCGCCTATCGCTGCATGAACCGGATCACGGTGGTCAAGGACCGCCGCGCCGCCGACAGACTGAAAGAGGCATCATGACCGAGAAACGCTATCCCGCCACCGAGGCGCAGCGACAGACCGAAGACTGGAACCCGATCTGGGACCAGATGGCCGAAATGGATCCGGACTATCTGGAGGCGTTTCTGGCCTTCCGGGCGGTGCCCCAGAAGAACGGCCCGCTGCCGCAGAAGACAAAAGAGCTGATCATGATCGCGATCAACGCGGCCACGACGCATCTGTGGGCGCCCGGCGTGCGGCGGCATATGCAGAACGCGCTGCGCGAGGGGGCGACCAGCGCAGAGATCCTCGAAGTGCTGCAACTGACCTCGATCATGGGGGTGCATTCGATGACGCTGGGCGTGCCGATCCTGGCGGAGGAGCTGGAAAGAGCCGGAGAGGCCTGAAGAGTTTTGGGCCTCCGGCGGGAGTATTTGAGGAACAATGAAAGGCGGGTGCTTGTCAATTGGTGGCAGGTATGGCCATCTTGGAGTGCTCAGCAGGAAAGACGCGTATCACATGCCGCCACCGAAACTCAGTCAGGATCCGCACAGGCTGCGCGAGGCGCGCGAGAAGAATCTGGAAAGCGCGATCGGGCGGGAGCTGCGCGAGATCCGCTATAAGCGCGATATGACGGTGGCCGATCTGGCGCAGGCGACGGGGCTGTCGGTTGGGATGCTGTCGAAGATCGAGAACGGCGTCACCTCGCCCAGCCTGACCACGTTGCAGACCCTTGCCGAGGCGCTGAGCATTCCGCTCACTTCATTCTTTCGCCGTTTCGAGGAACGGCGCGAGGCGGTGCATGTGAAGGCCGGCGAAGGGGTGGAGACCGAGCGCGCGGGCACGCGCGCGGGCCATCAGTACCGGTTGCTGGGGCATCTGGGGGCGAATTCCAGCGGGGTGATGATGGAGCCTTACCTGATTTCCCTGACGACCGAATCGGATGTCTTTCCGACCTTTCAGCATGAAGGGGTCGAGATACTTTACATGCTCGAAGGCGAGGTGGGGTATCGTCATGGCGAAAAAAGTTTTCACCTGCGTCCCGGCGACAGCCTGTTTTTCGACGCAGACGCACCGCATGGGCCTGATGAGCTGATCAGCCTGCCGGCGCGTTATATCTCGATCATTGCCTACCCGCAGGGGGGGCAGGGGTAATTTACCCACAGGAATATTTAATTCTTCTGTTGAAATTCTCGCGATACCGCGTTAGCGTTGCCTTCAATCTGAACAATCAGTCCTGAGGGAGGTGCCGATGTGTGGAATCGTCGGGTTGTTTTTGAAGGATAAGTCGCTGGAGCCGAAGCTTGGCGAGATGCTGACCGAGATGCTGATCACCATGACGGATCGCGGTCCCGACAGCGCGGGTATCGCGGTTTATGGGCAAGAGGCGGATGGGCAGGCCAAGCTGACCATTCAGGCGGCGCATCCCGAGGCGAGCTTTGCCGGTCTGGAGGATGAGCTGTGCGAAAAGCTGGGCACCGATGTGACCGTGCGGGTGATCGACACCCATGCGGTGATCGACCTGCCCGAGGACAAGATGGCCGACGCGCGCGCCGCCCTCAAGGAGCTGCGCCCCGAAACCCGGGTAATGAGCGCGGGCGAGACCATTGAAATCTATAAGGAAGTGGGTCTTCCGGGGGATGTGGCCAAGCGGTTCGACATTCCCAAGCTCACCGGTACGCACGGGATTGGCCACACGCGCATGGCCACGGAAAGCGCTGTGACAACGCTGGGCGCGCACCCGTTCTCGACCGGCGCGGATCAATGCCTTGTGCATAACGGGTCGCTCAGCAATCACAACTCGCTGCGCCGGGCGCTGGCGCGCGAAGGGGTCTATACCGAGACCGAGAACGACACCGAAGTGGCCGCGGCCTACCTGACCTGGAAAATGCAGAATGGCAGCACCCTGGGTGAGGCGCTGGAAGCGGGCATCGACGATCTGGACGGGTTCTATACCTTTGTTGTCGGCACCAAGGACGGGTTTGGCGTGGTGCGCGACCCGATTGCCTGCAAGCCGGCGGTGATGGCTGAAACCGATCAATATGTGGCCTTTGGCAGCGAATACCGCGCGCTGGTCAGCCTGCCGGGGATCGAGGACGCGCGCGTCTGGGAGCCCGAGCCTGCAACCGTTTACTTCTGGAGCCACTGAGATGCAGACATTCGATTTGGGAGAAAAGGGGCTGCGCGCCTTGCACGAGACGCTGCACGCGCAAGGCCAGGACACAAACGAGACCGCCTGGGAGATCATCAACCCCAAGGGCAGTCATGCGCTGGCCGTGGGGCTGGACGCGCCGATCGAAGTGACGGTGCGCGGCTCCACCGGCTATTATTGCGGCGGCATGAACAAGCAGGCGACCATCCATGTGGATGGCAGCGCCGGGCCGGGCACGGGTGAAAACATCATGTCGGGCAAGATCATCATCGAGGGCGATGCCAGCCAGTATCTGGGCGCTACGGGCCACGGCGGGATGATCGTGGTCAAGGGCAATGCGGCCTCGCGTTGCGGAATTTCCATGAAGGGCGTCGATATCGTCGTGCATGGCAATATCGGGCATATGTCGGGCTTCATGGCGCAGTCGGGCAATCTGGTGGTCTGTGGCGACGCGGGCGACGCGCTTGGCGACAGCTGCTATGAGACGCGGTTCTTCGTGCGCGGCAAGGTGGCGAGCCTTGGCGCGGATTGCATCGAAAAGGAGATGCGGCCCGAGCATATTGAGCTTCTGACGCGGCTTCTGGCAGAGGCGGAATGCGACGCCAAGCCGGAGGAGTTCACGCGCTATGGCTCGGCCCGTAAGCTTTATAATTTCAACATCGACAACGCGTATTGAGGAGGCAGGACATGGCGAAAGATGACAAGCACATTCCGCAAACCTTGCCGATCATGTCGGCCACCTTCACACCGGAGGTGAATGCCGAGATCCGCCGCGCGGCAGCGACGGGGATCTATGACATTCGCGGCGGCGGTGCGAAACGGCGGGTGCCGAATTTCGACGATCTGGTGTTTCTGGGCGCGTCGGTGTCCCGTTACCCGCTGGAAGGCTATCGCGAACGGTGTGACACCAACGTGGTGCTGGGCACGCGCTATGCCAAGAACCCGATCGAGATCGACATCCCGATCACCATCGCGGGGATGAGCTTTGGCGCGCTGAGTGGCCCGGCCAAGGAGGCGCTGGGGCGCGGGGCGTCGGCGGCAGGCACGTCGACCACCACGGGCGATGGCGGGATGACCCCGGAGGAGCGCGGGCAAAGCTCGAAACTGGTCTATCAGTACCTGCCAAGCCGCTACGGGATGAACCCAGATGACCTGCGCAAGGCGGATGCCATTGAGGTGGTCGTGGGGCAGGGCGCGAAGCCCGGCGGCGGCGGTATGCTGCTGGGTCAGAAGATCAGTGACCGCGTGGCGGAGATGCGCAACCTGCCCAAGGGGATCGACCAGCGGTCGGCCTGTCGGCACCCGGACTGGACCGGCCCGGATGACCTTGAGATCAAGATCCTGGAGCTGCGCGAGATCACCAATTGGGAAAAGCCGATTTATGTGAAGGTTGGCGCGACCCGGCCTTACTATGACGTGACGCTGGCGGTGAAAGCCGGGGCCGATGTGGTGGTGATCGACGGCATGCAGGGCGGCACGGCGGCCACGCAGGATGTGTTTATCGAGCATGTGGGCATCCCGACGCTGGCTTGCGTCCGCGAGGCGGTTCGTGCCCTGCAGGATCAGGGCATGCATCGCAAGGTGCAGCTGATTGTCTCGGGCGGGATCCGCTCGGGTGCGGATGTGGCCAAGGTGCTGGCGCTTGGTGCGGATGCGGCCAGCATCGGCACTGCGGCTATGATCGCCATGGGCGACAATGACCCGAAATGGGAGGCCGAGTACAACAAGCTGGGCACCACGGCGGGGGCCTATGACGACTGGCACGAGGGCCGCGACCCGACGGGGATCAGCACCCAGGACCCGGAACTGGCCGCGCGGCTTGACCCGGTGGAAGCGGGTCGGCGGCTGCGCAATTACCTCAAGGTGATGACGCTGGAGGCACAGACGCTGGCGCGTGCCTGCGGCAAGAACCACGTGCACAACCTGGAGCCCGAGGACCTTGTCGCGCTGACGCTGGAGGCCGCTGCCATGGCGCAGGTGCCTTTGGCGGGAACCAACTGGTATCCGGGCATGCCTAACGCTACATTCTGACATCAAAGACGACAGGAAAGGCGGGTCAACCGCCTTCCTAATTTTGCGATCAACAGGGAAAGGACGACACCAAGATGAGCATCGATCTGGCCGCCTACGCCGCGGAGAACGGCGTCAAGTATTTCATGATTTCCTTCACCGACCTTTTCGGCGGGCAGCGCGCCAAGCTGGTCCCCGCGCAGGCGATTGCCGACATGCAGGAAGACGGCGCGGGTTTTGCGGGCTTCGCCACCTGGCTCGACATGACGCCGGCGCATCCTGATATGCTGGCCGTGCCGGACCCGAGCTCGGTCATTCAGCTGCCGTGGAAGCCCGAAGTGGCCTGGGTTGCCTCCAACCCGGTGATGGAGGGCGCGGATGTGGCCCAGGCCCCGCGTAACGTGCTGCGGCGGCTGATCGACGAGGCGGCAAGCGAAGGCATGCATGTGAAAACCGGCATCGAGGCGGAGTATTTCCTTCTGACCCCCGATGGCTCGGCCCTGTCGGACGAATTCGATACCGCCGAGAAGCCCTGCTATGACCAGCAGGCGGTGATGCGGCGCTATGACGTGGTGCGCGAGATCTGCGATTACATGCTCGATCTGGGCTGGGGGCCGTATCAGAACGACCACGAGGACGCCAATGGCCAGTTCGAGATGAACTGGGAATTTGACGACGCTCTCAAGACCGCCGACAAGCACAGCTTCTTCAAGTTCATGACCAAATCCGTCGCTGAAAAGCACGGCTTCCGCGCGACCTTCATGCCGAAACCCGTCGAGGGGCTGACCGGCAACGGATGTCATGCGCATATCTCGGTCTGGGACGCGCCGGGGGATAAGGCCAAGACCAATATCTTTGCGACCGAAGCCACCGGCGGCAGCCAGACGGCAGAGCTCGGCCTTTCCGAGCAGGGCGCGCATTTCCTGGGCGGGATCATGAAACACGCCAGCGCCCTGGCGGCGATCACAAACCCGACGGTCAACAGCTACAAACGGATCAACGCGCCGCGCACCACGTCGGGGGCCACCTGGGCACCCAACACGGTGACATGGACCGGCAACAACCGCACGCATATGGTGCGCGTGCCGGGGCCGGGGCGGTTCGAGCTGCGCCTGCCGGACGGCGCGGTGAACCCGTACCTGCTGCAGGCGGTGATCATCGCGGCGGGCCTGTCTGGCATCCGCTCAAAGGCCGATCCGGGCAAGCGGTATGACATCGACATGTATGCCGAAGGTCACAAGGTGCGCGGCGCGCCCAAGCTGCCGCTGAACATGCTGGATGCGCTGCGTCTCTTTGACAGGGACAAGGAGCTGAAGGCGTCGCTGGGCGAAGAGTTTTCAGCCGCCTACCTGAAGATGAAGCATCAGGAATGGACCAGCTTCGTGACGCATTTCAGCCAGTGGGAGAAGGACCACACGCTGGATATCTGAGGCGGAGATCAAGAGATGTAGGGCGCGGTCGGGATGCCGCGCCCTTTTTGATGTCGGCTCTTTTGGGCCTGCTGCCATTCGGTTTTCCGGGCACTGAGCCGCGTATTGCCGACGCGCGCGGGGGCGATCCAACCGATATTCAGGGCACTTTATCCCTGCCACATCCGACCGAATTGCGAGTGATGCGCCAAGCTGAACCCAATCGCCGCCGCGTGGGGGCGCGTCGGCGATGCGCGGCGGGCTTCGCCCTTGAGCCCGCGCAATGCACACAGATCACATGTCCGCCAAGGGCCCGAAGCCGACAGTCACGATTTACGGATGTCGCCCGCGCTTCACCGGCAGTGTTTGGCGGTTTCCCGGGTGTTCAGCCCGGTTTCCACCAGCAGACATCTGTCCTTGGCCTGGTAGTAATATCCACGCGCGTACCACATGACGGCGGCGTCCATGTCGCCGTCTGACACCATCCACGCGCCCTTGAGGTATTTCACCGCCCATTTCAGGTTTGTCTCGGCATCCAGAAGGTCATCGGGCGCGCCGGAAAAGCCCATGCCGCGCGCGGTGGCGGGCAGGATCTGCATCATCCCGTAATAGGGGCCGTTGCGCGCCTCGGGGCGATAGTCGCTTTCGCGCAGGATGACCTTGTGCACCAGCGGACGGGGCACCTCGTAGTGATCGGCGTATTGATTGACGAGCGCGCGGATTTGCGGCGTCTCGTTGGGATAGAGCGGCACATCAAGGGCCGTCGCGCGGGGCGGAGGGGCGGAGACGGAACAGGCGGCAAGAAGAGCAAGGCAGGCGAGAAGGCAAAGGCGTTGCATCGTGGCGCACCGGTAAGACTGAACTGACGACACAAGGCTTGGAAAAGGTGCCGCTTGCAAGAGCCTTGTGCGCGGATGCGCAGGTTTCCGCGTGTCTGCGGGCGTGGGATATCGAATACTCATGCCAAGAAGAAGACCCGGCAGGAGGGAGAGCCTGCCGGGTCCAGGGGATGCGATGGCTCAGGCGGCCAGCATCTTTTGCACCACCGGTCCGAAAGAGGAGGGGGTGGGTACGATCGTCACGCCCGCTTCGGAGAGGATCTCGACCTTTTCCTGCGCGCTTTCGCCAAAGGCCGACACGATGGCCCCGGCATGGCCCATGCGGCGGCCCTTGGGCGCCGACAGGCCCGCGATATAGGCCGCGACCGGCTTTTTCATGTGATCGCGTATATAGGCGGCGGCTTCGGCCTCTTGCGGGCCGCCGATCTCGCCCACCATCACGACGGCGTCGGTGTCGGGGTCGTTTTCAAAGAGCTCTAGGATATCGCGGAAGGAGGAGCCGTTGATCGGATCCCCGCCGATGCCGATGGAGGAGGAGACACCGATGCCCACCTCTTTCATCTGGGAGGCGGCCTCGTAGCCCAGCGTGCCCGAGCGGCCGATGATGCCGACACGGCCCGGCAGATAGATATGCGGCGGCATGAGGCCCGCAAAGGCCTGTCCGGGGGTGATGATACCGGCGCAGTTCGGGCCGATCAGGCGCATCCGCTTTTCTTCCTTGTAGCGGCGCATGTAGCGTTTGACCTTGATCATGTCCTGCGCCGGAATGCCGTCAGCGATACAGACACAGGTCTTGATGCCCGCATCCGCCGCTTCCATGATGCTGTCGGCGGCAAAGGGGGGCGGCACGAAGGCGATGACCATATCGGCCCCGGTTTCGGCCACGGCCCCTTTGACGGTGTTGAATACCGGCAGGCCGTTATGGGTGGTGCCGCCCTTGCCGGGGGTCACGCCGCCCACGACATTGGTGCCGTATTCGCGCATTTCCTCGGCGTGAAAGCTGCCGATCCGTCCGGTGAGGCCGGTGACCAGAACCTTGCTGTCTTTGTCGATCAGAATAGCCATGGGTCTCTCCTCAGTTGGCCTTGGCGGCTTTCCACGCGCCCACCACCAGTTCGGCGGCTTCGGCAAGCGTGTCGGCGGTTGCGATGTTGAGCCCGCTTTCCGAAAGCAGTTTGCGGCCTTCCTCGACATTGGTGCCCGACAGGCGCACCACGAGAGGCAGGGTAAGCTCAAGCTCCTTGACGGCGCGGATGACGCCTTCGGCGATCCAGTCGCAGCGGTTGATGCCCGCAAAGATGTTGACCAGCACGGCCTCGACGTTTTTGTCGTTGAGCACCGCCTTGAAGGACATCAGCACGCGTTCCGGCGAAGCGCCGCCGCCCACATCGAGGAAGTTCGCAGGCTCTCCTCCGGATTGCTTGATCATGTCGAGCGTGGCCATGGCGAGGCCGGCGCCGTTGACGATACAGCCGATTTCACCTTCGAGGCCGATATAGTTCAGACCGCGATCCTCGGCATAGGTCTCGCGCGGGTCCTCCTGGGATTTGTCGCGCAGTTCCGAGATTTTCGGGTGACGGAACAGGGCGTTATCGTCAAAACTTAATTTACCGTCCAGCGCCACGATCTCGCCCGATCCGGTGACGACCAGCGGGTTGATCTCGACCATGTTGGCGTCTTTTTCCTCCATCAGCCGATAACAGCCGGTGATCGTCTTGACCGCCTGCGGGATCAGGGCAGCGTCGAGCCCGAGGGAGAAAGCGATCTCGCGCGCCTGGAAGGCCTGCATACCGACCGCCGGATCAACGACCGAGCGCACGATGCTTTCGGGCTCTTTTTCCGAGATTTCCTCGATCTCCATGCCGCCCTGGGCGGAGGCGACAACCACCACGCGCTCCAGTTTGCGGTCCATCACGAAGGCCAGGTACAGCTCTTGCGCGATATTGGTGGCCTCTTCGATATAGAGGCGGCTCACCAGCTTGCCCTGCGGGCCGGTCTGGTGCGTGATGAGCTTGCGGCCCAGCATCCATGAGGCGGCGTCGGACACCTCTTCCTCGGTGGAGCAGATCCGCACGCCGCCCGCCTTGCCGCGCGCGCCGGAATGGATCTGGGCCTTGACGACCCAACGCTCGCCCGAAAGTTCCGAGCAGCGATAGACGGCCTGTTCGGGGCTATAGGCGATGCCGCCGCGCGGCACGTTGACGCCAAAGCTGCTGAGCAGTTCCTTGGCCTGATATTCGTGGATATCCATGGGATACGCTCCTTACCCTTTGGCGGCGATGGCGTCGGCCACCTGGATGACGTTGTTGGCCATACGCTCGGACGCGGCGTCGATCATCTTGCCGTCAAGGCTTGCGGCGCCTTTGCCTTCGGCCTCGGCCTTGCGCAGTTCTTCGATGATGCGGCGGGCGCGGGTCACCTCGGCCTCGGGCGGCGAGAAGACGTCGTTGGCCATGGCAATCTGCGACGGGTGGATGGCCCATTTGCCTTCGATGCCCAGAGCAGCCCCCCGTTTTGCGGCGAGGATATAGCTGTCGGGGTCCGAGAAATCGCCGAAGGGGCCGTCGATGGCGCGCAGGCCATAGGCACGGCAGGCCACGGTCATGCGCGACAGGGCGAAATGCCACTGGTCGCCGGGATAGTCGGGGTTGAGCCCGCCGATCACCACGGTGCGGGCGCGGTTCGAGGCGGCGTAGTCAGCCACGCCGAAATGCAGTGCCTCAAGGCGACCCGGGGTGGCGGCGATTGCCTCCACATTGGCCATGCCGAGGGCGGTTTCGATCAATGCCTCAAGGCCGATCTGGTGGGTGAAGCCCATGGCCTCTTCGATCTGGCTGACCATCGTCTCGACGGTGTAAAGATCCGCAGGCACGCCCACTTTCGGCACCAGGATCGTGTCGAGATGCTGACCGGCCTGTTCGACGATCTCCACCACGTCGCGATACATGTAATGGGTATCCAGCCCGTTGATGCGGATCGACATGGTCTTGCCCTTGGCTTTCCAGTCGATGTCGTTCAGCGCCTGGATGATGTTGGAGCGCGCCTGCACCTTTTCCGGCGGGGCGACGGCATCTTCGAGGTCGAGGAAGATGTAATCGACATCCGAGTCGGCAGCCTTGTCGATCATCGACGGGTTGGAGCCGGGCACTGCAAGCTCGGAGCGTTGCAGGCGTTGTTTCTTGAGGGGGTGAAGCGTGTAGCTCATGAGGTGTCCTTACCCTTGGAATCTGCGTTGTCTCCAGCATCGCGCGACGCGTGCGCCTGCGCTACTTTCCCACGGGTAAGGAAGCGGGCCTTGGGATGGGCAATGGGCCTGAACGGGTAGGGGGCGACTACCCGAAATGCGGTGTTCGAGTGCCGAGGCATACTTTCTGCGCTGCGGCAATAGCGCAAGAAAAACAAATGTTTATGATCGGAAACTTATGTGGGAAAATCGAAAATGCGCGCATTTTCGAGCCTGTTTTCTGCGCGCAGAAAACACCTGCTCAGAGGGTGATTCGGATCGGTTCCTGATTGCAGAAAATGACCACCTGGCCCGCGTTCTCTACCGCATGAAATCCGCGCCGTTCCAGTTCGGCATAGTACCGCTCGCGGCCCACGTAACGGTCCACATGATCCAGATCGCGGCGCAGCACTTTGCCGTCGCGGGCAGCACGAGAAGAGAACAGATTGGCAAACCAACCTTCGGCAGAAAGGGGCATGATTTGTGTCATGCCCCCAGTCAATCCAATCAAGGTTAATGTGCGGTTAAACCACGTCGTCAGGTCACCAAGTCCTGCGGCGCATCCCCGGCGAGAAACGCCTTGAGATTGTCGATCGCGCGGTGGCCCATCGCGGCGCGGGTACCGTCGGTCGCGCTGCCCAGATGCGGGGCGAGCACGAGGTTTTCATACTGCAGAAACCGCGGGTCGAGCGCCGGTTCGTTGTGATAGACATCAAGTCCGGCAGCGGCGAGATGGCCGCTGTCGAGCGCGGCGAAAAGCGCGTCTTCGTCCACCACATCGCCGCGCGCGGAATTGACCAGAATGGCGCCCGGGCGCATCGCGTCAAACACCGAGGCGTTGATCATCTTGTAGGTGTCTGCCCCGCCGGGGCAGTGCAGCGACAGGAAATCGCAATTGGCCGCGACCTCCTGCATGGAACCCAACTGCGTGGCATTGCCATTGGCCGCCTTGATATCGTCGGGCACAGCCCAGGCGTCCTGAAACACCACCTTCATGCCAAAGCCGTAATGCGCGCGGCGCGCCATGGCCTGACCGATGCGGCCAAAGCCGATGATGCCAAGCGTGGCGCCCGACACCTTCTTGCCGATCATATGGGTCGGCCGCCAGCCGATCCATTTGCCCGCACGGGTT
The DNA here is from genome assembly GCF_009762325.1 of Roseovarius faecimaris. NCBI lineage: Bacteria > Pseudomonadati > Pseudomonadota > Alphaproteobacteria > Rhodobacterales > Roseobacteraceae > Roseovarius > Roseovarius faecimaris. Next base: position 1,609,583 of record NZ_CP034348.1, read on the forward strand.
TCACGCTCGCCCTCGCCGATGCGGCGCGCGGCGGCGAGCATCAGGCCCATGGCAAGGTCTGCCGTGCAATCGGTCAGCACTTCGGGCGTGTTGGTGACCGCAATACCATTGTCGCGGGCCGCATCGATATCGATATGGTTGAAGCCCACCCCGTAATTGGCCATCACGCGCACCTTGCCCTTGGCTGCCGGATAGAAACCGGCCGGGATCTTGTCGGAGACGGTGGGCATGATCACGTCATAGGTTTGCGCCGCCGCCATCCATTCGTCATGGGACATCGGTGTATCGGGGTCGCGCAGAGTGACATCGCCGAGCCCTTCGGCCTGAAGGCGGTCTTCGGCCTCTTTCGGCCAGGCGCGGGTGACGAGGATACTGGTCATCTTTGCCTCCCTTACGCGCCGGACGGGGTGGTAGCGCGGTAGTGCTCCTGCGCCGCCGCAACACCCGAGCCCGGCGTGATTTTTGCCCCTGCATCGATCAGGGCCATTTCAGCGGCCGAGATCGCGCCGCAAAGCATCACCGGGTTGAGCGAGCCAAGATGGCCGATCCGGAATGCCTTGCCCATCAGCTTGTTTAGGCCGGTGCCAAGCGAGGTCTGGTATTTGTAGTAAGCGCCCGAAATCACGTCACGGGCATCGACGCCTTCGGGGGCGTAGATGGCCGAGACCGTGTCGGAATGCCATTCCGGCCCACGCGCAACCAGTTCGCAGCCGTCCCATGCGTCCACGGCGGCACGGACGCCCTCGGCCAGGCGCTTGTGGCGTGCCCAGATGCTTTCCATACCCGCCTCCAGCATCAGATCAAGCGAGCAGCGCAGACCGCGCAAAAGCTGGGTGGCGGGGGTGTAAGGAAAATAGCCTGTATCATTGAGCTTGATCATGTCCTCAAAGCTGAAATAGCAGCGCGACATGCCGGCATTGCTGACCGCCTTGTTGGCCTCCAGCGCCTTCTCGGACACGCCCAGCAGGCCAAGCCCCGCCGGGAGCATGAAGCCCTTTTGCGAGCCAGAGACTGCAAGGTCCACGCCCCATTTATCCATCTCGAATTCGATCGAGGCGATCGAGCTGACCCCATCGACAAAGAGCATCGCCGGGTGACCGACCTCGTCCATGGCCGCGCGCACGGCGGCGATGTCGGAGGTCACACCGGTGGCGGTTTCGTTCTGGGTGCAGAACACCGCCTTGATTTCATGCTTGTCGTCTGCGGCGAGCTTGGCCTTGTAGTCCTCGACCGGAACGCCCTTGCCCCATTCAACCTCGCACAGCTCCACGTCGAGCCCAAGCCGCTCGGCCATGTCGACCCAGAGCAGGGAAAACTGCCCGAAGCGGCTCATCAGCACCTTGTCGCCCGCATTCAGCGTGTTCTGAATGGCCGATTCCCAGGCTCCCGTGCCCGAGGACGGGAAAACAAAGACCCGGCCGCTTTCCATGCGATAGGCCTTTTTCAGATCGGTCAGGATGCCGGTGACAAAATCGCCAAAGTCCGGCGCGCGCATGTCCTCCATGGGGATGTTCATTGCCTGACGAACAGGCTCCGGCACATTGGTGGGACCGGGGATGTAAAGATGCTGATAGCCGTTCATGAGGCGTCTCCATAAGAATTTGAACGACCATATGACCGCAAGCCCGGCCTGCGACACGCCCGAGTGAATGGCGCTGAACCCCTGCTCACGGATGTTGTCAACGAACGGGTAGGGCGCACCCACCCTTTCGGGACGCAAGCCTGCCCAAATGTCTCGGCATGCGGATGCATACTGAAAAATCTTGCAATATCATCGGTTTCCGTGCCGCAAATGTCGCAATACGAGGGATAGCGGGCGGCGTATTCTGGTGTAAGATGGCGGGACGCTCTTTGAGGAATGACCCACGTAAATGGACAAGACAGCCGCCTCCGACCTTCCCCAGGTCTTTGTTGCCGACCGGCAGTTGATCGTCTGTCAGGGCATCGGCTCGCTGGTGGGGCAGATCGATGAGGTGAGGCTCGCGGAGTTTGCCACGGACACCAAGAGCCTCGACAAGATGCTGCGCCAGGCCACGGGCAGGGCGATCCTGATCTTGGGTGTGCGGTTAAGCGACGGAGACCTGACCGTGGTGCTGGAGCAGCTGCGCAAGGCGCATCCTGAGGTGATGGTGGTGGTCGTGGCCGACGAGACCGAGTTTGCCTTCATCCGCACGGCGATCAAGGCAGGGGCCAATTCGGTCTGCCTGATGAGCCAGATCCTGACCAGCCTGCCCAAGATCCTCGGCAAGCTGGTCGAAGGCCATTCCATCGTGCCCACGGATATCCTGCGCAAGCTGACCTCGGAAAACGCCGATGTGCTGACCCGGCGCGAGCATGAGATTCTGGCGCTGCTGGTGGATGGGCTGACCAATTTCCAGATCAGCGCCCGGCTGGGGCTGAGCGAGAATACCGTGAAATATTACCTCAAGGCGATCTATCAGAAGCTCGACGTGAATTCGCGCGGCGGGGCGATCGCGAAATACGTGGCCGGGAATTACTGAACCGGCGTGAGCGCGCAGGTGCCGCGCACCTTGCGCCCCTCGCGGAAGTAATCCTTCATCCCCTTGCGGTCTTCGTCATCCAGGATCAGCGCCTGATCGATCCAGGTCGTCTCATATCCCAGCGCTTCGGCCATGAACTCCGTCGCCTTGCGGCTCGGCACACCCACGACCGTGTGGGCAATCCCGTCCGTGTCGCTGGTGGCGTTCAGCGGGTTTGACGTCTCTTCCTTCAGGATCTGGATCATAGCGTTGTCATTCATGATGAATTCGCTGTCGACGATGATGATCCTAGGGCCGAGCGCACGGATCAGTTTGAGCAGGCGGAAATGATCCATCACATGATAGAAAATGCCATAGAGCGCCACCACGTCGAAATTTTCGCCGTGGGCGGTCAGTGTCTCAAGCGCCTCAAACAAATCGCCCTGGCGCAAGGATATATTGCGTTTGAAGGGTGTGTCAGGGAAAGACGCGAACCGGTCGAGCAGGTCCTGACGTGCCTCAATCCCGATCACCTCACGCGCACCGGCGGCGGCCAAGGCATAGGACCAGCGGCCATCGTGACAGGCAATGTCGAGCACGCGTGCGCCCTCGATCTGAGGCCGAAACGGAGCGATGATCAGCTTGTGCCGCGCATTGAGCCGCCGGATGGTGAAGTCATTTTCGGAATAGGGCGGCAGATTGGTGAGAAAATCAAACAGGCCGGACATCGGGCAGCACCTCTGCTTGGAGCTTTGATCCCTTGTGGTGCAACTTGGAGGGGAGGACAAGACGGTGCACAGCCTTTTGTGGCAGCACAATCCGCTTGCGCGTCACACGTCGGAGGAGAGACGCTTCATCCAGATAACATCGGGTGATCGGACGCCGCGCGATGACGCCCTCGCCACAGTCATGCCGCGGTGCAACCGGGCTCCTGTTTTTTTCCATGCAGCCTTGCGGGGTCAGAGCGCGTCACGCGGCGTTTTTCCAGCAAAGAACGCATCCAGGTTATCCAGCGCACGAAACCCCATCGCATCGCGCGTCTTGGTCGTGGCGCTGCCGATATGAGGCAGCATGAATATGTTTTCATGGGGCGCAAAGGCAGGGTTGCCACCGGGTTCGTTCTTGAAACAGTCCAGTCCCGCCGCGGCAAGCTTGCCCGTTTCAATCGCCTCCAGAAGCGCGGCCTCATCGACCAACGCACCGCGGGCGGAGTTCACAAGAACCGCCCCATCGGGCAAGCAGGCGAAACGCTCGGCATTCATGAGATCCAGCGTCTCAGGCGTGGCCGGGCAATGCAGCGACAGGAAGTCCGATACCGGCAGCAGGCTTTCGATCGTCTCGTGGTATATGGCGCCCTGTTCGAGCTCCGGCGACAGCGGTGTGCGGTTGAAATAATGGATCTCCATATCGAAGCCGCGCGCTTTTTCGGCGAAGGCGCGTCCGACACGTCCCATGCCCACAATGCCCAGCCGCGCGCCTGTCACCTGCTTGCCGACCATGAAGGCCGGGCTCCAGCTGTCCCAGGCGCCGGTACGCACCAGACGGTCGCCCGTGACGGCGTGACGCGCGGCGCCCAGCATCAGAAGCATCGCCAGTTCAGCGGTGGCATCAGACAGAACATCCGGGGTGTTAGTCACCACGATGCCGCGCGCCCGCAACGCATCGAGGTCGCAATGATCAACCCCGACCGAGTGATTGGCGATGATCTTCAGACGCGGATCGAGCCGGGCGACAACCTCGGCCGAGAAATGCTCGGAATGGCAGGGCATCATGGCATCGACGCGCGCGGACATGGCGATGATCTCGTCGCGGGTGCCTGGGGTGTCGGCCTCGTTCAGGATCACGTCATAGGATGCGCTGGCGCGCTTGATTGTGGCGTCGGATACCTTGCGCGGCAGCCAGAGAACGGGTTTCGACGTCATCAATCGTCTTTCCGGACTGCGTCTTCCCAGAAATTGTAAATGGCTAGCCCGATAACGAAGAAGGCTATGCACATGAACGGAAACCCGCCCCAGAACCCGGCGAACCCGGTCGAAATGCTGTGGGACAGGCCCAGCACGAATATCGCCATCAGTCCAAGGCCAAACAGGCCGGTGAGTATATTGGTCAATCGTGACATCAGATCACGCTCCTTCCTCGTTTCCGCTTGCCAGAAATCTCTGCATCCAGGCTGCGGTCCGCATAAGCCGGTCGTCCAGTTCCACGGCCCCTATCAGTTGTACGCCGATCGGCAGCCCCTCCGCGCCAACCAGAAGAGGCAGGGACAGACAGGGCAGACCGGCAAGCGTCCAGATCTTGCAATAGACTGCATCACCGGTTTGGCCCGCAGAAAGCGGCAGTGCCTGCCCCGAAGCCGAGGGGGCCATGATGGCATCGAAATCGTTGAAATGTGAGGCAAAGAATGCGTCAGCCGAGGCCTTTACGGCGAGCGCATCCTCATACTGGTCGGCGCTGATCGCCCGGCCCCGGGCAATGGCCTGCCTCATTTCCGGGCTCACCCTGTCGCCATGCGTGTCGGCCAGCGGGCCGATATTCTGTGCGATTTCGACGTCGTAGATGATCGTGTGAACATCGGCGAGCCCCGCCAGCTGCGGAGCCGTCGGAAAGCGTTCGACCCTGTCACCAAGCGCGGCGATCACCTGTTCGAGGCCCTCGGCGGCATCCGGGTCCAAACGGTCGTGAAACGGCATGTCGAACCATGCGATTTCCGGTTCCACCGGAACCTCGGCCTGCGCGCCCGCCAGCATCGATGGCCGCGGGCGGGCAAAGCTTGCCGGGTCCGTCTGATCATAACAGCCGATCACCTCGGTCAGAAGTGCCGCGTCCTCCAGAGAGTTGGCGAATACGCCGACCTGATCCAGCGCGCCGGAGGTCTGGTAAACGCCGCTGCGAGAGATCACACCGCGCGTCGGCTTGAACCCGTATGTGCCGCAGAAGGACGCCGGACGAATGACCGAGCCACCGGTCTGCGTTCCAACTGCCAGCGGGACATGCCGCGCTGCAACGGCTGCCGCCGACCCGCTTGAGGAACCGCCCGGTGTTCTGTCGGGGGCGTGCGGGTTGGTGGTATCCGTCGGGTGCAGATAGGCCAGTTCGGTGGTCTTTGTCTTGCCCATGATCACCGCGCCGGCGTCGCGCAGCCTCTCGATCAGACGGGCGGCGCTGTCCGGTTGACGGTTCTGGAAAATCGCAGAGCCAAGCTGGGTCGGCATATCAGCCGTGTCGACGATATCCTTGATCCCGACCGGAACGCCGTGCAGAGCCCCTGTGGCGTAGCCCGCGCGACGAATGCGGTCCGCCTCGCGCGCCTGCTCCAGCGCGTGCTCCTTGTCCAGCCATGCCCATGCGCGCACAGTGTCTTCGCTGGCATCGATCCGCTCGAGGCATGCCTTGACATATGCCTCTGACGTCAATTGCCCGGTGCGGATCGCTTCGGCCGCCTGCACCGCAGGGATCAGGGTCAGGTCGCCTTTCATCAGGGCACCCAAACTCCGAACAGGTAATCAGGCAGCCACAAAGCGATGCCCGGGAACTGGTACATCAACACCATGCAGGTGACCACGATCGCCAGGTAAGGCATCAGGCCGCGGAAGATCTCCATCAGCTCGATCTGGTTCTTCAAAACCCCCTTGAGGTAATAGGCCGACATCGCCATGGGCGGGGTCAGGAACGAGGTTTGCAGGTTCAGCGCAACCAGCATCGCGAAGAAATACGGATTCACGCCGAATGTTTCGAGCATCGGAAGGAAGATCGGCACGAAAATGATCAGGATTTCGGACCATTCCAGCGGCCAGCCCAGCAGGAAGATGATCAGCTGTGCAAGCACCAGGAACTGCCAGGGCTCCAGGTTCATGGCGATGAACCAGTTTTCGATCACGTCATGTCCGCCGAGATAGGAGAAAACCGAGGCGAAGGTCCACGATCCGACAAAAAGCCAGCAGACCATCGCCGTGGCCTTTGCGGTCAGGAACACGCTCTCCTTGACCTTGGTCCAGCTCAGCGAGCGGTAGAGCACAGCCAGCACCAGCCCTCCGAGGGCCCCCATCGCGGCGGCTTCTGCCGGTGTGGCGAGCCCGCCAAGGATCGAGCCCAGCACAAGCATGATCAAAACCGTCAGAGGCACGAACGACACCAGCAGGTCGAGATAGATCTGCCGTTTGGGGGGCACGTCCTCCAAATTCGGTTTGGGCGCCAGCGACGGGTTCAGACTGACCCGGACAATCACATAGACGATGTATAGCCCGGCCAGAAGCAGGCCCGGAAAGACCGCCGCCGCATAAAGCCTCAGCGGCGACAATTCGGCAATCGCGGCATAAACAATCAGCATGATCGACGGCGGAATCAGGATGCCCAGCGTCCCGCCCGCACAGATCACACCCGAGGCAAAGCTGCGCTGATACCCGGCATTTGCCATCGCCGGATAGGCCAGCAAGCCCATCAGCGTGACCACCGCTCCGACGATACCCGACGCGGTGGAAAAGACCGCGCAGGTCATCAGCGCCGCAATGGCCAGCGATCCCGGCAGATTGCGTGCCGCCATGTAGAGCGAAAAGAACAGCCGGTCGATGATATTGGCGCGCTCGACCACATAGCCCATGAACAGAAACAGCGGGATCGCGACGAGCGTGTCGTTCTCCATCACGGAATAGGTGTTCTGGTTCAGCAGGTAGAAGATGTTGTTATTGAAGATGTCGGCGATGCTTTCAGGCGCACCCTGATAATAGGCGTAATAGCCAAAGGCGACGCCCATCGCGAGCAGCGTGAAGGCGATCGGAAAGCCGAGCAGCACCAGAACGATGAACAGGCACAGCATCATAATTGCAACTTGAGGATCGGTCATCTTGTTGTGCCTTTTACTTGCTGCCGTTGCTGAACAGTTCAGGATGGTCTTCCTGAACGTGCATCAGCATGTCTTCGGTTTCTTTCACGTCGTCGATACGCGGAAGCCATTGGCCGGTCCGCATGGCCAGCCAGCAGCGCATCATCTCGGCCACCCCCTGGATCATGAGCAGCATCCCCGCCACAGGTATCAGCGTCTTGAAGAAGTAGATCTGAATCCGCGCCGGGCTGTTCCAGCTGACTTCCTTGTAGCGCCAGCTGTCCGAAGCGATCTCCCAGCCGTACCAGAACAGAGCGAACATGCCGGGAAAGAAGAAGAGTATGTAGAGAACAAAATCGACCCGTGCCTGCCAGCGCACGGAGAACAGCCGGTAAAGCACATCGCCGCGCACATGCGCATCCTGCGCCAGCGCATAGGCCCCGGCCATCAGAAACAGCGCCCCGTACATCTGCACCATCATGTCGAATGCCCAGACAGTCGGATGGTTCAGCACGTAGCGCACGAACACTTCATAGGACACCGACAAAGTCAGGATTAGAATGCACCAACCGAAAGCCTTGCCGACCCATTGGCTCAGGCCCTCAATGGCATGAATTGCCTTGATCACAGTTTTGTCCCCCGCATGCCTTCACTGGCTGCACGGGGGCCGCATTGGCGGCCCCCGAAATGTCTTGTGTCGGCCGTGATCAGCCGAAGTAGTGCTTATAGGCCAGACGGTAATCAGGCTGGTTGAGACCGAGGTAGTACATGACCTCTTTTGCGTAGGCTTTCTGCGAGTCGATCACCTTGGCAAAGAACGGATCTTCCGCCGACAAACGTTCGATGACGACATCCCACGCTTTGAGCTGCTCCGCCAGAACGCTGTCCGGAGTGCGGTAGACATTCACACCCTGCTCGTTCTGGAGCGTTTGCAGGTCCTTTGCGTACTGGGTTGTGTTGTTCCAGTAGAAGTTCGAGTTTTCGGCCATCGACGCGTTTTCGATGATCGCCTGATGCTCGGGCGAAAGGCTTTCAAACTTTTGCTTGTTGAACGTGATCTCAAAGAACTCCTGGCTCTGGTGATACGAGGCCAGATGATAGTGCTTCGAGACGTCTTGCATGCCGAACTCGCGGTCCGAGGTCGGGTTGTTGAACTCGGCCGCGTCGATCAGGCCCGATTTCATTGCCGGCTGGATTTCACCGCCCGGCAGCTGGACCACCGACATGCCCATTTCCAGCAGCACGTCAGCGGCAAGGCCGACGGTGCGGTACTTGAGGCCGTTCATCTGCGACGCATCGGTGATTTCTTCGTTGAACCATCCGAGTGGCTGCGCAGGCATCGGTGAGTTGAAGAAGGACACGACGTTCAGGCCCAACGAGGCCATCAGCTCGTCAAACAGTTCCTTGCCGCCGCCGTGATAGACCCAACCGAGCACTTCCTGGCTCGACCAGCCGAAACACGGACCGGTGCCGAACAGCGATGCGGTCTTGGATTTACTGTACCAGTACGCACACACATAATGCGCCGCATCCAGCACGCCGCGGTGAACAGCATCCTGCATCTGGCTGGTTTTCACGACCGAGTTCACCGGAAGGACTTCGATCTTGAGCGAGCCGCCGCTCATCTTTTCAACGCGCTCGGAGAACGTATTCGCGTTTTCAAGCCAGATACCACCGCCCCAGGCGGCCTGCATCTTCAGCGTAACAGTGTGGTTATCCGCGATTGCAGGGGTGGCAAGCGCGCCCGCACCGGCAAGCGCGGAACCACGCAGAAAGTTTCTGCGATTGAGTGATTTCGACATTATATCCTCCCAGATTCAGTCGGATCTTCACGATGGAAAATCTGTTTTTTTGATTGCCGAGCCATCTTTATGCAGCCTTCAGCTATCTGGCACGACGATAGAGCGCTGCCAAACAAATACAAATTGTTTTTTTTGAATTCGTAACTCTCGTCGGCCGCGGAGCCGTGATGACGGTCATCCATTTCATCCATTCCCGGGAGACACAGGTCGCCTCTGCGGGCAAAGCCTGCTATTCGTTCCCGAACTCCGCCAATCTATGCTGGCCATAAACGACACCGAGGAGCTGGACACATGGACAACAGCGACGACCTGCGGAAAATCCAAACCCAAGGTGTTCACCATATCACCCTGATAGGAGCAGACCGGCAAACCTCGATTGACTTCTGGGAGGGCGTGTTGGGAATGCCATTCGTTTTCGACCAACCGAACCTGGATAACCCGAACGAAGGACACCTATACTTTGATCCCGGTGATGGCCGCCTGATCACTATCTTTACAAAAGAGGACCGCAAGCCCGACCCGAGCGCCGTACCCGAGGACACCGGATCGCTGCACCACCTTGCGCTGAACGTCAGCCAGGCGACATTCTGGCAGGTTCCGGCGCGGCTCGACGCTCGTGGCGTCGCCCATTCCGGGCCTGTCGATCGTGGGTTCATGGACTCGATTTACTTCCGCGACCCCCTCGGGCTTCGGATTGAATTGGCATCTTATAGATTCGAGCCACCCGAAGGGTGCCGCCACGCTGACGTGATGATCGAAGCGCATCGCATCCGGGTGGCCCGCGGCGACCGCCATATCGCCAGGGAACATCTTGCTGACGCCATTGAACTGCTGGTCAGAAGGGACCAGCAATCCTTGTCGACGGACCGCTCGGCCAGGAACCCGTACAGATGACCTTCTTGAGGCGCCGGTTTGGAGGCGCCCCGTCGGTGATGTGATCCCCGGGAATACCCCCGACAACCGGTCGGTGGACGAATTGCATCTGTTCATCAGGCGTATGCTGGACAAGTCGGGCTTCTCCGGCGGGCGGGCTGGGTTGGCAATTGTCTTTGCTGTCACCAAGCGCAAGCCGCCGGTTCCACAGACCGCCTGAGCCCACCTGCCGAGCCTTGCATGCGCCTTGTTTTTCAGTCTTACGTGAGAGATTCCGGGAAAAGAAAAACCCTCTAAGTCATTGACCTAGAGGGCTTATCTTGGCTCCGGCGGTAGGGATCGAACCTACGACCAATTGATTAACAGTTATAGAAACCCGGTTTCACAGACTTTCAAACGGTTTCACGTAGTTTCAATAACCTACTGTTTTAATTTTCATATTTGCATATTGGATCGGATTGCTTATCTATCTCTTTCAAGTCGTGGTGGCGACTCGGTGGCGATTCCGCTGTCAGATCACTACCGATGGGATGGAGGGCGCAATGCCTGTTATCAAGATCGCACGTCGCACGGTTGCGGCAATTGACACTCCTGGGAAGCCGGTCGTCTACTACGACGACACCGTGAAAGGCTTCGGGCTACTTGTGCGCCCCTCTGGTTCGCGGTCGTGGATTTTAGAGTATCGGCCCGGTGCCGGTGGACGAGGAATAGCCAAGAAGCGGGTTGTCATTGGGAATCCTGAGACGGTGACACCTGAGCAAGCCCGGGCGATGGCCAAAGACATGCTGGCGAAGGTTCGCCTCGGAGCGGACCCGGCAGCTGAGAGAGCCGACGCGAGAGCCGCCGATACCGTCGCCGAGATCGCCGACGCATGGCTTTCGCGTCATGTAGAACCTAAACGCAAAGTAACGACCGCCAAGCTATATAGGGCGGTATTGGACACACACATTCTGCCCGCTATCGGCTCCCGCAAGGCGGCAACGCTTACCCGCAGCGATGTTGCGAAGCTGCACAGTGCAATCGCCATAAAAACCACATCAGCGAAGAAGCCGAGCGCGAAGCGAACCGCTTCCACTAAGACAAGAGGCGGCCCGATCATCGCCAATCGGGCGTTGGCAGTTCTCAAGGCAATGTTCTCTTGGGCGATTGATCTGGCGTTGTTGCCAGAAGGCACCTCGAACCCCGCCATTGGTGTTGAAGCCTTCAAGGAGAAGGGCCGGGAACGGTTCTTATCCACGGAAGAAATGCAGAGACTAGGTGATGCTCTCAGTCGTGCGGAGACGGAGGGCTTGCCGTGGCAGATCAAGACAAATGGTCCAGCTTCAAAGCATCTACCTGCACCTGATAAGCGCGTCGCACAGTTTGATACCCACACAGTTGCGGCAATTAGACTGCTCCTGCTGACTGGTGCCCGCGTGCGTGAAATTCTTGATCTGGAATGGCGGCACGTTGATTTTGGTCGCGGAATGTTGCGCCTGCCAGACTCCAAAACTGGCGCGAAAGTCATCGTCCTAGGTTCTGCGGCATTGTCAGTTCTGGATGCGATACCACGCATCGGTCGCTACGTTATCGCATCGACTTCGGCAGGAACGAAACATGAAAAACCTAGAGCAGATGTGAATCGTCTGTGGCGTGCAGTATGTCGTGAAGCCTGTATTGAAGGCACTCGCTTGCACGATCTACGCCATTCCAATGCCGCTGTCGGTGCAAGTGCCGGATTGTCTCTACATCAAATCGGTGGACTACTTGGCCATTCGCAGACCAGCACGACCAAGCGTTATGCTCATCTGGCTGCCGATCCGCAACGGCGTGCGGCGGACATGATTGGCGCTGAGATTGGTGCGGCTCTAGGCCTTGGCGGAAACGTAGTTCCGCTTGATGTAACTCGAAAGGCAGATCAGGCATGAATGAACAAGATGAGAAACTGTGGGGGCCGAAACCGGAGCCTGATCCAGAACTTCTGGCGCGGCAACTCAATGCACTACTTGATTGGCTAAGACTATCATCGTGGAAGCCGCATGAAGCTGCGTGCCTCATAGCTGGCGTTTTACCCCCGGAGCACGCTAGCAGTGGTATCGGCCCTTGGCTTCCGGGCAGAGAAGTTTGGCCAAACCGTCGCGATAGTTGGCGCAAGGCTGTAAAATCAGACATTGCTCAGATCAAGTGGTTCATGAAAGAGGCACAAATCGAGCACGATGAAGTCCCCCAAGCCTGGCTTGAATTTGCAGCTCGGCAGGAACGTGAGCCGCCTTGGCTTCCGTTTGCGAAGGCCCATCAGAAGTGTCGCAAATACTTGCCATCCAGCTTGCGGGAGGAAGAAACCATCGTCGCGAATGAGCCGATGAAGCAAAGCGATGTCGCTTCTTTGGGCGGTAAAGCCGCCCGAGACCGTCATCCGACGCGCATTAAATTCTATCCGATAGTAAAGCGCATGTTAGAAGTTGGAACCAAAAGGTCAAAGATTGTCGCGATCCTCGAAGAAGAACACGGTGACGACGCTCCGTCTCCGGGCACAATCTATAACTGGGCAAGGGAAATAAATGGCCAGTGAAACGATATTCATAGGATTCTAAGTGCAGGCGTTTGAATTTCAAGCGCCTGTGTTTATTATGAAAATTTGAAAGTGTGTGTTTGTGTTTCCGGGAGAATCAAAGTCTGGAGACTGACATGCAAACTGAAACCCTTCCTCTTTATGTAGACACGCCTACGGCGGCGGCCTTGCTGGGCCTCTCGCGCTCGACGCTGGAGAAATACCGCTTCTACCGTGACCCGAGCGGCCCGCCTTACGCTATCTTCGGTCGCGCTTCTATCCGCTATCATACGCCCAGCCTGCTCGAATGGGCCGCTGACCGGATGGTAAATTGTGAAAAGGGCAGCTGAACTGCCACTTCGCGGAAACCCATCTCCAAATTGAAATGCCCGACGCCACGGTCACTGGCATCCGTCATATGGTTCTAAATCCATGGATTTTCTGCAATAGGAGCAGCAAATGGACAGGTATAATAATACCTCAGGTAAAAAATCGAAGCAAGGCTTCACCATGGCCGATCTCGCCCCGCTTCCCGTGTGGGCCGTGTGGCGTGACGCGGGGCGCGGGAAGGCCCCAATCAACGCCAAGACAGGTCGCGCAGCGTCCAGCACCAAGTCAGCAACTTGGGCCACCAGAGATGAAGCCACGCGCCGTGCAAATCGCTACGGCGACCAGCATCCAAAAGGTGTCGGCGTGATGCTCACGAACTTAGAGCATAGCCCCGGTCTGCGGCTTTGCGGTATCGACATAGATGGCTGCCGGGAAGCCGAGACCGGTTATATCACCGGGTGGGTACAGCCGGTGCTGCATCGCTTCGACAGCTACGCTGAAGCCTCGCCAAGTGGGACAGGCTTGCGTGTTTTGTTCCTTTGTCATGACGCAGATGTAGATTCGCTGCGAGCAGCCGGTCTGATCCGCCCGCAGTCGGACGGTAGCCCCGGTGCGGGCCGCAGCTTCGATCTGCCCGGCGACCATACAGAGATTGCGGTATTCTTCGAACGAAAGTTCCTGTCAGTTACCGGTTACCTGTTGAGTGATCATGAGCAGATCAAAACAGTAGACTTGGAATCTCTGGAATGGCTGCTGGGCGAACATGGGCCATCCGTTCAAGCGGATGGAGTGAAGCCCGGCAAAGATACGTCCGGCTCCGGCGAGGCGTGGCGCTTCTTGCAAGGACTCGCCCGGCTAGGTCACACCGAAGAGGAAGCCCGCGAGGCTATCGCAGCCGATGATGGTCCTGCGGGTGAGTGGTGGGGCCGCGTAGACGAACGCCAGCAGGACCGTGCCATTGAACGCGGTTTCGGTGTGGTGTCGTCGAAACTGGCGGCCTCGGACGCACTGCTTACCGAAGACGATGTGACCCCGCGCAAGACAACACTGACTGCCTTCCGCGGTATGCTTACTGAAGAGCAGCTTGTAAAACGCATGGAAGAGTATCGAACATCCTTGGACGCTGAGGCTTTTGCGTTGATGTGGGGCGATGGGGAGGAGGACAAGCCCGTAACCCCGAAGGAATGGGGCGAACCGATGAACCGGGAAAACGGGCAGCCCATCATCAATCTGCACAACACGGTGATCTATCTGGGTCGCAACCTGGACACGGTGCTGCCGGGGCTGGCCCACAACCTGATGACCCACCGGGACGAATGGAAAGGGGGCGAGATCGACGATGAGGCCATTTCGCTCGCCCGCATTGCGCTTGAAGCGCGTGGTTTGAAAACCGTGGGCAAAGAGTTGGTTGCGGACGCAATAAGAGCCGTGGCCAAGAAGCTGTCCTATCACCCCATCCGGGACCACCTCAACGCGCTACGCTGGGATGGCGAGCCACGTTTGGATACTTGGCTGATCCGGCTATCCGGGGCAGAAGATACGCCCTACACGCGCGCCGTGTCTCGCAAGTTTCCGATCCAGATGGTTGCGCGCGTTATGAAGCCGGGGTGCAAGGCGGATTATACTATGGTGTGGTCAGGCGAGCAGGGGCAGGACAAGAGCAAGGCGTGCCGTATCCTCGCAGGCGCGGAGTATTTCAGCGACACGCTGCCTTCTATTCGGGGCAGTAAGGAAGAGGCGCTGCGGCACTTGCAGGGGCTGTGGCTGGTAGAACTGGCTGAACTGGCACCGTCATTCAAGGCCGATCAGGAAGATCAAAAAGCGTTTCTTTCAGGGTCTGTTGACCGGGTGCGTTTGCCATATGCCCGGTTTCCGCAATCGTTCAGACGCCAGTGTGTCTTCATCGGCACCACGAACGAAGATCAGTTCCTCAAAGACCCAACCGGAGGTCGTCGCTACTGGCCCGTGGCAATCCGACAAGTCTTCGACACTGAGGGGCTGGAAAAAGAGCGCGACCAACTTTTTGCCGAAGCGACGCACGCTTTCAATGAGGGGGAAGAGTGGTGGCTAGATCGCGAGTTTGAGGCGGAGCACGTCAAACCGGTGCAGGCGGCGGCATACGAGGAAGATAGCTGGGCAATGAAAATTGGCCCGTGGCTCGACAAACCGGCTTTTGACGAAGATGACGACACACCTTCGCCCAAGAAGGATGAGACTACCGTGGCGGAAGTTCTTTCGGATGCTCTGGGGATACCCGCAGGGCAACAGACCAGAGCCAATCAAAATCGTGCTGCGGCAAATCTCAGAACGTTGGGATGGACCAAACACCACACCAGAGAGGGTAAGGTCTGGCGGAGAGCGCAGCCGTGACCCATGTGACCCATCCCGTGACCTAGACGGGTCACATTCAACTCACGGAATCCAAACCACAAATTGCCTCTGTGATCCATGTGACCCATAATCTGGGTAAAAGAGTCTCTGAGATGCTCAAGGCACAGCGCGGCAGCATGAACTGTGTTCTGGGGGTATATAGACGGGCGTGGGTCACATCGGTCACATGGGTCACACTCCTTTAGGTCGCTGGCAGTCTGCTGGGCATATTCGTCCTGACGGTAAAACCGCTGACCCGTAGGGCATGGGAGGTGGGTGGTCCACACGGTAGACCACTTGTCACCTGATCACTGCCACGGGGTGTCGCTTGGGTCCTTCCCGGTAAGAGTTAAATTACGAGGGGTGCGCTGAGCCTCGGGCGCGAAGAGTTTTTCGGACGATACGATCCCACCCACATCTTTCAGGAAAACCTTGGCGACGGACAGCTGTACTTAAGAAATCGATGAATGATAGCAGCCATGAGCGTGCGGCGGGCGGGCTGAGAGGTCTTCTTGTGGCTTTAGAATGGCGATTAGCGGCTGTGGTGCGCGAATGTCGCATCTGGCGACGGGTCGCCGGGAAGAACGCAACAATTAATTGCATTCTGTTCCTCGACTGTGTTGTCATAAGCGGAGGCAAACCCGTGAAACACTATCGAAAAAACCACTGCAAGACGAGATTCGTGGAAAACATTCAAAACTCCGGGGTTCATGACCTCAAGTCAAACCAGCGGTTTCCCAAACAAAAATTTCAGATAAAGGCCAGCCCCGCTATTAGCAATGTGGCCTTTTTGACCGTCTGTTTTTTGTTTCTGTGGCTTTTCATGAACCGATTACTTTCGACAAATCTATCATTTATGAAATGGGATGTCGGAGACTGGCTAATTAGTTTTGAAGCTGGATTGGTCCGCAGGGGGCTATTCGGCGAATTTTTGAGCTTTCTAGGGGATCTCGGCGTAAGTCCCGAACCTGTGCTTATAACATTTGTGATGAGCCTTTACGCAATATTGTTTTTGACTTGTTTCATTTTGTTTGTTTGCCAAAGTCGAACATGGCCTTGGTTCATGATCTTGGGAAGTCCCGCCTTTCTCGCCTTCCCGGTATGGCTTAGCGTTTCGCCTTTCACTGGCGCATACAAGAAGGAGCTTATCGTCTTTGCTATATGCTCTTTGATAAGCTTGAGGGCTGTTTTCAAAACTTCCCCAATATTCATATATATTCCAATAGCTTTTCTTTTTGTCGTGGGATGCTTTTCACATGAGATTGTGCCGTTAAGCTTGCCGCTACTTACGATCATGCTTTTTCTCTATAATCGCTGGAATCTGATCGATCGAAGGGAGGCAATGGCGCTTTTTGGGTTTTTGTCAATTGGATCCTTGTTGGGAATTGTGTTCGCTTTGAGTTTTCCTGGCACCTCCACTATGGCATTTCAAATTTGCCGACGTGCAATGGAGCTTGGCTATTCAAGTGATGTCTGCGGAGGTGCAATTCGTGCCCTGTGGATTGGTGTAGAGTCCTTTACAAGGATCTTCGAGACCTTTCTTCGAGAGTACATCATAGTTTATGGAGCATGTGCGGCATTGGTCTTGCTGCCAGCTTTCCTGATACGTGGGAACAATGATCTTATTATTATTGGCTTGGCTTATATTGTCTGCCTCTTACCACTCTACCCAATAGGAATAGATTGGGGTCGATGGCTCTCTAGTTCGACAACATTTTTCTATCTTACTATTCTGGTACGTTCATATACCCAACCTGTTGAGTTCATGGCTGTTCCGAGCTGGATCACCTTTCTGATGATTTTCTTCTGGAATCCACCCCTTATTTGCGTTCACAATTGTCACCTACAGATGCAGACTTTCACACATTTTTCGGTGCCTGATCCCTACACGATGGATGATTATGATGAATGGCTCAAACATCGTTTTCTAGCCCCTTAGATCGACATTTTCTTGAAGATGAATTCGGGAATGCTGCGGATTATGAACATGATCACGCGCCAAATTGGTCTTATGTAAACCACGTTTCTCTTCTTTTCGACAGCCCGCGCGATGCCTGAAGCGACTTCGCTGGGTTGTGCAGTCAACCGTGCAGGTAGGTCCATGCCTTCGGTCATTCGTGTCTCCACGAAACCTGGAAGTACCGTCACCACATGCACACCGCGTTTCGCCATCCGGTTGCGCAATCCCGATAAGAAGGCGGTGAAGCCGGCCTTGGCGCTGCCGTAACTGTAATTGCTGGCCCGACCGCGCTCTCCAGCGACAGAACTGATACCCACCAATGTGCCGCTGCCACGGGTTTCGAACCGGTTTGCAAGTTCGGCCATGATATTCGCGGGCCCTTCAAAATTGCTTCGCATGACCCGCGTAAAGGCGCCTATGTCCTCTTGAGTTCTGTCCTGCGGCTCCATAAGCCCAACGGCGCAAATCGCGATTTCGGGCAATTCCGGTAGCGCGTCGACAAAAGATGCGTGGGTTTCCGTCTCTAGGGCGTCGAATTCGTGAAGCGTGACAGGAACACTGTAACGTAGTGAAATATCGCTCATATCCACTTCGAGAGTTTCGATATTACGTGCCGCCAATTGCACTGGATGTCCGAGAGAGGCAAATTCATGGGCGACGGCCTTGCCAATATCCGATCGTGCCGCGAGTATGAGAACAGATTCTTTGATCACAATTCCAACCTTTCTGACTGTGCCGAGCGGAAATGAGCGGTAAACTCGCGGCTTTCCCGCATGGTTTGAAAATCGCCGATCCGTTCATCGGATGCATGCAGCGTTTCAGACCGCATACGGCTGTCCTTTGCCAGATAAAACCGCCCGCCATGCTCAATTGTTATCCGGTCTAGCCGGTCCAGAAGTGCAAACACTTTGGCGTTGACTGGAAAATCCAAGGCAAGTGTATAGCCTTCCATCGGGAAGGAAAACGCACCGCTTTGTTTGCCAAAACGCTTCAGAACGGAGAGAAAGGAGCCGGTACCGGCACTGGCGATTTCCGCGAGCAGAGCTGTGAGACCGGATTCCGAACTCTCAAGCGGCAAGACACATTGAAACTGAACAAATCCTTTGCGGCCATAGATCTTGTTCCATCCGGCAATCGAGTCAAGCGGGTAAAAATAGCTTTTCCAATCAACTATTCGATCGCCACGCTTTCGGGAGCCGATCCAGTAATAAAGTGAGTTGAATGCACTCAAACTGTAGCGGTTCAATGTTAAGGCCGGGAGGTATACTGGAACTGAACGCATTTTTTTTGGTTTGATTTGCAATGGTGCTGCCTTCATATCGAGCGGTAGATCACTCACTTCGGCATGTTCACCCAGCATCACGAGCGCGCGCCCTAAGTTTGCTGCTTGCCCCAGGCAATCGATCCAAGCGACTGAATAGGTCGCGTTCTGGGCACCTTCAATGACTTGCATACAGTTCGCCAGATTGTCTGTTGAGATTGTCGTTTGGCGGATCCACGCCGTTTCCACAGGACGCAGCCTGATCGCCGCCCGGACTATGACACCTGTCAGCCCCATACCGCCAAGAGTATAATCGAAAAGCTCTGCATCCTCATCCAAAGAACACCGTTTGATAGTCCCGTCCTGTCGCATCAGGTCGATCCAATCGACGCAATTTCTGAAACTTCCGTCGTTGTGATGGTTTTTTCCGTGCACATCCGCAGCGATCGCCCCCCCCAAAGAGACAAACCTCGTTCCGGGTGTGACAAGTGGAAACCAACCGTGTGGCAGGAACGCCGAGATGATGTCACCAAGTTGCACACCCGCCTCGGCGACAAGCTGACCCGAAGACGGATCGAAGCGGATCATTCGATTGAGGTGGCGTGTTTCGACAGTCGCTGACGGATTGATGGCGCTGTCGCCATACGCCCGACCACTGCCCCGCGCAATTAGGTTCGGCTCTGATCTTACAATGGTCGACAAGGCGTCAGGGCTCCGGGGTGAAAGTGCTCGAGCAACCATTGACGGATATCCGCCCCAACCGGAAATGGTCACGTTGCGGCCTCTACGGGACGAGGCGTGAACACGAAACGGCTGTCTAGACGATACTTTACGAAATACCCGATGCCGAGACCAATCACCGCGCCCAGTTCACGCATGAAATCCGTTTCCCAGATCAGCCAAAACGCCGTCTCTATGCCCCAAAAGATTGCCGTGGTGACAACACCCATAGCTACGTAAAGCGTGAACTTCTTACTGCTTTTTCTGATGCCCGATTCGGCATCGTAGAAGATCCAACGTTTGTCCAAATAATACTTAACGAAAAGCCCAACAAACGTGCCTGCTACAATAGCGGCGCCAAAGTTGGCTCCGGATGATCCATATTGCAGCATGAAGCGCTGGCTGGCTAGATTTGCAACGGTGGCAATGACCGCGAATAGGGCATAGCGAGACACAAGTGCGCGAACATTCATGACAGCCCGCCCCAGAAAAGGAACACAACGATAGCAAGCAGGCACATTAGGCTGGTACGGTCTGTCGCGGCGTAGACAACAGGATCGTCATGCATTTCACCGCGATGCGCCAACATTACGGTTTGCGTGATCCAAAATAGTAGAACAGCGGAAACCCCCCAGAGTGCCTCAGGTAGCCCATAGAGATTCATGACTTGTGGGGAGTTGACGTATAGCATCATTACCAATACGGACACGTATCCGGCGGCGATTGCGATCATAGACACTATGGGAAGGTCATTGACATGATAGCCGCGACCATTCACCTCAAGCTCGCCGCGCATGGCAATGTCCGCCAATTCAGCCTGACGTTTTACTGCCGCCAATGCTAAGAAAAAGAATGCGGAAAACGCTAGAAGCCACACCGAAAGTGTTATTCCTGCGGCAAGACTACCCGCGACAATCCGCATGGAATAGAGAGCTGTAAGCGCGAAGATATCTAGGATTATTCGGCGCTTGAGGATCAGAGAGTAGGCTGTTGTTAGTAGGCAATATCCTAGAATCGCAAGAACGAATGCTGCGTTGACACTGATCGCAAGTACTACTCCAATCAAGAATAGGCCTGCGGCCATCCACATACCCTGGTAAATCGGAATATCTCCAGAGGCAAAAGGTCTATTCTGTTTTCGAGGATGCGAGCGATCAGCGGTGAGATCAATTAGGTCATTTACCACATAAATGCCCGACGCCATCAGACTAAAACTTAAAAATGCGATAAGTGACAAGAAAAAGGTGGGGCCGTCAAACTGGTGCGCCGCCAACATTGGAAGAAGAACTAAAACATTCTTCAGCCACTGATGCATTCTGAGTGCCTTAATGTAGGTTTTGGTCGAACTGCGCTCGGAAACGATATGCTCGATAGAATCGCAAGCGCGTTCTGCCTCACATCGTAAACTGTGGGAGGCTCCGACAGTTATCGCCTTCGCTGCGCGTCTCCATATCGGTATATCCGCCGCATGGTCGCCCATATAATGGAATCCTTTCCGACCAAATCGCTCTTCAAGGAATTGAGCCTTACATTCTCCCTTTAGATTGAGTGTACCATCCGAACCGTAGACCTCGTCAAATAGTCCAATCTCACGTGCAATTTTTTCTGCCAGAATTTGATCGCTGGCGGTAACCAATGCGGTTCGCCCACCGGAGCGTCTCCACTCCTCGATGTAGTTTATCACCTTCGAGTTGTAAGGAAGGGTCTTTACATCGACCGAAGATGCCAAAGCGAGGTGGCGCTTGAGGAATGCACGGCCCCGAGACATGTTGAAAAACGATAGAAACGGAGCACGCCAATCCTGACCGAACGACGACCAGAAGCTTTCAAACAACATGTCGCTCCGCAGGAGTGTTCCGTCAAGATCGACGACGAGGACTTCACAAGTTTCTGTCGACAATTTGCTCAAACCAATAGTTACAAGGATTATCATTTTCTATTAATGGACAAACGCTCACCGGGCCAGTCGAAAATTCGGCAAACGCCGAGGCCCTGTTGTATCTTTTCGGTCCAAATAGATCTTTTCGCATCGCCATCAGGGTGAAACACCGGCAACATCGTTCCCGTTGTAGCGTACTGGGCCTCCCCCTTTGAAGTGGTCCGCGCCTAAGTTTAGGAAAGCGGAGGACCAAGAATGGCGATTAAGATACCCAAGCCCGAAGAGATTGTCGTTAATTTACGGCAGGTTGAAGTTCTGATGGGTCAAGTAACCGTGCCAACCGTTTCGCGAGAGTGTTATGGACGGGGCTTCGCGCAACAAATCACAACCAGAGCAGGCTATGGATTTCCCTACACCGTGGCGACTCCGTGGCGATTCAAGCCCTAGTCGCTCTGCTCGTCAAAAATAAGAAACCCTCTAAGGCATTGGCCTTAACGGGCTTATTTTGGCTCCGGCGGTAGGGATCGAACCTACGACCAATTGATTAACAGTCAACTGCTCTACCGCTGAGCTACGCCGGAACACGTGGGCGGATATAGCAACACCGGTGGAACGCGTCCAGAGGAAAGATGACAATTTTTTTGCCCCATTTCCGCCCTGTCAAATCAGCTGGAAGCGGCTGGATTCTGACAATTGCCCCTGGGGGGCCACCCGCGCGCGCTGGTGCAGGTCGACCAGATGCGCAAGCACGTTGCGCTCTGCCGCGGGCAAGAGCGCGCGCGGCGTATCGGTGTAGACGGCTCGCGTAACCTCGGCCGCTGTCCGGGCTGTGTCCCGCAGCGCGGCGAGGATGGCCTCTTCGCGGGTCTGGCGGTGCGCCAGCAACCAGGCGATGCGCGCATCCGGATCGGCGACCGGCGCACCGTGCCCTGTGTGCAGCACTGCCGGTTTCAATGCGGCGAGCCGCTGGCAGGAGGCGCGGAAATCGGTCAGATCACCATCGGGCGGCGAAACCAGGGAGCTTGCCCATCCCATCACAAGATCGCCGCAGAACGCCATGTTATTCCACGTAAAACTCATATGGTTTCCGAAATGTCCGGGGGTCCAGTGGGCCGTGATCGACCAGCCATCGCCCGGTGTGACTTCGCCATCTTTCAGGCAGTGATCGGGTGAAAACCCCGCGTCGACACCCTCGCCGCCCCCGACGAGACCCGTTGCCGCCAGCCCCTGCATCACCTCGCTGCGACCGGCATGCGCCGCGCCATAGGCCAACACCGGCGCGCCGGTGACCCGGGAGAGGCTGACGGCGAGGGGCGAGTGATCCAGATGGGCATGCGTGACGAAGATATGGCTGATCCTCTGGCCAGGGGTGAGCGCGGCAAGGATCGCCTCAAGATGCGCCGGGTTGTCCGGGCCGGGGTCGATCACGGCAAGCGCGCGGCGCCCCACAAGATAAGTGTTGGTGCCGCGGTAGGTCATCGGCGAGGGGTTGGGCGCGAGCACCCGGCGCAGGTCCGGGGCCAGCTCTTCGGCCTCGCCCACGGGCGGGTCAAACTCGTCAGGGGGCGTCATGGGCCTTCCTCTTCGCCGGTTGCGCGGCTACATCTAGCGCATGTCCTTTCGATGGCTCAAACCCTATTTGCCGCGCAGCCTTTACGGGCGGGCGATGCTGATCCTGCTTCTGCCGGTGATCACGCTTTTGCTGGTTGTTTCCGTGGTGTTCATCCAGCGGCATTTCGATGGGGTGTCTGAGCAAATGACCACCTCGGTCAGCCGCGAGGTACGCCTGCTTCTGAGCGAGCATCCGGGCGGGGCGGCCGAGATCGCAGGCTCCACGACAGCGCGGATACTGCAGATCAGCGCCGAAACGGTCGCGCCAGGCGATGTACCGGGCGAAGACATCCGGCAATGGTATGACCTTACGGGTGGCGTGGTCACGCGGCATCTGCATGCGTTCCTGCCGGGGCTTCTGGCGGTGGAATTGCCCGATACGCAGGTGGTGCGGCTGTATTTTGATCATGGTGGCGAAACCATCGCCTTGTCCTTTGACCGGCGTCGGGCCTCGGCGGCCAACCCGCA
The DNA here is from genome assembly GCF_009762325.1 of Roseovarius faecimaris. Lineage (NCBI taxonomy): Bacteria > Pseudomonadati > Pseudomonadota > Alphaproteobacteria > Rhodobacterales > Roseobacteraceae > Roseovarius > Roseovarius faecimaris. The sequence continues at coordinate 1,632,686 of NZ_CP034348.1, forward strand.
TCAGCTTTTGGTCAATATGCTGGTCTTTGGCGTGTTGATGACGATTGTCTCTTTTCTCTACCTGCGCAATCAACTGCGCCCGATCACCCGTCTGGCCCGCGCGGCCGAGGCATTCGGGCGGGGCCGGCACGAGCCGTACCGGCCGTCGGGCGCAACCGAGGTGCGCGCGGCCGGCAATGCCTTTGTGAACATGCGCGCGCGCATCGAAAGGCAGATCGAACAGCGGACGCTGATGCTCTCGGGGGTGAGCCACGATCTGCGCACACCGCTGACGCGCCTCAAGCTGGGCCTCAGCATGCTGGAGGATGAAGAGGCTGCGCCAATGCGCCAGGATGTGGCGGATATGGAGCGGCTTCTGAACGAGTTTCTGGATTTTGCCCGGGGGGCACAGGAGGGCGAGCCCGAGCCGGTGGATCCCATGGCCCTTGTGCGCCAGATCGTCGAGGATGCGCGCCGTGCTGAATTGCCGGTGACGCTGGTCGAGGCGGAGGGCGCAGGGCAGATGCGGCTGCGCGAAGGGGGCATTCGCCGGGCGGTGGAGAACCTGATCGGCAACGCTGTGCGCTATGGCGCGCGGGCGGAGGTTTCGGTGGTCCTGTCAGACAAATCGTTGCGCATCCGGGTCGAGGATGATGGCCCCGGCATTCCGGTGGAGCGGCGCGAAGAGGCGATGAAGCCCTTCACCCGGCTCGAGCCCGCGCGCAACCAGAACCGTGGCACGGGCGTCGGCCTTGGCCTGTCGATCGCGCTAGATATCGCGCGAGCCCATGGCGGCACCCTGCGCCTGGCCGAAAGCGCAAAGCTGGGAGGCTTGCGCGCTGATATCGTGATCGGGCGATAAGGGCTGAGAGGTGGTAGGCCCGGCAGGACTTGAACCCGCAACCAAAGCGTTATGAGCGCTCTGCTCTAACCAATTGAGCTACAGGCCCCTCAAAGGAGCAGATAGGCGAGGGCGAGGGCCGCCGTCAAGGCTTTGGGCGTTGCGAAAACGCGGGCGATGGTTTACCGCAGGCGCCAGATGCGATGACGGAGAGCGGCCCCCCTTATGACGAACGCGAGTGACGGAAAAAACGGCATCACCTATGCCGATGCAGGCGTGGATATCGACGCGGGCAACGCCCTGGTCGAGCGGATCAAACCGGCGGCGAAGCGGACAACGCGGCCCGGTGTGATGTCGGGGTTGGGTGGCTTTGGCGCGCTGTTCGACCTCAAGGCGGCGGGATATTCCGATCCGGTGCTGGTGGCGGCCACCGACGGGGTGGGGACCAAGCTGCGGATTGCCATCGACACCGGCAATGTGGACGGCGTGGGCATCGACCTTGTTGCAATGTGCGTCAACGACCTTGTTTGCCAGGGGGCCGAGCCGCTTTTCTTCCTGGATTATTTCGCCACCGGACGTCTGGAGACCGACACCGCGGCCCGGATCATCGAAGGGATCGCCGAAGGCTGTGTGCGTTCCGGCTGTGCGCTCATCGGCGGCGAAACTGCCGAAATGCCGGGGATGTACCCGGACGGGGATTTTGACCTTGCTGGCTTTGCCGTCGGCGCGATGGAGCGCGGCACGGAACTGCCCTCGGGCGTCGAGGAGGGCGATGTGCTACTGGGGCTGGCCAGCGATGGCGTGCATTCCAACGGCTACAGCCTGGTGCGCAAACTGGTCGAGATATCGGGACTGGGCTGGGATGCCGACTGCCCCTGGAGTGACGGCACGCTGGGGGCGGCACTGCTGACCCCGACGCGGCTTTATGTACGTCAGGCCCTGGCGGCGGTGCGCGCAGGGGGCGTGCATGCGCTGGCGCATATCACCGGTGGCGGTCTGACCGAGAATTTGCCGCGCGTCTTGCCCAAGGGCATGGGCGCTGCCATCGACCTTGACGCCTGGACGCTGCCGGGCACGTTCCGCTGGCTGGCGGAGCAGGGTGGCATTGCCCCGTCGGAGATGCTCAAGACCTTCAATTGCGGGATCGGCATGATCCTGAGCGTGGATGCGGCGCGCGCCGATGCGCTGACCGCTCTGCTTGAGGGGGAAGGCGAGACGGTGGTGCGCCTTGGCCATGTGACGGACAGCGGCAAGATGGTCTATTCCGGACAGCTGATGTGAGCCTGCGCGTTGCCATCCTGATTTCGGGGTCCGGGTCCAACATGGTCTCGCTGGTGGAGAGCATGACCGGCGATCACCCGGCGCGTCCCGTGCTGGTGCTGTCGAATGTGCCGGGGGCAGGCGGGCTGGACAAGGCCCGTGCGCGCGGCGTGCAGACGGCGGTGGTGGATCACCGGCCCCACAAGGGCGACCGCGAAGCCTTTGAGACCGAGCTGAACACGGTACTGGAAGAGGCGCGCCCCGACATTATCTGTCACGCCGGGTTCATGCGTATCCTGACACCGCATTACGTGGATCGCTGGGCGGGCCGGATGCTGAACATCCACCCCTCTCTTCTGCCGAAATACCCCGGGCTCAACACCCATGCCCGCGCCCTGGAGGCGGGCGACTCAGAGGCGGGCTGTACCGTGCATGAGGTGACCGCCGAGCTTGATGCCGGCCCGCTTCTGGGGCAGGCGCGGGTGCCGGTTTTGCCGGGCGATACGCCCGCGCAGCTGGCCGCGCGGGTGCTGAAAATGGAGCACAAGCTTTATCCGGCGGTGCTGCGCCGCTTTGCACAAGGTGAACGCGCGCCGATTTACATGAGCCAGGAGACCGCCGAAGATTGACGCCCCTTCAAGCGGCTGTGGCATTTCCTTTCCCCCGGGCCGGTCCTATAAGACGGACAACCGAGGGCCGATCAAGAAGCAGAATTTCCCAGATGAACATCATCACCAGCACCGACGATCTCGCGGCCTTTTGCAAGGCGGCGGCGGCGCATCCCTATGTGACCGTCGATACCGAGTTCCTGCGAGAGCGGACCTATTATTCCAAGCTCTGCCTCGTGCAGCTCGCCATGCCGGGCAAGGGCGATGATACGGCCGTGCTGGTGGACCCGCTGGCCGATGGCCTGTCTCTGGAGCCGCTTTATGAGCTTTTCCGGGACACCAATGTGGTCAAGGTCTTTCACGCGGCGCGGCAGGATCTTGAGATTTTCTATGTCGATGCGGGCCTGATCCCGGTGCCGCTCTTTGACACGCAGGTGGCGGCGATGGTCTGTGGCTTTGGTGAACAGGCGGGCTATGAGACGCTGGTGCGCAAGATCGCGAAGCAGCCGCTCGACAAATCCTCGCGCTTTACCGACTGGTCGCGCCGCCCGCTGAGCGAGGCACAGATGAGCTATGCTCTGGCGGATGTCACGCATCTGCGCCAGATCTACGAGTTTCTCGCCCGAAAGCTCGAAGAGACCGGCCGCGCCAAATGGGTGGCCGAGGAGGTGCAGATCCTCAACGATCCGGCCACCTATGTCGTGGACCCCGATGAGGCCTGGCGCCGCGTCAAGACGCGCAACCCCTCGCCGAAATTCCTGGCCATCGTGCGCGAACTGGCGCGGTTTCGCGAATCCTATGCGCAATCGCGCAATATCCCGCGCTCTCGGGTGTTCAAGGATGATGCGCTGACCGAGCTGGCCTCGACCAAGCCGATGACGCCGCAGGATCTCGGGCGGTCGCGGCTTTTGCTGCGCGAGGCCCGCAAGGGCGACATCGCCGAGGGCATCCTTGCGGCGGTGAAGGACGGGGTAAATTGCCCGCCGGACAAGCTGCCGAAAACCGGACAGGGGCGCGACAAGTTGCAGGTCAACCCGGCGCTGGCCGACTTGCTGCGGGTCCTTCTGAAGGCCAAGACGGAAGAATATGGCGTGGCCTCCAAGCTGATCGCCTCGGCGGCCGATCTTGATGCCATCGCCGCGGGCAAGCGCGATGCCGTGGCCCTCAAGGGCTGGCGCGCGGATGTGTTTGGCCAGGATGCCATGCGTCTGTGCAATGGCGAGATCGGGCTGGCCACCAGGGGGCAGAATATTCGCATCATCGAACTGGACGACTAGGGCAGGGCGAGACGAGCGGCGCCACCGGATCAGTTCCAATGCGCTAAGGTTGGCTTGGCAAATCCTGGGGTCAGCGCCGACGCGTGGTGCGCACGTTGCGCTCGGCCACGATGCGAATCGTGCTGGTCTCTTCCAGCACCTGGCGCGAGATATAGCGCCCGACCCGAACGGTGCGGCCTTCTCGCGTGCCGACGCCCTGGTTCTGAGGCTGAATCGCCTTGAGCGAGAAGCTCAGCACCCCATCGACCGGCTTGCCATCGGTCTCCGAGGTCAGGCGCACGTCATGCGCTCCCTGCAGTCGCGACTGCCCTGTCACCCGCACGATAGCGCCGGTAGAGGTGCGTTCGACCACCACATCGGTGACCTCATCCAGCAGGGTGCCCTCGTAAACGGCGCGCTTGTCGCGGCGGAAAATGCCGACCTGTTCAGGGATAAGCGGGTTGGGATTTGCGGCGGTGGCCTGCGGCGCTGGGGCCGAGCGGCTCTTGCCGAACCAGTTCGAGGGGTTTACGCGGCTGTCGCGCCAGCCGCTGCAGGCGCTGAGCACCAGCGTGGAAATGACCAGAAGGGTGGTAAGTCTGCGCATCTGCCCCGGACCTCGTTGCTTTTCCCATCGCTACCCTATCCGGGCCGCGAAGAAAAGATGTAAGCGGGGCTGGACCTCGGTGCGGGCTGGGCTTACCTCATGAGGCGCAGGATACAAGGACAGGACCATGGCCACCGACGCCTTTGAAGAGATTGTTGCCGATTTCGAGTTTCTGGACGAATGGGAAGACCGCTATCGCTATGTGATTGATCGCGGCAAGGCGATGGAGCCGCTGGAGGACGCCCTGAAAGTTCCCTCAACCAAGGTGGATGGCTGCGCAAGCCAGGTCTGGCTGCACCCCAGAATCGAGAGTGGCGTGTTTTCCTTTGACGGTGACAGCGATGCGATGATCGTGCGCGGGCTGATCGCGGTGCTGCGCGCGCTTTACAACGGGCTGCCCGTGACAGAGGTGCCCGGCGTGGATGCAGGTGGGGAACTGGCGCGGCTCGGGCTCAACGATCACTTGTCTTCGCAACGCTCGAACGGGCTTAGGGCCATGATCGAGCGGATTCGGAGCGTGGCGGCCGAGGCGGCGTGAAACCGTCATTCCGGGGCCAAGAAAATTCGTACGAATTTTCTTATGCGCGGGAGGTGAAGATTCGGTTCAGGTTTTCAGCGCGGAGAGTGACGTGGCCAGATCGCCATAGCCGGTGAAGCGATATTCATACTCGAGCCCGAGCCGTTCCGCGCAGGTGCGGGCCTTGGCTTCGAGAGCGGCATCCTCGGTCTGAGCCTGATAGACCAGTTTGGTGTAATTGCCGAAGATCATGTCGCGCAGCTCCGGATGCTTGTCGAGCCCCATCGGTTTCCAAACAAACGCGTCGAACTGCTTGACCAGAAAATCCGTGAGATAAAAGGCGGTTATCTCGTCGCCGTGGGCGGCAAAAGCGTCATTTCCTTCAAAGAAGGAATAGCAATGCGGCCCCGCGATCATCTCGACCCCGAGCCGGTCGCATTCGGCCTGAAGCAGCCCGCCGGTGCCACAATCGGCATAGACGACAAAGATCCGGTCATAGGATTTGCGGTGCTTGTCCACCGCCTCGCGTACCGCGTCCACGATCTTTTCGGGGGTCAGGTGGTACTTGGCGGGCAGACAGGTCAATGTCATGTGCTGCCAACCGTTCAGCCGGATCAGCGCCAGGATTTCGCGCGCCAGCGCGCCGCAGGCAATCAGCAGAATCCGGCCTTGCCCGGTTGTGGCTAGGCCATGTTCGGTCAGGGTCCGGTCATCGGGCAGGGCGGTCATTGTCGCACTCCTGAAAGGAAAACGGCCCGCGCGATGTGCCGGGCCGTCTCAAGCTTGCATGGCGTGCCCGGATCAGCCGGTGGCGCCCTGGTTGTGCTTGCGGCCGACGAGGTCTTTCGCCGTTTCCACAGCCACGGCCGCATCGCGGCAATACGCATCTGCGCCAATCGCCTTGCCGAATTCCTCGTTCAGCGGCGCGCCGCCGACCAGAACGATGTAATCGTCACGAATGCCCTGTTCGACCATCGTGTCGATCACGACCTTCATATAAGGCATCGTGGTGGTCAGAAGGGCCGACATACCCAGAATATCCGGACCTTCGGCTTCGAGCGCTTCGAGGTAGTTCTCGACCGGGTTGTTGATGCCCAGATCGACCACTTCGAAGCCGGCACCTTCCATCATCATCGACACAAGGTTCTTGCCGATGTCGTGAATGTCGCCCTTCACCGTACCGATCACCATCTTGCCCACGCGCGGTGCGCCGGTTTCGGCCAGCAGCGGCTTGAGGATCGACATGCCGCCCTTCATCGCGTTGGCGGCCAGCAGCACTTCGGGCACGAACAGGATGCCGTCGCGGAAGTCCTTGCCGACGATGGTCATGCCACCCACAAGCGCCTCGGTCAGGATGTTATAGGGTTCCCATCCGCGCTCCAGCAGGATATTCACACCTTCCTCGATCTCTTCCTTGAGACCGTCGTAAAGGTCGTCGAACATCTGTTGGACAAGCTCTTCGTCGTCCAGTTCCGACAGGATGATATCGTCTTCTTCGTCAGACATGTGCATTCCTTAAGCGTGTCGCGCCCGCGCGCGGTTTCCATGAGGAGCATATGGTCAAAAGGCCGCATTTGGGCTGGTTGAAATACGACATTGCCAGAGCTTGCACCGACTTATACCTGAATTTTGAACGGCATTGGGGTGAAAACTATTCAATACCCTTATGAGCTTATTGCAAATGTTCATCAAATGTTCCACTTTTGGGCTATGTCGCAGGACACATTTGACCCCGATATCAGGCGCGCCGGGCGCGCTGCGTGCAGCAATGCCGAGAGTCGTTTCGAGCGGCTTGCCATGCGCTATGAGGATGACGGATGGGCGCGCGATGAGGCCCCTGTGACGTTGAGGACGGAACTGCGACAGGAGCGGGCACGGCGGATCATCACCTATAACAGCTCGCCGGATCTGCCCTTTGACCGATCGATCAACCCCTATCGCGGATGTGAGCATGGCTGCATCTACTGCTTTGCCCGTCCGACCCACGCCTATCTGGGCCTTTCGCCGGGGCTGGATTTCGAGACGCGTCTGATTGCCCGGCCCAACGCACCCGAGCTTCTGGCGAGAGAGCTGCATGCGCCTGCGTATCGTGTGGCGCCGATCGCCATCGGCACCAATACGGACCCGTATCAGCCCATAGAATCCACGCAAAGAGTAATGCGTAACTGTTTGAAGGTGCTGCGTGATTTCAACCATCCGGTGGCGATTGTCACGAAAGGTACTCTGATCGAGCGCGACCTCGATATCCTTGCACCCATGGCGGACAGGGGGCTGGTGCGTGTCGGTGTGTCAGTGACCAGTCTCGATCCGGCGGTTTCGCGCCGGATGGAGCCGCGCGTGCCCAGCCCGGCGCGACGGCTCGAAACGATCCGGCGGCTCAGCGACGCAGGCGTGCCGGTCCGGATCATGACCTCACCGCTGATCCCGGGGCTGACCGATCACGAGCTCGAATCCCTCCTCGCCGCCGGGGCCGGGGCCGGAGCGCAGGCGGCAAGCTGGATCATGCTGCGCCTGCCGCGGGACGTGTCGCCGCTGTTTCAGGAGTGGCTGCAGGCGCATTTTCCGGACCGTGCGGCGCGTGTGATGGGCCATGTGCGCGCCATGCATGGGGGCCGGGACTATGATGCGCAGTGGGGCCGCCGGATGCGTGGCAGCGGACCCTATGCTGAGATGATCGCGGCTCGGTTCAAGGTTGCGGCGCGGCGGCACGGGCTGGATCGCAGGCAACCCGCGCTGCGGTGTGACCTGTTCACGCCGCCTGCGCGGGCAGGAGATCAGCTTGCTCTTTTCTGAGCGGGCAGGGCGGCTCAGGCAGGCGCAGTGGAAAGACATCGGGAAAGGCCCGGCATGCCCTCGATAGAGCCCGGAGAGAATGCCCGGAACCAGTCCGCCGATGTCAGCGCCGACGGCGGGAGCGGCGCTTGGGCGCCTCGCTGCCTTCCTCAGTGCCATCCACGGCAGAGGAGAACGCGCCAAGCTTCTCGGTAATCTCATCCAGACTGGGGGAGGTGCCGCGCGGGCGCTCTTCCAGGGCGGCGCGCATCTTGCTGAGATGCTCGGGCATGGTGCCGCAACAACCGCCGATGATCTTGGCCCCGGCGTCGCGCGCCAGACAAGCATAATCGGCCATCAGGTCCGGCGTGCCGTCATAGTGGATATGCCCGTCGACATATTTGGGAATACCGGCATTGCCCTTGGCGATGATGGGCCGTGCATGCCCATGTGCGACAAAGCCAAGCACGGTGCGCATCAGATCCGAGGCGCCGACGCCGCAATTTGCCCCGTAGGCCAGCGGTTTGTAGGGCAGTTTTTCGACCATGTCGGCCATATCGGCTGATGTGAGGCCCATCATCGTGCGCCCGGCGGTGTCAAAGCTCATCGTGCCGCACCAGGGCATGTCGGCCAGCCTGAACGCTTCGGCCGCCGCTTTGTACTCTTCCGGAGCCGAGATCGTTTCGAGCCAGAGCACATCGGCGCCGCCTTCCTTCAGACCTTCGGCCTGTTCATGGAAAATCTCGACCGCCAGCTCATGGGTCAGCGAGCCCATGGGCGCCATGATCTCGCCGGTGGGGCCGACCGAGCCCGCGACGACAACAGGACGATCCCGCGCATCGGCCACATCGCGGCCGATCTCAGCGGAAATACGGCTCAGTTCATGTGCCCGCTTTTGCGCGCCATGCAGCTTCAGCCGGGCGGCATTGCCGCCGAAAGAGTTGGTCAGAAACAGGTCGCTCCCGGCATCCACCGCCATCGAGTAGAGCGTCTTGATCCGGTCAGGGTGCTCATCATTCCACATTTCGGGCGCGTCGCCCGAGCTGAGCCCCATGTTGAAGAGATTGGTGCCCGTGGCACCGTCTGCCAGGATCCACTCGCGGGAACTCAGCATATCGGTAAATGCGTTGGTCATTGGCCAGCCTTTGATGACGTTGACCCGATTTTTCACGTTTGAGCCGCCGGCGCAAATGCATTTTCTTCATGATCATCATGAACCCGGTCTGAACCGTCGCGCCTGATGGCGAGGGCAAGATCGGCGAGACCCAGCGCAAGGGCCGGGCCATGCGGGGCCATGGCGTAAAGCGGTTGCAGGCGCGGGGCGAAGCAGCTTTTGAAGCGCGCAAGCCCTTCGGCATTGCCGGGCCGCGTAAGCCGCAGCGCGAGGCGGCGCAGGGGGCTGTCATCCGGGCCCGCGCGACAGGGCAGCGCCGCAAGAGAGAAGCGCCGATACCCCGCCGCGGCCGCCTGGGAAATCGCGGTCTGTATCATCAGGTGCACCGTGCCATTCGGTGCTGACGCTCTTGTGCGCATCAGATCGAGACAGACCTCCTGGGCATTGGCGTGAAGGCTGATAAATCCAACAATTTCATCCCCATGCCGGGCGATATAAATGTGGTGATCGCGCAGATACCCCGGGCAGAACCGGCCCATGGACAGCCCGCGAGCCGCACCATTTTCTGCCTGCCATTCGGCGTCGATCCGGCGCAATTCCGGGCGCTGCGGTTCGGTACATCGGGCCACGCAGATCCCGGCTTTTTCGGCCTGCCGCAGTTTGCGGCGCAACTGCCGAAAGGCAGGTCCGGAGGGGTCGAACCGCAGCGGGTCTATCACCGCCTCATCGGCGATGTGCAAAACGGACCAGCCGAGTTTCCGCCCGTGCAGCGCCATCCCGGCGCTACATTTGTAGACCAGGGGCCAGCGGTTTTCGCGTTGGGCCTGAGCGGCAAGGGCGGGCAGCATGGCGCGGCTTTTCCCGCGCAGGGGATCAAACAGCGCCGTGACGGTTTGCGGCAGCGTAAGTACGGCAAGTTCAGCCCCGCCGAAGCTCAGCGAGCGGGCCCCGTTCTGACGGCAAACCCCCAGCTCGGCGCGCGGGGCTTCATGCAAGGCCGCGTCGCTCAGCGGGCGCAAACCATCCTGCGCGCGGGGCGGGTGCCTTAGCGGCACCGCAAGAAAGCGAATGGCCAGAAGTGCCGGGAGCGCATAATAGATCAGCCGGAACGCCACGATCCCGGCCAGCAGCTCTGCCTCGGGCACTGCAGGCAGGCAGGTCAGCAGCACCAGTTCAAATGGCCCGACCCCGCCCGGCGTCCCGGTGAAGAGCGCCGCGCATAGCGACAGCAGATAGGCCATATACACCACCGGCCAGGCCAGGGCACTGCCCGTGGGCAACAGCAGATAGAGCGCCGTCGCGGCCGCCGCTGTATCCAGTGCCGAGAACAGCATCATCCACAGAGCGGCACGCAGCGGCGGGGCCGCTATCCGATGCTTCAGGAGTGTTGTTTCAGGATAAAGAATGCCCAGTATAATACAGATAAATATGATAAAAATAACAACGGCTGCAAGTGGCGTCGGCGCCAAAGGCGACGGCGCGACAAAGGCCATGATCGCCACCAGCGCCAGCAGGCAAATCAGGAAGCTGACCGCGACGCCAAACGCGATCTTGGTGGCCTGTGCGGGGCTCAGCCCGGGCAGGATACGCCAGCGCACCAACGCCCCGGTCAGCACCCCCATGCCCAGAACCTGAGCGATGGCAATGGAAGAGGCCCCGCTGAGCACAGCGTCACCATCGCGCGTGCCGGTGCCGATCATGCGATGAAAGATCACGTCGTAGCGTCCCAGCGCCCAAAAGCTGAGCGCGGTCGCCGCAAGCGCTCCAATCCACTGCGGCAGGGGCAGGGTGGCCTGTGCCGGACCGATGCCTGCCAGGCTGCTCCGCTCCATCTGCCGGGACAGGAGCCAGAGACAGCCCGCGCCGATCAGCAGCGGCACCAACAGACGGGCAAGCGGCCTGGCCCGCGCCAGACCAATCACAACCAGATTGCGCAAGTGAATCCCCTTCGCCTGACCCCGTGGGCAAGCCTATGGGGAATGGATTAGCGAAGGCTTAAGAGGCACCGGTTCCAAAAGAAAAACGCGGCATATCGTGCCGCGTTTTCCCAAGATCCTGCCAGTCAGGGTGTGCGGTCAGTCCGCCTCGTTCATCACCTGTTCCTTGGCGATGGCGCTCAACTCGGTCATTTTGTTGCGGACCGTATCGGCATCGGCCAGATCGCCCAGATCGCCCGCCACCTTGCGCACGACATCCTCGTGGCCGGCTTCCTCGAAATCGGCAATGATGACTTCCTTGGCATAGGCGTTTGCGGCCTCGCCGGTCTTGCCCATCAGCTCAGCGGCCCAGAGACCCAGGAGCTTGTTGGTGCGCGCAGCCGCTTTGAACTGCATTTCCTCGTCATGGGCGTATTTGTTTTCAAAGGCGCTTTCGCGATCGTCAAAGGTGCTCATCGGCGTATCCCCTGGGCCTGCGTTTCGGTTCCAGTCAGATATGCAATCCCGCGCGCGGCTGCGCAAGGGGCTTCGCGCCATCTTGCGGCAATCGGCCCCTTGCACTATGAGGGCGGCAACGGCGCGCGGGATGGCCCCGGCGCTTTGACCGGAGTGCACCCGTGACACGACGCAAGAAGATTTACGAAGGCAAGGCCAAGACCCTCTATGAAGGCCCCGAGCCGGGCACGATCATCCAGTATTTCAAGGATGACGCCACCGCCTTCAACGCCGAAAAAAAGGCGGTGATCGAAGGCAAAGGCGTGCTGAACAACATGCTCAGCGAATATTTCATGACCGGGCTGAACAATATCGGGGTGCCGACGCATTTCCTGAAACGGCTGAATATGCGCGAGCAACTGGTTCGCTCGGTCGAGATCGTGCCGCTGGAAGTGATCGTGCGCAACTTTGCCGCAGGCACGATGGCCAAGCGTCTCGGGCTGGAAGAGGGCACGCAACTGCCACGTCCGATCGTTGAATATTGCCTCAAAGATGACAAGCTGGGCGATCCGCTGGTCACCGAAGAGCATATCGCCGCCTTCGGCTGGGCCAGCCAGCAGGACATGGACGATATCCTGAGCCTGGCACTCCGGGTCAATGATTTCCTGTCGGGGATCATGTTCGGCGTGGGCATCCGCCTCATCGACTTCAAGATCGAGATCGGCCGCATCTATGAGGGCGATTTCATGCGCCTGATCGTGGCGGACGAAATCAGCCCCGACAGCTGCCGGCTGTGGGATATCGAGACCGGTCAGAAGCTTGACAAGGATGTGTTCCGCCGCGATCTGGGCAGCCTGACGGATGCCTACACCGAAGTTGCCAAGCGCCTTGGCGTGCTGCCCAAGGGGGCAACGCCCATGACCCGCCCGACACTGATCAACTAAGCCCGGAGAGAGCCCTATGAAAGCCCGCGTTCATGTCATGCTGAAAAACGGAGTGCTCGACCCGCAGGGCGAGGCGGTGCGCCATGCGTTGGGCCAGCTTGGCTTTGACGGGGTCGAGAGCGTGCGCCAGGGCAAGGTGATCGAGCTGGATCTGGCCGATGGCACCTCTGAGGACACCGTGCGCGAGATGTGCGAGAAGCTGCTGGCGAATACGGTGATCGAAAGCTACTCGGTGGAGATGGGCTAAGCCATGCGCGCGGCACAGCTCACCGGCTGGCGCGCGCCCCTGAACATCACAACCTTGCCTGACCCAAGCCCGCCCGAAGGTGGGGTTGTCTTGCGCGTGCTGGCCTGTGGCATCTGCCGGTCCGACTGGCATGCCTGGACAGGCGCGGACCCGGATGTGCAACTGCCGATGATCCCGGGTCATGAATATTGCGGCGAGGTGGTGGCCGTGGGCCAGGGCGTGACCCGCTGGCAGGTCGGCGATCGGGTGATTGCCCCCTTTATCCTTGCCTGCGGCGGCTGTCCGGATTGCGCCGCAGGGCATCAGACGATTTGCACCGACCAGGTTGTGCCGGGCTTCACCTGTGACGGTGCCTTTGCCGAACTGATCGCCGTGGCGCATGCGGATGCGAATTTAACACGCCTTCCCAATGGTTTGCTGCCCGAAGTTGCAGCAGCGCTTGGCTGTCGCGTGACAACCGCCTGGCAGGCGCTGGTGGGTCGTGCGCAGGTGCAGCCGGGCGAGTGGCTGGCCGTGTTTGGCGGGGGTGGGGTTGGGATATCGACGCTGCTTCTGGGCCGGGCGCTTGGTGCGCGGGTCGTGGTGGTCGACGTGGTGCAGGACAAGCTTGACTATGCCACCTCTCTTGGGGCCGATGCCGTGGTGAATGCCGCCCGGACCGGGGCCACGGACGCCGTGCGCGAGATCACCCAAGGCGGCGCGCATGTCGCCATCGAGGCGCTGGGGATCGAGACCACCACCGTGGCGGCCATGCGCAGCCTGCGCAAACTGGGCCGGATGGTGCAGATCGGCATGCCCGCGGGCGAGCATGTGACGATGAACCTGCCTATGGATGCGCTCTATTCCGGGCAGCTCAGTATTCACGGAACGCGCGGCATGCCAAGCTGGCGCTACCCCGATCTGCTCAATCTTATCGCCGGGGGCCATGTGGACCTTGCGCCGCTGGTGACCCGCAGGGTATCTCTCACCCAGGCCAGTGACGAGCTGGCCGCGTTCGATCATCCCGCGCCGCCGGGCGTGGCCGTTATCACCGATTTTGCAACCTAAGGATCTGATCCCATGCATGCTGCCGTCATCACCTTTCCCGGATCGAATTGTGACCGTGATCTCGCCGTCGCGCTGGAGCGTGCAGGGGCGAAGGTATCGATGGTCTGGCACAAGGATCAGGACCTGCCGCAGGGGGTGGACCTGATCGGCATTCCAGGCGGCTTCTCCTTTGGCGATTACCTGCGCTGCGGGGCGATTGCGGCCAACTCGCCGATCTGCCGCTCGGTCAAGGCACATGCAGAGAAGGGTGGTTATGTGTTCGGCGTCTGCAACGGGTTTCAGGTGCTCACCGAAACGGGGCTTCTGCCCGGGGTGCTTCTGCGCAATGCGGGTCTGAAATATATCTGCAAGAACATTGGCTTGCGGGTTGAAACCACCGACAGCATCTTTACCTCCGGCTACAAGAAAGGCCAGGAGATCACCGTGCCGATCGCCCATCATGACGGCAATTACCATGTCGATGCCGAAACGCTGGCGCGGCTTCAGGGCGACGACCGGATCGCCTTTACCTATACGGACAACCCGAACGGCTCGATGCAAGACATCGCAGGGGTTCTGTCGTCCAACCGGCGGGTGTTGGGGATGATGCCGCACCCCGAGCGTCGCGCCGAAGCCGCCCATGGCGGCACCGACGGTGCGGCGATGTTCGCCAGCATGGTGGGGGCTCTGGTGCAGGCCTGACTTGAGCCGCACGCCCCTTAGGCGTAGCTTGTTGCCATGAGCGACGCGCCGATCTCTCAACCGGTCAAACGGATGCGCACGACGGGCTGGCGATCCCGCGCGGCGCTGCTTTTGCTGGTTGTGCTGGCGATTGCGGTCGTGTCGGTGACCAACCGCCTGCTGACCGACCGTTTCACCGAGAACACCCGCAACCGGGCCGAGCTTCGGCTGGCGCTCTATAGCGGGAACCTGCTGTCGGAATTGCGCCAGAACGCGATTGTGCCGCAGCTTCTGGCGCGTGACCCGGCGCTGATCTCGGCGCTGAACTCCGGCGATTATGCGCAATCCACGGCGCGGCTCATCTCTTTTCTGGACGAGATCGGGGCAAAGGCGCTGACGCTTCTGGACAATGACGGGCGTGCCGTGGCGTCGACCGAGCGCAATCTGCTGGGCCTGAATCACCGGCAATCTCCCTATTATGTCGATGCAACCCGTTCGGTTGACACGATTTTCAGCGTCCTGCCCGATGAGACAACCAATTACCGGTTCTTCTACTCACGGCGAATCGAAAGTCAGAACCAGCTTGTCGGCGTGATCGTCGTCGAGATCGATCTGAAGAAATATGAACGCGCCTGGGCCGGCATTTCCGACGCCGTGCTGGTGACCGACAGCGAAGGCACGATCATTCTGGCCACCGAGCCGCGGTGGCGCGGCCTGAAGGAAGCCGAGGCGCTGGCGCGTGAACCCGTGACCTCGGCCATTCGCCGCGCGATCCAGGCCACCGCCGACTGGACGATGGTGCCAGCAGATGCCTATCTCGAAGGCGAGGCGGTGATGCGGGTGGAGGGGCGCGTGGCCTTCCGGGGCTGGCGGATCGCGTCCTTCACCACCTATGCCAGCGTGCGCGAGAAAGTGAACGGTGTCCTGGCGCTCGAAATCATGGTCTTCGCGATTCTGCTGGCACTGGCATTCTATTTTCTGAGTCGCAAAACGGCGTTTCGCATGGCCGTCTTTCAGCGGGAATCGGCAGAGCTTCGCGCATTGAACGCGCGCCTCCAGCGGGAAATCGCCGAGCGCCGCCGCGTGCAGGAAAACCTCGCCGTGGCCGAACAGACGCTGGCGCAAAGCTCCAAACTGGCCGCTCTGGGCGAGATGTCGGCGGCGGTCAGTCATGAACTGAACCAGCCGCTTGCCGCGATGAAAACCTACCTCGCGGGCGCCCGGCTTCTGCTGCAGCGCAACCGCCCCGAAGAGGCGGTGGGATCGTTCCAGCGGATCGACGATCTGATCGAGCGGATGGGGGCGATCACCAAGCAGCTCAAATCTTACGCGCGCCAGAGCGGACAGACGCTTACGCCTGTAAATATGGGCGATGCGCTGTCTTCGGCGCTTGCGATGATGGAGCCGCAGCTGCGCCAGCGGAAGGTTCAGATCAGCCGGGCGATCCCCAATCATCCGGTGTTGGTGATGGGGGACCGGGTGCGGATCGAACAGGTGATGATCAACCTGCTGCGCAATGCGCTCGACGCGACCCGGACAGTGCCCGATGCCAGGATCGAGATCCTGCTCGCAGCGGGCGAGACGGCGGTGCTGACCGTGCGCGACAATGGTCATGGGATCGAGGATCTGGAGAACCTCTTTGAGCCCTTCTACACCACCAAACAGCCCGGCGACGGGGTTGGGCTGGGTCTTGCGATCTCCTCGGGGATCGTCAACGACTTGGGCGGACGCCTGACGGCACGAAATGCCACGGGCGGGGGGGCTGTATTTGAAATGCAGCTTCCTATCTTACCGGAAGAAACCAGAGCTGCGGAGTGAACGAGCCATGCCAGCCGCCATGAAGATTGCCATCGTCGACGATGAAAAGGATATGCGCCAGTCGATCAGCCAGTGGCTGGCGCTGTCGGGCTATGACACCGAGGCGTTTCCAAGCGCCGAGGAGGCGCTGAAGGGGATCGGTCCGGATTATCCCGGCATTGTGGTGACCGACATCAAGATGCCCGGCATGGACGGAATGCAGTTCCTGAAAAAGCTGATGGGCAATGACAGTTCTCTGCCCGTGATCATGATCACCGGCCACGGCGATGTGCCCATGGCGGTCGAAGCGATGCGGATCGGGGCCTATGATTTCCTCGAAAAGCCGTTCAACCCGGACCGGATGAACGAATTGGCCAAGAAGGCCACGACGGCGCGCCGGATGACCCTCGACAGCCGGGCGCTGCGCCGCGAGCTCTCCGAAGGCGGGCAGCTGATGAAAAAGCTCATCGGCTCCAGCCCGGTGATGGAGCGGCTCAAGGAGGATATCCTCGATCTGGGTCAGGCCGACGGGCATGTGCTGATCGAAGGCGAGACCGGCACCGGCAAGACGTTGGTGGCTCATGCACTGCACGCGGTCGGCGCGCGCGCGGGCAAGAAATTCGTACTGGTAAGCTGCTCCGGCTTTGAAGAGGACGCGCTGATCAAGCGGCTCTTTGGCCCGATGCAGGTCGATGACAGCCAGCTTCCCGCGGTCGAAGAGGCCCGCGGCGGCACGCTGGTGCTGGAGGATATCGAGGCGCTGAGCGATGCGGCCCAGGCAAAGCTCTTGAAATTCATCAACGAAGAGGGCACGCCGCCCGAGACCCGCATCGTGGCGATCTGCAATATGCAGGAACAGGACCGGACCTGTGAGGACGCCCTGCGCGCCGATCTCTTCTATCGGCTGGCAAGCCTGCGCATCACCGTGCCACCGCTGCGCCAGCGCGGCGAGGATATCCTGACGCTGTTCACCCGTTTTGGCGAGGAATTTGCCGATGATTATGGCTGTGAGCCGCCCCAGGTGACGGCACAGGAAGCCGCCCAGCTTCTCCAGGCCCCGTGGCCCGGCAATGTGCGCCAGCTCTACAATGTGGCCGAACGCGCCGTGCTGCAGGAGCGCCGGGGCAGTGGCACCATCGCCTCGCTGCTGATGTCGGATCATCAGGACATGCAGCCGGTAATGACCACCGAAGGCAAGCCGCTGAAGGAATATGTCGAAGCCTTCGAGCGCATGCTGATCGACAACACCATGCGCCGCCACAAGGGCTCTATCGCTGCCGTGATGGAAGAGCTGTGCCTGCCGCGCCGGACGCTGAACGAGAAAATGGCGAAATACGGGCTTCAGCGCTCGGACTATCTTGGTTGACGCGCGGGACTGGCAAGCGCGTGTCGCTTGTCACAGTAATTGTCCCTCTCGGTCGTCGCTTGTCTGGTGCTGGCCAACAACGTTCCTGTGTTTGCCCTTCGGCCGCCGCGGATGGCTGGGATTTGCTGCGCGCGACAGGTCAGCATGATCCCAAAGCCCGCCGCCATACGCTTTGGCTTTCAGGGGCTCGGATGATCTTTGGACATCTGACATGAACGGATCAGGTTACGCCATTGCCTATCTGATCCTGTACGGAGGCTTTGCGCTTTTCGTTTTGGCGATGTTGCTGCTCGCCTGGGTGTTGATCCGAAAGGGCTACAAGATTTTGGGCTGTTTGGTGCTGGTCGGCCTGGTGGCCGCGGGCGTCATACCGGCGGCAAAAAGTCAGTGGCACGCCGCGCGGATCGGTGCGGCGGTACAGGCGGCTTCCTTTGTGCCGGAAACGCTCGATTTCGCGGGAAAACGGGTGATCTTTGTGGAGACCGAATCGACAATCTGCGGCAGGGATATTTGCGATTACGCGTTGCGCCACGGCGGTCTGGCCGAGGTGTATTGGGCGGCGGCCGATAATCTCAGAGCAGGGCATCCCGAGCTGTCCTGGCCGTTTCAGGCCATTGCAGCCGGAAGAGAGGTGCATCGCGTGGCGCTGACAGATCCCGAGATCAGCGATAGCGGGTTGGCCCTGCCTGATCCGGTCTCGCAGAGCACCGAGATCCCACAAGTCGATTACACGGTGCTGACCGATGACAGTTTTTTAACCCTCGACTATGCCGAGGCCTTTGGCCTGCCCGAAGATCTGGCCCGCCACATCCGGTTTTCCTACATGGTTTTCGAGGGCTGGCCCGAGCCGGGTCAGACACCCATCCTGCGCTTGCTGACCGCGCAGTATTCGGTGGAGCCCTATTTTATTTGGCCGGTCTCAAGCCGTCACACCTATGATCCGCCCTTGTTCGTCCATCGCGACCGGCTGCGCAGCTGGTTCTGCGCGGCACCGATGAAAAGCGCATACTTCCCTGCCGAACAGTGCCAGGATAACTGACAGGACGAGGCAGGATGTCGGGCCGCCCGCGCATCGGATGCGCCACGTCTGGACGGAAAAAATTCAGCGCCGGTCGCTGCCCTCCTGCACTTTCGGATTGTAAAACCGGCCCATCCCATCTTATGTAGGGGTACGGGCGGTTGCCATGACGCTATGCGCAAAATCCCGGTGAGTTTTTCTGTTTATGGTGATCGGTGGCCTGGTGTCACTTTGACCACCCCACGAACAGACCGAAAAATGTGATCCTAGATAACAGGGTCAGATGAACAGCCCACGGGCGTGAACGGATATCGCGAGCGCTTGGGGCCTAGAACGGGCTGCACATAACGATGTGCCGTCGGAGACCAACGCGATGCAAGGCGCGACATTGACAAAGGTGAGAGCAGGGGGCCAGCCGGTCGCCCGCACCGCCGTCGCTCCCCTCGCCACTATTGGACATGATGATCTGACAGCCGCGCCCCCGGGGGCGATGGGTCTGTTGGCATCGTGCAACAGGAAACAATGGCTAAGAAAATGCTTATCGATGCCACCCACGCGGAGGAAACCCGCGTCGTGGTGGTTGACGGAAACAAGGTTGAGGAATTTGACTTTGAATCCGAAAACAAACGGCAACTCGCCGGAAATATCTACCTCGCCAAGGTAACGCGGGTCGAGCCGTCGCTTCAGGCGGCCTTTGTCGATTACGGCGGGAACCGGCACGGTTTCCTCGCCTTTTCAGAGATCCACCCCGATTACTACCAGATCCCGCTCGCCGACCGCGAAGCGCTCATGGAAGAAGAGCGCGCATATGCCGAGGCCATGAAGCGCCGCGACGAGGAAGAAGAGGAAAAACCCAAGCGCACGCGCCGGTCGCGCTCTCGCTCCAAGTCGAAGGCCGAAAAGACCCAGGCCGAGGATGCGGTTGTCTCGACCGAAGTGTCCGACGATCAGATTTCCGGGATGGAGACGATCGATCTGGGTGACGAGGCCGATACCGACACCGCTGAGACCGCGCAGAGCGACGAGGGCCTGTCGCCGATGGAGACCGTGGCCGAAACCCCGGTTGAGGAGCCTTCGGACGACACAGAGGACACCGCCGAGGCGGACACGCAAGAGGCCGACGAGGTCGACGCGGACGTGACCCCTGATGCGGACGTGGTCGATGTGGCCGACGCCGAAGATGCGGAAGCTGCGGATGAAGACGATGACAAACCGCGTCGCGCCGATGCCACGGCCAAGGATGAGAATATCGAATCCGTGGCCGATGACGACGACCACGAGGACATCCGCCCGCCGCGCAAACCACGCCCGCGCCGCTACAAGATCCAGGAAGTCATCAAGGTTCGCCAGATCCTGCTGATTCAGGTCGTCAAGGAAGAGCGCGGCAATAAGGGCGCGGCGCTGACCACCTATCTCAGCCTTGCGGGCCGTTATTGCGTGCTCATGCCCAACACCGCGCGTGGTGGCGGCATCAGCCGCAAGATCACCAACGCGCCGGACCGCAAGAAGCTCAAGGAAATCGCGAACGAGATCGACGTGCCGAAGGGCGCGGGCCTGATCATCCGCACCGCGGGGGCCAAGCGCACCAAATCCGAGATCAAGCGCGACTACGAATATCTTCAGCGCCTGTGGGAGCAGATCCGCGAGCTGACGCTGAAATCCATCGCACCCGCGAAGATCTATGAGGAAGGCGACCTGATCAAACGCTCGATCCGCGACCTTTACAATCGCGAGATTGACGAGGTTCTGGTGGAAGGCGAGCGCGGCTATCGCATCGCCAAGGACTTCATGAAAATGATCATGCCGTCCCACGCCAAGAACGTGAAACACTATGCCGAGGCCATGCCGCTTTTCGCGCGCTATCAGGTCGAATCGTACCTGTCGGCCATGTTCAACCCCACGGTGCAGCTCAAATCGGGCGGCTATATCGTCATCGGTGTGACCGAGGCGCTGGTGGCGATCGACGTGAACTCTGGCCGGGCCACCAAGGAAGGCTCGATCGAGGAGACCGCGCTCAAGACCAACCTGGAAGCCGCCGACGAGGTGGCGCGTCAGCTGCGCCTGCGCGACCTTGCCGGCCTGATCGTGATCGACTTCATCGACATGGACGAGCGCAAGAACAACGCCGCCGTCGAAAAGCGCATGAAGGACCGGCTCAAAACCGACCGCGCCCGCATCCAGGTGGGCCGCATCTCGGGCTTCGGCCTGATGGAGATGTCCCGTCAGCGTCTGCGTCCGGGCATGATCGAGGCCACGACACAGCCGTGCCCGGCCTGCCACGGCACCGGCCTGATCCGTTCGGATGACAACCTGGCGCTCTCCATCCTGCGCCAGATCGAGGAAGAGGGCGTGCGCCGCCGGTCCCGCGAGGTGCTGGTGAAATGCCCTGTGGGTATCGCCAATTACCTGATGAACCAGAAGCGCGAACATGTGGCGCAGATTGAGGCGCGCTATGGTCTGAGCGTACGGATCGAAGGCGATCCGATGCTGGTCAGCCCCGATTTCAGCCTTGAGAAGTTCAAGACCGCCACGCGGGTCGTGCCCGAGGCGGTCGCCCCGGTCGTGTCGGTGGACAGCTCGATCATGGATGAGGTGGACGAGGACGAGGCGCAGGCCACCGATGCCGTTACCCCGGAGGGAGAGGGCGAGGAGACCAAGCCCAAGAAGCGCCGCCGCCGCCGCCGCCGCAAGCCCAAGTCGCAGAGGGACGGGGCAGACGCCCAGGAGCAGGACGCCGAGACATCTGGCGACAGCGAGGAGCAGCAGCCCGAGGCCGCAGAGGCAAGTGAGCCTGACGCGGCACCTGCCGAGGCTGATGCGGAAGACGCGCCCAAGCCCAAGCGCAGCCGCTCGCGCCGCAAACCCGCCAAGAAGGACGCGGAGGGGGCTGAGGCACCGTCCGAGGCCCCATCCGAGGCATCTGTCGAGGCCGAAGCCGATGCAGCGCCTGTTGCGGAGGACACGCCTGCAGAGGACACGCCTGCAGAAGATGAGGCCGCGGAGAAGCCAAAGAAAAAGCCGACCCGGACACGGCGCAAGAAAGCCGAGCCCGCCGCAGAGCCTCAAGAGGCCCCAGCAGAGCCTGAGGCGGCCGGAGAGCCCGCGCCGGAGCCCGAGCCTGCTGTTGCCGCCGAAACCGCAGCCGAGCCTGTGGCCGAGCCGGAGCCGGTCGCTGAGGAGGCGTCTGTCACCGAGGCCGCCGTCGCGAACGCCGAAGGCGAGGGCCAGGATAACGCGGACAAGCCCAAGCGCCGGGGCTGGTGGGCCATCGGCCGGTAATCAAAGATCAGCGTGGGGTGCGTGAAATCACGCACCCTACGGTTTCTCAGCCGGGTTTGCGCAGAAGATAGACCTGATACCCCTCGGCCTCGGTCATCGAGACGAGCGTGGTGCCGGACTCGCTGCAGAAATGCGGCACATCCACCACCGCCGCCGGATCGTCGGCCCAAAGTGTCACCCGGGCGCCCGGGGCGAGCGTTTTCATCCGCTTGCGCAGCTTCAGCACCGGCAGCGGGCAGAGCAGACCGCGTGCATCTATCGTGTCATCCGCATCCATAAACCGTTTCGCCTTTAACCTGAGACATCACCTGAGCCGAAGCATGCGCAAGATACGCGGGTTTCGCTGCGCGTCGCGAAACGCAGGGGGTCAGGTGTTTCACGAAACGCTTTAGCCGCGACATAGGCCGCTTGTTTCATCTTGTCCACGGGGATGTGACTTCTGGCCACGTGACGCAGGCGGTGAATAGGACTATGTGGGGGATATGTTCGGAATCGAAATCATCGACGCGGCGTTGCTGCCCGCCATGATCGTGGCGCTACTGGCGGGGGTTATCTCTTTCCTCAGCCCCTGCGTCTTGCCCATCGTGCCGCCCTATCTTGCTTACATGAGCGGGGTGACAATGTCCGAGCTTTCCGACAGCGGCGCACAAAGCCGCCGCGCGGTTGTGCCCGCGCTGTTCTTTGTGCTGGGCCTCTCCACGGTGTTTCTTTTCCTCGGCTTCGCGGCCTCTGCGGCGGGCATGATGTTCCTGGCCTATCAGGATTGGTTCAACACCATCGCCGGGGTCATCGTGATGATTTTCGGCGCGCATTTCATCGGTATCTACCGGATCGGCTTTCTCGACCGGGAGGCGCGCATGGACGCGGGCGACCGCGGAGGCAGCTCTTTTGGGGCTTATATTCTTGGCCTCGCCTTTGCCTTCGGCTGGACCCCCTGCATCGGCCCGCAGCTTGGTGCGATCCTGTCGCTTGCCGCGGCCGAGGCATCGGTCAGCCGGGGCACCTTGCTTCTTGCGGTCTATGCCATCGGACTTGGGGTGCCGTTCCTGCTGGTGGCGGCGTTCCTGCCGCGTCTGGGCGGTCTCATGACCTGGATGAAACGGCATATGGAACAGATCGAGCGGGTCATGGGGCTTCTGCTCTGGACCATCGGCCTGCTGATGCTGACAGGCGGATTTGCCGCTTTCTCCTACTGGCTGCTGGAAATGTTCCCGGCCCTTGCCGCGCTCGGATAAGCCCGCGCCGCACAAGGATAAGCCTTACTCTCGCCGGAATCCTGCGCTAGGCTTTTGCGCATAAGAGGTTTGGCATGAGCAGCAATCCCGAAACCCCGGTGCGCAAACGGCGCGTCTTTTACATTCCGGGTTATGACCCGATCCATCCGCGCCGCTACCGTGAGCTTTATCGCAAGGAAGGCGCGGAACAGGCGCGCGTGTCAGGCTACGAGATCGCCCTGTCGCCGGGTAAAAGCGGTGGTCGATATGGCTGGCATGTCGAGGGGGTGATCGACGCACGGACGGTCGAGGCCGATTTCGAGGTGCTTGTCTGGTCCGACATCGTGCGCGACAGCATGGAACAGGGGATCGCTCAAACCTACCTGCAACTCATGCGCACCGCCTGGACCTATATCTCCTCCGGCGCGCTGTTCCGGCTGATGCGCCTGCGCAAGGGGCCGGTCATCGCAGCCCTTTATCCGGTGGTGTTCCTGCTGGTGCAGTTGCTGGTCGCCCTGGCCTTGGCGGCCGGGGTGATCTGGGCGGGCAGGGCGATGCTGGTGCCCGTGCTCGGCCTTGCGGGCGCTCTGGCCTCCTGGGCTGTCGCCTTTGGCCTTTTCCTCGGCCTGCTGCACTGGTTCAAATCCAAGGACAACAAGCTCTTTGCCTATTACCTGATGCATGACTATGCCTATTCAGCGCAATCCAAAGGGGCCAATCCGCCCGAGTTGGAGGCACGGATGGCCGAATTTACGGCCGAGATTGCCGAGGCGCTCACGCAAGGGAGCGACGAGGTGCTCGTCGTCGGCCATTCTTCGGGGGCGCATCTGGGGGTGTCGATACTGGCGGATCTCATCCGGGCCGGGCAATTGCCCGACAACGGCCCGGCGCTGAGTTTTCTCACGCTTGGGCAGGTGGTGCCTATGGTCTCCTTCCTGCGCGACGCCCACCGCCTGCGCGCCGATCTTCACTACCTCAGCACCCGGGACGAACTCACCTGGGTCGATGTCACCGCCCCCGGCGATGGGTGCGCCTTTGCGCTATGTGATCCGGTGTCTGTCTCCACCCACCCGCCCGAGGGCAAGCGCTGGCCGCTGGTGATTTCCGCCGCCTTCACCCAAACGCTCAGCCCCGAGCGGTGGAAGGCGCTCAAACGCCGCTTCTTCCGGCTGCACTTTCAGTATCTTTGCGCCTTCGACCGTCCGGGCGACTACGATTACTTTCAGATCACCGCCGGGCCCCTCACACTGGGCGACCGCTATGCGGGCCGCACCCCGTCGCCCAGCCGGATCGAGGCGACCGTCAATAAGTATCCCGGGATCGCATCATGACGCTGCCGCCCAAACCGCCCGCCCGTGAAGGGCACGTGTCGTTCCGGCGGTATCTGCGGCTTTTCCGGCAAGATATCCTGTCGGCGCAGCCCGCGCGGCTTTACCGCGCCTGGATGGCCGAATTTCGCACGCCTTTCTTCCGCTCATTCCTGTGCAACCAGCCCGAGCTTGTTGACCTCGTCCTGAAGGAGCGGCCGGATGATTTCCCCAAATCCGACCGGGTGCGCGAGGGGCTGACGCCGCTTCTGGGCAATTCGGTCTTTGTGACCAATGGCGAGACCTGGAAACGCCAGCGGCGGATCATCGACCCGGCTTTCGAGGGCGGGCGGCTTCGCGATGTGTTTCCGGCGATGGTGGCCGCGGGGCAGGGGGCGGTGACGCGGCTCATGGCCCTTGCGGATGGCCAGCCGCATGACATCGAACCTGAAACCAGCCATGTGGCCGCCGATGTGATCTTTCGCACGCTGTTTTCCATTCCCATCGAACATGAGGTGGCCAGCCGGGTCTTTGAGGCGTTCCGGGAACATCAGCGCACACAACCGGTGCTCAACCTCGGGGCGCTGTTGCCTCTGCCGCACTGGGTGCCGCGATTTCACCGGGCCGAGACGAAACGCACCGCGCGCGAGATTCGCAGCCTGATCACGACCCTGACCGCAGACCGGATGGCCGAGATCGAAAGCGGCTGCGCGCCCGACGATCTGGCCAGCAAGATCATGACCACTGCCGATCCGCAGACCGGCGAGCGTTTTGACACCGAGGAGATGGTCGACCAGGTGGCGATCTTCTTTCTGGCAGGCCATGAAACCAGCGCCTCGGCCCTGGCCTGGGCGCTTTACCTTCTGGCGCTCTATCCTGAATGGCAGGACAGGGTGGCGGCAGAAGCGACGGCGCTTGGTGATGCGCCCGAATTTGGCGATATGGCGAAACTGCCCGTCACACGCGATGTTTTCCGCGAGACGCTTCGGCTCTATCCGCCGGTGCCGATGATGGTGCGCGAAGCGGCCTGCCCTGAGAGGTTTCGTGACCGGGACGTGCCCCGGGGCAGCCAGATCGTCCTCAGCCCCTGGCACCAGCACCGGCATGAGAGGCTGTGGGACAATCCCGACGGGTTTGACCCGGCGCGGTTTCAGACCGAAAACGGACGCGCCTGCCTGCGGACGGCCTATATGCCGTTCTCGGCCGGGCAACGGGTCTGTACCGGGGCGGGCTTTGCGATGATCGAAGGGCCGCTTCTGTTGGCCATGCTGGTGCGCGCCCTGCGGTTTGACGCGGTGACCGAACGTCCGGCAATGCCGGTGGCCCATCTGACGGTCCGTGGCAAGGACGGAATATGGCTAAAAATCTCAGGCCGGAACCATTGTTGACGGATCCGAAACACGCATGAGCCGTCCTAACGGCTTGTTACGTAACGTCACTTTGCGCGATCTTTCAAGAAAATGCTTAAAATTAAGGCATTATGAACATTCACCATGCAAGGCGCGGCCATGACGGTGATTGCTTTTTGCGGGGTTTCCGAAAATAGTCGCGGCAGTTCTTTCAGGAGTAGGACGGGGGCCCGGCCTGAATTTGTGAAGGAGCGTAAGAATGACTGCTTTGTTGAGTGCCTATTTGCCACAGACATTGCTTGGATTCGGGTCGGCCAAAATTGCCGATTCCGAATCGCTGACCTCACAGACCCAAGGTGATGTGAAACTCAATCGCGATGATCTGACGGCCTTGTTTTCCGATATTCTGTCTGAGCAGGACATTCGTCGCGCAGACTGAGCGACGGGCGATTACATGTCGGAGCGGAGCCTGTTCTGCAGCGTCTTCAGAACATAGACGCGGATGGCCGATGCAAGGCCGCTCTCCATCCCTCGGTCCGCATCAATTTCGGCGGCCAGGGCATTGATTGCCGTTCCTTTTTCTGCGGCTATCTCTCGAAAGGCCTGCCAGAATTCCTCTTCAAGGGACACGCTGGTGCGGTGCCCGTGCAAGGTCAGCGAATGTTTGACAGGCCGCCCGCTCATGGTTCGCGCTTATGCCCGTCAAGCGTATCTGACGCCGCTTTGGCACGGGCTTTCTCAAGATCTTTCTGCGTCTTGGTCCGCCCGAACTTGACCGCGTTTTCCTCGGCGCGGGCCTGTTTGTCGGCCCGGGCCTTCGCCTTGCGAAACCGGTTCAGGTTGACCGGCTGAGCCATTACTTCGGGCCCACCATGTTCTCGGGGCGCACCACGCGGTCAAAGGTCTCTTCATCGACAAAACCAAGCGCGATGGCCTCTTCTTTCAGGGTCGTGCCGTTCTTGTGCGCGGTCTTGGCGACCTTGGTGGCGTTGTCATACCCGATCTCGGGCGCCAGCGCGGTGACCAGCATCAGCGACTCGCGCATCAGCTTGTCGATCCGGGTTTCATCGGCGCGCAGCCCGTCCACCAGATTGTCGGTAAAGGCCGAAGCGGCATCGCCCAAAAGCTGCATGGATTGCAGCACGTTATAGGCCATCATTGGCTTGTAGACATTCAGCTCGAAATGCCCCTGGCTGCCGGCAAAGCCCACGGCGGCGTCATTGCCCATCACATGCGCACAGACCTGGGTCAGCGCCTCGCATTGCGTCGGGTTCACCTTGCCCGGCATGATCGAGCTGCCTGGCTCGTTCTCGGGCAGGATCAGCTCGCCCAGCCCGCAACGCGGGCCCGAGCCGAGAAGGCGGATGTCATTGGCGATCTTGAAGAGCGAGGCCGCCACGGTTTTCAGCGCACCCGAGATTTCCACCATCGCGTCATGGGCGGCCAGCGCCTCGAACTTGTTGGGCGCGGTGACGAATGGCAGCCCGGTGATGTCGGCCATGTTTTTCGCGACCATCACGTCCCAGCCCTTAGTCGTGTTCAGCCCCGTACCCACGGCGGTGCCGCCCTGGGCCAGTTCGTAAATCCGGCCCAACGCGTCCTTGACCCGCTGGATGCCCATGGCAACCTGGTGGGTATAGCCTGAAAACTCCTGCGCCAGCGTCAGGGGGGTTGCATCCTGCGTATGGGTGCGACCGATCTTGATGATGCCGTCGAACGCCTCGACCTTCTGCGCCAAGGCGGCGTGCAGCTTCTCCAGACCCGGCAACAGCACATCATGCGCGGTCATGGCGGTTGAGATATGCATCGCCGTCGGGAAGGTGTCATTCGACGACTGACCCATATTGCAATGATCATTCGGGTGCACCGGATCCTTCGAGCCAATCACCCCGCCGAGGATTTCAATCGCGCGGTTGGCGATGACCTCGTTCGAGTTCATGTTGGATTGCGTGCCCGAACCGGTCTGCCACACCACCAGCGGGAAGTTGTCGTCAAACTTGCCCTCGATCACCTCGCCGGCGGCCTGGATGATGGCATCGGCGCGGGTCTCGTCAAGCTTGCCCAGCTCCTTGTTGGCCATCGCACAGGCCTTCTTGATCACACCCAGGGCGCGGACGATGGCGATGGGCTGTTTTTCCCAGCCGATGGGAAAGTTCATGATCGACCGCTGCGTCTGTGCACCCCAGTACTTGTCGGCAGGCACTTCGAGAGGGCCAAAACTGTCGGTCTCGGTGCGGGTCTGGGTCATGGCTCATCTCTCCTAGATAGGGCGCGGCAGCACGCCGGATTTGCCCTGTTCATACCCATCAACAGCAAAAGTGCAATCACCGCCTGCTGCGATGCGACATAGTGGCAAAGGCCCGGGCGGGTTACTTGCGGAAACTGTCGAGGCTGACGATTTCGGCCTTCGGATTCTCGTCCTTGTCCTCGGCACGCTCGCTTGCCCGGTCAAGCTCGGGCGGGGCGACAGGCAGTTCTGCAAGTTCGGC
Source organism: Roseovarius faecimaris (assembly GCF_009762325.1). Classification (NCBI taxonomy): domain Bacteria; kingdom Pseudomonadati; phylum Pseudomonadota; class Alphaproteobacteria; order Rhodobacterales; family Roseobacteraceae; genus Roseovarius; species Roseovarius faecimaris. Next base: position 1,660,729 of record NZ_CP034348.1, read on the forward strand.
TTCGTCGTCATCATGACTTTCGAACCGCAGGCCAAATTCCACGGACGGATCCACAAAGGTCTTGATCGCATCATAGGGCACATAGAGGTTTTCCGGCGCATCGCCGAAATTCAGCGTGACCGAGAAGCCTTCGTCTGTGACCTGCAATGCGTCGAACCAGTTCTGCATGACCACGGTCATCTCCGACGGGTAGCGCTCGCGCAGCCAGTCCGCCATGCGCACCTCGCCATGCATTGTGTCGAAGGTGATGAAGAAATGATGCTGCCCGGGAAGCCCGTTTTCGGAAACAGCGCTGAGCACATCCTGAATCAGGCTGCGCATGGCGCGATGCATCAGTTTTCCATAGTCGATCGAGTCAGACATGGCGCTCTCCGGGACCTGATACGACTCAGCATAGGACTTTTGCTGGAAAGTGGAAGCCTTCGCGTTGGTCGTGGTCAGCCAAAAATTGACGCGATCGCCGCGAGTGCGGCCATCAGTCCCAGAACCGATAACATAGGCAGTCGCATAACAAGCAGAAACACGGCGGCCAGCACCACAAGCGCGGCGCTGAGGGGCGCGAAGCTGCTGAGTTCGGGCAGGGGGCCGAACCGCGTCGCGTGAATGTCGCCAAACAGCACATGCAGCGCGAACCAGACCGAGAGATTGAGGATCACCCCCACCACGGCGGCTGAAATACCCGCCAGCGCGCCCTTGAGCCGGGGCCGGTGCAAAAGCGCATCCACATAAGGGGCTGCGGCAAATATCCACAGGAAACAGGGCACGAATGTCACCCAGAGCACGAAGGCTCCGGCGGTGAGCGCGAGGCCCGGCCCACCTTGCAGGTATCCTGAAAGAATGGCCACGAACTCGGTCACGAGGATCAGCGGCCCGGGGGTGGTCTCGGCAAGTCCGAGAGCGTCGATCATCTGCTCAGGCGTCAGCCAGCCATGGGTGTCGACCACGGCCTGCGTCATATAGGCCAGCACCGCATAGGCGCCGCCAAAGGTGACCACGGCAAGCTTGGAGAAAAAGAGCCCCAGATCGAGAAGAAACCGTGCCTCGACCGTCCAGGCCCACAGGACCGGGGCCATCCACAAGGCAAGCCAGACCGCCGCAACAAGGGCCGTGCGGCCAGGCGGTGGCGCATGGTGGGTGGGCAGCGGCGGGGCACGGTCCGCAGACCCGCTGCGCAGCGCGCCCCAGAATGCTGCACAGGCGATGACGATGGGAAAGGGCACCGACAGGGCGAACATGGCGACAAAGGCCAGCCCGGCGAGGACCCAGTGATCGCCCTGCGTCAGCGCCTTGCGCGACAGCTTCAGCAGCGCCTGCAGAACGATCGCCACAACAGCGGCCTTGATCCCCACGAAAAGCGCCTGAACCAGCGGCACACCGCCAAACTGCGCATACCCCAACGCCAAGGCCGCGATCACAAGCGCGCCGGGCAGGACAAAGAGCAATCCCGCGATCAACCCGCCGGGAATGCCCCTGAGCCGCCAGCCGGCGAAGGTGGCAAGCTGCATCGCTTCGGGCCCGGGCAAGAGCATGCAAAAGCTGAGCGCGCCCAGGAATTGCGGCTCGTCCAGCCAGCGGCGCTTGTCCACAAGTTCCTCGTGCATAAGGGAAATCTGCGCCGCAGGGCCACCGAAGGACAGCAACCCGATCCGGCCAAAGACGCGGAACATCTCGCCATAGGATACACTCATGCGGCTGCTCCTGTCGCGGTGGGCCAGTCATGCCCCTCGTCCTGCCCGTCGCGCGCCCAGCGGTAAAGCGCATCATAAAATGCCATCCCGGCCTCCAGCTGTGCCTGGTCGTCGCGGTATTGCCGCGACAGCCCCACGGAAAGGGCGAGCAGACCCGCACAGGCCGGATGCAGATCGTGCCTGTTGATATCGGCGCTGCGGATGATCCGGGCCATGATGGACAACGCCGGGGAGGTGAGCTGAAACTCTTCGATCATCGTGTCGAAGGTGCAGGCCGTGCCACGATAAGTCCAGAAAACATTATCGATATCAAAGGGTAACGCGTCAAACCTGTCAGCCACGTTCTCCACCTCGCTCGGTGCGACAAAAAGAAAACGCGCACGCCGGTCAACGAAGCGGCGGATCAGCAAGGGGCAGGCGATCCGGTCGATCTCGGGGCAATTGGGGGTTCCGATCAGGCGGTTCAACTGAGGGGGAGTGAGTTCATTCGGCGCGGGCATGGCACATCCTTCATAGATCAAGGATGCGACTTTGGGCCGGAGCCTCACGGGGCAGTCGCATGTTGGGCCCCTTATGCGAAAACTGGCCATAAAGCATTGTAATGTCAAGAAGAATGAGTGCAGGCTTCTGTTGCCAGGTGCCTGCGAACCCCGCCTTACCTTGCTAGAGGCAAGGGCTTAAGTTTCGGTGTTTCCAACAGCTTACGCTGCGAGAGCAACCGGAGCACGATTGTCGTTGGCAATTATGCTTAGTGTACCGATAACGGTGGTAACTCACCGGGACAAAGCAAACCCCTTTAGACGTTCGTCGATCCTGTTTCGGCCCCTTAACCCCTTCCAACGACAGGTTTTTATGGTGGAGCCGCCGGGTACCGCCCCCGGGTCCGATCCGCTTATTACGAGCGCGTTTATGTCCATAGTTGGCCGAAACCAACGATCTGAATATAGGGGCTTGCCGCGTGGATTGCAAAGGGGGGAATTTTGTACGTTTTGTACAGTTTGACCCTTCGAATTGTACAAAACGCGTTTCGCGATCTTTGGACCCAGGTTACTCCTGAGGAGGTTGCACCGATGTAAGGTCGAAATCAAGTCCGCCGCCGATCCGGTAGGTTCCCAGATACCTCTGGTTGGGCGACAGGATGCCCTGGCCCTTGGGCACAAAACAGCAGAACTCGGTCCCGATTGCGAAGGCGTCGAATTCGCGAACCTGATTGACCGGGACGGTTTTGCGCACGGCCTCTTCGGCATGTCGCATCTTTTCCATCTGCTTGGCGGCGTTTCTGAACCCGGACCAGAAGCGGGCAACCTTGATCATCTGCGATATGCGCTTCATGCCGGCGTCTTCGGCGGGGCTGCGTCCGGTATCGTTTTGCGCAAACGTATCTAGCTCATCGACGATGTCGTCGAGATTGAAATCGCCCAGATCGGGCCTGAACTCCCGGTCGATGGCGTACATCCACGAATAGAGCGCGGCTCCAAGGTGCAGATGCTCAAGAAAGGTGTTGTTTGCGCTTGCCTGAGCGGCATCTTCAAAGGCAGTGCGGATCTCCTCGTTCTGTGAGGCAACAAGGCGCGCCACGCTTTCGCGCCGCTTTGCCACATGCTCCACAAACGCGTCGTAGGCCTCCGACTCTTCCTCGATCTCCAAAAGAACATAGTCTGTCACTGCGCGTTCTATATCGATGTCACCTGCATGCACCACATCGGCAAAACTGATCGCATCAAAGTTACCCTTTTCCACGTTTTCCAATGCAAAGATGAGTGCACGAGCAGATCGTTCAATGTCGCTCAGGGAATCGCGAAGATCCAGCAGCTCTTGCAAATGACTGACCTGCATGCGCGCGTCACTCAGTGCAGCCTGCAGTGTTCCGAACTGTCGGTTATCGTAAAGGCTGGTGACCCTCTTCAATTCGCCCATGTCGCGTGGAATACAGAAAGTCGAGCCGGTGGTATCGGATTTTACAAATGAAACTTTGCAGTTGGGCATGCCCGAGCTTGGACGTTTTACGGTTGAAACACAAAGGCCACGTCTTTCGTCGTTGCGATCGTCGGGAATGCGATAAAGGCCCAGAATGATTTCGTGATACGTCTCTTCGACACCAAGCTCGCACCAGATGCCACCAAGGGCGTTGATCTGTCCGCCAAGCGAGATGGTAAGCTTTATGTCGTGCAGGCATTGGTGTTGAAGCTGTAGCGGATGCGTTATTCCGCCATCATATTCGAACCGGTCAATTTCGATATCAGCGCAGTCCGGAAGGCCGTCAAACACCGGATCGTTTTGCCCCGCCACGAGATCAGTTGTGACAAGCGGAGAGGTCGAAAAGATTTCGCAACGGCGCCCGTTCGCAGTTTCTATGCAATCGCTCAGTCCGCGGCCACCGCTCTTTTCGAGCTGGTCCATGATCTTCTGGTCGGTCTTGCGAATAAGCCCTGAAAGGGAATTTTCATTTTGCCAATCTGTCATCTTCGCGAGTTCGTCGAGATATCGGCGGGCTTGCGATTTTACGATGCTGGGGCTGCCTTGAAAGTCGCGCGCGAAACGAATGCGCAGGAAAAGTTCGGAATAAGCCGCAGCGATCACGGTCAGGGCGTGCACACCATGTGCCTCGGAACGTTTGAGAAGGTCGCGCGACAGGGTGTTGATATCGTTGATATTGGTAAAGAGCGTAGCGCGTAAGTCTTTTTCCAGAAGGACCAGCCGCTGGGGGTCGTTAGCAAAGCTGCGCGTGTCTTCCCGATGCGAGACATAGGCGTCGAGCGTGTTTTCCCCGATGGCGGTGATGCGGTTGCCCAGAGCCAGGCTCTGCGCCTTAAGATGAGAGTCGAGCAGGGTTTTGGGAAGAAGCTCAAACTCCAGCAATGTTTTCGCAATCCCTTCTTCGATCCCGTCGAGACGGTCATGCATGGCGATGAGCAATTCGCGGTTGGCCTTCAGAATGGACAAAGAAGGGTCAGGGGCCGGGTCGCGCAGCAGCGTATCGATGACCTGGACGGTGGCATAAACAGTGCCGGGCTCAAGCGCGTGAACAGAACGGGGAAGAAGCAGGCTGAGGCAAAGAATGGGTGTGAATAGAACTGTTCTGAAGCATATGGAAAGGGGCATGGGGTCTTCGATTAAGTTTGGGTTGTCTTTCGATGAGTAAAAGCCGCTTTGGGATTTTCTGCAACATGGCGCTGGCAAATTAAGAATGTGTTTGTGGTATCGGATACCTATCGCCCGCGCACCAGCCAGAGCGAGCCGAGGCCGGAGACCAGGATTGTCACCAGCCCCATCAGGGCCAGGGCATCCGGCCAGTCGCCGAAGACCAGAACACCCGAGATCGTGGCGGCGATGAGCTGGCTGTAGATCAGCGGTGCGATCAGGCTGGCATCGGCCTGGCGGTTGGCCTGCACGATCAGGTAGTTGCCCGCCGCCGAGCCGAGGGCGCTGAGCCCGATCAGGCCCCAGAGCGAAGCGGTCATGGCGGAGGGGGCGGCCGTGGCAATCCCGAAGGGCGAGAGGACCAGAGCGCCGACCAGCAGTTGAGACAGCAGCAGAAGCCGTGGACGATAGAGCCCCGCGATGGCGCGCGTGGTGGCCAGAAACGCCCCGTAGAACACCCCGGCGAGGACGGCAAAACCGATGCCGGGGGTGGCGCCAAACCCCGGTTTGACCACCAGCATCACGCCGACAAACCCCAGGATCAGCAGAGCCACGCGCAAAAGCGACGGGCGTTCGCGCAGGAAGATCACGGCCAGCACGGTCGACGCGATGGGGCCGATGAAGAACGCTCCGAAAACATTGGCGATGGGCTCGGTCTGGAGCGCGGTCAGGATCGAGCTGATCCCGCCGGTCACAAAAAGCCCGCGCATGAGGACGCGCGGGTGGGTCAGGATGCGCAGCTCGTGCAGGGCCAGCCCGCTGAATGGCAGAAACACCAGCGCGGCCACGGCAAAGCGGGTCCAGGCGACAAAGACGGGGGCCACGCCCGCACCGGTCAGCGCCTTGCCCGCGGTGTCGCCCAGCACGATCAGGCAACAGGCGGTGAAGACAAGCGCGCCGATACGGCTGAGATCTGCAAGGGTCATGGCGGCGGGGATGTCCCAGATGTTGCGCTGACCGGGCGCTATACCGGTTGCGGCCATCGGGCAAGGGCAAAGAAAAACGGCGCCACCCGGGGGCAGCGCCGTCTGAGTTCAGGGCCGTGACAGGCTTATTCGGCCGGTGTGCCGGTGGGCGTGTGCATCACGCCTGCCTTCTCACGCTTGCCGTCACGCCACAGCGCCTTGGCCAGAGCGATGCACATCAGGCCCATCACCATGGTAAAGGGCAGGGCGCCGATGATCATCGCGTTTTTCAGCGCATCCATCGGGTTGTTTTCCCCTGCGGCAAGGATCAGCGTGCCGATCACCGCGGTCAGGATCAGGCCCCAGACGATGCGGTGCTTGATGCCCGTCTCCTGGCTGCCGCCCGACATGATGGTGTTCATCACCAGGATGCCGGAGTCGGCCGAGGTCACGAGGAAGGTCATGATCAGCACAACGCACATCACAGTCAGCGCCGACAGCAACCCGCCCGAGATCATCTGACCCAGGGTGGCGAAAAGCTGGTTGGTCTGGCTGGCGCCGGTGATGGCCCCTGCGGCTTCGCCGGTCAGTTCCAGGTCAATCGCGGTGCCGCCGAGGATGGTCATCCAGGCAAAGCAGACCAGCGCCGGTGCGAAGACGCAGCCGACGATGAACTCACGCACGGTGCGGCCCTTGGAGATACGCGCAAGGAACAGGCCCACGAAGGGCGAGAACGCGATCCACCAGGCCCAGTAGAACGTGGTCCAGCCGGCTTGCCAGCCGAACTGACGGCCCTGATTGCCTGCCTCATAGACAGCGGCCAGCGTTTCGGGCGGCAGTGCCGCGGCGTCGCCTTCAAGGCCCGAGACGAAAGTCTCATACCCGTCCGAGCCGGCCCAGGCGCCCCAGGCATTGGTGGCCCCGCCATAAAGCTGGTCCGCGAGCGGCTTGGCATCTTCCGGCAGCGCTGCGGTGAAGGCCGCGATGTCCTGCGGACCCCAGGCGGCAAAGCTGATCGACACGAAGTGGATGATGTAGTCGATGAAGGCCGAGCCGTAGGTGCTCATCGCGAAGGCGAAGGAGCCGAAGATCACGAAGGTCATCAGCAGGATCAGCGACAGGACGAGGTTGAGGTTCGACAGATACTTCACCCCACGACCCACGCCCGAGACAGCCGAGATGATCGACAGGCCCATGATCATGACCAGACCGGCAACGAGGCCAACCTTGCTGGGCGTCGGGGGGCCGTCTTCGGTGATGTTCATCAGCCAGCCCATGCCGGAGATGTTGTACAGACCGTCGATGAACTGGCTCACGCCGAAACCGATGGTGACGGACACGCCGAGGATCGTGGCGACCACGCCCAGAACGTCGACGACATGGCCGAGAAAGCCGTTCATCGCCTTGCCGAACAGCGGTGTCAGAGCCGAGCGGATCGTCAGCGGCATGTCACGCGTATAGGCGTAATAGGCCAGGCTGAGGCCGGTCACCACATAGATCGCCCAGGCATGGAAGCCGTAATGCGCAAAGGTGTAGCGATAGGCGGACTGGATGGAGGCCTCGGTATTGCCGGGCACCTCACCGGCGACAACCACCGGGTTCGAGCCCCAGAGGCTGAGCGGTTCGGCGGTGGCAAAGACCATCAGACCCACGCCGAGACCGGCGCCGAACATCATCGAGAACCAGGAAAAGTTGGAAAACTCGGGCTTCTGGCCCGGCACGCCCATGACCCGCGCGCCGGTCTTGGGCAGGATTGCGATAACCAGAAGGAAGAAGGCGAAAGCGCCGACGATCACGATATAGAACTGGTTGAAGATGTTGAGCAGCTGGCTGTTGAGCGAGCCCAGCGTGCCGTTTGCGTTGGCCGGCCAGACCAGAGCCCAGATCACGAGCGCGACCATGATGCTTTTCGAGATCAGAGCGATGGGAAGGCTGTTATCCTTGTAGAAGCCATCCGGTTGCGTCTTGATCTCCAATTCGGTGAATGGAGGTTTGATACTCATTTTGTGTCCCTTTTATCGTTCTTGAAAAATGGGCCGGTTCCATGGCGCGAAATGCGCCCCTCTCCTCACCGAAAAGCAGACAACTTTGGCTCATTAGCCCCCATTTGCAACACATTGTCACAGGCGGTTGATGGGCAGGGGTAAAAATTGCGGCACTGATTGCATTGAATGCGACGTTTCTCCGCAAGGCTGAGCGCGGTATTGCGCCGCATCGGGCGAGAATTGTTTGCTTGCATGCAAATTCGGAATCCTGTCTTGTCGGCTGCGCATCCCGCCCCAAACCCGCTTGTCCGAAGGAATACCCGACATGACCCGCATGCTTGACCCGGCCTTTGTGCGTGCCCAGTTTCCCGCTTTCGAGGAGGCGTCGCTGAAGGGGCAGGCGTTCTTTGAGAACGCCGGCGGCTCGTATACCTGCCGACCGGTGATCGAGCGGCTGACGCGGTTTTATACCGAGCGCAAGGTGCAGCCCTATGCGCCCTACGCGGCCTCGAAGCTGGGCGGCGAGGAGATGGACGAGGCCCGCACCCGGTTGGCCGCCATGCTGGGCGTCGGAGAGGATGAGCTGAGCTTCGGGCCCTCCACGACGCAGAACACCTATGTCCTGGCGCAGGCCTTCCGGCAATGGATGCGCGAGGGCGAGGCGATCGTTGTCACCAATCAGGACCACGAGGCCAATTCCGGCCCGTGGCGGCGGCTGGCCGAGGAGGGCATCGAGGTCCGTGAATGGACGGTGGACCCCGAGACCGGCCATTTGCCGCTGGAGGGGCTGGAGGCGCTGCTGGACGAGAAGGTGCGGTTGGTCTGTTTTCCGCATTGTTCGAACATCGTGGGCGAGATCAACCCGGTGGTCGAGATCACTGCGCGGGCCCATGCGGCGGGCGCCTTCGTCTGTGTTGACGGGGTGTCCTACGCGCCGCACGGATTTCCGAATGTCGGCCATATGGGGCCGGATATCTACCTGTTTTCCAGCTACAAGACCTATGGCCCGCATCAGGGCGTCATGGTGATGCGGCGCGAGCTGGCGCAGCTTCTGCCCAATCAGGGGCATTGGTTCAACGCCGGATCGCTGATCAAGAAATTCACGCCCGCGGGGCCGGATCACGCGCAGGTGGCGGCCTGTGCGGGCATGGCGGATTACATTGACGCGCTGGCCGCGCATCACGGGATCACTGGTGCGCCGTCGGACCGCTGCACGGGGGTGCATGACCTGATGCGCGCGCATGAAACGGCGCTTTTGCAGCCGTTGCTAGACGATCTGAAGGCGCGCAATTCGGTCCGTCTGATCGGCCCGTCGGAGGCCACGCGCAAAGCGCCGACCGTCGCGGTCGAACTGCCCGGACCGGGCGAGGCGGCGGCGGCGGAGCTGGCACGGCATGGCATCATGACGGGGGGCGGGGATTTTTACGGCTCGCGCCCGTTGCAGGCGATGGGGGTGGATCTGGAGAAGGGCGTGCTGCGCTTGAGCTTCGTGCATTACACCACCGAAGAAGAGATCGACCAGCTGCGCGAGGCGCTCGACGTGGTGCTCTAGGCCGCGAACGGCCCGCAAAAGAAATCCGCGTGAAAAGTCGCCTTTTTCGCGCGGCGGATTATGTCCTCCGCAAAACACGACATCGAGGGACAAATGACAACCGCTCCAACACTTCTCTGGCTTCGCCGGGATTTGCGCCTGAGTGACAATGCCGCCCTGTGCGGAGCGATCGCGGCGGGGGGGCCGGTGATCCCCGTCTTCATTCATGATGACAGCGTTGCAACGCTGGGGGCGGCGGCCCGGTGGCGGCTTGGCCTGTCGCTGGCGGATCTCGGGGCGCGACTGCGCGCGATGGGGTCGCGGCTGATCCTGCGGCGCGGAGCGGCCGAGCAGGTGCTGGAGACGCTGATCGAAGAGACCGGGGCAGGGGCAGTGCATTGGACGCGCCTTTACGAGCCGCAGGCGATCGTGCGCGACAAGCGGATCAAGACCCGGCTGAAAGAGCTGGATGTGCACGCCGAGAGCCATGCCGGCCATGTTTTGTTCGAGCCCTGGACGGTGGAGACCAAATCAGGCGGGTTCTACCGCGTCTATTCGCCCATGTGGCGCGCGGTGAAGGATCGCGAGGTGCCCGACGCCCTGCCTGCCCCCGGAAAAATCCCGGCGCCGGAGAGCTGGCCCCAAAGCGATGCCCTGGAGGCGTGGCAGCTTGGTCAGGCGATGCAGCGCGGGGCCGAGGTGTGCGCGGCCCATCAGACCGTGGGCGAGGAGGCGGCGCAGGGCCGGTTGGGCTGGTTCATGGGCCAGGCGGTGGAAGACTACAAGGACGCGCGTGACCGGCCGGCCGTCCGGGGCACATCGGGCCTGTCGGAAAACCTGACCTATGGAGAGATTTCGGCGCGCCAGTGCTGGCATGCGGGGCAGCGGGCCATGGCGCGGGGCGCGGCCGGGGCCGAGCACTGGCTGAAGGAACTGGTCTGGCGCGAATTCGCCACGCATCTGATGTATCACACACCGCATATCCTGACCGATTGCTGGCGCGAGGAATGGGACAATTTCCCCTGGTCGGAGGATGCCGGTCATCCGCATGTCACCGCCTGGAAACAGGGCCGCACCGGCGTGCCCTTTGTCGATGCGGCGATGCGGCAGATGTATGTGACCGGCACGATGCACAACCGCGCGCGGATGATCGTGGCCTCCTACCTGACCAAGCATCTGATGGTGCACTGGCGCGTCGGGCAGGCGTGGTTTGACGACTGCCTGACGGATTGGGACGCGGCCTCAAACGCGATGGGCTGGCAATGGACCGCAGGCTCCGGGCCCGATGCCGCGCCCTATTTCCGCATTTTCAACCCGGTGACCCAGCTTGACAAGTTCGACCCCGAACATGCCTATCCGCGGGCCTGGATCGCCGAGGGGCAGAGGCGGCCGCCCGAGACGGCGCTGAGCTATTTCGAGGCGATCCCGAAAAGCTGGGGGTTGAGCCCGGATGACGCCTATCCCGCACAAATTGTCGATCTCTCCGAAGGGCGCGAGCGCGCGCTGGCGGCCTATCAGGCGCGGGAAAGCTAAGTGTTAACAAATCACTTGCCGCCGGGGGGGCGGCACCCTAGCCTTGTGCCCCATAAAGACGAGGGAGAGACAGGCATGATCCTGACCGACACCACCGGCCAGACCGACCTGCCGCGCTATTTTTCAAGTGTGTTCGCGACCGCGAAACATATCAGCACCGGGCGGCTCGATTTCGTGCTGCCCGATGGCCGCGTGTTCCGTGCCGAGGGGGCGCGTCCGGGGCCGGTGGGGGTGGTGGAGATTCACAACCCCGATTGCTTTTCCCGGCTGGTGCGCGAGGGCGATCTGGGCTTTTCGGATGCCTATCTGGAAGGCTGGTGGTCCACGCCCGACCTGCAGGCGCTGATGGATTTTGTGCATTACGACAATGAAGTGCTCTATGACGGCTTTCCCGGCATGGGTGTGGTGCGCTTTTACGAGCGGCTGCGGCACTGGCTGAACGGCAACAGCCGCCGTCAGGCGAAGAAGAATATCTCGTATCATTATGATCTGGGCAATGATTTCTACCGGCTGTGGCTGGATGAGACGATGACCTATTCATCGGCCCTGTTCGAAACCGGACAGGAAGATCTGGAACGCGCGCAGATCGCGAAATATGCCAGCATGGTCGATCAGATGGGGGTTGAGCCCGGCGATCATGTGCTGGAGATCGGATGCGGCTGGGGCGGGTTCGCCGAATATGCCGCAAAAGAGCGCGGGCTGCATGTGACCGGCCTGACCATCAGTGAAGAGCAGTTGAAGTATGCCCGACAACGGATTGAAAACGCAGGTCTATCCGACAAGGTAGAGCTGAAGCTTCAGGATTATCGCGATGAGCGCGGCACCTATGACGGCATTGCCTCCATCGAGATGTTCGAGGCGGTGGGCGAGAAATACTGGCCGGTCTATTTCGACACGGTGCGCGAGCGGCTGAACCCGGGCCGTCGCGCGACATTGCAGATCATCACCGTGGAGGATCGCCGTTTCGAGGCCTATCGCAAGGGCGTGGATTTCATCCAGAAATATATCTTTCCGGGCGGCATGCTGCCCAGTCCGACGGTGCTGCGGCGCGAGGTGGAGCGGGCCGGGCTGCGCGTGGCGCGGTCGATCGAATTCGGAGACAGCTATTCGCAGACCCTGCGGCGCTGGCACGAGACGTTCAACGCCAAATGGGATCAGGTGGCGCAGCTGGGCTTTGACGAAAGGTTCCGGCGCATGTGGAATTTCTACCTGACCTCTTGCGCGAGCGCCTTCCAGTCCGGTAATTGCAATGTAGTCCAGATCACTGTTGCAAGGCCCGACTGATGCCATTGTCTGACAATATGCCCACCGCCGCCAAGCTGATTGGGGCGATCGGCCTTGCCGCCGTGGGGTGGTTTGCCTCCGAGGCGATCCGCCCGCTGATGCCGCCGCATACCGATTTCGGCTGGTTCAACCAGGTGAATGTGGCGCTGGGGCTGATTTGTGGCTGGCGGGTGCTGGGCAAGCGCGTCGGCGGCGGGTTCTCGGAAGCGATCAGCGCAGGGTTGACCGGCGCCGCGGCGCTGGTGTTCTGGGGGGTCTTTGTGCAGGCCTTCAACCAGATGCTCGATTTCGCGCTGGAAAAGAAATATGACGGCCCGTTCGAAGGGATCATCGGCGTGTTCAACCTGATGCTGGAATTTGGCGTCAACCTTCTGGATGCCAAGGTGATCGGGATCATCGTGATTGGCGGCCTGCTGACGGGGATCCTCGCGGACCGGGTGGCACGGCGATACGGCTGAGCGGGTGAGAGACGTCTTCCTTTATGGGTCGCTTGGCAGCGCGCGGGTGCTGGAACAGCTCTTTGGGCCGGTCCGCACCGAGGCGGCCACGCTTGGCGGGTATGAAACCCTCGCATTGAAAAACTCCGTGTTTCCGGTGGCAAACCCGTCTGAGGGGGGCGCGCTTGACGGGGTGCTGTTGCACGATCTGAGCCCGGCACAGGCCGATCGGCTGGCTTTTGTGCTGGACGTGGCGGGCGCGGCCCCGGTGCCGTGCGAGGTAGAGACCGCTGAGGGCAGGACCCTGACCGCCAAGACCGCTGTGCTGCCCCGCGCGGCGGAGCGGGCGGCGGCCGAGCCCGGCGCGGTGGACTGGAACCGGCTGACCGAGGCGGCGATCGGTGAGATCCTGAGCTATCACGGATGGCGTGCGCCGGAAGCGGTCAGAGCGGTGCTGATGATGATCATGGCGCGGGCGGCGGCGCATGTGGCGGCGGCGCATGGGACGGCGGCGGATTATCGCAGCAAGACACCGCATGAGGCGGTTGAGGTGGCCCAAATGGAGACGCCGCATCAGGGGTTTTTCCTGACCCGGTCATATGAGCTCCGCCATCCGCGGTTTGACGGCCGCATGAGCCCGCCCCTGAGGCGCGAGGTGTTCGTGGCGACCGATGCCAGCATCGTGCTGCCCTATGACCCCAGGCGCGACCGGGTGCTTCTGGTCGAGCAGTTTCGCATGGGGCCTTTCGGGCGGGGCGATGCCTATCCCTGGATGCTTGAGCCGGTGGCGGGGCGGGTCGATGCGGGCGAGACGCCCGAGACGACAGCGCACCGGGAATGCCAGGAGGAGGCGGGGCTTGCGCTCTATGGTCTGGAAAAGGTCAGCGCGCATTACTGCTCGCCCGGGGATTCAACAGAATATTTCCATGTCTTCATAGGCTTGTGCGATCTGCCGGAGGTCAGCCAGGGGCGCGGAGGGCTGGAGACCGAGCACGAGGATATCCGCACCCATATCCTGAGCTACGAGCAGGCGATGGGCCTGCTGGACAGCGGCGAGGCCGAGGCGGGACCGCTGGTTCTGGCGCTGCTGTGGCTGGCAAAAAGCCGGGACCGGCTGCGCGCCACCGCTTGAGTTATTGGCGGTGAGGGGATACGTCTTCTCGGACGCCGAACTCTGCAAGATCTGGGGGGAACCATGACAGCAGCACAAGACCTGGCCGCCGCGGTGGGCAATACACCCCTGATCCGGCTGCGCCGCGCCTCGGAAGAGACCGGCTGTGAGATTTATGGCAAATGCGAGTTTCTCAACCCGGGCCAGTCGGTCAAGGACCGTGCGGCGCTTTTTATCATCCGTGACGCGATGGCGCGCGGGGCGCTGAAGCCCGGCGGCACGATCGTCGAGGGCACCGCCGGCAATACCGGGATCGGCCTTGCGCTGGTGGGGGCGTCGCTGGGGTTCAAGACGGTGATCGTCATCCCCGAAACGCAAAGCCAGGAGAAAAAGGATATGCTGCGCCTCGCGGGGGCGGACCTGGTGCAGGTGCCTGCCGCGCCCTATGCAAATCCGAACAATTTTGTGCATTATTCCGAGAGGTTGGCGGAAAAACTTGCACAAAGCGAACCAAATGGTGTGGTCTGGGCCAACCAGTTCGACAATGTGGCGAACCGGCAGGCGCATGTCGAGACCACGGGGCCGGAGATCTGGGAACAGACCGATGGCAAGGTGGACGGGTTCATCTGCGCCTGCGGATCGGGTGGCACGCTGGCCGGTGTGGCCGAGGCGCTTCAGCCGAAGGGCGTGAAGATCGGCCTCGCGGACCCGATGGGCGCCAAGCTCTATAGCTATTATACGACCGGTGAACTGGAGGCTGAGGGCAGCTCGATCGCCGAAGGGATCGGGCAGGTGCGCATCACCAAGAACCTCGAAGGGTTCAAGCCCGATTTTGCCTATCAGATCGAGGATGCCGAGGCGCTGCCCATCGTGTTCGACCTGCTGGCCGAAGAGGGGCTGTGCCTTGGGGCCTCGTCGGGGGTGAATATCGCCGGGGCCAAACGCCTGGCGCGCGACCTGGGCCCGGGACACACCATCGTCACCGTGCTGTGCGATTACGGCACACGGTATCAGTCGAAATTGTTCAACCCTGAGTTTTTGAAAGAAAAAGGGTTGCCGACGCCAGCCTGGCTGGATCAGGCACCCCGGTCCATACCCGGAGTATTTGTCGAGTGAAACGTCTATTGAGACCGCTGGCCCTGCTCTTGCTGTTGAGCTTCGGCGCGGCCCTGTTCACGCCCGCAGCACAGCTGTCGGCACAGCCGGTGGCCGCGATCCCGGATTACGAGGACTGGCAGCGCACCGCCGCGCGCGCCGATGAGGCGATCGAGGCCAGCCGTGCCAGCACGCCCGCGCTTGAGGCGCTGCGGCAGCAACTGGTGAACTGGCGCGAGCAATTCGTCGAAGCGCAGGGCATCAACGCCAACGCGATTTCCACGGTGCAGAGCCAGCTTGATGCGCTTGGCCCGGTGCCGGAAAATGGCGAAGAGCCCGCGACGGTCGCCAGTCAGCGCGCCGATCTGAATGCACGGCTGGCAGAGTTGCAGGAGCCGGCCAAGACGGCGGAACTGGCGCAGAACCGCGCCGACGGGCTGATCCGGGGGATCGACAATATCATCCGGGACCGGCAGGCCGATGAGCTTCTTGAATTCGGGCCATCGCCGGTCAATCCGGTGAACTGGGCCGCCGGTCTTTCGGCGGTCAGCGGGACGGCGGCGCATGTGCGCGGTGAGTTCAAGAATGCATGGAACAATTCCGTACAGAGGGCCGAGGCGCAGGAGGATTTGCCGGCGGTGATCCTGCTGGCGGGGATCGGTCTTTTGCTGATCATCCGCGGGCGGCGCTGGAGCCGCAGGCTGAGCAACTGGGTGCTGACCGAGCAGCCGGGCGCCGGGCGCTGGATCGGGGGCTTCGCGCTGTCGCTGGGGTCGGTTCTGCTGCCCTTTGCCGGGGTGGTGATGCTGACCGAAAGCGCCTTTGCCACCAATCTCATCGGGCTGCGCAGCGAGCAGATGATCAGCGGCGTCCTGGGGCCGGTCTTTGTCTATCTGCTGGCGCGTTGGCTGGCGATGCGCATCTTCCCGGCGCGCGAGGCGCGCACCTTGCCGCTTACGCTTGAACCGGCGCAAAGGCAGGCGGGCCGTTTCTATGGTGCCTCGCTCGGGGCCGTGGCCGGGGCGTATTTCTTTGTGTCGGATCTGTCGGGCTTTGCCAACTGGACCGAAACCGCCACCAACGTGGTGCTTTTCCCGTTCATCGCCGTGGCGGGGCTGATGCTGCTGCGCCTGGCGCGGCTGTTGCAACTGCATTGCAAGAACGCGGTCAGCGAGGATGGCGAGGAAAGCTATCGCAATTCGATCACGCGGTTCCTGGCGCTGGCCATGGCGGTGCTTGGGGTCGTGTCGCCGGTGCTGGCGGCGGTGGGGTATTTCAAGCTGGCCCATTTCCTGATGTTCCCGTCGCTGCTGTCCCTGCAACTGATGGCGGTGCTGCTGGTGCTGCAGCGGGTGGTGGTCGAGGTTTACGTGCTGGTGACGGGCAACCGGGAGGGAGCGACGGATTCGCTCGTTCCGGTTGTCATCGGGCTGATCATGGTGCTCTTGTCGCTGCCCTTTTTCGCGATGGCCTGGGGGGTGCGGCCGAGCCAGCTTCTGGATCTGTGGACGCGGTTCACCGAAGGGGTCAATCTGGGCGGCGTGCGGATTTCGCCGACGGTGTTCCTGACCTTCGCGATCGTCTTTGCCATCGGCTATATCGCCACGCGGCTTTTGCAGGGGACGCTCAAGAACACGATCCTGCCCAAGACCAGGATCGACCAGGGCGGACGCAATGCCATCGTGGCCGGTGTGGGCTATGTCGGGATCTTTCTGGCGGCGGTCGTGGCGATCACCTCGGCGGGGGTCGATCTCAGCTCGATCGCGATTGTCGCCGGGGCGCTGTCGGTCGGCATCGGCTTTGGCCTGCGCACCATTGTGGAGAACTTCGTCTCGGGTATCATCCTGCTGATCGAGCGGCCCATTTCCGAGGGCGACTGGATCGAGGTGGGCGGCGTGCATGGCACGGTGCGCGATATTTCGGTGCGCTCCACCCGGATCGAGACCTTTGACCGCTCTGACGTGATCCTGCCCAATGCCGATCTGGTGGCGGGCCGGGTGACCAACTACACCCGTTTCAACACCGTTGGCCGGGCCGTGATTCCGGTGGGGGTCGCCTATGGCACCGATACCAAGAAGGTCGAAAGTATCCTGATGGAAATCGCGGAGGCGCATCCGATGGTGCTGGCTAATCCCGGGCCGTCGGTTGTGTTCAAGAATTTCGGAGCGGACAGCCTGGATTTCGAGATCAGGGCGATCCTGCGCGATGTGAACTGGGTGCTGAGCGTGACCTCGGACATCAATCACGAGATTGCTCGCCGCTTTGCCGAGGAGGGGGTCGAGATCCCCTTCGCGCAGCGCGACATCTGGATCCGCAACCCCGAGGCGCTGACCGGCGAGGGCGCTGCCAAGGCGGCCCCCGCGGCGCCCGCCGCCGAGCCGGTTCAGGAACCGCCCAAGGATACCGCCTTGCCCGGTGAGGGCGACATGCCCGAAAGCGACGGGGAGGATGCAGGCGGCGGGGAAGGCGACAGCCGATGACCACGGTGCCGCTTTTTCGCGAGGATGCCTATCTCAGCGAGGCCCCGGCGGAGGTTGTAGCCCACACGCCCGAGGGCGGGATCGTGCTGGATGCGTCGATCTTTTATCCGACCGGGGGCGGGCAACCCGGCGATTCCGGGCGGATCCGCTGGCAGGGCGGGGCGGTCAATGTGGCCACGACCGTGAAGGCCGAGGCCGACGATATCGCGCTGGTGCCCTCAGAGCCGCAGGCGCTGCCCGCGATCGGCACGCAAGTGGTGCAAGAGCTCGACTGGGCGCGCCGGCACCGGCATATGCGCCTGCACACGGCGCTGCATCTTCTGTCTGTCGTGATCCCCTTGCCGGTGACGGGCGGGGCCATCGGCACCGAGAAGGGGCGGCTCGATTTTGACATGCCGGAGGCCCCCGAAGACCGCGAGGCGCTGGAACGCGAGCTGAACGCGCTGATAGACCGGGATCTGAAAGTGTCACAGGACTGGATCAGCGATGAGGCGCTGCGCGCGCAGCCCGAGCTTGTGAAGACCATGTCGGTCGCCCCTCCGATGGGGGCCGGGCGGGTGCGTCTGGTGCGGATCGGAGAGGGGCGCGGGCAGGTCGATCTGCAGCCCTGCGGCGGCACCCATGTGGCGCGCACCGCCGAGATCGGCCGGGTGCGCCTGGGCAAGATCGAGAAGAAGGGCCGTCAGAACCGGCGGGTCTATCTGCATCTTGACGACTGACCAAGCCGCACGGGCAGGGGGCGGATAAGAGGGCAGGCGGACAGGCTTTTTTTCGACCTGCACGCCAGGGCCAATTTCCCCCTTGCACCGCCCCCTCGGCCTTCATTATACCCGGCGGCGGACAGGTGGCCGAGTGGTCGAAGGCGCGCGCCTGGAAAGTGCGTAGGCGGGAAACCGTCTCGAGGGTTCGAATCCCTTCCTGTCCGCCACAACATAAGTCATTGATATTAAACGATTTTACACCTCACGTATTGTGGCGTGTTTTCCGCGACTTGTGCGGGGCGTTGGCCTCTAGAGACTTGAATTCACAGGCGAAATAGCCGCCCGAAACGGCCCGAGTCTCTGTTTGGCATTTGGCGCGATACGGTTTTCGGCGCCCGCTTCCGGCGCTGGACTTGACTTTCGGTTGAATGAAAGCTGATGGCCACCGAATTCCCAGGCAGCCCGCGGACCCAGCCAGCCTCGTATGGCATAAGATGCAGCCTGCCTGCAGACTGGCCTCAACTTGGGTTCGCATGGCGTTTTTTATCCCGATACCGAGCAACGCGAAGTGCGCCGACTTCAAAGTATCGTAGTTCGAAGAAACGGGATTCATGCACGACCTGCCGCCAACTGCTGCATCCATATTTCTCGGGCCGTTGTTCTGGATACCGCTCCGCAATCCACCTGTCAGCCTCCGCGACGCTCGTCCAACCCTCGACGGCCAACACTCCAGAGGCTTCCTGCAGCGCGCGCACAATGCCTGCGTCGGGCCAGAACACTTTGCCATCCGGGTGAATGCCGTTCACCACGAGGTCGTGGAATGCATCTGATTGGACGACCCCCGCGAGCGCCCGACGAGCGTCATGCATGCCTTTGGCCCATGCCCGGAGTTCTTCGAAATGCTGGTCAATCCGGGTGTAGGCTTCGATCAAGGCATCGCGGCCGCCACGGCATCCGTCCAGGGTTCCGATGTCGTGCTGGTCAATGAAATGATGGACCAGGTTGTTCCGCAGAAGCACCAATTCCCTCAGCTCATTCTCAGTCCGAAATCCGCGTCCGATAGTTGCAGCCGACTGCCGATTGAGATGTGGCCATTAGAGGTATCGGTTGAGGTCGGTATCGGAGTGTCGACCTCATTGGGAACAACATACGATCCCAGGAGTTCGCTGACTATGGTTCCGAGCGTCTTGCCGGCGGTGGCGGTCATGCGCGCGGCCCTCACTTCCTCCAAGGCATGAGGCGGCCCTGAGATTTCGTAGTTCGCCATAATAGCTTTGATCAGACGTTCGTACTGTTGTAGCCGCAGCAAACATCGACCCAGTAATCGCTGGACCTCACGCTGAAGCGCCTGCAGTGCTTCGTCAGAATTTGCCGTCATGCCGAAATCTAGCTCCGTTTTCTTGCGTCAACCATATAATGACCCGGGACACTGTACAGGCTGGTTTATTGCCGCCGTGTCGGGAGGGAACGACTGAGGCGCTACTCGGCGACACGATAAGAAAGGCGGTGTCACGGCGCCAAGTCGGCCATTGCGTTCATCGTAAAGGCGAGCGCCAGGGAGCTGAAAAGTTATGCAAAATCAACAGTCTACCCTAATTTCCACGCTGAAATTATGACGTGTTTTCCGGGGGTTACAGAAAGGAACATATCTCTGGTTCGAATCCAGAGCGCTCCGCCACCCACCCCTATCTTGGTCATGTCAGATTAACTTGGCCTGAGCCGGGCAGGGCGCTTGCCGTGCCTCTGGCCATGACCATGCGATGATCTGCAGGCGTGCGGTCGCCGGCTC
This sequence comes from Roseovarius faecimaris, assembly GCF_009762325.1. Classification (NCBI taxonomy): domain Bacteria; kingdom Pseudomonadati; phylum Pseudomonadota; class Alphaproteobacteria; order Rhodobacterales; family Roseobacteraceae; genus Roseovarius; species Roseovarius faecimaris. The sequence continues at coordinate 1,680,409 of NZ_CP034348.1, forward strand.
AACAACTGCGTTGAGACTTCACACCTGCCGTGCCCGGCATGATCATCGAAGATCAAGCTCGGACTTGGAATGACATATCCACGGGTGATCCTTGACGAGGGCGCATTGTGATGTCGCCCCATCCGCTCTAGCATGCGCAACAGATAGCATATCGACAGGGACGGAATGGAAGACTTGCATTTTGCCGACTACCTGGTGTTCGCGGGTGCCGGGATGTTCGTTCTAGGTTATCTTATCATCAACCAGGTGATACTGCGGATCATGCTGCTTGTGGGGACCCTGTTGTACATCTGGTACTACGGGGTGGTGGATGATACCCCGCTTTGGTCGGCGATCTGGGCGAGCACTGCGACAGGAACCGCGAATATTTTGGGGTTGCTCAACCTGTTCTACAGCAGGTCGGCACTGGCCATCCCGCACGGCTTTCAGGATATCTATGAGCGCTTTGACAACCTGCCGCCGGGAGACTTCGCAAAACTGATGCGCGCATCGGAACGCGTCCATCGACCGGATGGTCATCGTCTGGTTACGGAAGGCGCGCAGGTTGCCACACTTTACTACATTCTCGAGGGGAATGCGCAGATCACAAAGGGCCTTAACAGCTTTGAAATCGCAGAGGACACGTTTGTGGGCGAGATCGGCTATCTGACTGGCAATCCTGCTTCGGCGACCGCCGAACTGGCACAGGACAGCGTCCTGCTCGAATGGGATGTGGCAAAACTTCGCAAACGCGCCCGGCGCGATCCGCGTTTCAAACTGGCTCTGGAGGCGCTTATCTCGCTTGATCTGGCTGAAAAAGTCACGCGGTCAGTGCGCGCCCACCCACAAGAGCCACCGGTGCTTTGAAAACTGCAGCAATGTCATCTTAAAGTGGCGCGGACTGGGTTTGCGCATTCAGCGGCAAACCGAGACTGGTACGAAGTCGCCTGACGGTAGTAGTGAGACCAGCTCGACCCGGTCTGACATCGCCAGTTGCCCGGCGTGCCTCCGTCTCGGCCGATTATGCGGATTTGGAGGGGCGCGGGACGCTGTCCCAGTTTAGGCTGGCTGCAATGTCTTGTGCGATCCGCACCATCGCCACACCGATTTTGGCGCGGAACGCGGGCGAGAAAACGCGGGTCGATCCTGTTGCGCCGATCGACAGGGTCGCGCCCGGTCCGTCATGGCTTAGCGGGGCGGCCACCGAACACATGCCGCGCTCTATCTCTTCGACGCATTCGGCATAGCCGCGCTGTCGGATGAGAGCGAGTTCGGCCGTGACATCCTCAAGGCGCGTCAGGGTGAATTCGGTGTAGGATTTCAACTGCCCTTCGAGGTGTTTCGACAGCAGCAGATCGGGCGAAAACGCGACAATCGCCTTTGAGCAGGAGCACGCATGCAGCGGGCGTTTGCCCAGGCCGGGATGGAGAAAGGACACGCCGTTACCGGGCGTTTCCACATGGATGATCTCCACGGCGCGTCCGCGCAGCCGGGACAGGAAAAACGCCGCGCCATAAGTGGCCGCCGATTGCCGGAGGCTGGGGGCGACACGTTCGATGAGCGAGTGGTCCGACTGGTCTGCCCGGACAATCCGTTTCAGGCGCGTGCCGACCGCGAAGCGCCCGCGCGCCACCGGCTCCAGCAATCCTGCGTTCACCAGATCCTGCACCAGGCGATACGCCGTCGCCTTGGGCAGCTCCGAATGGGCGCAGATATCGGTCACGGTCGCCTCGCCCCTCTGTCCGACGATTTCAAGGATCAGCGTCAGGCGTTCCAGATGCATGTTTTTCTCATTTCGTAATAAGTCATTTTTCGTTATACGGGAATTAATCAAGAATCAAGGGAGGACGCGGACGATGGACGGAGCATGTTGCGGACCGGGTTACGCAAGCCCGCAGGAGGCCATCAGGGCACCGAGGGAGAAACTGCTTTACACGATTGCCATCTACACGGGGACCGGGATCCAGAAACCGGATTACCTGGCCACGGTGGATGCAGACCCTGACAGCCCGACCTATTCCCAGGTCATTCACCGGCTGGAAATGCCGGGGATCGGGGACGAGCTGCACCATATGGGGTGGAATGCGTGTTCGTCCTGTCATGACGACAGTTCGATGTCGCGCAAATACCTTCTGGTGCCGGGCGTGCGGTCGAACAACATTCATGTCGTGGACACCGCAACCGATCCGCGCGCGCCGCGCCTGCACAAGATCATCGACGGCGCCGAGATCAAGGCCAAGGCCAATCTGAGTGGTCCTCATACCGTACATTGCCTTGGCTCCGAGATTATCATTTCGTTCCTTGGAGACGCTCAGGGCGAGGCGCCGGGCGGCTATCTGCATCTCAACAAGGATTTCGAGATTGTCGGCCGGTGGGAAGAAACCATGGGCGATATCCCCTTCGGCTATGATTTCTGGTACCAGCCGCGTCACAATGTGATGATCAGTTCGGAATGGGCGGCCCCCAACACCTTCATGCCGGGCTTCGATCTGGAAGAGGTGGGGCACCTGAAATACGGCCGCCGCCTGCATATCTGGGATTTCGAGAAACGCAGGCCGATCGAGAGCATGTATCTGGGAGAGGATGGCCTTATCCCGCTTGAGGTGAAGTTCCTGCACGATCCCGACAGCACGCATGGTTTCTGCGGGGCCGCGCTGAGCACCAACGTCATCCATTTCTGGAAATCGGACGCCGGAAAATGGGAATGGGAAAAGGTGATCGATGTCGAGAACGAACCGCACCCCGAATGGCCGATCCCGGTGCCGGGCGTGATGTCGGCCATTCTGGTGTCCATGGACGACAAGTATCTTTACCTGAACAACTGGCTGCATGGCGACATGCGCCAGTATGACATCACCGATCCGCACAATCCGAAACTGACCGGCCAGGTCTGGATGGGGGGGCTTCTGGGCAAGGCGCCCGAGGTCAACGGCGTCAAGGTCGCCGGCGGGCCGCAGATGTTCCAGCTCAGTCTTGATGGCAAGCGGCTCTATGTCACCACATCGCTGTTCTCGACATGGGACAACCAGTTCTATCCCGAGATCCGCACCCAGGGCGGGGTCATGGTGATGATCGACTGCGATGTCGAAAACGGCGGCATGAAGATCAACGAGGATTTCATCGTCGATTTCGGGAAAGAGCCGAACGGCCCCAGCCGTTGCCACGAAACGCGCTATCCCGGTGGCGATTGTACGAGCGACATCTGGCTGTGACCGAGGTCAGGACCATAACCCTCGCCAATCGCGACGGCGCGACCTATGTCGTCGAGGCGCGTCGGCCGCTGCTGGACACGTTGCGAGAGCAGGGGGTCGATCTGCCCTATGGCTGCAAATACGGCGGGTGCATCACCTGTGCGGCCAAACTGACAGATGGCGAGATCGACCAGCGCCGGCAGGTCGCGCTGAACAACCGCCAGATCGCGAACGGGTATGTTTTGCTTTGCGTGGCGCGGCCCAAGACCGACTGCACGCTGGAAATCGGCGTGGAGAGCCACGACAAACTGTACCGCAACCCGTTTCTTGACCCGCTGGAGCCGCATGAGCTGAAGGCGGATATCGCACAACCCAAGGAGCTGTAGATGCCCGACGCCGATATTGATCATCGCTATGACTATGCGCAGGACTACCTTTCTGACATCCTGCGCTCGGTCAAGACCATCGCCATGGTCGGGGCCAGTGCCGACAAGACCAAGTTCAGCTATGGTGTGCTGCGGGTTCTGCACGAAACCGGGTATGATATGATCCCGGTGAACCCCAATCCCAATGTGACCGAAATCCGCGGTATCCCTGTGTATCATTCCCTGAAGGACATTGACCGGCCCGTCGACATGGTCGAGGTGTTCCGGCCTAAGGAAGAGCTCTATGGGATCGCCGAACAGGCCATCGAGATCGGGGCCAAGGTGCTTTGGGGCCAGATCGGGGTATATGATGACCGCGCTGCGCGTCTTGCTGAAGAGGCGGGTTTGAAGGTCGTGATGGACCGCTGCCCCAAGATCGAGCTGTTCCGCCCGTTCTGGAAACCGCGGCTCGATCTGGCGATATGACAAACCCGGGCCCGTCCACACGGTCGGCCTGTGCCTGCGGCGCGGGCGGGACGGCGGACTGGCCCTTGAATGTTTTGCTCGGGTGGCTGGCCGCCATCCGCAACAGGAGGCAGACCATGCCACAAAAGATCACGAAGAGCTCCAAGGAGATCGTCAAGGCGGCGCTGGCGGCGACCCCTTCGATAAGCGCCGAAGACGCGCTTGCGCTGGTCGGGTCGCCCGATCATGTCTTTGTCGATCTGCGCGACGGAACCGAGCAGGCCAAGACCGGGATCATTCCGGGGGCTGTGGCCTCGTCGCGGGGGATGATGGAATTTCACATCGACCCGGAAAGCCCGGCCCACAAACCTGAATTGAATCAGGACAAGACCTATGTTTTCTATTGTGCATCGGGCGGGCGCTCGGCCATTGCGGCACAGGTGGCGATGGATATGGGGCTGACCCCGGTGCTGAACCTGGCCGGTGGTGTCGGCGCCTGGACAAAGGCCGGTGGCACGCTGGAATAGACCCTGGAGGACGTTATGGAGTTTCCTGCTCTGAACATGGCGGTGTCGCCCGAGGTCGAGGGTGTTTTCGACCCGGCGAGTAACACGATTTCCTATCTCGTCAGGGATCCCGGATCCGACGCCTGCGCGATCATCGACAGCGTGCTCGACATCGATTACGCAGCCGGGCGCATCACTTATGACAGCGCCGATCGTCTGATTGCGATGGTCGAGGCGCGCGGCCTCAGACTGGAATGGATCATCGAGACCCATGTCCACGCCGATCACCTGTCGGCCGCGCCCTATATCCAGCAGAAACTGGGCGGCAAGATCGGCGTCGGCGCGCGCATCGTCGAGGTGCAGGACACGTTCGGCAAGATCTTCAACGAGGGCACGGAGTTTCAGCGCGACGGCTCGCAGTTCGATGCGCTGTTCGAAGAGGGCGACACCTACACGATCGGCGGGATGACGGCGTTTGCAATCGCCACGCCGGGCCACACCCCGGCCTGCATGGTGCATGTGATCGGGGATGCCGCGTTTGCGGGTGATACGCTGTTCATGCCCGATGGCGGGTCGGCACGCGCCGATTTCCCCGGCGGGGATGCCGCGCAGCTTTACGATTCGATTCAGAAAGTGCTCTCGCTTCCTGACGAGATGCGCCTTTTCATCTGCCATGACTATGCGCCCGGCGGGCGGGCCATCGCCTGGGAAACGACCATTGGCGAACAAAAGGCCGACAATATCCATGTCGGCGGCGGCAAGACGCGCGACGAGTTCGTGCGCTTCCGCGAGGAGCGCGACGCGCAGCTTTCCATGCCCAAACTCATCATCCCGTCCCTGCAGGTGAACATGCGTGCGGGTCAAATTCCGCAGGATGACGAGGGCGTTCCAATGCTGAAAGTGCCCGTCAATCGCCTGTAAAGCCGCCCTGCCTGTCGGCGCGCGCATTTTCGAAGCGCGGCCTGGCGCCGAGACGCGAGGCCAGAATGTCTTGTGATGAGCAGTCTTCCGGCATGAGCCCCGGGGGCGTTCAGGTGCCGCCCGTGGCCCAAATTTTTCGCTCTTGCATGTGGTTTCTGAAAAACCGTTGGGCAGGACACACTTAAACAGATGTTTTTCTTTAAATTGAATACGCACGAAACCTTGCTATGAAGGATTAAGAACGTTTCAAATGAAGACAGGCAAGCGGGTTATCGGAAAGTGCTCGACTATAGCGATACCGTTGTTCTCGTGCCGTGCCTGAATGAAGAAGCGTCCGTTGCGAAGGTTGTCGAAGGGTTTCAAAACCATTTGCCCGGCTGCCGGATCGTCGTTTACGACAACAACTCCACCGACGATACTGTTGCGCTGGCCGCCGCAAGCGGGGCCGAGGTGCGGCATGAAAAGATGCGCGGCAAGGGGCATGTCGTGAGGCGCATGTTTCGCGATATTGATGCGCAAATCTACATCCTGACAGATGGTGACCTGACCTACGATCCGTCCAAAGCGCCTGCTATGATCGATCTGTTGCGCAAAGACGCCCTCGATGTGGTGATCGGCCGACGCATCGACGCGGGTGGAAAGGAATATCGCCGGGGGCATCGCTTTGGCAACAGAGCTTTGACCTCCACAATTTCGCGGTTATTCCGCAGCGAACTTTCGGACATGTTGTCAGGTTACAGGGTCATGTCCCGACGCTTTGTCAAAAGCTTTCCCGTTGAAGCCAAAGGCTTTGAGATTGAAACCGAACTGACGGTACATATGCTGCAGCTTTCCATCCCGTTTGCAGAAGTCGATACAGAGTATGGCGCTCGGCATGAGGATACTGAAAGCAAGCTGAGAACCTTTGTTGACGGCTTTCGGATTTTGCGGACGATCGCCGGTTTGACGATACTCGAACGTCCTACTCTCGTTTTTGGCGCGTCGGGTTTCGCGGCTTGCCTGGTTGCTTTGGCGATGTTCCTGCCGGTGCTGGCCGAGTTTCAGCAAACCGGACTGGTTGGGCGTCTGCCCACACTTGTCGTCTCCATTGTGCTTGGTTCGACCGGTCTGGTGTCGATATTCACCGGGCTCATTCTGTCCGGCATCACCCGAACACGCCGCGATATGAAAAGGCTCGCTTATCTTCGTCTGCCGCCGCCGGTGCCGTCAGAATGACATTGGCCTCCAGAGTTCGACAAGGGCGCTGCGCCACGGTGGGTGGCAGTGTCTTTCCTTTTGCGTGCATGTCGGGCCGGTGTCGCCTCGTGAGAGTGCCGATTGGCCACGGGGAAAGGAACGAAGGCATGGCAGGGCGCGCCGGAGGCGAAGGATTGCGCGGGATATCTGACCGGGTTGAATGAGCGAACGCGCCCCGATTCAGCGCTTGGCGGCGAACCCCCAGCCGTGGTCTATTGGCTGCGAAAACACAAAGTTAGCCGACCCGGTCAGCAAGAGCGAAGACGAGCCTAGGTCACACCGGATACTGTTCAAGCATTGGAAAAGCAGCTTACCATGCAACAAGACGTTTCACGCCGGTTCATCCGCTCGACAACGTTTTGCTTTTTCCTGCTTCTTGCCAGCGGCGCCGCGCTAACCTTTTACCCGGGCGGTATTTTCGGAATTTCGGGCCTCATCTATTGGCTGATTGATTTTCCGGACGCAGCCATTTCCGTTGCGATCATGTTTGCCATCAGCCTCGTCGTTGCCCGACTGCCTGAAAGCGCCTTGACCCGGATAGGCCTTGATGCCGGAGACCCTGTGAAACTGGTCGGCTTGATGGCTTGCATGGGCCTGCTTCTGGCGGTTGCGGGGACGCGTTTTGTCTATCATGAATACGCATTGTCGATGGACGAATGGATGCCCCGCCTGCAAAGCGAGATATTCGCCAGCAAGGCTTTGACAGCGACGGTAAGCGCGGAATGGCGGCCCTGGGGCCACATGATATATGACAGCTTCGCCACCTTCGATCCGGACAGCGGCCAGTTGGCAAGCGGGTACCGCCCCGGGTTGGCTGCATTGATCGCGTTGGCCAATGTGATAGGCAACGGCGCCTATATTTCATCCTTTTTCTTTGCTGGCTCGATCATCCTGGTCGCGCTCGTCACGCGCCAGATCGCACCGACCTTGCCACGGGCACCGGTGATTGCCGCTTTGCTCATGGTGACATCTTCACAGGCATTGGTCGCAGGTATGACCACCTACGCCATGCCGGCGCATCTGTTCTTTAACCTGCTCTGGCTTCATTTCTTTCTGCGCGACCGGATGATCTGGCATGTCGTTGCGGCCTTGATCGGGGTGATCACCGCGTCTTTGCATCAGGTTCATATGCACCTGTTTTTCGCATTGCCCTTCTTTGTGTTGCTTCTGAATCCGCTGCGCCTGGGGCCATTGCTGATCTACGGGGTGATCTATCTGATCGGTCATCTTCTGGTGATCGGATGGGACAGCGTACTGATCAGTGAGACAACAGGCAAAACCTCTCTAGGGTCCGAGACAACGCGCGAGATACTGGCCAGGATATTCAAACTTCCCGGAGTAACCGATCTGTCGGCGGTCTGGACCAACCTCGGTCGTCTCGTATTGTGGCAGAATCTGGCGTTTGTCCCGCTTTTCGCCGCCTATTTCCTCCTCATGAGGTCTTATCGAAACCGGCTCGTCGTCTTGCTTCTGAGCAGTACAGCGCTGAGCCTTGTGCCGTACATATTCCTGATGCCGGATCAGGGACATGGCTGGGGCTACCGATATCTGCACGGCTTGCTGGGTAATCTGTTCATCGTGGCGGCCATCGCCTGGGAAACAAGCCTGGCCAATCAGACATATACCAGAATCCGGACATTCGTTATTTTGCTTCTGATCGCTTCCCCGCTGATCATGTTTCCAATTCGCGGCTTTCAGGTTTCTTCCTTTGTCGGCAAGTATCATCAGGCGACCACTTGGGTGCACAGCCTTGATGCGGATGTCGTAATCGTCGATGATTTTGAAGTGCCCATAGGGAGCGATATCCCGCGAAACAGCGCTCTGGCGCCAGAGCGGCCTGTGGTCATGTATATGCACACCGCATCACCAGAAGACCTGAGCCGATTGTGCTCCCGATATGATGTTCTGGTCTTGTCGGGGGAGGATTTCGAACATGTCGGTCTGAGGCCGATTACATTCACTCTTCCCATTGTTGTAAATGCCCATAACATGTTGCTCGATACAATGGATGCGTCAGGCTGCCGTCGCTTGTCGACGGAGCCTTCTGAAAGCGGGGCTGCACAGCAGTGATGCAGCGGCGTTATCTCATTCAGATCCTGTCAGGTCTCATCGGAATACTGCTCATTCTGCTGATGTTTTGGGCGCTGGATCTATCGCTGAGCAGCGTTCTTGAACTGCCGCAAATGACGCCCCTTTGGGTGTTGTTCGCCGTGGCTGCATTGACTGGCGCCAATCAACTGTTGGGTGTCATGAAGTGGAAGCTTGCCGCGGCGCAGCTCGCCCCGGGCGCTGATGCGCCGGACGTTCTGCAAATGGCCCGTATCACCACGATCGGCACTCTGTTCGCACAGATCATACCTATGCCCGTCAGCATGGCGTTGACGCGCTGGCTTTTGGCCACCAGGCAATTGCGCGCTTCGGGATTTGCAGCAAGATCGACATTTTATGAGCAGGTTTTCGATATCGTGATCATGGTGTGTACGGGTCTTGCAAGCCTCGCCATGTGGCTGTTCGGCGTTCCGGGAGGGGGTGCCTTGGCCATATTGGTGATCACATGTGCAATCAGTCTGTTCGCGGTCCGTAGCATTCTGGATCTGTTCCACAGGCTGACAGGCTGGCTTGCGGCTCGCCGTTTCGCGGCTGCGAAGTTCGAGCAGGCGTCCGACATCTTCGCAATGGCGCGGGACACACCTTTTCACCAATGCCTGTTGCAATCCGCGCTGTCGCTTTGCCGGCTTGTTCTGCAATTGATGCGCGTGCTTCTTCTGGTGACGACCTTCATCCCTGACATTGATGTTTTGGCGCTTCTTATCGCGAGCCCGGCGGTCATTCTGATTGGGCTGATTCCACTGACGCCCGGCGGATTGGGGGTGATTGAATGGACATGGAGCAGTTTCCTGATCAGTCTCGGCGCGTCCGTTCAGATGGCCGCGCTTGTGGCGCTTGTTTTTCGTGTCTTTGTCTTTATCGAGCTCGCCCTTGTCTTCACCGTACTGACCGCAATGCGGCTTGTCGTGAACCGGCTCTGTGGGGGACGCGGGTGACGGGCGGTGTTTTCGGTCAGGCTGGAAGATGGCATGTTTCACCGTCTGACCAGATGAGGAGGTCCGACGCATGACCCCAGAGTTGCCTTCCGCGCAACGCCCGTGGCTAAGTGTTGTCATGCCCGTCTTCAACGGGGCGGACACTCTTGCTGAAAGCATTGCTTCGGTCGCTCTGCAAGCGGAGGGGATCGAACTTGTCCTGGTGGATCAAGCTTCGGATGATGCAAGCGTTGCTATCGCGAAAAGCTTTGCCGACAGGATCGATATTCGTATCGTCAGCAATCCCGAAAGCTCGGGGTGGATGGAAAACACAAACCTCGCCATGTCGATGGCCCGCGCGCCTTTCGCCACCATGTTGCATCAGGATGATTACTGGCACGAAGACCGGGCCGCAGTCCTGAAGGCCATGCTGGAGACGTACAGCGAAGCGGCGCTGTGGGTTCACGGGGCGGACTATGTCGATGATCGGAGCCACCGAATAGGAACTTTTGCCCCACCTTTTGGCGCGCGCCGCCGACTGGTGCCGTCGGCAGAAGCATTCGAAACGCTTATTGTTCAGGATACCATTGCCCTTCCGGCCGTCGTGTTCCGCACCAGCGACTACCGGATGTTGGCTGGCCTTGATGAAACGCTCTGGATGACAGCGGACTGGGATCTCTGGCTGAAGCTGATTGGCAAAGGCCCATTGGCCTGGACGCATGAAAAACTGGTTGCCTTTCGCCTTCACAGAGCGTCGCTGACCCTTAAGGGCTCGCGCAAACTGGAGGATTATCGCGATCAGTTGGACCGCGCCCTTCACAGGCATCTCGATACGCTTGCCGAGGCTGAAAGAGCGCGGCTCGAACCGCTTGCGCGGTCTTCGAACGCCATCAACTTCTGGCTTGCATCGCGATATCACGCCGCCGGTGCGTCAATCAGCGAGCTGCTGCGGATCGTTTTGTCAATCGGCCCCCGAAGGTGGGGGGAGTTCCTGCGCAAGACCCAACTTCTACAGCGGGTCGTGCCGCGCCTGCGTCTGCGGAAAAAGAAGTGACGGACGTCGTTGCTGTGTTGTCAGAGCGGGACAGACATCCTCTTTCGAAACAGATGCTGTCTTGAGAGTGTCATCCGGCAGCTTCACGGTCAGACGTAAACAAGCCCGATACCGCTGTGCCCTTGCGCCGCATCATGAACGATTGTGTCCGTCTGGTGCGTTGAATCCGCTTCGAGTTGCGCCCAGAATTCACTGACGTTGATCGAAGGATCCTCTGTATTCGGCAAAATATCATGAAGCGCGATGAGGCCCCCGGCAGCGACCAACGGGATATAGGTATGGAAATCAGTCCGTACGCCCTCGAAGGAATGGTCGGCATCGATCAGGAGAAAATCCGCCATGTCACCTCCGAGAATGTCACGGACGATCCTGAAGGTTTCCGGGTCATGAGAATTGGCGCGCAGAAGGGTCAGCTTCTGATCCGGATGGGTGAAGGATTGATAGAATTTTCCTTTCCACCTGGGATATCCGCCCCCGTTGCGCGCATAGGGCAGATCAATGCTCACAATCTGGGCATCGGGTGCTGCGAACCGGCAAAGTAGCAGCAATGTACCGCCGCGGGCCGTGCCGATTTCGATGAGTTTACGGGGCTTGCGTTCGTCGATCAGGCGAATGAGAGCGTCCAGTTCCTGCCGGACCTGCATCGGACGAGCACCGCGGCCAATGCGCCCTTCGCACACCATTTGCACAGCCACAGAAGGCTCGGTCGGGAACGCATTCCGCTTCAGAACGCCCCGCAGCTGTCCGATATGAATCCGGTCATACAGATTTCTGGCTTGCACCCATGCAAACGTTGCCGCCTGGGTGATCCAACTGTATTTTCCGTCACGCTCCCATATCCTGATTTGTTTTTTCAGGCGATCCAGCATTTCAAGCCCTGTTCTGTAAGCCTGACACTGTCGCTAGCATTTCGGCGTAAGGTTGACCAGATATGCGTCACCGGCCTCGGAGACCGAAGACGACAAGCAAAAAGCGCTGAAACGGCGGAGTTTGATTTTGTATGAATGCCCCCGTTGACGCAGCTTGCCGGCATCACGGCCCATGGGGGCTCTCCAGTGTCATCTGCGTCTGAATCACGATTGCCGCGGCCTTTCCGTCGGAACGCGATACGGTGGTCTGCCAGATGGTTGTCCGGCGGCCCCGATGCAGTGGAATGGAGCGCGCGCTGGCCCGGTCGCCGATCGGGATCGCGCGCAGAAAGTTCGTTTTGCTCTCGACCGTGGTGGTCATTTGGCCCTCGTCCAGGTTGAGGGCTGCCGCCGTGCCCCCCAGGGCATCCGCGAAGGCCATGACCGCCCCGCCGTGCATCACCCCGTTGCGGTTGGCATGCTCCGGGCGCACGGTCATCTGGCCCGCGACCGCCTCGGCGCTGCACTCGGTGAGGGTGATCCCGAGCGACCTGGGAAAATCGGGCAGGTGCCCGTCAAGGTTTTCAGTGTCCATGATCCGGTTTCGTCCTTCGCCGTCAAATCTCGCGTGTCGCTTCAGATGTAGAACAAACCTCATGGTCGGGACCATCGTGAAACACCCGGCTATACATCGGGCTTATGACGCCTCCAGTCCAGAGCTGAGGCGCACACTCCTGTGCTGTGCCTCTGGCGGGGCTGTGATAGAAGGCGGCAAAGCGCCCTCTGCCCGAACAGGAGATTTGCGATGCAACTGATGGATCAGCTTCTCGATCTGGCCGCCATGCGCGAGGAGGATCTGCCCGGGCGGGCACTGGCACTGGCGCGGTTTTCGCTTCTGGACTGGATGGCCTGCGGTCTGGCGGGCAAGGACGAACCGCTTGCCCGGAAACTGCGCAGCCTGGCGGTATCGGAAGGGGGCAGGCCGGTGGCCAGTGTGATCGGCGGCGAGGCGGCCCCGGCGCGGATGGCGGCGCTGGTTAATGGTGCAACAAGCCACGCGCTGGATTATGACGATACCCATTTCGCCCATGTGGGGCACCTGTCCGTTGCGATTTATCCCGCCGCCCTTGCGGTGGCCGAAGACTGCGATGCCACCGCCGGCGCGCTTGTGGCGGGTTTTCTCATCGGGGCGGAGGCCGCGATCCGGGTGGGCAAGGTGCTTGGCCGGGCGCATTACAATCTGGGCTTTCACCAGACCGCGACGGCGGGGGCCTTTGGCGCGACCGTGGCGGCGGGGCGGCTTTATGATTTGAACCGGGATCAAATGCGCGTGGCCCTTGGGCTTTGCGCGACCCGTGCCTCGGGTCTGAAATCGCAGTTCGGCACGATGGGCAAACCCTATAATGCCGGGATTGCCGCTGCCAACGGGGTGGAATGTGCCGCCCTTGCGCGGCTTGGGTTCACCTCTGCCGATGACGGGCTTGCCGGGCCGCAGGGTTTTGTCGAAACCCATACGCCCGAGATCGGCGCGGTCGAGCCGTTGAGCGGCATGCTGTTCGAGGACAACAAGTACAAGCTGCATGCCTGCTGCCACGGAACCCATGCGATGATCGAGGCGCTGCTGGCCGTCAGGGGCAAGGACGCGCTTGACCTCGATGCGGTGGAGGAGGTCGCGCTGCGGACCAACCCGCGGTGGCTCAAGGTCTGCGATATCAAGCTGCCGCGCACCGGGCTTGAGGTGAAGTTCAGCTATGCCTGGCTTGCCGGGATGGCGCTGCGCGGTGACGGCACCGGGGATGACCGGGCCTATACCGATGCGCTGGCGAGTGATGGCGCGCTCGCGGCCTTTGCCCGGAGGGTCAGGGTGACGGGTGATGAGACGGTCAGCGATCTGCAGGCCGAAGGGCAGCTGCGGTTCAGGGACGGCACGGTCGTGCCGCTGTCGCATGACCTTGCGGACGAGATCCCGCAGGAGGTGCTGGCCCGGCGTCTGCGCCAGAAGGCCGAGGCATTGCTTGGTGCCAGGGGGGGCGCACTCTGGGACATGGCGGACCGGCTTGACCAGTGTCCGGCGCGCGCCATCGGGGCGCAGCTTGCGGCGCCTCTGCCCGATGGGGGGATGGCCGCGGGCTAAAGCGTTTTACGAAACCCGTCAGGCGGGAGCGCCAGGGCAGGGCAGAGGCCCGCTTGGCGTTATCAATTGAAGCTACAACGCAGGCGCGCGCCGCCATTTCTCGGGGCCGGTCCGGTGGATCGAGTTGCCGTTGCTGTCAACCGCGACCGTGACCGGCATATCCTCGACCTTAAGCTCATAGATCGCTTCCATGCCAAGATCCTGAAAGGCGACCGGGCGGGCGGCCTTGATCGCCTTGGAGACGAGGTAAGCCGCCCCGCCCACGGCGATCAGATAGGCGGCGCGGTGCCGGGCGATGGCATCGAGGGTGGCGGGGCCGCGCTCGGCCTTGCCGATCATCAGCTTGAGGCTGGTTTCGCTGAGGATGCGGTCGGTGAACCTGTCCATCCGGGTCGAGGTCGTGGGGCCGGCGGGACCGATGGCTTCGTCCCCGACGGCATCGACGGGACCGACGTAATAGATCGCGCGGCCGCGCAGGTCGACGGGCAGGGCCTCGCCCGCGTCGAGCATGTCGATCATGCGTTTATGCGCCGCATCCCGGCCGGTGTAGAGCGTGCCTGACAAAAGCAGGGTCTGCCCCGGTTCCAGCGAAGAGATGACATCATCCGTGAGGGTGTCGAGGTCGATTTTCCGGGCCGTCGCGCTGGCCTGGTCGAGCAGGATCTCAGGGTAGAGCGCAAGGTCCGGCGGCGTGAATTCGGCCGGGCCAGAGCCATCAAGGGTGAAATGAACATGCCGTGTCGCAGCACAATTGGGGATAAGGCCCACCGGGAGCGAGGCCGCATGGGTCGGAAATGACCGCAGTTTGACGTCGAGCACGGTTGTGACGCCGCCCAGACCCTGCGCGCCGATCCCCAGCGCGTTCACGCGCTCGGCAATCTCAAGGCGCAACTCTTCGGTGCGGTTCGACGGGCCGCGCCGCTGCAGCTCATGCAGGTCGATGGGGTCGCTCAGAGCCGCCTTTGCAAGGGCCATGGCCTTGTCGGCATTGCCGCCGACGCCGATCCCGAGAATACCCGGCGGGCACCATCCGGCCCCAAGGGTGGCGACGGTCTCGACCACCCAGTCCGCGACCGACCCGGACGGGTTGAGAGTGGTGAACTTCGCCTTGTTCTCGGACCCGCCGCCCTTGGCGGCCACGTCGATCTCGATCCGGTCGCCTTCGACGATCTCCACCGTCAGCATGCAGGGCGTGTTATCCCCCGAATTCTGTCGCGTTCCGAAGGGATCGACCACCACCGAGGCCCGCAGCGGATTCGTGTCGCGCCGGTATCCCTGGCGCGTGCCCTCGTCGCAGATCTCCTGAAGCGACCGCGTGAAATCGGTTCTGGCCTGAACGCCATAGCGGATGTGGATATTCGCGGCCCCCGTATCCTGACAGATGGGACGGCGGCCAATGGCGCACATGCGCGAATTCACGAGGATTTGCGCCATGGCCTGTTTGGCGCCGGGATTTTCCTCGCGTTCCCAGGCCGCTGACATGGCGCTGATGAAATCCGGGGGGTGAAAATACGAGATGTACTGGAGCGCTTCGGCAATGGAGGCGATCAGGTCGTCTTCGCGGATGATGGTCATCTCAGGTCTTTCCTTCCAGGCGGCGTATCTCGTCGATGGCCTTACCATTGCGCTATTCGGGGCAGGCGACAACCGGGCCATTGGGCCTGTCGGGCACTTTACTGACTGGCGCCTGCTGTCCGGGGCGGGCCGGATCCCCGATTGCAGGCAGGGGTAGCCCGTCCGGCCCCGACACGATCGGGTCAATGACAAAAGAAACAGTCGATGACGCCGCGCTTTCCCATCGCCGAGACGGTGGCGTATGCCGTCTGCCCCTGGTCCCGTGCGGCCCCTTGGCCGCCGGATCAGGGGGAGATTCCGTCCAATTCCCTGCGATAAATCAGGAAATTCGGGGTCATTCGCGGCCCTGCGATGAAGCCGTGCACAAAGATACGCGCGCGGTGATAAAAAATTGCACGATTTGGCAATGGGTTAGGCGAGGGTTTCGCGCTTTGGGCCGCGCTGGCGGGCCGGGCCTAACGAAAGTCAAGGATTCAGCGCAGTCAGGGGCGCCTAATGAGGCATGTCTCACCAGGAAAACGGAGAGTTTTTATGTCTCATGGATTAACCTTTTCGGCTTCAGCCCGCGCGCTCACCGCTGGGGTGGCGTTGATGGTTGGCGGCCTGGCAAGCCCTGCCGTCGCCGAGGAGCCGACACTGAGCGAAGAGGCGTTTGAAGCCTCCAAGCAGGTGTATTTCGAGCGTTGCGCCGGCTGCCACGGCGTGCTGCGTAAAGGCGCGACAGGTAAGAACCTGCTGCCGGAATGGAAAAAGACCGCTGCGGATGGCACCGTGACCGAAGGCGGGACGCTGAAACTGGGCCAGGAGCGGCTTGAGAAAATCATCTCCTGGGGCACCGAAGGCGGGATGAACAACTTTTCGGACGTGATGACCGAAGAGCAGATCCGCGACATGGCGACCTACATCATGATGGAGCCGCCGAAGCCGCCGGAGATGTCGCTTGAGCAGATGATGGAGACCCGCAAGGTCTATGTGGAGCCGGAGGACTATCCGACCGAGCCGCTGCATGGCCGCAACTGGGAAAACTTCTTTGTCGTGATCGAGCGTGACGTCGGCAAGGTGGCCGTGGTTGACGGCGACACCAAGGAAGTGCTGGCGCATATTCCGACGGGCTATGCCGTGCACGTTCTGAAAGCCTCCGAGCACCACAAGCTGGAAGAGCCGGAAAACCCGGGCCGCTTCTGGTACACGATGGGCCGCGACGGCAAGATGACCAAGATCGACCTTTGGCAGAACCCCGAGAACATGCTCGTGGCCGAGGTCAAGATTGCCTATGACGCGCGCGACGTGGCTGTGTCGGGCGACGGCAAATACGTGATCGGTGGGGGCTACTGGCCGCCGCATTTCGCGATCGTCGACGCGGTGACCATGGAGCCGAAGAAGGTCGTCTCGACCCGCGGTGTGAACGTGGACGGGAACTATGTGGAAGAGGCCCGCGTGGCCGCCATCTACACCACCCCGAACGAGCCCACCTGGATCGTGGCCGTCAAGGAGCTGGGTCAGCTCTGGCAGGTCGATTACACCGATATCGACAACCTGGGCATCACCAAGATCGACAGTGCCAAGTTCCTGCATGACGGGTTCTTCGACCCGACGGGCCGGTATTTCCAGATTGCGGCCAACGCCTCGAACGCGATGGTCGTGGTGGACAGCAAGACCCACAAGCTGGAAGCGATCATCGACACCGATGCGCTGCCGCACCCGGGACCGGGCGCCAACTGGGTTGACCCGAATTGCGGGCCGGTGGCGGGCACCACGCACCTTGGTGTCGGTCTCGTGACGGTCTGGGGCAACGACCCCGAAGGCCACCCGGACAATGCCTGGAAGATCTGCTACGAGACGGAAACCGATGGCGCGGGCCTGTTCATCCGGACGCACCCGACCAGCGATTACATCTGGGCTGACCAGACCAAGCACCCCGAACCGGAAGTGCAGCAATCTGTGCAGGTGATCTCGAAAGAGACCGGGGAGATCGTGAAAACGATCCAGATCACCGAAGAGGAAGGCAATGCCGCCGTCCATTTCGAGTTCAACCAGGATGGTACGGAGGTTTGGGTGTCCAAGTGGAACCGCTCGACCTCGCTGGAACCGAATGGTGAGATCGTGATCTTCGACGCCAAGACGCTGGAAGAAATTGGACGTGTCAAAGGGCTCTATGCGCCCACCGGCAAGTTCAATGTCTACAACCGGTCGAACCACGTCACCTGACGCTGTGACCTCATACTAACTGCGAAAGGGCGGGCCATGACGCCCGCCCTTTCCTTGCTTTCACTCGGAGTGTGACCCATGGCTGACGCCCCCAAAAAATCCGGCTTGAAACTTTTCTTCAGCAAATACGTCCTGTTTGGATTGCCGCTTGCCGGTGCCGCCGGAGCTTTTGCCGCCGGGATCATTTTCTGGGGCGGGTTCAACACCGCCATGGAAGCGACGAATACCGAAAAGTTCTGTGTCTCCTGTCACGAGATGCGGAATTTTGTTTATGAGGAATACAAGGGCACCATCCATGATGTGAACCGCTCCGGTGTCGGCGCGGTCTGCTCGGATTGTCACGTGCCAAAGGACTGGACCCACAAGGTCATCCGCAAGATCAAAGCCAGCCGCGAGCTTTATGGCAAGGCGATGGGCACCATCAATACCAAGGAAAAATTCGAGGCCAAGCGGCTGCATCTGGCAATGAACGAATGGGAGCGGATGAAAGGCAATGACAGCCGCGAATGCCGCAACTGTCACGACTTCCAGTCGATGATGCCCGAGTTCCAGAAGCCGCGTGCGCGCCAGCAGCACCTGAACGCGATGGAGGCGGGCCAGACCTGCATCGATTGCCATAAGGGGATTGCACACTCCGATCTGCGCGACCGCGCGGATGAGGCCTATCTGGAAGAGCTTGAGGCCCCGAACCCGGATTTCGTGCGCGAGATTCCGGCTGAATATGTGGCCAGCCTGGAACGGGTGACAGCGCGTGAAGCCGAAGAGGCAGAGGCCAAGAAAGCGGCGGATGCCGCCGCGCGTGAGCAGATGCTGGCGCAGATCGACGCCGCCGTAGAGGCCGCGCGCGCAGACGAACGCGCCAAGATGGAAGCGGCCTCGGGCGGCACCGAGGTGGCCTCGGCCGATGCTGGCGCCGCCGCGGGCGCGGCCGTCGATGTGGCGCCGGGGATCGACTGGGCCCAGGTGTCCGGCACGGACCTGACGCTGTTCTATCCGGGGCAGGCGAGCTTTGAGTGGGTGCAGAACGGCAAGCAGCATGGCGGCGCGCGGCCGCTGACCAAGGGCGGCGATGCCTGCTCGACCTGCCATGCCGCAGAGTTGGAGACCATCGGCAACAAGATCGTCAAGGGCACCGAAGAGACCGAGCCGACCCCGATCCCGGGCAAGCGCGGCACGATCAGCGCGACGGTGCAGGCCGCGCATGACGCCAAGAACGCCTATTTCCGCATCTCCTGGCCGGATGGCCCGCATGCCCCTGTGCCCTTTGTCGAAGGCGGCAAGATGGACCCCGACAACCAGATCAAGGTGGCGATGATGATCACCGGCACCGGGATCGAGATGGGCGAGCAGGTGGGCTGCTGGGCGTCGTGCCATGCGGATAACAGCTATATGCCCTTTGATCCCGAAGATGCCGACATCGCCGCCAGTGGCGACGTGGCCGCCCGGCTGGAGGCCTCGGACCGGATCACCAAATACCTGACCGAAAGCCGCACCGAGATCGAGATCAAGGGCCGTCGCGGCAAGGCACAGGGCGGTTGGGATAAGCTGAAATCCGAAGAGGAGATCGCGGCACTGCTGGAGGCGGGAACCTTCCTCGATCTGCTCAGGGTCTATGAGGACGGGTCGTCGTCCAACGGGTATCTGCTGGAGCGCCGGGTGCAGAATGGCGGCGAGATGCAGGCCTCGGCTGTCAATGAGGCCGGACTGTGGGTCGTGACCTTCTCGCGCCCGCTGTCCGGGGGCGAGGGCGACGTGCCGCTGGAGGCGGGCAAGACCTATACAGTAGGCTTTGCCATCCATGACGACTATGCCGCCGCGCGGTTCCACCATGTGACGCTTGACACCAAGATGGCGCTGGATGACCCTGCTGCGGCGATCAATGTGGAAGGACAGTGACATGATGCGGTCATGGATCCTCGCCCTTGCAATGGTATTTCCTGCCGGTGCTTCACTGGCAGGAGATGACGAGCAGGCCGCACTCTGTGCCGAGGCCGAGGAGCGCTATGTGGAGCTTTTCGGAGAGCCGTCGGCGGATGCCGAAGGGGTGCGTGTCGTGATCATGTATGAGTACAGTTTCTGCCCACGGGAGATCACGGTGAAGGTGGGCGAAACCGTGCGCTGGGTGAATGTCGACAAACGCACGAGTCATTCCGTCATCGTCAAGGGTCAGCCCGAATCGGACCGCGCCTTTCCCGAGGAATTTGTCGAGTTCACCTTCCTGACCGCCGCGCCTGCAGAGGAATATCTGTGTGGTCCGCACTGGGAACGGCGCGGGATGATCGGCATGGTCACGGTGATCGAATAATTCAGGAAAACTACAGAGTTTTAAAGATCTTCTTAACCGCCGGGCGCGCAGTTTCTCCAAGAAACATGGACGAGATGAGCACGCTTGAAATGGACAGAGTGTCGCAGGGGCATAGAAGGATAATCCTGATTTGACAAAGGTCAATGCGATTTTCACGATAAAGTGTATTGCTTGGGTATCTTTAGAGCGGGCTGGGGAAACTATCGCTCCTAAGCAGAAGACGGAGACCCAATGACATTGATGAGCGACATCGCGCTGAAGGCGCCGGTATTTCGAGATGTGCCTGAAGGCCATGTGACACCTCTGCTGGCCAAGGGTCACCTGAAAGAAGCCAATCGCGGAGCCTCGATCCATCTGCAGGGGGAACGTGCCCACAGCATGTTCCTGGTCCTTGACGGATGGGTGAAGCTCTATCGGATGTCCCCCTGCGGCAGTGAGGCGGTTGTCGGCATCCTGACCAAGGGGGATTGTTTCGGGGAAGCGGCGGCGATCCGCGGTGAGGTTTATGCAACCGGTGCAGAGGCGGTGACCTCTGCCAACATGATCCAGTTCGACTGCCATGACCTGTGGCAGGCGGTAGAGGATGACGTTGTTTTGTGCCGCTCGCTGCTGGGGGCCATCGTGAAGGGCAACAATGCCCTGGTGCATCAGCTGGAACAGCTCAAATCCCATACCGGCGCGCAGCGGATTGCGGATTTCCTGCTGGGGCTGTGCAAGGACGAAACCGGCGAATGCTCGGTCATACTGCCTTATGACAAGGTGCTGATTGCCGCCTGGCTCGGGATGAAGCCGGAATCGCTGTCGCGCTCGTTCCGTCGGCTGGAGCGGTGCGGTGTGAAGATCGTGAAGGACCGGGCGTTGATCTCGTCGGTCGAGCGGCTGATGGAATTCGCGGATGAGGATCCGTCGTCGTCCTGGAGTGCCAAAGCATGTTGAGCAAGCTGGACCGCGTGCTGGCCGCGATAGATGCCGCCAATGAAAAAGACCCGAATATGGACCGGGACGACACCGGCGCGGACGTCCCCGAGGCGCTGCTTTATGGCCGCAGGATGAGCGCGGAGCTGGAGCGGCTTTTCGGTGAGGATGTGGCCGATGTGCTCAAGATCGCCTGCCGCGGTCAGCATATCGAGCGCTGGAAAATCGCGCGTTCAAGCTATCCCGAAGGGCGCACCGGGTATCTGACCTGGCGGCGCGATCAGGGCCGGGCGCATGGCGAGCGGCTGGCCGGGCTGATGCAAGAGGCGGGTTATGACGAGGTGGATTGCGCACGCGTCGGAGTGTTCTTGCGCAAAGAAGGGCTGAAACGCGACCCGCAGGTGCAGATGCTCGAAGACGTGATCTGCATGGTGTTCCTCAAGCATTACTTTGCCTCCTTCGCCGAAAAGCACGCGTTTGAGAAAGTGGTGGATATCGTCGCCAAGACCGCGCGGAAACTCTCCGAAGGCGGGCGCAACCGGGTGTTGCAGGAGTTTGAGTTGCCCGAGCCGCTGGCCGACGCGGTGCGCGCGGCTTAAGCGGCCACGTAAAGCCCCATCAGCAACAGCATGAACAGGCTGAGGCCGGTCAGGATACCACTGCGCCAGGACGGCACGGGGGCAAGCTCCAGATACCACAGGAAGATGAGCCGCGCCTTGCCCCAGGCGCAGGCCAGGATCAGCGCGCCGGTATAGGGCGCGGGCAGGGGGCTGAGCGCGATCAGCGTTGAGGCCGCCGAGAGCAGCGCCAGACCGATCCAGGCCCGCTCCAGCGCGCTCATAGCAGGTAGACCACGGGGAAGAGCAGCACCCAGACCAGATCGACCATATGCCAGAAGGCCGCACCGGTCTGGATATGGGCGGGCACGCGCGTGTAGGCGACAAAGAGCAGGATGAAGATACCCGCGACCACATGGGCGGCGTGAAAGCCCGTCAGCAGGTAATAGAACATGAAGAAATCATGGGTCTCGAAGGTGATGCCAAGGGCGGCCTTGTGCTGAAACTCGATGCCTTTGAGCACGAGGAAGACGACGCCGAGCAGTGCCGCCAGGATCAGCAGCACCCGCGCACGGGCGGGATTGTGCATGGCCTTTGCCGCGAGATAGCCGGAGGTGATCAGGACGACGGTGTTCGTCCCTGCCAGTGCGGGCAGAAGGGCCGTCTGCGCCTCGGCAAAGCCCGCAGGGTCCATCAGCCGCAGCACTAAGAAAAGCACCAGCCCCGCGCCGAAAACAGCCAGTTCCGAAAAGATCAGAACCCACATCATCAGCTCGCCCGGCAGGCCCTTCTGGGCGACTGTCTGGCTCATCCGCCGCCACCCACGAGCTGACGATAGATCTGCGGCAGCGCGATGGTCAGTTTGTCGGGATCCGACAGCACCGCGTAATGCCCGGTGCCGAAGAGCCGGGGAAACCAGCTTTGGCCCTTGGGGTCAATGGCGATGCCAAAGACGGACTGGCCCCGCCGACGCGCCTCGCGGATGGCCATGCGGGTGTCTTCGATGCCGTGGCGGCCTTCGTAATGATCGAGGTCGTTGGGCTTGCCATCGGTCAGAACCAGCAGCAGGCGGCGGGTATGGCTGCGCTCCTCAAGGCGGGTGGAGACATGGCGGATCGCGGCCCCAAGGCGGGTATAGAAGCCCGGGCGCAGGGCGGCGAGGCGGCGCTCGGTCAGCGCGCCCATGGGGGTGTCAAATTCCTTGATCTGCTGCACATAGACGCGTTGGCGGCGCAGCGAGGAAAAGGCGTGGATCGCGCAGGCGTCGCCGCAGGCTTCCAGCCCCCAGGCGAGCGCGGTGAGCGCCTCGCGCTCGATATCCAGCACGGCACGGCCGGTGACCGCACTTTCGGTCGAACGCGAGGCATCGAGCAGGATCGAAACCGACAGGTTGCGCGCCTGGGCTTGTGTCCGGCACCAGAGCGCGTCGCGTGGATCGCCGGTAGCCTTGGCATCGGCGCGCGCGCGCATCACCGCATCGAGGTCAAGCTCGTCGCCATCGACCTGGCCGTTGATCGTGACCGGGCGGGGGCGGAAGGCCTCGAACTGGCGGCGCACGCGATTGATACGGCGCTGCGCGGCCGGGTCGCGCTCGGGCAGCTCGGCCACGGGGTCGATCATGGTTTCAAAGACCGCGCAATGATCGGCCATGTAGCCGCGCTGACGCGCGTCCCACTCTGGATAGGTGAACTGCCCGGCGGCGGCTTCGCGGTTCACATCCTCGGCGGAGAGGTCGAGATGCAGCTTGAACCGCGTGCGCGGCGTCTTGGAGACATCCGTCAGCGCCAACTCGTCGAGATCGTCGAGGGCTTTCTTGGCCGTGTCGGGATCGTCATCATCGACCCGGCGATTGAGATTGAGAAACTCGGCAAAGCTCAGGATCGCTTCGAACTTGTGCAGGATCAGGCTGTCGCGGCTTTCGGCCTGATCGGATTTCTGGCGCTTGCCCTTGAAGGATTTCTCGATCTCGTCCTGGCTGTCGCCGGTGGGCGGCTCGGGGTCGTTCAGGCGCTCGTGTTCAGAGGTTTCGGCGGGCAGGAACACAGGCCAGAACGGCACCGGGCGCATGGGCATGTATTTGCGCGGCGCCTGAAGCTCGGTCAGCATCGGATCGCCGCTGCGCAGCGCCTCGGCGAGGGCTGTGGTGGCGGGCGTGTTGCTGGGCTGGCCCAGAAGATCGCGTACCGCGCCTTCAAGCGTGGCCTCGGCGCGGGGCAGGCGGCCCGCCGGGCGGCGGGGCAGGTAGGCCGCGGCCAGCCGTTCGGCCAGCGGGGTCAGGCCGGGGCATTGCGCGAAGAGCGTTGCCATGACGCGCTGCACCTGTGCGACCTGCGCCAGATCCGATTGCAGCGGATCGTCCTTGGGCGCGAGAAAGTCGGTGGCCACGGCGCAGAGGGCGGTGAGCCAGGTATAGGCGGCGCGGTTCAGGGCCGCGTCGGGAAAGGTGATGATCTCGGTCGGCAGGCGCAGGATTTCGCCGTCAAAGCTGGCTTGCTCCACCTCTTCGGCGATGGTGCCCAGCTTGCGGCGGAAACTCAGCCGGTGCTCGGACAGCTTGCGGTGACAGGGTCGGATTTCGACCGAAGCGGCCCCGCCGAGCCCGCGAAAGAGCACGGCGAGGCGCCCAACCTCGTCTTCGAGCCGCACGGCGGCCTCGGGCGAGACCAGCGGCGCGTCAAAGCCGCTGGCCCAGTCATGCCAGAGCTTGCCGACGGTTGTCTCCGGCTCCCATGGCTCGAAGTTTTCCATGGGCCTAACCGAAGACCGCCATGACGATGTCGCGCAGCCCTTCCTTGACGTCGTCGTCATCGGTCAGCGGCTCGATCATCGCGGTTTCCACCGCCTGGTTCAGCGGCATCCCGTGGGCCATGAGACTGGCGGCATAGATCACCAGCCGGGTCGAGACCCCTTCCTCAAGATCCTGCCCCTTCAGGCCACGCAGCTTGCCCGCAAGGCGCACGAGGCCCTTGACGCGGGCCGGATCGAGGCCGGATTCGGTGGCGACGATCTGTTCCTCCTGATCGGGCGGCGGGAAGTCGAAGGAGATCGACAAAAAGCGCTGTCGCGTGGAGGGTTTCAGCGTCTTGAGGATGTTCTGGTAGCCCGGGTTGTAGGAGGCCACGAGCATGAAGCCGGGGCCTGCCTCCAAGAGTTCGCCGGTGCGGTCGATGGGCAGGATGCGCCGGTCATCGGTCAGCGGGTGCAGGACCACGGTGACATCCTTGCGCGCCTCGACCACCTCGTCGAGATAGCAGATCGCCCCTTCGCGCACAGCGCGGGTGAGGGGGCCATCGACCCAGACCGTATCACCGCCCTTGAGCAGGTAGCGCCCGATCAGGTCGGCGGCGGTCAGGTCGTCATGGCAGGCCACCGTATAGAGAGGGCGGCCCAGCCGGGCGGCCATATGCGCCACGAAGCGGGTCTTGCCACAGCCCGTCGGGCCTTTGAGCAAGAGCGGCATCTGGTGGCGATACGCGGTCTCGAACAAGGCGCATTCCGGGCCCTGTTCGAGGTAGAAAGGGGCGTCCTGCGCCCCTTCCATTTTTGGTGTGCCAGCCATCGTCATTCTGCCGGCACCGTGGCATCAGGAGAAATCACCTCCTTCTTGGGAACGAGGATCGAGTAGATGAAGACAAGAGCTCCAAGTACCACGACCGCCCCTGCGCCGAGGCGCATCCAATAGAAGAGGGTCAATGCGTCCTGCACGTCCATGAAATAGTCGCCCTCAACCCGTTGCAGGTGGGTTTGCACCGTGCCGGCAAAGGTCAGAACGAAGGTCATGAAGGTCATCCCGCCCGCCATGAGCCAGAACGACACCATGTTGAGCACCTGGTTATAGGGGTCACGTCCCCGCAGGATCGGGAAGGCATAGGTGAAGATCGCCAGGTTCAGCGAGACATAGGCCCCGAAGAACGCAAGGTGACCGTGAGCCGCCGTGATCTGCGTGCCGTGGGTATAATAGTTCACCCCGTGCAGCGTGTGCAGGAAGCCCCAGACGCCAGCGCCGAAGAAGGCCAGAGTGGCGCATCCCAGCGCCCAGAGCAGGGCGGCCTTGTTGGGATGGTCGCGGCGGCCCTTCCAGACCATGACGAAGGCAAAGGCCATCATCGCGAAGAAGGGGATCACCTCCAGCGAGGAGAAGATCGAGCCGATCCACTGCCAGTAGCTGGGCGTGCCGATCCAGTAATAGTGGTGGCCGGTGCCCAGGATGCCCGAGAAGAGCGCGGTGGCGACGATGATATAGAGCCATTTCTCCACGATCTCGCGGTCCACGCCGGTCAGCTTGAGCATCAGGAAGGCCAGCACAGAGGCCATCACCAGCTCCCAGCTGCCTTCGACCCAGAGGTGCACGATGTACCACCAGTATTGCTTGTCCAGCGCCAGGTTATGCGGGTTGTAGAAGGCAAAGAGGAAGAGCAGCGACAGAATCCACAAGCCCAGAAGCAGGACATTGGTGATCGCTGTTTTCTTGCCCTTCAGCGAGGTCATGGTGACGTTGTAGAGGAACATCAGCGCCGCTACGACGATGCCGACCTTGACCCAGACGGGCTGTTCGATGAACTCGCGGCCTTCCTTGCCAAGGAGCCAGTGGCCCTCAAAGAGGTTGAACACATAGGTGACAACCACGCCAAGCGTGCCCAGCACCAGGATGGCAAGCTGCAGATAGGCGATGGTGGGCGAGTGAATTTCCGTCTCCGCCTCTTCGGGCAGGATGAAATAGGTTGCCCCCATGAAGCCCAGCAGCAGCCAGACGACCAGAGAGTTGGTGTGCAGCATGCGCACGATGTTGAACGGCAAAAGCTCCGACAACGTGTTCGGCGCGACATAGATCCAGCCCGCCAGCAACCCGCCCAGAACCTGAACCGCAAAAAGCGCCATGGCGACGATAAAGTAGACCATGGCTATCTGTTGAGTTTGATATTTCATGGCGTTTCCTCCTTAGCCTGCCTCGTTGGGCGGCCAATCCTGGGTCTTGATCTTGTTGGTCCAGCGCAGGAATTCGGACAAGGCGCGTGTCTCTTCCTCGCTCAGGTTGAAATTCGGCATCTGCCGACGCCCCTCGACCCCCGAGGGTTGGGAGGACATCCAAGCATCCAGGGTTTGATAAGCATCTTCGGGGTCGTCCAACACGCCCCAGCGCTCCATCACGTTTCCGACTTCGGGCGCGAAGTAGGCGCCTTCGCCGAGAATCGTGTGGCAATTGATGCACGCATGGCGCTCCCAAACCTTCTTGCCCATGGCCACTTCTTCGGTCAGCGGTGCAGCTGTGGTCGATTCGGTGACAATGTAGCGATGGCTATGAATGGATAGCCCGACGAAGATCACCACAAAGGCAATCGATCCGCCGTAGAAGATGTTCCGGGCCATGGATTTGGTCAGGACTTCGCTCATCCGGGACTCCTTTCAAAGAAGACAGGCGACGCTCCGAGCATGAACCCCGCGGAATGGTCGGGCCTTAACGAAAGTCAAGACTTCGTCAGAGCGCGTCTGTGCGGGCCAGAAAGGCACCGCGCGCAGGGGGGGGTCTCAGCGGAGAGGGCCTGTGGTTTGGCCCATGTTTGAAAGGGGAGGAGGGGCTGCGGGTTTCGGCGCGGAGGCCAGGATGCCGGTCAGCCCCGAAGACGCCGTGACACAGCTTAACAAAAGTCAAGGCAGTCAGGGCCGGTGCCGCCCTAGGCTGAAGAGACAGGAAGCGCGAAAAGAACGATCGTGTGCGGGCTGCGAACCGGAGACCCTGACAAAGCCGCACCAGCGTTCCTCTGACCGTCTCCGAAAGGCGCGAGCCGCCCCGGGCCAATCGCGTGAAGATCAGCCAGCGCCTTTGCAAATTGCGAAGTGCCCTAAAGCCAGATGAGGGATCCGATGTCAGCACTTCACACCCAAGGCCATGTCTACCTCATCGGAGCCGGACCGGGGGATCCGGATCTGCTGACCGTGCGGGCGCTGCGGCTTATTCAGCAGGCCGAGATTGTCGTGCATGACCGGCTTGTTTCGCCCCAGATCATGGCGCTGATCCCGCCAGAGGCACAGTTGATCGACGTGGGCAAGGCGCCGGACCGTCACCCGTTTCCACAACCGAATATCAATGCGCTGCTGGTGTCGCTTGCGATGCGCGGCCAGAAGGTGGTGCGCCTCAAGGGCGGCGATCCCTACATGTTTGGCCGCGGGTCCGAGGAAGTGGCCGAGTTGCGCGATGCCGGTATTTCCCACACGGTTGTGCCGGGTATCACCTCGGCGCAGGGCATTGCCTGCTCGACGGGCGTGCCGCTGACCCATCGGGGGCTGGCCACCGGGGTGCGGTTTGTCACCGGTCATTGCCGCGCCGGGCATGAGCTTGATCTGGACTGGGACGGGCTCACCCATACCGAGACGACACTGGTCATCTATATGGGGCGCGGCCAGGCCGGCCCGATTTCCGCCCGCCTGATGGCGGCGGGCCGGGCGTCCTCGACCCCCGTGATGCTGGTGGTGGATGGCACGCGCGCCACCGAAGAGCGGCATTTCACAACGCTCGCCGAAATGGCGGAGGTGGCGTCCCGGCTCGATGCGCACCGTCCGACGCTTATCGTCATCGGAGACGTGGTGGCACTGGCCGATGATCTTGCCACGCCGGTGGCACGTCCATTGTCGCAGGTGCGCCATGCCTAGAACCCTGACATTGGCGGGGGGGCTGGCTCTGTGGTCGGCCATTGCCATGGCCAGTGACAGCGCGCCGCAGGTTGAACCCGGACGCGCGACCGAGCTGGAGCGGCTGGTGATCCAGGATTGCGGGTCGTGCCACGGTCTGACGCTGAAGGGCGGGCTGGGCCGGGCGATCACCCCGGACCTGATGCAGCATTACGACCGCCATGATCTGCGCGATATCATTCTGGACGGGATCCCCGGCACCGCGATGCCGCCCTGGCGCCCGCTGATGACCGAGGCCGATGCGCTCTGGATTGCCGATTATCTGAGAGGAGAGACACCGTGAGAGGGCTCTTTGCACTTGTCGCCATCTTTTTCGCCACGATGGGCTGGGCCGAGCCCAGGGTCGTGGCCACCGGTGATCTTGGGGTCGTGGTGGAACGGGCGACAGGCTCGGTTCTGATCGTGGACCGGTCCGAGATGGCCATGCTGGCGCGGGTCGAAGGCTTTGGCGATCTCAGCCATGCGAGCCTGGTCTTTTCACCCGATGAGCGTTTTGCCTATGTCTTTGGCCGCGACGGCGGGCTGACCAAGCTCGACCTTGTCACGCAGAGTATCGCCAAACGGGTGATCCAGGCAGGCAATGCCATTGGCGGGGCAATCTCGGATGACGGCACGCTGGTGGCGGTGTCCAATTACGAGCCGGGCGGCGTGCGCATCTTCGATGCCGACACGCTTGAGATGGTGGCCGATCTGCCGACCGGCTCCAAGACGATTGGCCTTGTGGATGCGCCGGGACGGCGGTTCGTCTTCTCGACCTGGGACGATGGCGAGACATGGATCGCGGACCTTTCGGGCGATGAGATGCAGGTGCAGACCTTCGAAGGCGTCGGGGCCAACCCCTATGATGCCCTGATCACCGCGGATGGGCGGCGGTATATTGTGGGCCTCTTTGGCGAGGACGGGCTGACCGCCTTTGACCTCTGGGCCGATCCGCCCAAACAGGAGAAAATCCTGGCCGATTATGGCCGGGGTCAGCAGGACATGCCGGTCTACAAGATGCCGCATCTCGAAGGCTGGGCGCTGGCCGGTGACCGGTTCGCTCTGCCGGCGGTGGGCCATCATCAGGTGCTCTGGGTCGATGCGCAGACGCTTGAGGAGCTGGGCCGCACCAACATCCACGGTCAGCCGGTCTTTGCCGTGGCCCGGCCTGACGGGCGGCATGTCTGGGTCAACTATGCGCATCCCGACAATGACACGATCGAAATCATCGACAGCCAGTCGGGCGAGATCATCCACACGCTGAAACCCGGGCCTGCCGTCCTGCATATGGAGTTCGCACCGCGCGGGCATCAGGTGTGGCTGTCGGTGCGCGATGCGGACCGGATCGACATCTACGACACGCGCAGCTTTGAAAAGCTGGGCGAAATCCCGGCCAAGACCCCCTCGGGCATCTTCTTTACCGCCCGCGCGCACCGGTCCGGCTTATGAGGAGCATGGCGATGGAGCTCGATAATCTGGACTGGAGACTGATGAACGACTGGCAGCGGGCGCTGCCGCTCGTCCCGCATCCGTTCAGGATTATCGGAGAGACGCTCAACACCACCGAAGAGGATATCCTTTTACGTCTGAAATCGCTTCTGGCCTCCGGCTCGATCAGCCGGGTTGGGGCGACCTGCCGTCCCAACACGCTCGCGGCCAGCACGCTGGCCGCGGTGGCCGCGCCACCGGAACGGATAGAGGAGGTGGCCGCGATCATCACCGGGATCGAAGGGGTGAACCACAGCTATCAGCGTGAAAACGAGTGGAATATCTGGTTTGTCGCGACCGGTCCGACCCGGGACTTCGTGGATGCCGCGCTTGACGAGGTTGCCCGCAAGACCGGGCTGAAGGTGCTCGATCTGCGCCTGGTGCGGCCGTTCAATGTGGATCTGGGCTTTGCGCTGGACGGCACGAGCACGATGCCGCCGCCGGTGCCGGTGGACGAGACAGTGCCGCTTGAGGAAGGCGACCGCGCGCTGATGCAGGCGCTGTCAGAAGGCATGGCGCTGGTCACGCGGCCCTTTGCGGCGCTGGGGGAACAACTGGGGCGCAGCGAGGGCGACATTCTCGACCGGGTGCGGGCGCTCGCGCAATCGGGGGTGCTGTCGCGGATCGGGCTGATCGTGCGGCACCGGCCGCTGGGCTGGCGCTCCAACGCGATGTGCGTGTTTGACGTGCCTGCCGACGAGATCGAGGAAAAGGGCCGTGCGCTGACCCAGGTGCAGGGGGTGACACTGTGTTACGAACGCCGCCCCGCGCCCGGAGACTGGCCCTACACGCTCTATTGCATGATCCACGGCCGCAGCCGGTCAGAGGCGCTGGATGTGCTGTCACTGGCGCGGGTGCGGGCGCAGCTTACGGGTTATGACTACAAGGTTCTGTTCAGTACCCGCTGCTTCAAGCAGACCGGCGCGCTGATCGACAAGACGGAGAGGGCCTGATGCTGGACGACACGGACCGCGCGATCATCAACGCGCTACAGGAAGGCTTCCCTCTGGCGTCGCGCCCTTATGCGCAGGCGGCGGAGCGGTTGGGGCTGAGCGAAGCGGACCTGCTCTCGCGGCTCACGGCGATGAAAGAGGCGGGCGTGATCACCCGCTTTGGCCCGTTCTTTGACGCCGCCGCGATGGGTGGGGCGTTCTGCCTGTGTGCGATAGCCGTGCCCGAGGACCGGTTCGATGAGGTCAACGACGCGGTCAATGCCTTCCCGGAAGTGGCCCATAACTACAAGCGCACGCACCGGCTGAACATGTGGTTCGTGCTGGCGACCGAGACCGAGGATGGCATCGGGGCCGCCGCGCGGGAGATTGAAGCGGCGACAGGGCTGACGGTCTATCTCTTTCCCAAGCTGCGCGAATTTTTCATCGGTTTCCGGGTGGCGGCATGAGTATTTCAGCCCAGGATCGCACGCTGATCGAAGCCTGCCAGGGCGGTTTGCCCTTCGTGCCCGAGCCCTACGCGGCCATTGCCGAAAAGACCGGCATGGACGAGGCCGAGGTGATCGACCGTCTGGCCGCATTGAAAGAGCGCGGCATCGTGCGCCGCATCGGCATCGCCCCCAATCATTACAAGCTGGGCATGACCGCCAACGGCATGACCGTGTGGGATGTCTGTGACGATGCGGTGCAGGAACTCGGCCCGCTGGTGGGCGCGATGGAGGCGGTGACGCATTGCTATATCCGCCCGCGCGCGCTGCCGATTTGGCCCTATAACCTTTTTGCGATGGTGCATGGCGCGAGCCGCGATGAGGTTGAGGCCAAACGCGCCGTAATCGCGGAGCTGTTGGGCGACGCCTGCCGCGCCTCCGACATTCTCTATTCGACCGCCATTCTCAAGAAAACGGGCCTGCGCCTGAAGAAGGGAGCCTCCTGATGTTTCGACTGAGCCAATACATGGAGCAACTGATCACCCCGACGCCGGTGCGTCCGCGCCGGGGGGAGGTGCGCCCGGTGGTAATCTGGAACCTGACGCGCCGCTGCAATCTGAAGTGCCGCCATTGCTATACAACCTCGGCTGATCTGGCCTTTCCGGGTGAGTTGAGCACCGAACAGGTGTTCGAGGTGATCGACGATCTGGCGGAGTTTGGCCTTCCGGCGCTGATCCTGTCGGGCGGAGAGCCACTGTCGCGGCCAGACTTCTTTGAGATCGCGCGCTATGCCCGGCCCAAGTTCCGCTATCTGGCGCTCTCGACCAACGGCACCAAGATCGAAGGCGAGGCGGCCCGGCAGGTGGCCGAAATCGGGTTCAATTACGTGGGCATTTCCATCGACGGCGTGGGCAAGACAAATGACTGGTTCCGCGGCAAGGACGGCGCCTTTGCCGAGGCGCTTTCTGGCGTGCAGACCTGCAAGGAGCTGGGCATCAAAGTGGGCCTGCGCTTTACGCCCACCGAGGAAAACGCCGATCAACTGCCGCAGATCCTGGACCTGTGCGAGGCGGAGGGGATCGACAAGTTCTACATGTCGCACCTTGTCTATGCCGGACGGGGCAACAAGAACCGGGGCGAGGATGCAGGCCATGCGCGGGCGCGCAAGGCCGTCAACCTGCTGATCGAAAGGGCCTGGGATGCGCTGAAGAACGGCCGACATTTCGAGGTGGTGACCGGCAACAATGACGCCGATGCGGTGCTGTTCCTCAACTGGGTGCGCGACAATTTCGCCCCTGAGAAGGCCGAGCATGTGGAGGCGCATCTGCGCGCCTGGGGCGGCAATTCGTCGGGCATCGGCGTGGCCAATATCGACCCTGTGGGCAAGGTCCATCCCGACACGTACTGGTCGGATTACACGATCGGAAATGTGAAACAGACCAAATTCACCGAGCTCTGGACCGGCGACGACAAGATGCTGGCGCTTTTGCGCACGCGGCCCCGGCCGCTGGAGGGGCGCTGTGGGGCCTGTGCGCATAAGGATGTCTGTGGCGGCAACACCCGCATTCGCGCGCTGCAACTGACGGGTAATCCCTGGGCCGAGGACCCGGCCTGTTATCTGAGCGATGCGGAGATTGGCGTGAATGATGCCGCCCCGCGTCTTGAAGTCTCGACCT
Organism: Roseovarius faecimaris; assembly: GCF_009762325.1. NCBI lineage: Bacteria > Pseudomonadati > Pseudomonadota > Alphaproteobacteria > Rhodobacterales > Roseobacteraceae > Roseovarius > Roseovarius faecimaris. Next base: position 1,712,899 of record NZ_CP034348.1, read on the forward strand.
TCCGAGGAAAACGGTATGATCCGGAACATCATTTTTACTAGCGCGGCGGCGGCTCTCTGCGCCCTTGCGGGGCAGCTCGCGGCGGCGGAGCCAGAGCCGGAGGTGCTCTTTGCAACCCATTGCGCGGTCTGTCATGGCGATGACCGGCTGGGCGCGCTGGGGCCTGCACTGATCCCCGAGGCGTTGAAGAGGCTGAAGGGCGACAAGCTGCAGGCGGTGATCGCGCAGGGGCGGGATGCCACCCAGATGCCGGGCTTTGCCGATCAGCTCAATGCCGAGGAAATCGCCGTTCTCGCGGCCTATCTGCATGAGCCGCTGCCGGACATACCCACCTGGGACAAGGCCAGGATCGAAAGCACGCTGGTGCTGAACGAGGATTATGCCGAACCCGCTGGTCCGGAGCATGGGGCGGACCCGCTGAACCTCACGATCGTGGTGGAGACGGGCGATCATCACATTTCGATCCTCGATGGCGACAAGATGGAGGTCATGCAACGGCTGGAGACGCCTCTGGCGGTGCATGGCGGCCCGAAGTTTTCGCCCGACGGGCGGTTCGTCTTTATCATGTCGCGCGATGGCTGGGTGCAGAAGGTGGATTTGTGGAACATGGCCGAAGTGGGCCGCGTCCGCGCGGGGGTCAACTCCCGCAATATCGCGATGAGTGCGGATGGCAAATGGCTGGCCGTGGCCAATTACCTGCCGATGACGCTGACGATCCTGTCGACCGACGATCTGAGCGTGGCGGAGGTGAAGGAGATTGTCGGCAAGAATGGCCAGCCAAGCCGGGTATCTGCCGTCTATCAGGCGCCGCCGCGCGAAAGCTTTGTTCTGGCGCTGAAGGACGTGCCCGAAATCTGGGAGGTTTTCTATGGCGAGGACCCGCCGTTCTATGGCTTCGTGCATGATTATCGCGATGAAGGCGTCCTTGGATATGACGAGCCGTTCCCGGTACGGCAGATCACGCTCAAGGACATCATGGACGACTTCTTCTTCTCGCAGGATTACGAATATGTCATGGGCGCGTCGCGCGACGGGATGGGCGGGCATGTCGTCGATCTGGTGATCGGTCACACGATTGCGGCGCTCGATCTGCCGGGCATGCCGCATCTGGGCTCGGGTATCACCTGGGAACGCGACGGCCGCACGGTGATGGCCACGCCGCATTTACGGGACAGCCTGTTGTCGGTGATTGACATGAAAAGCTGGGAAACGGTGGCGCAGGTCGCGACCGACGGGCCCGGTTTCTTCTTGAGAAGTCACGAGAACACGCCATATCTGTGGGCAGATGTCTTCTTTGGCCCCAATCGCGACGTGATGCATGTGATCGACAAGCAGAGCCTCGAGATCGTCAAATCCCTGCGTCCGGCAGAGGGCAAGACGGTGGCGCATGTGGAGTTTGACCGCTATGGCAAATATGCTCTGGTCAGCATCTGGGAGCAGGATGGCGCGGTGATTGTCTATGACGCGGCCACGCTGGAAGAGATCAAGCGCCTGCCGATGGTGAAACCTTCAGGGAAATACAATGTCTTCAACAAGATCACCTTCTCCGCCGGGACCAGCCACTGAACTGCTGATCATCTCGCATGGGTCACCGTCGGAACCTGCGCCGCAGGAGGCGTTCGTGCGGGAACTGGCCGCGCGCGTGGCTGAGGTGTCGGGTGCCGAAGTGCGCGGTGCGACGCTGGCCGCAGAAGGCGCCCTGGAGGCGGCGGTGGAAGGGCTCTCGCATCCGCTGGTCTTTCCGCATTTCATGGCCGATGGCTGGTTCGTGGCGACCAATATGCAAAAGCGGCTGGCGAAGGCGGGGCTGGCGGAGTGGACGACACTGACCCCACTGGGCCTGCTGTCCGATTTGTCGGCTCTGGCGCTGGAGCATCTGCGCCGTGCGATGCAGGAGAGTGGGCTGCCGGTGGGAGAGACGACACTGATCGTGGCCGCCCACGGCTCTCCGTCCAACCGGCGCCCGGCGGAGGTCACGGAACGCTTTGCCGCGCAGCTTCGCGCAGCGCCGGATTTTGCCGCAGTGCGGACAGGGTATGTGGATGAAGAGCCCAGCATCGAGGACGCCGCATCGGTGGAGGGCCCGGCGCTGGTGCTGCCGTTCTTTGCCGCCGAGGCCGGGCATGTGCTAATGGATTTGCCAGAAGGGCTGGAGGCGGCCGGGTTTGACGGGCTTGTGCTGCCCCCGATCGGCACCTGGGAGGAAATCCCGCGACTGATTGCCGCGCATCTGCGCGAGAGAGCCGCGGCATGACCGAGGGGCGCTGGCCAGTCTGGAAACTGGCGATCCTTCTCTATCCCTTCACGGCGGGCACCGTCGCGATCAACCTGTTTTTGCTGTTCCTCATGCTCCAATTCGTCGGGATTTCGGCGCTTTCGCCGGTGGCCTCGCTGATCGGGGGGCTGATCCTGGGCATACCCGCCACCTGGGCGGCGGGCAAATGGGCGCGACATTTGATGGATGAAGCCGATTCTTGACCTTGGTTAAGGCCAGCGCGGCCCGGAGGTGGTTCTCTCGAACAGACACTAGGATTATTCGGGAGCCGCTTCATGGACTATCAGGGATTTTTCGAGGAGACCTTGGCCGATCTTCGCGATGAGGGAAATTATCGCGTCTTCGCCGAGCTTGAGCGGCCCGTGAACGACGCCCCCCGCGCCATCCAGCATGTGAACGGCTCAACGCGCCCGGTCACGGTGTGGTGCTCCAATGATTACCTGGGCATGGGCAAAAGCCAGCTTGTGCGTGACACGATCGCCCGCACTGTTCTGGAAGACGGGGCCGGGGCCGGGGGCACGCGCAATATTTCCGGCACGGCGCATCTGCATGTGGAACTGGAGCGCACGCTGGCCGAGCTGCATGGCAAGGAGGCGGCCCTGCTCTTTACCTCGGGCTATGTCTCCAACTGGGCGAGCCTGAGCACGCTGGGGGCCAAGCTGCCCGATTGCACCATCCTGTCGGATGCCAAGAACCATGCGTCGATGATCGAAGGCATCCGCCACTCAAAAGCGCGCAAGGTGATCTGGGAGCATAACAACCCCGAGGATCTGGACCGCAAGCTGGCCGCCCTGCCGAAGGACGGCGCCAAGATCGTTGCGTTCGAATCCGTCTATTCGATGGATGGCGACATCTGCCCGATGGCCGAGATTCTGGACGTGGCCGAGGCGCATGGCGCGATGACCTATCTCGATGAGGTGCATGCCGTTGGGCTTTACGGGCCGCGCGGCGGCGGGATTGCCGAGCGTGAAGGTCTGGCGGACCGCGTGACGGTGATCGAAGGCACGCTGGCCAAGGCCTTTGGCGTCATGGGGGGCTATGTGGCCGCCTCTGCGGCGCTCTGCGATTTCATCCGGTCCTTTGCGAGCGGGTTCATCTTTACCACCGCCTTACCACCCGCGCTGGCGGCGGGGGCCAATGCCTCGATCCGGCATCTGATGCGCTCGGACATGGAGCGGATGCGTCAGCGGCGCAACGTGGCCCTGCTGCGCGAGCTGCTCGACCGGCAGCGCATTCCGCATATGCAAAACCCCAGCCATATCGTGCCGGTGATGGTGGGCGACCCGTTCAAGGCGAAGTTCCTCAGCGACACGCTGCTGGAAAGCTACGGCATCTATGTGCAGCCGATCAATTATCCGACTGTTGCCAAGGGGACGGAGCGGCTGAGGATCACGCCGTCACCTCTGCATACGGATGCGGATATTCATCATCTGGCAGGGGCACTGAGCGAGCTGTGGTCGCAATGCGCGCTGAGCCGCGCGGTGGCGTAACGCCCCGCGCGCCCTCGCGGGATCAGATCAAGCGATAAATTCGAGCGACGCGCCGGGGAAGGTTCTGACCGCCTCGGCGTGATGCGCACGGTCGAGCACGCAGAGCGCCGTGGACAGCCCGTCGGCAAGCGCGGCCTGGGGGGCGGAGACGCTGACCAGCGATGCACCTGAAGCCGTATCGCCTTGACGGGGGTGAAAGATATGCCCGGTCCGTCCATCGGTGCTGAGCAGGAACCCGGTCGGGTCTGAGGTGGCCATCGCCCGATCCGTGAGGCTGAGCCGCTTGACCAGCGCGCCATTCGCCCCACGTATCCCGGCCTTCCAGGGAAGGCCAGTTTCGGGGTTCATGCCCAGGGCCGAGATTTCGCCCATGTCGATCAGGACATTGCCAAGCCCGGCCCCGCGCAGAAGGGCGGCGATCCGGTCAGTTATATAGCCCTGCGCGATGCCGTTGAGGGTAAGCGCAGCGCCTGCGCGCTCAAGAATGATCTGGTCCTTGCCAAAGCGCACCGCCTCCCAGCCGACACGGGCATGGGCAGCGGCCAGATGGTCCGGATCCGGTGCTGTGTGGCGGCGCAGCGCCTCGGCATAGGCGACAAACAGCGGTTGCACGGAGGGATCGAACGCCCCCTGCGTGGCCCTATGGAGCGCGTCGCACAGGCCCAGCACTTCCAGCAGCTCCGGCGGGGGCGCATCAAGCCGCCCTGTGGCGTTGAGCCGCGACAGGGCAGAATCCGCGCGGTAGAGGCTGAAGATGCCTTCCAGCCGGGCCAGCTCTGCCTCGACGGCCGCAAAGACCGGAGCGGCCTCTTGCCCGGTCAGACCGGCAAGCCGCAGCGAAGCCGGAGCGCCCAGCGCCCGCCCGCGCCATGTGGACGTGGCGGCAGCCGTCGCGGTGCCGGTCAGAGCAGTACCGGCGGCAACGGCGGACATGGTGAGAAACCGGCGGCGGGTGAGGGTCATGAGGCGGGCTCCTGCAAAGTCATATCGGGGTCGACGGGGCCGGTCACCTCGGTGTCGGGAATATCGGCAAGGCCGACCACGCGGCCCCCGAATTCGGACACAAAGGCCGCGGCATCGCCGGGTTCGGCGAAGGGCACCACCTCGGGCGCACCCATGCCGCCACGCACACCGGCTTCGATCACGAAATGCGCGGTGTCGGCGTCAATCCAGTTTGTCGTGCCGGGCAACAGCCAGCTTTCGGCGGCCCCCATATCGCTGACATAGGTGGCGAGCACGCGATTATCGCGCTCGGGACTTTTGAGAAAGGCCACCGCATCACGGACCTGCCCGAAAAAGAGCGGGTCAGGCAGGCCATCAAGGTGGATCTGCGCCTTGGGCCCGCCATGCTCCATCACGTTCATCTGGCAGTAATGGCTGACGGCGTCTTCGGTCAGGGCGACGGGCAGGGGGCGAATGACCTCTTCCTCCTTGCAGGCGGCAAGGGCGAGAAGTGCGCAGGTGAGCAGCAGCACTCTCATGGCTCAAGCCTCCGGAACGCGAAGCGGGCGGCGAAAAAGCCGAACACCGGCCAGAACAGAAGCGACGCAGGCGCGGCCCAGGCGGGCAGGCTGTCGGCCACGCCGGCCATGCCTGCCGCGATGGCCACCCCGTCGGACCCTGCGAAATTCCACAGCCGGAACGCGTCGGCGGGGTTGGCTGTCATCACCCAGGGAAAGATGTGGAGGGTGAACATGCCGTCGCCATCAAGGACAACGCCCGCAAGAAGGGCAAGGTCATAGAGCACCACGAAGAACAGCCAGAGGGCGGCGGCCATGCCCGCGGCGGCGGCGGAAGACCCCGCAAGGGCCGAGATGAGATAGCCCAGGGCAATGAAGACAGCGCCAAGGATCACGGAGGTCGCGAGCAGGCGGGCCAGGGCCATGACGCTTTCGGTGCTGACCCCGTCCAGAGCCGCGGCGAGCAGCCCGGACAGGCCGAACCCGGCCAGACAGGCCACCGTCAGCGCCATGAGATGTGCCAGAGCCTTGCCCAGCAGGATCTGCCCCCGACTGGCGGGGTAGGAGAGCAGGAGGCCCAGCGCGCCGCGATCCGCCTCGCCGGCAATGCTGTCAAAAGAGATAAGCAGCGCCAGAAGCGGGATCAGGTAGACCGCGAGCGTGGTCATGGAGGTGATGGACACGGTCAACATATCCACACCAAGCGTGCCGGTGGGCGCACTGCCCGCAAAGGACAGCGCCAGCGAGAAGGCCACCATGATCAGGATGATCGTCAGCAGCCAGCGATTGCGGCGCAGCACCAGCGCTTCGGCGCGGGCAATGGCGAGGATGCGGGTCATTGCGCCTCCTCCTTCGAATAATGCCGGTAAAGCTCTTCCAGCCCCGGCGGGGTGATGTCGATATCGGTTACATCTGCGCCGAAACCGGAGAGCTGGCGCAGGCGGTCCATCTTCTGATGCGGTGTGCAGACCAGCTCGACCGAGCTGCCATTGATCCGCGCGCCGCCTGTCTGGGCGGCGATCTGGTCGGCCTCCTGTGTGCCCGAGGCGCGCACATGGATGGTCGAGCGCAGGCCCGCGGCGGCGGCGAGGTTGGCGAGCGTGTCATCGGCCACCAGTTGCCCCTTGCGCAGGATGGCGATCCGGTCGGTGCGGGCCTCCACCTCGGTCAGGGCATGGCTGGCGATCAGCACGGCGGTGCCGCGCGCGGCAAGCTCTCCGATGATGGCGTAAAGGTCATGACGCGACACCGGGTCGAGCCCGCTTGTGGGCTCGTCCAGCAGCGCCAGGCGGGGCTGACCGATCAGCACCTGCGCAAGGCCGAGGCGCTGGCGCATGCCCTTGGAATAGGTCTTGATCCGGCGGTCGGCGGCCTCGGTGAGGCCCACGCGGTCAAGCACGGCGCCGGTGTCGAACCCGCGTTCCCCGGCAAGATCCGCGAACATGCGCAGCACCTCACGACCGGTCAGGGCCGCCTGAAACGCCACCGCCTCGGGCAGATAGGCCACCGCCGCGCGGGCGGCATCCGAACCGGGGGCATGGCCGCAAATGTCGATGCGTCCGCCGCTCAGGCGTGTCAGGCCGAGGATGGACTTGATCAGCGTGGATTTGCCGGCGCCATTATGGCCCAGCAGGGCGATGCGCGCGCCTTCGGGCACGGTGATCGAGACATCGCTCAGAACAGGCGTCTTGCCCCTGAGTTTCGTCACGTTCTCGCAGCGGAGCACGGTCATGAGCCTTCCTCCGTAAAGTCTTGCGGCGGGGTGATCTCAATAGGCCGCATCAGAGCGTGGCTGTCCACCACACCGCCGGGCAAAAGCGCCGGGAAGGCCGATTGCGACCAGCGCACAAGCTGCACAGCCGGTGAGCCGAGCAGGAGCTTGGCCGATGGCTGTGTCCAGAGCACATGATCCATCGCGTCATTGGGCCGGTAGGGCGTATCGGCCAGCCCGTCTCCATTCAGATCATAGGCCACGAAATCCGACCAGTAATTGCCGCGCCCATCTTCGGACCATTCATCCCATTTGGTCGAGACATATTTGACCTGGGTCTGATTGCCGATGAAGGCATTGCCAACGATGCGGTTGCGGTCCGATCCGGCGGTGAAGTGAATGCCGATCTCGCAGGCCTCAAAGCGGTTGTTTTCAAACCGGTTCTTGTGGCTGTTGTAGAGGAAGGCGCATTTTTCCGTGCCGCCGCCCCGCACAAGGTTGCCGGTGATCACGCTGTCATTGGTATAGTTCAACATCACGCCATGGTCGCGGTCATCCACCGACAGGTTGCCGGTGACGGTCACACGGGTGGAATACATCACCGCATAGCCAAGGTGATTACCGATCGAAATATTGTCGCTGACCTCGCTTTGGTTGGCATACATGTAATGCACCCCAAAGCGCAGATCGCGGAAGCGGTTGCGGGTGAAGCTGTTCTTCTTCGACGAATTGACGAAAATCCCGTCGCGGCCCCAGCGGATATCGTTGCCGGTGACCACCGCACCGGGCGCGTTCCAGACATAGACGCCATTGCCGCGCCGGTTCATCTTGTCGTGCTGCTGGCCTTCGATGATGTTGTTTTCGACGGTGGAATTACGCGCGCCGTGAATATCGATGCCATAGAGATTGCCGCGCAGGATGTTGTCGCGCACCACGGCCCCATGGGCGGTCTTGGTCAGTTGCACACCGCTGTCGATGGTTTCGTGGTCGTCACCCGAGCCGGTGATGGTCAGACCCTGCACGGTGACATCTTCCGCCGTGACGGTGATCACGGAGCCATTGCCGCCACCGTCGATATGAGCCGCCCCGCCGCCATCCAGCGTGAGGCTGCGGTCGAGCACGATGGGGCCGGCATAGGCGCCCGGCTCCAGCCGCAGCACATCGCCGTCCTGAGCCTCCGCCAGAGCGGCGGTCAGCCCACCGGGCGCGACCGTAATCTCCCCCGCCCAGAGGGGCAGGGGAGCAAGGGCCAAGGATATGACCAGAGCCAGCCGCATCAGGTGGCACGCGGCTCCACGAACATCCGGCCGCGCATTTCCATGTGCAGCGCGTGGCAGAACCACTGGCAATAGAACCAGTGCACGCCCGGACGCTCAGCCGTGAAGGTCACCGACGCGGTGGCCTGCGGCCCGATCTCCATCGCGATGCCATAATTCGCCAGGCAGAAGCCGTGGGTCACATCGTCGATGTCGTCCATGTTGGTGACATAGATCGTGACCTCATCGCCTTGCTTGACGGTAAACTTCTCCAGCGAGAAGTTTGGCGCGATCGAGTGCATGTAGACCCGCACCTTATTGCCGTCCCGGATGGGCTCATCCGCGCCCCAGTCGAGATCGACGCCATCGGCCTCGGCCTGTTTGCGGGCGTCTTCCCACATCGGGTCATCCCGCGTCCAGGTGGTGGCGGGGTTCACGATGTCGCGGCGCACGATGATGCTGTCATGCGGCTCGGCAAAGGTCGGGCCGTCATGGACCACTTCCATGCCGCCATCCTCGATGGCGATAAGCTGCTCGTTCTCCGCCTTCAGCGGTCCGGTGTTGAGGAACCGGTCCTTGGAGAATTTGTTCATCGAAATGAGCCACTTGCCATCGGCTTCCTTGGTTTCGCCCATCGAGGTGGAGTTGTGGCCCGGCTGATAGGCGACATCAACCTTCTCGATGATCGGGTCTTCGCCCGCCAGCGCCTTGTCGATGTTCCACTTCACGACCTGGCTGTCGAGGAAGAGCGTGGTAAAGCAGTTGCCCTTGCCGTCGAACGCGGTGTGAAGCGGCCCGAGACCCAGTTCCGGCTCGGCCACGATGCACTCGCGCGGCTCGATCGCGTCGGCAAAGACATCATCAAGCTTGGTCACGTCCATCACCGACACGGTCGGCGACAGCTTGCCGTTGATCATCACATGCTTGCCATCGGGGGCGGTGTTGATGCCATGCGGGCTGTTGGGGATCGGGATGTAGCGGGTGTAGTTCTTGTTCGAGCCTTTGCGGCCATCAAGAACCTTGACGCCGTTCAGCTCCTGATAATCGCCAGCGGCCACGCCAGCCTCGATTTCCTTGAGGTTGAAGACCACGACGTGATCAAGCTCGTTCTCGGTCATCTCGGCGAGGTTCATACCCATTTCCGAGTTGTACGAGGTCGAGAAGGCGTATTTGCCCTGATAGTCGCAATCGGTGTTGTCAAGGTTGCCCGAGACCATCACCTGCCAGGCGATCTCCATCGTGTCGCCGTCGATGGCGGTGTAGATGTTCACATATTGCGACGGATCGTCGAGGATCTGCCCGTCATTGACCAGCGGCGCCTCATGTTCGCCATTGGCAAAGACATAGCCGGTGCGCGGGTATTTCTGCGGGCGCAGACCGTGGATGTCATGCGCGTTGGGGATTTCGATGATCTTGTCGCATTTCATCACGTCGCAGCGCACACGGGCCACGCGGGTGTTGGCCTTGTCGTTCATGAACAGATAGCGGCCGTCATAGGTGCCATCGGTGAAGGACATATGCGGGTGGTGCAGGTCGCCATTGTCATAGGTGACCTTGCCTTGTGTGGCGAGGTAGCGCTTGGTCTCTTCGGTCAGGCCCTCGGTAAGAATTTTGAGGCTTTCGTTGGTCTGGCCCCAGCCGGTGGCCGAGCAGCGGTTGAAAACCGGCACGCGCATGATCTCGCGCATCGACGGCACGCCGAGAATACGCATCTCGCCGGTCTGGCCCGAGGACCAGAAACCGTAATATTCATCCAGCTCACCGGGTGCCAGATGGGCGCCGGTGGCCGCGCGGGCCGCGGTGCCGGACATCATGCCGGTGCCGAAGCCGGTGGCGGCGACCACTGCGCCGGTGGCGGTCGCGCCGAGCAGGCCGCGCCGCGAAACTTTCATTTTTCCAGTATCTTCAGACATGTTTTCTCTCCTTCTCCGTAGGTTGGGCCGTCAGCTTTCAGCGGCTTCCTTCTTGGCGAACTGGGGTGGTACGGAGCCCACGGCAGCCCGGCGTTTCAGTGTCTTCATCACTTGCGGACACTTGGACTTGGATTGGTAAAGCACCTGGCAATGCAGGCAGTTGACACACTCATTGGGATTGATCTCACCGGTGGGGTGAATGGCATCGACAGGGCACTCATTGGCGCAGGTCTGGCAGGGCGAGCCGCACATCTGATAGCGCTTGAGCCAGTCGAACATGCGCATCCGTGCCGGGATCGCGAGCGCGGCCCCCAGCGGGCACAGATAGCGGCAGTAAAACCGTTCGATGAAGAGCCCGGCGACGATCAGGGCGACGGCAAAGACCACGAAGGGCCAGTCGCGCACAAATTTGAGGATGATCGCGGTCTTGAACGGCTCCACCTCAGCCAGTTGCTCAGCAAACTGAATGGAGGCCAGCGACACGCCGAAAAGCCCGAGGAAGATCATGTATTTCAGCGCCCAGAGCCGCTCATGCAGGCCCCAGGGCAGCTCGATCTGGGGCACTTTCAGCCAACGGGCAAGCTTGTTGGTCAGCTCCTGCAGCGCGCCGAACGGGCAGAGCCAGCCGCAATAGGCCCCACGCCCCCAGAACAGCAGCGCAGCGGCCACGGCGAACCATTGGATAAAGACCAGCGGGTCCAGAAGGAACGCATCCCAGGTGAAGCCCGAGCGCAGGGACCCTGCGAGCGCCATCAGATTCACGACGCTGAGTTGGGCGTTCATCATCCAGCCCAGCCAGACCAGTGTGAAGCTCAGGAAGCCGATGCGGAACCAGTAATAGGCCCGTTCGTGCCTGGTCACCTGCATCTGAAAGAAGAAGACGACCGTGAGAATGGCGAGCATCACCCCCAGCACGCCGATCTCAAACGTCTTGTCGCGCCAGATCCGTTGCCAGAGGGCGGCTTTGGCTTCGGCCTCGCTGGGCTCGTCGCTATGCACCACTTCCGGCACTTCGGCGGGCAGAAGGTATTTCTCGGGCAGCGCGTAGCCCAGATCGAAGGTGAGGAAGGTCTTGTCGATTGCGCCCACTGCCCGCTGCGCCAGAAGCTGGATGCGGAAGGGCTGGGCCGGGTCAAAGCCCAGATCGGCGGGGATCTTGAACAGATCCAACTCTCTGAAGCTGGGCGCATCAGGGGTGCCTAGGTCAAGCACCCGTCGGTTTTGCTTGTCGAAGAACCGGGCCGAGACATCGCCCTGGATCAACTGGAACCGGTCGAAGATCCCGCCCCGGACATAGCCCGATCCCTTGAAGCTATAGGTGCCACGCCCCAGCAGCAGGATGGCGTGTTCGCCGGGGGCAAGCCATTTGGTGAGGTTGGCATATTCTCGCTCGCCCAGCAGGCTGAGGCCGATCGACGGCACACTGACAAGGGCGGCATGCATGTCAATGTAAGTGTCATCCGGTTCGCCCTTTTCGGGCCGGGCAATGGCGCGTTCGTCGCCGGTATCGGCAAAGGCGGCGTTGATCTGGCCAACGTCGAGCGTGAGGCGGCGGATGGAACCATCGCCGGAAAGCTCCGACCAGCTCCGGGTTGCCATCTGGTCCATGTCGATCTCGCGCGGGGGGCCATCGGGGGTTGTGGGGGCAAGCCCGCCCAGGCCAAGCGCCCGCGCCACTTTGAGGCCGGCACGCACGATGGAATCGTCGATGACCATCACCGTAACGGTGGCGCCCGAGATGATATCCAGATCATGCGCCGAGCCTCCGGCGGCGGCTTCGGCTTTCAGGTCCAGCCCGGCATAGCTTTCCGTGAGGGCGATCATCTTGGCGTCGGGGATACCGATAAGCACGATCGGCTCGGAATGCTGCACCAGCTTGGCGCCCATAAGCACCGCGTCGGGTGAAATCGCCGCCACCACATGAATAGGTTTGCCGGAATAACCTGTAGTGCCCACAAAATCCGAAGTCAGGAAGGCCCAGCCGATCGTCTCGCCATCCCGCAGCAGAGGGGCTGTCGGTGTGCTCTCTCCGATCGGGCCAAAGCCGGTGGCCCCGTCAACGAGCTCAGCCGGATCAAGAGAGCTGAGGAAGCGAGAAAGATCGTCGGCGCGCGATGCACCCCCCGAGATCAGCAGCACCAGAATGCTGCACAAAATGCAAATCAACTTGGCCATGTGCGGCAGAGTATCGTCTGGGGCAGGGGCGTCCTTAACCATAGTCAAGTCAGCTCTCAGAAACCCGTGACAGATTGCGCGCGACACATCGGGCCTGTTTGTGCTAGATCAATGAAAGAGCAGGGCCGTAACAGTATAGGAGGCGCGCGCAGGTGTCGTGGCCCGTCCTCACGAGCGGCAATAAAGGAAGACTTCTGATGTTATCCCCCTCTCATCTGGACTGTATGAAGCAGACGACATTCTTTGGCATGCTTCCGTCCGATGTTCTGGACAAAATTCTTCCCAATGCGCAGGTGAGCAGCTTTCAACAGGGCGAGGCGGTGTATCGGCAGGGGGATACCTCAAGGTCCGTCTATTGCGTTGCCAAGGGGGCGATTAAGCTGACCGTTGCACGGCAAAACGGGACAGAGGTGGTTGTCGATATCTTCCATCCGGGAACAAGTTTTGCCGAGGCATTGCTGTTTCGCGACGATACCTATCCGGTTTCGGCTGTCGCCCTCGCCGATAGCGAGGTGATTTCGGTGCCGAAATCGCTGCTGGAAAAGCAGCTGCGGGAAAAGCCCGATACGCTGCCGTCGCTTCTGACTGCAACCTATATGCATCTGCACCGCCTGGTGCGGCAGATCGAGAACCTCAAGGCCGCATCGGGACATCAGCGCGTTGCCGATTTTCTGCTGGCACTGGCCGATCACAATCAGAACGCGTCAACATTCCAAATTCCTTATGAAAAGCAAACGCTTGCCTCCATGCTGGGCATTCAGCCCGAGACCCTTTCGCGTGCCTTCAAGCGCCTGTCTATGCATGGGGTGGAGGTGCACGGGCCCGAAGTCACCCTGACCGATCGCGCCGCGCTCGAGGCTTTCGTCAACGAGGATTGAGACCCCAAGTGCTCTATTCTGCCGAAGGACGCCGCCGCAGAAGGCGCGGCCCGTAAAGCAGCGCAAAGCCGAGATATCCCGCCATCCACGCGCCCCCCGACAAAAGGTGCCAGAGCGCCGGATCGTCGCCAAGCGGCGCGATCAGCCGGAAGGTGAGGGCAGCGGGCATCGCCAGATAGATCATGACACTGCCCGCGCCGGCCGACAGCGCGGCGCCGGTATGGCCCAGAGTGGCGCGGGTCATCACGGCGAGCGACATGGTGCCTATGGCCCCGATGGTCCAGACATGCAGGCTGGCCGCCGCGAGATGCGCCGCTTCTGTCAGGATCGCCAGCCCCAGCGCCAGCGCCCCAAGCGGGACGAAGAGATAGGCCAGGTGCAGCACCCAGACGAGCGGCTCGGACAGGGTGGCCCAGCCGCGCCAGCGCCTCAGGCGCAGCATGTGCAGTGCCCCGGTCATCGCCAGCAGCCCGCCACTCATAGCGCTTTCAGGCAGTACCACCCAGGCAGCAAGGGCGAGCACCAGGGCGAGCAGGCACAGCTTGTCGAAACTCTGCATCGGTGGGGCTGGAAGATGCTCGTGCCCGCGCTTGACCAGCCAGTTGCGGGTGAAGGAGGGCACCACTCGTCCGCCGATCACCGCAATCAGAAAGATGCCCGCGCCCAGGCCCAGCCTGATCCCCGCGCCCGCCGCCGGAAATCTGTCCGAGGCCGCGTCGAGGTGAAACAGCGCATTGCCCGAAAGAAACGCGAGCAGAGCCGCCAGAACGATCAGGTTCTTCCAGTTGCGGCCCGTAACGATTTCGCGGGCGAGAAACAGTGCCAGCGCCAGGAGAAACCCGAGATCTGCCAGCGCCACCCAGAGCGGCGGCCACAATCCCGCGCTGGACATGGCCAGCCGCCCGATGATCCAGAGCGATGACAGCGCAGCAAGCGGCCAGCCCACGACCGGCAATGTCCCGGTCCAGTTGGGCACGGCCGTCAGCAGAAAACCGGCCACGACCGCCGACAGATAACCGAACAGAAACTCATGCGCATGCCAGGACACCGGATCAAGCGCCAGAGGCAGGATGTCGGCACCGTTCAGCAGGCTCAGCCAGAGGCCCATGATGAGCCCGGCCCAGAGGGCGGCAAAGAGGAAAAACGGGCGAAATCCAAAGCTGAACAGGGCCGGTCCGGTCCATTGGCGCGCGCGTTCGCTTGTGGTGGCCATCGGTCTGACCGGCTCCGTTGCTATTTTGGACGGGCGGCCAGCCTTTTCGGTGGCCACTATGGGCCAAATCTATGCGCGGGCGGGGGCACAACCTTGACTTTGGTCAATGAACCGGCGCAATCGCCGGACTTTTTTTGCCAATGTCTTCGCCGGAGCTGTTCCATAAAACAAAACCCCCGGAGGCGCGGGGTGCGCATCCGGGGGCGGCTGTGGTTGGTCAGGCCGACAGCATCAAGTCTGCAGATAACTCTCCAGACTATCGTCCAGCGCATCCTTCCAGGGTGTGTGATGCGGCGGAGCCTCTTTGCCGGTCATCGGCGACGTGTAGCCGTGGTTGCGGAATTCCATGATCCCCTGCTTCTTGTGCTTCTTCCACTTGTAGAATTGCTGGCAAGCGGCTTCGACATCGAAGCTGGGATAATCCGTCTCGGCAATCAGTTCTTCGACATAGTCGCCCTGATAGCGGATGCAGGCGTAATCATCTTCCAGCGCGTCCTCGGCGGCCTCGCGCGCCTTCGGGTCGGCCTCCATCGTGGCCTGATCGGGCAGGGCGATCTTGCCCATGATGCTGTCTCGCACCCACCAGGCTTGGGCATCGAACATGTTGAAGGTGAACCACTGGTCCTGCATGCCAAGGTAGTACATCTTGGGGTTCTTGTTCCAGACCACGCCCTTGTAGAGATCCGCGGCCGCCAGACGGTTCGCGGTTTTCAGGCGCAGATCGTCGGGCAGGAAGTTGAAGTGGTGCTTGTAGCCGGTGCACAGGATGATGGCATCGACGTCCTTGGTGGTGCCGTCCTTGAAATGCGCGGTGCGGCCTTCGACTTTGACCAGGGCAGGGACCTCCTGCCAGTTGTCAGGCCATTTATAGCCCATGGGCGCTGTGCGGTGCGCCACAGTGATCGACTTGGCGCCATATTTCCAGCATTGCGAGCCGATATCTTCCGCCGAATAGGAGGTGCCCAGGATCAGGATGTCCTTGTCGGCAAACTCGCGGGCGTCGCGGAAATCATGAGCATGCAGGATGCGGCCGTTGAAGCTCTCGAAGCCGGGATAGTAGGGCACGTTCGGCGTGCTGAAATGGCCTGAGGCCACGATCACGTGGTCGAATTCTTCAGCGGTCTCAGCGTCATTCTTGCTGTCGCGGGCGGTGACGGTGAATTTACCGGTCCCCTCGTCATAGCGCACATCGCGGACGACGTGGTTGAACTTGATCCAGTCGCGCACCCCGGCCTTCTCGACGCGGCCCTTGATATAGTCGAACAGCACGGCGCGGGGCGGGTAGCTGGCAATCTCCTTGCCGAAATGTTCGTCGAATGTGTAGTCGGCGAACTCAAGCCCCTCCTTGGGGCCGTTCGACCACAGATAGCGATACATCGAGCAATGGCAGGGCTCGCCATCCTCATCGACGCCGGTGCGCCAGGTATAGTTCCAGAGACCACCCCAGTCGGACTGCTTCTCATAGCAGACGACTTCGGGGATATCCTCGCCCTTCTGCTTGGCCGACTGGAAGGCGCGCAATTGTGCCAGGCCCGAAGGTCCGGCTCCGATCACGGCAACGCGTTTATTGGACATTTCATCATTCTCCCTTTTTGGTTCAACCAAATTGCAGTATTGGTTCAATTGGTTCAGTCCAGTAAACCAATGCCTGAACCAATATGTCAAACAGAATCCGTATGCTGGACGGGTAATCTGGATCGGATAGACTGGCCGGATGAGAGCAAAGGGCGATTTTCTCATGTCATCTTCGAGCTTTGCACAACAAATGGCCATTCGTGGCGCGATGCCGCGCCTGTCGGTGGACATGAACAAAACGGTCAATATCGGCTTTCTTGCCCCCTTGTCCGGGCAGGCCGAATCCTGGGGGCTGCCCGGTTTACATGGCTGCCGCATCTGGGAAAGCTGGCTGAACAATGCCGGCGGGCTGCTTCTGAACGGGCGGCGCTATCCGATCCGTATTCACGCCTTTGACTGCGGCGATGACCCGGAGACGGCACGGGAAGGGGCGATTCATCTGGTGCAGACGCAGGACGTGAAGCTGCTGATGATGCTGGGCGGTGACAGCTTTGCAGCGGCGGCTGATTACCTGACCGAGAACAAGATCCTGACCTCGACGCTGCTGCCATCGGACCTGTCGCCCGATACGCGCTATCTGATTGCGCCGTCGGAGGTGCATCCGATTTATGTCGTGACCGGCGTGCAATGGCTGGCGCGGGAGCGTCCCGGGCTGAAAACGGTGGCATTGTGCAGCCAGACCGACGGCATGGGCCTGCCATCGCTGGCCAGTTATCGCGCGGCGTTCCACGCAGCGGGGCATGAGATCGTCCATCAGGTGCAATACCCCGCCGAGGGGGGCGATCCGGCGGTGATCGTGCAACCGATGCTGGATGCAAACCCCGACATCCTGTGCTGGTGCACCAGCTACACACCGATGGTGCACGCGATGACCGAATATGCGTATGCCCAGGGCTTCAAGGGGCAGATCCTGTCCTGTACGCTGGACCACTATGACCGCTTGCTCGCGCGCACCTCGCCGGACTTCATGGAAGGGGTCATTTTCCAATTTCCCGATTTCGACGATCCGGCGCTGCGTGAAAAGGCGTTTTTCTTCAATCAACCCAATGTGTTCTATGAGGAATATAATGCGCTTTACCCGCAAAGCTGGAGCGCGGTGAGCTGGGAATATGCCGCCATTCTCGACATCTGGCACGCCGCGGTCGACAAGGCCGGAACGGTCAACCCGGTCTCGGTTCTGGCGGCGATGAAGCAGCTTGGCCATGTAACCCATGCCTTCGGCCCCGCAGACTGGTGGGGCGCGGATGTGTTTGGCATCGACAACGCGCTGGTGGGGGATTGGCCGGTGGTCGAGGTGACACAGGGCAAGGCCCGGATCGTGTCCTTTGAATCGATCCCCGACTGGCTCGAACGGCACAGTGACCTGTTGCGTCAGGAAATGGCGGCACTTGGGCAGATGTGGGATCAGCGGGTCGGGCGGAGCGATGCAACCCCGGCGCTGATTGCGCGCGAGCCTGCCGACTAGGGCCTATTCATCCTGCAACAGCAGCTTCTGCTCTTCGATCAGGTGCAGCTTGATGAACTCCACCGCCGACGCCACATCCCGCGAACTGATCGCATTGAAAAGCGTGTTGTACCGCTTCTGGTAATCCTGAATGCGCTTGGGCGTGAGGTTGCGGCGGCGCAGCTTGGTGCGGAAGCTCTGCCGGTAGGTTTCGATTGTCAGCTTGTAGCAGGCGGCCAGCAACGGGTTGCCCGTGCCTTCGGCGATGCGCATGTAAAGCTGCTCTTCAAGGTCGATAAAGGCGTCGGTGTCGGTCTGGATCGCTTCGATCTCTGACAGGGTCTCCGACAGGGCGGTGATCTGGCGCGGGGTCATGTTGACCACGGCCAGCCGGACCATCTCGGGCTCCAATATGCCGCGCACGACAAGATGATTGAGCGGGCTTGTCTCTTCGGCCAGGCCATTCTCGGCCATGTTGGCAGGGGCAGAGGAGCGGTAGGTTACAAAGCTGCCGCTGCCGGGGCGGCGGCGGATCACGCCCTGGCTTTCAAGCACATCGAGCGCCTCGCGCACCGTGTTGCGCGCAACCCCCAATTCGGCGGACAGAGTGCGCTCTGACGGCAGGCGGGTATCGGTCGGGTATTCCTCGGCCTTGATCCGGGCAAACAGCGTGTCGATCACGATCTGCGCCGTGGCCCCGATGGGTTGCACCGCGAAAGGCGCGGTGTCCGATTTGCCGGTCTGCTTGTTCATGTGCGCCTCGTGAAAGCTCGGATGCTCACTATACCAGTTTCCATCAAACCAGACCAATTTTTTCTCAAATCGGCGAAATTGGTTCTTTTTCATGGTTGTTTCAACGGCTTTGACGACTCCCCTCATTCCCTCTAGCGTCATCGCAGAGGAGACCGCCCATGGCACGACGACACGGCGGCAGGCAAGGCCGGGCCGAGGCAGGCCCGCCCCCGGCGAAGGATTACAGCAGGCTGCGCCACCCCTTCGCTCCGCAGCGGATATTTTCGGACGATGAGGTGACGGCGATCCATCAGGCGGCCCTGGAGGTGCTGCAGGAGCTGGGGCTGAAGGTGCTGTTGCCCGAGGCACGCCAGATTCTGGCCGATGCGGGTGCGCGGGTCAGCGACGAGATGGTCTATTTCGGGCGCGATATGGTCGAGGAGGCCCTGCGCACCGCTCCGAGGAGCTGGCGGGTGAACGCGCGGAACCCTGACCATAGCCATGTCTACGAGCCCGGCGCGCTGTTCTTTTCGGGGTCAGGCGGCTGCCCCAACGCGTCGGATGCGGTGCGTGGGCGCAGGCCGGGCGATCTGGAAAGCTATACCGATGCGCTGAAGCTACAGCAGCATTTCTCGGTCATTCACAAGTTTTCCCCCTCGGCCGAGCCGCAGGACGTGCCGGTGCCGCTCAGGCATTACGCGATGATCCGGGCGCAGATGGCCACCGGGGACAAGGCGCTTTTCGGTTATGCGCGGGGGCGTGCGCAGATCGAGGACACGTTTGAAATGGTGCGGCTCGGCATGGGGCTGAGCGACGAGGAGTTCCTCAATAACTCATGGTGCTCGACAGTGATCAACACCAACAGCCCGCGCATGATCGACGCGCCTATGGCACAGGGGATCGTTGATTTTGCACGGGCGGGCCAGATGCTGATCATCACGCCGTTTTGCCTGGCAGGCGCCATGGCCCCGATCACCGTGGCGGGGGCGCTGACGCTGCAACATGCGGAATCCCTGGGGGCGATCACGCTGGCGCAGATGGCACGGCCCGGCGCACCGGTCAGCTATGGCGGCTTCGGCTCCAACGTGGATATGAAATCGGGTTCGCCCGCTTTCGGCACACCGGAGCATGTGAAGATGCAGCTTGGTTCGGGGCAACTGGCGCGGCATATCGGGCTGCCCTGGCGCTCGGCCGCGGGCTCGGCCTCGAATGTGGCGGATGCGCAGGGGGCCACGGAAAACATGATGGGCCTCTGGGGCGGGATGATGTCGGGCGCGACGCTGATCGTGCACTCGGGGGGCTGGCTCGAAGGCGGGCTCACCTTCGGCTATGAGAAGATGATCACCGATCTGGAAGGGGTGCAGATGATCGCGGATCTGTGCGCGCCCACCTCGGGTGCGGAGGCCGAGATCGGGATGGACGCCCTGCGCGATGTGGAGCCGGGTGGGCATTTCTTTGCAACCCAGCACACGATGGAACGCTATGACCAGGCGTTTTACAGCCCGCTTGTGGCCGATCTGAGCAATTTCGGCAGTTGGGAAGAGGCCGGTGCCGAGGATGCCGCCACGCGGGCGACGCGGGTCTGGCAGGGGATCCTGGCCGAGTACACACCGCCGCCGGGCTGCGACGAGGCGGTGGCGCGCATCGAGCAATTCATCGCCGACCGCAGCGCCGCGGGTGGTGCGCCGCCGATGGAGTGATCAGCCGCGCGGCAGGGTCATACCCGGATCGTAAGGCGAGGGGGCGATGACACGGGCCGGGGTCAACGTGCCGATGATGTCGATTGCAAGGTCGGTGCCTTCGGCGCTCAGAGCGGCGTCAACAAAGGCGTAGGCGAGGTTCATGCCAACCCGGTGGCCGTAATCGCCAGATGTGACCGTGCCCACGACCTTGCCGTCCCGCATGACCGAAGCGCCGCCATGAGCCGGCGCGGTCTCGCCTTGCACATGCAGGGTCACGAGGCGCTTGTCAGGCTTTTCAGCCTGTCGCGCGAGCAGCGCGTCGCGCCCGATGAAATCGCCCTTGTCGAGCCTGACGAACCGCTCAAGTCCGGTCTCATAGGGGTCGAATTCGGTCAGGATGTCCGATTTCCAGTGCAGGAACCCCTTTTCCAGACGCATCGCGTCAACCGCGCGCGCCCCGAAAAGCGTTAACCCATGTGCCTCGCCCGCCTTGCGCAGGGCCAGATAGGCGGCGTAGAGCTGCGCGTTCGGCACATGAATTTCATAGGCTAACTCCCCGGAAAAACTGACAGACATGACCGTGGCGGGGGCAATACCGACGAAACATTCCCGCACGCTGAGCCAGGGAAACGCGTCGGCGGACCAGTCGGCGCGGCTGACCGTTTGCAGCACCGCGCGCGCCTTGGGACCAGCCAGTACCAGAATGGTCTGATCGTTGGTGAGGCTGCGGATGTGCACGTCTTCATCGCTGCGCAGATGAAGGGTGAGCCAATCCATATCATGCTGTTCGGCGGCGGCGGCGGAGCCATACCAGACCCGCCCATCCGGCAGGTTGGCGATGGTGCATTCGCCCTTGAGCCGCCCATGATGATTGAGCAGATATCCCAAGCCCACGCGGCCTGGACGGCGCGGGACAGCGCCGCAGATCATCCGGTTCAGAAAGCTGTGGACGTCGCGGCCGGTCAGCTCAAAGCGGTTGAACCCGTTGACCTCTGCAAGGCCGACGCGGTTTTGTACCGCGGCGATCTCGGCTTTAACAACGTCGAATACCTCATTGAATTTGAACGAATGTGTTTCGTGAAAGTCAGGCGACGGTTTGATGTAATCCACCCGTTCCCAGCCATTGACCACGGTAAATTCCGCCCCCTCGGCCGCCATGATCGGGGTGAGGGGCGTGGTTTTGATCGGGCGGCCTGCGGGGCGGTGCTCATGCGGGAAGTGAAAGCGGAACTCGTTCTGGTAATCCTCGATGGCTTTCAGCGCGCACAGTTCCACATTGCCGTGCCCGGTGAAGCGGCGCGGATCGAGCACCCAGGTGTCATAACACGCCTCGCCATGCACGATCTGTTGCGCCAGAAGCCAGCCATGCCCGCCGCCTTCGCCAAGACCGGCGCGCAAGCCGATGATGCAAAACGCATTTCTCTTGCCCGGGATCGGCCCGACAAGGGGGGCGCCGTCGATCGTGTAGGTGATCGGGCCGTTGACGACGCGCTTGATGCCGACCTCCGTGAGGGCTGGCATCCGGGCAAACGCGCCTTCCAGCACATCCATCACGCGGTCAAGGTCATCGGGGCAGAGATCGTTGGAAAAATCGGGGCTGATCCCGTCCATCCCCCAGGTTTTGCAGTCTTGTTCGTAAAAGCCGACAAGCAGGCCGTTCTTTTCCTGCCGACAGTAATAGTCGGAGATCGGACAGCGGATGAGGGGCATTCGGTGGCCCGCCTCGACAATGGCGGGGATGTCCTCGGTCACGAAATACTGGTGCTCCATCGACATGACCGGGTGATGCACGCCCATCATCGCGCCCACCTCATTGACGCGGTAGCCGCAGGCGTTCACCACCACTTCGCAGTCGATATCGCCCTGTGTGGTGTGCACGGTCCAGCTGTGGTCCTTGTGCTGCGTGAGGCCGGTGACAGCGGTGTTGCGATAGACCTCGGCCCCGGCGCGGCGGGCATGAAAGGCAAGCGCCTGACAGAGCTGGGCGGGATCGATATCGCCATCCTCGCCATCCCAGAGCCCGCCGACAAGGTTGTCGGTGCTGATCAGCGGGTGACGGCGGGCGCATTCTTCGGCGTCGATCACCTCATAGGTCACGCCCATGCCGCGCGCCATGGAGGAGAAATGCCGGTAGCCCTCCATCTGTGCCTCGGTATTGGCCAGCCTGATGCCGCCATCGCCGTGGTGATACCCGACCGGGTAATCCGGGTCGTCGCGGAGTTTTTTGTAGAGCGCGATGGAATGGGACTTGAGGCCGACCATGGTCTGGTTCATCCCGAAATTCGTCACCTGCGCCGCCGAATGCCAGGTGGTGCCCGAGGTCAGTTCGTCGCGCTCGACCAGGACGACATCGCTCCAGCCTTCCTGGGTGAGATGATAGAGCGTGGAGCAACCGGCAATACCGCCGCCGATCACGACGCAACGGGTGGTGGATTTCATGATGCGTGCCTCCTGCAAAGACCTGCGCCACATGACGGGATATGACCCGACAAGGTCAACGGGCGAGGTGGATATACGATAATATCGAAACTTATCTGCGAGTTTGCAGGTTGCATCGCAATTTGCTTGCCATCACAGGGGGATGCGCCGCCTTATTTGCCCAAGATCCATGTCGGGAGGCAATGATGAGTGCGCAAACAGACCCGCGCCCGCGCCGGTCGGGCCGCAAGGAGCGGCTTGCCAAACGTGCGGCACCGCCATCGGTGAACCCCGCGCCGCCGGGTCAGCGGGGTGGGCAATATCGCCCCATGAGCGAGGCAGATTGCGCCAAGATCTATGCGATGGCGTTGCGGCTGCTTGACAAGCTTGGCATGGGCGAGGTGCCGCAGCGCTTGTGGGATGTGCTGATACAGGCGGGCGCGCGGGACCTGGGCAACGGGCGCATCGGGCTGCCAAAGGCGCTGGTAGAGGCGAGCATTGCCACCGCGCCCAAGCAGTTCACCTTTCATGGCCGCGATCCGGCGCGGTCGATCGAGGTGGGCGGGGAGGCGGTGCATTTCGGCACCGGGGGGGCGGCTGTGCAGACGCTCGATCTGGATACCGGCCTTTACCGATCCTCGACGCTGTCGGACCTGCATGATTTCACCCGGCTTCAGGACACGCTGACCAATGTCAGCTGGTTCACGCGCTGTTGCATCGCCACGGATGTGCAAGAGCCGTTCGATCTGGATGTGAACACGGCATTCGCGCTTCTGAAAAACACCACCAAGCCTGTCGCCACGGCCTTCACGCTGCCCGAGCATGTGGCGCCACTGGTGGAGATGTTTGACATTGCCGCCGGGGGGCCGGGCGAGTTTGCCAGACGCCCCTTTGTGAAGGCGCATATCAGCCCGGTCATCTCGCCCATGCGGTTCGGCGAGGATGCGGTGGATGTGACCTTTGAGTGCCTGAAACACAATATCCCTGTGTCCTGCATTACCGCTGCACAGGCCGGAGCGACGGCCCCTGCGACGATGGCCGGGTTCCTGGCGCAATCGCTGGCCGAAACGCTGGCGAGCCTTGTGATGGTCAATGTGATCAAGCCGGGGCACCCGATGGTGTTTTCCAACTGGCCGCTGGTGATTGATCTGCGCACCGGGGCCTTCGCGGGCGGCGGAGGAGAGACGGTACTGCTCAACGCCGCCTCGGCGCAGCTTTCCAACTGGCTGGGCCTGCCGTCAGGGGTTGCCGCATCAATGGCGGATGCCAAGGCAATCGATGCGCAATATGGCGTGGAAAAAGGCATGACAAGCCTCGCCGCCGCTCTCGCGGGGGGCAATCTCATCTATGAAAGCTCGGGCATGACCGCGTCGCTTCTGGGGGCCAGTTTCGAAGCGTTCATTCTGGACGACGAAATGCACGGCCAGACCTATCGCGTGCTGCGCGGGGTCGAGGTGAGCGAGGAAAACATGGGCTTTGACGCGATTTGCGAGGCGGTGCTGGGGGAGGGGCATTTTCTGGGCGGGGCCCAGACCATGGCGGCGATGGAACGCGATTACGTCTATCCGGGGCTGGCGGACCGGGAGACCCCGAAAGCCTGGGCCGAGGGCGGCGCGCGCGAGGCCTGGGACAGGGCCAATGCCAAGGCCCGGGAGGTGCTGTCCGGACATCACCCCAATTACCTGACACCAGATCAGGAGGCGGCTATCCGGGCGCGTTTCGACATTCTCTGAGTCGCAGTCGACTCCGAAGCCGGATGCGCTCGCCACATGGCCCCGATTTGCCGCTTCAGGCATCAACTGGTAGGTTGCCCTTATTGTCGAACGGTTGGGGGGCCGGATTGATGCTTAAATTTGATAAGAAAACTACAGAGTTATTGGATAATGCCTATCAGGGCGCGGATATTACCCGAAGACGGCAAGCCTCGTTTCATGCGCTTGATCCACGCCCCGGTGAAACGATTGTCGATGTTGGATGCGGGAACGGACTTCTGACGGCCGAACTCGCGCGCGCGGTCGGGCCGGAGGGCTGCGTGATCGGGGTCGACCCGAGTGAGGATATGGTTGCGGCTGGCAAGGATCGCTGCCGCGACTATGAATGCGTGGAGTTCCGCAACGGGGTCGCGGATCATCTTCCCGTGGCCGATAGCAGTGCTGACAAGGCCGTCTCCGTCCAGGTCTTTGAATATATCGACGATATTCCCGCGGCTCTTTCAGATGTGATGCGGTGCCTGAAACCCGGAGGGCGGCTGGTTGTCGGCGACCTGCATTTTGGCAGCTTCATCTGGGCCAGCGACGATCCAAAGCGCATGGCGGAGATCAAGGCGTCATGGGACAAGCATTTTGTAAGCGGGACTGTGCCCGAGCAGCTTCCCAGCCTGCTCAGTTCCGAGGGGCATATCATCGAAGCGATCGTGCCGATTACCCTGGTTGATCACGTGTTGAAACCGGATGGCATCGCAATCATGATGATGCACCTGATGAAGCAATTCGCGATCGAGATGGAGCATGTGGAGCCCGAAGTCGCGCAGGCCTGGTTCGACGAACAACTCAGCCTGGCCGACGAGGGGCGTTTCTTTTTCTCGATAACGCATTTTGTCATTGTGGCCAGAAAGGTGGCCTGAGGCGGGCTCTGACAATCATAGTTGGTCGCCTGTGGATGTTGGCAGCGCGCCTGGCTGCGCTGTTCACTCGCCTCAGAGGATGCGAAGGTCATACAGAGGGCGGTTCTCTGGCGGGCAGCAGCGTGAACCCCGCCCGCAGCCAGGGCATGCGGGTGACGGTCGGGTCGATCACGCGGGTCTGGATCAACTGCCGCAGCGTGCTGTCCACGGTTTCGAGCGCGCCGGACGGATGGGCTTCGCGGGTGAAAACGGACATGGTCCGGGCAAAGCCCTTGGCAGGGAAGGGGAGCAATGTCACCTGCCGCTGAAACCGCGCGGCACGGGCATAATTGGTGGGCGTGGTGATGGCCCAGCCGGCCCCCGCCGCCACCATGCTCATCATCGTCTGATTGCTTTCGAACTCATACGCATTTGGCAGAGTGACCCGCAGGCGGCGCAACTGGGCCTCGATCCTCTGGCCGATGATCTGGTCGCGGCTGTAGCGCAGCAACGGCAGGCCTGTCTGCCCGGCCAGGCAGGTTTCGGCGCTGAACGCCTCGGTGGCAGGCAGCGCGAGGACGAACGGATCGCGCAAAAGCGGGGTTTCAGCCAGATCCTCCGCATCGAACTGGGGGCGCGCCGCGATCCCGATATCCACGTCCCCGCTCCGCACCAGCGCCAGAATCTCGTGGCTGGGCCGGGTGAGATGACGGAAGGCGCAGGCGGGCATGGACTGGCTCAGCACGCGGGCGAGGTCCGGCGCCACCTCGCTGTCGAAATCCTCGATCATGGCGAGTGACAGCCGCCGCATCTGGGTCATGTCCGCTGCCATCGCCTCGGCCTCGGCGCGGTGCAGAAGCTGCATCGCCTCGTCCACATAGCGCAGAACCACGGCACCGGTGGCGGTGACCCGCATTGGCCGACGGCTATGGTCGAAAAGCGGGGTGCCGAGCGCGCTTTCCAGCGTTTTGAGGTGGTGCGAGGCGGTGCTGAGCGACAACCCGGTTTCCGCGGCCGCCGCCTGCACAGAGCCATGCCGGGCAACCTGCTGAAAGACTTCGAGCCATTTCAGGCTAAGCTGGGATTTTCGCATGATCGGTCTCTGCGCTGCCGGTGTATCGGGGCGAGTCTAGGCGCAATCCGTCGGAACTCATATCCCAAAAAATCGAAAGTTCTGGCGCTCAGGCGGCCTTGCGCAGGCTGGTAAGCCGGTCCTGCGTGCTGTGCCAGAGCTGGGGCAGGTCTTTCAAAAGCGCATCTGCCTCTTGCGGGGCGCCGCCGCGCAGGCTGGCTTCGGCGGCGGAGAGATGCGCATGCAGCCGCCGTGCCCCGATGGTCGCTGCAAGGCCCGCAAGCTCATGCAGATGCGCGATCAGCTCGTCATCCGAGCGCGCGCTGACCCGGTCAAGCAAGGCTCGGCCCTGCGTGTCAAACCCGTCGAAAAGCGCGGTCAGCGCCTGCGGGCTGAGGCTGTTGTGGAGCTGTGCCAGAATCTGATCGTCAAGCCAGACAAGCTCGGGCGTTGCCTGCCGGACGGAATGCGGGCCAAGCGCCTGACTAAGCTCATCGCGCTGAAGCGGTTTGTGCAGCAGACCATCCAGACCCGCCTTGCGCACCTGCTCGGCACTGTCAGGGGTCACATGCGCCGTAAGCGCAAGGATACGCGCGGTGCTTGATGGGCCCTGACCGGCGCGGATACGCCGCGTGGCGGCCAACCCGTCAAGGACTGGCATGTTCACATCCATCAGGATCACATCGAACCTGTGTGTCTGCGTCTTATCCACCGCATCCTGGCCGTTGACAGCCTCGGTGACCTTATGGCCATCACGGCTGAGCAATTCGGAGATCACCTGACGATTGATGTCGTTGTCTTCGACGATCAGGATATCGAGTTGCTCGGGCAGAGGCGCGGCGTCGCGGGGCGCGGGGCTGGCGGATTGGTCCTGCACCGGGGGCAGGGGCAGGCGCACCCAGAACAGGCTGCCTTCACCGGGCTCGCTTTCGACGCCGATCTCACCGCCCAACAGCGACACAAGCGTGCGCACGATGCCCAGGCCAAGCCCCGCCCCATGCGCGTCATGGGCATCCGGGGCATCAAGCCGCACGAAATCCTCGAAGATCGCCGCCTGATCGGCTTCGGGGATGCCGATGCCGGTATCACTCACCTGAAACTCGACGATATCGCTCGGGCCTTTGTCATCCTCAAGGCGCACCGCGTCGATCCTGATTTCGCCCTGCCGGGTGAATTTCACCGCATTTGCCACCAGGTTGAGCAGAACCTGATGCACTCTGTTGCGGTCACCGATGACAACGCCCATTGGTTCGGGCGTCAGGCTGAGGTGCATTTTTGTGCCGGACTTCTGCGCTTCGGGGGCCTGGCTGCGATAAAGCGTGTCGAGCATCGTATCGAGGTCGAACTGTTCGGCGGTGACGCTGAGCGCGCCCTGTTCGGCCTGGGCCACGTCAAGCGCATCGTTGATCTGCTTGAGCAGAAGCTGCCCCGAGGAGCGCATGATGCGGGCGTATCCCGATTGCTCGTTGGACATGGGGGTGTCGTTCAGAAGTTCGAGCGCTCCGAGAATGCCAGTAAGAGGCGTGCGCATCTCATGGCTGACCATGCTGAGAAAGCGCGCCTTGGCCTGCTCGCCCGAGAGAGCCCGGTCACGGGCCGCCAATAGGGCGGCATGGTCGGCCATGCGCCGTGCGATGTTGCGAAGAAAACAGATCACCACTTCGTGCCCGCCGCGCAGAGCTTTGTCGGCCGAAAGTTCAACGGGAAACACCTCTCCCGAGGGGGTCTGGCCGACCACATTGGCGCAGAGGTTCGGGCCGTCCGCGCAGGAGGCCAGAAGCTTTTCACCGCTGACCGGATTAAATTCGCCGCCGGCGGACCGCCTCATCAGAATGTCCGAAATCTGGGGTGGTTCGTTCGGTTGTTTCCCGTCGAAGAACATCGCATTGGCCGCGCGATTGGTGTCGATGATACAGCCATCGCGACAGACCACCAGGATCGCATCCTGCGAGGTGTCGAGAATGGTCGAAAGGCGGCGCAGCACTTGCCGGTTTTCGATCGCGCGCTGTCGGTAGAGCCGGTAAAGCTGCCAGAGCAGAGCGGCCAGCGACATCAGCGCGATGAGCAGGATCAGGCTCAGCCCGGTCACCTGCAAGAGCTTGCTGGTAAGCTTCTGGCGCTCGCGTTCCTTGGCCCGCGCATCAGAGGCCACACCCGCGCGCACAAGCTCGCGGATCGGTTCTGACATGGTGCGCACCTGTTGGATCATCGTTTCGCGCGCAGCGGCAAGATCGTCATCCGAGGCGCTGAGCAGAGGCTCGACCTCATCGATGGCATTGCTGAGTGCTGTCAGAGCGTCCCGCGCCTTCGGGTCGCTGAGAACGGCATGATAGACCGGACCGACGGCAATGGTGCCTCGGCGGCTGTAGAGCGCATCAAAGCGGCGGTTGAGCAGCGCCACCGTTGCCGGATCGTCCGGGTCGAGCGTCTGAAGCGCCGAAAGAAGTTTCAGCTGTTCCACCTCAAGCTGCGCCAGCGACCAGGAAACGTTGTCGCGGCTTGCGGTGGCGTAGTCATCGAGCTTGAAGAACACCTGCGTGGCCAGAAAGGCCGTCGCCAAAAGACACACCAGCGCCAGCGAGCTGAAAAAGGTCAGCTGCGCGCGGCGTCGGGTCAGTCGGCGTGTAAACGAAGCGAGGCCCATGACTCTGGCAATCGGCTCTTTGAGGTCAAGTCGAACAATCGCAATGTCCTAGCCTGAAAAGGCCGCCCGGTCCAGCCCGGAGCTTGGGCGCATTTTGATGGAGTGTCAGAAGAATGCGGGATATAATTGAACTTGCGCCATCACCGACCGCTCCGGCGCGCAGAAAAGAGGGCTTTCAGGACTGACCTATCCCATGCAAACGCTTCTACTGGCAGACGACCATGACCTTGTTCGTGAGACATTGGCCGAGTATCTGCGACAGCAGGGCGGGTTCATCGTGATCTGTGCCCGGACCTTCGAAGAGGCGGTCGATCTCTATGCAAAGCACGATCATTTCGATCTGATCCTGCTCGATTATTCCATGCCCGGCATGGATGCGTTGACCGGATTGGAACGCATGCGGGAACTGGCGGACTGTCCGGTGGCGCTTTTGTCGGGCACCGCGCCACGCGAAATCGCCCGGCGGGCACTCAAACGCGGGGCGGCGGGGTTCCTGCCCAAGACGTTGGCCCCCGTCGACATGGTCGCCGCGGTGCATGCCATGCTGGCAGGCGAGGTTTATCTGCCGATCGACTTTCTTGCCGGACGGGGCGGAACGCCGATGATTGTCAGCCTGACACCGCGCGAAACGGATGTGCTGCAAGGGATCGTGGAAGGCAAGTCGAACAAGGAGATCGCCCGCGATCTCGACATTCAGGAGGTGACAGTCAAGCTCCACCTCAAGACCTTGTCGCGCAAGCTGGGGGCGCGCAACCGCACCCATGCGGCCATGCTGGCGCGGGATCAGGGGCTCTGCTGACGCTGGCCCTGTGCCGCCGCTCCGGACCGGCCGATTCCGGGTTTGACTTTCGCCGCGCCGCACCTGATGAAGTGCGTCAGGATGAGCGGATCACGGACATATCGGATTGAGGATTTCTTCGGCGCGCTGCTGCTGATCGCGGCTTTGTTCGCCCTTGGGCTTTTCAATTTCAAATCCGATGCGCCGCTGGTCGAAGCCGGGATCATCGCACAGGCCGACAGCATCGTAAGCAAAAGCGTGCATGGCATGCGGGTGAGCCTTGATGGTCGGCACATCACGGTGCAGGGCCTGGCCGACAGCGAGTCCGAGAAAGCCGAGATCCTTGATGCGCTGCGTGGGATCGAAGGGCGCGGCCGGGTGCGCGCCCGGGTGACGGTGCTGGAACCGATGATCCCGTTCCGGTTTGTCGCCAGTCTAGGCCAGGATGGCGCGATGCGGTTGGAGGGGGCAACGCCGACAGAGGCGTTTCGCGCCGCGCTGAGCGAGGATCATGGCGCGGCGGCCGAGGCTCTGACGCTGGCCTCTGGCGCACCAGACACGGATTGGGCGCAGGTGGCATCGCGTGGCTTGCGGGCGCTGGAGGATCTGGCATCCGGCCGTCTTGAACTGGAGGATCGGGCGCTGCGCCTGACCGGGAAGGCGCTTACACCGGAGGTGGCCGCGCGGGCGGAGCTTCTGCTGGCCGATCTGCCAGAAAGCTATACGCTCACCATCGGGATCGACGCGCTTGACGATGGCACTCCGGTGCGGCTCACGGCGACGCGATCGGGTGGCGAGACGCGCGACATCACCGGCAAGCTTCCGGCAGAGATGGCGGTATCGGGGCTTGCGGGCGAACTCACCGCGTCGCCCTTGCCTCTGCCGTTCGATGGCTGGGATATGGCGGTCACGCAGGGGCTGGCGGCGCTGGAGGCTTTGCATAACGGGCATCTGGCGATCATCGGGTCCAACCTGACGCTCACCGGTGAGGCATGGTCCGACGCGGCGCACGCGGCGGCGGAAAAGGCGCTGGCGGGCTTGCCGGCAGAGATGATGATCTCCACCCGGATCATGTTGGCCGATAGTGGCGCGCCGTTCGGATTGTCCCTGACGCAGGATGAGGGCACGGTCCGCGCCGAAGGCAAGGTGCCGCAAAGCCTGGCGCCGGCGGTGCTGGCGGCGCTGACGGGCCGACCCATTCATGCCGAGGCCCTGGAGGTGGCGCGCATTTCCCCTGGCGACGATTGGTGGCAGGCGGCAAGCCTTGGTGCCGAGGCCATCGGATGGATTGAAAGCGGTCAGATGACATTTGACGGAGAGGTGCTCCGGCTCGAAGGGCGGGTACAGGACCCGCCTGCGCTGCACCGTCTGGAGCAACGGCTTGAGGGCCTGCCCGGAACCGTGCAGCTCGATCTTCAGATTGCCCTGATCGACGATGGCAGCCCGATGCGGCTGGTTCTTGCCTATGACGGGTCAGGTGCGGTGTTGGACGGCAAGTTGCCCGAAGGCTGGCAGAGCAGTCAGGTGGCAGAGTGGCTGGGGGCGAAGGTGGCGGATGGCGATCTGGTGCATACGCCGAAACCCGGCCCGGCGCGCTGGCCAGAGGCGGCGGAAAGCGCCACGCGCACCTTGGCGCTCTTTGAACGCGGCCGGATGGCGTTGATCGGGACGCAGATCGCGTTTACGGGCGTGGTCCGCAACCCTGCGCGAGAACGCGAGGTGCTTGCCGCGCTGGACGCCCTGCCGGAAGGGTACCAGACGCGCACCGAAATCCGCTTTCAGGATGACGGGCGTCCGTTTGGTTTTGTGCTGCGCTTTGACGGAACGCGTGGAACACTCAGCGGCAAGGTGCCCTCCGATCTGGGCCCCGCGTCGCAATCCGCAATCCTGGGCGCGCCGATTGCGGCGGAAGGGCTGGACTTTGCCGGTGTCCCGGCTGATGCCGATTGGTGGAGCGCCGCGCGCGCCGGGGTGAAGGCATTGGCCGAGCTGCGCTCAGGAGAGCTGCAGCTTGACGCGTATCAGATGGTCCTGACCGGGCGAAGTGCGTCGGCCGGTGCCGAGGCCGCGATCCGTGCGCGGCTGGCCCCGTTTCAGGAGGGGTTCAAGATCACCATCGAGATCGTGGCGGAGTAAATCAGACGCATCCTTGGCCTGTGTCGGGCAAGTCCGAGGCCTTAAAAAAAGGGCAATCAGAAACGAAAAACCCCCGATGCGCAGGGCACCGGGGGCGTTTGTGTGACTGGTCCGAGGATCAGGCGCGGCGGCGGCGGCTGCCGACGCGGCCACCCCGGCCTCGGCCCTCTTCGCCAGGGGCTGCCGGCGGTTTGTTGAACTTGATCCAGTTGCCGCCATGCGGGTCGTTATTGGTCAGGAAATTGGCGGCCATGATGGCCTCCATTTCCTTGCCCGCGCGTGCCTTGGTGGAGCCGAGGCCAAAGAGCTGGCAGAAGGTTTCGTCATCCATATCGTCGGGGATCACGAGGCCAGCGGCGGCGGCGGCGGCTTTCTTGGCGTCGATCTCGGCCTGTTTCACGGGCAGGGCGATCGGGTTCATGATGGCCGACGTCATACCGGCCCCCATCGCCATGGGCAGGAACGCGTTGTTGATGCCGTGACGGTTGGGCAGACCGAACGAGATGTTCGACGCGCCACAGGTGGTGTTCACGCCCAGCTCTTCGCGCAGCTTGCGCACCAGGGTAAAGACCTGCTGACCGGCGGTTGCCATGGCGCCGATGGGCATGACCAGCGGGTCAACCACGATGTCATGGGCCGGGATGCCGAAATCCGCCGCACGTTCGACGATTTTCTTGGCCACGGCAAAGCGCACATCGGGGTCTTCGGAAATGCCGGTGTCGTCGTTGGAGATGGCCACGACCGGCACGTTGTACTTCTTGACCAGCGGCAGAACGAATTCCAGCCGATCCTCTTCGCCCGTGACCGAGTTCAGGAGCGGGCGACCTTCGCAAGCCTGAAGGCCGGCCTCAAGAGCCGCGGGCACCGAGCTGTCAATGCAGAGCGGCACATCCACGAGGCCCTGCACCAGCTCGACCATCTTGGTCATGAGCGGCGGTTCGGTCTCGTTTGGGTTCGGGTTGGAGTTATAGACAACGCCCGCGTTGATATCGAGCACGGTTGCCCCTGCGGCGACCTGAGCCACGGCATCCGATTCCACGGTCGAGAAATCGCCCGCTTCCAGCTCGGCGGCCAGTTTCTTGCGGCCGGTGGGGTTGATCCGCTCGCCAATGACGCAGAACGGCTCGTCAAAGCCGATCACGGCGGTCTTGGTTTTGCTTTCGACGATGGTGCGGGTCATGTCTTATCCTTGCTCAGTCTTGTTGGTTGGCAGGGACGCCCGAGGCGCCACCATGGTCAATTGCCCATTGGGCGTTGGTCTTGATCCCGCCCAGTGGGAAGAAGTGCACCTGCTCGATACCGAAATCAGGGTTCTCGGCCTTGTAGTCGGACAGCGCCTTGATGATCTCATCGGGCTCATAGGGCAGGAGCAGCTTGGAGACATCCATCGCGCGGCGCTGCAGCACCTTCAGCGACGGGCCGACACCGCAGGCAATGGCGAACTTGATCAGCGTCTGCAACTTGGCCGGGCCGGCAATGCCGATATGCACGGGCAGGTCGATGCCTTCGGCCTTCAGTGCGTTGGCCCAGTTGATCACCGGATGGGCGTCAAACGAGAACTGCGTGGCCAGCGCCATCTTGGCGTCGGAGGTCTCGGCGAATTTCTGCTTCCAGCGCAGCGCCTCTTCGACGTTGCGGGTGCCGCCATCGGGGTCGATGTCGCGGTTGCCTTCAGGGTGCCCGGCGACGTGCAGGCGCTTGAAGCCCGCCTTGCCGAACTCACCCGATTCCATGAGCTGCATGGAGCTGTCGAAATCGCCATGCGGCTTGGCCACACCGCCGGCCAGCAGCAGCGCCTGATCGACGCCTGCCTCACCCTGATAGCGGGCGATCCAGTCCGCGAGCGTGGCCTGATCCTTGATGATCCGTGCCGGGAAGTGCGGCATCACCGGATAGCCTTCATCGGCCAGGCGTTTTGCGGTGGCGACCATGTCCTCGATCGGCGTGCCTTCGATATGCGCGATGTAGACGCGGGTGCCCTTCGGGAGCAGGTCGCGGAAATTTTCCACCTTCTCCGCCGTGCGCGGCATCACCTCGATCGAATAGCCCTTGAGGAAGGCCTCGACATTGCCATTGACCGGCGCGTCTGCGGCGGTTTCTTTCTTGCGGAAGTTCAACAGACCCATAGCGGCCTCCCAAAAAGAGCGTTTGCTCATGACGAACCTGTACCGGCCCAACCATCATTGGCGATCAGGGCTTTGATACGCTCCTGGTCGTATTCTGCATCGAGACGGGCAGCCTCGGATTTGGCCACGTCATCGGCCTCACCGTCGATCTGATAAGGGGCGGCCTTGCGCCATTCAGCCAGGTAGTCATCGGTTTCGGCCGCACCCGTCTTCATGGCGGCGCGGTCGATGGCCTGCTCAAACCGTTCGGGCAGCTGCACCTTGGAGCCGCGACGGCCCTTGCCGACGATCACCTGCGCGGGAATATCGCGCCAATAGACCACTGTGACATCAACCATCGCTGATTCCTCTTTCTCGATGCGCCCTATCTATGGCAGCGCCGCCCGATTGCGACGTCGATTTTCGACTTAACGAACGCTCTGAGCGACAGACCTACCCCATAGGCGGGTCTGCTGGCCACAGTGCGGGTCTTGAAAGATTTACATAACGATAATGAGGATGAGCGTTCAGCGGTTCCGTACCGCACCCTGCGCATGCCGTGGCAGGGCGGGGGGCGTAGAAATCTTGCAGGCCCCCAGGAACAAACCGTTGCTTAACCGTCAGTGCGCGCTTATCTTGGGGGCAACTCGAAATGGAGGGCGTATTGCTATGGCGCCCAAGCGTCCCGATGGTGCGGGCGCGATCCCTGAAACGGTTGAGAGCCCCGCACTCAATCCCGCTGGCGCAGCGCCTCTTTATGCTGCGTTGGACCTGGGCACAAACAGTTGCCGGATGCTGATTGCCGAACCTCTCGGCAGTCAGTTCAGAGTCGTTGACAGTTTTTCGAAATCCGTACAGCTCGGCTCCGGTCTGGAGCATTCGGGGCGTCTGAGCCGCGGTTCGATCCATCGTACGATCCAGGCGCTGCGCGTCTGTCGGCAGAAACTGAAGCGGCACAAGGTCAAGAAGATGCGCCTTGTGGCCACCGAAGCCTGTCGTCGGGCCACCAACGGGGCCGAGTTCATGGCGCGTGTCCGGCGTGAAACCGGCCTGCATCTGGACATCATCGAACCGCAGGAAGAGGCGCAGTTGGCCGTGGTGTCCTGTGCTCCGCTGGTCGCGCCGACGACGGATCAGCTCCTCGTGGTGGATATCGGCGGCGGCTCGACCGAGCTGGTCTGGATTGACCTCACACGGGTCGAACCTCAATCCCGGGCGCAATCGATCATGCGGATGCATCGCGGGTTTCAGACCGGAGAAAGCGCCGAGAACGAAGCGAAGGTTGTGGACTGGATCTCGGTGCCGCTGGGGGTGGCCACGTTGCGTGACCAATTCAGCGATGTGGAGGATGATGCGGCCCGCTTTGCGCTGATGAGCTGGTATTTCGAAGAGAACCTTTCGGAATTCGCGCCGTATACGAACGAGCAGGCGCGGGAAGGGTTTCAGATTGTCGGCACCTCGGGAACGGTCACGACGGTGGCCGCCTCACATCTCGGGCTCAGGCGCTATGACCGCAACAAGGTGGACGGGTTGACAATGACCTCGGATCAGATCGACGCGGTGATCCGTACCTATCTCAGCCTCGGCCCCGCCGGGCGCAAGCGCGATCCGCGGATCGGGCAGGACCGGCAGGCGCTGATCATGTCCGGCTCGGCGATCCTGCAGGCGCTGCTGCGGTGCTGGCCCACGGACCGGCTTTCGGTTGCGGATCGTGGTCTGCGCGAGGGGATGCTGTATGCGCAGATGGCGGCCGATGGCGTGCTGACGCGTGAGCCGGAACAGACGGAGAGGGAGTGACGCCATGGCGAAAAAACCGACCGGCAAGAACACCTCAGGGCGCGGCCAGCGCGATCTGACAGTCAAGGTCAAGACCGCGCGCGGGCGCCGGAGTTCTTCGACACGCTGGCTTCAGCGTCAGTTGAACGACCCCTATGTGCAGCGCGCCAAGGCCGAAGGGTATCGCGGGCGTGCGGCCTACAAGATCATGGAGCTTGACGACAAGTTCCGTTTTCTCGTGCCGGGCGCACGGGTGGTGGATCTTGGCTGTGCGCCGGGGGGGTGGTTGCAGGTGGCCGTGCCGCGCGTCAACGCCTTGGGTGAAAAAACGGGCAAACGCATCGGGCGCCTGCTGGGCATCGATCTGCAAGAGGTGGAACCGATCGCGGGGGCCGAGATCCATCAGCTCGATTTCATGGAAGACGGGGCGGATGACAAGGTCAAGGAATGGCTTGGCGGTAAGGCGGATGTGGTCATGTCCGACATGGCCGCGGCCAGCTCGGGACACAAACAGACCGACCATTTGCGCATCATCGCGCTCTGCGAAGCGGCGGCCTATTTCGCTTTTGACGTTCTGGAAGAGGGCGGAACCTTCATTTCCAAGGTGCTGGCGGGCGGGGCCGAGGGCGAATTGCAGAAACTGCTCAAGCAGCGCTTTGAAAAGGTCGCCAATGTGAAGCCGCCTTCATCGAGATCGGACAGTTCCGAAAAATTCGTGGTGGCCACCGGGTTCCGGGGATAGGGCGCGCCCGCTCAGGGCCGGATCGATTGTTCGGCGCGGTCGCGCAGCGCTTGCAGGGTCGAAGGCGCGGGCACAGAGGCGCGGCGGGTGCCAGATTGCGATGCCAGGTTGCCCTGACGGATCAGCTCGAACAGGCGCTGGTGCTTGTCCGCGCGCGACATGCGCGAAATGGAACGGGCCATGGGGTACCTCACTCAGAAACGATCTGAGGGCACAATCACCTGTCAATCGGGCGCTTTTGGCCCGCATATCGTGCTGATTTGAGGCAATTCCGGGGCGATGGCCGGGCGTGATCCGAGGGGGCTTAGGTGTCGTCCCGCACCAGCCGCAGGTAAGGTCGTTCGCTCTCCAGAATAGGCGGGCCATGCTCGAAGGGTGCATTCGGATCGGCAAAACCCGGCTGGGATTTCGTTTCCGGTGCGGCGGCCACGGTGCTGTCGACCGGCTCTATACTGACCTTCACGATTTCAAAGCGCCGTGGTGTGCGTCCGATTCCGCCGCGACTGACCAGACACCCCAGCGCACGGGATACATCCCCCAGATCGCTGCGAAGAGGTAGCAGGATCAGGTTGGCCTGCATCTCGGGGCTGCCGGTGCAGCCTGGTGCGCTCAGATGCAGTGTGATCACCGCTGGGCGCTCAAAAAGCTCGATCAGCGCCTCGCTCAGCCGGTCGCGGTGATCCGGTGCGATGAACGCGCTGAGCGGCATGCCACGGACCTCCATCCCCATCAGATCGCTCAGATGCTGGCCCGCGATACGCAGCCGCGCAAGGCCCGGCGCGATCCGTTCGGCGATCAAGGCGTTTTCCAGCAGCTTTTCGATGCCGCGCGGGTCGATATCCGAGCGCCGGGGCACATCGCCGTCTTTGCGCATGCCTTGCCAGTAGCGCCGCATCGCGCCAATGTCCTTGCCCTGAATTCCTTTGGCTGACGCACCCAGTGCAACGACATCAGCCGGTCTGTTGTCCTCAGTCATTCTACTCACCCATGTAGAGAGCCCACACTGCCCCCTTGGCAACACTAGCCGATTTGCCGGGGCTTTTGTTAAAAATCAGCGTAATTGGTTAACCTTCCTTCGGATTGCCGTACGCTTGCTTTGTCTGCGCTTCGCGCTTTTCGTCAGGGGCGAAACACTTTAGGAGAAGGCAACAGCCGGAAGAAGGGGGCGACCTGTGATTTATTCCATGACCGGATTTGCGTCGGCACAGGGGGCGGGCCATGGGTTTGCCTGGAGTTGGGAATTGCGCTCGGTGAATGGCAAGGGCCTGGATATGCGGCTGCGTCTGCCGGAGTGGGTGGAGGGGCTCGAAGCGGCCATCCGCACCCGGCTTGGCAAGGCCCTCTCACGGGGCAATGTCAGCCTCGCGCTCAGGATGCAGGCCGAAGACAGTTCGGCGGGGCTCGGGCTCAATCAAGGTCAGCTTGCACAGGTGCTCTCTGCGATGGCCGACGTGGAAACGCAGGCGATGGATCTCGGGCTCACTCTGGCGCCCGCCAATGCGGCGGATATCCTGGCCCTGCGAGGCGTCATGGAACAGACGAGCACTCTGCCTGATACCGCGGCCCTGCGCGAACAGCTGCTGAGCGAGTTCGAAACCCTGCTTGCCGCCTTTCTTGAGATGCGCAGGGGGGAAGGGCAGGCGCTCAGCAATCTGCTCGACGCGCAGCTTGGCCAGATCGCCGAACTGACAGAGCAGGCAGCGGAGGTAGCTCAAGCCCGCGCACCGGAAGTGGCCGCTGCCCTGCGGGCGAACCTTGCCAAGGTCATGGAGGGCGCCGAAGGGGCCGATGAGGCACGTGTGGCGCAGGAACTGGCCTTGCTTGCCGTCAAGGCGGACGTCACCGAAGAGCTAGACCGGCTGCGCACGCATGTGACGGCCGCGCGCGATCTGCTCGCGGCGGGATCGCCCATCGGGCGCAAGCTCGACTTCCTGAGCCAGGAATTCAACCGTGAGGCCAACACGCTGTGCTCGAAGGCGCAGAATACCAGCCTCACGACCCTGGGGATCGAGCTGAAAAGCGTGATCGATCAGATGCGCGAACAGGTGCAGAATGTGGAGTGAGCGGCCAATGGCGGAACCTTCTGAAGATATGCGCAGAGCCGGAAAGGCAGGATGGCATGAGTGATCGCCGGGGGCTTCTGATCATCCTTTCATCGCCTTCGGGCGCGGGCAAATCGACGCTGACCCGGCGGCTCAGGGCATGGGACGAAACCCTGACCTTCTCGGTTTCGGCCACCACGCGCGCCCCGCGCGAGGGGGAAGTCGATGGCAAAGACTATCATTTCCTGAGCGAAGCGCAGTTCACCCAATATGTCGATGACGGGTTCATGCTGGAATATGCGCGGGTCTTCGGCAACTCCTATGGCACGCCGAAACTACCGGTGGAGATGGCCATTGAAGACGGGCGCGATGTGTTGTTCGACATTGACTGGCAGGGCGCGCAGCAGATCGCCAACTCGTCGCTTCAGAACCATGTGCTTTCGATATTTCTGTTGCCGCCATCCATTGCTGAACTGCGCCGACGACTGGAAAACCGCGGCCAGGACAGCGCGGAGGTGATTGCAAGCCGGATGCGGAAGAGCTGGGCCGAGATCAGCCACTGGGACAGTTACGATTTCGTGCTGATCAACGACGATCTGGATGCCACGGAGGCAAAGCTGAAAAGCATTGTGACCGCCGCCCGCCTGCGGCGTAGCCAGCAACCGGGTTTGACCGATCATGTGCGGGCCCTGCAGGCCGAATTCGAGGAGCTGAGCTGATGTTTTACGAACTGGACGGGCACCGCCCGGAGACACCGGCAGACGAGGATTTCTGGGTTGCGCCGGATGCCAATCTGATT
Organism: Roseovarius faecimaris; assembly: GCF_009762325.1. Lineage (NCBI taxonomy): Bacteria > Pseudomonadati > Pseudomonadota > Alphaproteobacteria > Rhodobacterales > Roseobacteraceae > Roseovarius > Roseovarius faecimaris. The sequence goes on from NZ_CP034348.1 coordinate 1,751,817, forward strand.
GGCAAGGTGGTGCTGGAGAGTGCGACATCCGTCTGGTTCGGCACGACCTTGCGCGGGGATAACGAGGTGATCCGCATCGGGGCCGGGACCAATGTGCAGGAAAACTGTGTGATGCACACCGATATGGGGTTCCCGCTGACCATCGGCGCGGGCTGTACCATCGGACACAAGGCCATGCTGCATGGGTGTACGCTGGGCGATAACGTGCTGATCGGCATGGGCGCCACAGTGCTGAACGGAGCGGTGATCGGGGACAATTGCCTGATCGGCGCGGGCGCGCTGATCACCGAGGGCAAGGAGATCCCGGCCGGATCACTGGTCATGGGCAGCCCCGGGAAGGTGGTGCGGCAGCTGGATGATGCGGCCATCGACAAGCTCAGGCTAAGCGCGCTGCACTACCAGCAGAACATGCGCCGTTTCCGCGCCGGGCTTCAGGCGATCTGAACCGGTGGACGAGGCGCTGATCGCCAGCCTTCTCGCGGCCCTGCCGCTGCCGACGCTGCTGATCGGGGCGGATGAGCGGATCATCGGCGCCAATGCCAAGGCTGAACATCTTATGGGTCAGCCGCTGGAGGGGCGGCATTTCATCACGGTGCTGCGCCAGCCTCCACTGCTTGACACGATCGAGGCCTGCCTGCGCGAGAATACCCCGCGCGAGACCCGTTATCTGAGCAACGATGGCCCCCGCGATACCAGCTTTGTGGTCAGTTGCGCGCCGGTGGACATGGGGCCGGACCGGGGCGTGATGGTCAGTTTCGAGGACATGACACATCTGGAGGAAGCCGGTCAGATGCGCCGCGATTTCGTGGCCAATGTTAGCCATGAGCTGCGCACACCTCTGACGTCGCTGCTGGGCTTCATCGAAACCCTGCAAGGCCCGGCGCGTGATGACCCGGCTGCGGCTCAGAGGTTTCTGGGCATCATGCAGGGTGAGGCAGCGCGGATGGAGCGGCTGGTGCGCGATCTGCTGTCGCTCAGCCGGGTAGAGGCCGAGGAACGGGTGCGCCCGAACGCCCTGGTTGATCTGGTCGCGACGCTCCGCGCGGTGAGCCATGCCTTGCGCCCCCTCGCGGCCGAGGCGGGGGTGGATATCGCGCTCGATCTGCCCGAAACCCCGGTTCACGTGCCTGCGGATGCGGACCAGTTGGCGCAGGTGGTGTCGAACCTCGTGGAAAATGCCGTCAAGTATGGAGGTGCGGGCAAGCGGGTTGAGCTTGGCCTCGCCATTCATGACGAAGACCCTCACCTGCGTGGGCCCGCGGCGGTCATCACCGTGCGCGATCACGGCGCGGGTTTCGATCCGGTTCATGTGCCGCGCCTCACCGAACGGTTCTACCGGATCGACAATCACCGGTCGCGACAGATGGGCGGCACGGGGCTGGGGCTTGCCATCGTCAAACATATCGTCAACCGCCATCGCGGCCGGTTGAGGATCAGCAGCACACCGGGGCAGGGCAGTGAATTCAGGGTGATACTGCCACAGGAACGGCCGAGCTGAGCGCGGCAGTCGCACAGCACGCGGATTTGTGCGTGCGATGTCATGAAACCGTTACAAAAACTTTACAGAAACGTCGCTGACCACGCCTAGCAAGCGACTCAACCGGTCCCCATGAGGGGGGCTGGCTGAACCAAAGCAGGAGCGCTGCCCGATGTCATTCTTCAACACTTCAACCTCTGCCGCCGCCATTCTTGTGCTAAGCGCAACCGTCGCTGTTGCCCGCGATAATGTGCAGGTGGCAGGCTCGTCCACGGTCCTTCCCTATGCCTCGATCGTCGCCGAAGCCTTTGGCGAGAACTTCGACTTTCCGACACCTGTCGTCGAATCGGGCGGATCCTCGGCCGGGCTGAAGCGGTTTTGTGAAGGGGTCGGCGAAAACACCATCGACATCGCCAATGCCTCGCGCCAGATCCGCGAAAACGAGGTGAAGGTCTGTGCCGAAAACGGCGTGGCCGATATCATCGAGGTGCGCATCGGCTATGACGGGATCGTCTTCGCCAGCCAGAAGGCCGGCCCCGAGTTTACCGCCTTTGAACCGGCCGATCTGTTCAACGCGCTTTCACCCAAAGTGGTTGTCGACGGCGCCCTGGTGGATAACCCCTACAATAAATGGTCCGAGTTCAACGCGGACCTGCCGGATGTCGAGATCGCGGCTTTCATTCCCGGCACCAAGCACGGGACACGCGAAGTGTTCGAAGAAAAGGTGCTGGTCGAAGGCTGCAAGGCCACCGGCGCCTATGACCTTTTGGTCGCTTCCGCAGAGGGCGATGACGACAAGGCCAAGAAGAAAGCCGCCAAGAAGATGTGCTATGAGGTGCGCACCGATGGCAAGTCGGTGGATATCGACGGCGACTATACCGAGACCCTGGCGCGGATCGACTCGAACAAGGACGGTGTGGGCGTCTTCGGCCTGGCCTTCTATGAAAACAACACCGACACGCTGAAGGTTGCGACAATGAGCGGCGTGGCCCCCTCGACCGAGACCATCGCCAGCGGCGAGTATCCGGTCAGCCGCCCGCTGTTTTTCTACATCAAGAAGGCGCATATCGGCGTGATCCCGGGGCTGAAGGAATTCGCTGAATTCTTCGTCGCTGACGAGATCGCCGGACCTGATGGCCCGCTGGCCGAATACGGTCTCGTATCCGATCCGGAGCTTGCCGATACCCAAGCCGCCGTGGCTGACGAAAAAACCCTGAGTGGAATGTAAACCCAGCCTTCCGGGGCGGCCCAGATCCGGCCGCCCCGACCTTGCTGCCCCTGAGTAAACGAGGCGTTCATGCCGCTTTCCTGGCTCCTGATTATCGTGGCGGGTCTTGCCCTTGCCGGAAGCATTGCGGGACGGGCGCGGGCGCTCGCCTCGGCGGGCGGGGACATCCGTGCGCTGCATTCGCTGCCGCGCTATTACGCCGCCAATGTCGGGCTGACAGCATTGCTGCCCGCGGTGGGCCTTCTGGCGCTATGGCTTCTGGTGCAGCCTTTCATCATCAATGCCAATGTCGCGGCCACGCTGCCTGCCGAGGCGGTGGGCGAAGATACGACGCTGGACCTCGTGATGAGCGATGTGCGCCGGGTTGCGGACGGGCTGAACGCGGCCGTCGCGCAGGGTGTGCTGAGCCCAACGGATGCGGCGACGCTTGACGCGCAAGAGGTCGATTTGCGGCAAGTGCTGGCCGGGGCTGGTGTGGCGCTTGGCGCAGAGGTGCGGCCCGAGGTTCTGGCCGCCGCGCAGAGCGTCCGTGCCCAGAGCGCCACAGGCTATCGCTGGATGAGCGTGGCGGTGCTTCTGACGGCGGTTCTGGGCCTCGCGCTCAGCTATCTGCGGACAGATCGCACCTTTCGCGCCCGCAATGTGGTGGAAAGCGGTGTGCGGCTGCTACTGCTGGGTGCGGCGTGCCTGGCGATCCTGACCACGCTGGGGATCGTGCTGTCGCTCGTGTTCAACACGATCGAGTTTTTCCGGCTGTACCCCGCGAAAGATTTCTTTTTCGGCACCGTCTGGTCGCCCAGCTTTGGCGGCGGCTCGGAACTTGGGGTGCTGCCGCTTCTGTGGGGGACGTTCTATATCTCGCTCATCGCATTGGCTGTGGCGGTGCCGATCGGGCTTTTTGCCGCGATTTACCTGTCGGAATATGCCTCGCCCCGGCTGCGGGCCTTTGCCAAGCCGCTGATCGAGATGCTGGCAGGCATCCCCACCATCGTTTACGGCCTGTTTGCATTGCTCACCGTCGGCCCGCTCCTGGTCAGCGTCTTTGGTGACGGGGGCCTGGGCTGGATGCAGGCGGGAACAGCGGTGATGACCGCGGGGCTTGTGATGGGCATCATGCTGATCCCCTTCGTAAGCTCGCTCAGTGACGATATCATCAACGCCGTGCCACAGGCGATGCGCGACGGCTCTTATGGGCTTGGCGCGACCCAGTCCGAAACCATCCGCCAGGTGATTTTGCCCGCCGCGCTGCCGGGCATTGTCGGGGCGATCCTGCTGGCCGCCTCGCGCGCCATCGGCGAAACGATGATCGTCGTGCTCGGGGCAGGGGCCGCGGCGCGTCTGGACCTTAACCCGTTCGAGGCCATGACCACCGTCACCGCCAAGATCGTGAGCCAGCTGACAGGCGATGCCGATTTCGCCAGCCCCGAGGCGCTGGTGGCCTTTGCGCTTGGGATGACATTGTTTGTCATCACGCTGGGGCTGAATGTGCTGGCCCTCTACATCGTGCGCAAATACCGGGAGCAATATGAATGACCGATGCCACCGCCACAACTGCGCCGCGCAAGGGCTCGCTTCTGGTGCAGGACGCGCGCACGGCCCGCCGCAATCGCGCCGAGGCGCGGTTTCGCGCCTATGGACTGAGCGCGATCCTTGTCGGGCTGGCCTTTCTTGTCGTGCTGCTTGTCACCATCGTCAGCAATGGTACCGGCGCGTTCCAGCAAAGCGTTATCAACGTGCCGGTCTATCTGGATCCGGCCAAGCTCGACAAGGACGGCACGGGCGATATCGAGCAGATCAAGAAAGTGTCCACCTTCGGCTATGCGCCGCTGATTCAGCAGGGGCTGCTGAACGCGGTTGAGGCGCAGGGTATCGAGACCTCCCTAGCCAAAGCCAAGGACATGAAGAACCTGATCTCCGCCTCGGCCCCGGCGCAGGTGCGCGACTTCGTCCTCGAAAACCCGGAACGCATTGGTGAGACGGTGGAGTTTCAGGTGCTGGCGGCGTCCCGTGTGGATGGCTATCTCAAGGGTCGTGTGACACGCGACGCGGTGGCGGATGACAAGAATATCTCGGTCGAGCACCTCGATCTGACCGATGCTCTGTTTGAGGCGGGGATCGTGTCGAAAGGGTTCAACCTGGCCTTCATCACAGGCGCCGACGCATCCGAAAGCCGCCCCGAGCAGGCCGGTATGGGCGTGGCGATGCTGGGTTCGTTCTTCATGATGCTGGTGGTGCTGATCCTGAGCCTGCCCATCGGCGTGGCGGCCTCGATCTATCTTGAGGAATTTGCACCGAAAAACCGGTTCACGGATCTGATCGAGGTGAACATCTCAAACCTCGCCGCGGTGCCGTCCATCGTCTTCGGGATCCTCGGGCTTGCGGTTTTCATCCAGTTCGCGCATCTGCCGCAATCGGCCCCTCTGGTGGGTGGTCTGGTGCTGACCCTGATGACCCTGCCGACGATCATCATCTCAACCCGGGCCTCGCTGAAATCCGTACCGCCGTCGATTCGCGATGCAGCGCTTGGCGTGGGGGCCTCGAAGATGCAGACGGTCTTTCATCACGTTCTGCCGCTCGCCATGCCGGGTATTCTGACAGGCACGATCATCGGCCTTGCGCAGGCTTTGGGTGAAACCGCGCCGCTGCTGCTTATCGGGATGGTCGGCTATATCGCGACGAACGTTCCCGACGGGATCGCCTCGGGTCTGCTGGATCCGAATTCCGCGATGCCCGCACAGATCTATGAATGGGCCAAGCGGGCCGATCCGGCCTATTATGAGCGTGCCTGGGGCGGGATCATCATCCTGCTGGCTTTCCTGCTGACCATGAACATTATCGCCATCCTGCTGCGCCGTCGTTTCGAGCGCCGCTGGTAAGCCTCACAAGGACACGATACCCATGTTTGACAATCCCACCGCGGAGAGTGCTTTGACCCGGACCGATATCAAGTTTTCCGCCCGCAACGTGCAGGTCTTTTACGGCGACAACCATGCCATAAAGGATGTGGATGTTGACCTGCAGGACAAGACGGTGACCGCCTTTATCGGCCCCTCGGGCTGTGGCAAATCCACCTTCCTGCGCTGCCTCAACCGGATGAATGACACGATTGATATCTGCCGGGTGAAGGGCGATATCCGCCTCGATGGCGAAGACATCTATGACCGCAAGGTTGACCCTGTGCAGTTGCGTGCCAAGGTCGGTATGGTGTTTCAGAAACCCAATCCGTTTCCGAAATCGATCTATGACAATGTCGCTTATGGCCCGCGCATTCATGGCCTGGCCAAGACCAAGGCCGAGCTCGATGAGATCGTGGAAAAATCCCTGCGCCGCGCCGCCCTCTGGAACGAGGCCAAGGATCGCCTGAACGCGCCCGGAACAGGGCTTTCGGGCGGGCAGCAGCAGCGGCTGTGCATCGCGCGGGCCGTGGCCACGGCACCGGAAGTGCTGTTGATGGATGAGCCGTGCTCGGCGCTGGATCCCATCGCAACGGCTCAGGTCGAGGAACTGATCGACGAGTTGCGACAGAATTATTCGGTGGTGATCGTGACCCATTCGATGCAGCAGGCCGCCCGGGTCAGCCAGAAAACTGCGTTCTTCCATCTGGGTCATCTGGTGGAGTTCGGTGAAACCGGGCAGATATTCACCAATCCGTCGGACGAGCGCACCGAGAGCTACATCACCGGCCGGATCGGGTAGGGGTATTCAGATGAACGAAACACATATCGCATCGGCCTTCGACCGCGATCTTGAAGCGATCCAGGCGCAGATCATGAAGATGGGCGGGATGGTCGAACATGCAATCGCCCAGGCCGCGCAATCGCTGGAAACCCGCGACGAGGAACTGGCCGAGCAGGTCCGCGACCGCGACCGCGCCATCGATGACCTCGAAGAGCAGGTCAATGAGGCCACCGCCCGGCTGATCGCGCTGAGGGCCCCAACGGCGGTCGACCTGCGCCTGGCGCTGAGCGTGCTCAAGATCAGCTCCAACCTCGAGCGGATCGGCGACTATGCCAAGAACATGGCCAAGCGAACCACCGTGCTGGCACAGATGCCTGCCATCGAAGGGGCGCCCGCCGCCCTGCGCCGCATGGCGCGCGAGGTGGAGCGGATGCTCAAGGACGCGCTGGATGCCTATATTCGGCGTGACGCAGAACTTGCGCAAACCGTGTTGCTGAACGATCATGATGTGGACCAGATGTATAACGCCCTGTTCCGCGAGTTCCTGACCTTCATGATGGAGGATCCGCGCAACATCACCGCCTGCATGCATCTGCACTTCATCGCCAAGAATACCGAACGCATGGGGGACCATGTGACCAACATCGCCGAACAGGTGATTTATCTCGTGACCGGCGAACTGCCTGAAGCCACTCGTCCCAAGGTCGACAATGTTGCGCAGAGCGGCGGCTTCGGGCTGGAGGTGGAGTAAGGGCGATGGCGGCTGAACGACCCTGCGTTCTGATTGTCGAGGACGAGCCGGCGCAGCGCGAAGTTCTGAGCTATAACCTCGCTGCCGAAGGCTATGACGTGGCCTATGCGGAAAATGGCGAAGACGCCCTTTTGCAGGTCAGGGAAAGCTGCCCGGACCTTATCGTGCTGGACTGGATGCTGCCCAATGTGTCGGGCATCGAGGTGTGTCGGCAGCTCAAATCCCGTGCCGACACCCGGCCGATCCCGGTGATCATGCTGTCGGCCCGCTCCGAAGAGGTGGACCGGGTGCGCGGGCTGGAGACAGGTGCTGACGATTATGTGGTCAAACCCTATTCCGTGGCCGAACTGATGGCGCGGATACGCACACAGCTGCGCCGGACGCGTCCCGCGTCGGTGGGTCAGACGCTGGAATTTGACGATATCGTGCTCGATGCCGAGACCCATCGGGTGACACGCGCGGGCAAACAGGTGAAGCTTGGCCCGACGGAGTTCCGCCTGCTGGCCACCTTCATGGAAAAGCCGGGAAGGGTCTTTAGCCGGGATCAGTTGCTCGACCGGGTCTGGGGCCGGGATATCTATGTGGATACGCGGACGGTCGATGTGCATATAGGCCGGTTGCGCAAGGCGCTCAGCGCTTCAGGCGGGAGCGATCCGCTTCGTACGGTGCGTGGCACAGGCTACGCTCTGGGCTGAGCGGCTCATCCGCCCTGTCAGGCGGCCTCGCGAACCGGGGGTGCATGACCCGGCGGCGGCGGATCAGCGGGGCAGGGGGTCATCCTCGGCCTCGGCCTGTCCGGCCAGCCAGCGGCGGAAGGTCATCAGCGCCGCATCGCCCCGTTTTTCCACTGGCCAGACCAGATAATAGGCGCCAGGGCTTTCCACGGGGCCGCCCCAGGCCGCGCTGAGCCGCCCGCTCGCCAGATCCGCCTGGACCAGATATTCGGGCGCCAGCGCAACGCCAAGCCCGTGCAGCGCCGCTTGCAGCAAGGTCGAAAACTGGTCATGCACCGTCCCGGTCACATGGGCACCATCCACGCCATATTGTGCAAACCAGGCTGCCCAGGCTTCGGGCCGGGTTGCGATATGCATCAAGGGCAGGCTCAGCAGATCTTCGGGGCGCGCCGGAAGGCGGCCCGCCAGGAGTTCGGGAGTGCAGACGGGCAGTACGGAATCGGATTTCAACCTCAGATGCTCCAGGCCCGGCCAGGGAGGACGGCCAAAATAGATTGCTGCATCAAAGGGTTCCGTCGCAAAGTTAAACGGCTCCAGGCGTGAGGTGAAATTGACCGTGACATCTGGATGCGCCTGAGAAAACTCTGCGAGTCGCGGCACCAGCCAGCGCATCCCGAAGGTCGGCAGAATGGCGAGATTGACCGTCCCGCCCGCCGGATTGAGGCTGAGCTTCATGGAGGCCTGCGCGATCTGCCCCAGCGCCCGGCGCACATCCGCCGCGTAATTCTGCGCGGCACTTGTCAGGACAATCCGACGGTTCCGACGAATGAACAGGCTCTGATCAAGCTGTTCTTCCAACCCCTTGAGCTGTCGACTGACAGCACTTTGGGTCTGGTTCAGCTCATCAGCGACCGCGGTTGCGCTGCCCAGCCGGTCCAGAGCTTCCAATGCGCGTAACGCAGAAATCGAAGGCAGATAGCGGCGGGGCAGGGACATGGTTGCGGAAATCTCATGAATACTTGCGAAAAACGTGCTGTTTTCGCATGCTTCTATGGGGTATGTACCCGTAAAAGGCAAATTCTTTTGCGCAAACCGCATGGAAAGGACGCATTCATGACACTCGACGCCCCCGTTCTCAAAGCCAAAGATGCCCCCGATCTCGGTCAGTTCGACTGGGCCGATCCGCTGCGCCTGAGTGATCAGCTTGCCGAAGACGAGCGCATGATCGCCGACAGCGCCCGTGCATACGCTCAGGAAAAACTGCAACCGCGCGTCACCAAAGCCTATGCCAATGAAGAAACCGATCCCGAGATTTTCCGCGAAATGGGCGAGATGGGGCTTCTGGGCACGACGATCCCCGAAGAATACGGCGGGTTGGGCGCGGGCTATGTAAGCTACGGTTTGGTCGCGCGCGAGGTGGAGCGGGTGGACTCGGGGTATCGGTCGATGATGTCCGTGCAGAGCTCTCTCGTGATGTATCCGATCTATGCCTATGGCACCGAGGCGCAGCGGCAGAAATACCTGCCCAGACTGGCTTCGGGCGAGTGGATCGGCTGTTTTGGCCTGACCGAGCCGGATGCGGGCAGCGACCCGGCCGGGATGAAAACCCGCGCCGAGAAGATTGACGGCGGTTATCGCCTGACGGGATCCAAGATGTGGATCTCCAACAGCCCGATTGCCGATGTCTTCGTGGTCTGGGCGAAATCCGAAGCGCATGACGGCAAGATCAAGGGTTTCGTGCTGGAAAAGGGCATGAAGGGCCTTTCTGCGCCCAAGATCGAGAACAAGCTGAGCCTGCGCGCCTCCATCACCGGCGAGATCGTGCTGAACGGAGTCGAAGTGACCGAAGACGCATTATTGCCGAATGTTCAGGGGCTGAAAGGGCCGTTCGGATGCCTCAACCGGGCCCGCTATGGTATCGCCTGGGGGGTCATGGGCGCCGCCGAGTATTGCTGGCATGCGGCGCGGCAATACGGGCTTGACCGGCACCAGTTCAAACGGCCTCTGGCGCAGACGCAGCTCTTCCAGAAGAAGCTCGCCGATATGCAGACCGAGATCACCCTGGGCCTGCAAGCCTGCCTTCAGGTCGGCCGTCTGATGGATGCTGCCAACGCAGCGCCCGAGATGATCAGCCTGATCAAGCGCAACAACTGCGGCAAGGCGCTCGATATTGCGCGTCATGCACGGGACATGCACGGTGGCAACGGGATCTCGGGTGAGTTCCAGGTGATCCGTCACATGATGAACCTTGAGACGGTCAACACCTATGAAGGCACGCATGACGTTCATGCGCTGATCCTCGGCCGTGCGCAAACCGGGCTTCAGGCGTTTTTCTGAGGTAGAGCAGGGGTTTCGCCTGCGCTCTTGAAGTTGTTTTCAGGCGGTGTGACAGCGCGTAATTCTGCAACGGCCCGCTGAGACGGGCCGTTACTCTCGTGATGTATCCTGGCGGCCTGATCGGCCACGATTGTGTACGCTGGGGGTTGGAACGCTTTTCATGGTAAAAAGCGTATTTGACAGCTTGGATTTGCGCGTGCTCAAATCGCAGCACTATAATGCGCATAATCAGTATTATGTAAATAATACGTATTGCAATTATGACGAATAATCATCTTATTATAATGTATTATGGCGCACTTCTCACCTTACGCCAAGCAAGCGCTGGTCCCGCTGATATAGATTCTCTCGTTAAAACCATCACAGCTTAACGCTTTCGCAGCCTCCGCTCTCGACAGGTTGCGCGGGTCTGGTCTAAACAAACGCAACACAAGGACGTACCCCATGACCTCGATCCTCATTCTCAATGGTCCCAACCTGAACCTGCTTGGCACCCGCCAGCCGGAGGTCTATGGTACGACGACGCTTCTGGATATCGAGCATCGGTGCAAGGCCATAGCGATCGAGCTGGGCGTCGCGATGTCCTTTCAGCAGGATAATTCCGAGGGCGCGCTGGTCGATCACATCCATGCTGCGCGCGGCACACATGACGGCATCATCCTGAATGCCGGTGCCTACACGCATACCTCCGTAGCTCTGATGGATGCGATAAGCTCAGTGGAATTGCCGGTGATCGAGCTGCATCTGAGCAATATCCATGCGCGCGAAGAGTTCCGGCACAAATCCTTCATCGCGCCTGTGGCCCTTGGGGTGATCTGTGGTTTTGGGGCTGCGGGATACGGTCACGCGCTCAGAGCCATGACCGAACATCTTCGGGCGGCTGCATGATCGAAACCGAGCATCTAAAGCGCCTGCTCAACGCGCAGGAAATCGAAACGCTCTGGAACATGCATACACAGACGATGGCCGCATACGGGTTTGACCGGCTGATCTATGGGTTCACGCGCTATCGCACCGCAACCTCGCTTGGCGATCCCGAAGATTTCGTGCTGCTCACCAATCACAGTTCGGATTATACCGACACCTTCATTGGAAGCGGTCTGTATCATCATGCGCCGATGGTCCGCTGGGCGCTTGATCATGACGGACCTTGTTCCTGGAATGTGATGCAGACCATGATCAGTTCCGGCACCCTGAGCGATCAAGAGCGCAAGGTGGTCGCGTTCAACCAGTCGCATGATGTGACAGCCGGTTATTCCATCAGTTTCAAGTCGATGTCGCCGCGTTCAAAAGGAGCGATTGCCCTGACCGCACGTAAAGGGATGGATCAGGCGGAGGTGGATGCGATCTGGGCCGAGCATGGCGATGACATCACTGTGCTCAACAATATCACGCATCTGCGGATCCTGTCCCTGCCCTATACGTCCCCCAATCGCGCGCTCACCAAACGACAGCGCGAGGTGCTCGCCTGGGTTGGCGACGGCAAGACCGTGCAGGATATCGCCATGCTCCTTGAGCTGACGCCCGCGACGATTGAAAAACACCTGCGGCTGGCGCGCGAGGCGCTGAGTGTCGAGACCACGGCACAGGCGGTTTTGAAGGCCGCGTTCCAAAATCAGATGTTCGTGCTCGATACGTGAAAAATGCGTGAAAAGCCGGTGAGTATGGAATCCCTTACTTTCGTTACGTAGGGTTAGGATGCATGCTGAGGTTGTTCCGTGAGTGGTGGCTTTAAAGCCTGGGAACACCAGATCAGACCCCTGGTAATAGACTTGGGCTCTCTGATTTGCCGGTCTTAATCCGGATGCCAATCGTCGGCTTTATTGGTCGGGTCGGCGATTGGCGCTTACCGCCTGCTGTTTCATCCCTAACTCCGGGGCGGTCTTTGTGGGAACGGTGTCGCCACTCCCGGCGGCACCGTTTTCGCGTTATACGTGCGAGGCGGGTCTTTGTCGCGGTTCGCCGCCCTGCCCTCACATATTCGGGAAATAATCCTCGCACCCACCTTCACGATAGACATCCGCCGTGCAGCAATGCAGACCGCCGCCAAAGGCATAGGCGTCGCGCAGCTCGACCGGGACCACCTCCATGCCGAGCTTGTCCATCTGTTCCATCTGGTACACCTCTGACGCCTCGACACAGACCGTCTTGGGGTCAAGCACCAGTACGTTCATGCTGAGCCAGGTCGAGGAATAGCACAGCGGCGGCGGCGTGTTATGCGCAGGCTGTGCTGCATCCACGATTTCCCAGTCATTGTCGTTGAACATTTTCCGCTGTTCATCCGGCAAACGACGCTGGGGGTTGTTCAGGATCAGTCCCGGACGCAGCGGCGTGAAGGTCGCGTCGATGTGGATCGGGTACGGATCGCCCGGGAAGTTGACCGCGTGCACACGGTGATCCGGGAAATGCCGCCGGATCCACTCGATGCCCTTAAGGTTGGTCGTAAACCCGTGCTGCACCACCAGATCCCGGCCAAACCGCAGCACGTCGGCCGCATCGAACAAGGGTTCCTCCTCGGTCGTGACAAAGAATTTCTCGGCCGTCCATTTCAGGCGCTTTTCCACGCCGATCTTCTCGGACAGGTAATCAGGGTGATAATCCGCATCGGTCAGGCGCGGTTTGGGCGCGCTTTCATGGCGGAAGTTGGGGTCTTCCTCCCAGTAGCGCTGCATCAGCGGGCGGTAGTTGAGATACTCGAACCACCGGCAGCGATAGGACATGGTCGCTTCGAGGATTTCACTGCCCACCGTCAGCAGCACATCGCGCGGCGGCATGCAGCCGAACTGGCTGTCGGTGTGAAAATCAGGCGTGGTGACGGGCTTGGAGTGGTCGATCGGCGTCGGGCGGTCCACCCGGATGCCGCGCTTTTCCAGAAGGCTCGCAAAATTGTCCAGAAGCTCGTTGGCCCGGTCGATCGTCTCCTGCGGCCGGCGGCCCCACTGCCCGCGCATATCGCTGTCTTCGGGCACCTTGGCGTCCAGTGCGGGCTCTTCGGGCGGGATGTGGCAATCATCGGCGCGACCCACGATGACATGTTTCAGCGGATCCCATTCGTTCCAGCTGTTGACGATAGTTTTCTGCATGATCTTGATCCCAAACCGTCGCTTTATGGACGGATGTTGAAACAAAAAGGGGCACCCGAAGGTGCCCCGATCCGAACCTGTGTCGCTCAGGCGCCTGCGGCGGCTTTGGCGACCTCAGCGGCGAAGTCTTCGACTTTCTTCTCGATGCCTTCGCCCACTTCCATCCGGACAAAACCGGTGATCTCGGCGCCGACCTCTTTGGCAGCCTGGCCGACGGTCAGGTCGGGGTTGATCACGAAGGACTGGTTCACCAGCGTGATTTCCGACATGTATTTCTTCATCCGGCCTTCGATCATCTTCTCGATGACCTGCTCGGGCTTGCCGCTTTCACGGGCGATGTCGATCTGGATCTGACGCTCCTTGTCTACGACCGCGGGGTCCAGCTCGGCCTCGTTCAGGGCCGCCGGATTGGTGGCCGCGATATGCATCGCCACCTGCTTGCCAAAGCCTGCATCGCCGCCTTTCATCGCGACCAGCACGCCGATCTTGCCCATGTCGGTGGCCACGGCGTTGTGCACGTAGGACACAACCGTCTCGCCTTCGATCGAGGCCATGCGGCGCACGCTCATGTTTTCACCGATGGTGGCGATCTTGTCGGTCACCACGTCCTGAACGGTCTTGCCGCCCATGTCGGAGGCCATCAGCGCGTCCAGGTCGGCAGCGTTGAGTGCCAGCTTGGCGATCCCGGCCACCATGGCCTGAAACTCGGCGTTTTTGCCCACGAAGTCGGTTTCGGAGTTCACTTCGACGGCCACACCCTTGGAGCCCTCGACCATAACAGCCACGAGACCCTCGGCGGCTGTGCGGCCCGATTTCTTCTCGGCTTTCGCCAGACCCTTGGTGCGCAGCCAGTCAACAGCGGCTTCCATGTCGCCATCGGTTTCGGTCAGCGCTTTTTTCGCGTCCATCATGCCTGCGCCCGTGCTGTCGCGCAGTTCTTTCACCATTGCAGCAGTGATCGCCATGTCGGCTCTCCTCGATCTCGAATTGAATTGGGTTGGCGCGGGCCAGTGCCCGCGCCTCAGGTCAGGTCTTTAAAACCGGCTCAGCTCTCGGCGGCGGTTTCTTCGGCAGGAGCTTCGGCGGGGGCCTCGGCTTCGGCGACAACCTCTTCGACCGGCGCCTCTTCCATGGCACCAAGGTCAACGCCTGCTGCGCCAAGCTGGGCGCTCATGCCGTCCAGTGCGGCACGGGCGGCGAGGTCGCAGTAAAGCGAAATCGCGCGGGCAGCGTCGTCATTGCCGGGGATCAGGTAATCCACACCCTCGGGCGAGCAGTTGGTGTCGACCACAGCCACAACCGGGATGCCCAGCTTGTTGGCTTCGGCAACGGCCAGCGCTTCCTTGCGCACGTCGATGACGAACAGCATGTCGGGCGTGCCGCCCAGCTCGCGGATACCGCCCAGGGAGGCTTGCAGCTTCTCCTGGTCACGTTCCATGCCAAGGCGCTCTTTCTTGGTGAGGCCCTCGGCACCCGACGCCATCGCTTCGTCGATGTCTTTCAGGCGCTTGATCGATTGCGACACGGTTTTCCAGTTGGTCAGCGTGCCACCGAGCCAGCGGTGATTCATGTAGTATTGCGCCGATTTCTCAGCGGCTTCAGCGATCGGCCCAGCGGCCTGGCGCTTGGTGCCGACAAAGAGGATGCGCCCGCCCTTGGCGGTGGTCTCGCGGATCGCGTTCAGCGCCGCGTCCAGCATCGGCACGGTTTGCGTGAGGTCGAGAATGTGAATGCCATTGCGCGCGCCATAGATGAACTCGCCCATACGGGGGTTCCAGCGTTGCGTTTGGTGGCCAAAGTGAACGCCGGCTTCAAGCAGCTGGCGCATGGTGAACTCAGGAAGAGCCATGTCCGTTTTCCTTTCCGGTTTAAGCCTCGGTACGGGATGAGAAGCGGATGCTTCAACCGGTGGACGAAATGGGGATGTCTCCCCCACCTGCCCGCCCGTACCTGCGGAGTAAGTGGCGCGCGTATATCCGGGGCAGAATGAACTTGCAAGACTTTCCTTCAGACGTAGGCTGTCAGTCAGTCATCCCAACCTGTCCGGAGCCTTGCCATGCCCTTTCCCAGCTTTCGCGATGCGTTGCCGGCACTTGACGTGCCCTTTGATCCCGAGGTGGTCACAACCCGGGCCGTGGCGGCACCCGAAGGTTTGCTGGTCTTCTTCGACATCCATCAGGATACCAGCCTGGCACCGCATTCCCACGGGCCGCAATGGGGGACGGTGATCGCCGGAGAGTTACATCTGACGCGTGGCGGGCAGACCACGATCTACCGCCCAGGCGAGACCTATGAAATCGCCGAGGGCGAAGAGCATGGTGCTTTCATCCCGGCCGGATCGCAGATCATGGACCTCTTCGCCGAACCCGACCGCTATCCGGTCAAGCGATAGCTTTGGTCATTGCGCGGCGCTGAGGCTGAGGAAGATCAGACTTTGCCCCAGCCCCGCCTTGTCCTTGAGTGAAAGCGCCACGCGGATCCCCTGCCCTTCGTACCGGTGCAGGGTGAAACTGTCGGGATGATTGACCTGCGTATCCGCGGGCTGTGCGGCCTTCGCACCCAGACAGGCCTCGATCCCGGATCGCAAACCCTCCAGCCGCGCCTCGGCCTCGGGCGCACGATAGGCATAAACCCAATAGCAGGAGGTTTGCGCCTCTCCCCCCAGTAGCGCGCTGCTCTGGCAGGTGGCGTCGGGATCCCCGAGGCTGGGATCGCCCGCTTGCAGCGCAAGGCAGATGTCGCTCGCCCAGAGGGGCCAGGGACACAGTATGAAGATCACAAGACATAACCGCCGCATGGCTCTATCTTGCCATGAACAGTGCCATTTGCCTACATGAACAGCACAGGGGCGCGGTCGGTTCGCAGCGGGCACGACCTGCGGCAAAAGGGAGTAAACCGCAATGATAACCTATGATTTTTCCTCCCGCGTGGCTGTCGTCACCGGTGCGGGCGGCGGAATGGGCGAGGAAATCGCGCATGCCATTCTCGACGCGGGCGGGGCGGTGATCGCCATTGACATCAAGCCGCAACCGGAGCGGCTTGTGCAGGAGCGGTGTGTTTACGCCCAGGCAGACCTGACGGATGCCGATGCCGTGACGCGCATCATCGACGACGGGGCCGCCCGTTTCGGCCGGATCGACTATCTTGCCAATGTGGCCGGGGTGCTGTGGTTCGGGCGCGATGTGTCGCTGCTCGACATTGATCTCGACCTCTGGGATCAGGTGTTTGACATCAATCTGAAGTCCATGCTGCACACCGCCCGGGCTGCTGTTCCACATATGCGGGCGGCCGGTGGCGGGGCGATGGTGCATATCTCGTCAACCCAATGCCTGCGCGGTGACCCGGTGCCTCAGGATGCCTATTCGACCGCCAAGGCCGGGGTTGGGGCCCTGTCGCGGTCGCTGGCAATGCAGCTGGCCGGGGACCAGATCCGCTCCAACACGATTTATCCGGGCTCCACCCGGACGCCCCTGCAAGCCCGCTGGGACAGCGATGAGAAACTGGCGCAGGCAGGCTCTTACGTGCCGCTTGGCCGGGTCGGCGAGGCGCGCGAGCTGGCCGCCGCGGCGCTGTGGCTTCTGAGCGATGGTGCGTCTTATGTCACGGGTGCCGATCTTGTGGTCGATGGCGGGTTGCTGTTGCACTGAGCCGCATCCCGCGCCAGAAGGATGTCATGAGCAACCTCCTGTGCATCGGCAGCGTCCTGTGGGACGTGATCGGGCTGAGCCCCAAGGCAATGGCCCATGGCAACGATCTGCCCGGCCGGATCACCCGTCAACCGGGTGGTGTCGCGCTGAATGTTGCGATGGCGTTGCGGCAGTTCGGGCTTGCGCCCGCATTGCTGTCCGCCGTGGGACAGGACGCGGAGGGCGAGGCGCTGATCAAGACCTGTCAGGCGCTTGATCTGAATACGGGTTTTGTGTTCCGGTCCAGTGACTTGCGGACCGATCTTTACATGGCAATCGAGGATCCCAATGGCCTGATCGCCGCGATCGCCGACGCAAGCTCACTTGAAGCGGCAGGCGCGGATATCCTTGCGCCCTTGCAGGATGGGCGGCTGGGCAGCGCCGCGGCCCCCTATGACGGGATCATCGTGCTCGATGGCAACCTCACGGCGGACCTGATGGACGAGATCGCCCGTAGTCCGCTACTGGTCAGCGCCGATCTTCGGGTGGCCCCCGCCTCGCCCGGCAAGGCGCTGCGGCTGCGCCCCTTCCTCAACCATCGCAGTGCAACGCTCTATGTGAACCTCGAAGAGGCCAACCTGCTGAGCGAAGGGCACCATGAAGCGGCCGCCGACGCCGCGCAAGCGCTGCGTGCGGCTGGCGCGCGGCGGGTGCTGGTCACTCACGGGCCGCATGACGCCTGTTTTGCCGATGCTGAAGGGCTGTTCACCGAAACACCGCCCCGTGTCACACCAAGGCGTATCACCGGCGCGGGCGACATGGTGATCGCCGCGCATATCGCGGCCGAACTTGACGCTGCAGACCGGCAAGAGGCGCTCTCCCGCGCGCTCTGCGCCGCCGCCACCCATGTCGCCGGAGGCACTCCATGACAGTTTTCACCCCTTCCCCCGACGTCGCTGATGCGCTTCAGGCCGGCCGTCCCGTTGTCGCGCTGGAAAGCACGATCATCACCCACGGCATGCCCTACCCCGACAACCTGACCACGGCGCGGCAGGTTGAGGCGGATATCCGGCAGGCTGGCGCAACCCCCGCCACCATCGCCGTGCTTGACGGGGTCTTGTCAGTGGGCCTGACCGATGCGCAGCTTGACACCCTGGCCAGGGCGAAAGACGTCGCCAAGCTCAGCCGCGCAGATCTGGCCGCCTGTATGGCGCGTGGCGGCACCGGATCGACCACCGTTGCGGCAACCATGATCGGCGCACATCTGGCGGGGATCGCCGTCTTTGCCACCGGTGGCATTGGCGGGGTGCATCAGGGGGCCGAGTTGAGCTTTGATGTCTCCGCTGACCTGCAGGAGCTGGCACAAACCCCCGTCACCGTCGTCAGCGCCGGGGCTAAGGCCATTCTCGATCTGCCAAAGACGCTCGAAGTGTTGGAAACGCTCGGGGTGCCGGTCATGGCCTATGGGCAGGATACCCTGCCGGCTTTCTGGTCCGCCTGTTCGGGGCTTGCCGCCCCTCTGCGTTGTGACAGCCCGCAGGAGATCGCGGCGATGCACAGGATGCGCACAAGGCTTGGCCTGCCCGGCGGTCAGCTTGTCGCCAATCCGGTCCCCCAGGCCGACAGCATCCCCGCAGAGGAGTTGCATCCGCTCATTCTTCGGGCGCAGCAGGACGCACTCGCCGCCGGGATCACCGGCAAGCAGGTCACGCCCTTCCTGCTTGGACGGCTTTACGAGCTGACCCAGGGGCGAACCCTGACCGCGAATATTGCCCTCGTGCGCAACAATGCCCGCCTTGCCGCGGCCATTGCCGCGGAGCTTGCACGCTAAACCCATTGTAGGGCGGCGGATTTCTGCTTACATAGCGCGTCAGTACCCGATCAGAGCCTGCCAATCATGAACACGCCTTTCGACGAAGAGCCGCACGAGCCGCGCAAGCCGGGCCGTTTTGCCGGGCTGCGCGCGAGCTTTCTGACCGGGATCGTGGTGATCGCGCCGGTGGCGCTTACCGTCTGGCTTGTCTGGGCCGTGATCGGCTGGATCGACAGCGTTGTGCTGCCGCTGGTGCCCTATGATTTCCAGCCTGAGAAATACATCGGCATCAACCTGCGCGGCGTTGGGGTGATCATCTTCCTGATCTTCACCATCTTCGTGGGCTGGGTTGCCAAGGGACTTATCGGACGGTCGCTTATCAATTTCGCTGAATCCCTGGTCGACCGGATGCCGGTGGTGCGCAGCATTTATTCCGGCGTGAAACAAATCGCCGAGACGGTATTTGCCCAATCCGAACGGAGCTTTGAAAAGGCCTGTCTGATCCAGTATCCGCGCAAGGGTATCTGGGCGATCGGCTTCATCTCCACCACCGCCAAGGGCGAGATCGCCCGCCGCGCGGAAACAAGCGGCGAACTGATGAGCATATTCCTGCCCACCACTCCCAACCCGACCTCGGGCTTTCTTCTGTTCCTGCCGAAGGAAGACGTGATCGAGCTCGACATGAGCGTGGAAGAGGCGGCCAAGCTCGTGATTTCGGCAGGGCTGGTTTATCCGGGGGACCAAATGCTCGAAAGTCAGGACAAGTAACCGCGCCCCGAGCGCGTGGTTAATCGAACATCGCCTCGATATCGGTACTGCTGCGCTGACCCAGATCATCGAAATGCTGCGCGAGGAATGTGTCGCAGGCCGCGCGCCCCGACTCCTTCAGCCGGGCCAGCAGATAGGGATTGGGAATAAGCTTCGTGGCCACCGAAAGCGCCCCCATCAGCGCATCATCCGCCACCATATGGACCAGCACATATTTCATCGCGCCCTGCTTGACGGCCCCGTCAGCAATCAGCCGTTGGGCAAAGCGGATCGCGCGCAGCTCGCGCAAAAGCGATGAGTTGAAGCTGATCTCGTTGATCCGGTTCTGGATCTCCTGCGGGCTGCGTGGCACCTCGCGGCGCTCCAGCGGGTTGATGTTCACAATCAGGATGTCATCGGGCAGGTCGGGATCAAAAAGCGGAAACAACGCCGGATTGCCGGTATAGCCGCCATCCCAGTAGTGTGCGCCGTCGATTTCCACCGCCTGAAACAGCGTCGGCAGACAGGCCGAGGCCAAAAGCACATCCGTGCTGATCTCATCGCCCTGAAAGACCCGGATCTTGCCGTCATGCACATTTGTCGCCCCGATAAACAGCTTCGGGCCGGTTGCCGCGCAGACCTCCTCATAATCAAACGCGCGCGCTACCGGCTCCAGCGGATTGCGATAGAGCGGGCCATACGCATAGGGCGACACCAGCCGGGAGGCCGCATCGGCCATCTGGTAGCCCGGTGACAGCTCCAGCGCGCCGCTCAGCAATCCGGGCAAAGGCAACCCGCCTGCCATCCATCCGGGCATGCGCATGTCCTGCACCGCTCCCAGCCTGTGCCAGAGCCAGTCGAGTTTGGCCCGAGCGCCCGCCCGCCCGTCTTCCAGCCAGCCCGATTTGAACGCGGCCGCATTCATCGCACCTGCCGAAGTGCCGGATATCCCCGCCACCTCGATCCGCTCATCCTCCAGCAGACGGTCGAGCACCCCCCAGGTAAAGGCGCCATGCGCGCCACCACCCTGCAAAGCCAGATTGATCCGCTTCACCTCCACCATGCGCGCCCTTTCTTCCTGGCTCTGATATGACCGGGGACCACGACGGAACGGCCCCTCGCCCCGGTCGGATGGCCGTCGGGCCAATCGGGATTATTGCGAGGTCCAGCCACCATCCGCGGTCAGCGTCGTGCCGGTCATCTGCGCGGCAGCATCCGAACACAAGAACAGCGCGATACCGGCCAGTTGCTCGACCGTGACAAATTCTTTCGAGGGCTGTTTGAGCAGGATCACCTTCTCAATCGCCTCATCTTCGGAAATGCCATATTCCTTGGCCGTATCCGGGATCTGTGCCTCGACCAGCGGGGTCAGCACATAGCCCGGGCAGATCGCATTGCAGGTGATCGGCTCTTTTGCCGTTTCCAGCGCCACGACCTTGGTCATCCCGACCACACCATGCTTGGCCGTGACATATGCCGATTTGAACGGGCTGGCGCGAAGGCCGTGTGCCGAGGCGATGTTGATCACCCGGCCCCATCCCGCCTTGCGCATCATCGGCAGAGCGGCGGCCGTGGTGTGAAAGGCCGAGGACATGTTGATCGCGATGATCGCGTCCCACTTCTCTACCGGGAACTCCGGGATCGGGGCCACGTGCTGAATGCCGGCATTGTTGACGAGGATATCGCAGGCCCCCGCCTTTTCGATCAGGCCCCGGCACTGATCCGCCTTGGACATGTCGGCCTGGATGTAGCGCGCGTTCACGCCGTGCTCCTCCGCCAGCGACGCGGCCAGCGCATGATCCTCTTCCGAATCCGTAAACGAGTTCAGGATCACATTCGCCCCGGCCCTGGCAAGCTCGGTCGCAATGCCAAGACCAATGCCCGAGGTCGACCCGGTGACAACCGCTGTTTTTCCGCTCACGCTCATTTCGATGCACTCCTTTGTTTGCAGTTGCAGCATAATTCGCGCCGCGCCGGAATGCACCCGATCTTTGCCCGGCAGCAAAGCCACCCGGCCAAAAAAAACGCCCGCACGAAGCGGGCGTTAAGTTATTGAGGCAGGTTTCATACAGGCAAGAAACCTATCGAGCAGTGACCCCTTTATAAGCGTTTCAGCGCCGCTGGCCAAGCTAAAAGTTTGAAAAGACATAAAACCGTCTTTACCTAGGCAGTAAAGAAAACAAGGGCAGTTAAGGATTGTTGCGATAATGAGATCAGAATTTTTCCGCTCATTGCGGCGCGGGGCGCTGATTCTTGCAGTTGTTTTTCCGGCCAGCTTTGCAGGGGCCGAACCGCGACATGGCATAGCTATGTATGGCGACCCGGTCCTACCACCTGATTTTGTGTCTCTGCCCTATGCCAACCCCGACGCCCCCAAGGGCGGGCAGCTGATCACCGGCAATGTGGGCGGTTTCGATTCGCTCAATCCCTTCGCCCGCAAAGGCACCCCGCCCTGGCAACTGAGGTTCCTCGCTTACGAGTCGCTCATGGGGCGTTCCTATGACGAACCCTTCTCGCTTTATGGCCTTCTGGCCGAATCGGTCGAGACCAGCCCGGCGCGCGATTGGGTCGAGTTTACCCTGCGCGAGGAGGCGCGATTCTCCGATGGATCCCCGGTCACGGTCGAGGATGTGATCTGGTCCTATGAGACTTTGGGCACCGTGGGCCATCTGCGTTACCAGAACCTCTGGTCCAAGATCGAGCGTATCGAGGCAACCGGGCCGCGCACTGTCCGGATCAGCTTCAACACGGCTGACCGTGAACTGGCGCTTATTGCCGGGCTGCGTCCGATCCTGAAGAAAGCACAGTGGACCGAACGGGATTTTGCCGAGGCCGGGCTTGACGACATTCCCATCGGAACGGCACCTTATGTGGTCGACAGCTATGAGATCGACCGCAATGTCGTTCTGCAGCGCAATCCCGATTACTGGGGCAACGACCTTCCCCTCCGGCGCGGCACCAACAATTTCGATGAGATCCGGATCGAGTTCTACGGCGACGACACGGTGATGAAAGAGGCGTTCAAGGCGCAGGCGATTTCCTTTGTCCGCGAATTCAACGCCGAGCGCTGGGACACACAATATGATTTTCCGGCCGTTGAACGCGGCGACATCGTGAAATCGGAAATTCCCCATCAGAAGCCTTCAGGCATCACCGGGTTTGTGTTCAACACCCGCCGGGCGCCGCTGGATGACTGGCGGGTGCGCGATGCGCTGCTGCATGCGTTCAACTTCGAGTTTATCAACGACACGCTGACCGGCGGCCGCCAGCCGCGCATCACATCCTATTTTTCCAATTCCGAGCTGGGCATGCAGGATGGCCCCGCGACCGGCGCTGTCCGGGAGCTTCTGGAGCCGTTCGCGCAGAGCCTGCCGCCCGGTGCGCTGGAAGGTTACAGCCTGCCCGTCTCGGACGGCACGAAACGCAACCGCGCCAATCTGCGCCGCGCCCGCGCCCTGCTGGAAGAGGCGGGATGGACGGTGCAGGACGGTCGCCTCAAGAACGCCGCCGGAGAGACGCTTGAGCTGGAGGTGCTGTTACAGCAAGACGCCCTGTTGCAGCAGGCGACAGCGATCATGGATATTTATTCAGGCGCGCTGGCGCGTCTCGGGATCACGCTCACCGTACAGCAGATCGACAAGGCGCAATTTGCCGAACGCGAGGCGCAATTCGATTTCGATCTTACCTTCATCCGCCGTGCCATTTCGCTCAGCCCGGGCAATGAGCAGGCGTTTTACTGGGGATCGGCCGTGGCCGACCAGCCCGGCAGCCGCAACCTGATGGGTATGAAAAGCCCGGCGGCGGATGCGATGATCGACGCCATGCTGACCGCTGAAAGCCGGGAGGCGTTTATCGCCGCGACCCGTGCGCTTGACCGGGTGCTGACCAGCGGGCGCTATGTCATTCCCATCCATAATTACGCTGTCGGGCGTGTGGCGCATGTGAAACAGCTGACATATGCAAAAGATCGCCTGCCGATCTACGGGGATGGCATTCACTTCCTGCCTGAGGTATGGTGGTGGCAGGATTAGGGGCGCAAAACCCCTGCAAAGCTTGAGGCAAATCGATGAAACATCTGGCCATTCTTGGGCTTCTCGCCGCGCTGGCGGGCTGTGGGACGATCGAAGGTATGGGCGAGGATGTCTCGGCCGCGTCGCGCACTGTGCAAAGCTGGTTCTGATCCGTCACATCACCGTTACAAGCTCTGGTTAAATCGGGCTGATGAATTTCCTCGTTCTCTGCACCGGTAATTCGGCCCGCTCCATCCTGCTCGAAGCCATCCTGAACCGGCTCGGTGCAGGCCGTGTGCGCGCCTTTTCCGCAGGCTCACAGCCGACCGGCCTTGTGCATCCGCAATCGCTGACCCAGCTGTCTGAGCTTGGATATGACACCATCGGCGCCCGCTCCAAAAGCTGGGATGAATTCGCAGGACCGGATGCGCCCGCGATGGACGTGGTAATCACCGTCTGTGCCTCGGCGGCGGGCGAAACCTGTCCGCTCTGGCCGGGGGCGCCGCTGCGGGCGCATTGGGGGGTAGACGACCCCGCCGCACAGGACGAACCCGCATGGGAGCCCGCTTTTCGCACCGCATATGACCAGTTGCATGCGCGGGCCTCGGCCCTGTTGGCGCTGCCTGTCGAGCAGATGGAAGCACCCGCCCTGCAGGCGGCGCTCGACCGGATCGGCACGCAGAGCTAGAGCGGCGCGCCCTCTTCGGTTTCGCCCGGGGCCGGTGTGTGATTGAACACATACGCGTTTCGACAGGCGTCGACCCCACCCAGTTCTTCGATCCGGGCTTTTTGATCCGCAAAACAGCGGGCATTCACGACATCCGGGTCGCAGATCCGTTGAAGCCGCGCGCGCCCTTCGGCGAGGATGGCCGCGATATGCGGCTCCCGGGCGGCGCGCGGCGCAAGATCCTGAAACTCCTGAGGATCCGTCTCCAGGTCAAAAAGCTGGGGCGCATACCCGACATAATGGACATATTTCCACCTGTCCCATCGGATCATGAACGTCCCCGTCGAGGACCCGCCATCGTGATATTCGCTGAAGACGGTGCGATCAGGGTCGTCCGGGGCCTGCGCCAGCGCCCGCAAGGATTGCCCGGGCCTCTCCGCCCGGGCAGGCAGGCCCGCCACCTCCCGCGCCGTCGCCGCGATATCCAGAAGGCTGGCCCCGCTGCGCACCCGCCGCCTCGGCGGCACACCCGGCCCCGCAAGGATCATCGGCACCCCGGCCGAGGCCTCGTACATCACCTGCTTGGTCCAGTACCCATGATCCCCCAGCATCTCGCCATGATCGGAGACATAGAGGATAAGCGTATCCTCGGCCTGCCCGCTGTCTTCCAGCGCGTGCAGCACCCGGCCCAGGCAGTCATCCATGAAAGAGGTCAGCCCGTAATACGCCGCCCGCGCCTCGCGCATTCTCTGCGCGTCGAAATATTCCTGATATTTGAAAAAGCGGCGCAGGTGCCGCAACTCCGGATGATCCGCCTCGGCGGCATATCCAACCGGCAGATCGACCGTTTCCGGATCATAGAGGTCATACCAGTCCTGCGGGGCCTTCAACGGGTAATGCGGGCTCACCAGCGATACGAATGCAGCCCAGGGTCTCTGCTTGCGCGCCCTGTCGCCAAGCCACGCCTCCGCGGCCTGCGTGATCATCAGATCGTAATCGGTATAGCTGCTGGCCCCGCGTCCCACATCCCCGGCCAGCTCGGCGGCGGCGTCGTAATCGGGCGGCTCTTCGCGCAACAGGCCAATCGCCCAGCCGACCCCGCCGACCACATGCATCGGCAAGATCTCTTCTGAGAACCCGTTATCATCCTCGCCGGACCGGAAATGCAGCTTGCCGATCGACACAACGTCGCGTCCGGCCTCCCTCAGCTCGTGCATCCAGCTGCGCTGCGTGCCGTCATAGGGCGTGGCGCTGTCCCAATACCCCGTCCGGTGCACATAGTCGCCACAGGCAAGCGCCGCCCGGGTGGGCACGCACATCGGACAGGGCGTATAGGCGTTCTCGAACAGCGCACCGCGCGCCGCCAGAGCATCCAGGTTCGGTGTCTTCACCAGCTTGTGCCCGGCACAGCCCATCGCATCGCGCCGGTGCTCATCCGATATCAGGATCAGCAGATTGGTCATCGCGCGCCCTCCCCTTCTTCTTGGCAGACACACTCCCGCCGGAGGCGCACGTAGCGAGTGCCAAAGCCGCCCCTGCCCAATTCAGCATATGTCTCATTGTCGGAGCGGGATCGACAGGCGTCCCCGCAAGATGGCCTTTCAGACCAGAGATGTGACCCAAAGGATCGTCGCATCCTCATCGCTTACCGAAATCACGTTATGACCCATCGTGGCATCGTAATAGGCGCTGTCGCCCCGCCGCATGGTCACCGGCTCGTAAAACTCGGTATAGAGTTTGATCACACCTGTCAGCACATACAGGAATTCCTCACCGTCATGGCGCACCCAGCCGCCGAACTCCTTTTCGTCGCGCGCCCGCACCCGCGCGCGGTAGGGCAACATTTGCTTTTTCGTCAGGGCGTCGGCCAACAACTCGTGTTCATAGGTCGTGGTCGCCTGATGCGTGCCTTCCCCCTGTTTCGTCACCGCCATGCGCCCGTTGATCTGGTTTTTCTGCGGGGGGGTGAAAAGCTGGGGCACCGAAATGCTCAGACCCTCGGCCAGCTTCTTCAGCGCCTCATAGGTGGGCGACATCTGGCCGTTCTCAATCTTTGACAGGGTCGACCGCGCGAGACCGGCATGTGTGGCGGCCTGTTCCAGCGTCCAGTTGCGCGCCTTGCGCAGCTCGCGGACCCGCTCGCCCAGGTTCAGGGGTTCGGGCACCTCGTCGCGCCCGCTTTCACGGGCGATCCTGATCAGCTGTCCTGGTGCGCGCTCTGTCATACCTCACCTATAGGAGCCGACCGCGGCTCTTGCAACATCCGGCCCACGGGCCTAAGCCTTGGCGCATGCACTCAGATTTCGATCACGGCGCACCTGCGCCCTGCCCCGACCCGTTCAACATGGCCGCGCATGTCCTGCGCCGCGCCGCCGCGCAGCCTGACAAGGTGGCGCTGGCCATCCTCGGCCTCTCCGGCGCCGAGCGCTGGAGCTACGGGCGGCTGGAGGCGGCTATTCGCGGCACTGCCACGGGCCTTTTGCAATCGGGGCTGAGACCGGGCGACCGGGTGTTGATGCGGCTGGGCAATACGGTCGAGTTTCCCATCGCCTATCTGGCCTGCATCGCGGTTGATCTTGTCCCTGTTCCCACCTCGTCGCAGCTTACCGAGCCCGAGGTGCAGAAGATCATCGACATCATCAGCCCCGCGGCGATCCTCAGGGGGGCCGACATCGCCTGCCCGGAGGTGGATATTCCCATGATGGACGAGGCGACGCTTCACGGCATGCGCGACCTGCCACCGGCCGACTATGCGGTGGGCGATCCGAACCGCCCTGGCTATATCATCTTTACCTCCGGCACATCGGGCAAACCGCGCGCCGTACTGCATGCCCATCGGGCGATCTGGGCGCGTCAGATGATGTTTGACGGCTGGTACGGGCTGACCGGGAACGACCGTGTCTGCCATGCCGGCGCGTTCAACTGGACCTACACGCTCGGCACCGGTCTCATGGATCCCTGGACCGCCGGGGCCACGGCGCTGATCCCGGCCGTCGGGGTCGATCCCGACCACCTGCCGCTGCTGCTCAAACGGCACGATGCCACCATATTCGCCGCCGCGCCCGGTGTTTACCGCAAGCTTCTTCAAGGCCCCCTGCCCGCTCTGCCCAAGCTGCGCCACGGCCTGACCGCGGGCGAAAAGCTTTCCGATACGATCCACGACGCCTGGATTGCCGCCACCGGAACCGAGCTTTTCGAGGCCTATGGCATGTCCGAATGTTCCACCTTCATTTCGGGCAGCCCGGCCCATCCGGCCACCAGAGGCGCGCTGGGGCGCCCGCAAGAAGGCCGCCGTGTGGCTGTTCTGGAGAATGGCGTGCCGGTCCCTTTGGGAGAGGAAGGTACGATTGCCGTACACCGCTCCGATCCGGGGCTGATGCTGGAATATCTCGGCGCGCCCGAGGATACGGCTGCGCGGATGCAGGGCGAGTGGTTTCTGACCGGCGATCAGGGCGTGATGGATGAGCAGGGCCAGATCTTCTACAAGGGGCGCGCCGACGACATGATGAATGCCGGCGGCTATCGGGTCTCGCCGCTGGAGGTCGAGGCGGTGATGACCCGCTTTGAGGGGCTGACGGCCTGCGCCTGCACGGATATCGAGGTCAAACAGGATGCCCGGCTGATCATGGCTTTCTACACGGCCCCGGCGCCGCTTGACGAGGCCGCACTTGCCGCCCATGCCGAGGCCAATCTGGCGCGATACAAATGCCCCCGCGCCTTTATCCATGTGGACGCTCTGCCCACCGGAGCAAATGGCAAAATCCTGCGGCGCGCGCTGCGTCCCATCTATGAGGCTCTTCATGATCAGGCTTGATGTGATTTCCGACCCGATCTGCCCCTGGTGCTATATCGGGCAGACCCTGCTGCATCAGGCACTCGCCGAGCGCCCGGAGCATCCGTTCGAAGTGGTCTGGCACCCGTTTCAGCTTAACCCGGACATGCCCCGTGAGGGGATGGACCGGCGGGAATATCTTGAAACCAAGTTCGGTGGCAAGGAGGGCGCCGTCAAGGCCTATGCCCCGGTTCTGGAACGCGCCGAGGCGGCGGGGCTCAACATCAATTTCGAGGCGATCACGCGCACCCCGAACACCCTGGATGCGCACCGGCTGATCCACTGGGCCGGGATCGAGGGGGATCAGACCGCCGTCGCCATGGCGCTCTTTCGGGCCTATTTCGACGAAGGCCGCGATATCGGCGATGTGGATGTGCTGGCCGATGTGGCGGATGCAGAAGGTATGGATGCGGCCGTGATCCGCAAATTGCTGCAATCGACCGCCGATCGCGACGAGATCATCACCCGCGACAAGCAGTTTCGCGAGATGGGCGTCACCGGTGTACCCACCTTTATCGTGGCGGGCCAGCATGCGGTGCCGGGCTGCCAGCCGGCCGAGCTCTGGGTCAGGGTGATCGACGAGATGTCCCAGAGCGGCGACAACGAAGCCTGATGTCACAGGCCCATAGGGAGTGAGCCCATGCGCGACTCGAAAGTTCTTTCGATCTTCATTGCCCTTGTCTTCATCATTTTCGGCGGCACGGTGTTTTTCCACATTGTCGAAGGCTGGAGTTGGATCGACAGCTATTTCTTTACCGTGGTGACCCTGTCAACCGTGGGCTATGGCGAACTCGTCCCGGCGACAACACTGGGCAAGATCGCGACCACCGTGTTCATTTTCGTCGGTCTTGGTGTCTTTGCCCTGGCGATCCAGCTCTTCGCCCATATGCACGTCAAGAAGCGCGAAAAACATGCCGAATGGTTGCTCAATCACATGCGGCATGCGCCGCCGCCCCCTGAGGAACAGGCCGATAGCTGAGCACTCTGGCGCGGCGTTCTGCGCTGTGATAGCGCCCGTTCCATGACCGAGCACACCCCCCGCCCCACGATCGGCCGAACCGAGTTTGTGGCCTTAATGGCGATGCTGGTGGCGACGGTGGCCTTTTCCATCGACGCGATGTTGCCAGCACTGCCTCGCATTGCGTCGGAATTGTCGCCGGAGGCGCCCAATCACGCACAGCTTGTCGTCACAAGCTTTGTCTTTGGTATGGGGGTCGGCACATTCCTGGCCGGGCCGCTTTCGGACAGTTACGGACGTAAGCCCGTGGTCCTGTGGGGCTCGGTGCTCTATGTGCTGGCCTGTGCGCTGGCCTGGGCGGCCACCAGCCTTGAGCTGGTGATGCTGGCGCGCGTGTTGCAGGGCCTCGGCGCATCAGCCGCACGCGTCGTGCCCATGGCGATTACCCGCGACTATTACGCGGGACGCGGTATGGCGCGGATCGTCTCCTTCATCATGATGGTGTTCACGCTGGTGCCGGCGGTTGCGCCGCTGATCGGCAGTTTCGTTATCGCCTATACGGGCTGGCGCGGACTGTTCGGGGTGTTTGCCCTCTTTGCGTTGCTGAGCGCGGCGTGGCTGGGGCTGCGCGTGGCTGAACCCTTGCCAAAAGAACGCCGCCTGCCGTTTCGCGCAAAAGCACTGAAAGCGGCGGTGTCGGAGGTTCTGGCACACCCGGTTGTGCGCCTCAGCACGGTGATCCAGACACTCTGCTTCGTCGGTATTTTCGCCTCGCTCAGTACGATACACGCGCTGTTTGACACCACGTATCACCGCGCCGAAAGCTTCCCCTACTGGTTTTGCCTGATCGCGCTTGTCTCGGGCGGCTTCAGCCTTTTGAATGCCAGCCTCGTCATGCACCTGGGCATGCGCCGTCTGGTCCGGCTGGCCATGGCGACGACCATCCTGATCAGCCTCGCGATGCTGGCGCATATCTGGCTGATCGGTCCCCTGCCCTTTGTGCTCTATCTCTTCTGGCAGACCACCATTTTCGTGCACACCGCCATGACCCTCGGCAATCTCAACGCCATCGCGCTGGAGCCTATGGGTCATATCGCCGGCACGGCGACGAGCGTCTTTTCGGCATTGGCGACGGTTGGGTCCGTGATGTTGACTATTCCCATCGGTCTTGCCTTTGACGGAACGCCCGTTCCGCTTATCATCGGGCTGCTTGCAGTGATCAGCCTGGCCTATGGGCTGATGCATTTTCTGAACGAGTCCGAAGATGTCGAATGATGTCCTGCGACAAATCGGTATACCGTTGCATACAACTCTTTCCTATCGCCCCTCTTTGCGCTAAGAGCAGGCCAACAAGATCACACCCGAATCGAGAGAGGTTTCCCGATGGCCAACACATCCACCCCCGATATTGTCTACACCAAGGTCGATGAGGCTCCTGAACTGGCCAGCGCGTCGCTTCTGCCGATCATTCAGCGCTTCGCCTCCGCCGCCGGTATCTCGGTCGGCACCAAGGATATCTCGCTTGCCGGGCGAATTCTGGCCACCTTCCCGGAAAACCTGACCGAAGAGCAGCGCATTCCGGATGATCTTGCGGAACTGGGCGAACTGGTGAAAACGCCTGAGGCCAATGTGATCAAACTGCCCAATATCTCGGCCTCCGTGCCACAGCTTGTGGCCGCTATCGAGGAATTGCAATCCAAGGGCTATGCCATTCCCGACTATCCGGAAACCCCGTCTACGGACGAGGAAATGGCCGTGCGCGCGCGATATGACACGATCAAGGGGTCCGCAGTGAACCCGGTTCTGCGTGAAGGTAATTCAGACCGCCGTGCCGCCGCCGCCGTCAAGAAATTTGCCCAGAACAACCCGCACCGCATGGGCGAATGGAAAGCGGACAGCAAGACCCGCGTCGCCGCGATGCCGGGCAATGACTTCTTCTCCAACGAAAAATCGGCAACGCTGGACAAGGCCGCCACGGCCAAGATCGTGCTGGAGACAGCAGACGGTGAAATCGTGCTCAAGGATGGCGTGAGCTATCCGGCGGGCACGGTGGTTGACGCCACCTTCATGAGCGCCGCAGCCCTGGATGCCTTCCTTGCTGACGAGATCGAGAAAACCAAGGCCGAAGGCGTGCTGTTCTCGCTGCACATGAAAGCCACGATGATGAAAGTGTCCGACCCGATCATCTTCGGCCATGCGGTCAAGGCCTGGCTGGCACCCGTGTTCGAAGCGCATGGCGCCAAACTGGCCGAGTTGGGCGTAAACCCCAATCAGGGCCTTGGTGCATTGCTTGACAAGGTCAAGGACGAGCCCGAGATCATGGCCGCCATTGACGCCGTGACGGCTGAACGCCCGCCCATGTACATGGTCGACAGCGATCGCGGTATTACCAACCTGCATGTGCCGTCGGACGTAATCATCGACGCGTCCATGCCCGCCCTGATCCGCGCGGGTGGCAAGGGCTGGGGCCCGGATGGAAACGAGGGCGATGCAGTCTGCGTTATCCCCGACAATTCCTATGCGCCGGTCTATGACGAGGCGATCAAGTTCTTCAAAGCCAATGGCGCGCTGAACCCGGCCACCGCCGGGACAGTGCAGAACCTTGGCCTCATGGCCCAAAAGGCCGAGGAATACGGCTCGCATCCCACGACTTTCGAGATTTCGCAGGCCGGCACCGTTAAGATGATCCTCGATGACGGCACCGTTCTGCACAGCCATGAGGTGAAAGCGGGCGACATCTGGCGCTCCGCCTCGGCCCGCAAGGCCCCGATCGAGGATTGGGTGAACCTCGCCATCGAACGGCAGAAGGCCACCGGCTATCGCGCGATCTTCTGGCTCGATGCCGACCGCGCCCATGATGCGGAACTGATCGAGTACGTGAAGCCGATCCTCGAAGCCAAAGGCGTGACCGACAAGTTCGAGATCATGGCCCCGCGCGAAGCCACCCGCGCCAGCCTTGAGACGATCACCAAGGGCGAGAATACCATCGCCATCACCGGCAACGTGCTTCGCGACTACCTGACGGACCTGTTCCCGATCCTCGAACTGGCCACCTCGGCCAAGATGCTGTCCATCGTGAAGCTGATGAATGGCGGTGGTCTGTTTGAAACCGGCGCCGGCGGCTCCGCGCCCAAACACGTGCAGCAGCTTCACGCCGAAAACCACCTGCGCTGGGACAGCCTGGGCGAGTTCTGCGCTCTGGGCGAAAGCTTCAAATTCCTCGCGGATGCCAAGAACAACCCGCGCGCGCGCGTGCTGGGTGAGGCAGTGGAAGAGGCGACGCAGGGTATTCTCGACCACGGCCGCTCGCCCTCGCGCAAGGTGGGCGAGCCGGACAACCGCGACAGCCACTACTGGTTTGCCCGCTACTGGGCCGAGGCGCTGGCCGCGCAATCGGATGATGCGGCGCTGGCCGAGGAGTTTGCCCCCGTCGCCAAGGCCCTGGCCGAGAACGAGGCCGCGATTGTCGCCGAACTGGCCGCGCCTCAGGGCAAACCTGCTGATACCGGCGGCTACTACACCGCCGACGAAGCCAAGCTGGCCGCGGTGATGCGCCCCTCGGCGACGTTGAACGGGATTATCGGGTAAAGTCATTATTGACGCAGCGCCCGTGATCAGATGACATTAAGGCAGGCAGTTTCAGGCTTCCTGCTTTAATTATTCCGGAAGCCTAAAATGCGCTCATTCTTCAATGCACTGTTCATCGTTGTGATATCTGCCACTTTGTTGGCTGGTTGTTCGGGCCAAGGCGTCACTGATAAATCCAGCATCGCATCTCTGGTCGCCTCAGAGCCGCCAAATACAGCGTTGGTATATTGGAGAAACGTTGAAAAGGCCGGGAGCAAGAATTTCTTCTTCGAGGATGAAGGCGGAGATTATGTAACCCTGGGCGCAGGTGAGGTGGTTCAACTCAAACTCTCCGCGGGCGACAATGTCTTTCGAGTGGCCTCAGTCGATATGTTTGGTCAGCCGTCAAGTACCGATAAGATCGTCATCAGCAATGACGACGCAAAAACCATTTATTTGGTTCTGGACATCAAAGAAGGCATCCTGTTAGCCGATACCACATTGAATCAGGTGGACAAATCCACCTTCCTCAAAGTCGTGAATGCCTCTTAGTAAACGCATAAACACAGTGAAATCTTGACCGCCGAGCCCGATTCTGTCGTTGTGCTTCGAAACAAAGATGAGCGCAGCCGAGGTATCCCATGGGCAAGGCCTATTTCTTCCTGATAATCGCTGTTCTGTTTGAAGGCCTCGGGACCACCAGCCTACAGGCGAGCCAGCAATTTACCCGGCTCTGGCCCTCGCTTGGGGTGGTCGTTGGCTTCGGCATGGCCTTCTGGTGCATGATGATCGTGCTGCAATACCTGCCTTTGGGCATCACCTACGCACTCTGGTCCGGCATGGGCATATGCCTGACCGCGCTGCTTGGCTGGCTCGTCTTCCGGCAGGCGCTCGACTGGCCTGCCATCCTCGGCATGGGGCTGATCGTGGCCGGGATCGTGGTGATCAACCTCTATTCCAAGACGGCCACTCACTGACCCCGGTTATGGGTGCGCGCATACATCTGCGCGATCAGCCGACTCGCTGTTTTCTCGAACAGGCACGGGATCAGCGCATGGACCAGCGCCGCGAAACCGGCGGCAAACAAGGTCAGGCTGAACCGGCCTGCAAAGGCCATATGCTCGAAATAGCTTTCTTCAACGCTTTGCGGATGGTCGATGAAAATACGGCGAAACATGATGGCCTCCCTTGGCATAGTGTTTGAGGCCAAGATACTCACTATCTGCTGAGAAATGCTCTCATTATTGAGGTTATATTTCTCTTTGTTGGGACAATATCTCATGATATGCACAATTCATGGAAATAATGGATGATCTTGACCGCAAAATCCTCGCCGAGCTTCAACGCGATGCCAGCCTCCCGCTTGACGCGCTTGGCGACAGGGTTGGCCTGTCGCGCAACGCCTGCTGGCGCCGGATCAAGGCGCTGGAGGCGGCGGGCGTCATCACCGGGCGTGTGGCCCTGCTCGATCCGGCTCGGCTCGGGCTTGGGCTCATGGTCTTCATGCAGGTACGCGCCGCAGCCCATGACGCCGCCTGGCTCGATGCCTTCGCCCGTGCCACGCGATCCATGCCGGAGATCCTTTCGGTCTACCGGATGACGGGCGATCTGGATTATCTGATCCGCGCGCGGGTGGCCGATATGCAGGGATATGACCGGCTCTATCAGCGCCTGATCGGCAAGGTGGCGATGAATGATGTGTCGGCCAGCTTTGTGATGGAAGAAATCAAAGACACAACGGCGTTGCCGGTATAGCGCTCAGAGCCCCTCGAATTGCGCTTTTTGTATCGCATTCCAGCGCACGGTCAGGACGTACCCGTCTTCATCCTGCGCCTCAGCCTCCACCAGCCCCTTCTCATAGAGCCAGGCCCGCGCGCGCCCTTCAGCATAGGCCAGGCGCAGCTCTTCTTCTTGTGTGGCCCCTGCCAGCGCATCGGTGATCGCGTCGGTCAGTGCCTCCAGCCCCTCGCCCGTAACCGCCGAGATCGCATGCACCCCGTCGGCCCGTGCGGCTCTGGTCCTGACAGTGGTCAGCTCGTCTTCGCTCAGACGGTCGATCTTGTTCCAGATCTCGATCCGGGGCGTGGTCTCCAGCACGCCCAGACTGGCCATGATCGCCGCCACATCCTCGGCCTGCTCTTCTGTCTCGGGATGAGAAATATCGCGCACATGGCAAATGAGATCGGCCTCCAGCACCTCCTCCAGCGTGGCGCGGAAGGCGGCGACAAGCTCGGTCGGCAGATCCGAGATGAAACCCACCGTGTCGCTGAGAATGATCTCCGGCCCACCGCCGGGCAGCGCAATCTTGCGCATGGTCGGATCCAGCGTGGCAAAGAGCATGTCCTTGGCCATTACCTCGGCCCCGGTGAGCCGGTTGAAGAGCGTGGACTTGCCCGCATTCGTGTACCCAACAAGCGCCACGATGGGAAACGGCACCTTGGCGCGCGCCGCGCGATGCAGGCTGCGGGTTTTGACGACCTTGGCCAGCTGCCGCCGCAAACGTACCAGTTGTTCATCAATGGCGCGCCGGTCGGCCTCGATCTGTGTCTCGCCGGGACCGCCGACAAAACCCAGCCCGCCGCGCTGCCGTTCCAGGTGGGTCCAGGCGCGCACCAGACGGGTGCGCTGATAGCTGAGTGCCGCCATTTCGACCTGCAACACGCCCTCACGCGTTGCCGCGCGGTCGCTGAAAATCTCGAGAATCAGCCCGGTCCGGTCGAGCAGTTTGACCTGCCATTCGCGTTCCAGATTGCGCTGCTGCACCGGGCTTACCGACCCATCGATCAGCACCAGTTCCACCTCTTCGGCGGCCAACCTCTCGCCCAGCTCGGCCAGCTTGCCCTTCCCGAAAAGCTTTCCGGGATGCGGCCTCGGCAGGCGCACGACTTCTGCCCCGAGCACCTCCAGCTCGGGCAGCGCATGCGCCAGCGACACAGCTTCCTCCAGCGCAAGGCCGGGGTCACGTGCGCGATCCTTTCCGGAAATGTCAGGATGCAGCACCCAGGCGCGGGTGACCGCTGGTCCGTCGCCCATCAGCCGCCGTCTTCACCATCATACAGATTTACCGGCTGCGACGGCATGATTGTCGAAACCGCGTGTTTGTAAACCAGTTGCGACTGCCCGTCGCGGCGCAGCAGGATGCAGAAATTATCAAACCAGGTGATCACGCCCTGAAGCTTGACGCCGTTTATCAGAAATACCGTGACCGGAATTTTGGTCTTTCTCACCTGATTCAGGAACGCGTCCTGCAGGTTCTGTCGGTCCGTAGCCATTATCTTTGTGCCTTTATTCTTATACACGCCCTGAACAGGCGCTTTCTCCCTCTCGCAGAGTATGGCGAGCGTGCGCGTGACTTTCCACCCCTAAAATCAAGATGTTTCAGGGCCCTGCAAATTTGTCTTTTCAGTCGCGCCAGATTGCCGGGTTCAGCAAAGCGATAATCGCCAGGGTTTCCATCCTCCCCAGCACCATCGCGGCGCTCAGGACCAGCTTGGCCGATGTACCAAGCTGCAAAAGCGCAATCGGCTCTTCCGTAGCGACCGAGGCCAGCGGACCGGTTGTCGACAGGGTGGCGATCGAAAGCACAATCGCGCTTTCAAAATCCTGTCCCAGCGCCGCCAGCACCACGGTGATCAGGGCCAGGGAAATCGCGAACAGCATGAAAAAGATCCAGGCGATGAACGCCCCTTCACGGCGGATCCTGCGGCTCTGACCGCGCGCGCGCCCCACCGAGGAGGGGTGTACCAGCCGCTCCATTTCGCGTCGGCCGTTGAGATATAGCGCGTAAACACGCAGAAGCTTCACCCCGCCCGCGGTCGTCGCGACACCTCCGCCCACCAGGGAAAGCCCAAGCAGAATCAGTCCCGGCGTGCCCAGCCCTGACCACTCCCGCGCGGTGCCCCAGCTTGCACTTTCAAAGCCGGTTGTGCTGAGAAAGGACAGAACCGTAAAAGCACCGCCCCACAAGGCCCGTGCGGCCTGTCTGACGTTCTCCACCTCATCCACATCGAAGGCCGCAAGCCAGTGACGCGCGAACAGCAACAGCGGGACAATGGCCACCAGCAACAGACCGATGCGGAATTCAGGGTCATTGAGAAAGCTCGATTTCTGCATGGTCGCGGTATCGGACGAAAAGGTGAGACGCGACAGCGCGAACAGCAGGAAGAGGAACATCACCGCCTCTCCGCCAAAGCCGGATGCGCCGTTCTGCACGCCTCCCACCGATGAAATACCGCTGGTGGCCATCACCGACATGGCATGGATCAGGGCCACGAAGGACCGGTCGCCATTCAGCAGCAGGAGAAACCAAAGCGCTGCGGTCAGCGCCACATAAAGCGGCCCCAGCGCATAGGTGATCTGTGCCAGCCGCTTGGCGGAATTGGCCCGTTCGAACCGATCCATCTGGATGCCCCCCTGCCCCGGCTCGGCGCTCGCGGTCACTTCAAAGCCGCCCAGGTTGAGCGGCGCCAGCACCGCGCTGGCCGACACCCAGATGAGAAGCCCCCCCATCCAGCCGACAAGCCCGCGCCACAGATGAAGGCTATCGACCAGCCGCCCCGGATCCTGATCAAAGATCGGCAGCCCGGTGGTGGTGATAGCCGAGACCATTTCGAGATAAGCGTTGATGAAGCGCGTCGTCTCAAGCCCCTCGTAAAAGGGCACGGCCAGGTAAAGCGGCAGCAGAGTATAGGCCAGAAGCAGCGAAAGCAGGTTGCCAAAATCGCTGTTATCCGTGCGTTCGCGGCCCGACATCGCCAGCCCGATGATCATCACAAATGCCAGTCCCAGAACCGACGCATAGAAAAACACCCGCGCCACCGAATGATCCTGACGTGTCAGCGCGTCGATCGCCGGCAGCAGCATCATCAGCGCAGATATGCCTGACAGGATCAGGATCAGCGGGAAGGAAAGCAGCCGGTCCTGCATGATCAGAAAAAGTCGATCGAGACCTGCAAGAGCTGCTCGACCTCTGCCACATCCGAGGCCATCGCGAAGATGACGATCACATCGCCCGCCTCGATCCTGAGCCCTCCGGTGGGCTTGTGTATCTCGTCGCCCTTCTTGACGGCCCCCACCAGCACGCCTTCGGGGAAATCAATGTCGCGGATCGCGGATCCGGCAATGGTGGAGGTTGAAAGCACTTCGGCCTCGATCACTTCCGCTTCGGCATCGCCGATGGAATACACACCGCGCACCCGGCCATGGCGGATGTGGCGCAGGATCGAACTCACCGTCGTGGCACGCGGATTGATATAGGCGTCGATGCCCAGCGGCTCCAGCAGCGGGATCAGGGTCGGATCATTGATCAGGCTGATCGCCATCGGACATCCCTCAGCTTTGGCGCGTACGGCGGCAAGCATGTTGGTCTTGTCGTCATCGGTCACGGCCAGCACCGCATCCGCCCGCGCGATCCCCGCCTCTCCCAGAAGTGACGCATCCAGCCCGTCGCCATGCAGAACGATGGTGCGTTCCAGCGCATCCGCCGCCTTTTCGGCAATGCTCCGGTTTTTCTCGATCACCTTGGCACGGATCCTGTCGGTGCGTTCTTCAAGCGCCTTCGCGACTGCCAGGCCGATATTGCCGCCGCCCACGATCACGATCCGCTCTTGTTTGGTCTCCGACTTGCCGAACACCTCCAGCGTGCGCGGAATATCCTCGACAGGGGCAAACACATAGGCCTCATCCCCGACAAACAGCTGATCCCCCGCTTCCGGTGCAAAAAGCCGTCCTTCGCGGCGCACGGCCAGAACCAGCACGCGCAGGGTCGAGAACAGATCGCTCAGCTGGCGCAGGGGCGTGTTGACGACCGGACAATCCTCTTCCAGGCGCAGACCCATGAGTTGCGCCTTGCCGTCAAAGAAGCGTTCCGTGTCGAAGGCCGCTGGTGCCGCGAGCCGCTGCAAAGCCGCCTCGGCCACTTCGCGTTCGGGGCTGATCACCACATCGATCGGCATGTGGTCGCGGCGATACAGGTCGGAATAGATCGCATCGAGATAGGATTGCGAGCGCAGACGGGCAATCTTGCGCGAGATGGCAAAGACCGAATGCGCCACCTGACAGGTCACCATGTTGACCTCGTCCGAATAGGTGGCGGCAATGATCATATCTGCATCGCGCGCGCCGGCCCGGTCCAGAACGTCGGGATAGCTGGCAAACCCCGCCAGGCCCTGAACATCCAGCGTATCGGTGGCACGGCGCACCAGATCGGGATTGTTATCGACAACCGTCACGTCGTTCTTTTCGCCGGAAAGATGGCGGGCGATCTGCCAGCCCACCTGCCCTGCGCCGCAGATGATGACCTTCATAGGGCTTGCCTCATCTCATTTGAGGGTTTTGAATGACAGAAGGGCCGGGCCTGGTCAATCCATGAAAGGCGGCCCGTCACCGATGGGGGCCACGATGCTGTATCGAGTTATGGGTGTTCTGGGTCTGAGTGTTCTTGCGGGCTGCACGTCCCTGAGCCTGTTTTACAAGGAAGGCACGCCGGTTCAGCGGCTCAACGCCGATCTGGGCGCTTGCAAGCAGAAAGGATTTGAAACCATTCCTGTCGACCAGGATACCCGGTTCATTCCCGGTTCCGAAACGCCCCGGACATTCTGCGACGCGAATGGCTATTGTCAGACGGTCTGGGTTCAGATCACCCCGGACCGGATTGAGACATATGATGCCAATGAAGGCTTGCGCGAGGATTTCGTCGAAGCCTGCATGGCCCAACGCGGCTATCAACCGGTGCGACTGCCTGCTTGTAACGACGCGGTGGTGCGGGAGACGACATTGTCACCGACCCGTGTTCTGCCTCCGCTGTCCGCGCAAAGCTGTGCTATCCGGCTGAAAACAGGGCAATATCAGATCGTTACACCTCCGGATTGAGAAAATTCGTACGAATTTTCTTGGGCCAAGATTTTTCCTACGAAAAATCTTATGACGCCCACCGAAACCGTAAGCGGTCAGACATGCGCCCCGCGCGCACCCGCTTTCGAGCCGGTCACCACGCCGAGCGACTTCAGCTTGCGGTGCAGCGCCGAGCGTTCCATGCCCACAAACTCCGCCGTGCGGCTGACATTGCCACCAAACCGGTTGATTTGCGTCAGGAGATACTCCCGTTCAAACGCCTCGCGCGCCTCGCGCAAGGGCATGGTTGCCACGGCACCCGAGAGGACAACCCGCCCTTCGTCCGTGCTTTCGGGCGTGCTCTCGCCAGGCAGCTCGCCGGTCTGGATCGGTCCCGTTCCATCCCCCAGGATCAGCACCCGTTCGATCACGTTGCGCAACTGCTTTACATTGCCAGGCCAGCTC
Source organism: Roseovarius faecimaris (assembly GCF_009762325.1). Classification (NCBI taxonomy): domain Bacteria; kingdom Pseudomonadati; phylum Pseudomonadota; class Alphaproteobacteria; order Rhodobacterales; family Roseobacteraceae; genus Roseovarius; species Roseovarius faecimaris. The sequence continues at coordinate 1,791,561 of NZ_CP034348.1, forward strand.
ATGGTTTGCAGAAGGGCCGAAGCCTCTTCACTTAAGCTTCGGAGTGGAAGCCCTTGTGTTTTATTGAACAAATCAATGAAATGCTCAGCCAGGATCGGGATATCCTCGCGCCGCTCTTCGAGGGAGGGCACTGCGACGGGCACGACATTCAGCCGGTGATACAGCTCGCGGCGGAACCGCTCGGCCTCGATCTCGACTTCCAGATCGCGATTGGTGGAGGAAATCACTCGCAGATCCACACGCACCTTCTCAGCCCCGCCCACGCGCAGAAACGTCTGATCCACCAGCACACGCAGGATTTTTGACTGCGTTCCCAGCGGCATATCCGCCACCTCGTCGAAGTAGATCACCCCGCCATTGGCTTCGTCCAGCAGGCCAGGCTCGATCCCCCGCTCCCCGTTTTCGCGCCCGAAAAGCACCTCTTCCATCCGGTCCGGTTCAATTGATGCGCATCCCACAACAACGAAAGGGCCGCTGGAGCGGTTGGAATTGGCGTGTATATAGCGCGCTGCAAGTTCCTTGCCGGACCCTGCGGGGCCGGTCAGCATCACCCGGCCATTCGACTTGGTCACCTTGTCGAGCTGGCTGATCAGCATGCGCAATGAGGCGGAGTCTCCGAGGATCTCAGCAGGCTCCGTATCGCGTTGTTTCAGCGCTATGTTCTCACGCCGCAGATGCGCCGTTTCCATTCCCCTGCGGATCACTACCAGCAACTGATCGATGTTGAAGGGCTTTTCGATAAAGTCATAGGCCCCCTGCTTGATCGCCGCCACGGCAATCTCGATATTGCCATGACCCGAGATAATCACCACTGGCACTTCCGGATAATCTCGCTTCACGGTCTTCAGGATGTCGATCCCGTCCATCTGGCTATCCTTCAGCCAGATATCCAGGATAAGCAGCGCCGGACGCTCTTCGGTGATGGCCGCCATACACTCGTCGGAATTGCCCGCACGCCGTGTGCTGAACCCTTCATCCTCAAGAATATCCGCGATCAGCTCTCGGATATCGCGCTCGTCGTCAACAATCAGAATATCGCCCATTTTACCCTCACACTGCCTGTCTGGCGGCCTGCAGCGGCCCCGTGGATTCACCTCCGATCAGAGGCAGGCGGATCACCGCCATGGCGCCCTGATGGGCACCTGTTTCAAATGGCGGCGCATCCTCAAGCGTCAGCGTTCCGCCATGTTCTTCAATGATTTTCTTGACGATGGGTAAGCCAAGCCCGGTGCCCTTGTCGCGAGTGGTCACGTAGGGCTCAAAGAGTCGCGAACGATCCTGCGGCAAACCGATGCCATTGTCGGCGATACGGATGACCGCCGCCCCGTCATCCACGGCGCTGCTCACCCGTATCAATGGCACATAACCGTCTGGCGCCTCACCTTTTTCCACAAAACTTTCAATAGCTTCACCTGCGTTCTTCAACAGGTTTGTCAAGGCCTGGCTGATCATGGTCGAATCCAGATCGGCACGCAGTTCATCCAGGGTGAAATCGGTTTCGAACCGCACATCGGGTTGCCCGCTTTCCTGAAGCAACGTCGCTTCGCGGACCAGCCTGGACAGGCTTTCTTCCTTGGTTTCAGGTTCTGGCATACGCGCAAATTTGGAAAATTCGTCCACGATCCGGCGAAGATCGTTGGTCTGGCGCACCACCACATCGGTGAGTTGTTCGAGCTGCTCGGCCTGCTCGGTGTCAAGCTGGCGTCCGAATTTACGCTTGATCCGTTCCGCGCTGAGCTGGATCGGCGTGAGCGGGTTCTTGATCTCATGTGCAATACGCCGCGCCACATCGCCCCAGGCGGCCATCCTCTGCGCGCTTACCAGGTCGGTGACATCGTCGAAGGCCACAACATATCCCTCGCGCTTGCCATCCTCGGAGCGGCGGGTTGACATCCGCACCAGAAGGTTTTCCTGACGCTGGCCGCGGATCACCTTGATTTCTTCCTGAACAAAGCCCGACGCATTGCCCTTGAGACGCTGAAACAGGGCGCCGAATTCCGGAACGGCCACCGCCAGATCAAGCGATTGCTGGTCCTCGTGCCAGTCAAGAAGCCGCTCTGCCGCGCGGTTCACGAAAGTAACCCGGCCGCGTGCATCTAGCCCGACCACCCCGGACGACACAGACCCCAGCACCGAGTCAAACAGGCGTCGCCTGCGCTCAATCTGTTGCGTGTTGGTCAGAAGCCGGTCTCGCTGGCCCTTGAGCTGCCGGGTCATCTGGTTGAAGTAGGTGGACAGCATGGCGATCTCGTCATCGCCTTCTTCTTCACGCACCTTCACATCCAGATCGCCCTCGCCCACGCGCTGCGCCGCAGAGGTCAGCCGTCCGACCGGGCGCGACAGCCGCTCGGCAAACCACATGCCAAGCCAGACAGCGGCAAGGATGAGGATCACCGCGAATCCCAGATAAAGCAGGCCAAACTCAAACAGCACCCGGTCCCGTTCGCTTTCGCGCTGCTGATAGAAACGCGCGGTTTCCTGGGTCTCATCGAGCAGGTTGAGAATATCGCCATCCACATTGCGGCTGACATAGAGATAACGGTCTGTGATCGCCTCCAGCGGCATCAGGGCGCGAAACTCGTTATTGTCCCAGTCCCGGATCACAAGGACCCCGTCCTCACGCGCCGCCTCGAACTGCTCGGGACTGGGCTGCTCATAATCGAAGAGATAGGAGCGTTCACCGCGTGCACGGATCTCGCCTGTACCATCGATCACATACGCCTCGCGCAGCCCGCGCTGAATTTCACGTTGCCCACGGGACAGCACCTGCCGGATATCGCCATCGTCGATGAAAACGGCCGCGCGCTTGGTTGCATTGATGACCGAGGCGAGCACCCGCGCATCGGTGACAAGGTCGCGGCGGTGTTCGTCCTCATAGGCTTGCGCCGCAGCGACAGAGCTGTCGACCACGCGCCCCACCCGGTCGGAAAACCACGCTTCAAGTCCCATATTTACCGTGAAGGTGGCAAAGATGGCCACGGTGATCGTCGGCGCCAATGCCATGATCGCGAACACACCGGTCAGGCGAAGATGCAGCCGCGAGCCGGCCGAATGCTGTCGCCGGTCGGCGACCATCTGCACGACACGCTGCAAAACGAGGGCGGCGACGATGATCACATAGATCAGATCGGCCAGCAGGGCGATCCGCAGCAGGTTCGATGAACTGCCCTGGTCCAGCGGGCCCATCACCAGGTAGGTGACAAGCGCCAGCAACGGCCCGAGAATGACCAGCCCCAGGGTGGCCGCATTCTGCAAACGGCGCAGCCTGCGCAGTTGACTGATGCGTTCCCATGTCAATCTGCGTGTTCCGACTGCCACGCGCGGCTCCCCAAAAATTGTGTAACGCAGCAGCGCCCACACCCAGATGTAGTGGCCTCAGGGTCAGTGCACCCTTATCGCCACAAAGCTGTTGCAGTTTTACATCAATTTCCGGCGGCGTGTCACGCGAATATCAAGCTCGGTGATCTTCTTGCGCAGAGTATTGCGGTTAATGCCGAGCAATTCGGCACACTTGGCCTGATTTCCGCCTGTCGCCTCTAGTGAAATCTCGATCAGCGGCGTTTCAATTTCGCGCAGAATGCGTTGGTACAGGCCCGAAGGCGGCAGAATCGCCCCATGCATATCGAAGTATCGCTGGATATGCGTTCCAACAGATGCCGACAGGCTTTCACCGCCCGGTCCCTTGCGCACGGCGCTGAAATTGGGCTGCGCGCTGAGCGCCTCAGCGGCCTCGGATTCGCTGATTTCCTGCGCCTGTGCGGTCAGGCCAAGCCGCTTCACGATATTCTCAAGCTGCCGGACATTGCCCGGCCAGCTATAGCGCCGCAGAAGATCATCCGCGCCAGGGCTCAGATGCCGCTGTGTCTGGCCATCCCGTTCGGCCTGGGTCAGGAAATGCTCGGCCAGAAGCGAAATATCGTCACTGCGGTCCCGCAATGCCGGCACATCGATCATCGCCCCCGTGATCCGGTAATAAAGATCGTCCCTCAGCCCGTCCGGACCGCTTTCCTGTCCCGGTAGACTGACCCGCGTGGCCACGAAGCGTGGTGCGTCGTCGCCGGCCTCGTCCATCATGCGCACCACATAGCTTTGCGCCTGTACATCGAAATCCCCGATTTCATCCAGCAGGATCGTCCCCCCCTTCGCCCGCGCCATGATCCGTGACACGCTTTCGGCTTCGGTCAGGTCGGTCGATGTGACGGTAATCAGGGGCCGGGCGCGCCGGTCGGACAGGTTGTGCAGGGTGCGTGCAATCAGGGTTTTGCCAGTCCCTGACTCGCCGCAGATCATGACCGGCAATTCCGCGTTCATCACCCGCGCCACAACGCGGTAAAGTGCCTGCATGGCCGGTGTGCGACCCACAAGGGGCAATTCATCGGGATGCGATGCCGTATCGGGGGCGGGCGCACGGCGCGCGGAGCTTTGCAGCGCGCGCGCCGTGCGCTTCATGATGTCAGGCAGATCGAAGGGTTTGGGCAGATAGTCGAACGCCGCCGCCTCCTCAGCCTTGATCGCGGTCATGATTGTGTTCTGCGCCGAGATCACGATCACCGGAAGGCCCGGGCGGTCCTGGGCGATCTTGGGCAGCATTTCCAGCCCGTTTCCGTCGGGCATCATCACATCCGTGATCACCGCGTCGCCCTTGCCCTCACCAACCCAGCGCATAAGCGTGGTCAGGCTCGATGTGGCGTGCACCCGGCACCCCGCGCGTGTCAGAGCCTGAGTCAAAACCGTACGGATCGTCCGGTCATCATCAGCAACCAATACCGTACCATCCATCAGGAGACCTCCTTCTTGTGATTTGCCGATGCGTCGTCGGCACGAGGCAAGGACAGCTTGACGACGGTGCGCCCCGGCACCGAGCTGATCGAAATCCAGCCGCCATGGTCGTTCATGATCTTTGCCGCAAGCGCGAGGCCCAGCCCCGTTCCGTTGTCGCGGCCGGACACGAAGGGCTCAAACACCTCCGCCTGTATGTCCGGAGGGAGGCCCGGCCCGTCATCCACCACCTCGATCTGCAGGGGCAAAGCCTGATCCGGCGCTCCGTCACGATGCACCCGAAGCGAGGGCTCGTAATAGCTGCGCAGCTGGATCGTGCCGCCGGTCGGCCCGGCCGCCTCGGCTGCGTTCTTGAGCAGGTTTAGGATCACCTGCAAAAGCTGGTCCGCATCGCCAAGCGCCAGCGGCAAAGAGGGGTCGTAAAGCTCTTCGATGGTCATCTGAGCGGCAAACCCGAGGCCCGCGGATTTGCGCGCCCGGTCCAGCACATCATGCAGGTTGATGGGCCGAAGCCGCGGTTGACTGACATTGCCGAACTGTTCCACCTGGTCCAGCAGCGCCACGATCCGGCGGCATTCGCTGACGATCAGATCGGTCAATTCCTGATCCTCCGCCTCCAGCGTCATCGACAGAAGCTGCGCGGCCCCGGTGATCCCGGCAAGCGGGTTTTTGATCTCATGCGCCAGCATTTCGGCCATTCCGATGGCGGATTTGGCCGCGCGCCCGACCGATAGCCGTTGTGACATCCGCCCGGCCAGTTCCCGTGGCGCGATATGCAGGATCATCTGCCCCGACTGCCCAGCGAGAGGCGCGATATGCAGATTACATTGCACGGGCACCCCATGTCCGGTGCTCACGTCCACATCATTGACGAAAAGCGGTGCGTCATGGGCCCGGGCACGCCGGAAGGCCTCCTCAAGAGGCGCGTCAACCGACAGACGGTCCCAGACCGGTTGCCCGGCCACGGCCTTTGACGAACTCATCAGAAAGCTTTCCGCCGCCGGGTTGATGGCGCTGATGCGATCCTCTTCATCCAGGATCAGCACCGGGGTGGGCAACGAGGTCCAGATCATGTCCTGCAAACTCATGCCGCGCGCCTCTGCAGGTCGCACAGCGCGTCGGGCAACCGTTCCAAAACGGCCTGCGCGTCGCGCGTTGTCAGGATGTCGCGACGCAGGGCTGCGTCCGTGCCGGTCTGATCCATGTACCAGCCCAGATGCTTGCGGGCGATACGCACCCCCAGGTCCCTGCCGTAAAAGCTCAGCATATCCTCGTAATGACCTGCCACCATATCGGCCAGAGCCTGACCGTGGGGGATCTTGGGCGCGGGCGCGCCGTAAAGGTCATGCGCCACCTCTGCCAACGCCCAGGGCCGCCCCTGCGCGCCCCGCCCGATCATCACCCCATCCGCGCCGGACCGAGCCAGCGCCTCGGCAGCTCTACGGCTGTCGGTGATATCCCCATTGGCAATCACGGGAATGCTCACCGCCTGCTTGACCGCCGCGATAGCCGCCCAATCGGCATGCCCCTTGTAGAACTGGCACCGTGTTCGTCCGTGGATCGTGATCATCTGAATGCCAGCCGCCTCGGCCCGCCGCGCCAGGTCGGCCGCATTGTGATTGCTGTCATCCCAGCCAAGCCGGGTCTTGAGCGTCACCGGCAGCTTCACCGCCGCCACCACTGCCTCGATCAGGGTCAGCGCATGATCGAGATCGCGCAGCAAGGCCGAGCCACAGGCCCCCGCACCGCTGCTGGAGGTCACTTTCTTCGCCGGGCAGCCCATGTTGATGTCGATGATACGTGCGCCTTCGGCCTCGGCCATCCGGGCCGCTTCAGCCAGCCAGTACGCTTCGCGCCCGGCAAGCTGCACCGCCGTGTTCTCGGTGCCAAAACCCAGTTCGGCCTTCTCGCGCACCCCGGGCTTGGCATTGAGCAGGTCCTGACTGGCGATCATTTCGCTGACCACTAGCCCGGCGCCGAAGCGCTGCACGAGGTTGCGAAACGGCAAATCGGTGATTCCGGCCAGGGGGGCCAGGAAAACCGGTGGCGCAAGCGCTTGATGTGACAGCGTGATGGGCAAGTGCCTATTCCTTGTGCAGTACGCAGGGTTTAAGGATATATCCTTTTTATCACAATGAAATCTGGGCGTAGTTTTGACCTCATGCAATCTATTTGCCTATTTTTTGGGCATTTTGCCTGACCATTGCGCTTTTGCAAAACGCGCCGTATCCAAGCCGCATGACCAATGCCGCCATCATTGTCGCCGCCGGGCGCGGCACGCGGGCCGGAGGGGACGTGCCAAAGCAGTGGCAGGCCCTCGCCGGGCGCCGCGTGATCGACTGGACTCTGGCCGCCTTCGAGGCCGTGGCCGAAATCGACACGATCCTTGTGGTCTTGCACCGCGATGACCTCGGGCTGTTTCCCGCGCGGGGACGGGTTGAAACAACGACAGGCGGCGAGACACGCGGCGCATCCGTGCGCAACGGGCTTGAAGCGCTCACAGACCGGGGCATCACCCGCGTTCTCATTCACGACGTTGCGCGGGCCTGCATCACGCCAAGGGCCATTTCGGATATCCTGACGGCGCTTGACGCGCATACCGCTGTGGCCCCGGCCCTGCCGGTCACCGATGCCCTCTGGCGCGGCGCGGACGGTCAGGTGGTGGGCACCCAGGACCGCTCCGGCCTCTACCGGGCGCAGACGCCGCAAGGGTTTGACTATGCGGCAATTCTTGACGCGCATAGGGCCTATGCCGGAGAGCCTGCCGATGATGTCGAGGTTGCCCGCGCGGCGGGACTTCCGGTGCATATCCTTGACGGCGACGAGACAAACCTGAAAATCACCACACCCGGAGATTTTGTCCGGGCCGACCGCATATTGAGAGGCCAGATGGAGATACGCACCGGATCCGGTTATGACGTCCACCGTTTTGGGCCGGGGGATCATGTGGTTCTGTGCGGCGTGGCGATCCCGCACGCGCGCGGGCTGCAAGGCCATTCCGACGCGGATGTGGGGATGCACGCCCTGACCGATGCGCTTTATGGCGCGATGGCCGAGGGCGATATCGGTCAACATTTCCCGCCCAGCGACCCGCAATGGAAGGGGGCGGAAAGCCATATTTTTCTGCGCCATGCGGTTGAGCTTGCCACCAGGAATGGGTTTGAAATCAGCAACGTGGACGTCACTCTTATCTGCGAACATCCCAAGATCGGGCCGCATGCCACCGCCATGCGCAACGCCCTTGCCGGGATCATGTCTTTGGACTTAGGCCGTATTTCGGTAAAGGCCACCACGTCCGAGCGCCTCGGCTTCACCGGGCGCGAGGAAGGCATCGCCGCGATGGCCACGGCCACCTTGGTGCGCCGATGACGTTCAGCGCCCTTGTCGCCACGGTCGGTTATGTCGGCCACCTGCGCCCTGCGCCCGGCACCTGGGGGTCACTGGCCGCCCTGCCCCTGGCCTGGCTCGTGGCGAGCGTGGCGGGCGTTTACGGCCTTATCTTTCTCACGCTGCTCATGTTTTTTGTTGGCTGGTGGTCCGTTATCCGGGAAACCTCGGGTCAGGATGACCACGACCCTTCCGAGATTGTGATCGACGAACTGGTGGGCCAATGGATCGCCCTGCTGCCTGTCATTTACGGGGCGACCATGATGCAGGCCGATCTGTTGGCGCTCTGGCCCGGTTGGATATCCGCCTTCATCCTGTTCAGGTTTTTCGACATCACCAAGATCGGCCCGATTGGCTGGGCCGACCGGCGCAACGATCCGATGGGGGTCATGCTGGATGATGTGATTGCCGGGGTGTTCGCCGCCATCGGTGTGCTTGTCTTCGCCGCGTTGGCGCACGGGGTGGGCTGATGGATGTCGCGGCCCTTCTTGACCGGGCACGCGCAAACGGGGTGCGGATTGCGACCGCCGAAAGCTGTACCGGCGGCAAGGTCGCCGCGGAACTGACTGAAATTCCAGGGTCTTCCGATGTTTTCATTTGCGGGTTCGTCACCTATTCCAACACCGCCAAACAGGCCATGCTGGGTGTGAAATCCGCCACATTGGAGGCCCATGGCGCGGTCTCTGAAGAGGTGGCGCGCGAGATGGCCGAGGGCGCGGTCGCCCGCTCAGAGGCCGATATCGCGGTGTCGATCACCGGAATCGCAGGGCCCGGTGGTTCAGAACACAAACCCGAAGGCCGGGTCTGCTTCGCGCTGGCCCGGCGCGGTGCCGCTACATTCATCGAAACACAGGAATTCGGCGCGCCGGGGCGTGCGCGGGTGCGCCAGCTTGCCACCGATCACGCTTTGGACTTGATTGCGCGCTCTTTGGGCTGACTTTGTCTGACGGCATCACGGTAAAGCCCGAATAACGGGCGCTAGGCCGATAATGCGCTTAAAATATGTGCATTCGAGAAATGCAGGCGCTCACACGACGCCCGTCACTTCCCTTCACACGCGGACCGCCTAGGAAACAGGCAAAAGACCAAGTGAACGAGGAAATCTGACAATGAATGGCGCTGATACAGCCTGGATCATCGTGGCCACGGCCCTGGTCCTGTTTATGACACTTCCGGGGCTTGCCCTGTTCTATGGCGGCCTGGTGCGCGCACGTAACGTGCTGAGCGTGTTCATGCAATGCTATGCCATTGCCTGTTTGATGAGCGTGCTCTGGCTGGCCTTCGGCTATTCCATCGCCTTTGGGGATGGCGGCGCATATTGGGGCGGCTTGGGCAAGATGTTCCTTGCCGGTGTCACAACAGAGAGCCTCTCGGGCACCTTGCCGGAGATCCTGTTTTTCGCCTTTCAGATGACCTTCGCCATTATCACGCCCGCGCTTATTGTCGGGGCCTATGTCGAGCGGATCAACTTCGGTTTTGTGCTGCTCTTCTCCGGGCTCTGGATGCTGCTGTGCTATGCGCCTGTCGTGCATTGGATCTGGGGCGGCGGCTTCCTCGCGGATGGCGGGATATTCGGCGAGACCGGGGTGAAGGACTTTGCCGGCGGGATCGTCGTGCATGAGACGGCGGGGATCGCCGCTCTGGTGATTGCCGTGGCCCTGGGCGCGCGCCGCAACCAGACGACGCCGCCGCATAATCCGGGCCTGGTGATGATCGGCGCGGCGATGCTCTGGGTCGGCTGGTTCGGCTTTAACGGCGGCTCGCAACTGGCCGCTGACGGGGGCGCTGCCATGGCCCTGACCGTGACGCATATTTCGGCCGCGACCGCCTCGCTCAGCTGGGCGCTGTGGGAGCGGGTCAAGTTCGGCAAGGCCAGCCTTGTGGGCATGGTCACGGGCACCATTGCAGGCCTGGCCTCAATCACCCCCGCCTCGGGCTTTGTCGGCCCGGTGGAGGCACTGATCATCGGCGCCATCGCCGGGGTGCTCTGTCAGGAGGCGGTCGTTCTGATCCGTGAAAAGCTCAAGATCGACGACACGCTCGATGTGTTTGCCGTGCATGGCGTGGGCGGGATTTTCGGCACGATCATGATTGCCGCCTTCGGCGCCGGAAGCTGGGCCGCGCAGCTTGGTTCGCTGGCGATTGTCGGGGTCTTCACCGTGGTCGTCAGCGTCGTTCTGGTGAAGCTTGTCGGCCTGATCGTACCGCTGCGGGTGGATGCCGAGACCGAAACCAACGGGCTCGACCTCGATGTGCATGGCGAGCGCGCCTACGATATGACAAGCTGAAAACATTGAATTCCGCAAGAAAAGGCCCCGGGCAACCGGGGCTTTTTCATTTCGTCAGAGATACAAGTGCGCAAAGCTCCTTGGAACGACTTTCCGGAGCGCCATGGCGCGGGTCTCAGCCATAAAGCGCCTCTGCCCGGGCCTCAAAGGCGCGCACAATCCGTTGCATCGCCTCGTAAAAGAACAGCCCCGCCGCCTTTTGCAGGATCAGGTTCTTGAATTCAAAATCGACAAAGAAATCGACCGTGCAACCGCCCTCGCGATCGGTGAACTGCCAGGTCGAGATCATATGTTTGAACGGCCCATCCAGATATTCCGTCTCGATCCGGTTCTGCTCAGGCCGCAGCACGACCCGGCTGCCGAAACGTTCGCGGAAGAGTTTGAAGCTGATCACCAGATCCGCCAGCATCACCTCGCTGCCATCCGCCTGCGGCGTGACCGAGCGCACCCGCGCCGCCGCAGTCCAGGGCAGAAACTCCGGATAGCGCGCCACATCCGCCACCAGATCGTACATCTGACGCGCCGTATAGGGCAGTTCGCGGGTTTCGGAATGGGTGGTCATGCGGCTCCGCTCATTCACATGGACAGTGGGCCGCTATTTCGTAGACTGGCGGCAAAAGTGCAAGGGGACATGATGACAGATCAACCATATGTCATAGATGAACTGATCTCGGCCAAGGCGATCGCCGCGCGCATCGAGGCGCTGGCGCGTGAGATCAAGGCGGAGTTCAAGGATACAGAGAGGCTTGTCGTTGTCGGGCTCCTGCGCGGGTCATTCGTGTTTATTGCCGATCTCGTGCGCGAGCTGGACATGACCGTCGAAGTGGATTTCGTTGAGACATCTTCCTATGGCAACGCAATGGAAAGTAGCCGGGAGGTCAGGATTCTCAAGGACTTGCGCGGCGAAATTGAAGGGCGCGATGTGCTTGTCGTCGAAGATATCGTCGACACTGGCCACACGCTCACCCATGTGCTGCACCTGCTGGCAAGCCGCCACCCCGCCAAGCTGCGCACCATTGCCCTGCTCGATAAACCGTCGCGCCGCGAGGCGGATGTGAAGGCGGATTGGATCGGCTTCGAGATCCCGGACGAGTTTGTCGTGGGCTACGGGATCGACTATGCGCAGCGCAACCGCAACCTGCCCTTCATCGGCAAGGTGCGCTTTGTCGATCCCTAGCTTTCCGCGCAGATAGCAGAGCCGAGGCGGCAATCCCCCTGTCCGGGATCAAGAGACCACCGGATGCATCTCGCTGCGGTCAAGCGTCAATATCCTTCTGATTTTCGGTTTTCAGTGCTTTACTGAACCCGTTTACAGTGGAGATTTTACATGAACCGAGTTTTAAGCAGTATCATTTTGATCCTCAGCCTGCTGGCCGCGCCGGCCCTGGCGCAATCCGAAGCCGAGGTGGAAGCCGCGCGTCTTCTGCATATCGAAGGGGATTTCGACACCGCCCTGAAGGTGCTGATTCCCGCGGCCAATGCCGGAAACCCGGTCGCGCAGAACGTGCTGGGCGTCAGTTATGAGGACGGCATGGGCGTGCCCCAGGACATAAACAAGGCGATCTACTGGTACGAGGCGGCAGCGGCACAGGGGCTTGGGCGGGCCATGCATAGCCTCGGCGTCTTGTATCGCTATGGCACGCACGGGATCGACGCACGCCCCGACCACGCGCGCACCCTTTTCGAACGCGCCATCGAGGCCGGATATCTCGGGTCCTACAGCAATCTCGGCGCCATGCTGGAAAATGGTGAAGGGGGTGAGACGGACCTGAAACGCTCCTTGCAGCTATATCAGGCCGGCGCGGCCCGGAATGACCGGCATTGCACCAACAATCTGGGCCATTTTTACCGACAGGGCATAGAACTTGAGCAGGATCTCTCCGAAGCCCGCAGGCTCTATGGCAAGGCCGCTCTTCTGGGGCTGAGCGACGGCTACAACAACCTCGGCGTCATGCACGAAGAAGGGATGGCCGGGCCGTCCTATCCGGAGATGGCGGTGATGCTCTACAGGCAGGCGATGGCCCAAGACAATGCGCGGGCCGCGATCAACATCGCCGGGATGATCCACGAAGGCCGCCTGCCCGGGCTTGGGGATGAAGAGGCCGTCGCCTATTGCCTGTGGGCCGTGCGCCATGGCAGCGCCGAAGATCCGGGCTGTGTGGCGCTGGCCGAAACTCTGAGCGAAGAGGCGCAGGCCCGCGCACAGGCCCTGTCCGAGCGGCTCTGACACTCGCACACGCGTGCAACGCGGGTCTCAAGATTGGGGATGGCGGACCCAAGAGGATTCGAACCTCTGGCCTCTGCCTTCGGAGGGCAGCGCTCTATCCAGCTGAGCTATGGGTCCAGTCCTGCGCGGTATAGCCGTGGCCCTGCCCCCGTGCAAGCCGGGATTTCAGGCAAAAAGCTCATGCGCAAGTTCAAGCGCCTCGATGAGCGTGTCCACCTCTTGCCGCGTGTTATACATCGCAAACGACGCGCGGCAGGTGGCGCTGACGCCAAGGTGATCCATCAGCGGCCCCGCGCAGTGATGACCCGCACGCACGGCGACGCCCTTTTTGTCGAGGATCGTCGAGATGTCATGCGCATGGGCCGCCCCCTCCATGGTGAAGGAAAAGATCGCGGCCTTGTCGCGTGTGGTGCCTTGCAGGCCCAGCCAATTCAGCCCCGACAGGCGCTCTTGCGCATAGGCGCTTAGATCGTCCTCATGCGCGGCAATCGCCTCCATGCCGACGCCCATCATATAGTCAAGCGCCACGCCCAGCCCGATGGTCTGCACAATCCCTGGCGTGCCCGCCTCGAACTTCATCGGTGGGTCGTTATAGGTGACAGCCTCCTTGCTGACCTCCTTGATCATATCGCCGCCGCCCATGAAGGGGCGCATCTCATTCATCCGCTCACGACGCACATAGATCGCACCCGACCCCGAGGGGCCATAAAGCTTGTGCCCGGTGATCGCGTAGAAATCACAGCCGATCTCTTCGACATTCACAGGCATGTGCACCGCCGCCTGAGAGCCATCGACCAGCACCGGCACGCCTTTGGCGCGCGCGGCCTCACAGATCGCTTTCACATCCACCTTGGTACCCAGCACATTGCTGAGCTGGGTGATGGCAATGAGCTTGGTGCGCGGTGTGATCGCGTCGATCACCTTTTGCGGATCGAGCGCACCGGTGGCATCCACATCGACCCAGGTCAGCTTGACCCCCTGACGCTCGCGCAGGAAATGCCAGGGCACGATATTGGCATGATGTTCCATCACGCTCAGCAGAATTTCGTCGCCCGCCTCCATACGCGGCATGGCCCAGCCATAGGCGACCATGTTGATCCCTTCGGTGGTGCCGGAATTGAGCACGATCTCCTCTTCATCCCGCGCCCCTAGGAACCGCGCAATGATACCGCGCACCGCCTCGTATTTCTCTGTCGCGAGATTGGACAGGAAATGCAGCCCGCGATGCACATTGGCGTATTCCTCGGCATAGGCTCTGGTGACGGCGTCGATCACCACCTGCGGCTTCTGCGCCGAGGCACCATTATCGAGATAAACCAGCGGCTTGCCATTCACCTCGCGGCTAAGAATGGGAAAATCGGCGCGGATGGCCTCAACATCAATCACAGCGTTGTCCCTCCGATGAATAGTCCGCTCAAGATCGCCAGGATCAGGGCCAGCCCGACCACCACCGTCAGGAACACGGCCAGCATCAGGATAAACGCCTGCGACAGAGACGTATACCGATGCGCCGCCTTAAGTAGAACCCCCAGGACATAAAGCCCGTAGAAAGAGCCGATCAGGGCCAGCAACCCGCCCAGCACCGGCAGCACCAGCCCCAGCACCAGCACCGCGATCTGCAACACCAGGCGCAGAAGCTGCATCCAGGTGATCACGGTCAGAATGTCTCCAAGCTCACCGCGCCCGCCCCCGATGGCCTGTCCCATGCGGTGCAGTGCAAAGACCGACACGATCAGCGCCGCAAAGAGGATGAGCGTGAACAGAAGCGGCGATTGAAAGGCCGCGGGCACCATCATCATACCCGATTGCGGATCCACCGGCGGGTTGATCCCGATCGCCAGGGAATACACGATGGAATTGAGCACCGACATAAGCACCAGCGCCATCCACAGAAAATTGACCGGCAGGCGCAGGGACAGCAGCTTTTGCGCCGCCGTGGCCGGAGAGCGGATCGTCTCGATGATCAGAGCCTGAATGTCATTCGCGGTGAGGGTCATGTGGTCTCCCGGCCCCAGGCCGCAGCGCGCATCGCTGCCAGCCAGAACCATACAAAAAGGGCGAGCCAGAGCGCGCCGACGATATTGAGCTCAAGCCCCGGACCGACAAACCCCGCCACCAGCCCATGCAAGAGCAGGACCGGGCTTGAGGCCAAAAACGCCCAGAACAGCGCCATGCGGGCGTCAAAGCCCGAGAGTTTGCCCCCAAGGGCACGCAGGATCAGATAGCTGACGAAGGCAAGCGCATAAAACAGGAGCGGCGCGATGAAGATCCACGCCATCAGCGTCCCGCCCAGAAGCGGATTGAGCTCCTGACCGGTCAGATGCGCCTCCCGCGCCAGCCGGGGCCACTGCGCAATGAAAACGACCAGGCAGCCCGCCATCAGAATGACGAGCGCCCGATCCTCACGCGGGCCCATCGCCAGAAGGCGGCGGATCACCCGGCCGGGGCCACGGTAGGTTGCAACGATGTCCGTCGTGACCGGCATCAGCCGCGCCGCCGCTCCAGCCAGCCTTGCAGCCGGTTCAGGATATCCTCGCGCAGGCCCTCGTCTTCGACCTCTTCCACCGCTTCAGCGAGGAAGGCGAGGGTCAGAAGGTCGGTGGCCACATCCTGAGAAATGCCCCGTGCGCGCAGATAAAACAGCGCCTCTTCGTCGATCGCCCCCGAGGTGGAGCCATGCGAACAAGCCACGTCATCGGCATAGATCTCAAGTTCGGGCTTGGCCAGAAACTGGCTGTCTCCATCCAGAAGAAGCGACTGGCTGATCTGGTAGCCATCGGTTTTCTGAGCGCCTTCCTTGACGAGGATCTTGCCCTGAAACACGCCCGTCGCCCCGTTGCGCAGCACTTTCTTGAACACCTGACGGCTTTCGCAGCGCTCGGCGTCATGGGTGATGAACACGGTGTCATCATGGTGAAAATTACCGTCTCCCACGCAGGCCCCGGCAACATGCGCCACGGCATCATCGCCGGTCATCTCGATCACACATTCATTGCGCGTCAGCACCCCATTCGCGGTCAGCGTGAAGGACTTGAACGCGCTTTCCTGACCCAGGCGCGCAAACATATGCGTCACTGCCATACGCTCGTGATCGCGGCCCTGCTTGCGCACATGATGGAAGGCCGCGCCATCGGCGATATCCACTTCCATCACCTTGTTGAAGCGCGCCGCCGCCGGGCCACTTTCCAGAATGGTCAGGTCGGCGCCCGCATCCAGCTTGATCACATGGTGCAGGATCGCGTCGGATGTCGTCGATCTGTGGTGATACACCAGATGCACGGGTTTGTTCACCTGACCCGTGGCATGGATCACCACGCCATCGGTTGCCATAGCGGTGTTGAGCGTGGCCAGAGGACGCGCCACAGGGGTCTGTCCGCGCTCTTCAAGCGTGCCATAAAGGTCCTTGGCCCAATGGATATCCATCCGGGTGGCCTCGGCCAGCCGCTCGATGCTCACATTCTCGCCGCTCAGATCATCGCTCGCCTCCGCGTCGAACTCACCATCGACGAAAACGATCTTGATCCGGTCACGGTTGCCGAAAAGCTCAGCCTCACCCGCGGTGTCAAACAGCGCCGCGGGTTTTGCCTCGGGCGCGACAAGCGCGTCGGGTCTTGTGTATTTCCAGTATTCATCGCGCCGGTTCGGAAGGCCCGCGGCCCGCAGCCGGGCAAGCGCACCTTCGCGCAACCCGGTCGCCCAGGCCGCCCCCTCAGGCAGGCTCAGCGCGGCCAGACGGGCCTCGGTGGCATCCAATTTCGCTTGCGGCAAAGCCATCACGCCACCTCCGCGAGGATGTCGCCATAGCCGTTGTTCTCGACCTCAAGCGCCAGCTCGGGCCCGCCGGATTTCACGATCTTCCCGTCGGCCATGATATGCACAACGTCAGGTTTGATATGATCCAGCAAGCGCTGATAGTGGGTGATCACCAGAAACCCCCGGCCCTCGTCGCGCAGCGCATTCACCCCTTCGGCCACGAGTTTCATCGCGTCTACATCGAGGCCCGAGTCGGTCTCGTCGAGGATGCACATCTTCGGCTCCAGCATCGCCATCTGCAGGATCTCGTTGCGCTTTTTCTCGCCGCCGGAGAAACCCACATTCACCGGACGTTTCAGCATATCGGCGTCGATCTTCAGTGTCTTGGCCTTTTCGCGCACGAGCTTGAGGAAATCCGCAGCACTCAGTTCGTCCTCGCCACGCGCCTTGCG
This sequence comes from Roseovarius faecimaris, assembly GCF_009762325.1. Classification (NCBI taxonomy): domain Bacteria; kingdom Pseudomonadati; phylum Pseudomonadota; class Alphaproteobacteria; order Rhodobacterales; family Roseobacteraceae; genus Roseovarius; species Roseovarius faecimaris. The sequence goes on from NZ_CP034348.1 coordinate 1,808,447, forward strand.
CTGCGCATTCATCGCCGTGCGAAGGAAGGTCATGTTGCCCACGCCGGGGATCTCAACGGGATACTGAAACGCAAGGAAAATGCCCGCCGCCGCGCGCTCTTCGGGTTCCATCTCAAGGATATCCTCGCCCTCCAGCGTGGCCGAGCCCTTGGTCACCTCATAGCCGTCCTTGCCCGACAGAACATAGGACAGCGTTGATTTGCCCGACCCGTTCGGGCCCATGATCGCATGGACCTTTCCGGCCTCGACCGTCAGGTTCACACCTTTGAGGATCGACTTGTCCTCTTCTTCAAGATCAACGTGCAGGTCTTTGATTTCCAACATGGTCTTCAGGTCCTCTCATATATCCAGACCCGGCTCAGGGCTGGGTCATCATCCGTATGATTTCAATCAGTTTGTCGGCCGGAACCGGTCTTGGTTTCACCTCGAACCGCGCCAGTCGCCCGACCATTTGCGGGCTGCCGATATAGGGCTCGACCTTGTGGTACTGACGACGCTTGGCATAGTCGTCGATCAGCACCGTGACGGGCTTGAGCGTACGAAACGCCGTTGCCAGCGCGCAGCCGGGACGGAAACGGCCATCGACCAGCACCACATCGGGTTGGCGAAACTCCGCCAGATCCCAGACCTCAAGCGGGTAACGCGCGAACCGCTCCCAGCCGCTGTGATCCGCCGGGTGGCCCCATTTCTTGGTCGGACCGATGTCAGACCATATCACGTCGATCTGCGTGCCGCCCGCAGGCGGGTTCTGCTCGAACCAGGCGCGCATATCCTGCGCCCAGGCCTTGTCGCTCTCCACGGAAAACACCTGTTTTCCGGGCATCTCGGACGCCATCACGGTTGACCCGCCCGAGCCATATTCCAGGATCACCGACGCCGCCTCATACGCCGCACGCACGGCCTCCGCCTCTTCGGCGGGCATGGTCAGCACGGGGCGGTCTATGCGGGTCGCGGCGTCCATCTCAGGCAAGCACCACCGCGGTGCCCGAGGCCGAGACCATCAGCATTGAATTGCCCACCACCTCGTAATCGAGATCGACCCCCACAACCGCATTGGCCCCCTTGGCGCGGGCGCGCTCTTCCAGTTCATAGAGCGCCGTGTCGCGGGCATCCTGTAGCTTGCTCTCATACGCGCCCGAGCGGCCACCGACGATATCGGTGATCGAGGCGAAGATATCGCGCACAACATTTGCGCCCATGATCGCTTCGCCCACGACAATGCCCACGTACTCGGTGATCTGGCGGCCTTCGACCGAATTCGTTGTGGTGATGATCATCTCTTGCTCCTTTGCCGGTCGGCCATGGCTTCCAGTGGTTTGGCGATGAGACGGGCAACCAGCCAGCCAAGCAAAGCGCCCGTGGAGATATAGATGAACGGGTTGCCCAGGTTCGACATATTGACAAGCACGACACCGATACCTCCGCCGATGGCAGGCATCACGAAGGGCAGCACCGTGGCAACCTTTTGCACAAATGGCTCGGATTGATCAGTCATCATGACGAACCTCAGATGGCTGTCGTGCGGCAGTTGCACGGGAGCGGTCATGCTTAAATCCGGCTGTGCTCATGATCATTTCCACTTGTCCAACTGGCGCTCTTGATCAGAAATCTGAGCAACGAAGTAGAGATAGAGCACCCAAAGCCCGAAGAGCGATGCAGGTGTCAATGTCAGCGCCATGACCTTCCACACGATCGCACCCTCCTCTCCGGGCCAAAAGACGACCAGTATGAGAAGCGGTAGGAAAAACACCAGGGGAAGGAACGCCCCCACCAGAAGCTTCTGCTGAAGCAGTGGCGATGAGAGCTTGTCTTTCAGGCGCCGGAGCATATGTCACCCCACCGACCCTTCAAGCGAAATCGCCACAAGCTGTTGCGCTTCCATGGCAAATTCCATCGGCAGGGCTTGCAGCACGTCCTTGCAGAAGCCGTTGACGACAAGCGCCACCGCCTCTTCCTCGTCCATGCCGCGCTGGCGGCAATAGAAAAGCTGGTCGTCATCCACCTTGGATGTGGTCGCCTCATGCTCCACGCGGGAGGAATTGTTCTTTACCTCGATATAAGGCACCGTATGCGCCCCGCATTTGTCGCCGATCAGCAGGCTATCACACTGGGTGTAATTCCGGCTGTTCTTGGCCTTGGGGTGCATCGAGACAAGCCCGCGATAGGTGTTCTGCGCCTTGCCGGCGCTGATCCCCTTGGACACGATCCGCGACTTGGTGTTGCGCCCCAGATGCACCATTTTCGTGCCGGTATCGGCCTGCTGCATGTTGTTGGTGATGGCAATCGAGTAGAACTCGCCCTGGCTGTCATTGCCGCGCAGGATGCAGCTGGGGTATTTCCAGGTCACGGCCGAGCCTGTCTCGACCTGCGTCCACATCACCTTGGCACGGTCGCCCCGGCAATCGGCGCGTTTGGTCACGAAATTATAGATCCCGCCCTTGCCGTTTTCATCGCCCGGGAACCAGTTTTGAACGGTGGAATATTTCACCTCGGCATCTTCCTCGATGACGATCTCCACCACAGCGGCATGCAGCTGCGCGATGTCCCGCTGCGGCGCGGTGCAGCCTTCCAGATAGCTGACGTAAGAGCCCTTGTCGGCAATGATCAGCGTCCGCTCGAACTGGCCGGTGTTTTCGGCATTGATCCGGAAATAGGTGCTGAGCTCCATCGGACAGCGCACGCCCGGCGGCACATAGACGAACGACCCATCCGAGAAGACCGCGCTGTTCAGCGTGGCATAGAAATTGTCACTGACCGGCACGACCGAGCCGAGGTACTTCTTCACCAGCTCCGGGTGCTCTTTGATCGCTTCGGAGATCGAGCAGAAGATCACCCCTGCCTTTTTCAGCTCTTCCTGGAAGGTCGTCCCGACCGAGACGCTGTCAAACACCGCGTCCACCGCCACTTTGCGGCCTTCGGCAGGGGCATCCTCGGCCCCTTCTACACCGGCCAGGATCATCTGTTCCTTCAGCGGGATGCCCAGTTTTTCATAGGTGGCCAGAAGCTTGGGATCGACCTCATCCAGTGACTTTGGCTTCGTCTCCATCGACTTCGGGCGCGCATAATAATACTGATCCTGAAAGTCGATCTCGGGATAGTCGACCATCGCCCAATCCGGCTCTTCCAGCTTCAGCCAGCGTTCATAGGCCGCCAGCCGCCACTCGGTCATCCACTCGGGCTCTTCGTTTTTCTCCGAGATCAGCCGCACGATGTCCGGCGTCAGCCCCTTGGGGGCGTACTCCATCTCGATCTCGGTTTCCCAGCCGTATTTATAGGTGCTGACCTGACGAACCGCGTCGACCGTTTCCTGATCCACACCGTCCTTGACTTGCGTGTCATCCAATGCAGGCATGTCGTCTCCCTCTTTCACGCCGCTCGGGCGCGGTGTTTGTCTCTTGCGGCGCGCCAGGTTTGTGCAAAGCGGCGCACGTCGTCTTCTGTCGTCTCCGGCCCGAGCGACACCCTGATCGCGGATGCCGCCTCGCGCTCGTCAAAGCCCATCGCCGTCAGGACGCGGCTCGTCTTCACCTTCCCGCTGGAGCAGGCCGACCCGGCTGAGACGGCAAATCCGGCAAGATCCATCTGCATCACCTGTGTCTCGCCTTTCCAGCCCGGCGACAGGATGCAGGAGGTGTTGGGAAGCCGCTCCTCCGATTTCCCGACAAAAATAGTCTCATTAGAGGATTCCTCAAGGGACAATTCTAGAATGTTTCTAAGTTTTTCAACTTCACCCCAGACGCCGCTTTCCAGATCCCGCATCGCTGCTTCAACTGCGGCCCCGAACCCTGCGATTCCAATGACATTTTCCGTACCTGACCGGCGACCCATCTCTTGCCCGCCTCCAAGCGCCAGTGGTGTGATATCCAACCCTTGCCGCAGGATCAGCGCGCCCACCCCCTTTGGCCCGCCAAGCTTGTGGGCCGAGCAAATGGCCATATCCGCCCCGGACCAGGCAAAAGAGAACGGCATACGCCCCAGCGCCTGGGTGATATCCAGACACAGCCAGTCCGCCCGCGCCTGCCCGAAAGGATACTGCCCGTCGATCTGCTCCGGCGGGTTTGTGATCACCCCGGTTTCGGAATTGGCCAACCCCATGGCCAGCGTATGCCCCGGCCCTTTAGGCCTCTCTGGCCAATTGTGCATACGCACCTGCGCCCAGAGCGCATCATGCGCGGTCTCCTGCACCAGAACATCGCAACCCTCGGGCAGATCGCCCAGAACGCGTGCCGCTTCGGTGGCCCCGCTGGTGAATATCACCTCCTGCGGACGACACCCGACCGCCGCCGCCACCTGACCGCGTGCGCGTTCAATCAACCCCTTCGCCGCGCGACCCTCGGCATGCACGCTGGACGGGTTGCCCACCACGTCCATCGCCTCAATCATCGCGGCACGGGCCTCGGCGCGCAACGGCGCGGTCGCGTTGTAATCAAGATAGACCCGCTTCACTGCCAAGCCCCTCTTTCATTGTTCCAAAAATACTCACATAGAAAATTCGCAGAATTTTCTTGCCGCGCCCCGGTCACTCGTCATCCACCACGGCAAAGAGATTGGGCACCGCCGGGCATGGGGCCAGCGTGTTCTCGACCACGTCGCTCAGCCTTGTCTGATGCAGAAACACATAGACATGCGCGCTCAGCCCTTCCCAAAGCCGGTTGGTCATCGATTGCGCCCGCGACCCGCTCGTCGCCCCCGACGCCCCTGCCCCCTTGTGCAGCGCGTCCACCGTTTCATCGACTGCCGCCAGGACCTCCGTCACCCGGATTTCCGAAGCTGGCCGCGCCAAACGGTACCCGCCACCTGGCCCGCGCACCGAAGTCACAAGATCGGCCCGGCGCAACTTCACGAAAAGCTGTTCCAGATAGGGCAGTGAAATATCCTGCCGTCTGGCGACATCCCCCAGCGTCACCAGCCCGTCACGCTCCTGAAGCGCGATATCGGCCAGGGCCACCATCGCATATCGTCCCTTGGTGCTGAGTTTCATCGTTTTTCCTCTTGCGAATTGATTGACCTTGGCGCGCGCAGGTCTTATCTCGCTTGCAGCCCATCCGGCACAGGCTGGAACTTAGAAAGGTTCTAAGATGTCTGAGCGATTTCGTCAAGAAATCTGAGCAGCGCTTAACGGACCCAAGACGAAGGATTGCAGGCGCACATGCCCGAGGTAATTTTCGCAGGCCCAGAGGGCCGTCTTGAAGGACGCTACCACCCCCAACGTGAGCGTGACGCACCGATCGCCATCGTTCTGCACCCGCATCCGCAATTTGGCGGGACGATGAACAACAAGGTCGTCTACAACCTGCATTACGCCTTCTACAACATGGGCTTCACCGTGTTGCGGTTCAACTTCCGCGGTGTCGGGCGCAGCCAGGGCGAATATGACCAGGGCGTGGGCGAGCTTTCGGATGCCGCATCGGCACTCGACTACCTGCAGTCGATGAACAACAATTCCAAGCATTGCTGGGTCGCGGGCTTCTCTTTCGGTGCGTGGATCGGCATGCAGCTTCTGATGCGTCGGCCCGAGATCACCGGGTTCATCTCGGTCAGCCCGCCGGCCAATATGTATGACTTTTCATTCCTGGCGCCCTGCCCGTCCTCCGGGTTGATCATCAACGGCACGAATGACCGCGTGGCGCCGCCCGCTGACACGCATGCGCTGGTCAACAAGCTGCATGAGCAACAGGGCATCACGATCACCCATCAGGAAATCGAAGGCTCGGGCCATTTCTTCGAAGAGCCTTACATGGACACGATGATCGACAACGTGACCACATATGTGAAGCGCCGTCTGACCGAAACCACGCGGTGACAACATGGGCGTGATCGAAGACCTTGCCGACGAGCTGGCCTGCGATGTGATCAAGGCCATCGAAGCCACCGGCGACGAAGAGCTGGTCAACGAGATCGCGCAGGTGCTCGGCGCCACGTCACAGACAGCCGAAGAAGCGTTCCTGACCTATGTCCGCGTGCGTCGCGCCAATATCAAGGCCCGCGCCATGCTTCTGAAAAAACTAAAGGCCTTCAAGGCCCAGAAGGAAAGCGCGAAAAAGGCCGACGGGTAATCCCTCGCCGGCCTTTCATCATTGCGTATGAGTGGTGGCTCCGAAGCGCCGGTCAGTCGGCCTTCTGAGCCTCGATCGAGATCATCACAGCCAGCTCATCCGACACGTGCGGAGCAAATTTGCCCAGCCCGAAATCCGAGCGCAGGATCGTTGTGGTTGCATCGAACCCGGCCCAGGGCTTGCCCGCCATCGGGTGCTCGGCCACACGGTTGAGCTTGGAGTCGAGCACGACGGATTTGGTCGTGCCATTGATGGTCAGATCGCCGGTGATCATCGCGGTGTCTTCACCGGTGACTTCGATCCCAGTGGACGTGAAGGTGATCATGTCCCCGTCGGCCGCGCCAAAGAAGTCTTCGCTCATGAAGTGCTCAAAACGAGCTTCCCAGCCGGTAAAGAGTGACATCACCGGCATCGACACGCTTACCGAGGAGTTGGCGGGGCTGTCCTGGTCGAACATGATCTCGCCATTGAATCCCGAGAACATGTTATACGTTGTGGAATAACCCAGATGGTCGTACGAGAACACGACCTGACTGTGGCCGGCATCGAGAACATACTTCTCGGCTTCGGCGGTGGCTGTGGTGGCCAGAGCGGCAAGCGCTGCGGCAAGGGCAAATCTTTTCATCAGGCGGTCCTCTGTTACGACACGTTTAAGATGAAAAGAGAATTGGCTCGCAAACCGTCGGCGGCAACCCCAAATTCTTCAACATGATCTGTGGAACAGCGAACATTCGCCTGCCGCCTGCTCAGGCTGCGCGGTTCAGCGCCTCTTTGAGGGCCGCCTCGGTAGAGCTATCGCGCAAGGGCACGGACGCCACGAGATTGCCGCGGTCATCGCGCGCCGTCAGCAACCGGTCCTGAATGCTCACTTCCGAGAGCGCGTCGAAGCTGTGAACCGCATCGACATAGGCCGTGCCGGTGCTGTCATGCTTGATGATGCGAAGCTCGCGCTTGGCCGTGTCCAGCTGGATCTCGGGCAGGTCGCGGCCGCGGTCGAGCGACAGGAAAAACATCACGCCCACCCCTGCCAGCACCATGCTCACCAGCAACTTGATCAGGCGCATGGCCGCATCGCCATCAGCGACCGGAACCGCCCAAAGCCCAAGCGCCGATATGACGAGGACCGAACCAAAGAAGATCCGGCCACCCCGGTTGACCCCGCTGGCCGATTGCCGACCGGCCTCTGTATCGCTTAACGCAACCATGTCTGTCCTCCTCAATCCGTGGGATATACCGAGTGCGGGTCTCAATCCAACTGGTCCGGATCAGGCGACAACCTTTGCTCAGGATATGTCCCATGCCGCGTTTGCCGAAAAGCACATTCCAGCGCCAATGCCAAACGACTTTGCAGGCGATGATCGGGGCCAATCGCGACAAGAATACGGCACCCGCAAGGAGATTATCTGACAGCGGCACACCCCCTTGCCCCGCTGGGCGATCCATCGTATAGCCCGGCTTCCTTCCGCAGTTTTTATGAACCGCGCAGTCTCTCGTGGATGGGTCGCGGAAGGGGTCGGCCCTCCTATGAAATGCGCCTTGACAGAAGTGGAAACGACCCATGCCTCTTTACGAGCATGTCTTTATCTCGCGTCAGGACTTGTCCAACACGCAAGCCGAAGGCCTCATCGAACATTTTGGTGCGATCCTCGCCGACAATGGCGGCAAACTCGTCGAGCACGAGTACTGGGGCATCAAGACGATGGCCTACAAGATCAACAAGAACCGCAAGGGCCACTATGCCTTCCTGAAGACCGACGCACCTGCCGCCGCGATCCAGGAAATGGAGCGCCTGATGCGCCTGCACGAAGACGTGATGCGTGTTCTGACCATCAAGGTCGACGAGCATGCCGAAGGTCCCTCGGTCCAGATGCAAAAGCGCGACGAGCGTGGCGAACGCCGCGAACGCCGCCCGTAATCGCCTGAAGAAAGGAAGCTAAGTTATGGCTGCAAAACCATTTTTCCGCCGTCGCAAAGTTTGCCCCTTCTCGGGTGAGAACGCGCCGAAGATCGACTACAAAGACACCAAGCTGCTGCAGCGCTACATTTCCGAGCGCGGCAAGATCGTGCCCTCGCGCATCACTGCCGTCTCGGCCAAGAAGCAACGTGAACTGGCCAAGGCCATCAAACGCGCCCGCTTCCTGGCTCTGCTGCCCTATGCCGTGAAGTAAGGAGAGAGACGATGCAAGTTATCCTTCTTGAGCGCGTGGCCAAGCTGGGCCAGATGGGCGATGTGGTCGATGTGAAACCGGGCTATGCCCGCAATTTCCTTCTGCCCCAGGGCAAGGCCCTGTCGGCCTCGGAAAGCAACATCGCCGACTTCGAAGCCCGCAAGGCGCAGCTCGAAGCCAACAACCTGGAGACCAAGAAAGAAGCCGAAGCGATGGCTGACAAACTCAACGGTCAGCAATTCGTCGTGATTCGTCAGGCTTCGGATTCGGGCGCTCTCTACGGCTCTGTATCGACGCGTGACGCGGCGGACGCAGCCACCGACAACGGTTTCTCGCTGGATCGCAAGCAGGTCGCTCTGGCCCGCCCGATCAAGGAACTGGGTCTGCATGACGTGATCGTGTCGCTGCACCCCGAGGTGGACGCCACGATCGTGCTGAACGTCGCGCGCTCGTCCGAGGAAGCCGAGCTTCAAGCCTCCGGTAAGACCATTCAGGACGCTGCCGCCGAAGCCGAGGAAGCCGCCGAGTTCGAGATTGCCGAACTCTTCGAGGATATCGGTTCGGCCGCGAATGACGATGACGACCTGGCCGCCACCGTCGCGGCTGACGAGGCTCCGGCTGAGGACAGCGAAGAAAGCTGATCCGCTTCGTCACAGAACAAGGACGGGCCGCGCGAGTGATTGCGCGGCCCGTTTTCGTTTGACCAAATGGATCAAGACACTATTCTCAGGAGTTGAACGGCATCGCGGCAATATTCTTTTTGCGATACTTGCTTTTCGGTGAATACGCCCGTTCAGAGGACTGCATATGGGTATGAAAGGCCCCTGCGCGACTGGAGCGCATCAGAATGTCTGCCAGCCCCCCCTATCCCGGGGTGGGCTTTATCGTGCGTTGGGTGATGGTGTCAGGGATGTTCGATGGAACTGATTGACCTCGCCGCGACACCCCAAGGCCGCCATGATTTCGTGGATTACCTTAACCAGATCTGCGGCGCGCTCGAACTTGATTATGCCTCTTACGCGTCGGCCAATCCGGTCAGCGGCAAAGTCGTGGCCTTCACCACCTATCCTGACCGCTGGCGCGACCACTACATGCAGCAGAACCTGCATCTGAGTGATCCGACCCTGCACACCGCAAGCCGCAGCATCGCACCGGTGGATTGGAGCAGGCTCGACCACACAGAAGCGTTCACCAACATTTTCGACCAGGCATCCGATTTCGGTTTGCCCGATAAGGGGCTGACCGTTCCGGTGCGCGGGCCCTTCGGAGAAACCGGACTTTTCAGCGTCACCTCCTCGGCCTCCGGCGCCTGCTGGGCAAAGCTGAAGAAGAACATCATCGCTGATCTGCAACTCAGCGCCGTCTATATGCACGACCGGGTCATGAAATCAGACCGGCTCCTCGATATTCTGCAATACCCTGCCCTCTCCGCGCGCGAGATTGAAATATTGCAATGGGTCGCCGTGGGCAAAACACAACAGGACGTGGCCGATATCCTCGGCATTTCCGCCCGCACCGTCGAAGTGCATCTTCGCTCCAGCCGCGAGAAACTGAGCACAATCACGACCCCTCAGGCCGTCGGCCGCGCCGTGAGCATTGGGCTGATTTACCCGGGTTGAACCCGCACTGAGGGTTGGCGTCTACAATGATGTCTCTTTTTCGGTCCTAAATACGGGATTTCCACAATACCAAGATCCTGTAGCGCTGCTAAAATTCCTTCATGACAAAGACATCATGGGGGAAATCAAAATGATCATTGTTATCGACGGAATAAACAAAGACCGCTTCACCACCATACTTGACGACATGTACAAGCTTCGCGCTCGCGTGTTTCAAGACAGGATGGGATGGGATGTCCGGGTTCTTCATGGTCGAGAAACGGACGAGTTCGATGAGTTGAATCCCGCCTACATCGTTTCACTGGACGATGACTATCAGGTGATCGGGTGCGCCAGGCTGTTGCAGACCACTGGCCCGCATATGCTGTCGGATGTGTTCTATGACATCCTGGATGGAGAGCCGCCACTGCGCAGCGCAACGATCTGGGAATCGACCCGCTTCTGTGTCGATCGCGAGCGGCTTAGCAAGGGAACTCTGCGCAACTCGGTTTCCTACACCACAGCCGAGCTTATGGTCGGCATCATGGAATATGCCCGCGCAGCCGGCATATCAGACATCATCACGGTCATCGATCCCTTGATGGACCGTGTCATGAAACGGTCTGAAAATGCGCCTTACGGCTATGTCGGAAAAACCGCGGATATGGGCAAGGTGAAGGCGCTCGCTGCCCTGGTTGATTGTACAGAAGACCGGATCGAACGCGTCCGCAACTTTGCGGGCATTGAGGGCGATATCTTCCTCGATGAAGACGAGGTGATCGATGCGAGAAAAGACCGCGACACCAACATCATGGAAACTGAACTAAAAGCATATTGCGAACAGCAGATCTCCTCTGCCCGGACCGAGCGAGAGCGCTCGGATGCCATCGCACTGCGTGATGCCATCACTCAGATGCTTCGTGAACGCAAGATGAGTGACGCCTGACCCCCAACTCGCGACACCCATTTCAGGGACAGGAGTGACCAACCTGCTTCCCCGCGCAAACGAAGAGGGCCGCCCCTGGCAGGGCGGCCCAATTTCATGACATGCCTGAAGCCGATCACTCGTCTTCGAGGGCTTCCAGCGCCTTTTCAAGATCGTCCTTGCTGATCTCTTTCTCGGTGACCTTCGCCTGTTCAAATGCGTGATCGACCACCTTGTCCTCGAAGATCGGCGCGCGCAGCTGTTGCTGCATCTGCGGGTTCGATTGCACGAATTCGAAGAACTCGCGCTCCTGACCCGGATACTGCCGCGCCTGCTCCATCACCGCCTGGGTCATTTCCGCATCCGACACCTGCACCTCGGCCACCCGGCCAAGCTCGGCCAGAACGAGGCCCAGCTTCACGCGGCGCTCGGCGAGTTCCGTGTGCTCTTTGGTGGGCTCGATCTCGGGGTGATCGTGACCATGCACATCCGGGTTATCCTCATGCCAGAGCTGATGGGCAATCTGCTTGGCTTCCATTTCGACCATGGTCGGCGGCAGCTCGAACTTCACCGTTTTGTCCAGCGCATCCAGCAGGCCGCGCTTCATGATCGCGCGGGCCGCACCGGCATATTCCATCTCCAGACGCTCGCGGATTTGCGTCTTGAGCGCTTCGAGATCCTCGGCGCCGAATTTCTGCGCCAGTTCATCGTTGATCTCGGCAGCGACCGGCTCTTTCACAGCCTTGATCGTGCAGGAAAACACGGCTTCCTTACCCGCCAGATGCTCGGCCTGATAATCTTCGGGGAAGGAAACGGTCACGTCCTTCTCTTCACCGGCCTTTACACCAACGAGCTGCTCTTCATAGCCCGGGATGAAGCTGTTGGAGCCCAGCACCAGCGGATAGTCTTCGGCCGAGCCGCCTTCGAAGGCCTCGCCATCGACCTTGCCGACAAAGTCAAACGTGACCTGGTCGCCATCCTTGGCCTTGGATCCCTTGCGGCGATCCTTGAAATCCTGCGCCGTCGAGGCCAGGTTCCCGAGCGCTTCGTCCACGGCGGCGTCATCGGCCTTCACGACCAGCTTTTCCAGCTTGATCTTGTCCAGCGCCAGCTCGGGGATCTCCGGCAGCGCCTCATAGGACATTTCGACCTCGACGTCGTCGCCTTCTTTCCAGTCCTCGTTGGTCATCTTGACGGCAGGCTCGGCTGCCGGACGCTCGCCGCTGTCCTCGAAATGCTTGGACATGGCGCCATCGACGGCTTCTTGCATGGCTTCGCCCAGCACACGTGCGCCAAACTGCTTTTTCAGCAGCGGCAGCGGCACCTTGCCTTTGCGGAAGCCTTTCATCTCGATCTCGGGCTGCGCTTCCTTGAGCTTGGCCAGAACCTTGTCATCCAGCTCCTTGGCGCTCAGCACCATTTTGTAGCCGCGTTTCAGACCCTCATTCAGGGTTTCGGTGACCTGCATTGTCGTCCTCTCATATGCATCGGGCCGCAGAGGCGTCTGCGGCGGTCAAAATCAGGGGTCTTCTAGGGACCGGACCCGCGCGATGCAAGCGGATAAGGCACGCGGCGCGGGGGAATTTCGACTGTCAGGAAAAAACTGGTGCCCCCACACGGACTCGAACCGCGGACCTACTGATTACAAATCAGTTGCTCTACCAGCTGAGCTATAGGGGCACGGGCGCGTGACTACGCCAAGCTCAGTCACCGCGCAAGAGAAATTCCGCCTTGTGTGGCCGAATTGAGGCCCCATTTACCTTAGCATCGCCATGCCCGTGCCATGACAGAGGCTCAAAAGCCGGTTTACACTGGCGTGCGAACAGGTAAACCCGCAGATGTTCACGAGACCCCTGGACCTAAGATGCAAGTCGTACTTCACGCCGGTGCCCATATCACAGACGAAGATCGCCTGGTGAACACGCTGATCGCCAATCGCGATATGCTGGGTGAATTCGGCACCAATGTTCCGCATCCCACAACCTATCGCAAGCTGATCCGCGACGTGTTCCAGACCGCGCAGCATACCGGTCTGGGCACGGATGTGCGGGATGTGATCCTCGATACGATCCTGAAGGGCGATGCCATGGATCGTGTGATCCTGTCCAATCCGGGCCTGTTCGGAACCCCGAAAATGGCGATCTCGGCGGGCAGCCTCTATGCGGCGACAGAACAACGGCTGGAGATTCTCACCGGGATCTTCAACCATGATGCGCTTGAGCTTTATCTGGCCATCTGCAACCCGGCGACCTTTCTTCCGGCCGTGTATCAGAAAACACCCTATACAAGTTTCGACGAATTCATGCGTCATGTGGACCCGCGCAGCGTGCGCTGGTCCGACATGCTGACCCGGGTGCGCGAAGCCTTCCCCGACCTGCCGATCACGGTCTGGTGCAACGAGGATCTGCCGCTTATCTGGGCGCAGGTCCTGCGCGAGATGGCCGGGATCGACCCCACGGTGGAAATCGAAGGCGAATTCGCTCTTCTGAACGAGATCATGACGCCTGCCGGGCTCAAGCGGTTCGATGCCTATATCGCCTCGCATCCCGGCATGTCGGAAATCCAGAAGCGCCGCGTGATCGCGGCTTTTCTCGACAAGTTCGCCAAGGACGAAGCCATAGAGGAAGAGCTGGACATACCCGGCTGGACCGAAGACCTGATAGACCAGCTCACGGAAATCTATGACGAAGATCTTTATGCGATTCAGCGCATTCCGGGGATCAACCTGATCACCCCGTAAGCGTCATCACATTCCCAGCGCTTCCTTGTACATCTCCAGCACGGCCTCTTCCTCGGCGATATCGTCCTTGTCGCGCTTGCGCAGGCTGATCACCTTGCGCATCACCTTGGTGTCGTAACCACGGGCCTTGGCCTCGGCCATGACCTCTTTCTGCTGATCTGCGATATCCTTCTTCTCGGCCTCAAGCCGCTCGAAGCGCTCAATGAACTGGCGAAGCTCATCGGCTGTTACACGGTAGCTGCTGTCGGGAGAGATATCGCTCATGATGGGCCTCTTTTGCTGTCCTGAACGCCTGTCCTACCCCCGAGCGCGCGACGCTGCAAGACGCATCTGCGACCTTGCAACCCAACACCTCATGCGCTAGGCGCGGGGCGCGAAATACGCACAGGCCGGAGGGCATTGGCATGGAAAATCTGATCTGGATCGGCGCCTTGGTGTCGCTCATCGGGCTCGCGGGGCTTGTCTGGTGCATCGCATCCGTCTGGAAGGCCAAGAAAGCCGGACTGAGCGATGAAGAGCTGCGCGCCGCGGTTCAGAAGGTGATGCCCCTGAACACAGGCGCCTTGTTTCTGTCGGTGCTTGGCCTGATGATCGTCGTTCTGGGTATCGCATTCAGCTGATCCGCTAGCCGATACTGCGGCCAAAGAAACCATCGCCGTTTTTCACCATGGTTTCGATCCTGGCATGCGGCACCCAGACCGGCGCCCGCTGCCCCAGCGCACGCATGTCCTTGTAGAGCGAGAACAGCCCGCCCAGATCGACCTGTAACAGCGGCCCGCCCCGTGCGCGATCAAACCCCATGCCGTTGACCATGGCGAGGTCGATCTCTGAGGCCCGGCGCAGAAGGCCCGCGGCCATGATCTCGGCCGCGGCATTGGCCAGCGCAGCAAGCAGCGCCTGCTCTGGCGGCACCGCCGAAAGAGCCGCCCCGGCATCCCCCGGCAGCAGCCGGTCCAACAGCGGGTCCGCACTCGCTTGCCCGCCCCGATAGGCATAGAACCCCTGCCCCGTGCTTTGCCCGGTTCGGCCTGCGCCGATAACCCTCTCCAGCAGGTGAATACCGGCATCCCCTTCGGCGCCCGCGCCGAGTTGCGCCCGTATCTTGGGAAGCCCGGCCCGGTCCATCATCTCGCATGGCCCCGTTGCAAGGCCCATCCGGCGCGCTGCGGCATCCACGTCATCGGGACGTGCGCCAAGCGCCATCAGGCCAAGCCCAGCCCTGAAAAGCGCGCCGGATAACCGATGCTCGATTTCTCCGGCCCGCGCCTTGGTCAGCAGAACGGAAATTCCGATCCGGTTCATTGCCGCCATCAACCCGGCGACATCCGCCATGTCCTGTTGCGCGCTGAACGTGACCTCCGCCACCGCACGGGCGATGACGGGCTGCCACAGATGCACCGGCAGGACCGGTTTGCTCAGCGCCAGTTGCGCCCGGCGCGCATCTGGCCGGTGATCGCGCCCCAGCAGCACCCAGATCGCATGCGGCTGAAGGCCGCTCTGAGGCGTACCCGGCACCGACCCATCGTCAAAGATCAGATCGGCTTGCGCCAGCGCCCCGGGCCCGGTGCGCGTATCCAGCCGCGCCATGCGCTGACGGTGCTCCTCGTCGTTCAGTTCCCCCGCTTTCATCTGATTTTGCAGGCGTCGCGCCACCCAGGCATCGAAGGCCGCCGCCTCGGCTGGTCCGGCTGTGACGATGGCCACCTGAACATCATGCGCGATGAAGGTCAGGGCAAGCTCGCCAAGCCGGTCGCGCGATCCGTAAAGGGCGACCTGGCGGATCGCCGTGACGCTGCGCGGAGATTTCGGCGGCAGGGCCGCATAGCGTTCAGCCATCAGGATATGCCGTGCCGCGCGGGCATCTGGCGCCATCAGCCGGTCTCGAAAAAGGCTCTGCTCGAATTGCAGCCCCTGCTCGAAAGGCAAAAGTTGCGCGGCTTCCACACAGCGCAGCATGTCCGCTGCGGCACTTTGTTCGGATGTGATCTGCCGCCGCAGGCTGGACAGGGCGGACTGATACCCCTCCGGATCGCCAAAGCCCCGCGTTTCATCGCGCACACGCCGCCATCCGCCGCCATCCGCCAGGCGCATCGCAAGCTGACAGGCCGCCTCGACCGGCGCGCCCTCGGTGAGCTGCGCCATGAGCCGGTTCAACCGGATATCGGAGGCGAAAAGCGTCTGCCCGCTCAGCAGAAGCTCAAGCGCGGCCTGCGCCCCGAGCAGTCGCGGCAAACGCTGCGTGGCCCCGCCGCCGGGGATCATGTTGAGCTTGATATCCGGCATGGCAAAGCGCGTCCGGTTATGCGCGACACGGGCATGTGCGGCCAGCGCCAGTTCGAACCCCGCTCCCATGACCGCGCCATGAAGCGCGGCCACCACCGGTTTTGACGACATCTCGATCCGGGTGCAAAGCGCATCGACCCACGGATCGGCCAAAACGCCGTCATATTCCGAGACGTCCACGCCCGGGCAAAACCCCGGACCGGCCCCGGTAAGGACAATCGCCCTGATCTCCGGGGCGTCTTGTGCGGCAGACAGCTCCGCATTCAGCGCCAGGCGCAGCGCCGGGGTCAGAACATTGGCAGGCGGGCGCGTCAGACGGATCAGCGCCAGCGCGTCGCGACGTTCTGTTTCAACCAGATCCGGCACGGGGCCCCCTTCACACACATCCGTTGCACGCACTCTACACCCAAAGCCGCCTGCTCAGGCAAGCCGCAGACGCAGCCCCCCATGCGCAAGGCGCGGCGGGCTGTTGCAGATGTGTCTCGGATATGTCCGGTCGGGCGTCCGTTCAGACAGGGAAATTGTCAAACTGCGCTTCTATCGCCTCGTCCCGCAACTCGTCATTCAACTGGCGGGCCGCAGGCGGTACCGGCTTCCCTCTGATCGTTCTGGCGGTGATCCAGCTCTCCAGTTTCGGTTGCAGTTTGTAGCGCGAGTCCGCCGGGCACTTATGGATGATCTGCGCTACCTGGCCCCAATCTTCGCCATTCAAATTCATCGTCAACTCCCTTTGCCGCTCATCGTTTTTCTTAGCACGATCCGGTTCTACTTCGCTGATTTTGGCAGGGCGTTCCTTAAGAATGCGTAAATTTCCGCCAATCAGATGGCAGGAACCAGAGCCTTGCCTAAAAATAAACCGGGGAGGAAATGGCGCCGACTCAAGTCCCTGCGCGCGCAACATGGCAGCCACGGGCGGATCTGTCCTTGACGCAGGTCAATGGCATCACGGCAGATCGAGCATCGGCAGGGGGTCCGGCAGGGCCATCTCACCGCTGTCCCCGTGCTGCCCATCCTGATCCGGATCGTCTTCCCACATGGACAGATCTCCCGGCAGGCCGTCCGGGCCGGGCAACGATAGCCCATCCGCCTCACCCTCCAGATCGCCAAGCGCGGGCAACTCGCCCCCGAACGCAGGGTCGGGTTCAAGCGCATTGAGGGACGCCAAAGCGGGCTCTTCAAGCGGCCCGGCCTCATCCCCTCTGGCCGAAAGGGCGGTGGTCCGTGCAAGTGGCATCGCGCCGTGGCCCGCCTGTTCGTCCTTCACCCGTATCCGGATAGCCCGCATGCCACCCAATTGGCCAAGCCGCCCCTCTGCCACAAGGTAGCGCGGGCGCACCACCAGTTCGGCCTGGGCGATGGCATCCGGGGATACCGGCAACAGCATCCCGGGCTGAAGCGCGCAGATCTCGTTCAGCGGCCGGCGCATACGGGAAAGCACGGCGTTCAGCGTCACAGGCGCCTCCATGGCGAGCGTTTTCAGGCTGCTGGCCGGTCTTGACGGCGAACTCAGGCCGCCGGTCGCGCGTGCCGACGGCACCGGGCGGACCGGCAACGCCAAGCTGAGCATACCCGACTTGGCACCGTTGCCGATCGAAACGGTCATCCGGAAAAGGTCAAACTCCCGCCCCTGTAGCGCCAGCGACAAGACCCGCGCATCTTCAACCTTGTCGCCAAAGCGGAAGTGGCCGCCCGCATACCCTTCCTGCTCGGCCTCCAGAAGTGCGTCTGCCCCCGCAAGGCCCGCATCCAGCAAGGGCGCCATCATCGCCGCATCGGTGCGGGTATAGAGCCGCGCGCGCGCCTCCCCCTCCCGCACGGCACCGGTGACCTGCATTTCGATCAGGGCCGCGACGACCTGCGTGTCAAGGATCGCAGCCCCGCGCGCGCCTTCCGCCCCATCCAGCAGGATCAGAAGTGCATCATCGCTCAGCTCCTCGACAAGGGCTGCGGTGCTGACCTTGGTCTGTTCCAGCATTGTGACGGTAAACGCCATATCAAGCCGCTCTTCCGCGGCCTGGGCAAACGCCAGGCGCAAGGCCTTTGCCGGCGACATGGCGCGCGCGTCAAAATCCTCGCGCGCCACGCGCGCCTTCTTGTGGATGATCGAAAGGCCGTCGTTCTGCTGCATCTGTCCAATAGGGCCAGGAAAAGGTCAGCCCGATCTTAGACTAAGATTGGTTACGAAGGGCTTTATGCGGCTGAATGCGCGGACATATCCGGCCTGGATACGGGCAAGGTCACCCGGAAGGCGGTGCCGGTCATGGTCGGGATGATCTCGATCTGGCCGTCAAGGCGGGTCATGATTTCGCGACAGATCGCCAGGCCCAGCCCGGCCCCGTCAACCCGGCCATGACTGATCCGCGAAAACTTCTCAAACACCATGGAGCGCATTTCGGGCGCAATCCCCGACCCATTGTCAGAGAACTCGACGCGGGCGGTTTCGCCATCCAGATGAGTCGAGATTTCCAGCACGGGATCCTCGGCATCGCAGTATTTCCGCGCATTGGTAATCAGGTTGATGAACACCTGCGCCAGCCGGTCGTGATCGGTTGTAAGCGTGATGTCTTCGGCCAGGGGCGTGTATCGCACGTCCAGACTGCCCCCCTCGCCGCCCGCGGCTGCGATTGACCGGCTGAGCAGCGCCGAGAGGCTTCCCGTCTGGGCATTAAGCACAACCTGACCGCTCTCCAGAACGCTCAGATCAAGCAGATCGTCAAGCAGCCGGGTCAGCCGCACAGCCTCGTCATGAATGATCGACGAATACTTGCCGATCTCTGCGTCCGACAGATCCCGGGCATCACGCAATATTTCGGAAAACGCGCGGATCGAGGTCATCGGCGTGCGCAGCTCATGGCTGATCTGGCCGAGAAAACTGTCTTTCTGCGCCGACACCTGGGTAAGCTTCTCGTTGGCCGCCCGCAATTGCCGGGCGGTACGCGACAGCTCGCGCGATTTGACTTCGAGCTGGCTGGAATATTCCATAATCTGGGCGGTTTCATCGGCCACCGCCATCAGGTCCTGAACCGACACTGTCGCGCCACCGACAATCTGGCTGATCATCGCATGCGCCGTGGCCCCGCCCACCGAACCCGACAGTTCTCGCTCCAGCGCCTGAAGGAAATCCGGGGTCGGTTCCGGCAAATAGCCCGAAAACCCCTGTTTCGACGCGGCCTCGGTAAAGAATTTCTGCGCCTCTTCCGCGCCCATGATCCGCTGCGACATCAACAAAAGGTCTTCGCTTTTGGCGAGCCCCCCGGCCCAGCTTGCGGCGGTGCTGGAATGCTGAAAGATATTGACGAACTGCGCGCCCTGTAGCCGCTCGAGAGGGGTCGGGAAGGTCAGGATCGACACCACGATGAAGAAGATCGTGTTGAACAGCATCGACCACATCACCGCATGCACCAGCGGGTCCATGCCCTCGGCCCCGAAAAGCGCCCGGGGGCGCAGCCAGTCAAGCCCGAGCGGCCCCTGCTCGAACACCGCCTGCGACAGGACCACGCCGGGTCCGAAACTGGGCAGGTAAAGCGCATAAAGCCACACCACAAATCCCGCGGACAGCCCCGCCAGCGCCCCCAGCCGCGTCGCTCCGCGCCAGAACATACCGCCGATCATCGCCGGCAGGAACTGCGCAACCCCGGCAAAGCTGATCAGACCGATGGCCGCCAGCCCTGCCCCGCCATCGGAGAGCCGCAGATAGACATATCCCAAAAACACCACACCGGCGATCGACAGCCGCCGGGCCAGAAGCGCCACGTGCCGCACGTCGCCCGACACCACCGCCGACCCCCCCGTCATCCGCAGCCAGATCGGCATCACCACATGGTTCGACAGCATCGTGGACAGCGCAATCGCCGCCACGATCACCATCGAGGTGGCTGAGGAAAACCCGCCCAGAAACGTCAGGATCGCCAGCCCCTCGCGGCCTTCCTGCAACGGCAGCGTCAGCACGAAAAGATCCGGGTTAGAGCCCTCGGGCATCAGATCCAGCCCCACCGCCGCAATCGGCACCACAAAGAGGCTCATCAGCATCAGATAGGCCGGAAACGCCCAGGCGGCGGTGGCAAGGTGGCCTTCATCCTCGTTTTCCACCACCATCACCTGAAACATACGCGGCAGACAGAGAAACGCCGCCGCCGATAGCGCCGTAAGACCGATCCAGCGGTCGCCCTTGACCTCCCAATCGGCAATCTTCGAGGCATCGATCCGCGCGAAAGTCTCGGACACGCCGCCCGCCAGCCCCCAGACAACGAACACCCCGACGGCTAACAAGGCGAAAAGCTTGACCACCGCCTCCAGCGCGATCGCCATGACCACGCCATGATGGCGTTCATTGGCATCCAGGTTTCGCGTCCCGAAGACGATGGTGAACAGCGAAAGCCCCGCCGCGACCCATAGCGCGGTCGAGCCCGACACGGTGCTGGGTCCGGTATGATCCACGCTGGCGAACGCCTCGAAGGACAGGGTCACCGATTGCAGTTGCAGCGCGATATAGGGCGTCGTGCCGATGACGGCGAGCATGGTCACGATCACCGCGAGCAGGTTCGATTTGCCATAGCGCGACGAGATCAGGTCAGCCACCGAGGTGATCCGCTGCGAGCGCCCGATGCGCACCATCTTGCGCAGCGCCCACCACCAGCCGATCATCACCAGCGTGGGTCCAAGGTAGATCGTCACGAACTCAAGACCTGAACGCGCGGCGAACCCCACAGCCCCATAGAAGGTCCAGGCGGTGCAGTAGATCGACAGGGACAGCGTATAGATCAACGGCGACCGCAGCCAGCCGCCGCGCCCGTGCAGCGCCGCGCGATCCGCCGCGAAGGCCACCGCGAACAGTAGCGCCACATAAAGAAGGCACACAATGACGAGAACGTTCAGCGTGCCCATCTACTCTTCCTTGCGGGTGTCCGTTGAGTCGTCTGTCAGATTCAGTCGCCGCGAGACCAGCGTCGAAACCCCGATCAGTCCGAACCAGACCACAAAGAGATACACCATCACATAAGAGGTCGGCACCGTCTGTCCACGGGGACCGCCCCACAGAAGCGGCACCAGAAGAAGCACCGAGCCGAAAATCGGCAGAAGACGCGCAGCATCCGCGATGCGACGGCGGCGATAGGTGCTCCGGTCCAGAAACGCCTGCTGCTTTTCGGCATTCATGGCGCGATCAGCTCACGCACCGCGGCCAGCACATCGGCATTGGAAAAGGGCTTGGTCATGTACCTGCTGGCGCCATATCGCTCGGCCATCTCGCGGTCTTTTTCCTGCCCCCGCGCGGTCAGCATCAGAACCGGACGTTCCGACAGTCTTTCATCCGCCCGGATATCCTGCAATATCTCGAAACCGCTGCGTCCCGGCAGCATGACATCGAGAATGATCAGGTCCGGGTCCCGGTGGCGCGCGGCGTCGATTGCGTCATGGCCGTTGGAATGGGTTTTTACCTCCCAGCCATCGCGCGACAGAATAAAGCTTACCGCCTCGATGATGTTCGGCTCATCCTCGATGAGAAGCACGCGCTTGGTCATTATCCGTATGTCCCTGTCCCCCGGGGTCCCGACCCGGATGTCCAGTATGGAAAATCGCTGCGCATCTGTCAAAAACCTTCGCCAAGCAACGACGGTTCGCGCCGGGCCCCGCAGGTCGTGACCGGACAGACCCGACAGGTCGCCCCCACAACCCGTGGCTCCTGGCGGTCGTCCGCCACGCGCCCGGGCAACAGCAGCATCAGCGCCGTCAGCCCCGGCGCAGCCGAGAACCGCGAGGGGCTGACCGTTTCCGCCACCGCATAGCTCATCACCGGCATCTGGTTGCGCCCGGCCTGAAGCAGCGGCGCCACATGCGCCGTAAGCGGATTGAGAAGCGCCCCGAACAGCGGCCAGAGCGAACAGGCCCCTGCCCCCTGCGGAATGCTGAAACCCGGAACCGGCTTGCGAAAGAGGAACGTCCCGGAGGCGTCGCAACTCACCAGTCCGATCGGACCGAACTCTTTCGAGGGCAGCATCGCCAGACGCCGGAACAAAAGCGGCAGCCCCAGATCGAGCGCTTCGGCAAGCGCCTCCGGATCCAGCCCGTGCCGCGCGATGGCTTCGCGCAGATCGCTCAGCGGCAGCGCTTGGGCATCGCGGTAGCATTGATGCAGCCAGCGTTCGGCCAGATGCCGCGCGCCATCGCTGGCAAGCTCCTCGGCCTGGGCTACGATCGCCCCGATCCGCGCATCGCCCACCGAGCTTTCCACTTCGGGAATCGAATAATCCTTGGCCGCAAGATAGGCGTGCATCTCATCCAGCGGCGAGCGGATTTCCTCATCGGTATCCGGGGCCGCTTCGAGATAGCGCACCAACGCTTCCGCTCCTTCGGCAAGGCGGCGGCTGTCCTCGTTGATGTTCCGGTGAAACCGCGCCTGCCATTCCGGCTCCAGCGTCTTGGTGTCCACCAGGATCGACGCGGTTGAGCGGATCGCCGTCACTGTCGAGATCACATCATGCAGCGAGGCGGCAAGCTGTGGGTCATTGGCCAGACGGTCGGTGAGTGTCTTGACGGTCTGCTCCAATGCTTCGCTCCGCTGCATGAGCTTGATCAGAAGCTGCGCCCAGCCCGGAAACCGCCCGGCGAATTCCTCGGTGCGCTCCAGTTCCGCACTTGTGTCCTCGTCCGATTGCGCCGCCACACGCAAGGCGTTAAGCAGCGTTGCCTCGGCCCCTTCGCTGAGCTGTGTCGGCTCAACCTTCAGTAACTCGGCCAGTGTGAGAAGCGTCTTGCCGCCGATTCTGCGCCGGTTGTGCTCGATCAGGTTGAGATAGGACGGAGAGATTCCGGCCTGCCGCGCAAGCTCGGACTGCTTGACCCCCAACATGACCCTGCGTTCGCGTATGCGTGAGCCGACAAGCGTGTCTCCAGACATGTGGTATTCCTGTATTTTTTCCGTATCTTACCGCGGACGGGCGAAAATTATTTACAAAACAAGCGCCGCTTCTGTGTAGTTTTTTACAAATTTATTATTTCAAGTAAAGCACTTGTTGCGATGTTTTCTTACCCACTGCGATAATGTGCTCACACATTTGTGTACCCTGGGGGTCAGCGCGGAGGAGGCGCTCGCCCCGAGTTTAACTCAATGGGAGGAACTCCATGACCAAATCCAATTTCACCCGTCGCGGTCTGCTCAAAACCAGCGCTGTCGCTGGCGCGGGTGTTGCACTGCCGACGATCTTTACCGGCTCGTCTGCGCATGCCTTCACCAATGAGCCGACGGGCAGCACGGTCACGCTGGGCTTCAACGTCCCGCAAACCGGCCCCTATGCCGACGAGGGCGCGGACGAGCTGCGCGCATATGAGCTGGCGGTCGAGCACCTGAACGGTGGCGGCGACGGCGGCATGATGAACACCTTCTCGTCCAAGGCGCTTCAGGGCAACGGTATCCTGGGCAAGAAGGTCGAGTATGTGACCGGTGACACGCAGACCAAATCGGACGCGGCCCGTGCGTCGGCCAAGTCGATGATCGAAAAAGACGGCGCGGTGATGATCACCGGCGGGTCGTCCTCGGGTGTGGCCGTGGCCGTGCAGGCGCTCTGCCAAGAGGCCGGCATCATCTTCATGGCGGGTCTGACCCACTCCAACGACACCACCGGCAAGGACCGCAAGGCCAATGGCTTCCGCCATTTCTTCAACTCCTACATGTCGGGTGCCGCCCTCGCACCGGTGCTGGCCAATGCCTATGGCACCGACCGCAAGGCCTATCACCTGACCGCCGACTACAACTGGGGCTACACCACCGAGGAAGCCGTGCGCGCCTCGACCGAAGCCATGGGCTGGGAAACCGTCGCCGCCGTGAAAACGCCGCTGACGCAGACCGACTTCTCGTCCTATATCGCACCGGTTCTGCAATCGGGTGCCGACACGCTGGTTCTGAACCACTACGGCGGCAACATGGTGAACTCGCTGACCAACGCCGTGCAGTTCGGTCTGCGCGACAAGCAGGTCAACGGCAAGGACTTCCAGATCGTTGTTCCGCTCTACTCGCGCCTGATGGCCAAGGGTGCCGGCGCCAACGTGAAGGGCATCTTCGGCTCGACCAACTGGCACTGGTCGCTGCAGGATGAAGGCTCCAAAGCCTTCGTGAAATCCTTCGGCACCAAATACGGCTTCCCGCCGAGCCAGGCCGCGCATACCTGCTACGTGCAGGCGATGCTCTATGCGGATGCGGTCGAGCGCGCAGGCTCGTTTGCGCCTTGCGCCGTGGCCGAGGCTCTGGAAGGCTTCGAGTTCGACGGGATGGGCAACGGCCCGACCCTGTATCGCGCCGAAGACCACCAGTGCTTCAAGGACGTGCTCGTCGTGAAAGGGAAAGAGAACCCGACCTCCGAGTTCGACCTTCTCGAAATCGTTGAAGTGACCCCGGTGGATCAGGTGACCTATGCGCCCGATCACCCGCAGATGGGCGGCCCCGAAGCCACCCTGGGCAGCTGCAACAACGGCGCCTGATCTGACAGGCCGCTGATTGGGGTGGGCAGCACCAGCTGCCTGCCCCTCCCCCAAAATTCACCAGAGACTGTTCGCCGGCAAGGGCGTCTCGCAGACCCATGGGGACTGACCGATGGAAGCCATCATCCTGCAAATCCTGAACGGGCTCGACAAGGGCTCTGCCTATGCGCTGATCGCGCTCGGGCTGACACTCATTTTCGGCACGCTCGGCGTGGTGAACTTCGCCCATGGCGCGCTGTTCATGATCGGGGCGTTCTGCGCCGTGACATTGTCGCGTATCCTGACGCTCAGCCACACTGTCATCGACGAGACCAAGGTCGATTTCCTTGGCAATCCCCTCAAGGTCGATGTGCCGTATGTCTATGACTGGTTCGGTCAGGCCACGGGTGATGCGATCATCGACTGGGCCGTTCCTCTGGCGATCCTGTTCTCGATCCCGGTGATGCTGTTTGTCGGCTACGCCATGGAACGCGGCCTGATCAAACACTTCTACAAGCGCCCTCATGCGGACCAGATCCTCGTGACCTTCGGCCTGGCCATCGTGCTGCAGGAAGTGATCAAGTATTTCTACGGCGCCAATCCGATCCCGACGCCTGCCCCGCAGGCCTTTGCCGGATCGTTCGATTTCGGCGCCATGCTGGGCTTTGATCCCAACACCATCATCTATCCCTACTGGCGGCTCGTCTACTTTGCCTTCGCCGCGATCATCATCGGCGGTGTCTTTGCCTTCCTACAATTCACCACCTTCGGCATGGTCGTGCGCGCCGGCATGGCCGACCGCGAGACCGTGGGCCTTCTGGGCATCAACATCGACAAGCGCTTTACCATCATGTTCGGCATCGCTGCCGCCGTGGCGGGGCTTGCGGGCGTGATGTACGCGCCCATCAACTCGCCAAACTACCACATGGGCATGGACTTCCTCGTGCTCAGCTTCGTCGTGGTGGTTGTGGGCGGCATGGGCTCTCTGCCCGGTGCGGTCGCCGCAGGCTTCCTGCTGGGCATCCTGGAGAGCTTTGCCTCGATGGGCGCCGTGCTCGAAGTGCTGCCGGGGCTGAACCAGATCATCATCTATCTGGTCGCGATTATCATTCTGCTCACGCGCCCTCGGGGCCTCATGGGCCGCAAAGGCGTGATGGAGGACTAAACCATGTTCGGACTCGACAACAAAGACTTCAAACTCTTCATGATCGTCGTTGGGCTGACCATGCTGGCGCCCTTCATCCTCAACCCCTTCCCCGAAGGCTCGGGCCTTGCACAGTTCAACGCGGGCTATCCCGATCTGATGCAGCGCTTCGTGATCTTCGGGATCTTCGCCATCGGCTTCAACATCCTCTTCGGCCTCACCGGCTATCTCAGCTTCGGCCACGCGGCCTTCCTGGGGATCGGTTCTTACGGCGCGATGTGGACGATGAAACTGATCACGCTCAACGTGATCCCGGCGATCCTTGTGGGTGTGTTCTTCGCCGGTCTCTTTGCAATCGCGGTTGGCTACATTTCCCTGCGGCGCTCGGGCATCTACTTCTCGATCCTGACCCTGGCCTTCGCCCAGATGTCCTACGCGCTGGCCTATTCGGTGCTGACCCCCATCACCGGCGGTGAAACCGGCCTTCAGATCAAACCGACCGACCGGCCTATCCTGTCGAGCCTCGAAGATGGAGAGATCGGACGCGCCAGCCTCTTTGGGATGGATATGCGCGCCAGCTTCGAGCTGGAGGTGGGCTCCTGGCTCTTCACCTTCAACTCGGGCTACTACATCGCCGCGGTAGTGATGCTGATCGCCTTCTACCTCTCGATCCGGATCTTCCGTTCGCCCTTCGGCATGATGCTGCGCGCGGTGAAATCCAACCAGCAGCGGATGAACTATACCGGGCTGAACTCCAAGCCCTATACCCTCGCCGCCTTTGTCATTTCGGGCATGTATGCCGGTCTTGCCGGTGGCCTGATGGTGGCAATGGACACGCAGGTGGGCCCGGAACGGATGTTCTGGACGGCCTCGGGCGAGGTGGTTCTGATGACCATCCTCGGCGGCGCCGGCACGCTGATCGGCCCAGTCCTGGGCGCAGGCATGATCAAATACATGGAAAACATCATTTCCAAGATCAACTCGAACATCCTGCATGAATGGTTCTACTGGATGCCCGACGGGATGGAGGATTTCGTGATCGCGATCATCTATCCCTTCATCGGCAAAGGCTGGCACCTGACGCTGGGTATTATCTTCATGCTTGTGGTGATCTTCCTGCCCGGTGGCCTTGTCGAAGGGGGACAGCGCATTCGCAAGCTGTTCTCCAAGAAGGCCAGCACCGGTGGCGACGACAAAGCCACACAATCCACGCCTGCGGAATAAGGAGACGGACCAATGGGAATCCTTGAGGTTAGCAACGTCAACAAGCGCTTCGGCGGTCTGCAGGCCCTGGGCGACGTGAACCTGAGCGTGCAGGACCAATCAGTGCACGCGATCATCGGCCCCAACGGGGCGGGCAAATCCACCCTGCTCAACTGCCTGGTGGGCAAGCTCATCCCCGATACCGGCTCGGTCATGTTCGACGGCCAGTCGGTGCTGGGACGCAAGCCCTATGAGATCAATCAGATGGGCATCTCCCGCGTGTTCCAGACCCCCGAGATCTTCGGCGATCTGACCGTGCTGGAAAACATGATGATCCCGATTTTCGCCAAGCGCGACGGGGCCTTCCGGATGCATGCCATCGAAAGCTCGAACAACGAGAGCGAAGTGATCGACCAGGCCATGGAGATGCTGGAAAGCCTGAACATGGCCGATGCCCGCAATGATCATGCCGCGGCGATGAGCCGGGGCAACAAGCGTCGGCTTGAGATCGGGATGTGTCTCGCCCAGAACCCGCGCCTGCTGCTTCTGGACGAGCCGACGGCCGGCATGGCGCGCGCCGACACCAACAACACCATCGATCTGTTGAAACAGATCAAGGACGAGCGCGACATCACCATCGCCATCATCGAACACGACATGCATGTGGTGTTCTCCCTCGCCGAACGGATCACCGTTCTGGCGCAGGGCACCCCGCTGGTGGAAGACACGCCCGACAATATCAAAGGCCATCCCAAGGTGCGCGAAGCGTATCTCGGCGAGAGCGCGTAAAGGAGACGAGCCATGAACGTCAAACCCGACTTCTCAAAGGGCCACAGCCACGCCGAAACCGCCCCCGCCTTCCTGTCGGTCTGGTCGCTTCAGGCGTATTACGGCGAAAGCTACATCGTCCAGGACATCAGCTTCAACGTGCATGAGGGCGAGATCCTCGCGCTGCTGGGCCGCAATGGCGCCGGCAAGACCACGACGCTGCGCTCGATTGCCCGGATGGACAACCCGCAGGTGCTGCATGGCGAGATCTGGCTGGATCACCAGCCGCTGCACAAGATGAAAAGCCATGAGGCCGCGGCTGTCGGCATTGGCCTCGTCCCCGAAGACCGCTGCATCATCCCCGGCCTCACGGTCGAGGAAAATCTGCAACTGGCGCAGATCGCCCCGCCCATCGGCTGGTCGCTGGATCGTCTTTACGAACTCTTCCCGCGCCTCGCTGAACGGCGCAAGCAGGAGGGCGTGACCCTTTCGGGCGGTGAGCAGCAGATGCTCGCCGTGGCCCGTGCCCTTGCCCGTGACATCAAGGTGCTGTTGCTGGACGAGCCTTACGAAGGGCTGGCCCCGGTCATCGTGGACGAGATCGAGAAAACCCTGCGCGTCATCAAGGAACAGGGCATCACCACGATCATCGTCGAACAGAACGCGATCCGCGCGCTGGAACTGGCCGACCGGGCGGTGATCCTTGACACCGGCGGCATTGTTTTCGACGGCACCGCCGCGGAAGTGCTTGAAAACGAAAGCCTGCGCGCCGAGTATCTGGCCATCTGATCACGCGTCTCCCCGCCGTTCGCGCGGCGGGGGCCTTTCTTCACTGCTACGACAAGGATGCCGACCATGTCCTCCAAAACCTATCCCCCTTCGTCAGAGTTTTCGTCCGGTGCGCATGTTGATGCGGGGCGGTATGAGGAGATGTATGCGGCGTCGCTGGCGGATCCGGAGGGGTTCTGGGCGGAGCAGGCCAAGCGGATCGACTGGATCAAGCCGTTCACCCGCGTGAAGGATGTGGATTTTTCCTTCGGCAATGTCTCGATCAAGTGGTTCGAGGATGGCACGCTCAACGTATCGGCCAACTGTATCGACCGGCATCTGGCCACGCGCGGCGACCAGACCGCGATCATCTTCGAGCCTGACGACCCGAACGAGCCCGCCCAGCACATCACCTACAAGGAGCTGCACGCCCAGGTCTGCAAGATGGCCAATGTGCTCAAGGCTCTCGGCGTGGGCAAGGGCGACCGGGTGGTGCTCTATCTGCCGATGATCCCCGAGGCGGCCTATGCGATGCTGGCCTGCACGCGGATCGGCGCCATTCACTCCATCGTCTTTGCCGGGTTCTCGCCTGATGCTCTGGGCGCGCGCGTCAATGGCTGTGACGCCAAGCTGGTGATCACCGCCGATCACGCCCCGCGCGGCGGCCGCATCACCAAGCTGAAGGACAATGTGAACCAGGCGCTGCTGAACGATTTTGACGAGGTCAAATGCCTTGTCGTCAAGCGCACCGGCGATCCGATCGCCTGGCGCAACGAGCTGGATTTCTGGTGGCATGAAGAAGCCGAGAAGGTTTCGGATGACTGCCCGCCCGAGGAGATGGGCGCCGAAGATCCGCTCTTCATCCTCTACACGTCAGGCTCCACCGGTCAGCCCAAGGGCGTGGTGCATACCACCGGCGGGTACCTCACCTATGCCGCCATGACCCATGAGATCACCTTCGACTATCATGACGGCGATATCTACTGGTGCACGGCCGATGTGGGCTGGGTCACGGGGCACAGCTATATCGTCTATGGCCCGCTGGCCAATGGCGCCACCACGCTGATGTTCGAAGGCGTGCCGACCTATCCGGATGCCTCCCGCTTCTGGCAGGTCTGCGAGAAGCACAAGGTGAACCAGTTCTACACCGCGCCGACCGCCCTGCGCGCGCTGATGGGCCAGGGCAACAGCTTTGTCGAGGCCTGCGATCTGAGCTCGCTGAAGGTGCTGGGCACGGTGGGGGAGCCGATCAACCCCGAGGCCTGGAACTGGTATAACGAGGTGGTGGGCCAGGGCCGCTGCCCGATCGTCGACACCTGGTGGCAGACCGAGACCGGCGGCCACCTGATGACCCCGCTGCCGGGCGCCCATGCGCTCAAGCCCGGGGCGGCGATGAAGCCCTTCTTTGGGGTGAAGCCCGTGGTGCTGGAGCCTGCGAGCGGCGAGATCATCGAGGGCAATGGCGTCGAGGGCGTGCTCTGCATTGCCGACAGCTGGCCCGGGCAGATGCGCACGGTCTGGGGCGATCACGAGCGCTTCATGAAGACCTATTTCGCCGATTACAAAGGCTATTACTTCACCGGCGACGGCTGCCGCCGCGACGAGGATGGCGACTACTGGATCACCGGCCGGGTCGATGACGTGATCAACGTCTCGGGCCACCGGATGGGCACGGCCGAGGTGGAAAGCGCGCTGGTCGCCCATTCCAAGGTCTCCGAGGCCGCCGTGGTGGGCTACCCGCATGCGATCAAGGGCCAGGGCATCTATTGCTACGTCACACTGATGGCCGGCGAAGAACCCTCGGACGAGCTGCGCCAGGAACTGCGCACCTGGGTCCGCCAGGAGATCGGCCCGATCGCGTCCCCCGACCTGATCCAGTGGGCCCCGGGCCTGCCGAAAACCCGCTCCGGCAAGATCATGCGCCGCATCCTGCGCAAAATCGCTGAAAACGACTACGCAACCCTCGGCGACACCTCCACCCTCGCCGACCCCTCCGTCGTCGATGACCTCATCGAAAACCGGATGAATAAGGCATAGCACTCCCTGTGGACGGTCGCTTCGGAGGCCGCACATACCTTGCGGGCCGGGTCATTCCCGGCTCGTTTTTTCTTTGCGCATAGCCAGGAACACGCCTGCCCCCGCCACCGCCATCCCGAGCCAGGCCAGCGGCGGCATCACCTCGCCCAGCAGCGCCCAGGCGACAAGCGCCGCGCCGGGCGGGACGAGAAACAGCAGCGCTGAAACCCGCGCCACATCGCCCGCCCGGATCATCGCCAGCAACAGCCCCACCGCGATGACCGAATTACCGATGACAAGATAGGCCAGCGCCGCCCCGAATTCCCATGTCCAGTGCACCTGCATGTCTTCGAGCAGCAGCATTGCCGGCACGATCCCCACAAGACCCGCCGCATACCCGACCAGATTGGCCGTGACCGGGTGGTGGCTGAGGCCAAAGCGTTTCTCCCAGAGCGAGCCGCCGGTGATCCCCGCCAGCCCGAGAAAGGCAAACACAAATCCGATCAGGCTCGGCGTTTCGATGCTGAGCCGGGCCGAAATGACCAGACCTGCCCCGGCCAGCCCGAGACCAAGCCCAAGCCATTGCCGACCGCCCACCCTCTCTCCGTTCCAGCGTGGCACGATCAGCGCCACGAGGACCGGTTGCAGTGACATCAGCAACGCCACCGTCCCTGCCGCCACGCCCGCGTGAAAGGCAATGTAGGACATGCCGAAATACACCGCCTGAATCAGGAACCCGACCATGGCCAGATGCCCCCATTCCGCGCGGGTTTTCGGAACCGGCGGGCGCAACACGATAAAGATCGCGCCCATGACCACCACAACGACCCCGAACCGAAGCGCCAGAAGCGTCAAGGGCCCGGTATAGTGCAGCCCGAGCTTGGCCACAGCATAGCCGCCCGACCAAAGGCAGAGAAAAATGACAGGCGCAAAGGCCAGCCAGAGCGGGCGGGATGCGGGCACGCAGATCGTCCTTCTTGACGCAATCGCGCTCACGGTGGCGCAAGCCGTGACCATGTGCAATCCGCTTTCACCTCTTTCTTGGATCAATCGTATTATCAATGATTTGCGAGGCGTTCTTGATACAGAGACGCCCGTTTGCGACATGGCGTCGCAAACCGGCAAGACAGGCCCGCAGCGCCTGACCACCCTTGGCGGGTTCACCTGCGCCAGGAAAGTCATGACAGAGCTCAGCCAAAAGGACATCTATAGCCCGCCGATGCGGGCGATCCACGGCATTTTATGTGTCGAGATCGCCATGGTGTTCTATGCCGTGCAGGACGCGATGATGAAATCGCTGCTCGAGACCTATTCGGTCTGGATGCTGATCTTCTTTCGCGCGCTAGTCTCGGTGATCATCCTGAGCCCGATCATCCTCTGGCTCGGGGCCCCCTATCGCATTCTCACGCCGCTCTGGCCCATTCACGCGGTGCGCGGCGCGCTTTTTGCCATTGCCTTTGCGCTGTTCTATGCCGCCTTCCCCTTCATGGGGCTGGCCGAGGTTGTGACGATCTTTTTCTCGGCCCCGCTTTTTACCGCGATTCTGGCCGCGCTCTGGCTGAAGGAGACGATCGGGCCGCATCGCGCGGGCGCTCTGATTGTCGGCTTCATCGGCATTCTTATCGCGATGAACCCCACGGGCGACAGCTTCACCTGGGTGGCGCTGCTGCCTCTGGGTACGGCGGTGATGTACGCGGTCAGTCAGGTGCTGGCGCGGATCATCGGCGACCGCGAAACTACGCTGACAGTGGGCCTTCACACGCTGTTTTTCTCAGGGCTGGCGATCTTGCCCTTCGGCTGGCTGGTGGCGCAGATTGTCGGCGGCAATCCCGAGTTCCGGCACCTTGATTTCAACTTCTTCAGCCAGTTCTGGGCCGGCTGGGATATCCTGATCTTCATGGGCGCAATCGGCATGGTCGGCTATGTGCTTCTGGGGCGGGCCTATCAGGTGGCCCCGGCGAGCCTGATCGCGCCGTTCGACTATACCTACCTGCCCATTGCCGTGGCGCTTGGTTATTTCCTGTTTGACGAGGTGCCGCCACAGACCACAATCCTCGGCATGGGACTGATCATCCTGAGCGGGCTTTATCTGGGTTATCGCGAAATCCGCGCGCTCCGGAAAACCGAAGAGCCCGCCATCGTGGCCGAAACGACCTTTGTTCCGGGCAATCCGCTGCCCGCGCAGGTGACGGACGAATACGAGGCGCCCGATCAACCGGGGTCAAGATGAGCACACTCACCGCGACCTCCCCCGATGTGGCCCGGACCCAGGGAATGCTGCTGGTGTTTCTGGCGGGTGTTCTTTGGTCCACGGTAGGATTGGGCATAAGGCTGATCGAGGAGGCGCAGGTCTGGCAAATCCTGATTTACCGGTCTGCCGCGCTCTCTCTTCTGCTCTTTGTCGTGATCCGCCTGCGGTCGGGTCGGAATCCCTTTGCACTGGCGCGCCGGGCGGGCTGGATCGGGTTTCTCGGGGCGGTGTCGCTGGTCGCGGCCTATTCCGGCGGGATTTACGCCATTCAGACAACCTCCGTCGCCAATGCGATGCTGCTTTTTGCCAGCGCGCCGTTCATGACCGCGATCCTGGGCCTTCTGATCTTGCGCGAACGGGTCCGCTGGCAGACATGGGCCGCCATTGCGCTGGCCATCGCCGGGATCACTGTGATGGTCTGGGACAAATCGGGCGCCACCCAATGGTCCGGCAATCTGGCCGCTCTTGGGTCTGCCTTCGGCTTTGCGGTCTTTACCATCACGCTCCGGATCAATCGCGCAGGCGAAACCCTTCCGATTGTCTTTCTGTCCGGCATTATCGGCATTCCGATCATGATCCTGATCTGCACCGCCTCGGGCCTGCCGCTTCTGATCACCCCGCGCGACACCTCCATCGCTCTGGCGATGGGCATGTTCCAGGTCGGCGCGGGGCTCGTCCTCTATACGCTGGGTTCCAGATCCGTTCCAGCGGTGGAACTGACGCTGCTGTCACTGGCCGAGGTGGTCCTCGCGCCGTTCTGGGTCTGGCTGGTGATCGGCGAGGTGCCCAGCCACTTCACCATAATCGGCGGGGCGATCCTGCTTTTGGCCATCATCGGCAATGCCGTCACCGGCATCCGCCGCAAACCGCCCATCCTGCCCGGATAGGCGCGCGGCCGGGGTTTCCCTGATTTGCCTCACGATTGCCTGAAAGACGGCATACAACCAGACGAAATGCCCGCTTTTCTAAGGCCAAGCCATGGCCTATAAGCGGTGAAAACGAATTGCGGTGACGATACGTCATCCCTCTCTTGCCTGTCGAGGAACCTCATGCCCAAAACCAACCACGAGTCGGATGTTGCTTTCATCAAAGCGCTGGCGGAATTGCTCAACGAGAACGAGCTGACCGAACTTCAGGTCAAGCGTGAATATGGCGAAAACGACAGCCTGAACGTGCGCGTGAGCCGCCGTCAGGACGTCGCGGCACAGGTTGCCCTGCCCGCTGCGGCCCCGGTCGCGGCGGCAGCACCCGCAGCAGCGGCCCCGGCGGCAAGTGCGGCAGAGCCTGCCGCCCCCGCCGACGATCCCGCCAACCACCCCGGCGCGGTCACCTCGCCCATGGTCGGCACCGTCTATATGCAGGCCGAACCCGGCGCGCCCTCTTTCGTGAGCGTGGGCGATCAGGTCTCCGAAGGGGATACGCTTCTCATCGTGGAAGCGATGAAAACCATGAACCACATCCCCGCCCCGCGCAGCGGCACCGTCAAGCGTATCCTGATCGAGGATGGCGCGGCGGTCGAGTTTGGCTCTCCCCTGATGATCATCGAATAAGGCGGGCTGGCCGATGTTCGAAAAAATCCTCGTTGCCAACCGTGGTGAAATTGCCCTGCGCGTGATCCGCGCCGCGCGTGAGATGGGCATCCGCTCTGTCGCCGTCCATTCGACCGCCGACAGTGACGCGATGCATGTGCGCATGGCTGATGAAAGCGTCTGCATCGGCCCGCCGCCGGGTGTGGACAGCTATTTGTCCATCCCCGCGATCATCGCCGCCTGCGAAGTGACCGGCGCACAGGCGATCCACCCCGGTTACGGCTTTCTCAGCGAAAACGCCAATTTCGTGCAGATCGTCGAGGATCACGGGCTCAGCTTCATCGGCCCCACGGCCGAACATATCCGCATCATGGGCGACAAGATCACCGCCAAGGACACAATGAAGAAGCTTGGCGTGCCTTGCGTGCCCGGCTCCGATGGCGGTGTTGCGAACCTTGCAGAAGCGAAAAAACTGGCCGGAGAGATGGGCTATCCCGTCATCGTCAAGGCCACGGCGGGCGGCGGCGGCCGCGGGATGAAAGTGGCCGAGAGCGCAGAGAAGCTTGAAAGCGCCTTCATGACCGCACGCTCCGAGGCCAAATCGGCCTTCGGCAATGACGAGGTCTATATCGAGAAATACCTCACCACGCCCCGCCATATCGAGATCCAGGTCTTCGGCGATGGCAAGGGCCAGGCCGTGCATCTGGGCGAGCGTGACTGCTCTCTTCAGCGCCGCCACCAGAAAGTCCTCGAAGAGGCCCCCGGCCCCGTCATCACCGACGAAGAGCGCGCGCGTATCGGCAAAATCTGCGCCGACGCTGTGGCACAGATCAACTATGCCGGCGCCGGCACGATCGAATTTCTTTATGAAAACGGCGAATTCTACTTCATCGAGATGAACACCCGGCTTCAGGTCGAACATCCGGTGACCGAAGCGATCTTTGGCGTCGACCTCGTGCGCGAGCAGATCCGTGTCGCCGAAGGGCTGCCCATGTCCTTCACGCAGGACGATCTTTCGATCAACGGGCACGCCATCGAGGTGCGCATCAACGCCGAAAAACTTCCCGAATTTTCGCCGCGCCCCGGCACGATCAGCCAGTTTCACGCGCCCGGCGGTCTGGGGGTGCGCATGGATTCCGCACTCTATGACGGCTACAAGATCCCGCCCTATTACGACAGCCTCATTGCCAAGCTCATCGTGCATGGCCGCGACCGGCCCGAGGCGCTCGCCCGGCTCAACCGCGCCCTGTCCGAGCTGATCGTCGACGGGATCGACACCACGGTGCCGCTGTTTCACGCGCTTTTGCAAGAACCCGATATTCATTCCGGCAATTACAACATCCACTGGCTGGAGCACTGGCTGGAAACCAATCTTCGCGAGTGAGGGATCGCACCGCGCCACGCCATGAGTGACGATGACCATAGTCTGACGCCACAACTGCTGCTGCAAGGGTATGCGCAGGGTGTCTTTCCCATGGCCGAGTCGCGCGAAGACCCCTCGGTGTTCTGGGTCGACCCAAGTGACCGGGGCATTCTGCCGCTCGACGGGTTTCACATCTCCCGCTCTCTGGCCCGGCGTATGCGGCGCGGCGGCTATGACATCACGCTGAACCAGTGCTTTGATGAGGTGGTGCTGGCCTGTGCCGACCGTCAGGACACCTGGATCAATGCGCAGATATTCGATCTTTACAGGCAATTGCATGCGCTTGGGCATGCGCATTCGCTGGAAATCTGGCACGACGATGCGTTGATTGGCGGGGTTTACGGTGTCGCGCTGGGGGCTGCGTTCTTTGGCGAAAGCATGTTTTCCCGGGCCACCGATGGCTCAAAGCTGGCGCTCACGCATCTTGTGGATCACCTGCGGTGCTGCGACTTCCACCTCTTCGATACGCAATTCATCACCGGACATCTGGCCAGCCTTGGCGCTGTCGAAATCCCCCGCCGCAGCTATCATGCGCTCCTGCGCCCTGCGCTGCAATTGCCCGCCGACATCCTGTCCCGGCCGCTGGACACGAACCCTCAGGGTGTCTTGCAGCGCATGACCCAGACATCATAGCGTGGATGTTCCAGCGCGTTCAGCGCGGGCGACGAGGCAATCATCCAACCTTCGAAAACCGGCCCCGATGCGCCCTCTTCCGCAATGGTGACAAACGCATAGGCATCGCCCGTCGGATTGCCAGCCGGAAACCGGCATTCGCGCAGATGCACTTTCAGGCGGCCGATCTCGTAAATCCCGTTATTGTCGATGTCCATATCGGTGACCTGACCATCAACCTTGTCAAGCCAGCGCAGCTTGGCACCGGTCCCGGTGGCGACCTGCTGCGCCGCGGCGGCCTGCCCCGTCAGAAGCAGCGCCAGCAGCGCCCAGCGGATCATTCGGCCGCCTCGGACTCGCCACCATCCCCGGCGACAAATTTCATCAGCAGCGAAATCAGGCTGATCGACCCTTGGGTGAATTCGATCTCATCCCCTGCCGCCAGTGCAAAAGGCGAACCGCCAGGCAGGATTTCCACGAAATTGCCGCCCAAAAGCCCCTCGGAGCTGACCGCCACCGCGCTGTCATCTGGCACGTCGATGCCCTCTCGCACGGTGAAAAGGGTGTTGGCGCGATAGGTCTCGGGGTCAAGCTCGATCGAGGTGACGCGCCCCACCTTGACGCCTGCAAGGCGCACATCCGTCCCCACATCCACACCATCAGCGCTACGGAAACTGGCCATCAACGGATATTCCGTCTGCCCGGTCGTAATGCCGGTCATCTGGCCTGCATAGATCAGAAAACCGACCGCAGCGGCCAGCACCGCCCCGCCGACGATGACTTCAGTGGTGTTCTCCGACATGTGTCCGCCCTATTCCGGCTGCCAGGCCTCGTAATCGGCCCGATCGGCCGGGGCCCCCTTGCGGATCGATCCGGCAGGCGCATAGGCCAGCGCCGTACCGGTCAGGTTGTCCTGATGCGGTTTTTCCCAGGCCTTGCGCGGCAGGGGCGCTTCGGTGGGCGGTGCATCGAACGTATGGTGCAGCCAGCCATGCCATTCCGGGCTCACCCGGCTGGCCTCGGCTTCGCCGTTGAACATGACCCAGCGGCGGCTGTCATCATGGGTGCGGAAATAGACATTGCCCTGATCGTCCTCACCGACCTTCACGCCCTTGCGCCAGCTCCAGAGCTGGGTGTTGAGCGTGGCCCCGTCCCACCAGGTAAAGGCGCGCAAAACGGTTCTGAAAAGTCCCATGAAAGCCTCCGGCATTTATCGGATTCAGATATGGCGTATCCGGGCGAAAAGGTCCAGCGCAGAGGCGCTCTGAGTGGCAAGGTGCGCCATAATGCGCACCTGTCGCAGCATCAGCTCGCGCTCGTGCCTTCCTTCTTGGTGTCCGCATAGATCATCAGCGGGGCCGCGTCCGAATTCGCCGCCTCCTCGTTGACGACCACTTCCTCAACCGTATCCATCCCCGGCAGGTCGAACATCGTGTCCAGAAGAATGCTCTCCAGGATCGAGCGCAGCCCGCGCGCACCGGTCTTGCGCTCGATGGCGCGCTTGGCAATGGCGCTCAGCGCATCTTCGGTAAAGGTCAGCTGCACGTCTTCCAGTTCGAACAACCGCTGATACTGTTTGACCAGCGCGTTCTTCGGCTCCGTCAGGATGGTCACAAGTGCATCCTCGTCGAGGTCCTCCAGCGTCGCGATCACCGGCAGGCGGCCGACGAATTCCGGGATCAGTCC
The DNA here is from genome assembly GCF_009762325.1 of Roseovarius faecimaris. Classification (NCBI taxonomy): domain Bacteria; kingdom Pseudomonadati; phylum Pseudomonadota; class Alphaproteobacteria; order Rhodobacterales; family Roseobacteraceae; genus Roseovarius; species Roseovarius faecimaris. Next base: position 1,846,068 of record NZ_CP034348.1, read on the forward strand.
GAACTTGAGCAGGTCTTCCGGCTCCAGCTCGGTGAAAATCTCGCCCACACCGCGCTCGTCCACATCGCGCACATCCGCGCCGAACCCCATGGCAGAGCCCTTGCCGCGTTGCGCAATGATCTTGTCGAGCCCAGCGAAAGCCCCGCCGCAAATGAACAGAATGTTCGTGGTGTCCACCTGCAGGAATTCCTGCTGCGGATGCTTGCGCCCGCCCTGCGGCGGCACTGCGGCCACGGTGCCTTCCATCAGCTTCAGCAGCGCCTGCTGCACGCCCTCGCCCGATACGTCGCGGGTGATCGACGGGTTCTCGGATTTGCGCGTGATCTTGTCGACCTCATCGATATAGACAATGCCGCGCTGCGCGCGCTCCACATTGTACTCCGAAGATTGCAGCAGCTTGAGGATGATGTTTTCCACATCCTCACCCACATAGCCCGCTTCGGTGAGTGTCGTGGCATCGGCCATGGTAAAGGGCACGTCCAGAATACGCGCCAGCGTCTGCGCCAGCAGCGTCTTGCCACAGCCCGTCGGCCCGATCAGCAGGATGTTGGATTTCTGCAGCTCGATCTCGCCGGATTTTCCGGAATGTTCCAGCCGCTTGTAATGGTTATGCACGGCAACCGAGAGCACCCGCTTGGCCATGGCCTGTCCGATCACATAATCGTCAAGCACGGCGCAGATCTCGCGCGGGGTTGGCACACCATCGGTCGATTTGAGGCCGGCGGTCTTGGTCTCCTCCCGGATGATATCCATGCAAAGCTCGACACACTCGTCACAGATGAACACCGTGGGCCCCGCGATCAGCTTTCGCACCTCGTGCTGGCTCTTACCGCAGAAGCTGCAATAGAGGGTGTTTTTGCTGTCGCCGCTGGAGTTATTCGCCATTTTTTCTCTACCGTCTCTATACCTTTTCGCCCTGCTCGCGCAGAGGTCAAACCGCCCGACCCGTTTTTGTTTCGGTCAGCTTACGGCACGTGCCGTAGCATCACAATCTCAAATTTGCCGCCCCCGGAACGAGCGGCAAAGAGTGTTACTTATCCTCATCGGCCTTGTCGCGGTTCTCGACGATCTCGTCGATCAAACCCCAGCTTTTGGCCTCTTCCGGGCTCATGAAATTGTCGCGTTCCAGGGCGTCCTCGACCTTTTTCAGCGTCTGGCCGGTATGTTTGACATAGATTTCGTTAAGCCGCTTTTTCAGCTTCATCGTCTCTTCGGCATGGATCATGATATCGGTCGCCTGGCCCTGATAGCCACCAGACGGCTGGTGCACCATCACCCGGCTGTTGGGCAGCGAATAGCGCATTCCCTTCTCACCCGCAGTCAGAAGCAGGCTCCCCATCGAGGCCGCCTGCCCGATCACCAGCGTACTCACCTTCGGTCGGATATACTGCATCGTGTCATAAATCGAGAGCCCCGACGTCACCACACCGCCCGGGCTGTTGATATACATGCTGATTTCCTTTGACGGATTCTCCGCCTCCAGGTGCAAAAGCTGCGCCACGATCAGGCTCGACATACCGTCATGCACGGGGCCGTTGAGAAAGACGATCCGCTCCTTCAGCAGCCTTGAGAAAATGTCATAGGCCCGCTCGCCGCGGCTCGTCTGCTCCACCACCATCGGCACCAGCGTGTTCATATATGTGTCAATCGGGTCGTTCATGTCTTGCCTGCCTCACCATGTAGATCCGTTGCGTAACGGAAAGTTCCTAAACGAGTCTTAGTGTTGCGCCTTGGGGGCCGCAAGGGCTGGCACTCATTTTCGAAACGCTAATAGCACAGCGCCTGTCAACGAGTGGTTAACCACGCTCACGCTGACTTATCCTGCGCCTGCTGATACGGCTTCAATTCGGCGCGCGCCACCTGGCGGCGATGCACTGCATCGGGACCGTCAGCCAGCCGCAATGTTCGCAGGTGGGTCCACATCGCCGCCAGCGGCGCATCTTGGCTGATGCCTTGCGCGCCGAACATCTGCACCGCCTCATCCACGACCTTGAGCGCCATGCGCGGCGCGACGACCTTGATCTGATGAATCCACGGCGCCGCCGCACGCGCATCGCCCTGATCCATCATCCAGGCGGCCTTCAGGCACAATAACCGTGCCTGCTCGATCTCCATGCGGCATTCGGCGATGATATCGAAATTGGCCCCAAGCTGCGCCAGCGGCTTGCCGAACGCCTGTCGTTCCAGCCCGCGGCGGCACATCAGTTCCAGCGCCGCCTCCGCCTGACCGATGGCGCGCATGCAATGATGAATACGCCCCGGTCCAAGCCGACCCTGCGCAATCTCGAAACCACGTCCCTCGCCCAGCAGCAGGTTCTCGGTCGGAACACGCACATTTGTAAACCGGATATGCATATGCCCATGCGGCGCGTCATCCTGTCCATAGACCTTCATCGGGCGCAGGACCTCGATCCCCGCGCTTGCCGCATCCACCACGATCATCGAATGCCGTTTGTGCTTGGGGGCGTCGTCGCCACCCGTGCGCACCATCACGATATAGACCGCGCATCTCGGGTCCCCGGCACCCGTCGCCCACCATTTCTCGCCATTGAGTACATAGGCATCCCCATCGCGCATACACGACATCGACAGCTGGGTGGGATCGGAGCTTGCCACATCCGGCTCGGTCATCAGATAAGCGCTGCGGATGGTCCCCTCCATCAGCGGGGCAAGCCAGCGCGCCTTCATCTCTGCGCTGCCATAGCGGTGGAAAACTTCCATGTTGCCCGTGTCCGGCGCGTTACAGTTGAACACTTCGGGCGCCAGATGGGTGCGCCCCATGGCCTCGGCGAAATACGCATATTCGACCGTGCTCAACCCGGGCGAGCCTTCGCCCTCGGTCAGCCACAGGTTCCAAAGCCCCTCCTCCTTGGCCCGGGCCTTCAACCCTTCGAGGATCTCCGCCTGCCGCTCGGTATAGGTCCAGCGGTCTCCCTTCGGGATCTCGGCGTGAAACGCCTCTTCCATCGGCATGATCTCTTCGCGGATCATTCGCTCCACCCGCGCAAGCAGCGCGCCACTTTCCGGTTTCAGCCCCAAATCCATTGTGCATGCCCTCCGTTCTTTGCGCGGAGTTCACGAAATTCGCCCCGGAATGTCAAAGCCCTGCGCTCAGGTTCTGAAATGAAAGTCATCGACCTCAAGATAACTGCCCAGAAGCGCGTCGATCCGCCCGGCCTCGCTCAGCCCTGTCGGCAGGTATTCCTGCCGTATCGCCCGGCGCAGACCATCCTCGAGCAACCGCTGCATCGCCTCACTCTGCATGGCCTTGCGCAGCGCCCGCTGTAACGGCTCCTGCACCTGCGCCTGGTCCACAGACGTTCCGCGCACCCGTGCAAGGGCAGCACTCATTCGCTCGCGCAGCATGGCGGGCGACATCTCGTCCTTGGGAATCAGGTCATGGCACCCCTCGCGCATGGCCTCGACCGCCACCTCCCGGTGCTGTTGCCCGGTAATCATGATCACCGCGGCGTCACTTTGCACCGCGGTTCGGCGGATCATCTCTACCGCCCGAAGCCCGTTGCCTTCCGGCAATTGGTAATCCAGGAGAAAAAGGTCAAACACCCCTTGCTCCAACGCGCGTTCCATGGATTTCAGGTCCGGCGCTTCGGTGAACTCCACATCCAGGCGCGATTTCTCCGAGTAGCGCCGGATGCGGCGCCGGTCGAACGACGAATCGTCAAGCAACAGCGCCCGGATCGGCCGGTCAGCCGGGACATGTTCGCCCGGAGTCCATTTTGGCAAGGCAGACATTGTTCGCTCCCCCTCTCTCATCTCTTCACCCGTCGCACAGGATGAGCGGAAGCGGCTGACAAAGGCTTAACGAGGGGCCACAATCCCCCGGGATACTGCGTTGTGATTTATCAAATTTTGAAACGACTTGCGCCAGTCACCCCGTCGGCAGACGAATTTCGAGCACCGCGCCGCGCGCGTCAGCCGGCATGCACCAGCGCAGTTCCCCCCCGTAATGATGCACGATCTTGCGCACGATGGTCAGCCCCATGCCACTGCCTTCCAGTTCGTCCCGCGACTTCAGCAGGGTCATCGGATCGAACACCGAATTGCGGTGTGCCTCTGCGATCCCGGGCCCATCGTCGCTGACCGTCAGGATACACAGCCCCGATGCCTCCTGCGTCTCAATACTGACATGCCCGCATGGGCGATCATGATGCTTTGCCGCATTGGACAGCAACGCCGCCAGCAACCGTTCGGCATCGATGGGGCCCATATGCGGGCCGCGCCCCTCGATCCGGCGGTGCAGGGTAAACCCCTGCGGCAAGGGGCGCCGATGCAGCACCTCTTCCAGCACCGCGTTCAGATCGACAGGTCGCGGCGTCTGCATCCGCCCGACCCGCGAATATTCCAGCAGATCCCCCAGCATGCGATCCAGCCTGCGCATATGGGTGTGCATCAGCCCGAATTTTTCGGCCAGCGGCTGATCGATGCGCACCCCGGCCTCTTCCAGATCTTCCTCGATCCATTGCGGCAGTTCCAGCGAGGCCCGCACACAACTGCGTATGTCGTGGCTGAGCACATAGATGAAATCATCAAAATCCGATGCGGAGGTCACCGGCTCCGTCGCGGTTGGGCTGGGTTGCGGTATCATTTGGCGTCCTCCTGAACACGGACATGCTGTTGCACAGGCACTATGCCGTATGATCTCTTAAGACACGGCGAATAGCCGCGGGATATTTTGCCTTCAGGTCACGCCAGCGCCGCGTCTGGTCCTCAAGTCCGGCGTCCAGGGTGATCATCTGCCAGCGATGCGCCACGCGTTCCAGCGCCTCCTCCGGGCGCACATCCCCGGCAAGCGCGCGGGTCAGCCAGGTGTCCAGTACGTTGAAATACGCACTTTGATCCTTGAGGTAGAGATCGGGAATCGCCTGCTCCAGACTGGCCCGGTGCACATCCAGAAACGCCTTGGTGTAGACCTCCCGGATCTGGCTGTCCTCGTAATGTTCCGGCCGGAACGGGTCAAAAAAGCCGTCTTTCTGACGCACGGCCAGCGTCGAGATCTCGGGCGTGGAGGCGAAAAGCGCAAAGAGATAGGCGATCTCGGCGAACACGCAGTCGCTCGAGACGACATAATCCCATCCCCAGTTGAAATAGGGCGTGATCAGAAGCGCGCCATCCACCATCCCGCCCGGGGTCGGCCCATGCACCATCCGGCCCCGCATTGGCGAGCCCGGACGATTGAGATATTTCTGCGTCCCGCCCCAGCCGATATTGCAGTAGACATCACCGCGCGCGTAACGCTCCCAGTTTTCGAACAATCCCATTTGCCCGGCCTTGGGGCACAGGCTGTCCGTCGCCCGGATCATCTCTTCAAGCGCAAGCACACCGGCTTCCGACTGGATCTGGGGGGTCATGTCATCGGCAAAGGGCCAGATCCCCTTGGCATGAAAGCGGATCCACCACTCCCAGCCGAGATAGCCGGGGTTGCGAAACAGCGCGCCCCCGCAGCGGCCAGCCTGCGGATCATGGAAAAACGCCATCTGGCGGTCAAGTTCCTCCCAGGTCAGCGGCGGTTGCAATGGGGTCTGATAGAGATCTTCATAGGCCCCGCGAAGTGCCTCATCCTCCAGCATGTCCTTGTGATAGAACATCAAATAGGCATCCCCGTCGGTCTGAAACCCGTAAACTCGGCCGTCGAAGCTGTCTCCGGTGCGGTATAGTATGGTGTCACGATAGCCTGCGGGTTCGTGGCGTTCCGCGTACTGATCAAGCGGCATGATCGCCCCCGTCGCCACGAGGTTCGGCAGCCCGAACGTGGCCGAAACCGCCAGATCATAACTGCGCGAATGGCTGAGCGCGTCGAGCGAGAAGACGGTGTTCAACTCGTCAACCGGAACCTCCGAGACGACGATCTTGACGTCGCTCAGCGCCTCAAAAGCCGCGATCACCGGCGCGACATTCCCGCCGGACCCTTCGGGCACCAACAGCCGAAGCGTGATCTGCCGCCCGTTCACGAGGGTGCGTACCCTGGCCCCCACCTGCTCGTGCAGGTCGGCATTCGCCGCCATCCCGGGAGTCGCGGTCAACCCGGTCACAGCCGAAGCAGTCAGGCCGAACACAGCTTCCCGGCGCGTCAACGCACGGGGCATGACAGACAGCTTCATCATCAGAGAGTTTCCCACCGGCCCGATGCCGTCCATCCAGTTTGGGCAAACAGTCTTAACTCAACGTTAATGGCTCATGCGTATCACCAACCTGGCAGCGCAGACTGCGAAAGGAACATCGCTTGACCCGGTCCAAAAATCCGCTCGCCTCGGGAATTGTGCGGCGCTTGCGCGTTGTATTCCTGTCCATCTCGCTGGTCCTGATCGCGGCCATCGCGATCGGCGTGCAGCAACTCCTGCTGCTGGAGCGCTCTACGCGGCAGCTCACCCAGTCCTCCGTCCCTGTATTCGAGCGCGCCGCAGAACTGGAGCGGAGCCTGAAGAACCTGCTATTGCTGCTGCAACAGGTCGATTCGATGTCGGAGCTGCGCAGTTTCAAAAAGGTGCATGACGCCTTCGAAACGCAGCTTGCCCTTTTGCGCCGTGAAATGCAGAGCTACACCGCCTCGGATCCCGGTCGGCATGACACCCGCGACATGCTGACCGCCCTGGAAGAGATCGAACGAAGCGCCAAGACCATCCTTACCGCCAAGGAGGCCGCGCTGAATCACACCGCCACAATCGATCGGCTTGAAGAGCAGCTCGCAGGGTTACGCATCAACGCGCGCCACGAGCTTGAGCGGTTGTCTTTCATCAACCCCCGGCAGGATCCTGGCTCCGATCCCCCGGTCGGCGGCCCCTTTCAAGACCCGGCCGCGCAACCGGAACGCTCTGAGCGCACTGAGCTCAGCATGGTTGCCATCCTTACCGAACTGACCCTGGAGCTGGAGGCGGTCCTGGACGTGGCCGCGGGGCTGCGCAAAGAAGTCTCCCATGAAGGGCTGGATCAGGCGCGCTCCGTCCTGTCGTTCAAGCTGCGGGGGGTGACGGTGCTGCTGGGCCGTCTGCACGACAGCCCGGAACGCGCTGCGCTGGCCCGCACGGTGATCCAGACCCGCAGCCTGATTTTTGAAACGCCCGGCCTTTTCAGCGCGACCCAGGCACTGCACCGGGAACTGGAGGTTCTGGAGCAGGAAAAACTCAAGCAGATCGCGCCGATTCAGGCGATCTCCACCGGCTCGAACCGGCTGACCCTGTCCGCCCGCGCGCAGGTCAGCAAAGCCGGCCAGGAACTTACCCATGCTCTCGACAACCTGGTGATTGTCGTGGTCTTCTCCGGCGCCGTGGCCTTGCTGGTCATTCTCGGGGCACTGATCTTCATCGTAGAGCATCAGATCAACCGCCGCATGGCCAAGCTGACCCGCTCCGTCCTCGCCATCGCCGAAGGGCAGAATGACACCGATGTCGATGTCAGAGGCCCGGATGAACTGGGCAAGATCGCCCGCGCGCTGGAGGTCTTCAAGCTCAACGCCCACGAGCTTCAAAGGTCCAATACCGAGCTTGAGAAATTCGCCTATGTCGCGGCCCATGACCTGCGCTCTCCACTGCGCGCCATCCAGGACCTGACCGACTGGACCCTGGAAGACCCCGATACGATCCTGTCGGAGGACAGCCAGCAAAACATGCGCATGCTGCAACAGCGCACCATACGTCTGAACCAGCTTCTATCGGATTTGCTGGAATATTCCCGCGTCGGCAAGGAGGCGAGCGATATCACCCCCGTATCGCTCTCTTCGGTCGTCAAGGACACCGCCGGGCTTCTCGATCCGGAGGATCACTTCAAAATTCGCTACAAGGGCGTGATGACCCCGGTGTGTACCTATGTCATTCCGCTCAGGCATATCCTGCTCAACCTGGTCAGCAACGCGATCAAGCACCACGACAAGGCCGAAGGACGCATCACCATTCGCGCTGATGTCCATGCGGGGCGCCTGACCTGCCGCGTTTGCGATGACGGCCCGGGGATCGAGCCGCAATATCACGACCGTATCTTCAACCTGTTCCAGACCCTGCGCCCCCGTGACGAGGTCGAGGGCAGCGGCCTGGGCCTCGCTATCATCCGCAAACTTCTGGAGCAGCATGGCGGCAGCATCCGTGTGCTCTCGGATCCTGCCTTGGGGCGCGGGTCGGAATTCGTCTTCACCATCCCCGGCCAAAACCAGGCCGAAACAACGCTCAATATCGCGGCCTGAGACAAAAGAAACGGAGCTTTCTGATGACCACTTCCCCCAGCAGCACCCTGTTCGACGTCGAGACAGATCCGGTCAAGTTCCTGATTGTCGATGATGATCAGGTCAGCGTCATGGCAATCAAGCGGGCCTTGAAAAAACTACGTATCCTCAACCCGATCCTGGTGGCCCGCGACGGCCGCGAAGCGCTGGACATCCTGCGGGGTGCCAGTGGTGAGGACGGGCTGCCACCGCCCTTTCTCGTCACGCTCGATCTCAACATGCCGCGCATGAACGGATTCGAGTTCCTCGAAGAACTGCGCCAGGACAAATCCCTGAACCGCGCGGTCGTTTTCGTGCTGTCCACCTCCGACGCCCCGACCGATATCGCCCATGCCTATGACAGCAATGTCGCAGGCTACATCGTGAAGGACGATCTCGGAGACAGTTTCCTTCGCGCGCTCGACATGATCGACAGCTTTTCCAAGGTCGTTGAACTGCCTCGCTGAGGCGCCGATGCCGGATTTAACTAGAATCCGAGACGTTTTCCGCCCGGTCCCTTAACGGCTGGTTAATCATTGACACGCTACCGCTGGTCAGGCGGGACATTCTCGCTTCTTTTCATAAGCACAAACGAGGTTCGTGATGATCACCCCCATGCCGACCCACACCACTGGCGACCAGGCCCCGATCTCACAAACCGGGATCGCCGCTCTTATCCTCGATGACAATCAGTTCGACCGGCTCAAGATCCGTCGGCTCTTCCAGTCCACCGGAATGACTGTCTATCTCGACGAAGCCGACTCCCTTCAAACACTTCACGATATGCTGGACGCACAGGAATTCGACGTGATCCTTCTGGACTACGATCTGCCGCGGAACAGCGGCATGGACGCCGTCAAACTGGTGCGCAGCCACCCGCGCAACCACAGCGCCGCCACGATCATGGTCACCGGCTTCGACCAATCCGACATCGCCGTGCAGGCGCTCAAATTGGGCTGTACCGACTACATCTCCAAGGGGGAACTGTCCGCGGCCCGGCTGCGCACATCCGTACTTGCCGCCATTGACGAGGCCGCGCATCTGCACGCCAGCACCCGCGCGCATGAGCAGTTTTCCGAATGCCTCGCCGAACGGATCATGTCCGAATACTCGTCGGTGCTTCAGCCCGAACTGGCCAAGATCGTTCGCGAAATGCGCGCGTTGAAGGCCACGCTCGGCGATCCCAGCAGCAACCTGCCGCACGATCTGGAACAAATCGAAAAACGCTGCATCCGCCTGTGGTCCATCCTGACCAACCGGCAGGAACTGGGCATTCAGCCGATCCCGATCAAAACCATTCAGTGACCGCTCAGCAGGCAGATCGCAAAGCCCAAACCGTGCCCGACATGTCCCCTCCGATCTGGAAAGTTGGTGCGGGTGGAGGGACTTGAACCCCCACGCCTTGCGGCGCCAGAACCTAAATCTGGTGCGTCTACCAATTTCGCCACACCCGCAATCCGCGCGTTCTCTAGCAAAGCCGATTGCCGGATGCGAGAGAATTTATCGCCAATTCTCGGTCTTTGGCCGAAAAAAGGCGCGACATTAACCGATTCTTGCCATAATCTGCCGCACATAAAAGAGGCAGTGTTAGAGCGAGAAACGCCATGAAACCGAAAACGGTCGGGCGTGTCAGTGGGATAGCCACGGATACACCTTATCATACCGCAGGACTTCCGTCCGACAGCTATATTCTCACACTCGACGGCGAACGTCAGGTTTCAGAGATCGGTGTCGGTGACCGTGTTATCACCCGCGACAGCGGTGTGGCGCGCGTCACCTCCGTGCGCAGCCGCAAGATCGCGGCCCGCGCCATTCGCATTCTCGCAGGCTCTCTTGGACATACCCGGCCGGAACGCGATGTGCTTCTGCCTGCGGGCCAGCCCGTTCTGATCCGTGACTGGCGCGCGACAGCGGTCTTCAGTTCGGTCGGCGCCGCAATGATCGAAGCAAGCCGCCTCATCGATGGCGAATTCATCACCGATGAAGGCATGCAAGACATGACGCTTTACGAGCTTTCGTTCGACCGCCCGCACATCCTCTATGTGGATGGTCTGGAACTGGCCAGTGACGCCGCCGCCGTGCGCGCCGCCCAGGCCGATCGGGCCGCCTAGAGCCCCAGGTCGCGAAACACCTTCGGCAGCTCCTCCGGCAAATCCTCCGCAATCAGCCCAGGCCCGAAACTGCGGGCGCATTCCACATGCAACCACGCGGCGGTCTCCGCGGCCTGCATCGGGGCAACCCCTCGCGCCAGAAGCCCGGTGATAAACCCTGCCAGCACATCTCCCGACCCGGCTGTGGCCAGCCAGGGCGCCGCCCGCTCATACTGCGCCGAGTTGATAATGCACCGCCCATCCGGGTCCGCAATCACCGTATCGGGCCCCTTGAACAGCACCACACACCCGGCCCGCGCCGCCGCCTCGCGCGTGGCGTCTACCTTGGAATAGGCCGGGCCCTTGGTGGGCACAGCTTTCAGCTTCTCCGCAATATCCGGAAAGAGCCGCGCGAACTCTCCACCATGCGGCGTCAACACACAGCCCTCATGCAGCATCCCGAACAGTGCTTCGGGCTCTTCCGCAAAGGCCGTCAGCGCATCCGCATCCAGAACGATGTAGGGTGTGTGCTCTGCACGCACCGCCATCGGCACCAGCTCCCGCGCCCGCTCCGCACCCAGCCCCGGCCCAAGACAGACCGCATTGAGCCGCTCGTCCTCCAGCACCGAGGCCAACCCGTCACCATCCTCCACCCGTCGCAGCATCAGCGCGGTGATCTGGCCCGCCACCTCCATCTGCGCCGCTCCCGGCACCCCCAGCGTCACCAGCCCTGCCCCGATCCGCAAGCTTGCCCGTGCCGCCAACCGCGCCGCGCCGGTCTTGCCCGCGCCGCCGGAGAGGATCAGGGCATGGCCGTGATCATACTTGTGATCAAACGGCGTCTTGAAGAGACTACTTTCTTCGATGCAGACAAGAGTGACCGGCTCGCATGTTTGGGATCCGTGGTGTTGCCATGTGTTGATCCCAATATCCTTCACGATAGCCCGGCCCATCCTGTCGCCGAGAACATGCCCCTGCTTCAGCCGATGAAAACTCACCTCGAGCTCGGCAACGAACGCGTAAATCCCGATTTCTTTGCCACTATCGGCGCAGACACCTGAAGCGATATCGACTGCCACAATCGCAACGCCATCCGCGATGCAGTCAAGATGACTATCCCAAACATCCTGAAACTCATCGGACAAACCGCGCCCCAAGCCGGTTCCAAACAATGCATCAACAAGCAAATCTGTTTCAGTCATCGCAGACGGAGCGGCGGAGAGAGGCAGTACCTCCCCCAACGCTGCCCATCGCTCATAATTCACCCGCGCATCGGATGGTAGTCTCGCTGGATCGCCATAGAGAAACACCTCCACGTCCCAGCCCCATTCCTTCAGCAGACGCGCAACGACAAACCCGTCGCCGCCATTATTGCCCGGCCCGCACAGCACCACCGCCCGATGGGACGTCTCGGCCAACTCCGGCCATTCCTCGAAAACCGCCTCGACCACACCGCGCCCGGCGCGCTCCATCAGTTCCAGCCCGGTGACCTCGCCCGACTCGATAGCGGCCTGTTCAATGGCGCGCATTTGGGCAGCGGTCAGCAATTCGGTCATGAAATTTCCCTTCTGCGATTCATATCAGCACATTTAGTGGGCACTGTGCCTATTTTTTAGGCATCACCATAGTCGTCACCACAGCAGACCCACCCGGTCCAGACTATCCGATTGAGCCCACCATTGAGAAGTGATCTGACACGCCCGAAGACGAAGGGACAAGGAGGCCTGACATGAAAAAGATCGAAGCGATCATCAAGCCGTTCAAGCTGGATGAAGTGAAAGAAGCGCTGCAGGATGTCGGCGTGCAGGGTCTCTCTGTGATCGAGGTGAAGGGCTTTGGCCGTCAGAAAGGCCATACCGAGCTGTACCGTGGCGCGGAATATGTCGTCGACTTTCTGCCCAAGGTGAAGATCGATGTGGTGCTCGACGACGATCAGGTCGACGCCGCAATCCAGGCCATCACCGACGCCGCCAAAACCGACAAGATCGGCGACGGCAAAATCTTTGTCAGCCCTGTTGACCAAGCCATTCGCATCCGCACCGGCGAAACCGGTTCGGACGCGCTGTAAAACACCCCAAGGAAAGAGGAAATTGATATGAGCACCAAAGATCTGCTCAAGACCATCAAGGACGAGGACGTCGAGTATGTCGACATCCGCTTCACCGATCCGCGTGGCAAACTGCAACATGTGACCGTCATGGCCGATCAGGTCGACGAGGATTTCCTCGAAGAGGGCTTCATGTTCGACGGCTCGTCGATCGCCGGCTGGAAGTCGATCGAAGCCTCCGACATGAAGCTGATGCCCGACACCAACAGCGCCTATCTTGACCCGTTCTATGCCGAGAAAACCATCTGCGTGCATTGCTCCGTGGTCGAACCCGACACCGGCGAACCCTATAACCGCGACCCGCGCGGCACCGCTGAGAAGGCCGAAGCCTATCTGAAAGCCTCCGGCATCGGCGATGTGGCCTATATGGGCCCCGAAGCCGAATTCTTCCTGTTCGACGATGTGCGTTTTTCCAATACGATCAACAAGGTATCGTATGAAGTTGATGCGATGGACGCATCCTGGAACACCGACACCGAATACGAGATGGGCAATACCGGCCATCGCCCCGGCATCAAGGGCGGCTATTTCCCGGTCAACCCGATCGACGACGCCCAGGACATCCGCTCGGAAATGCTGAGCACGATGAAGCGTCTCGGTATGAAGGTCGACAAGCACCACCACGAAGTGGCGTCCTGCCAGCACGAGCTGGGCCTGATCTTCGACACGCTGACCAAGCAGGCCGATGAGCTGCAGAAATACAAATACGTCATTCACAACGTGGCGCAGGCCTATGGCAAGTCGGCCACCTTCATGCCCAAGCCGATCTATGGCGACAACGGCACCGGCATGCACGTGAACATGTCGATCTGGAAAGACGGCAAGCCCCTGTTCGCAGGTGACAAATACGCCGATCTCAGCCAGGAAGCGCTGTATTACATCGGCGGCGTGCTGAAACATGCCAAGACGCTCAATGCCTTCACCAACCCCTCGACCAACAGCTACAAGCGGCTGATCCCCGGCTTCGAGGCCCCCGTGCTGCGCGCCTATTCGGCCCGTAACCGCTCGGGTTGTGTGCGGATCCCGTGGACCGAAAGCCCCAAAGCCAAGCGCGTCGAGGCCCGTTTCCCCGACCCGTCCGCCAACCCCTACCTGTGCTTTGCCGCCCTGCTGATGGCCGGTCTGGACGGGATCAAGAACAAGATCGATCCGGGCGAGGCGATGGACAAGAACCTCTACGATCTGCCCGCGGAAGAGCTCGAAGGTATCCCGACCGTCTGCGGCAGCTTGCGCGAGGCCCTGGAGGCGCTGGCCGCCGATCACGACTTCCTGCTTGCAGGCGACGTGTTCACCAAAGATCAGATCGACGGCTATATCGAGCTGAAAATGGAAGAGCTGGAGCGCTACGAGCACACGCCGCACCCGGTTGAGTTCGGCATGTACTACAGCTGCTAACACGCTGTAGGAAATACCAATATTGGAAAAGGCGCTCTTTCGGGGCGCCTTTTTCGCTTCCCCTGAACGGCAGAACCACAGCATCGCGACGGAGCGCGCGGCCGTGCTTTTCCCCCTTCCACGACGTCATGGGCTCGGCTATCCTTTTGGATATGCCTGGGTAGGGAGTAGTGCCATCATGTCTTTCAGAACCATCGCCACCGCGATCACCGCCGCGACCTTGCTGTGCGCGGCCCCTGCCCTTGCCGCGACCTGCGGAAACACCTCCAGCGGATTTGAAAACTGGAAATCAAGCTTTGCCCAGGAGGCACAGCGCGCCGGGGTTGGTCAGCGCGGCCTTCAGGCCCTGGCCGAGGCGCGCTATGCCTCCAAGACCATCGCCGCCGACCGCAATCAGAAAAGCTTTAAATACAGCCTGGAAAAATTCATGCAGGTGCGGGGCGCCAACACGATTGTCGCCCAGGGACGCAAGCGCAAGGCCAAGTCGCCCGGCTTTTACGACGCGTTGGAACGTCAGTATGGCGTGCCCGCCGGCGTGATCATCGCCATTCACGGGATGGAAACAGGCTTTGGCGGGTTCATGGGCGACAGCTCGGTCGTCTCGGCCATCGTCACGCTCACCTATGACTGCCGCCGCTCTGATTTCTTCAAGCCGCACGCCATCGGCGCGCTCAAGCTCGTGGATCAGGGCTCCATCACCGGCGCCACCAAGGGCGCCAAACATGGCGAACTGGGTCATACGCAGTTCCTGCCGGGCAATGCGCTGAAATACGGGGTGGACGGGAATGGCGACGGGCGCGTGGATTTCTACAACCTGACCGACGCGCTCACCTCCACCGCCAATTTCCTGCGCCAGAAGGGTTGGAAACCCGGCCAGGGCTATCAGGAAGGCCAGCCCAATTTCCGCGTCATTCAGGAATGGAACGCGGCAGGCGTGTATCAGAAAGCCATCGCCATCATGGGCGCACGCATTGACGGCTAAGCACCACTCTTGACGACCCCATAACGACCACCTATCTGCAAGGCTCCAAGGGGCGTCAGGCCCCCGCCGTTCGCATATGGTGAAGCCCTGACATCTGACGCTTTCCCGTTTCTGACCCTCGGGCCAAGACCGGGCGGCAAGGCGAACACCCGCATTCGGACATCTGGCTCATCGGGAAAGAAACCATGACCCATCAAACTCTTCCGCCGCGCGCGGAGCTCAAGGCACAGGCGCGCCGCCTGCGCGCCGCCATGGCCGATCAGGGCCGCCCCATGACCCATGCCACCGCCCTGGAAACGGTGGCGCATCAATGGGGTCTGCGCGACTGGAACACCCTGTCTGCCCTCGCGCCCGACACGGCCCCGCCCTGGCAGATCGGCCAGCGCGTGACCGGGCGCTACCTGGGGCAGCCCTTCAAGGGGCGCATCAAATCGGTGGCGCAAACCGGCGACAGCCATGCCAGGCTGACACTGGTCTTCGATCAGCCGGTCGATGTTGTGACGTCCGACAAATTCAGCTCGCTGCGCCGTCAGGTGACCGCAACGGTCAATTCTGATGGCCGCACGGTCGAGAAAACATCGGACGGGCAACCGCATCTGGTGCTGCACAGCGCCTGACAAACGGCCCCGCGCCACCTTGGCGCGGGGTCAGTCGATCCCCGGAACGGGCCGCCGGTAGGTGCTGACCATCTTGTAGGCCTTGCGCGGCCCGCTCACCGTCCAGGTGGCAATCCAGTCGGGCCACTGGCCAAAGCGATACCGCACCTCATATGTGTCCGGATCGCACCAATGGGTGTCTTCGGGGTTCTCCGGGTCAATCCGGTGAAAGGCGCGGCCATCCTCGAACAGAACCTCGATCACCCCATCCTCGCCCTCGCGCCACAGATAGGACCGCTGCGCGCTGACCGGGCGCAGCCCTTCGATCTTCATCAGGCCTTTTTCCTCGTAAAGCAGCCCATCGCCATCCGGCAGGAACCGGGCCGAGCCGCGAAACTGCGCATCGGGCTGATCCTCATGCACGATCCGGCGCTCGACCACCCAGGCGCCCTCGAAATCTTCCAATGTTATCGTCATCAGCTTGTCGCCACCTGCCCGTTCGGTATAACCCGCGCCAAGACTTAGCGTTAAATCAAAGGCCCGTCACATGATTCCCCGATATTCCCGCCCCGAAATGGTCGCCCTTTGGGAGCCCGCCACCAAATTCCGCATCTGGTACGAGATCGAGGCCCATGCCTGTGATGCCATGGCCGACCTGGGCGTGATCCCGCGCGAGAATGCCGACGCGGTGTGGAAAGCCAAGGATGTGGAGTTTGACGTGGCCCGGATTGACGAGATCGAGGCGGTCACCAAACACGACGTCATCGCCTTTCTGACCCATCTGGCCGAGCATGTGGGCAGTGAGGAGGCGCGTTTCGTGCATCAGGGCATGACCTCCTCAGACGTGCTCGACACCTGCCTCAACGTGCAGCTCGTGCGCGCCGCCGACATTCTGCTGAAGGATATGGACGACCTGCTCGCCGCCCTCAAACGCCGCGCGTTTGAGCACAAGATGACCCTGCGCGTGGGCCGCAGCCACGGCATCCATGCCGAACCCACCACGATGGGCCTGACTTTCGCCCGCTTCTACGCCGAGATGGACCGCAACAAAAACCGCCTGGAAAAGGCCCGCTGGGAAATCGCCACCGGCGCAATTTCCGGCGCTGTCGGCACCTTTGCCAATATCGACCCGGCCGTCGAAGAGCATGTCTGCGAAAAGCTGGGCCTGCGCCCCGAGCCGATCAGCACGCAAGTGATCCCCCGCGACCGGCACGCGATGTTCTTTGCCACGCTGGGCGTCATCGCCTCGTCGATCGAAAACGTCGCGATCGAGATCCGCCACATGCAGCGCACCGAGGTGCTGGAAGGGGCGGAATTCTTCTCGATGGGGCAAAAAGGCTCCTCCGCGATGCCGCACAAGAAAAACCCCGTGCTGACCGAAAACCTCACCGGTCTTGCGCGCCTTGTGCGCATGGCGGTGATCCCGGCGATGGAAAACGTGGCCCTCTGGCACGAGCGCGACATCTCGCACAGCTCGGTTGAGCGGATGATCGGGCCGGATGCCACCGTAACGCTTGATTTCGCGCTCGCGCGGCTGACAGGTGTGATCGACAAGATGTTGATCTTCCCCGAAAACATGCTCGACAACATGAACAAGTTTCCCGGGCTCGTCATGTCTCAGCGGGTGCTGCTGGCCCTGACCCAGGCCGGGGTCAGCCGCGAGGACGCCTATACAATGGTCCAGCGCAACGCGCTCAAGGTCTGGGAACACCGCACCGATTTCCGCGAAGAGCTTCTGGCCGATGCCGATGTGGTGGCCGCCCTGGGCGTGGAGCAGATCGAAGAGAAGTTCGACATGGGCTACCACACCAAACATGTGGACACGATCTTCAAGCGGGTGTTCGGCGAAGATTAACCCTTTGAGTGGCGCGTTTTCAATGCGTTACACGCCACTCCTCATCTCACAAACTGGTGATTGAAAAAACGCTCTGCCGAACCTGGCTTCTGTGGTATCGTGCCTCACGCTGTTTTACCGGAGCCATTTCAACGGAGCCATGTGATGACCCGCACCCTTCTGATTGCCACCGTCCTGACGCTCAGCACGACGCTGTCGGCGCAGGCGACCTGCAACGGCAAATCCCACAGCCAGCAAGCCATGTCCTGCGCCGAAGGCGCGGTTTGGGACAGCGCCACCCAGACCTGCGTGCCGCAAATCTCAAGCTGAGCTTTTTACCCGGCTGAGTTCAGGCATCGCCCCGCGCGGTGCCTGAAATTTCGCGGCCAGTCTTAGACCTTTCTTCATCCCTCCGCTCTAGTCTGCGGCAAGCAGCAATCGGGCCCCGGGATGACAGACGCTTTACCCTTCGCACAGATCGAACCCCTGCAAATCGCGGCCCCGGTGTCCGGCGATGACCGCGCGGCACAACTGACGCGCAAGCAAAAGGCGGCGATCATCGTCCGCTTCCTGCTCAATGAAGGGGCCGACGTGCCGCTCACCGACCTGCCCGAGCCGTTGCAGGCCGCGCTCACCACCCAGATGGGCAACATGCGCTATGTGGACCGCGGCACGCTCGCCGATGTGGTGGCCGAATTCGCGAGGGAGCTTGAGGCGATGGGCCTCACCTTTCCCCGTGGCGTCTCCGGCGCGCTCTCCGCGCTCGATGGCCGGATCAGCCCGCAAACCGCCGCCCGCCTGAAGAAAGAGGCCGGCGTGCGCCAGTTTGGTGAGCCGTGGGAGCAGGTCTGCGCCGCCGACCCGGATGAACAGCTCGATATCCTGAGCTCGGAAAGCCCCGAAGTGGCCGCCGTCATGCTGTCCAAGCTCGATGTCGCCCGCGCGGCCGAACTGCTGGGCCGCCTGCCCGGCCCCGCCGCCCGCGCCATTGCCTTTGAGATGTCGCGCACCGGCTCGGTCACGCCCGACGCCGTGGACCGGATCGGGCTCAGCCTTGCCGCCCAACTCCACGAACTGCCCGAACATGCCTTTGACGACGGCCCCGTGCAACGCGTCGGCGCCATCCTCAACTACTCGCCCGCCACCACCCGCGATGACGTGCTCACCGGGCTAGACGAGGCCGACCGCCAGTTCGCCGATCTGGTCCGCAAGGCGATCTTTACCTTTGAAAACATCCCCGATCGCCTCTCGCCAATGGACCTGCCCAAGATCACCCGCGAGGTCCCGCAGGACGTGATGACCATCGCCCTGAAAGCGGCAAGCGACGGCCCCCTTGCCCATGTTGCCGACTTCATCCTCGATGGCATTTCCAAACGCATGGCCGAAGCGATCCGCGAGGAAATGAGCGAGCTTGGCAAGATCAAGACCAAGGATGGCGAGGATGCGATGACCGAAGTGATCAATGCCATCCGCACGCTCGAAGCCTCCGGAGAGATCACGCTGCTCACGCCCGAGGATGAGGGCTAGCGCCACTGGACAGCCGCACGCGCCCGCCCTACCCTGTCCCCATGGATCAGACAGACGCACGCCGATGGCATGATATGGGCGGCCGGCCCGCCGGGGACATCCCGATGGAAGGCCATGACTTTTCGCTCTGGGAAAAGCGGGTGGATGCCCTCATGGTGCTATGCGGCGCCAAAGGATATCTGACCGTTGACGGGCTGCGCCGCGTGCTAGAAGACATGGGCGAAGAGGCGTTCGAGACATACAGCTATTACGAACGCTGGATCGCCTCGGTCAATCAGAACCTTGTCGAGGCCGGGCTCTACTCGCTCGAAGAGCTTGCCACCCGCATGGCCGAGGTCGAGGCCCGCGGGGCCACCTATGGCGAGGCCAACAATGGGTAGCCGCGTGCGCGTCAAGGCGCTCTGCCCGCCGGGCCATGTGCGCGCGCCGTGGTATCTGCGCGGCAAGACCGGCGTGATCGAACGCGCATTGGGCGAGTTCGGCAATCCCGAACAACTCGCCTATGGCGTCCCGGCCGAGAAAAAGCCGCTCTACCGGGTGCGATTCACCATGTCCGAAATCTGGGGCAATCGCGCCGAAAACCCGGATGACACCATCGACGCCGAGATTTACGGCCACTGGCTGGAAGAGGTCTGAACGATGCCCCACGACCACCACGATCACGACCACGATCACCTCAGCCCCTCCGGCCACCCCTACCGGCAGGACAATGACGAACCGCTCAGCTACTGGCAGTGCATGGAAATTGCCGTGCGCGAGCTGATGATCGAAAAGGGCCACCTGACCGCCGCCGAGGTCGCGGCACAGATCGACGCGATGGATGCGCGCTCTCCCGCCAATGGCGCCGCCGTTGTGGCCCGCGCCTGGGTCGATCCGGACTTCAAGGCAGCGCTTCTGAACGACGCCTCCGCCGCGAGCCGTGAGATGGGCTTCGACATCGGCCCGCTCAACCTGATCGCGGTGGAAAACACCGCCGACACCCATAACATGATCGTCTGCACGCTCTGCTCGTGCTATCCGCGCAACCTGCTGGGCATGCCGCCCGATTGGTACAAGACCCGCGCCTATCGTTCACGCGCCGTGTCCGAACCGCGCGCGGTCCTGCGCGAATTTGGCGTGGACCTGCCCGAGGACACCACCGTCCGCGTGCATGACAGCACGGCCGACATGCGCTATATCGTCCTGCCCGCGCGCCCCCCCGGTACCGACGGGATGAGCGAGGCCGAACTGGCCCGCCTCGTCACCCGCGACAGCATGATCGGCACCGGCCTGCCGCTCTCACCCTGACGCTTGTGATGCGCCGCCGCGCAGGCTAAGGCAGCGTTGATGAGCGACACCTCGGATCATATCCCGCTGACCGAGCGCTTTGTGGGCATGGTGCTCTATGCCCCCATCGCGCTTGCCAGGACGCTGCCCTATCGCTGGCGCATCCCCGTCGCGGGCTGGCTCACCGCGCATGTCCTGGCCCCACTGGCCGGATACCGCCGCCGCGTGCGCGACAACCTCGCCCATGCCTGCCCCGACCTGCCCGCGCCCGAACGGCGCCGCCTCATGCGCGCCGTGCCCGATAATGCCGGGCGCAACATGATGGAAATGTACAGCCCCGAGTTTCGTGAGGCCGCGCGGCACCTGCCCGTCTCCGGCCCCGGCCTGCCGACGCTGCGCGCCGCACGCGAGGCGGGACGGCCCGTGGTCTTCGTCACCGGGCATTTCGGCAATTTCAACGCCGCGCGGGTGGCGATGATCGAACAGGGCTTTCACATGGGCGGCTTCTATCGCCCGATGAAAAACCGCCCCTTCAACCGGCATTACATGGCGGCCATGCGCTCGGTCTCCGAGCCGCTCTTTGAGCAGGGCCGCAAGGGCATGACCCAGATGGTCCGGCACCTGCGGTCCGGCGGGGTCGTCGCCGTGCTCAACGATCTCAATGCCCATGACGGCGTGCCGCTCACCTTTTTCGGCCAGCCCGCACTCACCTCGCTTGCCACGGCGGAAATGGCGCTGAAATACGACGCCCCCCTGATCCCGGTCTGGGGCATCCGCAATCCCGACGGGCGCAGCTTTCATGTTGTGGTCGAAGACGAGATCGCACCGTCAGATGCCGTCACCATGACGCAGGAATTCAACGACCGTCTCGAGGCCCAGGTGCGCGCGCATATGGATCAGTGGTTCTGGATTCACCGCCGCTGGAAAGACGGCTCCGGCCCCCTGCATGACAAACGCGCCGAGGCCCTGGCAAAGATGCAGAACCGCTGATCCCGGCGACCGCATTTTCTGTGTCAGAAAATGCCCCAGAAACTGTATCAGTTTCTGTCCCCGCTCAGACCCATTTCGCCAGGGGTGGCAGGCTCATCAGCACCGCATCCGCGTCATGCCCGGTGGCCAGGCCAAACTTGGTGCCCCGGTCGTAGACAAGGTTGTATTCCGCATAAAGCCCGCGATGGACAAGCTGCGTTTCCTTGTCCGCCTCCGACCAGTCCTGCACCCGTCGCTTTTCCACCAGAGGCACGAACGCCGGCAGAAAGGCGCGCCCGATATCCTGCGTCAGGGCAAAATCCGCCTCCCAATCGCCGGAATTCTGGTCATCCATGAATATACCGCCGACCCCCCGCGCCCGGTGCCGGTGCGGGATATAGAAATACTCGTCCGCCCAGTCTTTCAGGCGCGGATACTGATCCTCCCCATGCGGATCGAGATGCGCCTTTTGCTGGCCATGAAAATGCGCCGTGTCCTCGTCATATTCGATGCACGGGTTCAGGTCGGACCCGCCGCCAAACCACCATGCGCCCGGCGTCCAGAACATCCGCGTGTTCATATGCACCGCGGGGCAATGCGGGTTTTGCATATGCGCCACCAGGCTGATGCCCGACGCCCAGAACCGCGGGTCGCTCTCCATCCCAGGCACGCCGCGCGCCGCCATCGCCTTCTGCGCGGCCTCCCCCAACTCGCCATAGACCTCCGAGACGTTCACGCCGACCTTTTCAAAGACCCGCCCCCCGCGCATCACGCTCATCAGACCGCCACCCGCATCCGAGCCATCCTCACTGGCCCGGCGCGTCTCGCGCACGTCGAACCGGCCCGGTGCCGCGTCGCTCATCGGACCGCTGTCATGACTGTCCTCAAGCCCCTCGAAAGCCGCCACAATCTCATCGCGCAACTGCCGGAACCACGCCGCCGCGCGGCGCTTTTCATCTTTGAAATCATCGCTCATCAAGCTGCCTTTCTCAGTGCAAGGGAACGGTCACGGGATCAAGCAGCGAGCGCCCGCCGTCAATCGTCATGATCTGACCGGTCATGAAGGCGCTCGCATCGCTGGCCAGAAACTGCACCGCATCGGCAAGCTCGGCAGGCGAGGCGATGCGCCCCAGCGGGGTATGCGCCTCGATCTCATGGCGATGCTCCCGGTGCCCTTTCAGCTCCGCCTTGAGCGAGGCCGACATCACCGACCCGAAAGCCACGGCATTCACCCGGATGCGCTCCGGCGCCAGCGCCACCGCCAGAGAGCGCGTCATCTGGTCAAGGGCTGCCGAGGCCACCGAATAGGCCAGCAGATCCGGATGCGTCAGCCGCGCCGAGATCGACGACAGGTTCACAATCGCCCCCGCCATGCCTTCCTCGCGGTCCTCGGCCTGTTTGATCATCCGCTTGGCCACAAGCTGGCTCAGCCTCAGCGCGGGCATCAGGTTCTGGTTCAGAAGCTCCGTCACCGCGTCATCATCCGGGTTCAGCGGGTCCGACGGCATCACCTGCCGTGACGCATTCACCAGGATATCCACCTGATCGAACGCATCTATCGTGGCCGAAAGAAGGTTGGCCAGCGTCAGCTTCTCGCGCAGATCGCCCGCGAAATAGCGGATCGCATCGCCCTCACCCGGCTCTCCCAGCTGATTGAGCAGCTGTTCCTCGTCCATATCGGCGAACATCACATTGGCGCCCTGATCCGCAAAATGCCGCCCGATCGCAAGACCAATCCCATTGGCCCCGCCGGTGACAATCGCGGTCTTTCCCGAGATGGATTTGGACATGGTTGCGTTTCCCTGATTCCGTGGGGTCGAGCTTAGGCCAATTCAGCGCGCCTGACGAGACGGGCGCGCCGCATGCAGGATCTTGAACCGCGTGGTGCCGCCCACTGTCTCGACCTTGGCAAAATGCCGCGCCAGCGCGTCCTCGTAAGGCAGATGCCGGTTGGCCACCATCCAGAACTGCCCCGAGGGTGCCAGCATCCCCGCAGCCGCCGCGATAAACGCACGGCCCAGCCCGGGATCGGCGGCGCGGTCGGTGTGAAACGGCGGGTTTGAGATCACCGCGTCCAGTTTTTGCGGCGGGGTCCAATGCGTGGCGTCGGCCCAGTGGATGTTCAGGCGCGGATCGGACACGTTCAGCCGGGCACATTCACAGGCGGCGTGATCGGCTTCCACCAGGTGCAGCGCCTCGATACTGTCGCGCTCCAGCGCCCGCGCCGACAGATAACCCCAGCCTCCACCCAGATCGGCAACAGACCGGCCCAGCTTGGCAGGCAGATGATCCGCCAGCAAAGCCGACCCCGGATCGATCCCATCGGCCGAAAACACGCCCGGCGCCGTGTGGAACCCGCCTTCGATCTCGCGCGGGGCGGCGCGCCAGTCGTCAAACGCGGCCTCGGCCTCGAACCAGAACAACTTGCCATGCGCTTTCGAAATCGGGGCCGACACCGCCACCCGTTTCCGGCAGTCTTTCAGCAGGCTTTCCACCCCGTCGGTCTTGGCCCCGTCGACGATCACCGGTCCGTCAGTGACCGAAACCGCCTCGGCAATCAGGGCCCGCGCCTGCGGTTTGGCGCGCGGCAGACAGATCACCGCCGCCGCATACCGCCCCTCAGGCGCCACCGCGCAGTCATAGCCCTGACCCGCAAAATGATCATGGTCCGGCTTGAACCCGGTCAGAATGTGCAACCGATCCTTGGGAAGGCCCGAAAGCGCCGTGCCAGCACGCGGGGCAAAGACCGCGATCCGGCCGATCTCCGGCACGGACAGCAAACCGCTTTCCAGGGCCAGCGGCAGGCGGGCATCGATCAATTATTCGGCTTCCATCATGCAGAGCATGTCACTCTTTTTCCATCGTGCACTGAAGCGGATGCTGATGCTGGCGCGCAAAATCCATCACCTGCGCCACCTTGGTCTCGGCAATCTCATGGCTGAACACGCCCACAACCG
Source organism: Roseovarius faecimaris (assembly GCF_009762325.1). NCBI lineage: Bacteria > Pseudomonadati > Pseudomonadota > Alphaproteobacteria > Rhodobacterales > Roseobacteraceae > Roseovarius > Roseovarius faecimaris. The sequence continues at coordinate 1,870,000 of NZ_CP034348.1, forward strand.
CCACGCCTTTCTTGTGCACGGTCAGCATGATCTCAAACGCCTGCGCGTGGCTCATGTGGAAAAACCGCTCCAGCACGGCCACGACAAATTCCATCGGCGTGTAATCATCATTCAGCAGCAACACCTTATAGAGCGGCGGCCGCTTCGTCTTGGGCTTGGTTTCGACCACGACAGAGGTGTCGTTGTCATCGTCCGAAGGCCCTGCCATGATGATGGTCCTGCTGATCATGTCGCGCGCGTGGTCTGTCCCCTGGGTTGGGGCTGTATATAACCTGTCACGCGCACAAGAAAAGGGGCCAATGGGGCCGATGTCCGCCGAATTGACCACAATCGCCTTCGATGCCGATGACACGCTCTGGCATAACGAGCGGTTCTTTAAGCTGACCCAGGCGCGCTTTGCCGACCTTCTGCGCGATTACACCGAGCCCGAGGCTCTGATCGAGCGGCTGATCGAGGCCGAACGGCGCAATCTGGGTCATTACGGGTTCGGCATCAAGGGCTTCGTTCTGTCGATGATCGAAACCGCCATCGAGGTAACGGACGAGCGCGTGCCCGCCTCGGTCATCGCCCAGCTCATCGCGGCAGGCCAGGAGATGCTCCAGCACCCGATCGAGCTTCTGCCCCACGCCCGCGAGGCGGTCGAGGCGGTGGCGGATACGCACCGCGTGCTGCTGATCACCAAGGGCGACCTTCTGGATCAGGAACGCAAGCTGGCGCAATCCGGCCTGGGCGAGATGTTCGACGGGGTCGAGATCGTCTCGCACAAGACCCGCGCCACCTATGACGGCATTTTCCAGCGTCATTGCAACGGGGCGGCGCATGCGATGATGGTCGGCAACTCCCTGCGCTCCGACGTGCGCCCGGCCATCGAGGCAGGAAGCTGGGGCGTGCATGTCCCGCATGAGCTGACCTGGGCACTGGAACATGATGAGCCGCCCGAGGACGCACCCCGCTTTCGGCAACTGCCCGATCTCAGCGGCCTTGCCGAACTGGTGCAGGCGCTCGGCCAAAGCGTTCGGCCAGAAACCTGAATCACAGCTTTTGGCCGAACGCAGCGCAAGATATCAGCGGTGCGCGCGTCCCGCCCTTATCTGATGTCTGAGGTTAAAGGCCGGACGCTTTAATCAAGCCGCCTCACAACCGATCACGTCGCGGTCAGCGCCCCTGTGCGCGCCGCCTGAACGGCCCACTTCCTGATCACGACCATGCTTCATTTAGATCAGGAGAAACTCCATGCGTATTTTTGCAACCCTCGCCACCGCCGGCCTTCTTGCCCTCACCGCGACCGGCCCCGTCCTCGCGGATGGCCATGGCGGTCACAGCACCAAATGCGTGCCCTTCGGCTGCTACGACCGCTGAAGCCTGAACAGGGGGTGCGCCACAGCGGCGCGCCCTACCCCGCCTTGCCCGCCTTGCGCTTCTTCTCGGCCACGACCTTTTCGGCCAGATCGCGGGCAATGGCAAAGGCGCCCTTGATCTTGTCTGCCTCTTTATTCCAGTCGCGCCGCACGACGATCTTGTTGTCGCGCACCTTGGCCAGCCCGCGCTGATCCTGGATGAACTCCACCAGCCCCTGCGGCGAGGCAAACTTGTCATTGTGAAACTGGATCGTCGCACCCTTCGGCCCGCCATCCAGCTTGGCAATCCCCGCCTTCTTGCACATCGCCTTGATCCGCACGATCAGCATCAGCATGTTGACCTCTCGCGGCAGCTTGCCAAACCGGTCGATCAGCTCGGCGGCAAAACCCTCCAGTTCAACTTTGCTCTGTAACCCGCTGAGACGGCGGTACAATCCCAGCCTGACATCCAGATCCGGCACGTAAGATTCAGGGATCAGCACCGGCACGCCCAGATTGATCTGCGGCGCCCATTGATCATCGGCCTCGCTAAGGCCCTCCAGTTCGCCCGCCTTGATCTTGGCAATCGCCTCTTCCAGCATCGACTGGTAAAGCTCATACCCCACATCGCGCATCTGGCCTGACTGTTCTTCGCCCAGAAGGTTGCCCGCCCCGCGAATATCGAGGTCCTGACTGGCCAGCGTGAACCCCGCGCCCAGCGTATCGAGGCTGCCCAGAACGCGCAGCCGTTTTTCCGCGCTCGGCGTCAGCGGCACGCGCGGCTTGGTCGTCAGATACGCATACGCCCGTTGCTTGGAGCGCCCGACGCGCCCCCGGATCTGATAGAGCTGTGCCAGGCCAAACATATCCGCGCGATGAATGACCATTGTGTTCGCGGTCGGAATGTCCAGCCCGCTCTCGACAATCGTCGTGGCAAGCAACACGTCGTATTTGCCGTCGTAAAACGCATTCATCCGGTCATCCAGCTCGCGCGCGGCCATCTGACCATGCGCCACCACAGTGCTCACCTCCGGCACCTGCGTTTTCAGGAATTCCTCGATCTCGGGCAAATCCTTGATCCGTGGCACCACGTAAAAGCTCTGCCCGCCGCGATAATGCTCGCGCAGCAGCGCCTCCCGGATCGTCACAGAGTCAAACTCGCTCACATAGGTCCGGATCGAAAGCCGGTCCACGGGCGGCGTGCCGATAATGCTCAGATCACGCACACCCGACAGGCTCAGTTGCAAGGTGCGCGGAATGGGCGTCGCCGTCAGGGTCAGCACATGCACGTCCGAGCGCAGCTGCTTCAGCCGCTCCTTATGCCCCACGCCAAAGCGCTGCTCCTCATCGATCACCAGAAGCCCGAGATTCTTGAACCGGATGTTTTTCGCCAGCAGCGCATGGGTGCCGACAACGATATCCACCTCACCCTTGGCCATGCCCTCGCGGGTCTTGCTGGCCTCGCTTGCCGTGACAAAACGCGACAGCGGCCGCACCGTGACGGGAAAGCCGCGAAACCGCTCGGCAAAACTCTGATAGTGCTGCCGCGCCAGCAGCGTCGTGGGCGCAATCACCGCCACCTGCATGCCCTGCATCGCCGCCACGAAGGCCGCGCGCATGGCCACTTCGGTCTTGCCAAAACCCACATCGCCGCAGATCAGCCGGTCCATCGGCGTGCCGCTTTCCAGATCGGTCAGCACATCCTCGATCGCCTTGAGCTGATCATCCGTCTCCGAATAGGGAAAGCGCGCCGCGAACTCCTCCCAGGCGTGGTGCTCGGGCTCCAGCACGGGGGCTTTGCGCAGCGCGCGCTCGGCCGCAATCCGGATCAGCCGGTCCGCCATCTCGCGGATACGTTCCTTGAGCTTGGCCTTCTTCGACTGCCATGCACCCCCGCCGAGCCGGTCGAGCAACCCTTCCTCATGGCCATAACGGCTCAAGAGTTCGATATTCTCCACCGGAAGGTAAAGCGTTGAGCTTTCGGCATATTCCAGCTTCAGGCACTCATGCGCAGCACCCGCCGCCGTGATCACCTCCAGCCCGTGATACCGCCCGATCCCGTGATCCACATGCACCACCAGATCGCCTGGACTGAGCGATTGCACCTCGCTCAGGAAATTCTCGGCCCGGCGTTTGCGCTTGGGGGACCGGATCAGGCGGTCGCCCAGAATATCCTGCTCGGCAATCACCGTGAGGTCAGGCGAGGTAAAGCCATGCTCCAGCGGCCACACCGCCAGATGCAGCCCGTGCCGCCCGATACCGCCCGCGTTGCGCACCGTCACCGCCCCGATCAGGCCCTCATCTTCCAGAAGGCCCTCCATCCGCTCCCGCGCGCCTTCAGAATAGGAGGCCAGCAACACTGGCCCCTCGGTCATGCGCGCCTGAACATGATCCTTCAAGGCCCCGAAAAGGCTGATGTTTTCCTGTTGCCGCTCCGGTGCGAAATCGCGCCCGATGCGCCCGCCCGCGTCGATCACACCGGGGCCGGTGGCCTGCGGCAGCGGCACAAGCTGCATCACCCGCCGCGCGCCCAGGGCGGCCTCCCACGCGTCATCGTCCAGATACAAAAGCTCCGGAGCTATGGGTTTGTAAACCGTGTCCGTGCGCCCCTTCTGGCTCATCGCGTGCTGGCGCGCCTCATACTGATCGCGCACCATGTCCCACCGGCTCAGCCGCGCCGCCGTCACCTGATCGTCAAGGCTGACCGTCACGCCGGGCAGGTAGTCAAACAGCGTCTCCAGCGTCTCATGGAAAAACGGCAGCCAATGTTCCACGCCATGATGCTTGCGCCCCGCGCTGACCGCCTCATAGAGCGGATCCTCTCCCCCGCCCGCGCCAAATTCGATCCGGTAATTCTGCCGGAACCGGCGGATCGCGGCCTCATCCAGGATCACCTCGCTGACCGGCGACAGCTCGATCCGGTCCAGCTTTTCCGTGGTCCGCTGCGTCGCCGGGTCGAACCGGCGCACCCCATCGAGCACATCGCCAAACAGATCCAGCCGCACCGGCCCGCCGTCGCCCGGCGGATAAATGTCGATGATCCCGCCGCGCACCGCGTAATCGCCCGGCTCCATCACCGTGGGCGCCTGGCTGAACCCCATCCGCGCCAGAAACGCGCGCAGCGCCGCCTCGTCGATCTGATAATCGACCCGCGCGGTAAAGGCCGCCTCGCGCAGCACCTCGCGCGCAGGCACCCTTTGCGTCGCCGCATTCAGCGTGGTCAGCAGGACAAACTGCCCCGGCATCCCGTGCACCAGCCCGGCCAGCGTGGCCATCCGCGCCGCCGAAATGTCCGCATTGGGCGAGGTCCGGTCATAGGGCAGGCAATCCCAGCCCGGAAAGCGGATCACCGGCATATCGGGCGCGAAAAACCGCAGCGCCTCTTCCATCGCGGCCATGCGCTTGTCATCGCGGGCGACATGGATGACCGGGCCACCCTGCTTGTCCACCTCCTGCAGCAACAGGCGCGCATCGAACCCCTCGGGCGCGCCGCTGACGGTGATATGCTGGACCTTGCTCATGGACAAAATCGGATGCGGCGGCCGATCAGAACAGCACGCTGGCGGTCATGTTCTGCAACATCCCCCAGATCGCCGTGACAAAGATCGACAGCATCCCGATGCCCTGGGTGATGATCCGGTGCTTGACCAGCCGTTTATAAAGAGCCTCGCCCGCCGGCTCTTCCACGCGGATCTTGCGCGCGGTCGCGACCGACAACAGCCCCACGATACTCATCGGAAAGCCCAGCAGAAACAGCGCCTGGGCAAACTCATTGCGATAGAAAAACCCGAGGATCGCCATCATCGTCAGCGCAAAACACGCAAACCCGGTGATCAGCAGACCCGATTGCCCGGCGATATAGAGAATGCGGTTGACGTTGATCCGCACCATCGCCTGCAGATCCTCGACCGCCTCGCCCTCGCCTTCCTTGCGCGCGCGCAGCACCATGTCCCAGGGCACCCCCAGCACCCAATGGCTGACCGACGACCACAGCACCGCCAGCGCGATCCAGAACCACAGGTTCGAGAAGCTGCGCATATCGATCAGTTCAAAGACGCTTTCGTACCAGTCCAAAATCCGGGCCCCAGGTTATCCCTTCTGGCCCCCCTTTAGCGCCCAAGTGAGGCAATTCCTACCCTTGAGTGCATGCGAAGCTTATGTCACTCAGGAAGTGTTGCATCACATGAGGAAATCCCATGCGCCCCACCCTTGGCCCCACGCCGATCACCCGTCTGCGCCGCACCCGCCAATCGCCTGCGATTCGCGCACTGGTTGCCGAAAACACCTTGTCGGCCGCCGATATGATCTGGCCGGTTTTCGTGCGTGAAGGCGAGAATGTGGAAGAGCCCGTGCCGTCCATGCCAGGCGTGGTGCGCCGCTCGGTCGACCGCGTGGTCGAGGCCGCGCGCGAGGCGGCTGATCTGGGCATTCCCGCGATCTGCCTCTTTCCCTACACCGATGCGGCAAACCGCACCGAGGATTGCGCCGAGGCCTGGAACCCCGAGAACCTCAGCAACCGCGCCACGCGGGCGATCAAGAAAGCCGTGCCCGACATTGCCATCATGACCGATGTGGCGCTCGACCCCTATTCCGACACCGGTCATGACGGGTTTGTCCGCGACGGAGAGATCGTCAATGACGAAACCATCGAGGCACTGGTCAAACAGGCGCTCAGCCAGGCCGAGGCGGGCGTCGACATCATCGGCCCCTCGGACATGATGGATGGCCGGATCGGCGCCATTCGCCAGGCGCTCGAAGCGGCGGGGCATCAGAATGTCATGCTTCTCAGCTATGCTGCCAAATACGCTTCGGCCTTTTACGGGCCTTTCCGTGACGCGGTGGGGGCCTCCGGCGCGCTCAAGGGCGACAAGAAGACCTATCAGATGAACCCGGCCAATTCCGACGAGGCGCTGCGTTGCGTCGAAAGGGATCTCTCCGAAGGCGCCGATATGGTGATGGTCAAGCCCGGCATGCCCTACCTCGACATCTGCCGCCGCGTGAAGGACACGTTCGGCGCGCCCACATTCGCCTATCAGGTCTCGGGCGAATACGCGATGATCAAGGCCGCCGCACTCAATGGCTGGATCGACGGCGACCGCGCCATGGTCGAAAGCCTGATGGCGTTCAAACGCGCCGGTTGCGACGGCGTGCTCAGCTATTTCGCGCCTGATCTGGCCCGCGCCCTGGCCTGAGCGGCCTGTCGCCGCCTTTACACAATCCTTAGTGACAGCCCGCGCCTCTGCCCCTATACTATGGGGCAGACCGGGATGAAAAAATCCGGCACATAACGTCAGGCAACACGAAAACGAGCAGGCTCATGACAGATTTTACGCGACGGACATTCACCCTGGGTGCGTTGGCGGCAACCCCTTTGCTGGCCGCATGTGGCAACGGCGTGGGCAGTGATGGCGGCCCGCGCATCGACGCGCGCGCCGACACGACGCTGAACTACCTTTTCAACACCTACCCCAATACCCGGGATCTGGCGAACAAGGCGGCTGGCATGCTGGTCATGCCGCTGGTCACCGAGGCGGGGTTCATCGCCGGTGGTGGCTATGGGCGCGGCGCGCTCAGGATCAACGGCACCACGGTGGATTACTACTCGGCCACCAAAGGCAGCGTCGGGCTCCAGATCGGGGCACAGCAATTCGCCCATGTGCTGTTTTTCATGACCGAAGATGCGCTCAGCAAATTCCGCCGCTCCTCGGGCTGGGCCGCGGGCGCGGATATCGAATATGTGTTCAACGATTACGGCGAGAACCTGCGCGCCGAGACGACCACGGCGACCTCTCCCGTCGTGGCGGTGATCTTTGGCCAGGCGGGGCTCTTGGCCGGGGTGTCGCTTGAAGGCATGAAATACACCCGGATCATCCCCTGATCTTCTGACCGTTGCCGTCCGGAGGCAAGCGTCAGCCCGCCGTTCCCGCGGCGGGTTGTCTGCCATTGGCGGCTGCGTGTTCGGCAGGGGCAAACACCTCGCGAAACCGTGCGCCAAGCGCCTCATAGCTTGGTTCGTTCTTCTCGATCACCCGGAGCCCGGATCCGGCCGCCTTGGCCCACATGAAGGGCGAGGGCCAGCCCGAGACCATGATGATCGGCACGTCGCGATAGCGTGGATCGCTGGCCAGCTGACAGCCCAGGTCGATCCCGCGGCCGTCAGGCAGGGTATTGTCCAGCAGGATCATCTCATATGTCTGCACCGCCAGGGCCGCGCGCCCCTTCGACAGGGTGTCGGCAAAATCTATCTCCACATCCAGATTGCAGCGTGAGGCGGCACGCAGAATCTTCTGCTGATCAAAAAGGCTGTCCTCGATGGCCAGACAGCGCGCAGTGCGTTTCATCGGGTGGTACCCCCTTCATAGCGCATACGCTCAAAAGGCTGGCACATCCCCGTTAATAACCGGTTAAATCCGGCTCAGTGCAGCGTGAACTCCCCCACCATGTTGCGCCATTCGCCGGGCGCGATCATTTTGCGGTGGGTAAACTTGACCGAATGCAGCGGGCCTTCGATCTCGCGCTGCCAGAACTCGACAAATTCGAACAGCCGCGGATGATCCGGCGCAATATCGTAATCCTGCCAGATAAACGTATTCAGAACATGGGTATAATCCGGCATCCGGTAAAAGAATTCCGCCGTGGTCAGCCCGTACCCCTTCAGCATCATTTCCGTCTCACTCATCTGCATGTTTTGCCTCACCTTCCGAGTCTTCTTGCACTCCACGACTCAATCATGCCTCAGAAAAATTACTTTTCAATAAAAACAGTATGTTAGCAGTCATGTTTGATGGCTGCTAACATAGGCAGGAGAGAGGGATTGCACCCCATATCCTGTCTCTGGTATAGTTTTCCCAACAAGATATAGACGTCTCCGACAGAGCAGGCCGCAGCGTGAACGACACCCCGGAAACCCCTGAAAACATGGACGAAATGCCGCCCGAACGCCCCCCGTATGACGGGCCTTCGGTGTCGATCGAAGAGGAGATGAAAACCTCCTATCTCGACTACGCGATGAGCGTCATCGTCTCCCGCGCGATCCCCGACCTGCGTGACGGGCTGAAACCGGTGCACCGGCGCATTCTCTATGCCATGCACGAGACCGGCAACACCCATGACAAACCCTATCGCAAATCGGCCCGGCCGGTCGGCGATGTCATGGGTAAATACCACCCGCACGGCGATTCAGCCATCTACGACGCCCTTGTGCGCATGGCCCAGGATTTCTCCATGTCCCTGCCGCTTCTGGACGGTCAGGGCAATTTCGGCTCGATGGACGGCGATAACGCCGCCGCCATGCGCTATACCGAGGTGCGCATGGACAAACCCGCCAGCGCGCTTCTGGCGGATATCGAGAAAGACACCGTCAATTTCCAGGACAATTACGACGGCAAGGACCGCGAGCCCACCGTTCTGCCCGCGCGTTTCCCCAACATGCTGGTCAATGGTGCGGGCGGCATCGCTGTCGGCATGGCCACCAATATCCCGCCGCACAACCTGGGCGAGGTGGTCGATGCCACGCTGGCGCTGATCGACAACCCGGATCTGAGCACCGAAGAACTGATCGACTATGTCCCGGGCCCCGATTTCCCCACGGGCGGGATCATGCTGGGCCGCTCCGGGGCGCGCAAAGCCTATCTTGAGGGGCGCGGCAGCGTGATCGTGCGCGCGAAAACCCGCGTCGAAGAGATCAGGAAAGACCGCTACGCCATTGTTATTGATGAGATTCCCTATCAAGTAAACAAGGCCGCGATGATCGAGAAAATCGCCGAGGCCGCGCGCGAGAAAAAGATCGAGGGCATCGCCCATGTGCAGGACGAAAGCGACCGCAACGGCGTGCGCGTGGTGGTCGAACTCAAGCGCGACGCCACCGCCGAGGTGGTGCTGAACCAGCTCTTCCGCTTCACACCGATGCAGACCTCCTTCGGCTGCAACATGCTGGCCCTCAATGGCGGCCGCCCGGAACAGCTGACGCTATACGGATTCCTGAGTGCTTTCATAACCTTCCGTGAAGAAGTTGTTGCGCGCCGCACGGCCTATGACCTGCGCCGCGCCCGCGAGCGGAGCCATGTGCTCTGTGGCCTCGCCGTGGCTGTCTCCAACGTCGATGAGGTGGTCGCGACCATCCGCGCCTCCGCCGATGCCGCCGAGGCCCGCGCCAAACTGATGGAGCGCCGCTGGCCTGCCCATGACATCCTCGAATACATCGCGCTGATCGACGACCCGACCCATACCGCCAATGACGATGGCACCTATAACCTCTCCGAAACGCAGGCCCGCGCCATTCTGGAGCTGCGCCTGCAACGGCTGACCCAGCTCGGTGTCAAGGAAGTCACCGACGAGCTGCAGGACCTGGCCGCCAAAATCAAGGAATACCTCGCCATTCTCGCCAGCCGCGAGCGGATCATGCAGATCATCTCGGACGAGCTGCGCGAGGTGCGCGAGCAATTCGCCGTGCCGCGCCGCACCGAGATCGTCGACTGGTCCGGCGACATGGAAGACGAGGACCTGATCGAGCGCGAGGATATGGTCGTGACGGTCACGGAATCGGGCTATATCAAGCGCACCGCGCTGGCCGATTTCCGCGCCCAGAAGCGCGGCGGCAAGGGGCTGTCGGGCATGCAGACCAAGGAAGAGGACGTGGTCACCACCCTCTTTGTGGCCAATACCCATACGCAGCTTTTGTTCTTCACCACCGATGGAATGGTCTACAAGCTCAAGACCTGGCGGCTGCCACAGGGCGGGCGCACCTCGAAGGGCAAGGCGATCGTCAACATCCTGCCCATTCCGCAAGGGGTCTCGATTGCCGCGATCATGCCCGTCGATGTCCCCGAGGAAGACTGGCAGAACCTCCAGATCTTCTTTGCCACCTCCGCCGGCGATGTGCGGCGCAATGCGCTCAGCGATTTCACCAATGTGAAGTCCAACGGCAAGATCGCGATGAAGCTGCCCGATGAAGACACCCGGCTGGTCAATGCCCGGATCTGCAGCGAGGATGACGACGTGATGCTCGTCACCACCTCCGGCCGCGCCATCCGTTTTCCCACGACCGAGGTGCGCGTCTTCAAGGGCCGCGATTCCACCGGCGTGCGCGGGATCAGACTACAGGGTGATGACGCCGTCGTGTCGATGTCCATCATCCGCCATTTCGACGCCACGCCCGATGAGCGCGCCGCCTATCTCAAGATGCGCCGCCAGATGGCCGGCGCCGAGGATAGCGAGGTGAGCTCCGACGAGGAAGGCAATGAAAACGCCGAGATTTCCGCCGAACGCTTCGACGAGATGAAGGCGGCGGAGAACCTGATCCTGACGATCACCAGCCAGGGCGCGGGCAAGCTCAGCTCGTCCCATGACTACCCCGTGCGCGGGCGTGGCGGCATGGGCGTGCAGGCGATGGACAAGGCGATGCGCGGCGGGCCTCTGGTGGCCTCCTTCCCCGTGGATCTGGCCGACCAGATCATGCTGGCCACCTCCAAGGGCCAGTCGATCCGCGTGCCGGTCGAGGGGATCTCCTTCCGCTCGCGCTCTGCCGGCGGGGTCAAGGTCTTTGACACCGGCAAGGGCGAAAGCGTGGTTTCCGTGGCCTGGATCGCCGATCAGGGCGACGACGAAGAGGTCGCGCCGGCCGATTGATGCGGTAGGGTGCGTGATATCACGCACCTTACGGCCCTTAACCCTATATCAAAGCCTCCTCGGCTAGGCTCCGGGTCATCTGTCCCTGATGAACGGCCCGCCGATGAACCTCTATTGTGTCCAGATCGACCTCAAGCAGGATGCCAAAGCCCTGCATTTCGCCGCCGCGCTCGCCACATGGCTGAACCACCTGCAATCCGAAGGCGTGATCGGCCCCTGGTGCCTGATGCGGCGCAAGCTCAACCTCGCCGCCGATTGCTACCGCGATTTCTTTCTGGAGATCGAGTTCAACGATCTCGCCTCGCTTGACGCCGCCTTTCACGCCACCGCTCATACCGATGACCACCCCGAAGGTCAGATGCGCATGCGCGTGCATGACATGATTGACCGGATGGATTTCGCGCTTTACCGCCCCTATCCCGACCCGGCAGGGGCGGAGCGTATGTCGTTCATCTGACATCCCCGCCTTTCAAGCGGCACCCCAACAGAAACGGCCCCGGAGCAGCACTCCGGGGCCGTTTTCGATACTTATCCGGTCAGGCTTAGTTGGCGATGGCGTTCACCGTCGCGCTCGCACCCACCACCGAGCCGACAAGGCCCAGGATCGTCCGGGCCGACGCCACCGGAGATTCCGTCGCCAGCAGCGTGTCATTCGGGTTGATCTCGAACTGGCGCGCCGCAAACAGCCCATCCGCCGAGGTCAGATCGATCGTGAACACCACCTGCTGCATATCGGGGCCTTCCATACCGGGCTTGAGGTCATCCGCCTCATATTCCCGCAGGATCAGGATACCGCGCGGATCGGCCCGGTCTTCTCTCAGACCGCCCATCGCCGACAGGGCTTCCATCACGCTCATATGCTCTTTTTCGAAATAGATCACGCTTTCTGCCGCAGCAGCACCCAGAACGTTGAAGGTGCGCTCATCCTCCACCACCGAGATCTGATCGCCGCCGCGCAGACGCACGTTCCGCTCGGGATCTTCCAGAAGCGAATCGACACGCGTCTCATAGGTGTGTCCGGCGCGTTGCAGCCGCACCAGCGGGTGCCGCAGCGATGACGCGACACCGCCGCCAAGCGCCAGCGCCGTCAGGATCTTGGTGTTGCGGTTCTCCAGCGGATAGCGCCCCGGCTTGCCGACGCCGCTGACCATATCGACGGAGTTGTTGCGCCCCGGCTCGACCGAAAGCTGCACCTGCGCCGAGGGCGAAATCTCTTCCAGGGCGTTCTGCAGGCGCTGCCGCGCAGTGGTCTGCGACAGGCCGCGCACATGCACATCGCCCACATAGGGCATGAAGATCTTGCCGCCTTCCGAAACGGTCATCGGCGGCAGAACGGTCTGCTTGCTGTTCTGCCCGGACAGAAGCGAATTCTCCTGGTTGTCCCAGACCACGATGGTCAGCAAATCCCCGGTCTGGATCACCGAGCTGTCGGGGCCATGATCCGAGCCGAACCAATGGTAATGCCCGTGCCAGCCGGTTGCGGGCCAGGTCGCAAGCTGATCGGTGATGTCCCGGGTGACCGCAACCACCTGAAAGGTCGGGTTCTCGGATTCGGCTTCAGTGAAGATTTCTGATTGCAAGGCCGCCCCACGCGGCAGGCTGCACGCCGCCAGCAAAAGGCTAAACCCAAGGATTACAAAGGATTGCGCGAGTTTTGGCAAAGTCTCCCCCGAAGGTCAGAGCATACTATATGTTTCCGAGTATTCCCTAACCCGCTCTAGCGCTGGTATACAACTCAAAATTGGCCCCTTTTCGAGACAGTCCCAAATCGTGACCAAAAGACCGCAAATTCGCCGCATTCTTGTAACCGGCGCCAATGGGCGGCTGGGCCGTTTGCTGCAAGGCGCCGCCCCCGCCGCCGTACCCGCGCCGGTTGAATTTCTCTTTGCTGCCCGATCCGGGCCAAGCGATCTGCCCGCGTTCGACGCCGTCGCGCTGCCCGACACCCTGCCGCCCGCCGACATGGTCATCGGCCTCTGGGGCGTGACCTCGGGCAGCCCGGCCGCGCTTGCCCGCAACGCCACTCTCGCCACCGCGACACAGGCCCTGGCCCGCGCCACCGGGGCCCGCGTCGCGTTGCACCTGTCGTCCGCCGGGGTCTACGGCCCGGGCGAGGATCTGTCCGAGGACAGCCCCGCCCTCGCCGCCTCGGATTACGGCCGCGCCAAGCTGCGGATGGAGGCCGCCGTCGCCGGGTTCGCAGGCGACGGCATCGCCCATTGCTGCATCCGTCTGGCCAATGTGGTGGGCGCCGACAGCCTCGCCTCGGGCCTTTCGGGCAGCGCGCCGGTGACCCTTACCCGCTTTGACGATGGCAAGGGGCCGTTGCGCAGCTATGTCGCGCCGGGGCATCTGCGAGGCATTTTTGCCGCCCTCTCGGCCCTGCCCGCCGCCGCGCTTCCGCCCGTGCTCAATGTCGCGGCGCCCCCCCCTGTCGAGATGGAGGCGCTGGCCCGCGCCGCGGGCAAGGACGTGGCCTGGAAACCGGTCACCCCCGCCGACCGCCAGCGCGTCACCCTCAACACCGCGCGACTGGCAGCCTTGCTGCCCGATCTCAGCTTGCCTAAAACCGCAGAGGACATGATCGCGGATTGGCAACAGGCAAGGGCCCTCGCATGACCTTCGGCAAACGGCTCTTCGATATTGTGCTGGCTCTTCTTCTCGGGGCGCTGCTGCTTTTGCCGATCCTCGTGATCGCGGCACTGATCCTGCTGCGTGACGGCCGGCCGGTCCTGTACCTCTCCGAGCGGATGAAGACGCCGGAACAGGGTTTTCAGCTCTGGAAATTCAGGACCATGACCGTGGTCGCCTCCGACAGCGGCGTGTCTGGCGGCGACAAATCCGCCCGGATCACCCCGATCGGGGCCTGGCTGCGCCGCTACCGGCTCGATGAACTGCCGCAATTGTGGAACATCCTGCGTGGCGATATCAGCTTTGTCGGCCCGCGCCCGCCCCTGCGCCGCTATGTCGAGATGTGCCCCGACCTCTACCGCCGCGTGCTGCGTGCCCGCCCCGGCGTGACCGGGCTTGCGACCCTGGTCTTTCACAAGACCGAAGAACGTCTTCTCGCCCCCTGCCGCACCCCCGAAGAAACCGAGGCCGTCTATCTGCGCCGCTGCGTGCCGGTCAAGGGACGGCTCGATCTGATCTATGCCGCCAACCGCTCGGTCTGCTATGATGCCAGGCTGATGGCCGAAACCGTGCTGCGCGTGCTGCGCCGCTCCTGACCCCGGATTGGCGGATCCCCGCCCATGCCTCCCGGCCGCGGGTGGAAAACAGTGCTCTTATTGCCATTCCCGCAGGCTTTGGCCCCCGCATGCTTGCTAAACCGGCGCGCGAGGGCTAAGCGTTGAGACAGACAGAGGCCCGCAAAAAAGGGCCAAGAGGACAGAACAGGCACGGGCAGAAGCGCTCGTCAGGGGACACAGTCGGATGCTCTACGATGTCGTGGTATCGCTGAACCGATCCCAGAAACGGGCGATCCTGCTGTGCATTGATGTCCTTCTGATCGGCCTTGCCCACCTGACCTCTCACGCGCTGATCCTGGGCGTCAGCTCGATCTCGGCCTATCCGCAAAACCTGCTGATCGACCTTGCCGCCATGCTCAGCACCGGCGTGGTGCTGACCGTGCTGCTCGGCCTGCACAAGATCAAGCTCAACGCCTATGAGATGCAGGGCGTGATCGACAGCGCCTTTGTCGCCGTTGTGATCGTGGCCGCCGGGCTTGTCACCTCCCTGCTGCTCTCCGGGGTGCGCACGCCGCCGCATGTCTATGTGGTCACCGGCATGCTGTTCCTGATCCTGTCGGTGATGATGCGGCTGATGATGCGGCAGGTGCTGCTCAGCATCTATCATCGCGGCAACCCGCGTATTCCGATCCTGATCTACGGCGCGGGCCAGACCGGACAGCAACTCGCCTCGGCGCTGGCCACCGATGACACGGTACAGCCCGTTGCTCTGGTCGATGACGATCTGCGCCTGCAAAACCTGACCATCGCGGGGCTGCGCGTGCATTCCTCCTCCGCCGTCGAGGCACTGGTCGAACGCCATCAGGTCGCGCGTATCGTGCTCGCCATGCCCTCGGTCAGCCCTTCCGTGCGCGCCCAGATCAGCAAACGCCTCGCGCCGCTGGGTTGCGAGCTGCACGTCCTGCCCTCCTTCGCGGATCTTGTCGCCGACACCGGCAAGACCCTGCGCGACACCCACCGGATCGACCATAACGACCTGCTCGGCCGGGAAAATCTCGAAGCCGACCTGCCCGGCGTGTCAGACACCTACCAGGGCCGCCGTATCCTCGTGACCGGCGCCGGCGGCTCCATCGGCGCAGAGCTTTGCCGCCAGCTCATCGAACACCAGCCCGAACATCTGATCCTGCTCGATCACGGCGAACACGCGCTTTTCGACATCGACCGCGAACTGCGCCGCAGCGCCTCGGGGCTGACCCTCACCCCGGTGCTCGGCTCGGTCTGCGACAAGGCGCTGATGCGCGAGGTGATGGAGGATCACGGCATCGACATCGTCTTCCACGCCGCCGCCTACAAACATGTGCCACTGGTCGAAGGCAACGCCCTGGAAGGGATGCATAACAACGTGCTCGGCACCAAATGCGCCGCCGATGCCGCCCGCGAGGCCGGCGTGGAACGCTTCATCCTGGTCTCCACCGACAAGGCCGTGCGCCCCGCATCGGCAATGGGCGCCTCCAAACGGCTGGCCGAAATGGCCATCCAGGACCTCGCCACCCGGTCCGAGCGCACCCGCTTTTCCATGGTCCGCTTCGGCAATGTGCTCGGCTCCTCCGGATCGGTCATCCCGCTCTTTCAGGAACAGATCGCCAATGGCGGCCCGGTGACCCTCACCCATGCCGATGTCACCCGCTATTTCATGACCATCCCCGAGGCCGTGCGCCTTGTGCTGGTGGCAGGGTCCTTCACCCGCGGCGGCGATGTCTTCGTGCTCGATATGGGCAAGCCCGTGGCGGTCAGCAAAGTGGCCCGCCAGATGATCGAGGGCGCGGGCCTCACCGTGCGCGATGAGGACAACCCCGATGGCGATATCGAGATCGTCGTCACCGGCCTGCGCCCGGGCGAAAAACTGCACGAAGAGCTGCTCATCGGCTCCGACATGCTGACCACACCCCACCCCAAGATCCTGCGCGCGCAGGAAAGCCACCTGAGCGAGATTGAAATGGCCAATGTGCTGCAATCGCTGCGTCAGGTGGTGGAAACCCGCGACCGCGCCGGGCTGAAGGCGATCCTGACGAAATGGATCGAAAAGCCGCAAAGCGACGAAGACCGCGCCGCTCGCCTCTGAGCGCCCCCGCGTTGTCCCATCCGTAGGGTGCGTGTTCACACGCACCAAACCCCCGTCATACCATCCGTAGGGTGCGTGTTGACAGGCACCAAAACCGCGTCATCCCATTCCGTAGGGTGCGTGTTCACACGCACCGCTCCCCCGTCATTCCGGATAAAGCGCCCCGAATTTCGCGTCGAGATACCCCATCAGCGGCGCCGCCCCCGGCGCTTTGCCACAGGCCTGCGTGATCAGATCTCGCGGCGCATAAAGCCCGCCGAACTGCTGCACCGATGCTTTCAGCCAGGTCGTCGCCTCGCGCAGGTCGCCCTGCCCAAGCTGCGCCTCCAGCTCCGGCACGGCCGCCTGCAACGCCTCATGCAGACACCCGGCATAGACATTGCCCAGGGCATAGGTGGGGAAATACCCGAACAGCCCCACCGACCAGTGCACATCCTGCAACACCCCGTTCGACGGGCGGTCCACCTTATAGCCGAAATCGGCCTCGAACCGGTCATTCCATGCCGCCTCCAGGTCCGAGACCTGCACATCCCCCGCGATCAGCGCGCGCTCCAGGTCGAACCGCAGCATGATATGCAGGTTATACTGCACCTCGTCCGCTTCGGTGCGGATATAGCCGCGATGCAGCCGGTTCACGCAGGCATAGAACTCGTCCTCGCCCACGTTCATCGGCCCGAAAGCATCGCGCATCCTGCCATAAAGCCAATGGCAAAAGGGCCGCGAGCGCCCAAGCTGGTTCTCGTAGATCCGGCTCTGGCTTTCATGCACCCCCATGGACACACCCCGCCCCAGCGGGGTCAGCGCGTATTGCGGCCCGATATTCTGCTCATAGCAGGCATGCCCGACCTCGTGGATTGTCGAATACAGACAGTTGAACGGGTCCGCCTCGCTCACCCGGGTGGTGATACGCACATCGTCGCCCGACCCGGAGGAGAACGGATGCACCGCCTGGTCGATCCGCCCCCGGCTCAGGTCATAGCCAAAGACCTCGGCCAGCTCGCGCGACAGCTTGAGCTGCTCCGCCGCACCGAACGCCCCGCCAAGGGCCGGGCGTTCAGGATGCGCAAGGCACCGCGCGCGCAGATCCACCAGCCCGGGGCGCATCGCATCGAACAGGGCGGCTATCTCGGCCGCCGTGGTCTCGGGCTCATAATCTTCCAGCAGGGCGTCATAGACATCGCCGCCATCGGCCAGCGCCTGCCCCTCCTGCCGCTTGAGGGTCAGCACCTCGTCCAGCACCGGCGCGAAGGATGTGAAATCATCCTTGGCCCGCGCCTCGGCCCAGATGCCCTGGCTCCGGCTGGTCAGCCGCGCCAGCGCCTCGGCCAGATCACCGGGCACCCGCGTTGCGCGCTCATGGTCCCGCTTGATATGCCGCAGCTGGGCCGCGCCCGCCTCGTTCGGTGCCTCTGCGTTTTCCAGCCAGTCGCCGATCCGCGGGTCGGTCCGCCGCGCATGCAGCACCGCCTGGATCGCCCCGCTTTCCTCGGCCCGCTGCTCGGCAGAGCCCCGCGGCATCATCGTCTCCTGGTCCCAGCCCAGACGGCCCGCCACCTGCGCCAGCGCCTCGGTCTGGCGCTGAAACGCCATCAGTTCGGCATAGGCGCTCATGCGCTGCCCCGGATCGAACTGGCCTTGGGATAGAGGCTCAGGAACCGCGCCCGCAGGATCAGCACAAACAGCGCCACCGCCAGAAGCTGATGCACGATCGCCACCTGCCAGGGCGCGGCATAAAGCACGGTGACAATGCCCAGCACGATCTGCGCCAGCAGGGCGATGAAGGCGCCGCCAAAGGCCGCCCGCGTCGCCGCATGCGCCGACCGCCGGCCGCGCAGCCACACCACCACGCCAAAGGCCAGCAACAGATACCCCGTGACCCGGTGAATAAACTGCACCAGCCCCGGATTTTCAAAGAGGTTGCGCCACGCAGGCTCCAGCATCAGCGGATCGGGCGGGATGATCTGCCCGCCCATCAGCGGCCAGTCGGTATAACTCCGGCCCGCGTCGATCCCGGCCACCAGCGCGCCGATGAGGATCTGCAGAAAGGCAAAATGCAACAGCCCCGTACTCAGCCCGAACAGCTTCGCCTCCTTGCCGCGCCGCGCCTGCAACAGCTCCCTCTCCTCGCGCCCCAGAAGGAACACATACCAGGCGATAAAGCCCAGGATCACAAAGGCAAGGCCCAGATGCGTGGCCAGCCGGTAACTCGCCACATCCACCATCGACCCCTCTAGGCCCGAGCTGACCATCCACCAGCCCACAGCGCCCTGAACACCGCCCAGAGCGCCCAGCAGCGCCAGCCGCCCGGTCCACCCCGTCGGCACCTTGCGCGCCGCCAGAAAGCCAAGGAACCCCACGGCCCACACCAGGCCAATCACCCGGCCCAGCTGCCGATGGCCCCATTCCCACCAGTAAATCACCTTGAAATCATGCAACCCCATCCAGCTGTTCTGGATCTGGAACTCGGGGATCTGCTGGTACAGCGCAAATTCCGCCTCCCAATCCGCCTCGCTCAGCGGCGGGATCGCCCCGGTCAGCGGACGCCATTCCGTGATGCTCAGCCCGCTATCGGTCAGCCGCGTCAGCCCGCCAACGGCGATCATGATCACCACCAGGGCAAACAGCACCATCAGCCAGGCCCGGATCGCCCCGCGCGCCCCGCCCCGGCCCGCATCGATCATCCCGCCCTGCGGCTCCGGGCGCTTCGCCTCGCCCTCACCCACCTCTTCAAAGATGCTGCGTTTCGCGCTCATCTCTCACCTCTTGTCTCATCGCCCGCGACGGTAGTGCGCGCGCCCCCCCGCTTCAACCTCACCCGCGGTTTTTCCAGCGGACCATCTGCCGCATCATCCCGTGCAGCATCTGCGCATCGGCCCGTGTCAGCGGCAGGCGGCTCCACATGTTGCGCAGGTTCACCTTCATCCCCTCCGCCTTGTGCTCGGGAAAGAAGAACCCCGCCTCCTCCAGCCGCTCCTCGTAATGCCGCGCCAGCGCCTCCACCTCGGCATGCTCGGCCCAGCTGCTGCCAGCCAGCTCATCGCGCCTGGCCTGCACCTCCACAGAGGCCCGCCGCCACTCATACCCCGTCAACAGAACGCATTGCGCCAGGTTCAGCGAGGGAAAGTCAGGGTTCACCGGCACGTTGATGATCGCATTGGCCCGCGCAATATCCTCGTTCTCCAACCCCGCGCGCTCCGGCCCGAACAGCACCGCCACCTTCTGATCGCCCGCGATCCGCTCCGCCGCCTCCGCCATGGCGCTCTCGGGGCTGTAGACCGGCTTGGTCAGCCCCCGCGCCCGCGCCGTCGTGGCAAAGACAAAATGACAGCCCTCCAGCGCCTCCGCCGTCGTGTCGCACAGCTGTGCCTCATCCAGAAGCCGCCCCGCCCCGCTGGCCATGGCCACGGCCTTCTGGTTCGGCCAGCCGTCGCGCGGGGCAACCACCCGCATCCGGTCCAGCCCGAAATTCCACATCGCCCGCGCCGCGGCGCCGATGTTCTCGCCCATCTGCGGGCGCACCAGAACAAAGCTGGGCTGTCCGTCCTGCGTCGGCATATGCGCTCTCCTCCTCGTCGCGCCCTCATACTGCAGCCCCGCCGCCTCGAAAAGCCCACCCGCTTTCATTGTTCCAAAAATACTCAATCAAAACAGACGCCCCAATAGACCACGCCCGCAATTCAAGCTATCACGGCGCAAATCACCACGGAGCACGTGCCGATGTCCGATAGCGAGCAGCCACAAATCTACCTCATCACCCCGCCCGAGTTCGAACTCAGCCGCTTTCCCGCACAGCTCGCCGCCGTGCTCGACGCGCAAGAGGTGGCCTGCGTGCGCCTCAGCCTCGCCACCCGCGACGAAGACCGCATATCGCGCGCGGCCGATGCCTGCCGCGAGGTGACCATCGCCCGCGACGTGGCGCTGGTGATCGACACCCATATCGCCATGGTGGCGCGGCTCGGGCTCGACGGCGTGCATCTGACCGACGGGGCCCGCACCGTCCGCTATGCCCGCAAGGAACTGGGCGCCGATGCCATTGTCGGGGCGTTCTGCGGGGCCTCGCGCCATGACGGCATGTCCGCGGGCGAAGCGGGGGCGGATTATGTGGCCTTCGGGCCGTGCGGGGCCACCGCGCTGGGCGATGGCAGCCGGGCCGAGGCCGAGCTCTTTGACTGGTGGTCGCAGATGATCGAAGTGCCGGTCGTCGCCGAAGGCGCCCTTGATGCCGATCTGGTACGCGGCCTCGCGCCGGTCACCGATTTCTTCGGCATCGGCGAGGAAATCTGGAACAGCGATGACCCGACCGCCGCTCTGGCGGATTTCGTCGCGGCGATGGGCTGAGCTGCGACACAGCGACCCGATCCGCCGATTGTACAAAATCAGGGGTCATTTTGTACAATTTGTACAAGCGCGCTGCGTTAACCTTCGGTGACCTGCCGTTCGGCGGGCATGCCTGCGCGCACCGCCGCTTCCACATGCGCGGCCAGCGCCTTACGGTCGGGAAAATCGGCAACCTTTACAGGGGGATGATAGACAACCGTCACCGATCCCTGCCGTCCCGCCGCGATGGTTTTCAGCAGATGCGGACCAAACTCCATATCCCCCCACCAGCCATAGAACCGCGCCTCCTCGCCCTCGGGCGCACGGTAGATTAACGTGACCGGCTGCACATGCAGCAGATCGCGCAGCTCTTCGCTGAAGAACGCTTGAAAAAGCGTTGTTTTAAAGGGCAAAACCCTGAGACCGTCGGTCGAGGTGCCCTCCGGAAAGAACAACAGCTTGTGCCCGGCCTTCAGCCGCGCCTGAAACAGCTCGGTCTGTGCTCTCGCCTGTTTCGGATCGCGCGCGATGAACACCGTCCCCGTGATCTTCGCCAGAAGCCCAATACCGGGCCAGTTCGCCACCTCGGCCTTGGAGACGAAGTAAACCCGTTTATGAGCATTGAGCGAGAAAATATCGAGCCATGACGCATGGTTAGACACCACGGCCCCCGGCTCGGTCATGGGCTTGCCTCGCAGCTCGCAGCGCAATCCGACAACCGCCAGCGACAGTTTGCACACCACCACGGTGATATGGGGCGTCCAGGGTCGGTGCAGGCCATAAAGCGGTGCCTCGATCAGCCGCAACAGCGCCGTGGCCAACACCCCGACCAGCAGAATCACCACCAGGATGAGCCCCCGCAGCACCGCCCGCAGCCAGCCCGCCGGCGTGATCCGGTGCGGGGCCGGCTCCTGCTCCGGGCTCCAGGTGAAATTCACGTCGCAACCCCTTTGGTATAAATGTTTTTTTGCGCTTGTCTCATGCGCGCCGTATCCATCACGAGGCAGATATCCGTGGTGTTGAACCGATGGTCGATATAGGCCCCCTCGCCCACATATCCGCCCAATCGCAGATAGGCCTTGATCAGCGCGGGCACCTGCACCATCGCCGCGCGCCGGTCGAGGGCGGCTTCGTCCAGAAGGTTCATATCCTGATAATGCTCCGCGCGCGCCCGCGGCCGCAGCGATTCGGGCGCCAGATGCCGGTGATGCAGCAAGGACAGGGCCGGTGCCAGGGGCGCCGGATCGGTGCCGTGGAAACTGGCCACGCCGAACAGGATTTCTATTTTATGTTTAGAGACATAGCGCGCAAGGCTGTTCCAGAGGTGATACATCGCCGTGCCGCCCCGAAAGGCCGGATCGAGGCAGGAGCGCCCCAGTTCCATTATCCGCCGGCCCGAGGATTTCAGAACCTCCAGATCATACTCGTCCTCCGAATAGAACTGCCCGATCTTCGCGGCCTGATCGTCCCGCAACAGCCGGTACACCCCGACAACCTCGCCGGGCCGGTCCTCGCTTTGCAGGATCAAATGGTCGAAATGCGCGTCGAACCGGTCTGTTTCCAACCCGCGCTCATGGTCCACAAGCGGCCCGTCGGCGCCGAGTTCCTGCACGAAAACACGGTACCGGAGCCGTTGGGCGGCTTCCAATTCTTCCTGATTTTCCGCCAACTTAACGCGAAATTGAGGTGCGCTGTCGGTGCTGCCCAAAATGCGATCTGCCATGCGCCGCCTTGTAGGGTCTTGCAGAGGCCTTGGCAATGACCGCGAAAGCATTACACTCTCTTGGCGTGTGTTAACTATTCAGTAACTTTACTCAGGGTTTACTAACCGGCATCAGCGCAACGTGGCGCCCGTCAATCACAACCTTTCCCGCCTGCGGAAAGTTAACGGTAATCTTGCCGCCCGCGTTGGATTGCACCTGCCCGATGCCCCAGTCCGGTTGCCCGGGATGTTCGACCAGCATTCCGGGTTCCAAGAGTGCGTTCAGGTCATGCATGAAGACGATCCTTTTGAGGGGCAGAACAGACGTGTCACATAACTCTACCGAAGATATCGCCGCGCTGATAGGGTCGCGGATTTGCCATGACCTGATAAGCCCGATCGGCGCGGTCAACAACGGTTTGGAATTGCTCAGTCTTTCCGGCACACCGCACAGCCCCGAATTGTCGTTGGTATCCGATAGCGCGGCCAGCGCAAATGCCCGGATCAGCCTATTTCGCATTGCATTCGGTATCGCTGCGGAGGATCAGATCACCGGCCGCGAAGACCTCTGCCGGATATGGTCGGCCGCCATGCAGGACCGGCGGCTGGAGCTTGACTGGTATGGTCCCGACAGCATCACGCGGCCTCTGGCGCAGGCGCTTGTCCTGGCCTGTCTGTGTCTCGACAAGGCGCTGCCGCAAGGCGGCACACTCAACATCAGGGAACATCGCGACATCTGGAATGTCACTGCAACCGGCCCTTCACTGAAAATCGAAGAAGAGCTTTGGACCGGGCTTGCGCAGGGGGAATACACGAAGGATATGGAACCCTCTCACGTGCAATTCCTGCTTTTGCCGCGCTGTCTTGTTCCGCTACGCCGTCAGTGCCTCGTGGAATTGGGAGAGCGCGCGATCACCCTGTCCTTCTAGCCGCGCGTCGTCCCGTCCCCTTCGACCAGATATTTGAAGCTGGTGAGCTGCGCAGCCCCCACCGGCCCGCGAGCATGCATCTTGCCGGTGGCAATCCCGATCTCCGCGCCCATCCCGAACTCTCCGCCATCGGCGAACTGGGTCGAGGCGTTGCGCATCAGGATCGCACTGTCGAGCTCGGTGAAGAAACGCTCGGCCGCGCTATCGTCCTCGGTCAGGATACAATCGGTGTGGCTGGAGCCGTATTGGCGGATGTGAGCAATAGCTTCGTCAATATTATCAACGGCTTTCGCAGCGATAATCATGTCGAGATATTCCCGCCCCCAATCGCTGTCCTCGGCCCTGGCGGTGCCGTCTATCGCGCTTAGCGTCTCGCCCGCGCGCACCTCGACGCCTGCATCCATCAGCGCCCGGATCACACCCTGCCCGATCGTGTCCACCACATCGCGATGGATAAGCAGGCATTCGGCCGCGCCGCAAATGCCGGTGCGCCGTGTCTTGGCATTCATCACCACGTCCAGCGTTTTCTGAGGATCGGCGGCGGCGTCGATATAGATATGCACGATCCCTTCCAGATGCGCAAAGACCGGCACCCGCGCCTCGCGCTGCACCAGCCCCACCAGGCCCTTGCCGCCGCGCGGCACGATCACGTCGATCGTATCGGTCATGGTCAGCATCTCGCTCACTGCCGCGCGGTCGCGTGTGGGCACAAGCTGAATCGCATCCTCGGGCAGGCCCGCCGCGCGCAGCCCTTCGACGAGGCAGGCATGAATGGCGCCTGACGAGTGGAAGCTCTCGGAGCCGCCGCGCAGGATCACCGCATTGCCCGATTTCAGGCACAGCGCCCCGGCATCGGCGGTGACATTGGGACGGCTTTCATAGATCACACCGATCACCCCCAGCGGCGTGCGCACCCGGCGGATATGCAGACCGGACGGCATATCCCATTCGGCCAGTACTTCGCCCACCGGGTCGTCCTGTCCGGCCACGGCGCGCAACCCGTCGCAGATCCCCTGAATACGCCCCTCATCGAGGCGCAGCCGGTCCATCATCGCGTCGCTCAGCCCCTTTTCACGGCCAAATTCCATATCCTTGTCATTGGCGGCGATGATGGCGGAACGCCCGGCCCAGACCGCCTCTGCCGCCGCATCAAGCGCCTTTTTCTTGCTGTCCGGCGATGCGGTGGCCAGCTCTGCGGCGGCCGCTTTGGCACGGGCGCCGATCTCGGCCATCAGGGCGGGGATATTGTCGAGGTCTTTCATCGGTCATCTCCTTGGAGTGCAGTCTAGCACCTTGGCAGCTCAGAACGCCATATCGTCGCGGTGGATGAGCGGCCCCCGCGCGGCATAGCCCAGGGCGGCTTCGATCTCGGAGGTTTTCAGCCCACAGATCCGGCCTGCGTCACCTGCATCGTATCGGGTCAACCCGAGCCCCAGCCGCGCGCCATCCGTGCTGACCACTTCCACCGGGTCGCCCCGGCCAAACCGGCCCGAGACGCTGCGCACCCCGGCGGGCAGCAGGCTGCTGCCGCTGGTGAGCGCCCGCGCGGCGCCCGCATCGACCACCACCTGCCCGCGCGGTTTCATGGCCGCGATCCAGGCCTTGCGCTTCTGCTGCGGATCGCCTTGCGCCAGGAACCAGGTACAGGCGGCCCCCTCTTCCAGCGCGCGGATGGGATGCAGAACAGAGCCTTCGCTGATCACCATGTCACAACCTGCTGCCGTGGCCGTCTTGGCCGCCATCAGCTTGGTCTTCATGCCACCCTTGCTGAGGCCCGAGCCCGCATCGCCGGCCATGGCCTCAATCTCGGGTGTGATCGCCTCGATCACGTCAAACCGCCGCGCGCCCGGATCCTGGGCGGGGTTGGCGGAATAGAACCCGTCCACATCCGACAGAAGGATCAACTGATCGGCCCCGGCGGTCACGGCCACCTGCGCGGCCATGCGGTCATTGTCGCCATAACGGATCTCGTCGGTGGCCACCGTGTCGTTTTCATTGACGATGGGCACCACGCCAAGGCTCAGCAGCTGCTCCAGCGTGGCACGGGAATTGAGATAGCGCCGCCGGTCTTCGCTGTCTTCCAACGTGACAAGCACCTGTGCGGCTTTCAGATCATGCGCGCCAAGGGCCCGCTCATAGGCGCCGGCAAGCCGGATCTGCCCCACCGCTGCGGCGGCCTGGCTTTGTTCCAGCGTGAGCGCGGTCGACGGCAGGCCCAGGGCGGCGCGCCCAAGGGCGATGGACCCCGAAGAGACAAGGATCACATCCGTGCCACGCGTACGCAGGCGCGCCACATCCTCGGCCAGCGCCTTGAGCCACTTGTCCCGCAGGGCGCCGCTCTGACGGTCCACCAGAAGCGCCGAGCCGATCTTGATGACCAGCCGCCTGGCGTCCTTCACGGCTGCCACGGTTCGTCCTCCTCACCCGTGTCGGCATGGCGCAGCTTGTCCTCATCGATCTCGGCCCGAAGCGCACGCAGCACCTCGGTGACGCCTTCGCGCGCCACGCCTGACATCTGCATCACCGGCCCGCCGCTGACCTCCTCCAGCGTCGCCAAAGCCTCGGCGCGGGCCTCCGGCTCGAGCGCATCCACCTTGTTGAGCACGGTCACGCGGGGTTTGTCAGCCAAGACACCGCCATACGCCTCCACTTCGGTGAGGATGGTCTGGTAATCCTCGGCAATCGTCTCGGACGTGCCATCCACCAGATGCAACAGGACCGAGCACCGCTCCACATGGCCCAGGAACAGATCGCCCAGGCCCCGGCCTTCGGACGCGCCTTCGATCAGGCCCGGAATATCGGCCACGACAAATTCCACACCGTCCACCCCGACAACACCCAGATTGGGGTGCAGCGTGGTGAATGGATAGTCGGCGATCTTGGGGCGCGCGTTCGATGTGGCGGCAAGAAATGTGGATTTGCCCGCATTGGGCAGGCCCAGAAGCCCCACATCCGCAATCAGCTTGAGCCGGAGCCAGATCGTGCGCTCCACCCCCTCCTGCCCCGGATTGGCGCGGCGCGGGGCCTGGTTGGTCGAGGTTTTGAAATGCAGGTTGCCAAAGCCACCATTGCCGCCCTTGGCCAGAAGGACACGCTCTCCCACCTCGGTGAGATCGGCAATCACGGTTTCCTGATCCTCGTCGAGGATCTCCGTGCCCACGGGAACCCGCAGGATGATGTCATCACCATCCTTGCCTGTGCGTTGGCGGCCCATGCCGGGCTGACCGTTCTTGGCAAAGAAATGCTGCTGATAGCGGAAGTCGATCAGCGTGTTCAGCCCGTCCACCACCTCGGCCCAGACCGATCCGCCGGTGCCGCCATCGCCGCCGTCAGGCCCGCCATATTCGATGTATTTCTCACGCCGGAAGCTGATGCACCCGTTCCCGCCCGAGCCGGAGCGGATATAAACCTTGGCGAGATCGAGAAATTTCATGGGTTTGCTTTCAGCAGAAGGGTTGTCAGTTGCGATAAAGGGAAATGGCTGCGCGCTCAAGCCCGTGGCAGGGCAAGCGTGAAGGTGCGGATCGGAAAGTCACCGCCGCGCGCGGCGCAATGGCCCGAACAGGCCGGACCTTCGGAAAAGCCAAGTTTCGCAAGCACCCGCGCCGAAGCCGGATTGTCATCGAAGACACACGCCTTGAGCGCCCCAGGTGACCCACTGTCTTCGATATGACCGATAAGGGCCTGGGCCATCTCGGTGGCAAAGCCCTGCCCCCACGCCGCACGCGCCAGCATGTAGCCGAAATCGCCATCGGGCCCCATGCCGACCATGCCAATGATCCGACCGTCCAGAGAGGCCACCATCCAGCCGCCCTGTGTTCCGAACCCGACGGCGCATTTGCCACGGGTTGCCTCGGGCGTGGCGGGCCACGGCCAGGTGCCGGTATGGCGCACGACGTCGAAATCGCTGGCCATGGCGGAATGGACCGCGTCTGCGTCCGCCTCGGCGACCGGGCGCAGGATCAGCCGCTGGGTGGCGATCTCGGTCATCTCTTAGGCCTTTCTGCTATAGGTCCAGGTGGGCACGGGCGCGTCGCGGGCAACGCAAAACGCCTCGGCATCGCCGAGATATCTGAAACCTGAATTGGTCAACACCCGCGCAGAGGCAGGGTTATCCTGAAAAACCGACGCGAAAAAGGTGGTGCTTTGCTGGGGATTGGCGGCAAGCAGAGCCTCCACGGCGGCCGAGGCAAGGCCCGTGTTCCAGAAGGCCGGCGCCACCCAATAGCCAAATTCCGACTGGTCGCGATCCAGCCGGGTAAGGCCGATCACGCCCATCACCTCGGCCCCGCCCGATTTCGTGCCGTCAATGGCCCAGACATCTTCGCTCCGCGTTGCGGCCTGGGTGCGCGCGATAAAGGCCTCCGTCGTGCCCGGAGGCAGCGGATGCGGGATCGACGCGGTGTTACAGGCCACACGCGGATCACTGGCATAAAGCGTGATCAGCCCGGCATCAGAACTGCGCAACGGGCGCAGATCGAACCGGTCGGTGGTGATCACCGCTTGGCTCAGGGGTTGGTGTATCGTCATGAGCTGCCTCCTCCAAACAGCACGTAAAGGACCGACGCCGCCGTAAGGGCGGCAAGCGATATCATCAGCCGGGGCTTTCCACGGGGGTGTTCCGGAACGGGCTGGCAAAGTGTCCGAACCTGGTCCGGTCCGAAATGCAGGCAAATCGCGTCTGAACACTCAAACCAGATCGTGTGCGGCGTTGCTCCCGCATCGTCCCGGCCGAGCGATCAGATCGCCCCCGGCAGACCCCGAAGATTGGATAGCAAAAGGTCAAGGCACGCATCGCAGTCACAATTCCTTGGGCATAAAACGAAAACGGGGACCGGCGCTCTGCCGATCCCCGCTGTCTTGTCATCAAAACCTTGCGGTCGGCTTACTCAGCGGCCTCCATCACCGGGAGAACCGAGACAAAGGTACGGCCCTTGAAGCCCTTGTGGAACTTCACGGCGCCTTCGGTGGTGGCGAACAGGGTGTGATCCTTGCCCTGACCAACGCCCTCGCCGGGCCAGAATTTGTTGCCGCGCTGACGCACGATGATGTTGCCGGGAATGACCGACTGACCACCGTAAAGCTTCACGCCGAGGCGACGGCCCGCTGAGTCGCGGCCGTTGCGGGATGAACCGCCTGCTTTTTTATGTGCCATCTTGTCTCTCCTTAGCCTTTGGCCAGCTCTTTGGCCTGCTCGATCCAGCCTTCACGCTCGATCCGGCCTTTGAACGAGAGTTTCTCGTCCATCGCTGCCACGTCATCGTCATTCCATGCCGCGATCTGGGCGAAGGTGGTCACACCTGCCTCATGCAGCTTCTTCTCCAGCGCGGGACCAACGCCCGACAGCTGTTTCAGGTCGTCACCCGCGGCGTCCGCCTTGGCGGCTTTCTTCTCGGCCTTGGGGGCCTCTGCCTTTGCCTCGGCCTTCTTGGCGGGCTTTGCAGCGGCGGCCACAGCCACAGCAGCGACAGAGCCTGCGCCGATGGCGGCTTTCACGCCCGACTTGTCGGCACCCTTCTCAAGGATCTCGGTCACGCGCAGAACGGTCAGTTGCTGGCGGTGGCCCTTGGTGCGCTTGGAGCCGTGCTTGCGGCGACGCTTGACGAAGTGGATGACCTTGTCACCCTTGATCTGGTCGATCACCTCAGCCTGAACGGCAGCACCGTCCACCAGAGGCGCGCCGACAACCGGCGTATCGCCGCCCAGCATCAGGATTTCGTTGAATTGAACTTTTTCACCGGCATCTGCCGCAAGCTTTTCCACTTTGAGCGTATCGCCCGACTGGACCTTGTATTGCTTGCCGCCGGTCTTGAGGACCGCAAACATGCGTCTTTCCTTTACTCTCTTTCGCGTCCTGTGGTCCCCTATCGGGTGTTTCCGGCCGGATTGGCCACCTCGAACAGCGCGCCCCGTATGGGCGGTATTGATATAAGCCCCGCGCAGGTTTCCCTGCCGGGATGCGCGCTTATTCAGGAGGAGGGATCAAAAGTCAAGAGCCCTGCCCCGGCCCGGCAAGGTTTTTTGCTGAGCGCCGCCAGACCTTCGAAAACGCGTCGCCCGGACCACGGTGATCGCATAAGGCGGCGCGGGTCGCAGCGATGCGCGCCAATGGTCGGCGCAATCCCGTCCGCGCTACAGCTCCTCTATCTGCATCTGCTCGGCAATCGCCAGCCCCAGCAAATAGGCCAGATCCTCATACATCTGGTCAAACGCCACAAAAATCGCCCGATTCAGATCCTGCCCCGCCTCCGTGCGCCAGAACGCGGCGTACTCCTCCAGAGTCGCAGCGTCCACCGGCTGGTAAGACATCAGAAGAAATGACTGAAGCCACTCGCGGGTAGAGCGGCGCAGCTCTTCTTCATTGGCCCAGACATCGGCCAGAATCTCCTCCTCGGACAGCTCAAAGGCCCCGCCTTCGGTAAGCCCTTGATAGAACATCAGATCGGCATTGAGCGTGCCCATCACATTGCGCTCCACCAGATCGCTGTCATTGATCAGCTCTTCCACCTGGCTCACCAGAGAGCTGTCCTTCCCAGACAGTTCCAACCAGCGCGCAGCGGCATAGGCTTCGGTTTCGCGGTCCAGAAAGGCGCGCCGCGCGGAGAGCTCAAGCGCCAAGATGTCACGCACCTCATCGGTTGTGAAATAGGCCATGATCGGCGCAAGATCCGTGTCCGTCAGCGCGGTGGTGAACCCGGCCTCGAGCACCTCGTGCATCTTGGCTTCGTCGTAAATCTTTTCGATCACCCCGGACCAGAGCGTCGGATCCACGTCGGGAATGAGGTCGCGTGCAATCTCACCGCCGTAAAGCGCGCCTTCCTCCTGCATGATCTCGATCGTGTCCTGCACCCGCAGCACCTGCATCAGTGCATCGATTTCTTCCGCGCGGTCGGCCAGGGCGGCCCCCGCAAAGGTCAGGATCAGGGCAAACGGCGCAAGGACCGCGCGCAGGTTCACAGCTCCTCCCCCAGATGCACGCCTGCCATACGGTCGGCCAGATGCTCGAACCGGTTGGCCATGATCTCGTGCTGGATGGCATTCATCAGCTCATAGACCTGCTGCATTTCATCCTGCCGAAGCGCGGAGACATAGATCTCGAGCTCTTCATCGCTGAAGTCCTGATAGGTGTAGGCGGTTGAGACGAGGCTCGATGCGGCAATGCTTTCGCGCAGTTCCTCGGCGTTTTCGGCCATGATCGCGCGCAGCGCGCCTTCGTCGATCTCTCCATCCAGCACCCCCGCATGCGAGGCCGCCATCAAGAACCTGATCTGCACCTCCTGGATCGCGCGCACCCCGTGTTCACCACTGTCGACCGCGCCAACAAGATCTTCGAGCACCTTGACCCGCGCCGGATCGTCCGCGCGGTATTGCACCAGCAAAGCCTCGCCCGCTTCGGCTTTCATATCGTCATCGGCAAGATGCGAGGCGTTTTCCACCTCCACCAGCCGCTGCCCGAGATCGGAGGCATAAAAATCGGCCGCATGGGTCAGAAGCTCGTCGGACAGTGTGCTTGCCAGCATGTCCATCGCCATGCCATGCATCCGCTCGCGGGCAAAGACCTGCTCGGCCATCATGCTCCAGCTGCTGCCGAAATCGCTCTGGCTCATCCCAAGCATTTCCGGGGCGTGTTCGGCGGAGAGCGCGATGGAATCGAGCGCCACATCAAAGCCCGTCACGGTTAGGAACGCTTCGAGCTTTGCCCGATCCTCTGCCTCGGCCGACAGGCTCTGCAGCACCAGCACCGCAAAGGCCAGAACGGGCACCAGGGCCCTGAAACGGGAAAGAACGGATCGCATCGGCATCATCTTCGGGCTCCTCTGCTCGTCAGGGGCTGAGTTCAATCTATGCAAATTCTATGCGCAGACAATGCAAAAGCCCTTGAAGCAGGATCAAAAGGCCATTACACGCCAGCTCCAGACCCCCGCGGAGAGGTGCCGGAGTGGTCGAACGGGGCGGTCTCGAAAACCGTTGTGGGTGCAAGCCCACCCAGGGTTCGAATCCCTGTCTCTCCGCCACACAGTCCTGTCTCGACAGTTGATTTCCACCGGCGCCAGAATAGTCCCGCATTTCCGGGGACTAGCGGGGTGTGGTGCATCCAGAGACTGACAGTGAGAGCCGAATGCAGGCCCTTTCGGCCAAGAGTCTCAGCTTCCCTTTTCCAGAGTAGACTTGGCGATGCGTGGGATGCTCAGAGCTGCGCGAGGATATTGTCCTGTTCGGCCCAGGAGGCCGGAAGGCCGTGACGGCGGATCCAGTTCGTAGTTAGGATCGGCGGTTGGCGACCTTCGAGGATCAGGCGAACAAGCTTTGGTGACAGGAACGCAAAGTTCAGCATCGCGCCGAGATAGTTTACGGCAATGCCGTCTCGGGCGGCAATGGTGGCAAGGTCCTCGCCCATGCACAGAGCTTCACGCCAGGCTGATGCCCGCGCAATATTGGAGATCAGGATGTCATCTCTGGCGGGTTGTCCAGCACCGATGACCAGCCGGTTCTCGACGCCACGGCGACGCTGCCGGAACGGCAGTCGCAACGACAGCGCTTCCGATGAGATGCTGGTCCGTGCAATCTGCAGCCTCCTCGCGATCTCACCGGGATCGAGATCGATCGCAACGGCACCATCCGCAAGCCTTGTCTCTCCTACGATGCTCAGTACCTGAAGCCCGAGTGCATCCGTGTACGCCCTAAGTCGCCCGATCACATGCACGCGGCTCTCCGCGATGTCACCGCGATCGATGCATTCCACGAGGTGCTTCTGCACAGAGCTGGCAAGATCTCTCTCCAGCCGGTCCGCCGGAAGCCGCCATCCGGTGCCGTCGTCGGATGCTCCGGTCATGAGTCGCCGGGAGACATAATAGCGATAACGTTTGCCACCCTTGCAGGCGTGCGACGGGGTCAGACGATCTCCGGTCTCATCAAAGATCTTGCCCGCCAGCGGTGATAGATGGGCTGCGGCAGGCTTGTTGCGTAGTTTGGCCGAGCGATCCTTCAGCCGGGTCTGGATGGCATCAAAACGGTCGGGATCAATGATCGCTGCGTGCTGGCCTTCATGCACTTTTTCCTTGTGGCGGATGCGCCCTGCATAGACTGGGTTCGACAACACGTGATGGACCTGGCCGCGACCCATGATCGATCCGCCGCGCGGTGTTCCGTCTCGGCCAATCCGTCTCTTTGATCTCAATCCGAGCTTCGCGGCTTCCTTTGTGACCGACGTCACCGTGCCCAGTTGTTCGTAAAGGTCGAAGAGTGCCCTAACCGTCTCTGCTTCCTTTGACACAATACAGAGTGTTCGGTCTGCAGCCACATATCCGAGTGGAACATTCCCCCCCATCCACAAGCCCTTCTTCTTCGACGCAGCGATCTTGTCGCGGATGCGCTCGGCGGTCACTTCCCGCTCGAACTGGGCGAAGGACAAGAGCACGTTCAGCGTGAGCCGCCCCATGCTGGTTGCCGTGTTAAAGGACTGGGTCACGGAGACAAAGGACGCCCCTGCCCCATCGAGCGTCTCGACGAGCTTTGCAAAGTCTGTGAGCGACCGCGTCAGCCGGTCAATCTTGTAGACGACGATCCGATCGATGCGGCCTGAGTCGATGTCTGCCATCATCTGTTGCAGTGCCGGGCGATCGAGATGCCCGCCTGATATGCCGCCATCGTCATATCGGTCTTTGACCAGAACCCAGCCCTCGTGGCGCTGGCTAGCGATATAAGCCGCGCAGGCTTCATACTGCGCGTCGAGTGAGTTGAAGTTCTGATCCAACCCCTCCTCGCTCGACTTGCGGGTGTAGATCGCACAGCGGGTCTTTCTCATGCCGATCGCTTCTTTGCCAACCCAAAGAAACGCGGGCCCGACCAAGCTGTGCCGGTGATCCGTTTGGCTACAGCAGAGAGCGAGCGGTACGTCGTGCCATCCAGCGCATAGCCTTCGTCTGTCACTTCAACCCGATAGGTCCGGCCATTCCACTCCCGCACCAGGTGCGTGCCAGTCGACGGGGTCGCGGCACCCACATCACCGGCGCTCTTGCCTCCGGCAATGGCTTTGAGTGCGCGCTGTTCTTTCGGGCTCAACCCGCCAAGAGCCCGCGCCTGGATCTCATAGGCCAGCAACCGTCTCAGTGTTTGGACCCGTAAGCGAGATGGCAGCGTGATCCCCGGCACGGCCGCCAGCGCTTCGGTACAAGCGGCGTGGTCCATGTGGGAGATCTCCCGAAGTTGTTCCGGGAGATCGCCGGCCCCTTGCCCGCTCATGAGACGGCGTCGATCCGATAGGCCGGTGTCTTTCCGCTGCGGTCGAGGGTGATCTCAGTTCCGTCCTTCCTGAGGCGGGAAATCGCGGCCCTAATGGTAGGCGGTTGCCAGTCCAGCGCCTTCTGGAGCTGCCCGACAGTGGCGCCTCGTGGGCGGCCCAGCAGCCCTTCGAGGCGGGCTTTCTTCGATTTGCTCGCCGTAGTCTTTCCTGTTTGCGTGGTCATGTTTGTCTCCTGTGGTGATCGGCGCTGGTCCATCCGGCGCCCCGTACCACCGCAAGCCCGGGGAACCGGGCGGAGACATGCGACGTGGCTGCGTCGCCTCACCCACACACGCTCACAATGCGCGCGTAGTCCAGTCATTTGTTGGAGAAATTGGGCTATTGGCGTGAATTACCGCCAACCCGGCGCATGCATGGCCATTCGCAGCAACCGACCGCCCCAAACCGCCGAAATGTCAGCTTCAAAAACCCAGGTGAACGGCCGGAATGAACAGAACCCGCCGTTCGTGCAAAATGCAGCGAAAGCCCGCTCCGAGCCCAATTTGACTCATGCTGCATCGCGCACGAACGTCAGGTTTCAGAGATTCGTTATAATCGAACTTGGTTTTGTCGAAACTTTTTAACTTCCCGAACAAGCGTTTGCTCCGGGCTCAGCCCGACGCTAAACTGCGCCGAGCAGTCGAATAGATAGGTGAGTTATTTTATGTCTTTTTCCCCTGAGTTGGTTAACGGTCTATTTGCCGTTGGCGGAGCGGTAGTTGGTGCAGTTATTGCCGGGCTATTCGCGATCTATATCGCACGGAGCACCAAAGAGAAGAAAGAGATTGTGGTCTCAACGTCGTACGCATCTCGGCTTTTAGTTGTTCACGATCAAATAGCTTCGGATGTCGAAATTCTTGTGTCCGGCAACAAGGTCGAGAACGTCATACTGTCGGAGATTTTTCTATCTAATACAGGGAACATGGCGGTTGAAAATCTCAGCTTTCCAATCTCTTGTCAACCGAGCGTCCAGATCATCTCGATTGATGCGTTAGACCAAGCCACGGACGCGCCTCGATCTGGTTCCGGTATCACCAAGACCAGTAGCCAAGAGTTTGATGTCACAATTGACTACATCAATCCCGGTGAAGAAATTGCGCTTAGGTGTATGGTTTCCGGCGAAGAGCCGGAGTGGAACGTTGCTCTCCGGCAACCGGAGTTGAGCGTCGTACGCCGCGATCAGCCCGTTGCGAGTTATTCAGACGTTGTCGCAGAGGTGGTCTTTGAGAGTTTCGCCAACATTCCGATTTTGCGGTCTTACCTTAGGATTACTTCACCGGTGTTTAAGAAGTTTCTTGAAAACAGGTCGCAGCACTGATCTGCAGCGGTGGCATCGATGAGCAAACCAATTGTATTGCCCTTCAAAAGCAGACCTTGGGGCGTTTTCGGCAGACGTCAGCTTCGTCCCGCATAGCGGCCGTTTGTGCAGGGCGCAGCGAACGTCGACTTTCCGCCCATTCTGCGGAAAGCAACGTGTCGCGAAGAATACCACCTGCTATTCCAAACCAACCTCCCACCAGTCCGGCCAGTTCACTTTCCTGGGTGTTCGTGTCGCTGCCAGAACAGTGCGCTGCTCGTCCGGCGAAAGGGGGGCATCAAGTCGAGCAAGGGCCGCTTCGACGATCCAGGGTTCCAGTTTCATTCGTGCCGTCGGTCTTTTGCGGTAAAGTTTTCGTGCCATGCGGAGCGCCTCCAATGCCTGGTTGGCGTTAAATCCGACCATCAGAACCGAAATGAAGCTGATCCCCTCCGGCTCTTGCGAGGTAATCCGTCGCCGCCGCGCCTCTTCGATTGCCGCGAGACTAGCGCGTGCCGCCGCACCATCACCCTCGAGCCCCTGTTTCGACAGCTGCAGAAGAAACGCTTCCGCTGCGGTGATCCGGCGCTCCTGTCCGCCATCACGCAAAGTCACCATTTGCCCCAATACAGTTTCGTAGGGAATACCGGCCTTCTTTCCTTTGGGCCGCCCCCGGGGATTGCCACTTTGCCCCTTGCGAAAGCGCGAGTGACGGGGTGGTTTGCCGTAACCGATCGCGGCGTCATCAGTCTCGTCGCTCATGGTCGCGTTCCGCGTGGCCAGATGAGCGTCTCGGGATCCCAGGTCGTCCGCTTTATCTCCCCGATCTCCTTCTCGGTCAGCTTCGAGCCACCGCGGCGACGCCGCAATGCTGCCTGCACGGCCCAGGGTTCGAGCTTTAAACGATCGTACTGATCCTCAGGCCCCTCAGAGTAGCGACGTGCGATACCGAGGATGACAAGCGCATCGTTGGCATTCTCCGGGTCATGTTCGATACCAAACTCGATCTTGCCCTGTTTTGCAGGCGCTTTCTCGGCGAGAGCCTGCTCGCGTTTCAGAATCATCTTCAGAACCGCGCGGCGCGCGGCCCGACTCCCCGCAATCGCCTGCTGATACGTCTTGTGCAGAAGCGCTTCTTCCACCGATAATTCATGCTGAACGCCGTCCTTCATGACGGTCAGTTTGCGGTCGACGATGACGTCGAAGGCGGACTTGCGCGCCTCGGGCGTCTTGCTTTTGCGTGGCCGACCCTTCGGATTGCCGCTTTGGCCTTTCTGAAAGCGGCCAGAAGCCGACGCGCTCGTGGGCTTTTTGTCTCTCATATCGTCACCAAAGCGGGCTGCTTACCGGTCATTGTCTGCCAGCGTTCCAGTGCAACGTCGACATAGGCCGGATCGATATCCAGTCCCCGGAAGTGCCGGTCCGTCCGCTCTGCAGCCAGCAATGTCGTTCCCGATCCGAGGAAGACGTCCAGAACGTGATCTCCACGCTTCGTTACGTCGCAGATCGCATCAGCGACGAGGCCGATGGGCTTGACCGTCGGGTGAAGCTCAAGGTCCTCCCGGCGGCTGCCCTTCATCGAATTGACAGACGCATAGTCCCACACATTCGTCCGGTGACGCCCATGGCGCCCAAGCTCCACATTGTTCAGATGCGCTTCCGATCCCACCCGGTAGACAAACACCATCTCATGCTTTGAGCGATAAAGGGATCCCATGCCAGCATTGGACTTGTTCCAGATACAGACATTCAGCAGGTCGCCATACGCCCCCTGCCCTGCCACGGACAGATCATCCATGTGCCGCCAGTCCATGCACACAAAATGTACAGCCCCTGAACGAGACACTGTTGCGCAGGCTTCAAGCGTTTTGGAAAGGAAGGCCCGAAACTCCGCTGTCGTCATCTCGCCGGACGCCATGGCAAACTCCCGATGCCGTCCCTTTGCATTCACGTGTCCGTTGACCTGCACATTGTAGGGCGGATCGAGAAACGCCGTATCGATCTCCACGTCGCCAATTACAGCACGCAGGAAATCCCTGTCGCGGGCATCGCCACACCCAACCCTGTGCCCCCCCAGTTGCCAGATATCTCCGGGGCGTGTCTTCGGATTGGACGGGACTGCGGGTATTGCATCTCCGTCCACGTCCGACACATCGTTCAGAAGACCATCAATCTCACCGGTCGAGAAGCCGGTCAGCGTCAGATCGAGATCGACGTCAAGCTCGGCCAGTTCACCAAGCTCCAGCTTCAGCAAGTCCATATCCCAGCCAGCGCCAAGTGCGATCTTGTTGTCCGCCAGCCGAAGCGCGCGTTTCTCGGCATCACCGAGCCCAGCCAGGGTGATTGTCGGCACCTCCGCCATTCCCAGTTCCTTCGCCGCTCTCAAACGCCCGTGTCCTGCGATCAACAAAGCGGCCTCGTCGATCAGGACCGGATTTGTGAAACCGAAGGATGTAATGGCGGACTTGAGCTGCTCGATCTGGCGCTTTGGATGGGTACGGGCATTCCTTTTGTCCGGAATGAGTTCGGATAACGGTCTGTAGACAACCTGCAGCGGCCGGGGGTCATGATCAGTATCAATATGTTGCGGAGCTTTTCTCATGAGACACATTATAAGCCATTTCTCTCATAAGTAGAAGGCCAGACGGGACGGAGGTCGCCAGACGGGTTCCCGTCTGACCAAGGGCTCCCCGCCGACCAGGCCAGACTTCCTGTTAATGCGCATCCATAAGCCTGTTATTGCAGAGCAAATGCCTGTTCTTGAGAAGAAAATACCCTTTTTGCAGAAAAACAGGAAAGTGAAAAATCGGCGCCCAAATAGCTGTTCAAAAACCCAAAAACAGGCGGAACAGAGTGGTAGGGTCGCCTCCATGCCCTGTTTTTCGCGCAAATTCGCTGAAAATTCCCTGTTATCAGCGAATATCGCCCGAAGACCGGTTCGCCCAAGACTGCGCCCACCGCCACACAATCCCGTCTTATCCGCTGATGTCCGCCGCCGCCGGATGTGCCCCGTATCCGGGGGCTGGCCTGCGGTCGTGCGGTCTGCGCCTCGCGAGAATGGAAACTTGGCCGAGAAATCCGCGAACCATCTCAGAGAGAGTTTTGCAGGATAGGTTCAGGTTGGATGGCTATGCTCAGGATTGCGCTGGGATGCGGCCCTGCGCGCCGTTGCCCATGGCCGTGAGGGTCGCATATGACTTTGAGCAATCTTGAGTTGAGCGAAGGTCTGATGATCGTGACGCAAACTCTTTTGCTCGAGTGTTTTTGTCGTCAGTTTTCAGACATGCGGCTCCAGCCTTCCACGGCCTCACCCAACGCTTCGCACGCAAGCCAGGTTGCCGATTGATCTCCCTGCCGGAACAATGTTTGAAAACCTGGGGGATTGGCAGCGCTACGGCCTCAATTCCGTCCAATTCGCACCACAAATTTTGCACATTCTGATTCGCCATGTACAGTGAATCCAGTTTTGCCGAGAGCATCGTACAGAAGGTGGAAAGCACGTTTTGTCTGCGTCAAAGCGAATTTTTTGAGCTGGGAGTAAATTGAAAATGTCGAACAATAACACCGATGTATCCGCACTGCTTGAACGCGTTATTTCGCAGGCGCCCACTCCGGTGCAAAGCAGCAGACCGCAGCCTTCGGCAGGGGCGATGGGGAACGCCGATCTGCTGCCTGACGACGAACGTGAGTGGTGGCTTCCCGGTATTTGCGGTCAGACACGCGTTACGACGAATTTCGGCCAGGTCCCGGCGCAACTGCTACGTGTGGGCGACCGTGTCAGGACGCGGTCCGGGCACTACCTGGCGATCAAAAAAATCCGTGTGACCAAGCTGGATTGTCAATTCATCGAGCAACGGCCCGATGCCAGGCCGGTTCTGATACCGCGGGGATGCCTGAAGCAAAACCTGCCTTCACAAGACATTCTCCTCTCACCCGCGCAGACTGTCACATTCTTTGCGACACATACCGCGTCGAAAGCGATCCGCGCAAAGGATCTGGCGCGAAGCTCTCAGGCGGTCGACAAAACCCTTGGGATGGTTGCCTACTATGAGCTCCACCTGGCGGCTGAGGACGACGTGTGCTGCGAAGGCGTTTGGGTGAAATCTGCAGGCCTCAAATAGATCCGCAGACCTGTCTTCAGCGCCAAGGCCCGTGATTTAAACATGCTTCCGAGTTCAGGTCGTACTTAGACGGATAAAGCCTCGTTCCGCATTGTGTGAATGTGCTGCCAGCTAAAATCGCTGCGCAATGCGTGAACCACTGGTCTTGCCGCCACCTGGCAGCACAAAAAGATATGCAGTTGCTACAAACTCAGTGTTGCGCGTGCTCGCAGTGAGATTGTGTCTTGGCGGCTCTGCTCGCCCCTTCCGAGGCCCCTTCCTTGTCACACCTGCGAAGGCTGCCCTGACGCGAGGCAGAGCTGTGTGCGCCCTATTGTTCTATTTTTTAAAAGATATGTGAAAGTTATATGTAATATTATTCATGATCTTCTTCCTCTATCCCAAGTGCGAAATTGGCACGGAGAAGAGACATCATGCTTTCACTTTCGTTCATTGCCCCCTGCATTCTGCTTGCGCTCGCCGTGATGGCCTGGCGCCAGCCCGGTCGCAGACCCGGCAGATTGCCACGTCTTGCGGAATACGCCTCTCTTGCCGCTCTTGCTGCGGCTATCCTTGGCATCGTCCAGTTCATGGCGGTTGGCCCGGTCACGCTGAGCGCTCTGCAAGGGGCGGTGGCTCTCACGCTCAAGGCCGACCTGATCAGCGTCACCCTGTCCCTTCTCGTGGCCTTCATCGGCTGGGTGGTGATCCGCTACAGCCGCACCTATCTGGACGGCGAGACGCAGGAAGGGCGGTTTCACGCGCTGATGCTTGCCACGCTGGCCGCGGTTCTTGTCTTTGTACAATCCGGGAGTCTCGGGCTTCTGCTTCTGTCGACCGTCCTGGTGGGGCTCGGTCTCAGGCGCCTGCTTCTGTTTTATGGAGAACGGCCGGAGGCACGCCGGGCGGCCACGAAATTCGCACTTGTCTGGCATGGTGCCGATGCCGCGCTGGTGTTGGCGGCAGGCCTGCTGATTGCAAGCTATGGCACGGCCGATCTGGCCGGGATTGCGGCGGCGGCGGCGCAAACGGGCCTGACCCTGACCGCATCGCTGGCGGTCGCGCTGATCGTCCTCGCCGCGGCGCTGAAAACGGCGGCCTTTCCGCTCCACGGATGGCTGACCGAGGTCATGGAGGCCCCGACGCCGGTTTCCGCGCTTCTGCATGCCGGTATCATCAATTCGGGCGGCGTTCTGCTGATCGCGTTCGCGGGGCTTGTGCAACTCAGCGCCGGAGCGATGGCCGCCCTTGTCATGATCGGCGGCTTCACCGCCCTTTTCGGCGCGGCTGTGATGCTCACGCAGAGCGCGGTCAAGACATCGCTGGCCTGGTCAACGGTCTCACAAATGGGGTTCTTGTTGCTGCAATGCGGCCTTGGGCTCTGGGCGCTGGCGCTTTTGCACATCGTTGCCCACTCGCTTTACAAGGCGCATGCGTTCCTGTCTTCGGGTGGCGCGGTACAGGCCGTGGCGGGCCTGCGCCGTCCCGGAGCGATCGCGGTTCCCAATGTGGGCGCGGTGCTCAAATCCTTCGCTCTTGCGCTGGTGCTCTATACGGTGATCGCGGGGGGCTTTACCGTCCTCAGCGGGCCAAAGACGGCACAGGCGCTCGCCCTTGGCGCGATCCTCATCTTCGGCGTCGCGTATCTGATGGCACAGGGCATGGCCGATCTTGCGCCGACCGACCTGACCAGACGCACCGCGCTGACATCGCTTGGCGCAGCCGTGGCGTATTTCGCCTTTCAGGCCACGGCGCAGCTCATCTGGGGCCCGGCCTTGCCCGCGGCACCTGTCCCCGGGCCGCTTGAATGGGCGCTCATCATTCTTGCTGTCGCGTCCTTCGGGCTTGTCGCCTTCGCACAATCGCTCTTTCCGCTCTGGGCACATCACCCCTCAACCGCAGGGCTGCGCGTGCATCTGGCGAATGGGTTTTACCTGAATGCCCTGCTTGACCGCGCAATCGGCGGTTTCCGCAGCGCGAAAACAAACTGAGGCCAAGGAGATCATCATGTTTCTGAAACATTCGCAAATCGCCCCGTCACTGATGTCCGCGGTCCTGAAAGCTGCCGAAGATGCCGCGCGGCGCATCCCACCCGCTTTTCCGCTTGAGGCAACCGTTGCCGTGAATCCGTTTCTCGGGCAGACCGGCGAAGACCTCGCAACCGCCTCGGCGCGGCTTCGGCGCGTCGCGGGCTCGCAGGCGACACAACCCGCCGCGGCTTATGCCGCAATGATCGCAGAAGGACGCCTCAGCGATGCGGATCTCCAGGCGGCGCTGGATGCGGCAAGCTCCCCACTCAAACCGCAGGATCTGAAGGCACTGAAGGCGATAGCGACCGAGGCAGAGCCCGGCACCCCGACCGCCCTGCCGACCGTGGCGGACCTTGCCGCCGCTGAAACCGGTGTGGACTGGCCCTCGATCATCGAAAAAACCATCGGCCTTTGGGCCGCAGGACAGTTCGACCGGGGACAGGCGCTCTGGTCTCCGGCGCCGGTGCCGGACAGCTTTGCCGCATGGCGGGCCTGGGCGACCCATGACCTGACGCCCGAGATTGCCGGGCTGAGCGGGTTCTGCGCGCATGTGGCCTCTGCGCCGGACACAGCGGATCGCGCGATTTTCCGCGCGGCAGAGGCGCTCGGCCTTGATGATGCCGCCGCCGAAACGGCGTTCCATCGCCTTTACATGGATCTTGGGGGCTGGTCGCAGCACGCGCGCTGGCTTCTGTGGAATGCCGAACTGGCCGGCGGGGCGGACCGGACACTGGCCGACCTTCTGGCCATCCGGCTGATCTGGGAAGAGGCGCTTCTGAGTCATGTGCCGGAAATCTCGGAAAAATGGGCCGGAACCGTGGCGGCCCATGGCGCACCGGTGACCGCGACACCCGAAGATGTGGCCCTTGCGATCCTGCAGGAGGCGGCAGAGCGCGCGCATCAGCGCCAGCTTCTTGCGGGGCTCGACGGGGGGGCCAACACCACGGACCGGCCCGCCCTGCAGGCGGCGTTCTGCATCGACGTGCGCTCCGAGGTGTTCCGGCGGGCACTGGAAAGTGTCGACCCGTCGATCGAGACGATCGGCTTTGCAGGGTTCTTCGGCCTGCCCCTGGCCCATAAGGCAAAGGGGTCGGATGTGGTCGAAGCACATCTGCCGGTGCTGCTGACCCCGGGCGTCGAGACCACGAGCCACGCAGACCCCAAAGACGAGCAGGACACACGGATTGCAGCGCGCGCCTCACGGGCCTGGGGGCGGTTCCGTCAGGCGGCGGTGTCGTCCTTTGCCTTTGTCGAAGCGGCCGGACCGCTCTATGCCGGAAAACTTGTCAAAGACGCCCTGGGTCAGGGGCGCAAGGCGGCGAAGCCCGACCCTGCGCCACAGGTGATCGGTGGTCTGGATGCCAAAGCCAAGACCGAAACGGCAGCGGCTGTTCTGGGCGCGATGAGCCTGACCAGGGGACATGGCGAGATCGTCCTGCTTTTGGGGCATGGCGGGCAGGTGACGAACAACCCGCACGAAAGCGCGTATCACTGCGGCGCCTGCGGCGGTTACACCGGAGAGGTATCCGCGCGGTTGCTGGCCGGTCTGCTCAACGACCCCGAAACCCGGACCGGCCTTGTCGGCCACGGGATCACGGTGCCGGATGACACGATCTTTGTCGCCGGTTTGCATGACACGACGACGGACGAAATCACGATCTATGACGACGGTCTGCCGGTTGCCCGGTTGGGCGATATCCGCCGGATGGAACGCTGGCTGGCGCAGGCGGGCAAGATTGCGCGTGCCGAGCGGGCCCCGGCCCTGCCCGGAGCGACCCCGGCAACGGTCGCGCACCGCGCGGTGAACTGGGCCGAAGTGCGCCCGGAATGGGGGCTGGCAGGCTGTGCTGCCTTTATCGCCGCACCGCGCGCGGCCACGGCCGGAAAAGACCTCGGAGGGCGGGCCTTCCTGCACAGCTATGACTGGAGCGCGGATGAGGGCTTTGGCACGCTGGAGCTGATCATCACAGCGCCGGTTGTGGTGGCAAGCTGGATCAGCCTGCAATATTACGGCTCCTCGGTGATGCCGGATGTGTTCGGGGGCGGCAACAAGCTCATTCACAACGTGGTCGGCGGCATCGGCGTGATCGAGGGCAATTCCGGTCGGCTGAGACCGGGCCTGCCCTGGCAGGCGGTGCATGATGGTGAACGGCTGATGCACGACCCGCTTCGGCTCTCGGTGATGATCGAAGCGCCGCGCGACGCGATCATCGACGTGCTTGAGCGTCATCCCGAGGTCCGCGACCTCTTTGACAATGGCTGGCTGCATCTCTTCACGCTGAAAGAGGGCAAGGTCGATGCGCGGTATCGGCCCGGGTTGCAATGGACCGATATTGGGGAAGGCCCGGCCGCATAAGGCTGCAATGAAACCGGCCGAATATCGGCCCTTCAAAGGGCGGCGCATGCGTCGCCTTTTGCGTGTCAGATCAGGGCGTCAGCAGAGGCACTGGCTGATCCGCGCGACCGGCGGCCTGGCGGCAGTGCGGGGCCATTCTCAGGTGAACGGCCCCGCATAGGACTCACTTCTTCAGATTGGTCCAGATCTGGTCATAGACCGCTTGCGTTTCCGCATCGCAGACCTCGACAAAAGCCGTCTTGGTGCCTGCGGGCGGATTTTGTTCGGGCATGGTGGTCAATGCCTCATCCAGATG
Organism: Roseovarius faecimaris; assembly: GCF_009762325.1. Taxonomy (NCBI): domain Bacteria; kingdom Pseudomonadati; phylum Pseudomonadota; class Alphaproteobacteria; order Rhodobacterales; family Roseobacteraceae; genus Roseovarius; species Roseovarius faecimaris. The sequence continues at coordinate 1,913,582 of NZ_CP034348.1, forward strand.
CGGCTCCACCCCGGTCACCCCTGCCGTGTAGCGCGCATAGTTGGTCACCGCCGCCGCATTCTCGGGCTCCAGCAGGAAGTCCATGAATTTCAGCGCGTTCTCACGGTTGGGCGCATCTTTCAGCAGAACGACATTGTCCATCCACACGATCAGGCCCTGCTCGGGATAGGCATATTCCACATTCGCGCCTTCCTCACGCGCCTTGGCGCCAAAGCCGTTCCAGATCATGCCCGCAGCCGCATCCCCGGACACCAGCACTTCCTTGGCGGTATCCGAGTTGAACGAGGCCCAGTCGCCCTTGGCCCCCTGCACCAGATCGTTGAGCGCCTTGAGCTGATCGCGGTCGGTGCTGCATTGCGGGATGCCCAGATGCATCGACGCCAGGGTCAGCGTCTCACCCGGCGTGTCGAGCACGTTGATCTTGCCCTTCAGCTCTTCAGGCGGGTTGAAGATGATGTCGGTGGTGTTGATCTCGCCCTGATAGACATCACGGTTGACCATGAACGAGGTCGAGCCCCACTGATAGGGGATCGAATGTTTCCGGCCGGGATCAAACGCGGGATCGGCCCATTCCGGGGCGATATTGCCCATATTCTGAAGCTCGCCCTCGCCGATCTCATCCAGCAGGCCCTCACCCGCCATGATCTTGACCATGTAATCGCCCGGCACGGCCACGTCATAGGTGCCGATGGCCCCGGCCTTGAGCGAGGCCAGCAGCGCCTCGTTGCTGTCATAGGTGTCCATCGTCACCTCGACGCCATACTCCTCCGAGAACTTGTCCAGAAGCTCCTGCGGGATGTATTCGAACCAGTGATAGATCACCAGCTTGCCCTCGGCCATCGCTGCCCCCGCCATCAGGCTCAAAGCCATGGCACTCGTTGTCAGAAGTCGTTTCATAGAGGTGTCTCCCTTGTTGGTTTTCTTGAGTGGTTACTTGGTATTATCCGTTTTGCTCACGAAATACGAGATTGTCACCATCAGGATCGACACCGCCAGCAGCATGGTGGAAATCGCCATGATATTGGGCTTGATGCCCTGTTTGACGGCACCGAAGATGGCGGTGGGCAGGGTTTCGACCCCGGCCCCCTTGACGAAATTGGTGATGATGAAGTCATCCAGACTGATGATGAAGGCCAGAAGAAAGCCCGAAATGATCCCCGGCATCATCAGCGGCAGCAGGATCTTGGTGAAGGCCTGATACTTCGACGCGTAAAGATCGAGCGCCGCCTGCTCGTAACTGTCTTCGATCCCGCTCATCCGCGCGGCGATGGGCATATAGGCAAAGGGGATGCAGAAGGCGATATGCGCCAGCAAAATGGTCATGTACCCCCGGGTGAAGCCAATCGAGTTGAAAAAGATCAGCGTCGCCACGGCGGTGACGATCTCGGGCACCATGAGCGGCAGGCTGATCAGGCCGAAGCTGACCGTGCGCAGGCGAAACCGCCCGCCCCGGATCATGCCGGTCGCCGCGAGCGTGGCAATCGTCGTGGCGCAGGTGGCGGCGATGATCGCGATAGTGAAGCTGTTCCAGGCCGCCTCTTTGAACTTGGCACTTTCCGGCCCGGTGAACACGTCCGCATACCAGCGCAGGCTGACCCCTTCCCAGATCGTGATCGAATTGCTGTCATTGAAGGAATAAACCGTGACCACCAACAGTGGCGCATAAAGCACCACGAGGCACAGGATGGTGATCGGCAGGAACCCCGGCAGGTGCTTGATCGAATATTTCCGCGCCATCACCCGCCCTCCTTCTCGGCCTTGCCCTGTTGCCGGGCGAAAATCAGAAGGATGATCAGCACCAAGGTCAGCAGGATCATCGAGGCCGCCGCCCCGAAGGGCCAGTTGCCCGCGTTGCCCTTGAACTGCTCTTCGATAAGCGAGCCGATCATGAAATTCTTCGCGCCGCCCAGAAGGTCCGGCGCCAGAAACGACCCCAGCGAGGGCACAAAGACCAGGATGCAGCCCGCGATCACCCCCGGTTTGACCGCCGGAAGAAGAATGCGCCGCAGCGTGACCCATTTGGAGGCATAAAGATCCGCCGCCGCCTCGGAGAGCGCGAAGTTATAGCGCTCCACCGCGGCATAAATCGGCAGCACCATGAACGGCAGGTACGAGTAGAAAAGCCCCAGCTGCACCGCGAAATTGGTGTTCACGATGCGCAGCGGGTCATCAATGATCCCCGTCCAGAGCAGGAAATCGTTCAGCGGCCCCTGATCGCGGATCATGAACTTCATGCTGACCGTACGAATGAGCAGGTTAACCCAATAGGGAATGGTGATCAGAAAGACCCAGAGCGGGCGCACACGCTCGGGCCGCGTGGCAATGAAATAGGCGGTCGGAAAGCCGATGAGCAGACTCAGCAGCGTCGCCGCCGCCGCCTGCCAGATCGAGCGCCAGAAAATCCCGATATAGGTCCATTCGACCTGACAGGGCTCATCGCCAAAAAGGCCACGGTTGCAGAAGAACTGATCATATGCGCCCAGGCTGAACTCCCAGATCACCCCGCCGCGGAATTCCTTGGTCAGAAAGGAATAGACCAGCATGATACAGATCGGGGCCAGCACGAAGAAGGCCAGCACCAGCCAGGCGGGCATCAACAGGAACGTGCGCGCCTCCTTGTAGGTGTCGGACCGGGTGGAGCCCCCGCTGGCCGCGCCCGCTGCCATCAGTCCACCAGGAGGCGGGCGGCCCCCCGCTCCATATTCACATAAGCTTCGGCACCTTTGTCGAAAATCCGTTTCGCGCCGCGTTCGGAATTGGAGGTGCGCACGATCATCCGCGGACCATCATCGAGGTCAACAATGGTCTGAATATCGGTGCCCACAAAGATATTGTCTCGGATGCGGCTCTTGAGGCTTTCGCTTTCCTTGGGTTGCTCCGACAGGAACAGCCGCTCGGGGCGGATCGACATATGCACCCTGGCGCCGACGCCCACCTCGTCCACCGCGTCACAAGTCAGCTCATGCCCGCCGCCGAGGTGACAAATGGCGCGCCCGCTTTCGATCTTGTCCACCGAGACTTCGAGCAGGTTCGTCTCGCCAATGAAATCGGCCACAAACATGTTGCGCGGCTGCTCATAAATCTCCTTGGCCTGCCCGAGCTGCTGCAACTCGCCCGCCGACATGACAGCGATCCGGTCGGACATGGTCAGCGCTTCTTCCTGATCGTGGGTGACAAAGATGAAGGTGATCCCGGTCTCGCGCTGGATCTCCTTCAACTCATAACGCATCGCCTGGCGCAACTTCAGATCCAGCGCAGAAAGCGGCTCGTCCAGCAACAGCACCTTGGGCTGTGGGGCCAGCGCGCGGGCGAGTGCCACCCGTTGCTGCTGCCCGCCGGAAAGCTGCGCGGGCTTGCGCGCGGCAAATTGCGTCAGCTGCACCAGTTCCAGCATCTCACCCGCCTTGCGCTGCGCCTCGGACCTGGATTTGCCCAGCATTTCCAGCCCGAAGGCCACATTGTCGAGCACCGTCATATGCGGAAAGAGCGCGTAGTTCTGAAACACGGTGTTGACCGGGCGCTTGTTGGGCGGCAGACGCTCGATCTCGTCATCAAAGAGGAAGATCGCGCCTTCGGTGACGTCCTCAAAACCCGCGATCATCCGCAAGAGCGTGGTCTTGCCGCATCCGGATGGCCCCAAAAGGGTAAAGAATTCATTGTCATAGATCGACAATGAGATTTTTTGCAGCGCCGTGAAGTCACCATAGCGCTTGACCGCATCGCGCACATCAACGGCAATTCTCGTCTGATCCGGCAAAACCTTCATTCCTTCGTTTTGTGGGGTAGCCTACGCGGGGCGTGTCGGCCTGTCATGCGCTGATCTCCTTGATCACCCGATCCATCATCGCGTCGCACGCGGCCAGTTGAGATCGGGTGATGTATTCGTCGGGCTTGTGCCCCTGCCCCTCCATGCTGCCCGGGCCGCAAACCACGGTGGGCACGCCAAGCGCGTCGAAATACCCCGCCTCGGTCCCGAAAGCGACCTTGGTCGTCCCGTTGGTCTGGGCCAGCCGTTGCGCGAGGCCAATGACGGGGGCACCGCCCGGAAGGCTCAGACCGGGATAGGACATGTATTCGCTGATCTCGATCCGCGCGCCGTCAAAGCGGGGCGTGTAGCGCGCGGCGACACGGTTGGCGGCGGCCTCCATACGGGCGCGCAGGTCGCCTGGGTCATCCTCCGCAAGATGCCGGTATTCAAAGGTTATCTCGGCTCGGTCGGGCACGATATTGAGCGCCTCGCCCCCGGCAAGCTTGCCCACATGCACGGTTGAATACGGGACCGTATAGGCCTCATCCCGCGCGCCATGCGCTGCAAGTTCGTCTTGTAATACCCTCATTTCGCTTACAAAATCCGCAGCCAGATGCAGCGCGTTGACAAAATTGGGGGCCAGGGCCGAATGCCCGTTCTGCCCGGTACAGATCGCGCGCAAACCAGCCTTGCCCTTGTGGCCGATCGCCACCTGCATTTCGGTCGGCTCCCCCACCAGCGCGGCGCGCGGCAGGCCGATACTGGGGGCCAGTTGGTCGATCATGTCGCGAATCCCGAGGCATCCCACCTCCTCATCATAGGAGATCGCCAGTTTGAGCGGCTCACGCAACTCTGCCACCGAGGCCCGGTCCGCAGCCCGCAACATGGCCGCCAGACACCCCTTCATATCGGTCGTACCCCGCCCAAAGAGTTTGTCACCCTCCGCCGTCAGGCAGAACGGGTCACGGCTCCAGTCCTGCCCGGCGACCGGCACCACATCCGTATGCGCCGACAGCATAAGCCCCGCGCCCTCAGGGCCGATGGATGCAAAAAGCCCGGCCTTTTCACCGCTGTCATCGGGGACGCGATGCACCGCAAATCCACGGGCGCGTAAAAACTCCTCGATATAGGCGATGATGCCCAGGTTGCTATTGGCGCTCACCGTGTCGAAGGCAACCAGTTTATCCAGTATATCAAGTGTTTGCGCCATCTTCTTAATCCGCCAACCCGGTGACTTCGCGGCGGAACGGAAGCGCGTCGCCCAATGGCTCCCCATCCAGTTCGCGCGCATACCGATGCCCGGCATAGGTGGCCCAGGCAATCGGCCCGGCGGCCTCGGCATCGCCAAAAAGCTTCACCGATCTGATCCCGGCATCGGCCCAGTCGGCCTCACGCGCCAGAAGATCGGAGTAAATCGCGTCATTGCCCAGTTTCGAGGCCACCATCACCACCGCATCGCAGGGCACGTCCCGCGTCTGTCCTGTGAAAACGCAATCGCTAACCACATGATCCGCGCCGATCCGCGTCACCCCGCGATTGAGAACGATCTCAACCCCCATTTCGGCCAGTCGCGCATGAATACTGGCCTGTTCCAGCGTGTTTTGTGTCCAGTCGCTGACATAGGCCGACGGGGTGATCAGGGTCACGTCAGCCCCCTTGCTCACCAACAGTTCGGCCAGCACGCCACCCATGTAATAATGATCGTCGTCATAGAGGACGACATGGCCCGTGGGCACGATCCCATCCATCAGGTCATCGGGCGTAAACACCTGTGCGGCATCGTCGATCGGCATCGGCACCACATGTTGCCGCGCTACGCCATCGCGCCGCCAGACCGCGCCGGTGGCAAGGGCCACATGCTCGAAACCGAACTCAAGGATGCTGGCCGCGTCCAGCGCGCTCTCGCGGTAGATCTCTACATTGGGCCGCTGGCTGAGCTGATACTCGCGATAATCGACCACCCTGCCCCAGGCATTCAGCCCCGGCAGCGCCCGTTCCCGCGTCACGCGCCCGCCGATCACATCGCGCGCCTCGGCCACAGCCACGTCATAACCGCGCCGACACAGCGCCCAGGCGGCCTCCAGCCCCGCAGGACCGGAGCCCACCACTAGCACGTTCCGGCTCTCGCCTTTCGGATTCATGATCTCCGGGTGCCAACCCTTGCGCCATTCCTCCATGAAGGTGGGGTTCTGGGTGCAGCGGCTGAGGCTCATCGTCATGTCGCCGGTGATGCAGATATTGCAGCCGATACATTCGCGAATATCCTCTATGCGCCCCTCTTCGATCTTCTTGGGCAGGAACGGATCGGCAATCGACGGGCGGGCACAGCCGATGAAATCGAGCGTGCCGGATTTGACCATCTTCACCATGACATCCGGGCTGGTGAAACGGCCGACACCCACCACGGGCTTGTCGCTCAGTTCCTTGATGCCGCGGACAAGCTCTTCCTGTGCGGCCTCCTCCTTGAAGCGGCTGGGACCAGAGCAATCCTCCCATGTGCCATGCGCCAGATCCCAGAGGTCGGGCAGGTTTCGGTTCATCTCGACGAAATCGCGCAACTCGGTATTGGAAAAGCCCAGATCGCCGATGGTCTCATCCAAGCTCACGCGCATGGTGATGGCCATCGTATCGCCCACCGCGTCGCGGATATCGGCCACCACCTCCTGCGCAAAGCGGCTGCGGTTTTCCAGGCTGCCGCCATATTCATCCGTGCGCTGGTTGGTGGCGCGGCTCAGGAAGTGCTGAAAAATTCCGAACCCATGCGCCCCGTAAAGGCAGATGAGGTCGAACCCCGCCGCCTTGGAGCGTCTGGCGGCATTGACGAACCAGCGGCGCAGATCGGCAATTTCCGATTTGCTGAGCGCGCGCGCCTGCACCGGATCATTGGTGAAGGTGCGAATAGGCAGAGCAGAAACCGCAAGCGGCACCTCGCGGGTATAGAAATTCGGGCCGTTGACCCCGGAATAGGCCAGTTGAATGCCCGCCAGCGCGCCATGTTCCTTCATCTTCTCCGACATGCGGCGCAGGCCGGGAATGTCCTTGTCCTCCCACAGGCGCAGCTCGATGAACGGGGTGATCTCGGAGGTGTGATGCATCTCGCACTGCTCGGTGAACACCACACCCCAGCCGCCCTCGGCCTTGATCCCGCGCATCGCGGCGGCGGCCGAAGGATCGCGATACCCCCCGCCATTGCAATGCGGCACCTGATAAAAGCGGTTCTTCGCCTTGAGCGGCCCGATCGCCACCTCGTCGAACAGAATGTCATAGCGCGCGTCGCGCATGGTGCCGTTCCTCCTTCTGTCTCATGGCTCCAGACTGTCAGAGCGTGCCCCGGCTGGAAAGACATGCTTGGTTATTCTTGCCGGGCCGCCATGTTCAGCCCGGGTATGCTGTGACTGCTGATCGCTGCCTGGCTATGCGCGATAAAGGCTTTGACGGTGAGGACCTGCGCCGCGCCATCCGCAATCAGCAATCCCAGGCGCAGCGGCCGGGACACCCCCGACAGCGGCACATAGCACAGCTTGCGCCCATCGGGCGCGCGGTCGGACATCGGGCGGATATTGGCGATGGAATAGCCAAATCCATTGGCCACAAGGCCCCGCATCACCGCCATGTCCTGGGTCCGTTCGCTGATCTTGGGCACGCGCCCACATTCGGAGAACAGCGAGCGGAAATATTCCGAGCTGAGCGGCAGATCCAGAAGCACCATCGGGTACTCCGCAAGCTCCTGAATAGATACGCTTTTTTGCCGCGCCAGCGGATGATCCTCGCCGAACAGGGCATAGGGTGGCAGTTCGGCCAGCGGGATGAAGCTGAGATCGGTTGGGATTTGCAGGTCATATGTCAGCGCCACGTCGATCTCTGCGAGGCGAAGCTGTTCAATCAGTTTCGACTGATCAAGTTCGGCCTGGCGGATCTGCACCCGGGGATGCGCGGCCTCGAACTCCCGCCTGAGCCCAGGCACCACGATCTGCGCAAAGGTCACAAGACACCCGACGGCCAGCGGCCCCTGGACCTGCCCGGAAATATCGCCGGCCAGTCGCTTGAGCCGCTGGGCTTCATCCAGAACCGTCCTGGCCTGCGCCATGAATTGCTTGCCCGCCTGGGTAAGCGACAGACCATGGGCGTGCCTGCGCACAAAAAGCTGCAGGCCGAATTCATTCTCCAACTGAGACAGGGCCGCGGATATCGAAGGAGACGAGACATTCACCCTCTCCGAGGCAAGCGCGATCGAGCCCGCCTCGCCCACGGCGACGAAGTATTCCAGCTGTCGCAGGGTGAAACGCAACGGCATCAGTAGCGTCTCGCAACACTGCATTGGTGTATTATTTTCAGTGTATTATGCGCCATTCTTAATCTGGAATGACCGCTGTTCCGTCGATCTCCACCAGCCAGTCAGGCCGCGCCAGCGCCTGCACGACAAGCCCCGTGGAAACCGGATGCACGCCCTTGATATACTCGCCCATCGTCCGATAGACCGCCTCGCGGTGGCGCACATCGGTGATATAGACCACCACCTTGACCAGATGAGCCATCTCACCGCCCGCCTCTTCAATCAACTGCTTGATATTCTGCATCACCTTATGGGTCTGCTCGACCGGGTCGTGGCTGTCGATATTCTTGGCATCGTCCAGGTTCTGCGGGCATTGTCCGCGCAACCAGACAATCCGGCCGCCCTGGGTCACAACCGCCTGACAGAGGTCGTTATCCAGGTTCTGCTCCGGGTAGGTGTCGCGTGTGTTGAATTTGCGGATGCGGGTATGGGCCATGATCGGGCTCTCCTTGAGGCTCAGGCGTCTGCGGGCCGCGCTACGGCCTGAGCGTGATAGTCCATGTAATTGTGCTGAATGGCGATCTGGTCGGCGATGTATCTGGCATCGTGCCATACTCCCCAGATGAAGGACGACCCGCGCCGCGACAGCCAGGGCAGACCAAGAAAGTAAACGCCCGGCTCCTTCGACACACCGCGTTTATGCGCAGGTTTGCCATCCTCATCGAATGCATCCACCTGAAGCCAGCCGTAATCGAGCGCGAACCCCGTGGCCCAGATGATCGAGGTGATCCCGGCCTCGCTGAGGTTGATCTCGGAAATCGGGTTCAGCACGCAGTCCGGCTCGGGATAGACCCGCCGCGCTTCGGGATCTTCGGGCAAATCGAGTCCCATGCGCGCTGCATAGGCATCAGCCTCGTCAAGCACCGATTTCAGGTTGGCATCGCCATAGGCCACATTCGCCGCCAGATCGTCGGAGACGCGCAGCACACCGTTCTCATAGCTTTCGGCCCGGCCCAGCAATGTCATGCCCTCGGCGGCCATGCGGCGAAAATCAATCGTGATCCCGCCATAAGCGCCGCTGACCGCGATAGTCACATGTTCGGTCCCCGGCGTGGGGGTTGGCATCTCCCATTTGCCCAGCACTCCCAGCCACCAGACAAAATCGCGCCCGCGATACATGCGCGGCGGACGGTCATGCGGCCCGACCGAAAGGTAAACCTTGCGCCCCGCGCGCTGCAGTTCATCGGCGATCTGCGCGCCCGAGGATCCCGCGCCCACCACCAGGACAGCCCCGTCGGGCAGCTGATCCGGGTTGCGGTAGTCATAGGAATGGATCTGCATCAGCCCCGGCTCATCGGGCACGATGCTCGGGATGACCGGTTTCTGAAACGGTCCGGTTGCCGCCACCACATTGCGCGCCTCGATCACGCCGTCCGAGGTTTCCACCCGAAAGCCTGCACGCCCTTCAAGCCGGGTGACGCGCGTCACCTCGACCCCGGTGCGGATCGGCGCGCGGATACGCCGGGCATATTCCACGAAGTAATCCGCCACCTGTTCCTTGGGCGGGAATGCATCGCCATCGCATTCGGGATAGTTCATATTGGGAAACCGGTCATGCCAGGCCGGCCCATTCGCCACCAGGCTGTCCCAGCGCCCGCTCCGCCAGCGCTCGGCGATCCGGTCCCGTTCCAGCACGATATGGGCTATGCCATGCTGTCCAAGATGCTCGGACATGGCCACCCCGGCCTGACCTGCCCCGACAACAAGCGTGTCTGTGGTTTCAACTGACATGGCACCCCCCGGAATGCAGAGCGGCCATGCAAAATGCATGGCCCGTCGCGGCAGGCTCTCCGAAACAGGGCTTCGGATAAACTAGCGATTATCTCATTCTTGCTTAGTCAGCGCCTAAGTCAAGTGTAGAGTGCGTGCTCGCACGCACCACCCCACACAAGTCTTTAACTCGCCTGTGCCTCGGCGGTGGCAGCCCGCAGCGCCGAAAGCTCCTCGGCCACAAGAAAGGCCAGTTCCAGCGATTGCGAGGCATTCAGGCGCGGATCGCAGGCGGTATGATACCGGTCCGACAGGTTCTCATCCGATACCGCGCGCATACCGCCGGTGCATTCGGTCACGTCCTGTCCGGTCATCTCGAAATGCACCCCGCCCGGGATCGTACCCTCGGCGCGGTGAACGCCAAAGAAGTCCTGCACCTCGCGCAGCACACTCTCGAACGGCCGGGTTTTATATCCGCTGGCCGATTTGATGGTGTTGCCATGCATCGGATCACAAACCCAGACCACCTTGGCGCCTTCTTCCTCGACCGCCTTGATCAGGCGCGGCAGGTGTTCGCCAACATTGCCCGCACCAAAGCGCGCGATCAGGGTCAGACGGCCCGCTTCGTTTTCAGGGTTGAGCTTTTCCATCAACACTTTGAGGTCGTCGGCCGTTGTCGTGGGGCCGCATTTCATCCCGATCGGGTTCAGCACCCCGCGGGCGAACTCCACATGCGCGCCATCGGGCTGGCGGGTGCGGTCCCCGATCCAGATCATGTGCCCCGACCCCGCGAGCCACTTGCCGGAGGTCGAGTCGAGCCGCGTCAGCGCCTCTTCATATTCCAGCAACAGCCCCTCGTGCGAGGTGTAGAAATCAACCGATTGAAGCGTGTGGGCGCTGTCGCCTGTCACGCCCGCGGCCTGCATGAAATCCAGCGTGTCGGTGATCCGGTTGGCCAAATCGCGGTAGCGCTCTGCTTTTTCCGATTCCGTGAAGCCCAGCGTCCATGCATGCACCTGATGCACATCCGCATAGCCCCCCGTTGAAAACGCCCGGAGCAGGTTCAGCGTGGCCGCGGCCTGGGTGTAGGCCTGCAGCATCTTGCCCGGATCGGGACTGCGCGCCTCGGGCGTGAAGGCCAGCTCGTTGATGATGTCGCCGCGGTAGCTCGGCAGTTCCACGCCATCGACCACCTCAGTGGGCGCGCTGCGCGGCTTGGCGAATTGACCCGCCATCCGGCCGACCTTGATCACCGGCACCTTGGCGCCATAGGTCAGCACCATCGCCATCTGCAGCATGACCTTGAACGTGTCGCGAATGGCATCGGCGCTGAATTGCTCGAAGCTTTCGGCGCAATCGCCGCCCTGAAGCAGAAACGCCTCCCCGCGCGAGGCCGCACCCAGTTGCTTTTTCAGCCTGCGCGCCTCACCGGCAAAAACCAGCGGAGGATACTGCGCGAGCCGTGCCTCGACCTGTGCCAGCGCATCAGGATCGGTGTATTCGGGCATCTGAATCCGGGGCTTTTTGCGCCAGTCGGTTTTCTGCCAAGTGCTCATAGTCTTTCTCCGCGTCATGTCTTTGGACGGGGCTTCTTACAAAACCCAGCCGCCTAAGACCATATATGTTATCATATCTCCAGCGCAAATCCTGTCGTTTTGGCCCCGGGGCATTGCGATTTCCGGCCAGACACGATTTGGTACTTGCCACAATTGAAGATTCGACAAGGACGAAGACGCGTGACAACCACCCCTGGGAAAACTGACAAAAAAGCCCCGACGCGGTTTGTGTTTGTCCTGCTCGACAACTTTACCCTTCTGTGTTTTTCGGCTGCGGTGGAATGCCTGCGCATCGCCAACCGGATGGCCGATGAGACGCTGTACGAGTGGGTGCTTGCTGGCGAAGGCGGCGATACGGTGCGCTGCTCTGCCGGGGCCGCGTTCCAGGTCGATATCGACCTCGATGAACTCAAGCGCGACGATGTCCTGATGATCTGTGGCGGGATTGACGTGCAATCCGCCACCACCAAGAAAATGCTAAGCTGGCTGCGGCGCGAGGCGCGGCGCGGGCTCAAGGTCGGCGGACTCTGCACCGCGGCCTACACCGTGGCCAAGGCGGGGCTGCTCGACGGCAAGCGCGCGACGATCCACTGGGAAAACCAGGACAGTTTCCTGGAAGAGTTCGACGAGGTGAACCTCACGAAATCGGTTTTCGTGATCGACGGCAACCGCATGACCACGGCGGGCGGCACGTCGTCAATCGACCTGATGCTCAAGCTTATCGCCGACGATCACGGCGAGAAACTGGCCAATGCAGTGGCCGACCAGCTGATCTATTCGTCGATCCGCACCGACCAGGACACCCAGCGGCTGTCTGTGCCCACCCGGATCGGGGTGCGCCACCCCAAGCTCAGCCAGGTCATCCAGATGATGGAGGCCAATATCGAAGAGCCGATCAGCCCGTCGATCCTGGCCAAGGATGTGGGCATGTCCACCCGGCAGCTCGAACGGCTTTTCCGGCGCTATCTCAATCGCTCACCCAAACGCTATTACATGGAGCTGCGGCTTCAGAAGGCGCGTAACCTCTTGATGCAAACCGATATGACGGTGATCAACGTGGCCCTGGCCTGCGGCTTTGCCTCACCGTCGCATTTCTCGAAATGCTATCGCGGCCAGTACAATATCACGCCCTACCGCGAACGCGGCGCGCAATCCACGCGCCTGTCGGTCTGACCGCCGTAGGGTGCGTGTTCACACGCACCGCGCGTCAGAAACTCCCGATCAGCTTGTAGAAATCGGTGTTGAACTTGATGTTCAGCGCCACGAGGTTGTCCTCACGCTGATGCAGCAGGACGGTCACGAACACATAGTTCAGCCCGGTCCAGTAGGCATAAAGCTCTTGTGACCAGCCGCCGCCCATCTCGTCCACGCGCATCACGTCCACATGTTTGAAATCGATCGGAAACATGTCGCGCATCCGCGCTTCAAGCTGCTCCACCTGCTCCGCGCTCAGGTCGCTGGAGCCGCCGAAACGGTTCATCACCGCCGCGATCTGGCGCGACATCATCAGCTCATCAAGCTGTGCGCGCATATCGTCATAATTTTTGAAAACCGGGGTTTCCTGTGCCGTCACCCCGGAGGCGCTCAGCCCAAGCCCAACGGCCAGGACAACCGCAGAACACCAATGCGAAAGTTTCATATCCAAACATCCCTTGTCCAATAAACTGTCTCCAGCTTGGCACGGGACGGGTCAGCGTTCCAGAGGTGAAAGCCGGTAAAGCGCGCCCTGCCCGACCGAAAGCACCCAGATCGTGCCGTCCGGGGCTTCGCGGATATCGCGCACCCGCAAGGTGTCTTCCGATTGCAACTGTTCAACCTCGCGCAAGGGGCTGCCCGACAGGCGCGCGACATAGTCGAACTTGAGCGAACCCACAAAGATATCGCCGCGCCAGTCCGGCCAGAGCGCGCCGGAATACACCATCATGCCCGAGGGCGCGATGGACGGATCCCAATAATGCGCGGGCTGTTCCATGCCGGGTTTGGCGGTGCCCTCTCCGATCTTGCCGCCCGAGTAATGCCGTCCGTAAGAGATGACCGGCCAGCCGTAATTGGCCCCGCGCGTGATCCGGTTCACCTCATCGCCGCCCCGCGCGCCATGCTCCACGACCCAGAGCTGCCCTTGCAAATCAAGCGCGGCACCCTGCGGATTGCGGTGGCCATAACTCCAGATCTCGGGCTGCGCGCCGGGCTGGCTGACGAACGGGTTGTCCTGCGGGACCGACCCGTCGCGGGCGATACGGATGACCGAGCCGTTCTCTCGGCTCAGATCCTGCGCCGAAGGTCTGTCCCCACGGTCGCCGGTGGTCACGTAGAGATACCCGTCGCGCCCTTCAACGATGCGGCTGCCGAAATGCCGCCCGCCGGAACTGCCCGTCTCCATCTCCCAGAGGACGCGCCAGCCAGTGAGGCGCCGCGCATCGCTGCTGAGCGTGGCCGTGGCCACGGCCGTGCCGGCGCCGCCGCGCTGGCGTTTGGCAAATGTGAAGTAGAGTTGTCGGGTCTCGGCGAAATCACGCGGCACCAGCAGATCCAGCAATCCGCCCTGCCCGCGGGCAAAGACCGACGGCACGCCTGTGACCTCTTGCAGGGTTCCGTCCGTCACCCGCAAGAGCCGCCCGTCGCGTTCGGTGATCAGAACCGCCCCGTCCGGCAGAAAGCCGAACGCCCAGGGCGTATCGAGCCCGCGCGCCATTTCCTCGACCCGAAGCTTACCACCCGTGCTTTCCAGTGCCGCCGCCGGGCCGAGACCCAGCAAGACGATGCTCATGACAACGATCCATTGGCGCATCTCATCTCTCCTTTCCGATCAATATAGGCATTTGTGCCAAACTCCCCAGAGCCGCGAGCGCAATACAGCTCAGCACCCGCGCAGCATGACGCGACGGCCCGCATGTTCCTGTTGAAATTGACTTTTCTTTTTCCCTGCCGGGCACTACCTTCCCCGCCAGGATCAAAATCCAAACTCAGGGAGACAAAGATGAAGAAATTTCTAGCTGCCACCGCTTCTGCCGCACTGCTGGCCGGAGCCGCGCAGGCCGATGATCACGGTGTGAAGATCGGGATCATTCTGGGCTTCACCGGCCCGATCGAGTCGCTGACGCCGCATATGGCCGATGGGGCCGAGATGGCGATGAAGGAAGTCACCGAGAGCGGCAAGCTCCTGGGCGGCAAGGCCGTGATGCCGGTGCGCGCCGACAGCACCTGTGTGGACGCCGGTGCCGCCACCGCCGCCGCCGAGCGCCTGATCACCTCCGAAGGGGTCAAGGGCATCATGGGCGCGGACTGTTCCGGTGTAACGGGGGCAATCCTCAGCAACGTGGCCGTGGCCAATGGCATGGTGATGATTTCGCCCTCCGCCACCTCGCCCGGCCTGTCGGATGCCGAGGATGACGGCCTGTTCTTCCGCACCGCCCCGTCGGATGCGCGTCAGGGCGTGGTGATGACCGATGTTCTGATGGAACAGGGCATCAAGGAAGTTGCCGTGACCTATACCAACAACGACTATGGCAAGGGTCTGGCTGACAGCTTCCAGGCGGCGTTCGAGGCAGCCGGCGGCAGTGTGACCATCTCTGCGGCGCATGAAGACGGTAAGGCCGACTATTCTGCGGAGGTCGCCGCACTGGCCGCGGCAGGCGGTGATCGCCTGGTTGTTGCGGGCTATGTCGACCAGGGCGGCAATGGCATCGTGCGCGCCTCGCTCGATAGCGGCGCCTTTGACAGCTTCCACTTCCCCGACGGGATGATCGGCGCGAAGCTGGAAGAGGATTTCGGCAGCGAGATCAATGGCTCCACCGGTCAGGTGCCCGGAACGGACAGCCCTGGCGCGACCACCTTCGCCGAATTGGTGGGCGACGCATTTGACGTCACCTCCCCCTACACCGGCGAAAGCTATGATGCCGCCGCCCTGATCATGCTGGCCATGCAGGCCGCAGGCTCGACCGAGCCGGGCGACTACAAGTCCAAGATCATGGACGTGGCCAACGCGCCGGGCGAGCAGATCATGCCGGGCGAGCTTGGCAAGGCGCTGGAGATCCTCGCGAATGGCGGTGAGATCGACTATGTCGGCGCCACGGCCGTGGAAATGCTTGACGGCGGCGATGCGGCCGGTGGCTATCGCGAGATTGTCTTCAAGGACGGCATGATGGACACGGTCGGCTATCGCTGATCCGCACTGATGTGACCAAAAGAGAACAGCCCGGGTTTTGCGCCCGGGCTGTTCCAAGAATAAAGGTCCGAAGGGCCATGGGGGGATAGCGCATGATCGTCATTGACGACGTTCACAAGCATTTTGGCGGGTTTCATGCCGTCGATGGCGCCAGCATGGAGATCGCCCAGGGCTCGATCACCGGGCTGATCGGCCCCAATGGCGCGGGCAAGACCACATTGTTCAACGTGATCGCCGGCGTGCTTCCGCCCACCTCGGGGCGGATCACCATGGCGGGTGAGGATATCACCGGGCTGCCGCCGCATGAGCTGTTTCACAAGGGGCTTCTGCGGACCTTCCAGATCGCACATGAGTTTTCATCGATGACCTGCCGGGAGAACCTGATGATGGTGCCGGGCGGCCAATCGGGCGAGCGGCTGTGGAACACCTGGTTTGGCCGCAAGCGGATTGCCGAGGAAGAACGCGCGCTGAGGGCCAAGGCCGACGAGGTGCTGGAGTTTCTGACCATCGAGCATCTGGCCGATCATCAGGCAGGCCAGGTCTCGGGCGGGCAGAAAAAACTTCTGGAGCTTGGCCGCACGATGATGGTCGACGCCAAGATCGTTTTCCTCGATGAAGTGGGCGCCGGGGTGAACCGCACGCTGCTGAACACGATTGCCGATGCGATCCAGCAGCTCAACCGCGAGCGCGGCTACACCTTTGTGGTGATCGAGCATGACATGGATTTCATCGGCCGGATCTGTGACCCTGTGATCTGCATGGCCGAGGGAAAGGTTCTGGCGACCGGCACGCTGGACGAGATCAAGGCCAATGAACAGGTGATCGAGGCGTATCTGGGCACCGGGCTGAAGAACAAGGATCAGGTCGGTGCAGGGGCGTGAGGTGATCCAGATGAGTGGCTGCGCCACGCCGGTTGCTTTGCGTTCGGGCCACGCAGGCCCTGGGGGACCAGTCCCCCAGACCCCCTGGAGTATTTGGGGAACAATGAAAGGGGCGCGTCATGTCTGAGCCGTTTTTGATTGGCGACACCATGACCGGCGGCTATGGCAACGGGCCGGATATCCTGCATGAATGCACCATTGCGGTGGACCGGGGCGAGATCGCCGTGATTGTCGGGCCGAACGGTGCCGGCAAGTCCACCGCCATGCGCGCAGTCTTTGGCATGCTGAATGTGCGGCAGGGGGCGGTGCGGCTGAATGGGGAGGACATCACCGCGCTCAGCCCGCAGGACCGGGTGGTTAAGGGCATGGGGTTTGTCCCGCAGACGCATAACATCTTCACCTCGATGACTGTTGAGGAAAACCTGGAGATGGGCGCGTTTATCCGTACCGATGACATCTCGGGCACGATGGAGCAGGTGTATGAGCTGTTTCCGATCCTGCGCGAGAAGCGGCATCAGGCGGCGGGCGAGTTGTCGGGCGGGCAGCGGCAACAGGTGGCGGTGGGCCGGGCCCTGATGACCAAACCCACCGTGCTGATGCTGGACGAGCCCACGGCGGGGGTCAGCCCCATCGTGATGGATGAGCTTTTCGACCGGATCATCGAGGTGGCGCGCACGGGCATTTCCATTCTGATGGTAGAGCAGAACGCCCGGCAGGCGCTGGAGATCGCCGACAAGGGCTATGTGCTGGTGCAGGGGCGCAATGCGCATACCGGTTCGGGCAAGGACCTGCTGGCGGACTCCGAGGTCCGGCGCAGTTTTCTGGGAGGGTGAGAATGATACGGATTGGGTTCTGCTGTCTTGCGCTCATCTCTGCCGCCCCGGCGCAGGCGTTCAACTGTCTTTTTGACACCGAATGCTATGAGGCCGAGGGCTGCGCGGCATCGAATTTCGACATCGACGTGTCCACCGAGGACAAGACCCTGAGTGCCGCCTTTGGCGATCTGACCATCCTGGCGATCAAGCGCAGCGAGAGCCTGGTCACGCTCTTCGCCACCGGCGGAGGAGCCGAGTACATGTTGTCCGCCACCCCTGAGGCCGCAAGGCTGAGCGTGCAAATGAACCAGGGCCCGCTGGTGCTGAGCTATCTGGGCATATGTGAGGGGGCATTCTGATGGACTTGCTCAACGCGATTGTAGCACTTTCCAATTTCGTGCTGATCCCGGCCATTGCCTATGGCAGCCAGCTTGCCCTTGGCGCGCTGGGGGTGACGCTGATCTATGGCATCCTACGGTTCTCAAACTTTGCCCATGGCGACACGATGGCCTTTGGCACCATGGCCACGATCCTGTTCACCTGGCTCTTTCAGGGGTGGGGGATCAGCCTTGGCCCGCTGCCCACGGCCCTTCTGGCCCTGCCCTTCGGGATCCTCGCCACCATGGCGCTGGTGCTCTTCACCGATCGGGCGGTCTATCGCTTCTACCGCGAGCAAAAGGCCAAGCCGGTGATCCTCGTCATTGTCTCCATCGGGGTGATGTTCATCATGAATGGCCTCGTGCGCTTTATCATCGGCCCCGGAGATCAGCGTTTTGCCGATGGGGAGCGGTTCATCATCACCGCGCGAGGGTTCAAGGAAGCGACCGGTCTGCAGGAAGGGCTGGCGATCAAGACCACGCAAGGGATCACCGTCGTCACCGCCGTGATCGTCGTGGCGCTGCTCTTCTGGTTTCTGAACCGCACCCGGACGGGCAAGTCGATGCGTGCCTATTCGGACAATGAGGATCTGGCGCTGCTGTCGGGGATCAACCCGGATCGAGTGGTCGTGGTCACCTGGCTGATCGTGGCGGCCCTCGCCACCGTGGCAGGCGTGCTCTATGGGCTGGACAAGAGCTTTAAGCCCTTCACCTATTTCCAGCTTCTGCTGCCGATCTTCGCCAGTGCCATTGTGGGCGGACTGGGTAACCCTCTGGGGGCCATCGCGGGCGGGTTCATCATCGCCTTCTCGGAAGTGTTCATCACCTATGCCTGGAAGAAAGTGCTGAGTTACAGCCTGCCTGAAAGCCTCGCCCCCGACGGGCTCGTGCAGCTTCTGAGCACCGATTACAAATTCGCGGTCAGCTTCGTCATCCTGCTGATCGTGCTTCTGTTCCGCCCGACGGGCCTCTTCAGGGGGAAAGCGGTATGACGCCTGTGCTGAAAAACACCCTGCTATTTGCCGTTGTGGCGTTGCTCATCGTGCTGACCGGCGTGATGCAAAGCTGGAACACGGCGCTGCTTATTCTCAACATGGGGCTGATTTCAGCCATCATGGCGCTGGGGGTGAACCTGCAATGGGGCTTTGCCGGGCTCTTTAATGTGGGGGTCATGGGGTTCGTGGCGCTTGGCGGGCTGGCGACTGTTCTGGTCTCCATGCCGCCCACGCATGAGGCCTGGAGCGCGGGCGGTGTGCAGGTGATTGCAGGGCTGCTCTGCGGGGCGGCCGTGATCGTGGCAGCAGCCATGGTGCTGAAACACATGGAGAAGTCACGCCTGCGCACAGTTGTCGTGCTGGTCATCCTGATCGGCGGGTTCTTCCTCTACCGTGCGGTGTTCGACCCCGGTGTCGAGGCGGTGGAGGCGGTCGATCCGGCCTCGACCGGCTATCTTGGCGGGTTGGGTCTGCCGGTGCTGCTGGCCTGGCCCGTGGGTGGGCTGCTGGCCGCCGGGGCCGCGTGGATCATCGGCAAGACGGCACTTGGGTTGCGCTCGGACTACCTGGCCATCGCGACGCTGGGGATTGCCGAGATCATCCTGGCGGTGATGAAAAACGAGGACTGGCTGGCGCGTGGTGTGAAAAACGTCAACGGGATCGACCGGCCCGTGCCTTACGAGGTCGATCTGCAGAACGATCCGGGCTTCGTGGAAACAGCCGCGGGCTTTGGCCTCGACCCGGTGACAGCCTCGGGGATTTACATCAAGCTCAGCTATTCGCTGCTCTTTGCCGGTGTGCTGATCCTGATCCTGGTGGCGGCGCAACTGGCGCTCAACAGCCCCTGGGGCCGGATGATGCGGGCCATCCGCGACAATGAGACCGCCGCCGAGGCAATGGGCAAGGACGTCACCCGCCGCCATTTGCAGATCTTTATCCTGGGTTCAGCGGTCTGCGGCATTGCAGGCGCGATGATGACCACGCTGGACGGGCAGCTTATCCCCACCTCCTATCAACCGCTGCGCTTTACCTTCCTGATCTGGGTGATGGTGATCGTGGGCGGCTCGGGCAACAATTTCGGGGCTGTTCTGGGCGGTTTCGTCATCTGGTTCTTCTGGGTGCAGGTGGAGCCGATCGGGCTGATGCTGATGGAACTGATCACGGCCCCGATGGCCGAAGGCTCGGCCCTCAAGGCGCATCTGCTGGAAAGCGCCGCGCATATGCGGCTTCTGACGATGGGGCTTATCCTGCTGTTGGTGCTGCGGTTCAGCCCCCGCGGGCTGATCCCCGAGCGTCAGGCCTGACAAGGGCCCTCTTCCGCCCTGACAGGCGGCCTCGGCCCCGGTCAGCGCAATCCGGCAAGAACGGCGCGGGCGGCGCGCAGCCCGGGGTCTTCGCCGCCCCGGCCCAGCCGCTTCATCGTAAGGCGCATGGCGTCGTCCTGAGCGGCATGGTCCTGCATCATGCCCAGCACCCCCTCGGCAATGCGCTCCGGCGTGCAGGCATCGCCAAAGAACTCGGGGACGGCTCGCGTCTCGGAGACGAGGTTGACGAGGGTTGCCGTATCAACCTTCAAAAGCGCCTTGACGATCCGGCGCGTGAGCCAGTTAGCGTCATAGGCGATCACCATGGGCGTATCCGCCGCGGCCAGTTCCAGCGAGACCGTGCCGGAGGCCGCCAGCGCATAATCGGCCGCATAAAAGGCCGCACGTTTTTCGGCGGCATGCGCGGCACTGTCCGTATCTTCGGGCGACAGGATCAGAGGCTGGCGCGGCCAGTGCTGGACGATCTCGCGCAGCACCGGGGCCGCGGCAGCGGTGGTGGGCGTGACCAGCGTGAGGTCGGGATGCGCCGCCAGTACAGGGCGCAATGCCTCACCAAAGCGCGGGGCCAGTCGGCTTACTTCGGAGCGGCGCGAGCCGGGCAGCACCAACAGGATACGCCCCTCGCCAATCCCATGCCCCTCGCGAAACGCGGCGATCTCTGCGGCACTTGGCACCGGCTCGGCCACGACGGGGTGGCCGACGAAATCGCAGGCCATTCCTTCGGCTTGCATATAAGGCGGCTCGAACGGCAGGAGTGCCAGCACATGATCGATATGCCGCGCCATCTTGCGCGCGCGCCCGGCGCGCCAGGCCCAGACCGACGGAGCCACGTAATGCACCGTGCGAATGGCGCTTTGGGCCTTCACAAGTCGGGCCACGCGCAGGCAGAAATCGGGGCTGTCTATGGTGATGAGCACATCCGGGCGCGCCGCCAGAACCGCCCGCGCGGTCTGATGCAAGCGGCGGCGCAGGTGGCGGTATTTGGGCAGCACCTCGGCGATGCCCATCACGCTCAGCTCATCCATGGGAAAGAGGCTCTCCATGCCCTCGGCCTGCATCAGCGGGCCGCCGACCCCTGAAAACTCCGCATCTGTCAGCCCCTTGAGGCCCGCCATGAGCGCCGCCCCCAGCTTGTCGCCCGAGGGCTCCCCGGCGACCAGAAACACCCGCATCAAAGTGCCCTTGCGGTCAGGAAAAGCCCGGCGTCTTCCACCGCTTTCAGCGTCGCCTCGCGCTCAAGGATCATCACGCGCCCGGCCTCAATGACCAGCCCGGCCAACCCGGCGCTTGCGACCCCGTCGATGGTGGTCGGACCGATCGCGGGCATATCCACCCGCAGGTCCTGTCCGCGCTTGGCGGCTTTCACATAGACGCCGCCAGCCCCGAGCCGCAAAGCCTCGGGTGTTTCCGAGACAAAGCGTAGCAAGGCATCGGTGCCCTGAATCGTCTCAATGCCCAGCACCTGCCCGGCGGCGACGACACAGCCCTGCCCGACATCCAGCGGCGACAGCGCGCTCAGGATATCCCAGGCGCGGGCGGCATCCTTGAGGTCCTGCGGGTCGGGCGCGCCGATCTGCAACTCTTCCGAGGCGGTCAGGTCAGGCAAGAGCTCATGCGCGCCGAGAACGGCAAAGCCCTGCTCCTCGAACACCTCGATCACCACGCGCAACAGGCCGTCATCGCCGCCCTGCATCGCTGCCATGATCCGCGGGACAAGCTGCATCGTCTGCGGGTCAAGCGCCGTGGGATCAAGCGCCGGGCGTGTCAGCGCCCCGGCCATCACCATGCGGTCCACACCCGCCGCTTTCATCGCCGCAAAGAGGCCGCCCAGCTTTTCGACCTGATGCTCTTCTGCCCGATTGCCCAGTTCATGCGGCACCCCCTGGAGCGCATAACAGAGCGCATCCGGGCAAGCCTCGGCCAGGCGGACGGGCAATGCCCCGCCACAGGCCAGGATCGCCAGTCGGCCAGACATGTCAGCTCTTCTCCGGGGTCAGGAAAGAGCGGTCGCTGGCACCGGTGACAAAATCGACGATCTGGCGGACATAATCGCTGTCTGTTTCTTCGCCCAGGCGGCGTGCGCGGTCCTGGAATGCGCCTTCGCCCTGCGCCAGCATCTGGAACGCGGCGCGCAGGGCCGTGATATCGGAACGTGCCACACCCCGGCGCTTGAGCCCCACGAGGTTGAGCCCGTCAAGCTCGCCCCGAGGAGCCTGCACAAGGCCATAGGGGATCACGTCATTGGTGACCATGGTCACGGCGCCAATGATGGCCCCCTGCCCGATGCGCACCCATTGGTGCACCCCCGACAGCCCGCCGATGATCACGTCGTCCTCGATCAGGCAATGGCCCGCCAGCGCCGCATTGTTGACGATGATCACGCGGTTGCCCACCTGTGCGTCATGCGCGACGTGACACCCGGCCATGAAGAGCCCATCATCGCCTACCCGTGTCACGCCGCCACCGCCTTCGGTACCGGTGTTCATGGTCACATGCTCGCGGATACGGTTGCGCGCGCCAATCTCCAGCCGCGTCACCTCTCCCTTGAATTTCAGATCCTGCGGAATCTCACCGATGCAGGCAAAGGGATAGATCACGGTGCCCTCGCCAATCGAGGTGACGCCGGTGACAACAACGTGGCTTTTGAGCTCCACCCCGTCGGCCAGGGTCACATCGCCGCCCACATGGCAAAACGGACCAATGCGCACACCGGTGCCAAGCTGCGCGCCGGGCTCGATCACGGCGCTGGGGTGGATCATCGTGTCAGCACTCGCGGACATGATTTAGCCCTTCTCGCCCAGGTCCATCATCGCGGTGAACTCCACCTCGGTGGCCATCTCGCCTTCGACGGTGGCCACACCGCCAAAGCGCCAGACCTTGCCGCCGGGCTTGCCGCGCAGCGTGGACACGCGCATTTCAAGCACATCGCCGGGGATAACCATCCGGCGGAATTTGCATTTATCGATCGACATGAAATAGACCAGCATGTTCTTGTCTTCCATGTGCAGCGCGGTGCCCACCATGACGGCGGCGGTCTGAGCCATGGCCTCGACAATGGTCACGCCCGGCATGATCGGCTTTCCGGGGAAATGGCCCTGGAAATGCGGCTCGTTCATGGTCACGTTCTTGATGCCGGTGGCCGAGGTGTAGCCGTCGATATCCACCACCTTGTCCACCAGAAGAAACGGGTAGCGATGCGGGATAAGCCGCTGGATCAGATGAATATCTGCTGAGGTGCGCGGCTCGGTCATGGCGTGTCCTTCCCTGGGAATGATCGGCGTGGTGTCGCCCTGTTACCAACAAGGCCGCGCGCGGGCAAGCTACTGCTGCGGCTCTTCGGACGTCTCGGGCGCGGTCTCAGGTGTGGGCTCGGGTGTGGGGGTCTCGGGGGCCTGCCTGCGCGGCGGCCCGTCGCCTATGCGCTGGTCGATCCGTGAGATGGCAATGTCGGTGATGTCGATCGTGTCATCACGCAGCAAAACCGACCGCAGATCGAGCACCACCGTCCCGCCCGCATCGCGCATCAACTCCACCAGCACCGGCTCGACAGCGCGCATGAAAATCACCGGCGCGCGCTCCCGGCTCAGTTCCAGATCGCGCACCGCACGGTCGCTGTCGGCCCTGATCTGCTGCACCTTGGCGTCAAACGCATCGGCCAGCTCGCGAAATTCCTCCGGCGTCTTCTGGGCCCGCAGATCGGTGAGCGCCTGTTCCTCGGCCTCCAGCTCTGCCTCGAGCTGTCGGTTTCGGGCGATAAGCTGTTCGCGCTGTGCAAGATAATCCTCGTTCAGGCGCTGACCGAACAGGGTTTCCATGAACAAACGGTCCGGGTCGAGCATGAGGATATCGCTCTGGACCACGCCAACCTCCTGCGCCCGGACCTGCGGGGCAAGCCCCAGCCCGAGTGAGAGCAGAAGAACCCAACAGCCGAAGGCCGCCAGGCGCATCAGAATTCCGATCTGACCGTCAGGTCAAAGGTCTGCTCGATATCGCCCGGCTCTTTCTTCAGCGCCTGGCTGAAGTTCATCCGCAGCGGACCGAAGGGCGATTCCCAGAACAGTGAGACGCCCACAACATGCCGGTCCTTGAACCCGGTCGAGGCCACGGGACCAACCGCATTGGTCGTGTCCACCCCCCAGATTGCGCCGATATCATAGAAAGCACCGCCGGAAATCCCGTATTCCTCGGGCAGGCCCAGCGGGAATTCCGCTTCGAATTTGAGCGCCGCGAAGAAATCCCCGCCCAGATGTTCGGTGCCTTCGACCGGCCCCATGCCGTTGGGTTCAAACCCGCGAATGATCTGGTCGTTAAAGCGTTCGATGGCGCGGCTTTCCTGGCCGTTGAAGAAATTCAGCGCGCCCCCTTCGAGCGTGGCTCGAAGGGTCACTTCCTCGTTCAGAACACGGGTCTGACCAATGATCCGCGCGGTCGACTTGACATATTCGCGGTCGCCACCCAGCCCGGCAAACTCCTGACCGAAGGAAAGCAGGACGCCCGAGTTGGGATCAAGCCCGGTCCGGCGCGTGTCATAGGTATAGTTATAGCCGAGGCCGCTGGAGAAGAGCCCGCCCTGCGTCGCTTCGGTGGCAAGGATACCATTGGGTTCGATCGGCACCGTGGTCGGGTCATCGCGGAACTGGCCGAAATAGTCATCCATCTCGCCATAGCTGGCGTGGTAGTAGAGTGCCAGCCGCCCGTTCTCGCTGACCGGGAAGGTCAGGCTCGGGCGGAACGCGCCGAGAATAGTGTCGAACGGCTCGTTGGTTTCGCCCTGGGTCTCGGTCAGGGAGGAGATAAATCCAAACTCCACATCGCGGCCCAGAAAAGCCGGCTCCGAGAAGGCCAGCGAATATTGCGCGTTATCCGACGACGCGCTGACATTGGCCGACAGGGTCTGGCCCCGGCCAAGGAAATTGCGCTCTGAGAAGCCCGCGTTCAGACCGACACCGCCATTGGTCGAATAGCTGACCCCGAAAGAGAGCGTACCGGTTGTGGTTTCTTCCACATCCACATCGATCACCACCTGGTCAGGCCGCGAGCCTTCACGCGCATCGACAGAGGAGTTGGAGAAATAGTTGAGCGCGCGGATGCGTTCCGCGGATTCGCGGATGGCGCGCGGATTGAAGGGGTCACCCTCAACCGTGTCGAACTGGCGGCGGATCACCCGGTCAAGTGTGGTGGTGTTGCCTTCGATGTCGATCCGTTCCACAAAAACACGCGGTCCACGGGTCAGCACAAACTCGACATCAAGAGTCAGGTCGCGGTCATTGCGGGTGATCCGCGGTTCGACCCGCATGAAATCGAGCCCCTGCGACACCGCAAGACGCTCCATCCGCGCGATCGAGTTTTCCACCAGGGTCGGCGAATACACCACGCCCGGCTTGATCTTGAGCACGGCCTGATAGTCGTCCGCATCGGCGCCTTCATAATCGGACACCGTGGAGATCTCGCCAAAGCGGAACTGCTGGCCTTCCTGGATATTGAACGTCACGAAATAGGCGTCACGCTCGCGCGCCAGTTCGGCATTGGTGCCGGTGACGCGGAAATCGATATAGCCGCGCGACTGATAGAAATCCGTCAGAAGCTGTTTGTCGAACTCGACCCGGTCCTCCACAAACGTGTCGCGCCCGATCAGCGCGCGCAAAAGACCGGCCTGTTTGCTGTCGATCACCCTGCGCAGACGGCGGTCGGAATAGTCGCGGTTGCCGACAAAGCCGATCCGGTTCACCTCGGTCAGGCGGCCCTCGAAAATCTCGAACACCAGATCCACACGGTTATCGCTGCGGCGGATGATGCGCGGCGTGACCCGGGCGTTTACCCGTCCGTTCTGTTCATAAGCTTCGACGATCACAGCTGCGTCGCGTTCAGCCTTGGTCGGGCTGAAAACCTGGCGTGACGTGCTTTCGATAAAGCCAGCGAGGTCCTCATCCTTGAGCCGTTTGTTTCCTTCAAACGCCACCTTGTTGATGGTGGGATACTCCGTGACCCGGATCACAAGGCGGCTGCCCTGTGGTTCAACTGACACAGTTTCAAATAATCCGCTGCCCAGAATACGCTGATAGGCGTCATTTACATCGCCTGCGCTGACCGTCTCGCCCCGGGCGATTCCGGCATAGGTGAGGATGGTTCCCGCCTCTACCCGCTGATTACCTTCGATCTGAACCGAGGTGAAACGATATGTCTGAGCAGAAGCATCCGTTGGAATGCTCAGACAAAGGATTGTAAAGATTGCCAAAAACCAGCCGTGGATCAGGCTACTGCTCGCCTCTGTCCCGGTGTTCTGAAATCTGCGTCTCAGTATCGGTGAAAACATGCTCTAAACCCAGTCAGACATCCCATTAGAGATGTCAGTAACGGGTCTGCCGAGGCTTGTCAAAACGCCAGTGAAAGCTGTGGATTATTGAGGCAGCACGCCGCTGGAAAAGCGGAGCGCGCTCAGAACGTGGAGCCGACAAAGGCACCCAGAAGCAAGGCCACCCCGATGGTGACCAGATAAAGAAGCCGGTCCCAGTTGAGGTTGAACAGCAGGCTCAGCCCGCGATATCCGCTCATGATCTGTTGCATGTCGTTAACGTCTGTTTCTCCAGTTGCACGACGACCAAAATCGCCTTCGATTATGGCAAAACTAGAGGACGAATTGTGGCATTATCGCGGCATTTGAGGCGCGAGGCCAGGCTCAGGGACAGAAGAGATCGTTCGTCACCGCAAAGACCATCAGGCTCAGCACCAGTGTAAGCCCCACCGTCATCAGGACACGCAGCGCCTTTTCCGAGGGTGGTTTACCGAACACGGCCTCATAGCCGTAAAACACCAGGTGCCCGCCATCCAGGATCGGGATCGGCATGAGGTTCAGAAGGCCCACGGCGGCGGACAATACGGCAATGAACCAGATAAAGCTGTCGATGCCCTGACTGGCCATCGCGCCCGAGACCTGGGCAATGCCGATGGGGCCAGACATGTTGCAGCTGCTGATCGCGCCGGTGATCATGTGATAAAGCCCCGAGAGCGAACCCGTCACCACGCTGATCGTTTGCGTCACGCCGCCTGAAAGGGCCTCGAACGGGCCAAGCGGTTCTGTTGCCGCCTCGAAGGCAAAGCCCCCGGCGATACCGATCCGCCAATGCGTGACAAAGCCGCCATCCTCCTGCGGCTCGTCCGAGCGTTTCGGCTTGAGCGCGAAATCCAGCACCTCGCCGTCGCGCCAGACCTGCATTTCCAGTACCCGGCCTTTCGAACTTTCGACAATCTCCTTGAGTTCGGAAAAGGCGTAGATCGGCGCGCCATCAATGGCGGTGATCACGTCGCCGGGGCGCATATCCACCGCGTAGGCCGCCGAACGCGGGGCCAGTTGCGAGGCGATCGGCGGCCAGGGATGCGGGCCCTGAAGCATCATCTCGTCCCCGTCACGCACCACCCGGTACTCCAGCAGTGGCGCGGGCGGCAGGCTGTCGGAAAAGGCCTCGAATGCCTCGCGGTCATCGAACGGCGGCAGGTCCACCCCCGCCACCGTGATGATCTGATCGCCGGGTTGCAGCTCCACGCCCTGCACCGGCAGAGGCTTGAGGGCCTCGACCACCAGCGGCTCGGCGGTCTTGCCATCGGCGAACATGACGGTGCCGAACACGATCACCGAAAGGATAAAGTTGAAAACCGGCCCCGCCGCGACCGTCAGCGTGCGTGCCCAGAGCGGCGCGCCCAGCATGGTCTGACGCCGTTCCTCGGGGCTCATCTCAAGCGTCGTATCTTCGGTATTGGCGCTGGCGGCGTTGCTGTCGCCCTTGAATTTCACATAACCGCCAAAGGGCAGCAGCGCGAATTGCCACTTCGTGCCATGCCTGTCCACACGTGAGAAAAGCACCGGCCCAAACCCCAACGAAAAGACATCTGCCTTGATCCCCGTCCACCGTCCGACGATGTAATGGCCGTATTCATGGACCGCCACAATCACGGACAGCGCCACGATAAAGGCGGCGATGGTCATGAAAAGGCTTCCGAATTGCGGCAGAAGGCCGATGGCGTCCACGTGATGTTCCTACCCGTTGCGTTCTCGCACCACCTCATCGGCGCATTGTCTGCTTAGATGGTCCACATGCAGCACGTGATCAAGGGTAATCTCGGCATCAATCAGGCTATTGTCGGCTGAAACGCGGGTCAGAACCTCTTCGATCACCTCGGCCATATGGGTGAAACCGATGGCCCCCGAGATGAAATGATCGAGGCATCTTTCCTTGGCGGCATTGAACACAGCGCCCGAAAGTCCGCGCCGCGCCATCACCTCGCGCGCCAGCCGCAACGCCGGATAGCGCGCGGGGTCGGGCTCGCGAAAGGTGAGCTGTCCGAGCGCCGCAAGGTCGAGCCGCTCCAGCGGCAGCGCATCGCGCTGCGGCCAGTTGAGCGCATAGCCGATCGGGTGGCGCATATCTGGCGGCCCGACATGGGCCATGAAGCCGCCATCGCAAAAACCGACCATCGCGTGGACGATGCTTTCGGGATGTACCAGCACCTCGATCTGCTCGGGGGTGAAGCCGAAAAACTCCCGCGCCTCGATCACCTCCATCGCCTTGTTGAACATCGAGGCGGAGTCGATGGTGATCCGCTGGCCCATGTCCCAGTTCGGGTGCGCGCTGGCTTCGGCCAGGGTGGCCTTGGCCAAATCCTCCAGCGGCCAATCGCGGAAGGCCCCGCCCGACGCCGTGATGATCACGCGGTCGACCGCGGCGGCATCTTCGCCGACCAGCGCCTGAAACAGCGCCGAATGCTCGCTGTCCACCGGTAGGATCGTGGCGCGGGCCTGCCGCGCGGTGTTCTTGAGAAGCTGCCCCGCCGTGACCAGCGATTCCTTGTTCGCCAGCGCCAGTGTCGTGCCCTGCCCCAGCGCCGCGAAGCTGGGCGGCAGCCCGGCAACGCCGACAATCGCGGACATCACCCAATGCGCGGGCCGTTCCGCCGCCTCGACCAGCGCCCCCGCCCCGGCCGCCACCTCCACATCCGAGCCCTTGAGGGCCGCGCGCAGATCCTCCAGCAACTCGTCATGCGCGGTTACCGCAAGCTCTGCCCCGAATTCCAGCGCATCCGCCGCAAGCTGCGCGATATTGCGCCCGCCGGTCAGCGCCACAACCTTGTAACGCTCCGGCGCACGGCGAATGAGATCGAGCGTATTCTGCCCGACCGAGCCGGTTGCTCCGAGGATCGTCACCCGTTTCATGCCGCCCCCGGTAACGCGGAAAAGAGCCAGAGCACAAAGACGACGGCAGACGCGCCCAGCATCGCATCGAACCGGTCAAGCAGCCCGCCATGACCTGGAATGAGGTTGGAGCTGTCCTTCACCCCCACCCGCCGCTTCACGGCGCTTTCGACGATATCGCCCATCTGCCCGGCAAATGCGGCAACGATGGAGAGCAGGATATAGAAACTCAGCGGCTCACCGGCCCCGGTTGTTTTGGCGAAGATCACGCCGATGATCGCGGCCCCCACCCAGCCCGCGACGGTGCCCGACCAGGTTTTCTTGGGGCTCACCTTGGGCCAGAATTTCGGGCCGCCTAGCAGACGCCCGGCGAAATACCCGGCGATGTCCGAGACCACGACAATCGCCACAAGCCAGATGAACCATTCCAGCCCGGCCAGGTGACGCAGCACGAGAAACGCATAGCTTGCCGCCAGAATCCACGCCGCGAACACACCGTAAAGCCAGCGGTCCCGCGCCACCTGCCCCATACCGACGATCACGGCGGCCAGGATCAGCGGCAAGAGCGCGACATTGCTGTTCAACAGCAGCGGCAGTTTCTCGGCCAGCATCAGGACCGCGGCACTGAGCAGACCAAGAGCGACGGGAGAGCGCGCGCCAAACATACGCGCCAGCTCCCAGGTCATCAGCCCGCAGGCAACCCAGACCAGAATACTGAAGGGCAGCCCGCCCAGATACACCTCGACCCCGCACAGAAGCACCAGCGCAGCCGCCGACCCGATGCGCGGCGCAAGGTCAGCCCATTTCGAGGCCGCGCTCATGCAGAGACGGCTCCGAAACGGCGATCCCGCGCGCCATAGCCTTTGAGGATCTCGGTGAACAGCTCGGCGCTGAAATCGGGCCAGAGCGTGTCGATGAATTCATATTCGGAATAAGCCGATTGCCACAGCAGAAAGTTGGAAATCCGCGCCTCACCACTGGTGCGGATCACAAGGTCAGGATCGGGCAAAACGTAAGTATCCAAATACCTTGGAAGCGTTTCTTCATCCACTTTTTCAGGGTCAAGCTTGCCTGCGGCCACGTCCTGAGCCAACCGCTTGGTGGCGCGGCTCACCTCGTCGCGGCCGCCGTAATTGATGGCAATCGTCAGGTTGGTGCCCGAGCAATGGCGCGTCATCTCTTCGGTCTCATCCATCAGCGCCCGCAGTTTCGGGTCAAGCCGGAACCGGTCACCGATGAAGCGCACACAGACATCCTCGCGCACGAATTCACGCATCTCTTTCAGGATATAGCGGTGAAACAGGCTCATCAGACCCGCGACTTCGGTCTGGGTGCGTTTCCAGTTTTCGGTCGAAAACGCAAAGATCGTCAGATATTCGACACCCAGCTTGGGGCAGGAGCTGACAATCTCGCGGACACGGCGCGCACCGGCATGGTGCCCAAAGAGGCGCGGACGCCCCCGGCTCTGCGCCCAACGGCCATTACCATCCATGATGATTGCCACATGGCGCGGCCCCTGCCGCTTCGGGACGGGCTTATCGGCGTCCTTGGCCATCAGACCTGCATGATCTCGGCTTGCTTATGCTCCAGCGCCTCGTCCACCAGTCCGATATGGCGGTCGGTGATCTGCTGCACCTCGTCTTCCCAGAATTTCTGATCATCCTCGGACATACCGTCCGCCTTGGCCTTCTTGATCTGGTCCATCCCGTCGCGGCGCACGTTGCGGATCGCCACCCGCGCACTTTCGGCATATTGCCCGGCCACCTTGGTCAGTTCGCGCCGACGCTCTTCGTTGAGCTCGGGGATCGGCAGCATGATGATCGTGCCGTTGAGTTGCGGATTGATGCCCAGCCCGCTTTCGCGGATCGCCTTCTCGACCTTGCCCACGAGGCTCTTGTCCCAGACATTGATCGTGACCATGCGCGGCTCGGGCACGTTGACGGTGCCCACCTGGTTGATCGGGGTGGGCGAGCCATAGGCATCCACCATCACCGGTTCCAGCATCGAGGCCGAAGCGCGGCCGGTACGAAGACTCGCGAATTCGGTTTTCAGCGCCGCCATGGCCCCGTCCATCCGGCGCTCAAGATCGTCGGTGTCGAGCATGAAATCATCAGCCATTTTCGTGTTCCTTCTTTGGCTTCACGCCAATCTAGCCTCAGGCATGCACCGTTGTATAGGTGCCGCTGCCATCGAGGATGCTGCGGAACCCGCCCGGCTCATCGAGCGAAAACACGATGATCGGCAGGTTGTTGTCGCGGGCCAGCGCGATCGCCGAGGCATCCATCACCTTCAGCCGCTTGGCCAGCACATCGTCATAGGACACCCGGTCATAGCGCTTCGCATCGGCATGCTGCACCGGGTCCTTGTCATAGATACCATCCACCTTGGTGCCCTTGAAAATCGCCTCACAGGCCATTTCCGAGGCCCGCAGCGTGGCGGCCGTGTCGGTGGTGAAATACGGGTTGCCCGTGCCCGCGGCAAAGATGCAGACCCGCTTTTTCTCCAGATGGCGCACCGCGCGGCGGCGGATATAGGGCTCGGCCACCTCATCCATGCGAATGGCCGAAATGACGCGGCAAAAGACACCGATCCCTTCCAGCGCCGATTGCATCGCAAGCGCGTTCATGACCGTGGCGAGCATGCCCATATAGTCCGCAGTGGTCCGTTCCATCCCCTGCGCGCTGCCCTGCAAGCCGCGAAAGATATTTCCGCCGCCGATGACCATGCAGATCTCAACCCCCATGTCATGCACCGACTTCACTTCCCGAGCGATGCGCTCGACCGTGGGCGGATGCAGGCCAAACCCCTGGTCGCCCATCAGGGCCTCGCCAGAGATTTTCAGCAGAACCCGGTTGAAAGTGGTCTTGGGGGTATCGCTCATCGGGCCGCTCTCCGTCTGGTTTGCGCGCAAAATGTCGTAAATGGCGGGGAGGTTCAATCACAGAGTCCGGCCCGGCGGCGAAAATGCACGAAACCGCCTCGTCATTCGCGCGGATTTTGCCTATGGCAACCGGGTGAAAGAGCTTTTGGACATAGCAGCAGACGCCCCCGTGCTGATTGCCGGGCCAACCGCCTCGGGCAAATCGGCGCTGGCGCTGGCGCTGGCAGAGGCGCAGGGCGGCGTGATCGTGAATGCCGACGCAATTCAGGTCTATGCCAATTGGCGCATTCTGACGGCACGGCCATCCGACGAAGAGGTCGCGCGGGCGCCGCACCGCCTGTTCGGGCATGTGGCCCATGATCAGGATTATTCGGTCGGCCATTGGCTGCGCGAGTTGAACGCCTTGATTGCAGGCCCCCGGCGGCTGATCATCGTCGGCGGCACCGGCCTTTATTTCAGCGCGCTGACCGAGGGGCTTGCCGATATCCCGGCGACCCCGGCCGAGATCCGCGCCGAGGCCGATGCATTGCGTGAGACAGGCGGCGTGGCGCGAATGTTGGATGATCTCGACGCCACCACACGCGCACGGATCGACACGCAAAACCCGATGCGCGTACAGCGCGCCTGGGAGGTCTGGCGCGCGACCGGGCGCAGCCTCGCGGCCTGGCAGGACGACACCCCCCCGCCGATCCTGCCGCTTGACGCCTGTGTGCCCCTCGTTCTGGACGCGGACAAAGACTGGTTGAATGACCGCATCGCGCGTCGATTCGATCAGATGATCGCCCAGGGCGCGCTGGACGAGGTGCGCGCCAACCTCGCCACCTGGGACCCTGCCCGCCCGTCCTCCAAAGCCATCGGCGCACCGGAACTCATGGCGCATCTGCGCGGCGAGATCACCCTCGACGCTGCGCGTGACGCGGCCACGATCGCCACCCGGCAATATGCCAAGCGACAACGCACATGGTTTCGGGCAAGAATGCGCTCCTGGCGGCATATCCCGGCGGCCGAACTTTAGAAAACCCGATATTTTTTCTGGCATTTTCTGGATTTACGAGGCAATGCTGTCGAAATCCCGAGATTCAGGTCACCGCCGTGCCCAACGACAAAACACAGTATCCGCATGTTCAGACCATCACCCAATGGGCTGGGGGCCGCCCCTGGCAACTGGAGCTGCAACATAGCTGCGCCCAACATGCGCTGATCTGGCAGACACGCGGCCAGACCCGCGCCATCATCGAGGGACAGCGACGCGGCATTGGCGCCCATAACATGCTCGCCCTGCCCGCCGGCACGATGTTTTCGATTGAGCTACCGCGGCAAAGCTTTGGGCAGGTCTGCCTGATCCCCGCGGGCGGGCGGTTGCTGATGCCCGATGAGCCCACGCTGATCAGCATTCAGGACGTGCGCCACCAGGCCGAGCTGAGCGGTCTTCTCGAAGCGCTGCAACGCGAACAGAGCATGGAGCGCCCCTTTGCCGACGAAGCGGTGTTTGCCTTTGGCGAATTGCTTACCGTGTGGCTGCGCCGGGCGATCATCCAGCATGGCAAGCCCGAGGCGAAACCCAGCGCCGCGTTGCGGCTGGTGCGGGCTTTTGCGGCACTGGTTGAGCGGGACCACACCAAAGGCCAGCCGATGTCGGACTATGCCAAGGCGCTTGGCGTGACGCCCACACATCTGACCCGTGTCTGCCGCCAGACCGCCGGGATGACCGCCGCGGACATGCTGTTGCAACGCTCGCTGCACGCCGCACGCAGCGCGCTGGAACTGGGCGACCGGCCGATCACCCATATCGCGGCCGAGCTTGGGTTTAACTCCGCCGCCTATTTCTCGCGTTTTGTGCAGCATCACACCGGAGCCAGCCCGTCAGCCCTGCGCAAGTTCGCACAGAGCCAGCCGCGCCCCGCCATGCCGATGAATTGAACCGGCCGGGGCACAGAAATCAACGGGAGGGTCTGGTTGTTTGGCCCCGATGCCTATATCAAACAGGGCAACATTCAGGACAATTTCACCGAGAGCCACCATGTCCCAGCGCCCGTTTGCCTGCCCGAGCCACCCGATCGCCGATGCCGCCCGGCGGGACTATGCCGAGGGTCTGCTGACGCGACGCGAGTTTCTCAGCCGGGCCACGGCGATGGGCGTCACAGCCGGGGCACTGACCGGACTTGCCGGTCCCGTCCGCGCCGAGCGCGCTCAGGGCGGTACATTGCGCATCCAGATGAACGTCAAGGCGCTCAAGGATCCACGCAGCTATGACTGGAGCGAACTTGGCAACCTGACCCGTGGCTTCCTTGAATATCTCGTCGAATATCAGAGGGATGGAAGCTTCGAAGGGCGCTTGCTGGAAAGTTGGAGTGTGAATGAGGATGCCACCGTCTACACGCTCAACCTGCGCTCCGGCGTGCGCTGGAACAATGGCGATGCCTTCACGGCCGAGGATGTGCTTTTCAACATCACCCGCTGGTGCGATCGCGACGCGCCGGGCAACTCCATGGCGAGCCGCATGGAGGCGCTTGTCGATCCCGCATCGGGGAAACTCCGCGACGGCGCCGTAGACGTGACCGGCGAGCATCAGCTGGTGCTCACCCTGTCGAAACCCGATATCACCCTGATCGCCAACCTTTCCGACTATCCGGCGGCGATTGTGCACCCCAGCTATAACGGCGGCGATCCGTTTGAGCACGGCATCGGCACCGGGCCGTTCCGCCCGGTTGAAATGTCGGTCGGCGGCAAGTGCATCCTTGAGCGAAACACGGACCATACCTGGTGGGGCAGCGAAGTGTTCGGCGGCCCCTATCTGGACCGGGTCGAATTCATCGACTACGGCACTGACCCGTCCTCCTGGGTAGCGGCGGCCGAGGGCGGTGAGGTGGACCTGCTCTATGAAACCGTGGGCGATTTCATTGACGTCATGGACGGGCTCAACTGGATCCGGTCCGAGGCCGAAACCGCGGCAACCATGGTCATCCGCGCCAACCAGACCGTTGAAGTGGACGGGATAAAACCCTACGCCGATGCCGCTGTCCGCCGGGCCCTGGCCCTTCTGGTGGATAATGAAATCTGCCTTGAGCTCGGCTATGCCGGGCGTGGAACCATCGCTGAAAATCACCACGTCAGCCCGATCCATCCGGCCTATGCCAATATCGGCCCCGCCACCTATGACCCCGGCCAGGCCAAGAGCGACCTTGAAGCCGCAGGTCTGATGGATTTCGAGCATGAGCTCATCACCATAGACGACGAATGGCAGCGCAATACCGGCGATGCCGTCGCCGCCCAACTGCGCGATGCGGGGCTACGCGTCCACCGGACGATCCTGCCCGGCGGCACCTTCTGGCAGAACTGGCAGGGCTATCCCTTCTCGGCCACGCAATGGAATCACCGCCCGCTTGCCGTGCAGGTGCTGGCGCTGGCCTATCGCTCAAATGCGGTCTGGAACGAAACCGGCTATGCCAACCCCGAATTCGATGCCCTGCTTGACGAGGCCATGGCGCTTGCCGATGCGCAAGCGCGGCGCGTGGTCATGGCCAAGATCGAAGCGCTGCTGCGCCAGGACGGCGTGATTATCCAGCCGTATTGGCGCTCTCTCTACAACCATCACAACGGCACGTTGATCGACGCGGAAAAACATCCGTCGCATGAGATCCACCTGCACAAAATCGCTTTTGTCGCCTAGCTGTCCGCTCAGCTCCCCCAGATCACCTTCACGTAGTTCCGGGTTTCCTTGAACGGCGGCACGCCGCCATATTTGATCACCGCGCCGGGGCCCGCATTATACGCCGCAAGTGCCAGGCGCCACGAGCCGAAGGTGCGGTATTGCTCCGCAAGATAACGCGCGCCTCCGTCAAGGTTCTCATACGGGTCATGCGCATTGACCCTCAGCACCCTCGCGGTGGCGGGCATCAGCTGAGCGAGGCCGATCGCCCCCTTGTGAGAGCGCGCGGTCGGTTTGAAACCGCTCTCTTGCTGCACCAATCTCAGGAAAAGATCCTCTGGCACGCCATAGCGCCGCGCCGCGTCCCGCGCCATCTGGACATACTGGCCGCGATACTTGCCCGTATAGGCCTGAACCGAACCGCTATCGCCCCATTTTGTCGGCGTGTTGATCTTTTTGGGCTGAAGGCGCACCGAGCTTTTGTATTGCTGGCTCGCGCGGCTATCGAGCACCTTTGTCTGCGATTTAAAGAGCTGGTTGCGGCTTTTCGTTGAAAAGATATCTGCCGAGGCCGTCACGGGCATGAGCAGCCCAAATGACAACAATCCAACCAAAACAGCTTTCATGACCGGCACCTGCCCCCAATCCCAGTTTCCGCGAATATAGCCATATCCAGACATAATTCCAGAACGAACCACAAGATCGGCGCGTTCTCGCGGCTTCCTGCGGTCTGAGCTCAAAATTTAGGGCCTTATTAACCATGCTGCGGTGGTGTAGGAAAGGCACGACAATGGTGAATCAGCAGGAGGGCAAGATGGCCGGATCCGTGAACAAGGTCATTCTGATTGGCAATCTGGGGCGTGACCCCGAGGTGCGCACCTTTCAGAACGGCGGAAAAGTGTGCAACCTGCGGATTGCCACCTCCGAGACCTGGAAAGACCGCAACACCGGTGAGCGGCGCGAGCGGACCGAATGGCATTCGGTGGCCATCTTCAACGAAAACCTTGCGCGCCTTGCCGAGCAATATCTGCGCAAAGGCTCCAAGGTCTACATCGAGGGTAAGCTGGAGACCCGTAAATGGCAGGATCAGTCCGGCCAGGACCGCTATACCACTGAGGTCGTGCTGCGCCCCTATGCGGGGGAGCTGACCTTTCTCGACGGCCGCGACGGGGCCGGCGGCGGCGGAGGTGGCGGCGGTGGATATGGTGGCGGCCAGTCCGGGGGCGGCTACGACCAATATGATGGCGGCGGAGGCAGCCCGCAAAGTTCGCCCTCGCGCGACATGGATGACGAAATTCCGTTCTGATCCTACCAAACCGCCCTTCGGGGCGGTTTTTCTTTAGAGCGCGTTAACCATCTTTTAGAAGCTTTACCGCACAGTCCGACCCATGCGGTTTATCCAGTCTGACACTACGCCCCTGCCCGGTCGGCCTGCTTTGCAGCAGCACCCGTTCTATGCCAACACGCTCCGCATGCTTGGGCTCGATGTCCTGCGCGTCACGGCACGTGACCCGGATCCTGCGGCGCATATCCTGGCCGTGCGCCGCCGCTTCGGGCCTTTTCGGGTGGCCTGGGTTCCCCACGGCCCGGTCTGGTCCGACACAGTGTCGTCCGAACAGCGCGTCGCGGTGCTGCACCATCTGCGCCGCGTGCTTTGCCCGTCGCATCTGCAGCTTGTCGCTGCACAAGATGCCGCTGACCAGCACATCATGAAAGGGATCGGCTTTCGCGCCCTGTCCCTGCCGCAGAGCCATGCCTGGCTTGACCTTCAGCCTGACGCCGCCACCCGCCTCGCCCGGCAGCATGGCAAATGGCGAAACCGGCTGCGCCATGCGCAATCGGCGAAGTTGAAAATCAGGGCCCGTCCCTTTTGCCCGGACCGCGACCAGAAATTGCTGACCCTCGAAGAGGCGCAACGCCGCATCAAGGGCTATCGTGCCCTGCCTGCGCGTTTTACCCATGCCTGGGCCACCTCCAACCCCGATACGGCACAGGTGTTCGAAGCGTATGAGCCTGGCGGCCTCGCCGCGTTCATTCTGGTGCTGACCCATGCACCGACGGCAACCTATCACATCGGCTGGTCCAATGAGACCGGCCGCGCCCTGTCCGCGCATAACCTGCTGCTGTGGGAGGCTGCAAACTGGCTCTCCGCGTCCGGCTATTGCGCCCTCGATCTTGGTCTGATCGACCACAAAAACGCGCCCGGCCTCACCCGGTTCAAGCTCGGCACCGGGGCCGAGATACGGACCGGCGGGGCAACCTGCCTTGCCCTGCCACGCCTGTCCCTGCCGTCATTGAGGCACAAAGCCGCGTAAACCGCCGCTTTGCCTCTGGCCTTTTCGGCAAGGCCCGTATAGGGCGCAGGCGAACAGCCAAGGAATGCCCGAATGGACCTGCGGAATATCGCGATCATCGCCCATGTCGACCATGGGAAAACCACGCTTGTCGACGAGTTGCTCAAGCAATCCGGCGCCTTTCGCGAAAACCAGGCCGTGGACGAACGCGCCATGGACAGCAACGACCTGGAACGCGAGCGCGGCATCACGATTTTCGCCAAGCCCACCTCGGTGGAATGGAAAGGCACGCGGATCAATATCGTGGACACGCCCGGCCACGCCGATTTCGGCGGCGAGGTTGAGCGGATCCTGAGCATGGTCGATGGTGTTGTTCTGCTTGTGGATGCCGCCGAAGGGCCCATGCCGCAGACCAAGTTCGTCACCTCCAAGGCTTTGGCGCTGGGGCTGCGCCCGATCGTGGTGCTCAACAAGGTCGACAAACCCGATGCCGAGCCGGACCGGGCCCTGGACGAATGCTTTGATTTGTTCGCCAATCTAGATGCCAGCGAGGATCAGCTCGATTTCCCGCATATGTATGCTTCGGGACGTTCCGGCTGGGCCGATCACGATCTTGACGGCCCCCGCCGCGACCTGAGCGCGCTGTTCGACCTCATCGTCAACCACGTTCCCGCCCCGAGGCAGCTCAAACGAGCTGACGAGGATTTCCGCATGCTGGCCACCACGCTCGGCTCCGATCCGTTTGTCGGCCGCCTGCTCACCGGCCGGGTCGAATCCGGGCGTCTCAAGGTGGGCGCCACGGTGCAGGCGCTCAGCCGCATCGGACAGAAAATCGAGAGCTTCCGCGTCACTCGCATCCAGGCATTTCGCGGGCTCAGCACGCAGGATATCGACATCGCCATGGCTGGCGACATCGTCAGCCTCGCAGGCATGTCCAAGGCCACCGTCGCCGATACGATCTGTGCGCTTGCGGTCGAAGAACCCCTTGAAGCGCAGCCGATTGACCCGCCCACCATCACCGTCACCTTTGGCATCAATGACAGCCCCCTTGCGGGCCGCGACGGCAAGAAGGTCCAATCCCGCGTGATCCGCGACCGTCTGCTGAAGGAAGCCGAATCGAATGTCGCGATCCGCGTGACGGATACGCCCGGCGGCGAAGCCTTCGAAGTGGCCGGCCGTGGCGAATTGCAGATGGGCGTGCTGATCGAGAACATGCGCCGCGAAGGGTTCGAGCTCAGCATCTCCCGCCCGCAGGTGCTGTTGCGCGATGCGGAGGATGGCGGCAAGCTTGAGCCGATCGAGGAAGTGACCATCGACGTCGATGACGACTATTCCGGTGCCGTGATCGAGAAAATCACCGGCCCCCGCAAGGGCGAGCTGGCCGAGATGCGCCCGGCCGGAGCAGGCAAGACGCGGATCATCGCCCATGTCCCCTCGCGCGGGCTGATCGGCTATCACGGTGAATTCCTGACCGACACGCGCGGCACAGGAGTGCTGAACCGGGTGTTTCACGGCTGGGCCCCGCATAAGGGGCCCATTCCGGGCCGCCGTGCTGGGGTTCTGATATCGATGGAGAACGGCGATGCCGTCGCCTATGCGCTGTGGAACCTCGAAGAACGCGGCAAGATGTTCATCAGCCCGCAGGAAAAAGTCTATACCGGCATGATCATCGGCGAACACAGCCGCGAAAACGACCTGGAAGTGAACCCGCTCAAAGGCAAGAAGCTGACCAATGTGCGCGCCTCGGGTTCGGACGAGGCCGTGCGCCTCACCCCGCCCGTGATCATGAGCCTTGAACAGGCCATTGCCTATATCGACGATGACGAGCTCGTGGAGGTCACCCCCAACGCGATCCGGCTGCGCAAGCGCTATCTCGACCCGCATGAGCGAAAGCGCCAGTCGAAATCGGCCTGATATAGATCAACGCTCTGTGCGATCTGCCTGACTAAGCTTGCGGAAGATGTCAGGGAGAATTGCCATAATGCCGCGTCGTGCCACTTTGCTGCTCGGTCTTGTCCTTGCCCGGCTGGTCGAGGCGGCAGAGCCGGTTCCCTGCACCGAAGGCAGCTTCACCGTCGACGCCCCTACCCCCGCGCTGACGCAACAGGTGTGCACGGACGCAAACCGCGCGCGTGACGTTCTGCAGCGCTGCGGCATTGTGCTTGAGCGTTCGATTGACATCCGTCTGACCCAGACCCTGCCGCCAGGCTGCATGGGAGAGTATCATTGCGGCAACGATGCGATCGTTCTGCGCACGCCTGCCTCCATGTCGATGCATCGCCAACCCGGCGCGCCCTTGTCCCATGTCTCCGAAGCGGACTATTTCCGAAGCATTGTGACCCATGAGCTCGCCCATGCGGCCTATGACACGGTGTCCTGCCCCTATCCCAGTTGTCAGGCCACGAGCGAATATCTGGCACATGCCTTACAGGTCATGTCCTTGCCGGAGGGAGATCTCAAAGCCTTTGAGGCGACACTCGACATGCAGGCCCATGTTCCGAGGGATGCCCTCAACCCCTTCATCTATGCCTTGTCGCCGGACCTGTTTCTGCGCAAGACCTGGATCCATCTGAACCAACGGCCCGATGCCTGTACCTATCTTTCGGGGATCATGGCGGGCCACATCATCATCGACAACCCGCATTTCTGACCTTACTCGGTGGTTTCCACCACCATCAGTTCGCGCTCGGCCGCTCCACGCGCATGGCTGAGCGCCTCCTGATATTCCGGGCTGTGATAGCAGGCCTCGGCGGCTTCAAGCGACGGGAACTTGGCGACCACATTGCGCGGACGGTCCTTGCCTTCCAACTGCACATAGCGCGCGGCCCGGGCGATGAAATAGCCACCGTGCTTTTCAATCGCGGGCCCGGCCAGCTTGGCATATTTGCCATAGGCTTCCTCGTCAGTCACGGTCACATGGGCAATCCACAGCGCAGGCATATTCTTCTCCTCAGTCCATACCATCGACGATGACGATATCACGTTCGCTACTCGATAGCGCAATCGGCAGAATGCGTTGATACGCCGGGGAGTTGTACCAGTCTATCGCCATCTGCCGGTTCGGAAATTCGATGATCACATGCCGGTCCGGGCACAGCCCTTCGACCTGCGTCTGTGCGCCCCCCTTCACCAGAAACCGCCCTCCAGCCTTTTCCGCGAGTGCCACGGTCTGGCTGGCATAGATCTGATAATCCTCCGGGTCGGTCACATTGATCCGGGCAATCAAATAGGCGCTCATCCTGTCC
Organism: Roseovarius faecimaris; assembly: GCF_009762325.1. Lineage (NCBI taxonomy): Bacteria > Pseudomonadati > Pseudomonadota > Alphaproteobacteria > Rhodobacterales > Roseobacteraceae > Roseovarius > Roseovarius faecimaris. The sequence continues at coordinate 1,954,740 of NZ_CP034348.1, forward strand.
CCCTTTCAGGTCCTGACAGCGAGCCTAGCCCCCGAGCACCTGCTCCGCCGCCTTGATCGCGCTGTCGGCATTCGCGGCATCCGCACCGCCTCCCTGCGCCATGTCGGGGCGCCCGCCGCCGCCCTTGCCGCCGAGCTCCGCCACAGCGGCTCTGACCAGATCAACAGCCGAAACACGTTCGGTCAAGTCTTTCGTGACCCCGGCCGCCACAGCCGCCTTGCCTCCGGTATCGGCGATCAGCAGAACCGCGCCCGAGCCAAGTTTCGCCTTATGCTCGTCAATCAGCGGCGGAAGGTCCTTGCCCGACACACCGTTCAGCACCTGTGCGATGAACGCGATACCGCCGATGTCGCGCGGCGCGGCCGCATCGCTTTGCCCGGCTCCCCCCGCCATTGCGAGGTCACGGCGCAATTGCGCCACCTCATTGCTAAGCGCTTTTCTCTCTTCCAGAAGGCTGCGCACGCGTTCGGGCACATCGGCGGGCTGCGCTTTGAGCGCAAGCGCGGTCTCGGCCAGCCGGTGGTCCTGCTGGCTGAGATAGTCAAAGGCCGCTGCACCGGTCAACGCCTCGATCCGGCGCACCCCCGCGCTCGACGCGCTGTCGCCCAGGGTCACAAACAGACCGATATCGCCGGTCTGACGCACATGGGTGCCGCCGCACAGTTCGATCGAATAAGTCGCGCCATCGCCGCCCTTGCCCGACCCCTCTTCGCGGCCCATCGAGACAACGCGCACCTCATCGCCGTATTTCTCACCGAAAAGCGCCTGCGCGCCCAAAGCGCGGGCGTCGTCCGGCGTCATGATCCGCGTCTCCACCGGCGCATTCTGGCGGATATAGGTGTTTACCTCGCTCTCGACCCGGCTCAGTTCGTCCGGCGAGAGCGCCTTGGCGTGACTGAAGTCAAACCGCAGCCGGTCTTCTGCATTGAGCGAGCCGCGCTGCGCCACATGGTCACCCAGGGCGTTGCGCAGCGCCTCGTGCAGCAGGTGCGTGGCCGAGTGATTGGCGCGGATCGCCGAGCGGCGCGCATGATCCACCTCAAGCTCCGCCGCGCTGCCTGGGCTGATCTCGCCCTCGGTCACTTCGGCGAAATGCACGAAGACGCCGGCCAGTTTCTTCGTATCGGTGATCCGGGCGGTGCCGCTCTGGGTCCGCAACTGCCCGGTATCGCCCACCTGACCACCGGATTCGGCGTAAAACGGCGTCTGGTTAAGAACGATCTGCACCGTCTCCCCGGCCGTGGCCGATGCAACGGCGGCACCCTCGCGTACGAGCGCCACGATCTGACCCTCGGCCTTCTCCGTGTCATAGCCCAGAAAATCGGTCGTCCCGTGGGTGTCGGCCAACTCGAACCAAAGGGTCGAATCCGCCGCCTCGCCCGAGCCCGCCCAGGCGGCACGCGCCTTGGCCTTCTGTTCGGCCATCGCCGCATCGAAGCCCGCGACATCCACCTCACGGCCCTTTTCGCGCAAGGCATCCTGCGTCAGATCCAGCGGAAATCCGTAAGTATCGTAAAGCTTGAAGGCTGTCTCTCCGGGCAGGGCCTCTGCCTCGGGCAGATCCTGCAGCTCTTCATCCAGCAGCTTCAGCCCGCGATCGAGCGTCTGCTTGAACCGGGTTTCCTCCAGTTCCAGCGTCTCCTCGATCAGTGGCTGCGCCCGTCCGAGCTCGGGAAAGGCCTGACCCATCTGCGCCACCAGGGCCGGAACCAGACGGTGCATCACCGGGTCCTTGGCCCCCAGCAGATGCGCGTGCCGCATGGCCCGACGCATGATCCGGCGCAGCACATAGCCGCGCCCCTCATTCGACGGCAAAACGCCGTCGGCAATCAGGAAAGAGGTCGACCGCAGGTGGTCGGCTATCACCCGGTGATGCACATTGCCGGGGCCGTCCGGGTCCTGGTTGGTGGCATGCGCGCTCGCTTCGATCAGACTGCGCATCAGATCGGTGTCATAATTGTCATGCTTGCCCTGCAGCAGCGCGCCGATCCGTTCCAGCCCCATCCCGGTGTCGATGGACTGCATCTCCAGCTCGATCATGCTGCCATCCTCGAACCGCTCATTCTGCATAAACACGAGGTTCCAGATCTCGATAAACCGGTCACCATCCTCTTCGGCGCTGCCCGGAGGGCCGCCCCAGATGTCCGGCCCGTGGTCATAGAAGATCTCGGTGCAAGGGCCGCAGGGCCCGGTTGCCCCCATCGACCAGAAATTGTCATCCGTCGCGATGCGAATGATCCGGTCATCCGGCAGGCCCGCATATTTCTTCCAGATTTCGGCGGCCTCGTCATCCTTATGATAGACGGTGACCAGCAGTTTCGACTTGTCGAGGCCAAAATCCTTGGTCAGCAGATCCCAGGCATAGGGAATGGCCTGCTCCTTGAAATAGTCACCGAAGCTGAAATTGCCCAGCATTTCAAAGAAGGTATGATGCCGCGCGGTATAGCCGACATTGTCGAGATCGTTATGCTTGCCCCCTGCGCGCACGCATTTCTGGCTCGTCGTGGCGCGTTTATAATCGCGGTGTTCCACCCCGGTGAACAGGTTCTTGAACTGTACCATGCCGGAATTGGTGAACATCAATGTCGGGTCATTGCGCGGCACCAGCGGCGAGCTGTCCACGACCTCATGGTCATTGCGGTCGAAGAAATTGAGAAAAGTCGAGCGGATTTCGTTCAGCGTGGGCATGGTCGTCATCTTTCGCGGGGCGTTGGGCCGTGTTGAAGCGCAGATTTAGCCCCCGCCCGCGCCAGTGTCCACAGCTAGAAGAACCCAGAAAAAACGGAACGGCCCGAAGACAGTGCTCCGGGCCGTATCCTGACATACAGGATGGGCTTACCCTTCGAGGATATCGCCGTCGTCGGGCTCAGCAGCACTCTCGGGCATGTCGAAGTCGAGCCCATGCGCGGCGCGGATCTGATCCTCGATCTCAAGGGCGACGCGGGCATTGTCCTTCAGAAACTGCTTGGCGTTCTCACGGCCCTGACCGATCCGCTCATCGCCATAGCTGAACCAGCTGCCGGATTTCTCCACCACGCCTGCCTTGACCCCAAGATCGAGCAATTCGCCGGTCTTGGAAATGCCTTCACCGTACATGATGTCAAACTCGACCTGTTTGAAAGGCGGCGCGACCTTGTTCTTCACCACCTTCACGCGGGTTGCGTTGCCAACCACCTCGTCACGGTCCTTGATGGCGCCGATACGGCGGATATCAAGCCGGACGGAGCTGTAGAACTTGAGCGCATTGCCACCCGTCGTCGTCTCCGGGCTGCCGAACATCACACCGATTTTCATGCGGATCTGGTTGATGAAGATCACCGTGCATTTCGAACGGCTGATCGAGCCTGTGAGCTTGCGCATCGCCTGGCTCATCAGCCGGGCCTGGACACCGACATTGCTGTCGCCCATGTCCCCTTCGAGCTCTGATTTCGGCGTGAGGGCCGCGACCGAATCGACCACAATCATGCTCACCGCGCCCGAACGCACCAGCGTGTCGACGATCTCCAGCGATTGTTCGCCGGTGTCGGGCTGCGAGATCAGCAGTTCGTCAAGATCCACACCAAGCTTCTTGGCATAGATCGGATCGAGCGCGTGCTCGGCATCCACAAAGGCGCACACGCCGCCCTTTTTCTGCTCCTCGGCGATGCAATGCAGCGTCAGCGTCGTCTTGCCCGAACTTTCCGGGCCATAAATTTCGACGATCCGGCCCTTCGGCAGACCGCCGATCCCAAGCGCGATATCGAGACCAAGCGAGCCGGTCGAGGTCGCCTCAATATCCTGCGCCGGGTTGTCCGACCCGAGCTTCATGATCGAGCCCTTGCCGAACTGCCTTTCGATTTGCGCCAGCGCGCTGTCGAGCGCCTTTTGCTTGTCCGCCTTTGTCTTGCTGTCCATCGTCACGACTTCTGCCATTGCCATCATTTCATTCCTTATTCCACACCGTTGGCCAGGCGACAATCACTGCTTTGTTCACCTCATGTTCTCATTTTCGTAGAGACAAAAGCAGAACATTACAAGAAAATTATTCGCATCTTCACTTTCACGCCGAACAGTTAAAGAGTAGTTTACGCAAGATCGAATGAGGCCGATCCGGGAGCAAACAAAAGAAATGCTTGTGTTTTCAACGGCTCGTCTGGTGTTCCTGTCCGTCCCCAAGACCGGAACAACGGCCTATGAGGCGGCCTTGGCCCCGCTCGCCGCCATGATCGTCCTCGCTCCGCCCGAGCTGAAACATGCACCCATGTTCCGCTACAACCGGTTCTATCGCCCGGCGCTGGAGAAATTCGTCAGTGACAAGCTGGATATTCTCGCGGTAATGCGCGAGCCGGTGTCGTGGCTGGGCAGCTGGTACAGATATCGTCAGCGTGACGAACTGGACGGTCAGCGCGTCTCGACCAAGGGCGTCAGCTTTGACGAATTTGTCACCGATTATCTGAAAGGACAGCAACCGCCCCACGCCAACGTCGGTTCTCAGGTGAAGTTTCTGGAGCCACAGGCGAACGGGACCCGCGTGACGCATCTGTTTCGCTACGAGGATCAGGACGGGCTGCGGCGCTTCCTCGAAGAGCGACTCGATACGAAAATAGAAACCACGCGCCAGAACAGCTCTCCTGACATGGCGCTGGAGCTGTCGGAAAAGACGCTCGCGCGGTTCCGGCGCAAACGCCCCGACGAATTCGCGCTCTGGAACGGCATTGGATCAAATGGCGCCTATACGCCCCTGCCCTGATCAGCCCTGGACCAGTTGCCGCTGCACGGTCTCCGTCAGTTCGGTCAGCGAAAACGGTTTGGGCAGGAAAACGGAATTGGGGATTTTCGCCTGCGTGTCTCCGAAGGTTTCCTCGGCATAGCCCGACATGAACACGACACGAACCTCTGGACGGTCCTTCAACGCTTCTCTCACCCAGCTTGGCCCGTCCTTGCCGGGCATCACCACGTCGGAGACGAAAATATCGACCTGCAGTTCCTTGTCTTTCAGAAGCTCCAGCGCATCTTCGGCAGAGTCCGCCTCCAGAACACTGAAGCCGCGGAGCTGCAACGCGCGGCTGGCAAAAGCGCGCACCGGTGCTTCGTCCTCGACCAGCAACACCACACCATCCGCCTGCTCGATGGGCGTGCTGTCCGCCACCAGCTTCGGCTCCTGGTGATCCACCGCATCATAGGCGGGCAGCAATATCTGAAATTCCGTGCCCTTGCCTACGGTGCTGTTGACAAAGATGAACCCACCCGTCTGCTTGATGATGCCATAGGCGGTTGAAAGCCCCAGCCCCGTGCCCTCGCCGGTGCGCTTGGTGGTAAAGAACGGCTCAAACACTTTCTGAAGCTTGTCGCGCGGGATCCCCACACCTTCATCAATCACATGCACCGAAACATACGCGCCCGGGGCCACCACGGCCCGGTCCCGGCGCATCGGTTCGGTCAGATCGAGGTTTTTCGTCTCGATCCTGATCTCGCCCCCCTCGGGCATGGCATCACGGGCATTCACCACAAGGTTCATGATCACCTGTTCCAGCTGCCGTTTGTCTGCCCGCACCTTCGACAGCACCGGGTCATGGCTTAGCGACAGAACGACCCGCTCGCCGACCAGGCGGTTCAACAGATGCCCAAGATCGGCCAGGGTATCCTGCAAATCCAGGATTTGCGGGCGCAGCGTCTGTTTTCGCGAATACGCCAGAAGTTGACCGACAAGCGCCGCTGCACGGTTGGCGTTCTGATTGATCTGGATGAGATCGGCGTAATCCGTATCTCCCTGATCGTGACGCAGCAGAAGAAGGTCGCAATGGCCCGAAATCGCCGTCAGCAGATTGTTGAAATCATGCGCAACCCCGCCCGCCAACTGGCCAATGGCCTGCATTTTCTGGCTCTGGACGAATTGAGCGTCGAGCGATTTCAGCTTGGTCGCGTCATTCAGCACCGCGATCAGAACCGTCTCTCCCGATTCAGCGGCACGGTTCAGCGTCACCTGCGCGAAAATCTCCTTGTCCTCGCGCTTGATGCGCAAGATTTCCGAATGCACCGAGCCGCGCCCGGCGGCCGCATCGTCCAGCCAGTCGACAATCGAACGCCCCAGCCCCTCCATCACGTCGCCCAGCGTAAGCCCCTGGCAGGTTGGCACCCCGAGCAGATCCCGCGCAGGTCTGTTGGACAGCTGGATTTCCCCGGTACGGGCCAGCTTCAGCAAGGGCACCGGCAACTCGTCGAAGAACGCCCAGCCGTCTGGCTGCCGTTCCGTTGCCGCCACGCCGGGCAGCAGGAAAACCTCGCGCCGCCCGGCCACGCCTTCCAGTTCCACGGCCAGACACGAAATAGCACCCTGTTTGGTGCTGATATCGTTCAACTGGCCCGACCGCAGCGGCAGTTTCGGGCAAATGCGATCCAATGTCCGGGCGCGTTCACCAATCAGTTCACGCGCGGCCGTGTTCATAAACAATACCGCGTCGTTGCGCCCCAGAGTAAACATAGGCAACGGGATCGGATCGGTCCCACGCTGCGGGCTTTCCGCCGATTTCTCGATCCGCCAGAGGAACTGCGCCTCGCCCGCCTTATGCACGCTCAGCCGCAGATGCCCGGCACGTGTGACCACATCCTCAAACGCGGCCCCCTGCGCCGCCGCGCGTGTTTCCAGCCGGAACAGGATTGCGCCGGGATTGGCGATGATATCGTGCAGCGCCCCTGCCAGCGTTCTGGCCGTCGCGGCGTTCAACCCGGTTTTCGCCGCGGCATTGCAATACAGGATCGCCCCATCCGGCCCAGTGACAATCGACGCGGCCCTGTCATGGCCAATGAGGGTTTCAAGGGCCTGCACGCTCCCCTTGTCGATATGCGATACGGGGCGTCGGGCCACAAGGCTCCACCCGAGAAGCAGCAGCAGTGTCACACCGGTGGCCAGCAGGCTAAGCTGCATCATCCCGGCCGGAGCCCTCAGCCCGGCTGTCAGAAAGATCAGAGCCGCCGCGCCAACCAGACCCGCCCTGGGGCGAAGGGACTTGGCGGTTTTGTTCAGCTCTCCTGACGTGCTGGACGGAAATGCCAAGACACAGCCCCCTAAACAAACGATTCGATAGCGTCGGTTCTGCTCGAAAAGACTTAAGTACGACTTAACGCTAGGCAATTTTGCCCGTCAAGGTTGTTGTCCGTCAGCATCAAACCCGGACTAGCTGTGCGAGAAAGAACCCGTCGCCTGAGGCCGTGATGGCCCAATGCTCCTGCGCGCGGCAGGTCCAGTCTGGATGACGTTGAAGAAACCGGGTGATCTGCTGTGTATTCTCGCATGCGAGAACCGAGCAGGTGGCATAGGCCAGGCATCCGTCCGGCGCCACATGTGCCGCGGCATCGTCCAGAATACTGCCCTGCACCTGCACCAGGTCTTCAAGCCGGTCAGGTGTCAGCACCCATTTCGCATCCGGTGTGCGCCGCCATGTTCCGCTGCCTGAACAAGGGGCATCGCACAGGATGACGTCAAACGGGCCCGCAGAGGCAAGTGCATCCTTGGGAAGCTGCGTCACCGATATCCCCGCGCGCTCGGCTCTGGAGGCAAGATCGGCCATGCGCCCCGGCTCCGCATCATGGGCAAACCACTCGGCCTCATGCCGCGCGGCCAGCGCCAAGGTCTTGCCGCCGCCGCCCGCGCAATAGTCAAGCACCTTGGCACCAGGCGGGACTTCAAGCCGGGTCATCGCCGCCTGGCTGGAGCCGTCCTGAAGCTCGACCAGCCCATCGCGATAAGCCGCCGAAGCCGCAATGCGCGGCGCCCCCTCCAGGACCCGCAGCGCCGCGTCCGAAATCGGGTCGGCAACTGCTGTGACACCCTCTTCGGCAAGTCGGCTCAGGGCATGTTCCGTGCTGTTTTTCCGAAGGTTGACGCGCAGCATCACCGGCGCGCGGCCGGTCAGGGCCTTGGCCTGCGCCAGCGCCGCCTCTCCCAGGCTATCGCGAAAGGCGTCGATCAGCCAATCCGGCAGGTTCCAGGGCGCATCGGGGTCGTCGAGCGAAAGCGATTGTTCCTCTCCGCTGAGACCGGTCGGTGCATAACCCTCTCCGGTAAACACCTCCTCGGGCGCCTGCCCCATGTCGCGCAGCATGCCGATCATCAGCCCGCGCCCTGTCAGCCCGCCCCCGAGCATGGCAAAGCTTCGACGGGACCGCAGGGCCTGAAAGACATGGTCGCGGACCGCCCGACGATCCTTAGAGCCCGCAAAGCGCGACCGGCGCCCCCAGCCCGTCAGCGCCTTTTCGGCGGCCGTCCCGGCAAGGATGTCGTCCAACACCTCAATCGCGGCCTGAACCCGCGCCGCCGGGGTCATGCAATCACCTTAAGATTGCAATGCAGGCTTTTGATAATACTAGCCAATCCGATAGTTCGGTGATTCGCGCGTGATCTGAACATCATGCACATGGCTCTCGCGCAGCCCCGCGCCGGTGATCTTGACGAACTGGCACTCGCGACGCATCTCATCGACCGTGGCACAGCCGGTATAGCCCATCGCCGCGCGCAGGCCACCGACAAGCTGATGCAGCACCGTGCCCGCACTGCCCTTGTACGGCACCTGGCCTTCGATCCCTTCCGGCACCAGCTTGTCGCTGGCGGCATCCTTCTGGAAATACCGGTCGGCCGAGCCGCGCGCCATGGCCCCAAGCGAGCCCATGCCGCGATACGCCTTGAACGAGCGGCCCTGATAAAGGATCACCTCGCCCGGGCTTTCATCTGTGCCGGCCAGCATGGAGCCGACCATGGCGCAGGAGGCACCCGCAGCAATCGCCTTGGCAAAGTCGCCTGAAAACTTGATGCCGCCATCCGCAATGACCGGGGTATCGCCCGCGCCTTCCGCACAATCCATGATCGCGGTCAGTTGCGGCACACCCACACCCGCCACCATGCGGGTGGTGCAGATACTTCCCGGCCCGATCCCCACCTTCACCGCATCGGCCCCGGCCCCGATCAGCGCCCGGGTGGCCTCGGCGGTGGCCACATTGCCCGCGACAATCTGCACTTCGTTGCTCAGCTTCTTGGCGCGCTCGACCGCCACGGCCACCCCTTCGGAATGGCCGTGAGCCGTGTCGATCACAATCATATCGACGCCGGCATCGACCAGGGCCCGAGACCGCTCGAACCCGGCATCGCCCACGGTGGAGGCCGCCGCCACGCGCAAACGGCCCAGTTTATCCTTGCAGGCCGAAGGGTTCAGCACCGCCTGTTCGGTATCCTTCAGCGTCAACAGCCCGGTCAGCTTGCCCTGCCCGTCCGTTACCAGAAGTTTCTCGATACGGCGCGCTTTCATCAGGCTCTTGGCCTCGTCGAGATCGGCCGGTTCCTGCAAGATCGCCAGGTCATTCGAGGTCATCATCACGCTCACCGGCGTGGCGTCATCCTCGGCAAAGCGCATGTCGCGATTGGTCACGATCCCAACGACGCGGCCCGTGCCATCCACCACCGGAAAGCCGGTAACGTTATAGCGTGCCTGCAATTCCTTGGCATCCGCCAGGGTCTGATCCGCCGTCAGGGTGATGGGGTTATAGACGATCCCGCTCTCAAAGCGCTTCACCCGCCGGACTTCGCGCGCCTGTTCCTCGATATCCAGATTGCGGTGCACCACCCCCATGCCGCCCGCCTGCGCCATGCAGATGGCCATCTGGCTTTCGGTCACCGTGTCCATGGCCGAGCTCAAGAGCGGGATGTTGAGGTCGATGGAGCGGGTCACGCGGGTGCGTGTGTCGGCGGTATTGGGCAACACGCTCGACTTCGCGGGAACCAGCAGAACATCATCGAAGGTAAGGGCCTCACGAATCTCCATCGCATCTCTCCATGGCAAGGATCGTTTGGCGGTTTCCTATCGCACGGATCATGGAGGGTTGAAAGGGCAATTCGTGGCTTGCTGTCCCCTCTATTTCGGGCCACGCTCGGTCGGAACCACAGGATAGAGGGAATACCCTATGGCAAAGCACGGTTATGAGGCGGGTCGGCTGAACCTGCCCTTCGTCGGGATCTCTACATTTGGCAAACGCCCGTATGTGGAAGACTGGGACAGCATCGACGCCGATGTGGCCATTTTGGGCGCGCCGTTCGACTTTGGCACGCAATGGCGCTCCGGTGCCCGGTTTGGCCCGCGCGGCGTGCGCGAGGCCTCGACGCTGTTCAGCTTCGGCCATGCGGGTGCCTATGATCACGAGGATGACGCCACCTATCTGCCGGGCGATGTGCGGATCGTCGACATGGGCGATGCCGATATCGTGCATACCGACACCATGAAAAGCCACGCCAATATCGAGGCAGGCGTGCGCGCGGCCCTGAAGGCAGGCGCGCTGCCTGTGGTGATCGGCGGGGATCATTCGGTGAATATTCCTTGCGTTAACGCTTTTGACGACCAGGGCGACATTCACATCCTGCAGATCGACGCGCATCTGGATTTCGTGGACGAGCGGCATGGCGTGCGCTTTGGTCATGGCAACCCGATGCGCCGGGCGGCGGACAAGGACTATGTGACCGGCCTGACGCAGCTTGGCATCCGCAATGTCAGCTCAACCGCGAAGGAAGGCTATGACGACGCCCGCGCCATGGGCTCGGATATCCTGTCGGTCCGTCAGGTGCGGGCGCTGGGGCCGGAGGCGACGGTGAACCGCATCCCCGACGGCGCGCGGATTTACATCACCATCGACATCGACGCCTTCTGTCCGTCCATTGCGCCCGGCACCGGCACGCCCAGCCATGGTGGGTTTCTCTATTACGACGTTCTGGAGATCCTGCAACTTGTGGCGCAACGGCATGAGGTGGTGGGCATAGATCTTGTGGAAGTGGCCCCGGATTACGATCCGACCGGCTCCACCTCGATCCTGGCCGCACAGGTGCTGCTCAATCTGCTGGGCTTTATCTTTCACGCCCGCGCTCAGAGTTGAGCGCCTCTGTTTTCTGAGTCGGAAAACAGACCGGAAAATGTCTCATTTTCCGCGCCCGGCTGCATCGTCACGCCTCCGATCGGTCTCTGGCACCGGATCATAGCCGCTCTGGCCCCAGGGATGGCACCGCAGGATACGCCGGGCGGCCAACCAGCCGCCCTTGATCCCCCCATGTTTCTGCAGGGCCTCCATCGCATAGGCGCTGCAGGTGGGCTGATAGCGGCAGTTGTGCCCGACCCAGGGTGAAAACACAGCGCGGTAAAACCGCACCGGAAGCGACAGAAGAAACGCCAGCGGGGTCATGTGGCCCCGTGCAGCTTGCGCAGGGCATACCGCAAATCGCGCTCTAACTGGTCGAAGGACACCTCGACCGTGGCCCCGTGTTTGCCGATCAGAACGTAATCCCAGCCCGGCCGGGCCATGTCGGGCAGCACCTGTCGCGCGACATGGCGCAGGCGCCGCTTGGCCCGGTTGCGCATCACCGCATTGCCGATTTTCTTGGAACAGGTGAAGCCTACATGCACATGCGCCGCCGCATCGCCCCGGTCGCGCCCCTGCACAAGCATCGACGATGTGCCCTGCCGCCGCCCCCGCGCCGCCGCCAGGAATTGCGGCCGGGTCTTCATCCCCTTCAGACACGCCAACGCCGCCGGGGGCGTCTTCCCCGTGGTGTCCTCGGGGGCCTCCGGCGGCGTCATGTCTCTACCCTGAAATCGAGAGCTTACGCGCTCAGCGACTTGCGGCCACGCGCGCGGCGGGCGTTCAGGATTTTGCGGCCGGCCTTGGTGGCCATGCGCGCACGGAACCCATGGCGGCGTTTGCGAACCAGGTTCGAAGGTTGAAAGGTGCGTTTCATCGCGCCATCTCCGGTGTCTGCGGGCGTTGCTGAGGAATCGCAGCACACCCAAATCTCATCTCGAAGCCCGGTCTATAGAGGGGTGATGCAGGCAAGTCAAACCCGTCTGCGGCCAATTGCTACAAAAACCGTGGCGTACGGCCCACATAATGTTACAAACACCACCGATCCGGGGCAATTGGTGTCCAATCCCATCACCGCTGATCACCGCGCCGTGAGGCCTGTAGCATTCCAAGCCAAACCAGAGCATCTAGGGGTCAACGCAATCAAACCGGACGATCCCATGGACAATGTTTCTCCGACCCACAAGAGCGGTTTGCTGCGACATGCCCCTCTTGCCGCGATCCTTGTCGCCGCGATTGTTGGCTACTTCACGTTGGGGGACTACCTCAGCTTCGACACCTTGGCGGACAATCGCGAGGCGCTAATGGTCTATCGAAACGATCATTATGCGTTGCTCGCCGTGTCCTTCATCATCATCTATTTCGTGATCGTGGCTTTCTCCTTGCCCGGCGCGGCGGTGGCGTCGGTCACCGGTGGGTTCCTGTTCGGGCTGGCGCAAGGTACCGCGTTCAACGTGATCGCCGCCACCCTGGGCGCGGTGGCGATCTTCCTCGCGGCTCGCTGGGGGCTCGGACGCACCCTTGCCGCCAGGATGGACGCCTCGGAAGGCACCCTGAAACGGATAAAGAACGGCCTGCACGAACATGAAATCAGCGTACTTTTCCTGCTGCGCCTTGTTCCGGCTGTGCCGTTCTTCGTGGCCAATCTTCTGCCTGCGCTCGTCGGGGTCAAGTTTCGCAACTTCCTGATCACCACCGCCCTCGGGATCATTCCCGGCGCGCTGGTCTTCACCTGGATCGGCGTCGGTCTGGGCGAGGTCTTTGACCGCGGCGAGCGGCCCGACCTCAGCCTGCTGTGGGAGCCTCAGATCCTCGGGCCGATCCTCGCGCTGAGCGCGCTTGCGGCTCTGCCCATCCTGATCAAGGCCGTCACCGGCAAGAAAGGCATCTGACCATGGCCAAGCTTAAAGCAGACCTGCTGGTCATCGGGGCCGGTTCGGGCGGGCTGTCGGTTGCGGCCGGCGCGGTCCAGATGGGGGCATCCGTGATCCTGCTCGAAGGGCACAAGATGGGTGGCGATTGCCTGAATTTCGGCTGTGTCCCGTCGAAGGCGCTGATTGCCTCCGCCAAGGCCGCCCATGGGCAGGCCCATGCCAGTCAATACGGCGTCGCAGATGTCACCCCGAGGGTGGATTACGCCGCCGCCAAGGACCATGTGGCCGATGTGATCGCCCAGATTGAACCGGTGGATAGCCAGGACCGCTTCGAAGGGCTTGGCGTGCAGGTGATCCGCGAATTCGGTGCCTTCATCTCACCGACCGAGGTCAAGGCGGGCGAGGATATCATCACCGCCCGGCGGATCGTGATCGCCACCGGCTCCTCCCCTCTGGTTCCGCCTATCCCGGGGCTGGACACGGTGCCGTATGAGACCAATGAGACGCTCTTCGATCTGCGCGAGAAACCCGAGTACCTGCTGATCATCGGCGGCGGTCCCATCGGCATGGAAATGGCGCAGGCCCATGTCCGGCTTGGCTCGAAGGTAACGGTGATCGAAGGGCAAAAGGCGCTTGGCAAGGATGATCCGGAACTGGCCTCCATCGTGCTCGACAAACTGCGCGCCGAAGGGGTGGAGATCGTTGAGGGCGCCATGGCCGCCGAGATCCGGGGCAGTGCAGGCGCAATCGAGGTGCAGGCAAAGGATGGCCGCCTCTTCAAGGGCTCGCACCTGCTGATGGCCGTCGGGCGCAAGTCCAACACTGACCGGCTCAATCTGGAGGTTGCGGGCATCGAGACAACGCGCTCCGGTATCAAGGTTGACGCGGCCATGAAGACCACCAATCGCCGGGTCTATGCTATCGGGGATGTGGCGGGCGGTCTGCAATTCACCCATGTGGCCGGCTATCATGCGGGGGTGATCATTCGCTCTGCCCTGTTCGGCCTGCCCTCGAAGGCGAAGACATCACATATCCCCTGGGCCACCTATACCGATCCCGAACTGGCGCAGGTGGGGCTGACTGAGGCTGAGGCCCGCGAGGCGCATGGCGACGCGTTGGAGGTGGTGCGCTTTGCCTATGAGCATAACGACCGCGCCATTGCCGAGCGCAAGACGACCGGGCTGATCAAGGTGATGGTCCTCAAGGGCCGCCCGGTTGGTGCGTCCATCGCAGGCGCCCAGGCGGGCGAGCTGATTTCTCTCTGGGCGCTGGCACTCGCCAACCGCATGAAGATGAGCCAGATCGCCGCGATGGTCGCCCCCTACCCCACGATCGGTGAAATCAACAAACGCGCCGCCGGGGCCTATTTCTCGCCGCGCTTGTTTGATAATCCTAAGGTCAAATGGGTGGTCGGGCTCGTGCAACGCTGGCTGCCCTAACTGTCACATGGGATCCGCATGCTGAACTCCCTCTCTGGCCGTTTCGTCATCCTGACCGCCGTCTTTGTGATGATCGCGGAAGTGCTGATCTTCGTGCCCTCCATCGCGCGCTATCGCGAGGAATTTCTCATGGACCGGCTGGAGCGCGCGCAGATCGCGTCACTGGCCCTTCTCGCCGAGGATATGATCGACCAGTCGGTGCAGGAGGAACTGCTGCAAAATGCCGGCGTGTTCAACGTGGTGCTGCGCCGGAACGAGGCCCGGCAGCTTGTGCTTTCCGCGCCGATTCCGGCTCCAATCTCCCAGACCTACGATTTGCGGGATGCCGGAGCATTCGAGCTTATCCGTGACGCCATGAACCGGCTGAGCACCACCGAACCGCAGGTGATCCGGGTGATCGGCGATCCGACCAATATGGGGGGGCTGCTGATCGAGGTGACGCTGGAGACATCCGCATTGCGGGCCGCGATGGTGGATTACGGGCTGCGCATCCTGGTGCTCTCCGCCGTGATCTCGCTCGTCACGGCCGTGCTGCTCAACCTCGCTGTGCGGCGGCTGCTGGTCAAACCGATCCGGCGCGTGGTCGGACATATGAAATCCTACGCCGAAGCCCCCGAAGATGCACGCCGGGTGATCGTGCCCTCCGCCGGGGTGCGCGAGTTGCGCGAGGCCGAGGAATCCCTGCAAAACCTGCAAACCCAGCTCACCAGCGCCCTGAAGCAACGCGAGCGCCTGGCCCAGCTTGGATCCGCCGTGGCAAAGGTCAGCCATGATCTGCGCAATATCCTCACCTCCGCGCAGCTCTTTACCGACCGGATCGAGATGTCCGAAGATCCCACCGTGAAGCGCATGGCCCCCAAGCTCGTGGGGTCGATCACCCGCGCCGTGCACCTGTGCGAAGCGACCCTCGCCTTCGGCAAGGCAGAAGAGCCCGCCCCCACGCTCAGTGTCTTCGCGCTCGAGGATATCGTGGGCGATGTCATCGCCTCCGAACGGCTCTCGGTCGAGGATCACGACCTCAGCTTTGCAATCGACATTCCGGCCGACATGCGCGTGCGCGGCGATGCCGAGCAGCTCTACCGCGCCATCCAGAACCTCGTGCGCAATGCCAGACAGGCCATCGTCAACAGCGGGGCCCCGGGCGAAATCTCGGTCAGCGGCTCGGTCGAGGACGACGCCTGGCTCATCCGCGTGACCGATACCGGCCCCGGCCTGCCCGCCAAAGCGCAGGAGCACCTCTTTACCCCGTTCCAGAGCGCAGGCACGCGCGGCGGCACCGGGCTCGGCCTGTCGATTGCGATGGAGCTTGTGCGCGGACATGGCGGTGCGCTGACGCTGGAGCGCACCGGCACGGAAGGTACCACCTTCTGCATCCGCCTTCCGCGCGGGTCGGTGAACGGCGCGGCATAAATCTGACACAAGCCTCTTGCAATGCCCGGGCGCAGCAGATAGATGCTCACTCCGACGGACCGATAGCTCAGCTGGATAGAGTACTTGACTACGAATCAAGGGGTCGGGGGTTCGAATCCTCCTCGGTCCGCCACCGTCACCCTCCGGGACAATCGATGGACATGGCGCGCCTGAAAGGCCTGAAAAGGCATGGCGTTCCCTGGCGCCAGACCGCACACGGCAGCCCCGGGGGCCGCCTCAGAAATCAAGCTGCATATAGACTAGGTAAGGCTGTAGCGCGCGATCGTTTTCGCCTTCGGGGTAATAGTCGATCTCACGAAAGCCGAGTTTGCGATAGAGCGCTTGCGCTGCCGTGTCGTAGATCCCTGTATCAAGCAGAACGCGGACAGCGCCCAGGCGCTGCGCATGCGCCAGTGCCGCCTCCATCAGCCTGCGCCCCAGGCCCAGTCCCCGCGCCGATGGCTGCACGAAAAGGCGCTTGATCTCACAGGCATCCGGCCGGATCATTTTCAGGAACACACACCCGTGCAAAGCGTCATGCTCGTCGAGCACCACATGCAGCCCCCCGCTGGGAGGCAGATAATCCTCGATATGCTCGAACGTGGTTTCAACCAGCTCGTCAACGGACATCTCAAGCCCGGAGACCGCGCGCAGCTCTTTAATCTCATGCGCAAGGTAATCATGCACCAACACCCGCAAGGGCGCGTCGTCGCTCAGTTGCTCAAGGGCGATGGTCTGCACCGGTCCCACCCTCCGTTCCGGATATGGTGCACAGCTTAGACGTCCCGGGGATCCGCGCAAGGGACACTGCGCGGATCATCCCCTGCGTTGGTCCCGCATCCGATCTTGCCTCCCGCAGCGCGCTGGGTGACACTCTTGCTTGGCGCATGCGCCTTGCAGGGTCCTTGGCAGAGGCGACAGAATGAATACTCCACGATTCAGGAGCCGCCGCGCCTCAGGGAAAGGCGCGCGATGACCCTGCCCTTGTCCACCTTCGTGCTGATCGCAATATGCGGCGCTGCGGGCGCTCTGGCGCAACTGCTGGGCCTGCCCCTGCCCTACATGCTGGGCCCGCTGCTGGCCTCGGGCCTTGCCGCCACGGCAATCCCGCACCGCCTGCCTGCCTTTCCCTGGCTGATCGAACTGCGCCTGGTGTTCATCGCCGTCATCGGCCTGGTGATCGGCACACAGGTGACGCCCGAGCTTTTCGCACAGGCCCATGCGCTCATGCTCAGCATCCTGGCGCTGGCGGTGTTCGTGCTGCTCAGCGTGGCATGGAACTACACCGTTTTTCGCCGCCTGGGGCGCTATGACCGCGCCACCGCCTTCTACTCCAGCGCCCCCGGTGGGCTCTATGAAAGCATCGCATTCGGCGAGGCCGCCGGGGCCGATGCCTCGCGGCTCATCCTGCAACAATTCCTGCGGGTGATCATGGTCGTCACATTTCTACCGATCGCGCTCTCCATCTGGCATGGCGAGGCGGTGGGCAGCGCCGGAGGCATGAGCCTCGCGGGTGAGCATGTTCCGCTCTCGCGTCTGCCAATCATTGTGCTGGCCGTCGCACTAGGCGTGGGGCTGGGGCGTTTCGGCCGCCTGCCCGCAGGTCAGCTTACCGGCCCTCTGGCCATCGGGGCGCTGTTGTCGCTGACCGGGCTGGTGCAGATGGAAATCCCGCAATGGCTGGTGAACCTCGCGCAGGTCGTGGTCGGCACCGCCCTCGGCATGCGCTTCACCGGCATCTCCCCCGCCCGCCTGCGACAGGCCGCAGGGCTGGCGGTTGTCTCTGTGGGCGGAATGCTTGCGCTGGCGGCCCTCATGGCCTCTCTGATGGCCCCTTTGACCGGCGAAGGCTTCGAGGTCATGCTGATCAGCTTCGCCCCTGGCGGGGTCACCGAAATGGCGCTGGTGGCCCTCAGCGTGCCCGCCAACCCGGCCCTGGTCACGCTCTATCACATCATCCGCATCCTGATGACGGTTCTCGGCCTCACCCTCTCGGCCCGCTGGCTGAAATCCCGGCTTTGACAGAGCGTCTGCTTCGCGTTATCTGAACAATTGTTCATTTCTGACCCAGGAGACCGCCATGCGCATCGAAGATACCGCCGCCGTGATCACCGGAGGGGCCTCTGGGCTCGGCGAAACCACCGCCCGGCACTTTCGCGCGCGGGGCGCACAGGTCACCTTGCTCGACCGGGATGCCGCACGTGGCGAGGCCGTCGCCACCGAGATCGGCGCCAGTTTCGTTCAGACCGACGTGACCGATGAAGCCTCGGTGCGCGCCGCCATCGCCAGCGCGGTGGATGTCATGGGCACGCTCACCGCCGCGGTGAACTGCGCGGGCATCGCCCCTGCGGCCAAGACCCTGGGCCGTGACGGGCCGCATGACCTTGCGCTCTTCCAGTCGGTGATCAATGTCAATCTGATCGGCACGTTCAACGTCGCCCGCCTCGCCGCCGCGGAAATCGCCAAAAACGCGCCTGAGCCCGATGGCAGCCGGGGCGTGATCATCAACACCGCCTCCATCGCCGCCTTCGAAGGCCAGAAAGGCCAGGCCGCTTATGCCGCTTCCAAAGGCGGTGTGGCGGGGCTGACCCTGCCGATGGCGCGCGACCTCACCCGCGAGGGCATCCGGGTCATGGCGATTGCTCCGGGCATCTTCCTGACGCCGATGCTGCAGGGCCTGCCACAAGAGGTGCAGGATGCGCTTGCCGCCGATGTCACCTTCCCCAAGCGCCTGGGCGATCCGGAAGAATATGCGCGCCTTGCCGCCTTCATCGTCGAATGCGGCTACCTCAATGGCGAAACCATCCGCATCGACGGCGCGCTTCGGATGCAATAAGCCCCCGGCGCCTCTCTTCATCTGTCCAGAAAGGCTCACAGACCACGCCGGACCCGGGCGCCACCTGCCAGATACCGACCATAGCCCGCACCAGGCATCTTGATCCGGTCCTTGCTGGAACACTGCATGCCTTCAGTCAGCAAGACCCACTGACGTCTCTCCAGCCTACCGCATGGGCGATTTCGGCATATGAGGGGGGCTATGCATCTCACCGAAGCGCAGGTATGACGCCTCCCACACCTTCACGCCGGTGCCATCCATGGCAAACACAGGCCGTCCGATGTAGTCGGTGCGGATCAAGTCAGACTTCGAGAGTTTCCCCGTGAGTTTTGGCGTGATTGATGGGGCTCGACACTTCAACGGAAAATCCACTTAGCTCAACTCTTCAGATTTCTCAGGCCATCTCTCATGAACTTTTCAATAATCCCTGCATGCCACGTCACAAGGCCGACAAGGGGGTATCCACACCATCAGTTCTGGTTGAGGCATGACCCGGAAACAATGGCGAGCGTCTTGGCCCCGAATGGGCAGAGCCGCAGATGGCGATGTTGGAACCGATGGGGCGATACCATGGCGGAAGGTGAGGACTACCCTAGGGGGGTGGGCAGACTGCCCACCCTACTTGCTGGATATGGATAGCCGGAGGAAACAATATCTATATGTATTGGCGGGCAGGCAAACCATCACCGTTCCACCATATTTCTAAGTACTCTGTTGGACCATCCTGAATTACCTCAACGGGGTTTGACCCAACGAGAAATCTTGCTCCGCCGGGATACACTGAAAGACCTGATAGAAACTGCCCAATCATCTTTTTTTGGACATCAGAGATTCTCACATCACCCCAATTTTCTTGGGTCTCGGCCCATACAACTGAATGCTTTATGACAATGCCTGCTTCTGCTTGAGATGGCGCATGCAGGTAGCGGATTTCTATTGTGAAGAGATCGATACAGATGGAAACAATATTGCCCTCTACTTTGTCGAAGATATTGTGCACTTTATGCCCTTCCTCAATTGGGAACAAACACTGGGTTGCCGGGTATCGGTGTATGTCCTGCTTCCGATGCCGGTGTTACAGTATGTCCAGAGTACGGGGAAATAACTTGGCCCGAACTATTGTAAAATACCAAGTACCCGTTTGGATATCGACTACCATACTTTGAGCCCGCTGATCCTGAACCGGAGCCGGGTGGCATGTATCTAATACAGTTCCTTCTATCAGCTTTCTGGTTTCCGAACGGATTCTGACTCGATCCTTTAGGGCAAAAGAAAATTGCTTGGCTGGTGGGGTCGGAGTTTGCGGAACAATTACTAAGATCGAAACCATATATCTTTCCAAACCATGTGACACGACCGCCAAGAACTTGTTTCGCGCTGGGCGGTAGAGCCGAATGTGGCCGGAATTCTTCACCGCCGGATGGAGCCGGGCTAGTACCTGCCCACCACTCCGATGCACCTACATAACTGTTCTCCCAAGCCTGTTCGCCTGTAGGATCAGTGTACCTCCTTGAGTTCTGCCGCGCATACCCATACACGCTCGCCCCATCCACCAATCCCAACGGATCAGCCTGGATGTACCTCCCGAGCGTCGGATCATAATCCCGCATCCAGTTTTGGTGCTGGCCGCTTTCGGATTGGAACCACTGGCCCGGGAAGCGGAGGTTGATGTTAGGGCCGATACTGGTATGCACACCGCCGAAGGGCAGGTATGACGCCTCCCATATCTTCACGCCGGTGCCATCCGTAGCAAACACAGGCCGCCCGATGTGATCGGTGCGGATGTAGTAGATCACACCATCCTCGACCACGGCAACGGGCGTATTGCCCATCCAGATGTATTCGCGCTGGAGCTGCACCGGATCGGCATAGTCGCAATCCCCGCAGGACGGCCCGCCGCAGGGATTGGTGGGGGCAAAGACGTATTCGGCTTTAGGGTTATCGACGAAACACAGGTTCGGGACGCGTCCAGATCGCGCGCTACTGGTTTTCCTCAGCCTCTTGAGCGGCGCGTTCGGCCTCGATCTCGCGCCAGCGCGCCACGTTGGCGTTGTGCTCGTCCAGCGTGACCGCAAAAGCGTGCCCCCCGGTGCCATCGGCCACAAAGAAGATATAGGGCGTCTGATCGGGGTTCACCGCGGCCTCCAGGCTGGCGCGGCCCGGATTGGCAATGGGCGTGGGTGGCAACCCGTCGATTACATAGGTGTTCCAGGGTGTTTCGGCGCGCAGCTCGGACTGGCGCAGACCCCGGCCAAGCACCCCCTGCCCCTTGGTGACGCCATAAATCACCGTCGGGTCGGTCTGCAGCCGCATCCCCTGATTCAGCCGGTTGACGAAGACGCTTGCCACCTGCCCGCGCTCCTCGGCGACGCCGGTTTCCTTCTCGATGATCGAGGCCAGGATCAGCGCCTCATAGGGATCGGCCAGCGGAAGACCGTCGGCACGGTTCTGCCAGGCCTGCGCCAAAAGCGTATCCTGCGCCCGGCGCATCCGCTCCAGCAGCGCCTCGCGGGTGTCGCCCGCGGCGACCTCGTAACTGTCCGGCGCCAGGCTCCCCTCCGGCGGGATCTCGGCCACTTCGCCCTCCAGCACGTCCACCGCCTTCAGCCCCTCGACGATCTGCCAGCTGGTGACACCTTCGGCAATCGCCACGCGATAGCGCGTATCGGCCTTCGCCCGCACCTCGCGAAACTCTGTCGGCACCGCGTCTTCTGCCGGGTTGAACTCGGCCTTTTCGACAAAGCGGTTCGTGGCGGGGTCAAGCTCGCGCACCTGGATCTGGCTGCGTGTCACCCCAATGCGATAGACCACCTCCGTGCCACAGGTGCTGGCGCCGCCGCGGGTGATGATATCGGCAATCTCGGCCATGGACGCCCCTTGCGGGATCAGCCAGCTGCCGGCTTTGAGCTGGCTTGACTTGTCCGTATAATCGGCCCCGATCCGGAACACCGAGGCGCTGCTCACCGCCCCCTCTTTTTCCAGGTCCTGCGCAATGCGCCGCATGGACGACCCGCCCGGCACCTGCAGGCAAATCTGCTCTTTCAGCGGGCCCACGGCGTTATAGCTGCTCTGCCCCCAGAGGATCACCCCTCCCAGCAGGAACACCGCAACGACCAGAAATGTCAGCACGTTCGACGTGATATGCCGCCACATGGCTTAACCGACCTTCTTGAACAGAACCGATGCGTTGGTACCGCCAAAGCCGAAGGAATTGGAAAGCGCCACGTTGATCTCGCGCTCGCGCTTGACCTTGGGGGCAAGATCCAGAGGGGTCTCCACCGCCGGGTTGTCGAGGTTGATCGTCGGCGGGGCGACCTGATCGCGGATGGCCAGGATCGAGAAAATCGCCTCGATCGCCCCGGCCGCGCCCAGCAGGTGCCCGGTGGCGGATTTGGTCGAGCTCATCGTGGCCTTGGAGGCCGCATCGCCCAGCAGGCGCTCGACCGCGCCCAGCTCGATCGTGTCGGCCATGGTCGAGGTGCCATGCGCGTTGATATAATCCACATCGGCAGGCGTCAGGCCCGCGCGCTCGATCGCCGCCGTCATCGAGCGGAAGCCGCCATCGCCATCCTCGGCGGGCGCGGTGATGTGATAGGCGTCGCCCGACAGGCCATAGCCCGCCACCTCGGCATAGATCTTGGCACCACGGGCGACGGCGTGATCATACTCTTCCAGCACGACGATCCCTGCACCCTCGCCCATGACAAACCCGTCGCGATCCGCATCATAGGGGCGGCTCGCCGCCTTGGGATCATCGGCGCGCTTGGTGCTGAGCGCCTTGCAGGCGTTGAACCCGGCAATGCCGATCTTGCAGATCGCCGCCTCGGCCCCGCCCGCCAGCATCACGTCGGCATCGCCAAGCGCAATAAGCCGCGCCGCGTCGCCGATCGCATGCGCGCCGGTGGAACACGCGGTCACAACCGAGTGGTTCGGCCCCTTGAAGCCATAGCGGATGCTCACCTGTCCGCTGATCAGGTTGATCAGCGCGCCAGGAATGAAGAAAGGCGACACCCGGCGCGGACCTTTTTCGGCGATCAGAAGCGAGGTTTGCTCGATACTCTGCAACCCGCCAATGCCCGATCCGATCAGCACACCGGTGCGCAGGCGGCTTTCTTCGTCCTCCGGCTCCCAGCCCGCATCCTTCACCGCCTGTTCGGCGGCAGCGATGCCATAAACGATGAAATCATCGACCTTGCGCTGTTCTTTAGGCTCCATATAGGCGTCGGCATTGAACGTACCATCACTGCCATCGCCATGCGGCACTTCGCAGGCATAGGTGGTGGCCAGCCCCTCGGTGTCGAACCGGGTGATCGGGCCCGCACCGGATTCACCGGCCAGAAGACGGCTCCAGCTTTCCTCGACCCCGTCCGCCAGTGGCGTGACCAATCCCAGACCCGTGACAACGACTCGCCGCATATTCCTGCCCTCACCTAAAGATATGCTTTGGCTGCTCATACCCCGCCTTGCCCCCCCGGGGCAAGAGCAGGGCTGGCATGGCGCGGGTTAGAGGAACTCCGCCTTGGGCTCTGGTTTGGCCGCGGCGAACTCCAGCGCGTCCTTCAGGTCGATATCCTTCGACATCAGTGCACGGCCAATCAGCGTGCCTGCGATGTTGGGCATGTATTTCAGCCGCACCACGTCATCGGCCTGCTTGACCGTACCGCGGGCAATCACCGGATGGCGGGTTTTTGCCGCAAGCCCTGTAATCACGCCCAGCGTGCCATCGGTATCGCCGATATCGGCATCGATATCGGTCACGATGATCCCGGCCAGCGGCGCTTGGTCGAATTCGGCGATGAACGCCTCGGGGCTGAACGCGGAGGGCTGACGCCAGCCATCGGTCATCAGCTTGCCTTCGTAAATGTCGATCGCCAGAACGATCTGATCCGGATGCAGCTTGGCCAGCGCCTTGACCAGCTCCGGGTCCTGTGCGGCCATCGTGCCGATGACGATGCGGCCTGCACCCTTGTCGATCCAGCGGCTCACCACCTCGCGCGAGCGGAAGCCACCGCCCAGCTGCACCGGGATCCCGGCGACGCGGATGATTTCTTCGAGCAGCTCGTTGTTGTTGCCGTCGCCGATCAGCGCATTGATATCGGTGACATGCATCCATTCGGCACCGGCGTCGGCAAAGCCGCGGGCAATATCGAGCGGATCCTTATGCCAGATCACCGGCTCTTCCAGCCGACCACGGGTAAGAGATACGGATTTGCCGTTATGCAGTTCGAGAGTGGGATAGATGATCATGGCAACACGCCCCTTTTCGAAGATCAGCGCCGGTTATTCCCGTCGCGAGGAACACCGATAAACCTAGCGCATGTGCGCGCTGTCTTCAAATCGGCATGATATGCACCTTTCGCGCCGCTTTTGAATAATCTTCAGGAACGCGCGGGCGGATTCGGGCAAAGTCGGCCACGGCCCGTCGATAGCGACACACGGCGCGAAACGCTCTATGCTGACAGCACAGACAAGGAACAAGGCGCGCCAGATGTACAAGCTCTATTACGCCCCGGACTCCGCCGCGATGGGTATACGCACTGTGCTTGAGGAAATCGGCGCGCCCTATGCGTTGCTCGACACCTCGATTGAGATCGGCGGCCCCAGACCCGCCGAACAGCTCGCCATCAATCCCAATGGCTGGGTGCCGGTGCTGCTCTGGGACGGCGGGGCGATGTATGAGGCCGCGGCGATCACGATCTACCTCTGCGACCGCCACCCCGAGGCGCGGCTTGGCCCTGCCCCCGACGATCCGACGCGCCCGCTGTTTCTGCAGACCCTCGTCTACTTCTCCAACGCCGTACAGAACGCCTATCAGCTGACCTATTACCCGCATCGCTTCGCGGACACCCCCGACGGGGAGGACGGCGCCATCCGTCGCGGCATCCGCCGCCTGCGTGAGACCTGGGGCGTGATCGATGACCAGTTGGGCACAAACGACTGGGTGCTCGGCGCCCGGTTCAGCGCGGCGGACATCTATCTCTACATGCTCACGACCTGGCTCAGCCCGGACATGGCGCATCCCCCGCTTGACGATTTTCCCAACGTGGCGCGCATTGCCGTGAAAGTGGCGCAGCGCCCCAGCGTGCGCACGGTCTACGGAACCTGACATCGCGCGCCACCACGGCCCGCCGCAAAAAGAAAAAGCCCCGCCAAATGGCAGGGCCTTTCCCGTAACTCGAAAGAGCGTCGTGCTTACGACGCGCCTTTGATGAAGCTGACCGCATCGCCAAAGGTCTGGATGGTCTCGGCGGCGTCATCGGGGATCTCGATGCCGAACTCCTCCTCGAAGGCCATGACCAGCTCGACCGTGTCCAGGCTGTCCGCGCCCAGATCGTCGATGAACGAGGCGTTTTCCGAAACCTTGTCCTCGTCCACGCCCAGGTGTTCCACAACGATCTTTTTCACGCGGTCTGCGATATCGCTCATGTCATAATCCTCATCGTCTGTTGGGTATCTGGCACCCGTTTTACCCCAAACCCATTCGGGCAAGCGGCCTTTGAATACGTGCCCCTCGGGGCGGTTTGAACTTGCCCGCAAAAGCAGGCGACCGGGCCGCGTCAGACGCTTTCATCCGGCGATCTGCGCCGCCTATAGCACATGGCGCGGCGATGGCAAATCTTTTCCAGACTTGGCGCAGGCTTCGGCAATTTACAAGCCCGTCCCCTTGCCTTCAATAAATTGTTCCGTAGGAATGCAGATCATCCACAGCCCTGAACGGAGTGCCTCGTGCCTCTTCCCGAAATCCTGTTCTACGCGATCCATCTGCCGCTGCTTCCGGCCTGGGCTCTGCTCTTTTTTGCTCCGGAAGCACGGATCACCCGTCTCTATGTGCATTCCGGCGCAGTGCCGCTGATCCTCGGCCTGGTCTACGCCGGTTTTCTCATAGCGGGTGTTTTTTTCGGCCAATCGCACCCCGATGCCGGGATGCACAATCTCCCAAGCGTGACGAATCTTTTTTCCCATCCGGTTGGCGTTTTGACCGGCTGGAGTCATTTCATCGTGTTCGATCTCTTCGTCGGAGCCTGGATCGCGCGGGACGCACGCGAGCAGGGGCTGGGGCATCTCGGCACCCTGCCCTGCCTGTTTTTCGCGTTACTGTTCGGACCGCTCGGCCTGTTGCTCCACATCCTGCGCCGCCTGGCGCTCGGGCGCGGCATGATGCTCTAGAGCATCGCCATGCCGCCATTCACGTGCAAGGTTGATCCGGTCACATAGCCCGCCTCCTCGGAGGCCAGATAGAGAACCGCAGCGGCAATCTCCTCGGGCGTGCCCATGCGCGCGGCGGGGATCTGCGCGTTGATCTTGGCCTTCTGATCATCGGTCAGCTTGTCCGTCATCGCCGTGGCAATAAAGCCGGGAGCCACAGCATTGGCAGTGATCCCGCGGCTTGCGACCTCATAGGCGATGGATTTGGTCATGCCGACCATGCCCGCCTTGGACGCCGCATAGTTCACCTGGCCCGGATTGCCCGTCGCGCCCACGATCGAGCTGATATTGATGATCCGGCCCCAGCGCGCCTTCATCATCGGGCGCATCACGCCGCGACACAGCCGCATGCTCGAGGTCAGGTTCACATCGATCACGCTCTGCCACTCCTCGTCGGACATGCGCATGAAAATCTGGTCGCGGGTGATGCCTGCATTGTTCACCAGGATATCGACACTGCCCATCGCTTCGGCTGCCTGTTTGGGCAGCGCATCGACGGCCTCGGCATCGCTCAGGTTGCAGGGCAGCACATGGGCGCGGCTGCCCAGCTCCGCCGCGAGCGCCTCCAGTGGCTCCACCCGTGTGCCACTCAGGCCCACCGTGGCCCCGGCCCCGTGCATCGCCCTTGCAATAGCGCCGCCGATTCCCCCCGAAGCGCCCGTCACCAGCGCGGTTTTTCCTGTCAAATCAAACATTCTGTCCCTCATTTCCGGTAAGACGCCCACCCAGGCAATGCTCGGTGCCATATTGCATTGCGACACCAGAGCGGCAAGACTGTAGCCGAAACTATTGATCAAAGACTGTTTTCAGATGGACCAACTACCCGACGCGCTTCACCGTATCTTTGGGGAAGAAAACCTCGAAACCCTTGCTGTTTTTCTGTTCGTCTTTCTGGCCGCATTCGTGGTTCTCAAGAGCCTTATAAAACCGGCCCGGCGTCGCCAACGGTACAGATCGCAACCCGGCCAATGGACCGGCAAACCAAAACTCAAAGTCATCGGAGGAAAGCAAACAAACTCATATCAGGATATGTCCGACCCCACCAATCAGATGGAAGCCGTCGCAAGGGTCCGTTTCCGCCGCAAGAAGCTGCTAAACGGCTCGGAAGACCGTCTTTTCAACCTGGTCGATGAGATCCTTCAAACCACATATCCCGATCTGCGGCTCATGGCGCAGACCAGTCTTGGCGAAGTTATCGAGCCTGTCAGTCAGGACAAACGCCATTGGGCGCGCGCGCAGGCCTCGGTCAACTCAAAGCGTCTCGACATGGCCATTTTTAACACCCACGGCATGCTGCTTGCTGCCATAGAGTTTCAGGGCAGCGGGCACTATTCGCAAAAGACCTTCATGCGCGACGCGGTAAAGAAAGAGGCCCTGAGGCGCGCCGGTATCACCCTGATCGAGGTTCCCAATAATTACTCGTCCGAGTCGATCAACGCATTGCTTCGGCAACACCTGCCGACAGCGGGCCCCGACAATCGCAGCTCACCCAAGACCTGAGCTTTGCCGGATGCCGGATGCCGACCGGATCATCGTGCATCCCGATCACGACAGCCCTGACAAAGCTCGTGCGATTTTCAGCCCTTGATCGCCGCAACCGCCGCTGTCACATCTTCGGGCGTGCCCACGGCCAGGGTGGCGATCTCCCGGTCGATCCGGCGCACCATGCCCGAAAGCGCCTTGCCAGCGCCGATCTCGACCATCTCGGTCACGCCCTGCGACCCCATATAGGCCACCGACTCGCGCCAGCGCACCGAGCCTGTCACCTGTTCCACCAGAAGCGCGCGGATCACATCGGGGTCACTGACCGCCTCGGCGCGCACATTTGCCACGACCGGCACCGCGGGCGCCTTGATCGCCACCCCGGCAAGGGCCTCTTCCATGACATCCGCCGCGGGCTGCATCAGCGCGCAATGGAACGGCGCGCTCACCGGCAGCAGCATCGCGCGTTTTGCGCCTTTTTCCTTGGCGATATCGACCGCGCGGGCCACCGCCTCGGCCGTGCCCGACACCACCACCTGCCCGGGATCATTGTCATTGGCCGCCTGACAGACCGCCCCCTGCGCGGCCTCCTCGGCCACGGCGCGCACCGCTTCCAGATCGAGCCCCAGAATGGCGGCCATTGCCCCCTCGCCCACCGGAACGGCCTTTTGCATCGCCTCGCCGCGGGTGCGCAGCAGCCTTGCGGTATCGGCCACGCTCAACGCACCGGCAGCGGCCAGCGCCGAATATTCGCCCAGGGAATGCCCGGCAACGAACTGCGCATCGGCAATCGTGACCCCTTCGGCCTCCAGCGCGCGCATCGCGGCCAGCGACGTGGCCATCAGCGCCGGTTGCGCATTCTGGGTCAGCGTCAGCTCTTCCTGCTCTCCCTCCCAGATCAGTGCGCTCAGCTTCGTGCCCAAAGCCTCATCCACCTCGTCAAACACCGCCTTCGCTGCCGGATAAGCCTCGGCCAGCGCGCGGCCCATGCCGATGGTCTGTGCCCCCTGGCCGGGGAAAATGAATGCTCGGGTCATTTGCTGCTCATGCCTCCCAATTCCTGTCGCCTTGGGATAGCCTGCAATGCGCGCCCTTGCAACGCCCTGCGCCGATGAACAGGCGACGTGCGAATCTTCACGTTGTTCTTAGGCGCGCGTCGGACCATTCTCGGCGCATTCACAAGACGAGGCTCCCCATGTCGCACCGGCACAACACCCTTACCCGCTATGGCAGCGTCGCCAAAAGCTTTCACTGGCTCACAGCGCTTCTGATCCTGACCATTGTGCCGGTCGGCCTTGTCGCGCAGAACCTCGCCGAAACGCTGGCACAGGCCGACACGGCCCCGGATCAAACCCTGATATCACGCGCCACCTTTTTGTTTTCGCTGCATAAAACACTTGGCATGACAGTCTTTTTCGTAGCGCTGCTGCGCCTCCTCTGGGCGGTCACCCAGACCAAGCCGGGCCTGCTCAATGGCGACAAATGGCTTGAGGCCCGCGCGGCCGAAACCGTGCATTGGCTGCTGTACGGCTCCCTCATTTTGGTCCCGCTGTCGGGCTGGGTGCATCATGCCGCGACCACCGGCTTCGCACCGATCTGGTGGCCCTTCGGCCAGTCGCTGCCCTTCGTGCCCAAGGATGACGCGCTGGCCGAGACCGCCGCGACCCTGCATCACCTGCTGATCTACGTGCTTGGCGGGGCTCTGCTGTTGCACATCGCGGGCGCGCTGAAACATCATCTGATCGACGGGGATGCCACCTTGCGACGCATGTGGCCGGGCACGACCGAAGCCCATCCGACCGCCGTTCAGCCCGGCCATGCCCTGCCCGCTCTTGGCGCCCTGCTGGTTTGGGCGCTCGTGATCGGCGGCGCGGCCTCGCTGGGTTGGTTCAAAGCGCATGAGGTCCGCTCCACCACACCCGTCACTCTGGCGGCGGAGGGAGGCAACTGGCAGGTGCAGGAGGGCGTGCTTCAGATCACTGTCACTCAAATGGGCTCCGAGATCACCGGCAGCTTCTCCGACTGGTCCGCATTGATCCAATATGCCGAAACGCCCGACGAGACCGGCAAACATGGCGAGGTAGAGGTCACGATCGGAACCGCTTCCCTCACTCTGGGCACGGTCACTTCCCAGGCGCTGGGGGCCGGTTACCTGCAGGCCGATGCCCACCCCACGGCCCTTTTCAAAGGCGATATCATAAGCGTTGACAATGGGTTGCAAGCCAAAGGTAATCTGACGATCCGGGATGTATCGGTGCCCGCCACCCTGCCTTTCGATCTGAGCATTGACGGCGACACGGCCGAAGCCAAAGGCGCGATGACGGTTGACCGGCGCGATTTCAACATGGGGCTCGATGTCACCGATGAGGGGTCACTGGCCTTTGCCGTCGAAATCTCTTTCGACCTGACGGCGATGCGCGCGCCGTAAACCGCGCGCCGCTTTCGGCCCGGCGGGCTAGCCCTCGGCCTTCTCCGCCAGCGTCAGCCACTCCTCTTCCGCTGCCGCCAGAGCCTCCTGCCGGGTGACCAGTGCCTCGCTCGCCTTGCGGAACTTGACCGGCTCTCGGGTGAAAAGCTCCGGGTCGGCCATCAGCTCTTCGAGCTTGGCAATCTCCGCTTCCAGCCGCTCGATCTCGCCGGGCAACGCCTCCAGACGATGTTTCTCGGTAAAGCTCAGCCCCGTTTTCACCGCCTTCGGCCTGGCCTCCACTGCGGCCGGCTTGGGTTGGGCCTTGTCGCGCTTTTCCTCTGCTTTTTCAGGCCGCTGTGCACGGTAATCGCTCCAGCCGCCGGCATAGGCCACCGCCTGCCCGTCGCCTTCCATCGCGATGGTCGTCGTCACCACGCGGTCCAGGAAATCCCGGTCATGGCTGACCAGAAGAACGGTGCCGTCATAATCGTCCAGCAACTCCTGCAACAAATCCAGCGTCTCGATATCAAGGTCATTGGTCGGCTCGTCCATGACCAGCAGGTTGCTTTCGCGCGCCATCAGCTTGGCCAGCAATAGCCGCGCCTTCTCGCCGCCCGAGAGGGACCGCACCGGCGCGCGTGCCTGGGCGTCGTCAAACAGAAATTCCTTGAGATAGCCCACCACATGCCGGGGCGCGCCGCGCACCATCACCTGATCGGCCTGGCCTGACACCCGCATTTCCTTGTCGCCGGTCAGGCTGTCCCAGAGGCTCATATCCGGGTCGAGCCCCGCCCGCGCCTGATCAAACACCGCCGGAGCCAGCTTGGTGCCGTGGCTGACCTTGCCCATATCGGGCTCGATCTCTTTCATCAACAGTTTCAGCAGCGTCGTCTTGCCCACCCCGTTGGGCCCGACAAAGCCCACGCGATCGCCACGCTGGATCTTGATCGAAAACGGCTTCAGGATGAGCTTTCCATCATAAGACTTTGTAATCGCTTCGGCTTCGATGACTTTCTTACCTGATTTCGGCCCCGCCTCCAGCGCCATCGCCGCGGTGCCCTGCCGCTTGATCTGGGCTGCGCGTTCCGCCCGGAGCGCCTGCAGGGCGCGCACCCGGCCCTGGTTGCGCTTGCGCCGGGCGCTGATCCCTTCCACGGCCCATTTCGCCTCCGACTTGATCAGCCGGTTCAGCTTGTGCCGCGCCTGATCTTCTTCCTCCCAGACCTTGTCGCGCCAGGCTTCGAACGCGTCAAACCCCTTGTCCTGACGGCGTGTCATTCCCCTGTCAATCCAGAGGGTTGCGCGTGAAAGCTCGCGCAGAAAAGCGCGGTCGTGGCTGATCATGACAAAAGCTGATCGCGTGGTGCCCAGCTCCCGTTCGAGCCAGCGGATCGCCTCGATATCCAGATGGTTCGTCGGCTCGTCCAGCAACATCAGATCCGGGGCCTCGGCCATGAGCTTGGCCAGCGCTGCCCGCCGTCTTTCCCCGCCCGAGGCGGTCTGAACCGCGCGCGCGGGATCAAATTTCAGCCCCTCTCCCGCGCGCTCCACCTTGTAAAGCTCGCCTGCCTCCAATCCGCTGGTGGCAAAATCGCCCAGTGTGGCAAAACCCGTCATGTCCGGATCCTGCTCCATATACCCTACCGAGCTTCCGGGGCTGAGGCTCACCTGCCCGTCATCGGGCAACACCAGCCCCGCCATCACCTTCATCAGCGTGGATTTACCCGATCCGTTGCGCCCCACCAGCGCCACGCGGTCCCCGAGCTGGATGACAAGGCTCAGGTCATGGAAAAGAGGATCGCCGCCAAAGGTCAGCGAAATATCCGTCAGTTGAAGAAGCGGTGCACGGGCCATGCGCGCGGGCTACCCTGCGCCCCGGCAATCGTCAAGCTACTGCGCAACCGCGCGCAGAAGCCGCTTGCGGGCGGGCGGGATCGCGTCGATCTCCAGCCCGGTAAAGACATGCAGCGTGTTCATCTGCCGGTCCACCACCGCATGATCGCTGACCCAGCCCCCCATCATCAAGTAACTGCGCAGCAGGGGCGGCATGGCCAGCATCGCCGCTTTCATGTCGGGCCGCTGCCGCCGCAGGGCCTGCGCGAAGCGAAACACCGAAGGCGCCTTGACCCGTGGCCACCAGCGGCGCGGGGCCAGGTGACGCTCTTTCAGCATGGCGAAAGCGTCCAGATACCCCGCCTCGTCCGTGCCCTTGAACGACGAACAGCCAAAGAGCATTTCGACATTGTTTTCATCGACATACCGCGTCATCGCCCCCCAGGCGACGCGCAGGATATCGGGGTCATGATGGGCAGGATGCACGCAGAACCGGCCCATCTCCACCATCCGCCCCTTGAAGCCCGCCAGGGCCGATAACTCGTAGAATTGCGCAGAATAGCTCCGGTCGATCTCGCGCCCGTCAGTCAGCGGCAGAATGCGGAAGCAACAGACCAGCCTGCCCGTCTCCACCTCTTCCACCAGATAATGCGTACACCGCGCATCAAACGCGTCGCCGTCGCTTTCGCCCTGACCGGCAAAGGCCAGATGCCGCAGCGCCTGCGCCGCCGCGATATCGGCCTCAGTCTCGGCGATACGGGCCTGATACCGGCCTTTGGCGAGGGTCGGAGGGGTCATCCTGCCAAGCTCCACACATCTACCCTTCAAGTGGTAGCATGCGTGCGGGCCCGCACAAGCGTTTAGAAGAAGTCGGCCGGGTTCAGGTTGCCGAAATTGCCGAGAATCTGACGCCAGAAGCCATTGCCCACCACCGAACTGTCGGTCACGCGGCGCGACAGGGCGACGACCTTGCCATCCTCCAGCCCGAACCGCTCGATATTGGCGATGGTGCCTGTTTCGTCAAAGCTGATGGCGAGGATCTGCCGCTCCACCACTTCGGGGCGGAACATCCCGTAACTGCGCACCCGGCTGCGCACGTAATAATAGTCACCCCCCGCCAGCAGCCCCGCGGATGATGGCGCGCCGATCAGGTCATCCACTGTCGCACGCGAATCCACCCCGACCACCAGCTCGGCCAGATCCGAGTCGGACGGCACATAGCCATGATTCTGATAGGTGGCTGAACAGGCCCCGAGGCTCAGAAACACAAGCAGGCACAGGAAGGATTTTGCCCTGGAAATCATTGCAAACATCTATGCCCTCTTGATCTTGGCCCGAAATGCCTTTTATCCCGCTTACAACAAGGTGGCCCCGAGGTTCAAGAAAGTTAAAGAGAGGACGAGCGCGAGATGAGCAGACCAGACACATCCGCGACCCGCCTGACCGTGGCCGAACTGCCTGCGCGCAAGCCTTACCGCTTCGACATTCGCCCGGATGCGGAAGCCTTGACCGCCCTGATCGAGGATCTGGAGCTGCTGGCCCTGCGCAAGCTGCGTTTTCACGGGATGCTGGAGCCCGAAGGCCGGGATGCCTGGCGGCTCAGCGCAGAGCTTGGGGCCACGGCGGTACAGCCCTGCGTGGTCACGCTGGAGCCGGTCACGACCCGCATCGACACCCCCGTCAGCCGCCTGTTCCTGCGCGACTACGCGCTGCCCGAGGTCGAGGGCGAGGTCGAGATGCCCGAGGATGACAGCACTGAGCCGCTGGGCAAAGAGATCGACCTTATGGCAGTGATCCGCGAATCTCTTGCCCTTGCCCTGCCCGATTACCCGCGTGCCGACGGGGCCGAGTTGAAAAACGCGGATTTTGCGGCCCCCGGCGTGACCCCGATGACAGACGCCGATGCCAAACCTTTCGCCTCTCTGGCCGATCTCAAGGCAAAACTTGATAATCGTGACGACGAGACGTGAGAAATCGCTTGCTCCTACAACAATTCACTGTATTTTCGCGCTTTCACGGATTTTAGGGTTGAACCGGTGGCTCTGGACAGATTAAGAGCCGCGCAACCCATCTGAAACGGGCCGCTTGGCCCCCAAAGTTAAGTTAAGGTTGTGACATGGCTGTCCAGCAGAACAAAGTCTCGAAATCGCGCCGCAACAATCGCCGTGCGCATGATGCCCTGGTTGCGGCAAACCCCAACGAGTGCCCGAATTGCGGCGAACTGAAGCGCCCGCATCACGTGTGCTCGGCCTGCGGTCACTATGCCGACCGTGAGGTTGTGTCCCTGGTTGACGACGTCGATCTGGACGAAGACGCGGCATAACCCCAGCGCATGGACGCCGCCCGCATGACCGCGCAGAAGGATTCCTCCAAAGCGGCGCCGGGGCGCACCATCATTTCGATTGACGCCATGGGTGGCGATGAAGGGCCGGCAACCGTTGTTGCCGGTCTCTCGCGTGCCGCCCACAAGCTTCATGATATCGGGTTCATCCTGCATGGCCCCCGCGAGGAGCTGGAAAAGCTTGTCGCCAAACGCAGGAACCTCGCGGGTATCTGCGAGATCAGGGATGCGCAGGATGTCGTCACGATGGAGGACAAACCCTCCCATGTGATGCGCAATGGCAAGAACACGTCTATGTGGTCGGCGCTCGAATCGGTGCGCAATGGCGAGGCGACGGTCTGCGTCTCCTGCGGCAACACCGGCGCGCTGATGCTTCTGAGCGTGGTCCGCCTGCGCAAGCTCGACGGCGTTTACCGCCCGGCGATTGCCGTGCTCTGGCCCTCACGCAACCCGCAGGGCTTCAACGTGATGCTGGATGGCGGGGCCGATATCCGGGCCGATGCCAAGGACCTCATGCAATACGCGCTGATGGGCATCTCTTACGCGCGCAACGGCTTTGGCCTGAAACGCCCGCGCGTCGGCCTGCTCAATGTCGGCACCGAAGAGCACAAGGGCCGCGCCGAGCTGAAAGAAGCCCATGACCTGATCAGCGCCAATGCCCGGCGTGCGGATTTCGAGTTTGTCGGCTTTGTCGAGGGCAAGGACCTGCCCGGTGACCGCTGCGATGTCATCGTCACCGACGGGTTCACCGGCAATGTGGCGCTGAAGACCGGCGAAGGCACCGCCAATCTGATCGGAGAGCTGCTGCGCAAGGCGTTCCGCCACACGATCTGGTCACGCATGGCCTCGCTTCTGGCCTATACCTCCATGCGCCGCCTGAAAGAGCGGATCGACCCGCGCCGCGTCAATGGCGGCGTTTTCCTCGGCCTGAACGGGACGGTGGTCAAATCCCACGGGGCCGCCGATGCCACGGGCGTGTCGGCAGCCGTGAAACTGGCCTATCAGCTTAGCCAGTCGGGCTTCTCCGAAAAACTCGCCGCGCGGGTTGCGTCCGCCGCCATGCTCAGCGATGAAGACGAAAACGAAAGTGAAGCGTCATGAGCGTACGAGCGGTTGTCGAAGGGGTTGGTCATTACCTGCCGGAGCGGGTCGTGCCCAACAGCCATTTCGAGGCCACGCTGGACACATCCGACGAATGGATTCGCACCCGCTCAGGAATCGAGCGCCGTCATTTCGCCGCCGAGGGTCAGACCACCTCGGACCTCGCCATTCGCGCCGCCACCGCAGCACTTGAGAATGCAGGCGTCAATATCTCGGAAATCGACGGGATCGTCGTCGCCACCTCCACGCCAGACCTCACCTTCCCCTCCGTGGGCACGATGGTGCAAAAAGGGCTCGGCATGGAGCGCGGCTTTGCCTTCGACGTGCAGGCGGTCTGTGCGGGCTTCATCTATGCCCTGACCACCGCCAATGCGATGATCCTCGCAGGTCAGGCGCAAAAGCTTCTGGTGATCGGCGCCGAGACCTTCAGCCGGATCATGGACTGGACCGACCGCTCGACCTGCGTGCTGTTCGGCGACGGCGCGGGCGCGCTGGTGCTGGCCGCGCATGAGGGCAAGGGCGACAATTCCGACCGGGGTATCCTGGCCTCGGACATCAATTCGGACGGGCGCTACCGCGACATGCTCTTTGTCGATGGCGGCGTGTCGACCACGGGCCAGTCGGGCAAGCTCCGGATGCAGGGCAACGCGCTTTTCCGGCAGGCGGTGGACAAGCTTGCCGGCACCGCCTTCACCGCGCTGCACAAGATCGGGCTCAAGGACGAGGACGTGGACTGGATCGTTCCGCACCAGGCCAATATCCGCATCATTTCGGGCACGGCCAAGAAAATGGGCATCCCGATGGACCGCGTGATCGTGACCGTCCAGGACCACGGCAATACCTCCGCCGCATCCATCCCTCTGGCCCTTTCAGTGGGGGTGCAGACCGGCAAAATCAAACGCGGCGATCTACTCTTGTCCGAGGCCATCGGCGGCGGTTTGGCCTGGGGGGCGGTGGTTCTGCGCTGGTAATGCGCGAAAAACCCCCGATTTCATACCTCTAAACGGCATTTCTCAACCTAGCTGCGTTGACTCGCAAAATCCTTACGTCCTAATGTTTGGTCAGAGATCAGGGGGATGCGATGAGCGACAAGACTTTGACACGAATGGATCTGAGCGAAGCGGTGTTCCGCGAAGTGGGCCTGTCGCGCAATGACAGCGCGCATCTGGTGGAAAGCGTTCTGACCTATATGTCCGACGCGCTGGTGGCTGGCGAGCAGGTGAAAATCTCGTCATTCGGCACCTTCTCGGTGCGCGACAAATCCGCCCGCGTGGGCCGCAACCCCAAGACCGGCGAAGAGGTTCCGATCAACCCGCGCCGTGTGCTGACCTTCCGGCCCTCCCACCTGATGAAAGACCGCGTCGCCTCGGGCAACAAGCGCTAAGGAGGCGCGCCGATGGCCAAATCAGCCGACGCCTTCCGCACCATCAGCGAAGTGGCCGAATGGCTGGAGACGCCCGCGCATGTCCTGCGTTTCTGGGAAAGCAAATTCAGTCAGGTCAAGCCTGTGAAACGCGCAGGCGGGCGACGCTATTATCGTCCCGCGGACATGCAGCTTCTGGGGGGAATCAAGCGGCTTCTGCACGAAGACGGCATGACCATCAAAGGTGTGCAGAAGATTTTGCGCGAAAACGGCGTCAAACATGTGGCGAACCTGTCGCAGCCGCTGGACGAAGTGACCGAGATCGAAGCCAGTGAAATGGCCGTGGATGTCGCCCCGATCGATGTCCCCCCAAGCACCGCCGAGGTGGTCAGCTTCCGAAGCGAAGAGGCGAAACCGGTCAAGACCCCGGCAAAGCCCGCCCCCCCGGCCGAGCCCGAAGTGACCGCCGCCCCTGCGCCCGAGCCTGAAACGGCGGCAGAACCCGACACAGCCGACACCGACGAGGTCAGCCCCTCCGAGCCGCCGGCGGCAGAACCCGCGAGCCCGCCGGTCATGCCCAGCTTTCTGCAACGGCACAAGGAGGCGGCCGCACAGACAGAAAGCGCAGCAGAGGCCACGCAGGACGCCCCCGCCCCCGAGCCGCCCGCGATCACCGCCCCCGACATTCCCGAAGACCCGGGCGATGACACCCCCGCCGAGCCCGGACCGCTCAGCACCCTGGCCTTGCTTGACGGCTCGGTCGACCCTGACGCCCTCGCGCGGATGCAAGAGCTGACCGAACAGCTTGGCTCGGGCCCAGGGTGAGGTCGAAAAGTTGCCCCAAGCCCCTTGCCCCCGCTCAGAAAAGCGGTATGTAGGCGCTATCGTCGGGCTATGGCGCAGCCTGGTAGCGCGTCCGTCTGGGGGACGGAAGGTCGCAGGTTCAAGTCCTGCTAGCCCGACCATATCAAAAACCGCCCGCCCGGGCTCTCGGGCGGGCGTTTTGCGTAAGAGGACAGGCATATGACCAGCGGCGTCTTATCCGACCGTCAGATCCGGGATATGATCGCCCAAGGCGGGATCGGGGCCGCCTCGCCCATCCTCAATGACCAGATACAGCCTGCCTCGCTCGATCTGCGCCTGGGCGATGTGGCGCATCGCGTGCGCGCCTCCTTCCTGCCCGGGAAATCCTCCACCGTCTCCGAACGGCTCGGGGATCTGACCATGCACGAGGTGCCGCTCACCGGCGGCGCCGTGCTGGAAAAGGGCTGTGTCTATGTCGTGCCGCTCATGGAACGTCTGCATCTGCCCAAAGGCATGACCGGGGCCGCCAGCGCCAAAAGCTCCATCGGCCGGGTGGACCTGATGACACGGATCATCACCGACCAGGGTATCGAGTTCGACCGCATCCCCGAAGCCTATGACGGCCCGCTTTATGCCGAGCTTTGCCCGCAAAGCTTCTCGGTCGTGGTACAGCCGGGGCAATTGCTCACCCAGGTGATTTTCCGGCAGGGTAAGACGATGCTCAGCGACGCCGAGCTTCTGGACGTGCATCGCACAACGCCGATTGTTTCGGGCACGCCGGTCATCTCCGAGGGTCTGAGCTTCTCGGTCGATCTGAAACCGGCCAAGGGCGATCTGGTGGGCTACCGCGCCAAGCGGCACACGGGCGTGGTCGACCTCAGCAAGCTCAACCATTACGACCCGGCGGACTACTGGGAAGAGGTACGCACCAGCGACGGGCGCATCATCCTCGACCCCGGTGCCTTCTACATCCTCGTCAGCCGCGAGGCGATTGCCATCCCCCCCAATTGCGCCGCCGAAATGGCCCCGTATCTGGCCATGGTCGGTGAATTCCGCGTGCATTACGCAGGCTTCTTCGACCCCGGCTTCGGCTATGACGCCGCGGGCGGGTCCGGCTCTCGCGGGGTACTCGAAGTGCGCTGCCACGAGGCGCCTTTCGTGCTGGAGCACGGGCAGGTCGTGGGGCGGCTGGTCTATGAGCGCATGGCGGAAGTGCCGCAACAGCTCTATGGCGCGGATATCAAGTCAAACTATCAGGGTCAGGGGCTCAAGCTTAGCAAGCATTTCAAGTCCGGCTAAACGCACCTCCGAACCGGGCCGCACAACGCCCAAAGGCCCCGGATCATGTCCGGGGCGCGTTTCAACCCAGTGCTTTGGGGAATGCCGTCAGGCCTGGTTCTGATTGTCGCCCGTGGACTTGCGCGCCGACATGGGCAGATCGTTGCCCTTCGCCATGCGCTTGTTCACCGCGTTAAAGCCCGCATCCACACCGCCGCGCACCACACGGCGCATGATCTGGCGGATCACCATATTGATAAGCTGATTGGCGTTCATTGCGCCCTCCATGTCCTGCTCTGACGCAGAAGATAACCACCAATCATGGAAATTTTAGGGCAAGGACCGCTTTAATCCTCAAAAAGCTCGTTCTGGCCTTCGTCTGTCTCTTCCTCGGCATCCACATCGCCCTCGCCCAGTTGCGGCATGGAGCCCGGCGGCGGGCGGTTTTCCAGCAGGCCAGCGGCGCGCAATTCCTTGAGCCCGGGCAGATCGCGGGCGTTCTCCAGCCCGAAATGATCCAGAAACCCCTGCGTCACCACGAAAGTCACCGGACGGCCCGGTGTCATGCGGCGGCGACCAAAGCGGATCCACTCCATCTCCAGAAGCTGATCGACCGTGCCCCGGCTGACGCTCACGCCACGGATTTCCTCGATCTCCGCGCGCGTGACCGGCTGATGATAGGCAATGATTGCCAGCGTCTCGATCGCCGCCCGGCTCAGCTTGCGCGTCTCGACCGTCTCGCGCTGCATCAGAAAGCCCAGATCGGGCGCAGTGCGGATGGCCCAGGCATCCCCCACGCGCACCACCTGCACGCCGCGCCCCTCATAACGTTTGCGCAGATAGACAAGCGCCTCCGCCGGGTCGCTGCCATGCGGCATCCGCGCTTCCAACTCGCGCACCGTGACCGGCTCGGCGGTGGCAAACAGGATCGCCTCCACCATCCGCTCCTGCTCGGCCATGGGCGGCGCCTCGAACAGGCTTTCTTCTTTTTGGTCAATCTCTTCCGACATACTCTTAATCCTTCCGCCGCAATTCAAGCGGCGCGAATGTCTCGGCCTGGCGCAGCTCCACCTTGCCCTCTTTCGCCAGCTCCAGCGAAGCGGCAAAGGTCGAGGCCGTGGCGCTGCGCCGACGCGCCGGATCAGTGGTGAACCCGTCCGGCAGATAGGTGGAAATATCCGTCCATGTCCCCGCAAAGCCGATCAGCCCGCGCATCCGCTCCAGCGCCTGCTCCAGCGTGAAAACGGAATCGCGGTCCATCACATAGGGGCGGAACTCGTCCTTTGTGCGGATGCGTGCATAGCCCTGCATCAGGTCCAGCAGCGTCGCGGTATAGGTGATCTTGCGCACCTGGGTGACATCCTCGGGGATGCCGCGCGCAAAGAAGTCGCGCCCCAGCTGATCGCGCGCCATCAGTTTGGCCGCCACATCGCGCATCGCCTGCAACCGCTCAAGCTGAAAGGCCAGATGCGCCGCCAGTTCCTCGCCCGATGGGCCCTCTTCCGTCGGGTCGGGCGGCAACAACAGGCGCGATTTCAGGAACGCCAGCCAGGCCGCCATCACCAGGTAATCGGCGGCCAGCTCAATCCGCAGCTGTTTGGCCTTTTCCACGAAGGCCAGATATTGCTGAGCGAGTTGCAGCACCGAGATCTTGCGCAGATCCACCTTCTGCGTGCGCCCCAGCGTCAGAAGCAGGTCCAATGGCCCTTCAAAACCGTCCACATCGACAATGAGCGCCTCGGCGGCCATCCGCTCGGCGACGCTTTCGATCCGCCCGATCTGATCAAAATCCTCGTCCGACATTATCCCGGCCCGTTCATGACGGCGGACAGCTTGGCCTCCAGCGCGGCAATGTCAACCTCGTCAGGGGCTTTGCGGGCCGCCAGTGCCCGCTCGGCCCGGGCCTGGGCCGCGTCTGTCATTTCTCCCGACGCCTCGGCCACGGCCACGCGCTCGGCAAAGGTGCCGTTGCAATGCAGGACCACGTCACAGCCCGCGGCGAGAGACGCGCGGGCGTTGTCCTCGAGCGACCCGCGCAACGCCTTCATCGAGATATCGTCGGTCATGATCAGCCCGTCAAAGCCGATATCCTCGCGGATCATCTGCATCACCTTGGGCGAGAGCGTCGCGGGAGCATCGTCAAGCTGGCTGTAGACCAGATGCGCCGTCATCCCCAGTGGCAGATCGTTCAGGGCGCGGAACGGGGCAAAATCGGTGTCCAGAAGCTCTTCGGGCTCGGCATCCACCACCGGCAGGTCGAGGTGGCTATCGACCACCGCCCGCCCGTGGCCGGGGATATGCTTGAGCACCGGCAACACCCCGCCATCGAGATGTGCATCCGCCACGGCACGACCGATTCCGGCCACCGCCTGCGCCTCGGTCCCATAGCAGCGGTTGCGCAGAAACGGATGCGTGTCCGGTCCGGCCACATCCACCAGCGGCGCGCAATTGCTGTCAATGCCGATGCTGCGCAACTCATGCGCGATGATCCGGTAACGCCAGTACATCGCGTCCTCGGGCCGGTCCGTTGCCTCCACCTGCTCCAGCGGCGGCAGCCATTCGCGCCAGAGCGGCGCGCGCAGGCGCTGCACCCGGCCGCCTTCCTGATCGATGGTGATCGGCGCCTCGCGCCCCACCGCCTCGCGCAGGTCACCGCAAAGGGCGCGCACCTGATCCGGCGTGTCGATATTGCGGGCAAAAAGGATAAACCCGAACGGGTTCACATCGCGAAAAAGCGCCCGCTCATCCGAGCGCAGCCTCAACTCGTCCGCATCCAGGATCGTGGCCCCGTATCGGCTCATCGCACGCCCGCCACGCGCTTGAGGATCATCGCGTAACCACCGGAATGCATTCAGCCTTTTCAGCCACCAGCGCGGAACAGAACCGGCGCGCGTCGCTCAGGTCGGCAAAGCCCATGGCGCGCAGTCGATAGAAGGTCCGCCCGCCGCTCTGCGCCTTTTGCACCACGCGCTGCTTGCCTTCGAGATACTCGGCAAAGCGCCCGTTCAGCCGGTCCCATTCGGCGCGCGCCACCTCGGCGCTGTCATAGGCCCCTAGCTGCGCCAGCCGTGTTCCGACCGGAATCGTCTCCGGGTCCACGTCAAGCACCCGCGCCACGGCGGCGGCAATCGCCTCGGACGGCGCCGAGGTGTTGAGCGTCGCAGGCCGCAACACCGGGCGCAAAGAGCGTTTCAGCCCGCCCTTGACCTCGGGCAGCTCTACCGGGGCCGTGGCAGCCGCTTCTTCGATCACGTCAACGCGCGGCTCAATGGCGGCGGTCACTTCACTCAGGGGCTCAACCCCGTCCGCAAGCTGCGCCGCCAACGCCTCAAGCGCGGCAAGCTGCACCGTCTCTTCGTCTTCCGTATCCGCGGCAATGGCCGCCGCGCTGCGGGTCTGCGCCGCACCAGCCGGTTCATCGGCAAGGGCCGCCTTTGCCAGCACGGCGTCCTCCTCGGTGATATCGAGCGGGGCCGGAGCCAGAACAAGCCGGTCCGCCGGAGCCGCTGCCGTGCCTTCCGCGGCGACGTCGTTTACGCTCAACCCCTGGTTCTGGGCCTGCATCCCGCCGGGATCTTCGGGTTGCACCCGCATCGGCCCTTCGGCGGCGCGCACCACAGGCACCCCGCTGACATCGCGCATGATCAGCTTGTATCCCCACACTCCAACCCCCACGAGCAGCGCCAGCGATACCGCCGCACCAACAAGATTGGTTGCTGTGCCAAGAGATGATTTCTGCCCGGATGCAGCCAATGGCCGCGTGTCATGCATATCGCCCATGTCTCGCCTCTTTCTCACCGGCGATACATGGCCGCCGGGGATGTCCTTCTGCCTCAGCCCCGGCGTTACGTGCGATAATCAGCGCATCTCTTCTTTCGGAGCCACGCCCAGAATACCAAGACCAGCAGAAATAACAACGGTTACGGCACGCGCGAGGGCGATTTTCGCCTGTGAGGCGTGCACATCCTCTTCATCCAGAAAGCGCAGCCCGGGCTGATCATTGCCCTTGTTCCACAGGCTGTGCAGCTCACTGGCCAGATCGTAGAGGTAGAAGGCCACCCGGTGCGGCTCGTTCGTGCGCCCGGCGATCTCGACCAGGCGGGGCCATTCGGCGATCTTCCTGGCCACCGAAATCTGGCCCTCATCGGTCAGCGCGCTCAGATCGACGGACGCAAGCGTGGCGTCATCCACGTCAATCCCCGCCTCGGCCGCCTTGCGCAGCACCGAATGCACCCGGGCATTGGCATATTGCACGTAAAAGACCGGGTTATCCTTGGACTGCTCCAGCACCTTGTCGAAGTCGAAATCGAGCGGCGCGTCGTTCTTGCGGGTCAGCATGTGGAAGCGGGTCACATCCGGGCCCACCTCGTCCACCACATCGCGCAGGGTCACGAAGGTGCCCGCGCGTTTGGACATCTTGAACGGCTCGCCATTCTTGTAGAGTTTCACAAGCTGCGTCAGCTTGATATCCAGCG
The DNA here is from genome assembly GCF_009762325.1 of Roseovarius faecimaris. Taxonomy (NCBI): domain Bacteria; kingdom Pseudomonadati; phylum Pseudomonadota; class Alphaproteobacteria; order Rhodobacterales; family Roseobacteraceae; genus Roseovarius; species Roseovarius faecimaris. The sequence continues at coordinate 1,997,461 of NZ_CP034348.1, forward strand.
GCACCTTGCCATCGCTCAGCGCCGAGACGGCCGCCTTCATCCGCTTCACATAGCCGCCGTGATCCGCGCCAAACACATCAATAAGGGCGTCGAACCCTCTGGAAACCTTATCATAATGATAGGCGATGTCTGGCGCGAAATAGGTCCAGCTGCCGTCGGATTTCTTCACCGGACGGTCCACATCGTCGCCATGGGCGGTGGAGCGGAACAGGGTCTGCTCGCGCGGTTCCCAATCCTCGGGCGTCTTGCCCTTGGGCGGCTCCAGCACGCCCTCATAGATCAGACCCTTGGCCTCCAGATCAGCAAGCGCCGCCTCGATCCGGCCCGTGCCATAAAGCGACTTCTCCGAATAGAAACTGTCCATCTCGACGCCAAGCGCGCCCAGATCGGCCTTGATCAGCATCATCATGGCGTCGGTCGCATAATCGCGCACCTCTTCCAGCCAGACGCTTTCGGGCTGGCCGACATAGGCGTCGCCCACCTTGTCCTTCAGCGCCTCGCCCACGGCAATCAGGTAATCGCCCGGATAAGTGCCATCCTCAAAAGCGACCTCCTGCCCATGCGCCTCCAGATAACGCAGGTAGACCGACCGTGCGAGCACATCGACCTGCGCGCCGCCATCGTTGATGTAATATTCGCGGGTCACGTCATAGCCCACGAAATCCAGCAGGCTCGCCAGCGCATCGCCAAAGACGGCCCCGCGCGTGTGACCCACATGCAAGGGACCGGTGGGGTTGGCCGAAACATATTCGACATTCACCCGCGCCCCCTGCCCCATATCGGAGCGGCCAAAATCCGCCCCCTCCGCGAGGGCCGCGCGCAGCACCTCGTGCCAGAGGCTTGGGGCAAGCCGCAGGTTCAGAAAGCCGGGGCCCGCCACATCCGCCGCCTCGATCCGCGTATCGGTGATCAGTTTGCCTGCCAGCGCCTCGGCAATGTCGCGCGGCTTCAGGCCCGCGGGCTTGGCGAGCACCATCGCGGCGTTGGTTGCCATATCGCCATGGGCCGCATCGCGCGGCGGCTCCACCGTGACATTGGCAAAGTCCAGCCCCTCGGGCAGCGCGCCCTCCGCCTGCATCGCGGCCAGCGCGTCAATCACCAGAGTGCGGATATCGGTAAACAGATTCATCGCATGTCCTCAAACGTCCTTGAGCGTGCGGTTTATCACCCCTCCGGCAGAGGTCAATCACCGCTCTGCGCACAGCCCGAAAAGTCAGGCCCCGCCGTGTTCCCCGGCCCCGCCCGGTCCGCCAAAGATCCGGGCATGGGCCTGCAACGCATAGCGGTCCGTCATCCCGGCGATATAGTCCGACACCAGCCGCGCCAGCGCCAGATCGTCCTGCGCCCCGGCCACATCCGCCCGCCATTGCCCGGGCAATGACTCGGGGTGGGCCATGTAATGCGGAAACAGCGCCTCCACCACCCGTGTCACCCGCTCGCGCATCTCCACCACCGATGGCGCACGGTACATCCGGGTGAACAGGAAGGCCCGGATCACCTTGAGATCCGCCCACAGCCCGGCCGAGAACCGGATCACCGGCTGACCCAGATGCCGCACCTCCTCCACGCTTTGCGGGCGCAGCGCGTCGAGCGTGGCGCGTGACGTGGTGATCACATCCTCGACCATGACCCCGAATACCCGCCTCAGCGCCTCATGCCGCCGCCGCGACGCATCCAGCCCCGGATACCGCCCATCGACCCGCTCGAACGCTGCGCCGATGATCGGCAAGGCGCTCAGATCCGCCTCGGAAAACAGCCCTGCGCGCAGCCCGTCATGCAGATCGTGATTGGTATAGGCGATGTCATCCGACAGCGCGGCCACCTGCGCCTCCGCGCTGGCATAGGTGTCCAGCTCCAGATCGTGCCGCGCGTTGTAGTCGGCCAGCGCATAAGGCAGATCGCCCGTCACCGGGCCATTATGCTTGGCAATCCCTTCCAGCGTGTCCCAGGTCAGGTTCAGCCCGTCGAACTCTGCATAATGCCGCTCCAGCGCGGTCACGATCCGCACCGCCTGCGCATTATGATCAAACCCGCCATAGGGCTGCATCAGCGCATCCAGCGCATCCTCGCCCGTATGGCCAAAGGGCGTATGGCCCAGATCATGCGCCAGAGCCACCGCTTCGGTCAGCTCGCCATTGAGCCCCAGCGCGCCCGCGATCGTCCGCGCCACCTGCGCCACCTCGATCGAATGCGTCAGCCGTGTGCGGAAATAGTCGCCCTCATGCTCCACGAAAACCTGCGTCTTGTGCTTGAGCCGCCGGAACGCGCTGGAATGAATGATCCGGTCCCGGTCGCGCTGAAAGCAGGAGCGGAACGCGCTTTCCTCCTCCGCCACGAGCCGCCCGCGCGCGCGGCGCGGGTCAAGCGCATAGAGTGCCTGCATTTCCTCGCGCCTCATCCTTGTCGCCTTGTCCCGGCTTTCATATATTGCAATTCGAGACACAGTTAAACCGCCGCAAACGAGGCCAAAGATGAACCTGCCCCCGAAAGTCACCGACCGTGCTTTTGAGCAACTCGCCGCCATCGGTGCGGGCAATCAGGGCCAGGCACTGCGTGTGGCCGTCGAAGGCGGCGGGTGTTCGGGCTTTCAGTACGAGATCAAGCTGGATGAACCGGCCGAGGATGACCTGATCCTGGAAGGTAGCGGCGAGAAAGTCGTCGTCGACGCGGTCTCCCTGCCATTCCTTGCCGGGGCCACCATCGACTATACACAGGAACTCATCGGCGCACGGTTCGTGATCGACAATCCGAACGCCTCCAGTTCCTGCGGCTGCGGCACATCCTTTTCGATGTAACTTGCATGCCCCCGCTCCCTGCGCGATAGAGAAACCGCGGGAGGGGCCACCATGAAAATCGCCAGTTTCAACATCAACGGCATCAAGGCGCGGATAGGCGCGCTTTCGGATTGGCTCGACGAGGCGCAGCCTGATGTGGCGGTGTTGCAGGAGATCAAGTCGATCGACGAAAACTTCCCCCGCGAGATCTTCGAAGACAAGGGCTATGTGGTTGAAACCCATGGTCAAAAAAGCTTCAACGGCGTAGCGATCCTGTCGAAACATCCGCTGGAGGACGTGACCCGCGGCCTGCCCGGCGATGACGAGGACGAACAGGCCCGCTGGATCGAAGCCACCGTGATGGGCGACACCACCGCCTGCCGTATCTGCGGCCTCTACCTGCCCAATGGCAACCCGGCGCCCGGGCCGAAATATGACTACAAGCTCGCCTGGATGGAGCGGCTCCATGCCCGCGCCCGGGACCTGCTGGCCAGCGAAGAACCGGCCCTGATGGCCGGTGACTATAACATCATCCCCCAGGACGAGGACGCCAAACGCCCCGAGGCCTGGACCGAGGATGCGCTTGCCCGCCCCGAAAGCCGCGCCGCGTTCCGCCGGATCGTCAACCTGGGCTTCACCGACGCCTTCCGCGCGCGCCATCAGGGGCCGGGGCATTATTCCTTCTGGGATTATCAGGCAGGAGCCTGGAATCGCGATGACGGCATCCGCATCGACCATTTTCTGCTCACTCCGCAGACCGCCGATCTGATGAACGATTGCCAGATCGACAAGGCGGTGCGCGGCCGCGAAAAACCCTCGGATCACGTACCGATCTGGGTCGACCTTTCCCTTTAAGAGCACCTTGGAAAATGTTCATTTTCCAGCCTAAATTCTGATCCAGAATTTAGCCCCGCGTCACGTCGTGGTTATAAAGCCAGTCGAACTTGCGCAAGATCTGCATCGGCGCCAGCATCCCGCCCAGCCGCAGCGCCGTATGTGCCGCAAACCGCAGCGGCGGAAAGGCCAGGTGATATTTCCACGCATTGCCATTGGCCGCCTCGATCACCCGGCAGGCCCGCATTCTGCGCCGGGACTGATAGGCCTCCAGCCCCTCGGCCACCGTGCCGGACCGCTCCAGCGCATCCGCCAGAACCCAGGCATCCTCCAGCGCCAGGTTGGCCCCCTGCGCCAGAAACGGCAGCGTCGGATGTGCCGCATCACCCAGAATCGCCACCCCGTCCGAATGCCACAGCGGCGCCACCTCATGCCGGGAAAGCCCCCAGAGATTCACCTCATTCACCCGCTCCAGCACCGCGCGCAGTTCGGGCGCAAACCCGGCAAAGCTTTCGCGCAGACTGTCCGGATCATCCTTCTGGCTCCAGCTTTCCTCCACCCAGGCGTCGCGTTCCTCCACGGCCACCACATTCAGGATCGACCCATCGCGCAGCGGATAGACCACCGCATGCCGGTGGGGGCCCATATAGACCCGCACCTCTTCCGGCTGGTTGCCGAAATTGGGCACGATCGCGCGCCATGCGACCTGCCCGGTAAAGAATGGCTCTTGCGTCGGGCAAAGCGCCGGGCGCACGCGGCTGTGCAGCCCGTCCGCCCCGACGATCAGATCGGCGTGCCGCTCATCGCCATTGGCCAGCCGCACGCACGCCCGGTCGCCTGCATCCACCTCTTTCACCTTCTGCAAAAGGCGGATCTTCACCCCGGCCGCCCGCGCCCCTTCGGCCAGTATGTCAATCAGATCGGCCCGGTGAACAAAGAGAAACCCGTCGCCGCCCTGCTGTGTCAGGTCCAGCCGCAGCACCTCGGATTTGCGGTAATCCCGCAGCGATACCGCCCGCGCCCGCACCGACCGCGCGGCCACCTGCTCGCTCAGGCCCAACGCGCGCAGCACGGCAAACCCATTGGGGCTGATCTGCAGGCCCGCGCCCACCTCGGTGATCGCTTCGGCCTGTTCCAGCAGGGTCACATCGGCCCCGCGCAGCGCCAGCGCCCGCGCCGCCGCCAGCCCGCCGATCCCGGCGCCGATCACAAGAATGGACATGTCCCGTACCATTCCCCAGTGATGAAACGAAAAACGCCGGAGCGGAAGCCCCGGCGTCATGAAATCGTGTCACTCAGGCGGCGATCAATCGTCGCGGTGGACCTTTTCGCGGCGCTCGTGGCGCTCCTGGGCCTCCAGGCTCATCGTCGCGATCGGGCGCGCATCCAGCCGTTTCAGGCTGATCGGCTCTCCGGTCACTTCGCAGTAACCATATTCGCCTTCGTCGATCCGGCGCAGCGCCGCGTCGATCTTGGCCACCAGTTTGCGCTGACGGTCCCGGGTGCGCAGCTCCAGCGCGCGGTCGGTCTCTTCGCTTGCGCGGTCGGCCACATCGGGAATGGCCCGCGTGCCGTCCTGCAGCCCCTCGATCGTGTCGCGGCTGCCTTCGATCAGTTCGTTTTTCCAATTGATCAGCTTGCGGCGAAAATACTCAAGCTGGCGTTCGTTCATAAATGGTTCGTCTTCTGCCGGCTGATAATCATCAGGCAGGAATAGTTCGACTTTCATGTCCGCTCCCTCTTCAAGGGTTGCGTTTGCCATGACCTTCTCCTCAGACATCTGGCACGCCCCTGGCGCTTCAACTACACCCGCATCAGACGATTGTCACTAGGCAATCACGCAGCATTGATGTGTTTTCTTTGAGACGGTAGGGTGCGCCCGATCCGAGAGCGACCTGCATCAAAAACAGAGTGAAAAAATATGAAATTCCAAGGCACTGACACCTATGTTGCCACCGATGATCTGAAGATCGCCGTGAACGCGGCGGTCACGCTGGAGCGTCCGCTCTTGGTGAAGGGAGAGCCCGGCACCGGCAAAACCGAGCTTGCCCGGCAGGTCGCCGATGCGCTGGGGCTGCCGATGCTGGAATGGAACATCAAATCCACCACCAAGGCGCAGCAGGGGCTTTATGAATATGACGCCGTCTCGCGCCTACGCGACAGCCAGCTGGGCGACGAACGGGTGCATGATGTGCGCAACTACATCAAGAAAGGCAAACTCTGGCAGGCCTTCGAGGCGGAACAAAAGATCGTGCTTCTGATCGACGAGATCGACAAGGCCGATATCGAGTTTCCCAACGACCTTCTGCAAGAGCTCGACAAGATGGAGTTCCATGTCTACGAAACCGGCGAGACCGTGCGCGCCGCGCACCGCCCGATCGTCATCATCACCTCGAATAACGAAAAAGAGCTGCCCGACGCCTTCCTGCGGCGCTGCTTTTTTCACTATATCCGCTTCCCCGACATGGAGACGATGCGCCAGATCGTCGAGGTGCATCACCCGGGCCTGAAAGAGCAGCTTCTGACCACCGCTCTCACCCAGTTCTACGAGATCCGCGACCAGGCCGGCCTGAAGAAAAAACCGTCGACCTCCGAAGTGCTCGACTGGCTCAAGCTGATCCTGGCCGAAGACCTCACCGCCGAGGATCTGCGCCGCGACGGGGCCGATGCCCTGCCCAGGCTGCACGGGGCGCTTTTGAAGAACGAGCAGGATGTGCATCTGTTCGAGCGGCTGGCTTTCATGGCGCGCCGCCAGCGATAGCGCGCCATACGGGACCGTCGGTGTTACATCAACGACTCAGTCCAGCCCTTTGTTATTGCGAACGTAAATGGAACATGAAGGCCGATTCGCCACAAAAGCGAATCGGCCACATTTTTGCCTTATTTCATCCTTAACGCCGACAGGATGAGCGTTGAAACTCCTCCCGATCCTGTTTGGGAGACCGGCCCGGTTTTTGCCGATCGCCCCATTGTGACAGGACACCGCCCCTGCGCCCGACCGGTGCCGGAGTTTTTGGTGGGACATGAGTTTTCGGGGGCCCGATGCGCAAAGTAATACTACCGATCTGCCTTATGCTTGGCGCCTGCGTTGCAGGTGGACCCGCAGAGCAGTCCACCCGGACCGCCACGCAGACCGCCAATATCCTGCCTGTGATGAAGGCGTTTTCCGCCCCGCGCCCGGTGCCGCCCTCGCGGTCCAACCGCGACATTCACCGCGATTTCATGGAGCTCGTCTTTCAGCTCGAATCCGGGCGCGCGCTGACCACTTTCACCCGGTTCGAAGGCCCGATCACCGTCCGCGTGACGGGCAATCCGCCGCCCAATCTTGGCCCTGACCTGAACCGCCTGATGCACCGGTTGCGCACCGAGGCCGGGATCGAGATAGACCGCATATCGGGCCCCTATGCCAATATCACCATCCAGGCCGTCAGCCGTGCCGATATCCGGCGCCACCTGCCCAAGGCCGCCTGTTTCGTGGTGCCCAATATCTCGGACCTGTCCGAATATCGCATGGCCAAGCGCGGCCGCACCACCAACTGGAGCAGCCTCAAGAAACGCGAAAAACTCGCGATTTTCCTGCCCAACGATGCCAGCCCGCAAGAGGTACGCGATTGCCTGCACGAAGAGCTGGCCCAGGCGATTGGCCCGCTCAATGACCTCTACCGCCTGCCCGATTCCGTTTTCAACGACGACAACGTGCACACCGTCCTGACCGGTTTCGACATGCTGATCCTGCGCGCCTATTACGCGCCCGAATTGCATAACGGCATGACCCGCGGTCAGGTGGCCGCGCGCCTGCCCGCCATTCTCACCCGCCTGAACCCCGCAGGCGATCAGGTCGCCCCGCGCCACCTGCCCCCCACACCGCGCGCCTGGATCAGGGCCGTGCAAACCGCTCTCGGGCCGGGCGCCCGTCCGGCGCAGCGCCGTGCCGCGGCGAACGAGGCCGTGAAAATCGCCCAGGCGATGGGCTGGACCGATCACCGCCGCGCCTTCAGCCATTTTGCCCTTGGCCGTCTCAGCCAGGGCTCGGACCCGGCGCTGGCCCGTGCCCATTTCGGGCTGGCCGACAAATTCTATCGTCAGACCCCCGGCACCGCGCTGCACCAGGCCTATGCCGCCTCGCATCTGGCGGCCCACGCCATCAGCCGCGGCCAGGGTGAAGAGGCGCTGGCCCGCATCGCCCCGCATATCGCCACCGCCGAACGGCACGAGAACGCCGCCCTTCTCGCCACGCTTCTGATGCTGCGCGCCGAGGCGCTCGACCTCACCGGCCGCGTCTCCGAAGCACAGGCAGTACGTATGGACAGTCTGGGCTGGGCGCGTTACGGGTTCGGGGCGGATTGGGCGGTGCGCGCGAAGCTGCGCGAAATCTCATCGCTCTCCCCGCTCAAAGGACCAAACGGGTGAGCTATGATCGTTCTATTTGGGGCACTTCTGGGCGCTGTCACCGGCGGCCTTATCGCCCGTCGCCGCAAGGGCAAAACCGCTGACATCCTGCAATATGCCTTTGTTTATGCGCTGATCTTCGCGCTGGCGGGCCTGTTCGTGACGCTGATGATTCACCGCGCCTCGGTGTAACGCGATGTTCCTGCCCTTTTTCGAAAGCCTTCGGAAAACCGGCGTGCCCGTGAGCTTGCGCGAATACCTCACCTTTCTTGAGGCGATGAGCGCGGGCCTCGTGACCTATGATATCGAGGGGTTCTACTACCTCGCCCGCTCCGCCATGGTCAAAGACGAGCGTATGATCGACCGGTTCGACCGCGCCTTTGCCGAGGCCTTCAAGGGGCTGGAAAGCATCAGCGCCGATCAGGTGCTGGAGGCGGTCGATCTGCCCCGCGAATGGCTGGAAAAGATGGCCGAAAAGCACCTCACCCCCGAGGAGAAAGCCGAGATCGAGGCGCTTGGCGGGTTTGACAAGCTGATGGAGACGCTCAAAGAGCGCCTGAAAGAACAGCAAGGCCGCCATCAGGGCGGCAACAAGTGGATCGGCACGGCGGGCACCTCGCCTTTCGGGGCCTATGGCTACAACCCCGAAGGCGTGCGCATCGGACAGGACAAATCCCGCCACCAGCGCGCCGTGAAGGTCTGGGACAAGCGCGAGTTCCGCAATCTCGACGACACGGTCGAGCTGGGCACGCGCAACATCAAGGTGGCGCTGAAACGCCTGCGCCAATGGGCGCGCACCGGCGCCGAGGAAGAGCTTGACCTCGACGGTACGATCCGCGCCACGGCCGAGCATGGATACCTTGACGTGCAGACGCGCCCTGAGCGGCACAATGCCGTGAAGGTGGTGATGTTCCTCGACGCCGGCGGCTCGATGGACCCGCATGTCAAAGTGGTCGAAGAGCTGTTTTCAGCCGCGCGGTCCGAGTTCAAACATCTCGAATATTACTATTTCCACAACTGCCTTTACGAAGGTGTGTGGCGCGACAACCGCCGCCGCTGGAACGAGGTGACGCCGACCTGGGAGGTGTTCAACACCTACGGGCCGGATTACAAATGCATCTTCGTGGGCGACGCCAGCATGTCGCCTTATGAAATCGCCTATCCCGGCGGCGCCAATGAGCACTGGAACGAAGAGGCGGGCCATGTCTGGCTTCAGCGTGCGCGCGCGAACTGGCCCGCGCATCTATGGATCAATCCGATCCCCGAAAGCCATTGGGGCTACACCCAGTCAATCGGCATGATCCATGAAATATTCGAGGGCCAGATGGTCCCGATGACGCTCGCCGGGTTGGAAAAGGGCATGAAGGCGCTGGTGCGCTAGGTCTTGCACTGTTTGCCTTGCGGCAGTGCGATTTCTGCTTTGCGGTACGAAACTGCCTTTCGCTGCGGCTGCTACAATGTCAGCTCACCATGGCTCAACCGACAAACGGTTCAAAGCCGCATGGACATTTCGTGCCAAATCATTCCTCCATGATCAGAGGTTGATGGATGAAGATAGCTGTAGCCAAATTTCCGATAAAGCGGGACGTGATGCTCTTTGCACATTAGGTAAATCGCGGATTTGCCCATATTTCTCATGCGGTCGACGAATTCAGTCATCAATGCCCGCGATAGGCCTGTCCCCTGTTGCGCAGGATCTACGACGACAGACATGATGACGACATTTGGTGCATCGGGGTCATGCCCCACAAGCTCTTTAAACTCCTCATCAGACATTTCGACTTAATGGGCACATCCGCAATTGATAAAGCTTACGATCTCGCCTTGTTCCTCAAGAATGAGGAAACCATCGGGATAGACTTCGATCCTTTTGGATATCTTTTCGAGGGTTGCTGCTTCGTCGCCTTCATAGGCAGCAATTTCAATCTCAAAGCATCGCTGTGCGTCGGATTGTCGGGCATTTCGGAACTTGCTCATGCACTTACACTATTCGGGTTGGGTCAAGTTGCATAGCCACCATTGGTTGGGCTCGCAGCATTCGGCACTTTGGGCTCAAAGCGGCCGTTCAGCACCTTCGCCGTCAGCCGCCTGCCCGTCCGCCGCTTCCACCATCAGATGGTAGAGATGCCAGGACGCATGCCCCAGCAACGGAAGCACCAGAAAAAGCCCCACAAAGGCCGGGATCAGCGCCAGGAAGGTCACCACGGCCACAAAGACCGCCCAGGCCAGCATCGGGCCGGGATTGGCCGTGACGGTCTGAAAACTGGTGATCATCGCGGTCACGAAATCCACCTCCCGGTCCAGCAGAAGCGGCAGGCCGATGACGGTGATCATGTAGATGAGCAGCGCGAAAAGCCCGCCCACGACCGTGCCCACCGCAAGCATGCTCAGCCCCTCTGTGGTGGTATAGACCTCCAGCGAACTGGACACATTGGTCATGGTCGACAGCCCCAGAAACAGCGCAAAGATCATATGCGCCAAAAAGAACCAAAACAGGAACACCATGATGATGATCGCACACATGGATGGCAACTGGCGGCGCGACTGATACAGCACCACCCCCAGGATCCCGTTCCATTCCAGCGGCCAGCCCATCTGCAACCGGTGGCTCACCTCGTAAAGCCCCACCGCCGCGAACGGCCCGATCAGGGGAAAGCCGACGGCCGCAAAGACCAGCCAGTAACTTTCGCCCGTCACCCAGGTGATCCACAGCATGATCCAGCCGAGCATCACATAAACCGCCGAAAACAGGATCGCATAGCCCGGCGCGCGGCGCATGTCTGCCCAGCCGCGCCGGAGCGCTTCACCCAGCATCGGCATCTCAATCGCACCCATTGCGGGCACCCCAAGCTCTCGTGCGCGTGGTTCCTTCATCGCCTCCCTCCATGTCCCTCGGGCCAAGCCTAGCGCCGGGGCAATGGAGCGAAAAGATTTATTTTGGAATCAGTTGATTGGCGGTGGCCGACGCGTGGGCCAATGGGTTCTGCGATGATAGGCCTCGGCCAACTCCAGCAAACGCTTATCACCGCCGTGCCGCCCGATCAGCTGTATCCCCATAGGCAGGCCAGCCGCACCAAACCCCGCGGGCATCGCCACCGCAGGCAGCCCGATCAGGCTCACCGGAATCACCAGTTCCATCCAGCGGTGATAGGTGTCCATCGCCACTCCCGCCACCTCGCGCGGCCATGTCTGCTCGACAGGAAATGGCCAGACCTGCGCCGTGGGCAGTGCCAGCGCGTCATAACTCTCGAACAGCTCCGCCGCGCGGCGATACCACTCCGAACGGATCGTGCTGGCCTGATTGACATCCATCGCGGACAGGGCCTGTCCGGTTTCCGCCTCCCACAGCGCCTCGGGCTTCAACTGCCCGCGGGTCTGCTGGTTGGCCATGAGCGGCTCCAGCCCGACCGCGTTGGACCAGGCCCTGAGCGTGACCCAGGCCTCCCAAAGCGCGTCGCGCGAGAAGGGCGGCGCCAGCTCTTCCACAACCGCCCCCTGCTCTTCCAGCGCCTCCAGCGCGCTTCGACACAGGGGAAGAATGCCGCCCTCATAGGGCAGCGCCCCGCCCCAGTCGCCCAGCCATCCGATGCGGCAGCCCTGCGCGCGCGGTGCGATCTCTCCCATCGCCTCATAGGGCATCGGGTTGGGCACCCCCGCGACCGGCCCGCTCATCACATCAAGCTGCAACGCCAGGTCAGCCGGGCAGCGCGCCATCGGGCCGTTGGTGGAAAGCTGATGCAGAAACATCTCGCCCTCCGGCTCCGGCGGCACCCGCCCCCAACTTGGCCGCATGCCATAGACATTGCACCAGCCTGCCGGATTGCGCAGAGACCCCATCATGTCCGACCCGTCCGCGATACTCAGCATACCGGTGCTCAGCGCCACCGCCGCCCCGCCCGACGAACCGCCACAGGTCACCGAGGGGTCATAGGGGTTGAGGGTGGTGCCATGCACCGGGTTATAGGTGTGCGACCCCAGACCGAATTCCGGCGTGTTGGTCTTGCCGATGATGATCGCCCCCGCCGCGCGCAACCGCGCCACATGCAGGCTGTCGGCCTCCGCGAGCCGACCCGCAAAGGCCGGAGAGCCCTGCGAGGTCGGCAATCCCCTCGCATCGGCCAGATCCTTGATGGCAATCGGCAGGCCGTGCAGCGGGCCGGACGGGTCCATCGCGTCCGCCGCCCGCGCCTCGGCCAGTAGCGCCTCGGCCTCGCGCAGCGAGACAATCGCATTCACTCGCGGGTTCACCGCCGCGATCCGCTCCAGCGTGGCCTGCATCAGCGCCTCCGCGCTCAGCCCGCCCCTGGCAATTCCCGCCGCCTGCTCCACGGCACTCAAACTCAGAATATCGCTCATACCCGCAGCATGACCTCAGCGCGCGGGCCGGATCAAGCCTGAAGATCAACGCCCGGCTCTTCCCCTGCGCCGGTACCGGCCTGTCCGCTGCATTTACCTGTCAGGCTCGGACCAGTCCGACGCAGGAACGCCGCGCCGCTGTAGCCGAAGGGCCAGCCCCAAGGCGACACCGCACCCGATCGCCACGGTGAGATCGGTCAGAACGGTAAGGACAAGCGTGAGCAGCAACAGGCCAGTGTCCGATCTGCGCTGCGTCAGGTACTCCCTCCACTTGTCAGGCTCGCTCATGTTCCATGCGGTCAGGATCAGCAGCCCCGCAAGGGCTGGCATCGCCATATATCCGACGAGGTTTGAGGCAAACAGCATCACCAGCAGGATCGTCACCGCGTGAACCAGCCCCGCAACAGGGGTCTTGCCGCCTGCCCGGATATTCGTGGCCGTGCGCGCAATGGCCCCGGTGGCCGGCATCCCCCCGAACAGCGCCGACCCGACATTGGCCGCCCCCTGTGCCAGCAACTCCGCATTGGGACGATGCTGTCCCTTGATCATGCTGTCGGCCACCATCGCCGACAGAAGCGATTCAACTCCCGCCAGAAAGGCGATGATCAGCGCCGAAGGCAGCAAGCTGACCATCCGCTCGAAACTGATCTGAGGCATTTCGGGCCAAGGCAGAGTGGCGGGCAACGCCCCAAACCGCGACTGGATCGTCGCCACATCCAGACCCGCCAGAGCCACCCCTCCCGAGGTAAGCGCCATCGCAACAATCAGCCCCGGCCATTTCGGCGCCACCCGGCGAAACAGCACGATCAGCACCATCGTCGCCAGACCTGTCAGCGCCGACTCCGCCGAGACCATATCTCGCGCCGCCCACAGCGCCCCGATCTTTGCCACAAACTCGGCCGGCACCTCGTCGAGCGGGATCCCCAGCATGTCCTTCAACTGGCTGGTGGCGATGATCACCGCAATCCCGATGGTGAAGCCGTTGACGACGGGGTGCGGCACCAGAGCGATCAGCCGGCCCGCCCTGAAATACCCGGCCACGAGCAGGATCAGACCGGCCATGAACGTGGCGATGATCAGCCCGTCATAGCCATGCTCCGCGATCACCCCGAAGACGACGACGATAAACGCCCCGGTCGGCCCGCCGATCTGCACCCGGCTGCCCCCCAGCAACGAAATCAGGAAGCCCCCGACAATCGCCGTCACCAGCCCCTTGGCAGGGTCGGCCCCCGAGGCAATCGCAATCGCAAGGCTGAGCGGCAGCGCGACCATCGCCACCGTCATCCCCGCCACCAAATCCTGATATAGCAGCGATCTGGAATAGCCGGCCATCGTTGTGATGATCTTGGGTTTCATGGCCGCAGGCTAGGAGTAATCCATCGTCCTGTCATGCCCGATGATCATCTTAGGATGCGACAATTCCGCATCTTACATGCGGGCGGGCGTGCGGCAGGGTGCGCTAGTCCTCGCCCTGCGCCTCGGCACGGGATTTGCCCGACACGTTCATCGCCAGCGTGGCGGCCATGAACTGGTCCAGATCACCATCGAGCACACCCTTGGTGTCCGACGTCTCCACATTGGTGCGCAGATCCTTGACCATCTGGTAGGGCTGCAACACGTACGACCTGATCTGGTTGCCCCAGCCCGCATCGCCCTTGGCCTCATGCGCTTCGTTGATCGCCTCGTTGCGCTTGTCCAGCTCCAGCTGATAGAGCCGCGATTTCAGCGCCTTCATGGCGATATCCCGGTTCTGGTGCTGCGATTTCTCCGAGGAGGTCACGACGATCCCGGTCGGGTGGTGGGTGATCCGCACGGCGGAATCGGTGGTGTTGACGTGCTGGCCGCCCGCACCGGATGACCGATAGGTGTCGATGCGGATATCGGCCGGGTTCACCTCGATCTCGATATCGTCATCCACCACCGGATAAACCCAGACCGAGCAGAAGGACGTGTGCCGCTTGGCGGCTGAATCAAACGGGCTGATCCGCACCAGCCGGTGCACGCCGCTTTCGGATTTGAGCCAGCCATAGGCATTATGGCCGCTGATCTTGTAGGCCGCGGATTTGATCCCGGCCTCGTCGCCCGCACTTTCCGATTGCAGCTCCACGGTATAGCCGCGCTTCTCGGCCCAGCGGACATACATACGCGCCAGCATGCTCGCCCAGTCGCAGCTTTCGGTGCCGCCGGCACCTGCGTTGATCTCAAGGAAGGTGTCATTGGCATCCGCCTCGCCATCCAGCAGCGCCTCCAGCTCCTTCGCGGCGGCCCTTTTGGCCAGCGCCTTCAGCGCGTTCTCGGCATCGGTGACAACCTCCTTGTCATCCTCCATCTCGCCAAGCTCGATCAGCTCGCTATTGTCGCTCAGCTCCTGCTGAATGCTGTTATGCGTCTCCAGCGCATCGACCAGCGACTGCCGGTCGCGCATCAGCTTCTGCGCCTTGGCCGGGTCGTCCCACAGCGTCGGATCTTCCACCCGCGCGTTGAACTCCTCCAGCCGGTGCTGCGCCGTCTCCCAGCCCATGCGCTGGCGCAACAGCTCCAGCGAGTTTTCGATCTCCCCCACAAGGGTCTGAATTTCGGCGCGCATTGCGGTGATCCTTGGTCTGCTCAGACCCGCGTGATAGCGCAGGCGCACAGAGCCGGCAAGATGGGTTCACACCCGGCGCGCATCCGCAGGGCGGGGTTTTACCCCCCGCGCCGCCTCATGTCGCAGACATGCTAGACGCGCGCGCCCCGCCCTCCCTTCATGAGACAGCAGACCCAGCGAGAGCCATGACCAAATACAGCCCCAACACCGCCCGCACCGAGATCCCCTCCGATCTTGCCCACCGGATCGTCACCGGCGTTCTGACCGCAAAAGGCTGTCCCCGGGACATCGCGCATCAGGTGGCCGATCACCTGATCGACGCCGACCGCTCGGGCGTTGAATCGCACGGGGTCTGGCGCATCCTGCCTTATGCCGACTACTACGACAGCGGCTATCTGCGCGCCGATGCCCGGCCCGAATTGCGGCAGAACGACCGGGGCGCATGGCTCGTCAATGGCCAGGGCGGCATCGGCATCCCGGCCATGTCTCTGGCCGTCCGCTCAGTCATCGACCACGCCAGAGCGTCGGGCCTTGCCGCCATCGCGCTTGAGGATGTGGGCCATACCGGCCGGCTCGGCGCCTATGCCGAGGAGGCCGCGCGCGCAGGCTGCCTTCTGATCATCATCGGCGGCGGCGGGCGCAAGGACTGGCGCCTCGTCGCCCCCTATGGCGGGCGCAAGGCGCTCATGTCCACCAACCCCTATGCCATCGGTATTCCGGGCGGCAACCACGGTCCGGTGATCGTCGATTTCGCCACATCCGCCGCCGCCGCGGGCTGGGTCTATGGCGCCCGCATCGCCGGGGCGCAATTGCCCGAAGGCGTCATAATCGACCGGGACGGCCACCCCAGCACCGACCCCGAGGCCTATTTCAACGGTGGCGCGATCCTCACGGCGGGCGGGCCCAAGGGCTATGCGCTCTCGGTTGCGGCCGAAATGATCGCCGAGGCCATGCTTGGCCCCGTGCGCACCGAATGCAACTGGCTGATGCTGGCGCTTGATTGCAGCCTCTATCAGACCCCCACGCGCATGCAGGAGATCGCCGAGGAAATCCTGGACGAGCTGCGCACATGCCCCCCGGCTCCGGGCTTTGACAGTGTGGAGGTGCCCGGCGAACGCGAGGCCCATGCCCGCGCCCGCAACGCCGACCGCCCCGTTTCCCTGCCCACCGCGACCTGGACCCAGATCGCGGCGCTGGCAGCCACACTGAAGCTAAATCTGGATTGACGCGCGACCCGACCGACCGCGCGCCGATGGCTCAGTACAACCCGCCCGAGCTGATCGAGCCAAAGGTCGCCTTGTCGCCCACCTGGGCCTTCTTGCCGGTCGAGGTGGTGATCTGTCTGACCTGCTCGCTCTCGCCCGCGCTGAACAGATCAAGATCGTCGCCCATCGCAAAGCCGCCGTCGAACATGATGCCAAAGACAGGGTCTTCGCCCTCGCGGAAACATTCGGCCACCACATGAGAGCCGCTTGCGTCGCTCGACAGGCGCGCACCGGTATGGCGGTCAATCTTGATGAACTCACAGCCCGCGGGCACCTCGAACTGGCCACCGCCATAGCTCTCGATCGCCTTCGCCATGAACCGCTGAAAGACCGGGCCGCACATCGTGCCGCCATAGGCCCCCCGCCCCATCGGGCGCGGCTGGTCGAAACCGATGTAGCACCCCGCCACGATATTGCTGGAGAAGCCCACGAACCACACATCGCGCGCCTCATTGGTCGTCCCGGTTTTCCCGGCAATCGGCACCGGCAGGTTGATATTGCTGGCCGCCGTGCCGCGATCCACGACCCCTTTCATCATCGAGGTCAGCTGATAGGCCGTCACCGCGTCCATCACCCGTTCGCGGTGCGACACGATACGCGGCGCGCGGCCTTCGGCGATATTGGGATCGGCGCATTCGGTGCAATCGCGCTGATCATGGCGATAGACGGTCTTGCCATAGCGGTCCTGCACCCGGTCGACCAGTGTCGGCTCGACCCGCTCGCCGCCATTGGCAAACATCGCATAGGCCGCCACCATCTTGTACAGCGTGGTCTCTTCCGAGCCCAGCGAATTGGCCAGGAACCGGCTCATGTTGTCATAGACGCCAAAACGCTCGGCATAATCGGCGACGATATCCATGCCGACCTCCTGGGCCAGGCGGATGGTCATCAGGTTCCGCGACTGCTCGATGCCCGTGCGCAGCGGCGTGGGCCCATAAAACCGGTTGGACGAGTTGCGCGGCCGCCACAGCCCCTGCGGCGTGTTGATCTCGATCGGCGCGTCCACCACGATCGTGGCCGGCGTATAGCCGCTGTCCAGGGCGGCGGCATAGACAAAGGGCTTGAAGCTCGAACCGGGCTGCCGCTGCGCCTGCGTCGCGCGGTTGAAGACCGAATGCTGATAGCTGAAGCCGCCCTGCATCGCGATCACCCGCCCGGTATGCACATCCATCGCCATGAACCCGCCCTGCACCTCCGGCACCTGCCGCAGCGTCCAGCGGATGAACGCGCCCGAGCCATCTTCAGTCATCCGGCGCACATGCACCACATCGCCCGACTCGAACGTCTCTCTGAAATTCTTCGGCAGCCAGGCGATATCCTTGCGCGGGATCACATGCGGCTCGGCCTCGCTCTCCTGCACGCCCTCGATCCCGACCCGCATCTGCTGATCGCCGATCTCCAGCACGACCGCCGGATGCCACTTGCCGCCCAGGTCCACATCGCGGCTCACCTCGACCGCGGCCAGCGCCTCCCGCCAGGCCGCCTCGTCGCCCAGCACCTCCGCGGGCAGCGTCTTGCCGGTCCCGCGCCACTGACCCCGATTCCGGTCATAGCGCTCCAGCTCCTGCTGCAGGGACTGTGCCGCCAGTTTCTGCATCTCCGGGTCGATTGTCGCACGAACGCTCAGACCCCCGGTGAAAAACTCCCCTTCGCCAAAATCGCGGGTCAGCTGACGACGGATTTCATCGGTGAAGTAATCCCGGGGCGGCAGTTCGGCGGAAAAGGGCTCGAAATCCCCGTTCTGCACGGACCGCACCGGCTGGGCCACCTCATACTCGTACTGCTCGCGGGTGAGATAGCCATTCTCCATCATCTCTTCGAGCACGAAGTCCCGCCGCGCCTGTAGCCGGTCCTTCTGGCGCACCGGATGATAATCCGAGGGCGCCTTGGGCATCGTGGCAAGAAACGCCGCCTCGTGCGGCGCCAGCTCGCGCAGCGGTTTGTTGAAATAGGTCTGCGCCGCCGCCGCCACACCATAGGAATTCTGACCGAGGAAAATCTCGTTCAGGTACAGCTCCAGGATCTCCTCCTTGTCGAGCGTATCCTCGATCCGCGTCGCCAGGATGATCTCCTTGATCTTGCGTTCCAGCCGCCGGTCCCCGCTCAGCAGGAAGTTCTTCATCACCTGCTGGGTGATGGTCGACGCACCGCGCACCGTCTGTCCACGGGTGCGCACCGCCTCAACGAAAGCTGCCGCGATGCCGCGCGCGTCATAGCCCTGGTGGGTATAGAAATTCTTGTCCTCGGCCGAGATGAACGCGTGTTTCACCAGCGGCGGGATCTCCTCGGCCGGGGTAAACAGCCGCCGTTCCTTGGAAAATTCGTCAATGATCCGCCCCTCGCCCGAATAGATCCGGCTGATGGTCGGAGGCGTGTAATTGGCCAGGCTCTCATGGCTGGGCAAGTCCTCGCCATAGATATAGAACACCGCGCCGATGCTCAGCAGGATCAGCGTGATCCCCAGCGTCAGCAGGCTGAAGATCGTGCCGAAAAATGAGAGGATAGCTCTTAACACAAAAGACCCCGGGTTGCGTTGTCTGTCATATAGGGATGCGCGCCAGCGGCGTCAAAACACAAATGCCCCGCATATGGGCGGCGTTTTGCCTGCCCCCCGCTCATTGCCGCACCAGATCTCGCGTCGCCGCATCGGCCCGCTGCCAGGCAATGATCGCATCCCGTATCGACGCAGCCATCACCGCGCGCCACTCGGGGTTCTTCAGGTTGGCGCGATCCTTGGCGCTGGACAGAAACCCGAGTTCCAGCAGAACCGACGGAATATCGGCGCTTTTCAGCACCGAGAACCCCGCCGAGCGCATCGGCCGCCCGGCGAGTTTCAGCCCGCGCTGCTTGATCCCCAGCCGCAACGCCTCGGCAAAGCGTTCGGCCCGGGGCTGGGTTTCGAGACGGGCCAGATCAATCAGGATATCGGCAACCACATCATCCTGCCCCTGCAGGTCGATCCCCGCCAGGATGTCGGCCCGATCGTGGCGCTCGGCCAGCGCCGCCGAAGCCGCATCCGACGCCTCCTCCGACAGGGTATAGACCGTCGCCCCATGCGCGCGCCCCTCGCTCAGCGCATCGGCATGCAGCGATAGAAACAGGTCCGCGCCCGCCTGATGCGCCAGGGCCACCCGCCGCTCCAGCGAAACGAAACTGTCATCGTGACGCGTCATCGCCACCTCGATCTCGCCCGAACGCAGCAAAAGCTCCCTCAGTTCGATGGCAAAAAGCAGCATCAGGTCCTTTTCCAGCACGCCCCCCTGATCCGCGCCCGGGTCTATCCCCCCGTGGCCTGGATCAAGCATGACCTTCAAGCGCTTGTTATCAAGGGGTTTTTCAACAGGCTCGCCACCCGTCGGCACATCCCATCCCGGCAAGGACGGCGCCCCGGCCGCGTCCGCGAAGGCCTCGGCGCTGCCCGGCTCAAGCCGCACGATCAGCTCCGCCTGCCCGGTCTCCGCCTCCAGGCTCAGATCCGCGGTCCGCACCAGATACGGCCCCGCCAGGTCGACCACCATCCGCGACCAGCCAGGGCGAAACCCGCCCATGCGCACGCCGCTCACCCGCTCGGCCCGGTCGAGCGCGGCCGCATCGGCCCCGCTCCAGTCCACCTCGCGGAAATCCAGCACAAGCCGCTCCGGGTCTTCCAGCGTGAACACCCGGTACGGCACCCCCTGGCTCAGCCTGAGCCGCAGCTCGATCCCCTCACCGGCATCTTGCAGCCCCGACCCCTCGGGCAGCACCCGCGCCAACCCGCTGAACTCCTGCGCGCCCGCCGCTGCGGCCCACAGCCCCAGCAGCGCCGCCGCCACCATGTTGATAAATCTGCTCACCGCCGGTGCCCGGTCTTGCTCTCGTTGCCGTCAGCCTACACGAGCCTGAGGGGATTCGGACAGACCTTGTCTTTCATTGTTCCCCAAATACTCAAAACCCCAACCTCTCAGCCCGCGCCACGCTCCGCCATGTAGCGCGCCAGCCGGGCCAGACCCTCCTCGATATCCGCCGTCGCGCGCGCATAGGAAAAGCGCAGCGTACCGCCGCCCCGCTCCGGATCGAAATCCAGCCCAGGCGTGACCGCCACACCCGCCTTGTCCAGGATATCCGCCGCCAGCGCGCGGCTGTCATCGGTCAGCTCCGACACATCCGCATAGACATAGAACGCCCCGTCGGGCGGCGCGATCCTGTCGAACCCGGCCTTGGGCAGCCCCTCCAGCATCAGCGCCCGGTTGCGCCGGTAAACCTCCATATTCGCCTGCAACTCCGCCTCGCATTCCATCGCCGCCAAAGCGGCCACCTGGCTGGCATGGGGCGGGCAGATGAACATGTTCTGCGCGATCCGCTCGACCACGCGCACATGCGCCTCCGGCACCACCATCCAGCCCACGCGCCAGCCGGTCATCGAGAAATACTTGGAAAAAGAATTGATCACATAGACATCGTCGCTGATCTCAAGCGCACTCACCGCCTGTCTCTCGTATTCGATCCCGTGATAGATCTCGTCGCTGATAAAGCTCGCCCCCTGCTCCGCGCAGGCTTCGATCAGCGCACGCATCTCTGCCTCGCCCAGCATCGTGCCGCTGGGATTCGCCGGGCTCGCCACCATCAGCCCCTTCAGATCGCGCCCCTTCAGGTCGCCCGGCACCGGTTGAAAGCGGTTTTCCGCCGCCGTCTCGATATCCACCGGCACCAGGTCGAGCGCGCGCAATATCTGCCGGTAACTGGGATAGCCGGGCGCGCCGATCCCCACCCGGTCGCCCGTGTCAAACAGCGCCGTGAAGGCCAGCAGGAACGCCCCGGACGAGCCGGGCGTCACGATCACGCGCCCCGGGTCCAGATCGACACCGTACCACTCCGCATAGAGTTTCGCGATCCGCGTGCGCAGCTCCGGCAGCCCCAGTGCCACGGTATAGCCCATCGCATCGCTCTGCATGGCGTGGGCCAATGCGTCTCGTGCCCCCTCCGGTGCCGGCGTGCCGGGCTGGCCCACTTCCATGTGGATGATGTGCCTTCCTTCGGCTTCTGCACGGGCCGCGGCCTGCATGACATCCATCACAATAAAGGGATCGACCTGGCTTCGCCTTGAGTTCCGCATATATCTCTTCCTAAGGTGGGCGCATCTTTCGGGGTGTTCGCGCCCGGGTTTCGCTTGGAATGTATCGTGCCGTCAATGCAGCTTCTTCGGTTTTTTGCCCTTGCTCTGGTGCTGTCGCTCTCGCTGGCCTCGCCGCTGCGCGCGCTGACGCTGCTGCGCGACCCGGATATCGAATACGCGCTCAAGCAACTGGCCGCGCCCATCCTCAAATCCGCCGGGCTCAGCCCCACCAGCACCGATATCCTGGTCATCGACGATCGCAGCCTCAACGCCTTCGTGGTCGACCGCTCCGCGATTTTTCTGCATGCCGGGCTGATCCTGAAAATGGACGATGCCGCCATGCTGCAATCGGTCATTGCCCATGAGGCCGCGCATATCGCCAACGGCCACCTTGTGCGCCGCCCGGTGAATGTGCGCAACGCGCGCACGGCCGCGGGCATCGGCATGGTGCTGGCCGGGGCGGCGGCGGCGACCTCGGGCCATTCCGATGCCATTGGCGCCGCGGCCCTGGGCGCCTCCAACACCGCGCTGCGCCTGCTCATGGCCCATACCCGCGCCGAGGAAAACGCCGCCGACCAGACCGGCATGCGCTATCTGGCCAATGCCGGGATCGACCCCTCGGGCGCGGTGCGCGTGATGGAGATCTTCCGCGGGCAAGAGGCGCTGTCGGTCTCGCGCCGCGATGCCTATGCCCGCACTCATCCGCTCTCCTCCGACCGGTTCCGCGTGGTGCAGCGGCTCGCCGCGGGCTATGCCGACCGCAAACGCAGCAATCCCGAGCATGATTACTGGTTCGCCCGCGCCAAAAGCAAGCTTTCGGCCTTTGAGCGCTCGCCCAAATGGACGCTCAACCGCGCTGGCGAATATGGCTATCAGGATGTCAAACTGATGCGCCAGGCGGTGGCCTATCACCGCCAGTCCAACCTGCGCCGGTCGCTGGCGGCCATTGACGGCGCCATCGCGACACGTCCCAAAGACCCCTATTACCACGAATTGCGCGGCCAGATCCTGATGGAAAGCCGCCAGATCAAACCGGCCGTGTCCGCCTATGCCCGCGCCACCAATCTCGCCCCCAAGAACGCCCTGATCCTGGGCGCCTACGGACGTGCATTGCTGGCGGATGGGCAGGTGAAGAAGGCCGTACAAGTCCTTGAAAAATCACGCGCCCGCGACGGTCGCGATGCCCGTGTGCTGCGCGATCTCGCCGCGGGGCACGCCAAGCTCGGCAACACCGGTATGGCCTCGGTCATGACCGCCGAACGCTACGCCATGCTGGGCCGTCTGAAAGACGCCGGCATTCACGCCAAACGGGCGTCGGACCTTCTGCCGCGCGGGTCTGCCGCTTGGCAGCGCGCCCAAGATGTGCTTTCTGCCTCGGAAGCCGCCCAAAAGAAACGGAGATAACCACCATGACCCGCCTGACCCTGCCCGCTCTGGGCCTCTGCCTCGCCCTGCCGCTGCCCGCGCTGGCGCTCGACCTCGAAAGCATGTCCGACGTCGAACGCGGCCTGTTCCGGGCCGAGGTCCGGGCTTTCCTTCTGGAAAATCCCGAGGTAATCATGGAGGCCGTCGCGGTTCTGGAAGAGCGCGAGAAAGCCGCGAAGGAACTGGCGGATGTGGAACTGGTGCGCGCCAATCTCGATGAATTGCTGAATGACGGCCACTCCTGGGAGGGCGGCAATCCCGACGGAGACCTCGTTCTGGTGGAGTTCATCGACTACCGCTGCGGCTATTGCCGCCGCGCCCATAACGAGGTGGAGCAACTGATTGAAATGGATGGAAATATCCGCTTCATCGTCAAGGAATTTCCGATCCTTGGGCAAGAGAGCGAACTCAGCTCGCGCTTTGCCATCGCCACGCATCAGCTGGCGGGCGACGAGGCCTACAAGTCCGCGCATGATGCGCTGATCACCTTCAAGGGCCAGGTGAATGACACCTCGCTCCTGCGCATCGCCGAAACGCTGGGGCTTGAGGGTCAATCCATCCTCGACCACATGCAAAGCGACGCGGTGACCAAGGTGATCGCCGAAAATCACAGCCTCGCCGGGCGGCTTCAGATCTCCGGCACACCGTCCTTCGTGATGGGTGAGCGCATGTTGCGTGGTTACCTGCCGCTCGACGGCATGATGCAGATAGCCGAGGCAATCCGCGCGAACTGACCCGTCCGCCAATCGGCCCCATCCGCCAATCGACCAGGAGGCGCCCGCTAGGGCGTCTCGCCCCCGGTCTGCGCCACAGGATCAAGGATCACGATCCCCGTCTTCTGCGCCGTTTCGACATAGCGATAGGCCGCGACGATCTCATTCAGCCCATAGCACCGGTCAATCACGGCCTTCAGCTGTCCCGCCCGCATCAGACTGGCAAAACGGGCAATCATCACCGGATTCGCCCTGGGCATCGGAAAGCGTAACCGCGTAGAGCCGATCAGGCCAAACCACAGCGACAACCAGATATTCTGCCACCCGGCTCCAAGGTCCGTCGCGGCAAAGCGCCCGTCCGGCAAAAGCAGCTTCCTGCACTGAAAATAGGACGCCTTTCCAACGGCATCCAGAATGAAGTTAAAGCGCTCATCAAGGGCGAGATACGCCTCTTTCTGATAGTCGATCACCCGGTCCGCCCCCAGCTCGCGCGCCAGATCGACATGCCGTGTCCCCACAACCGCCGTCACCTCCGCCCCGCGTGCCTTGGCCAGTTGCACCGCCGCCGTGCCGATCGCCCCCGATGCGCCATAAATCAGAATGCGGTCACCGGGGCCGATCCCGAAATCCTGCAAATAGGTCTCGGCATACCACGCCCCTTCGCAGAGCACGGCATCCGCAAACTCAATCCCCTCGGGAAGCAGCGCCATCGGCCCGGTCACCGGCAGGCAAAGATACTCGGCATGGGCCCCGAACCGCTCGGGCGACAGGCCGAAAACCCGGTCACCGGGCGCATAGGCGCCGACCCCCTCGCCGATCGCGGCGACCGTCCCGGCAAAATCCACACCCAGGACCTTTGCCCGCGGCGCGAACAGCCCCGCAGACAGGCGCATGAACCACGGATACCCGCGCAGCATGCCGCAATCCGTTCGGCTGACAGTCGTGGCGTGCAGCTTGATCACCACCTCGCCCGGCCCCGGCCGGGGTGTTTCAATCTGTGTCACTTCGATTTGCTCAGGACCGCCATAGCGCCTGGACAGGGCGGCGCGCATCCGGGAAGGAGGGCCGCCGCTCATCCGCGCTATTCTGCGGCTTGTGGCTCGGCGTTGCCCGCCTCTATGGCCTCGGCGCGTTTCTCGACCTCTTCGACGATATGGTCGATCATCTGATCATTGCTCATCTTGTGGCTCGCCTTGCCCGCCAGGTACACCATGCCCGACCCGGCCCCGCCCCCGGTGAAGCCCACATCGGTCATCAGCGCCTCGCCCGGCCCATTGACCACACAGCCGATGATACTGAGGCTCATCGGCGTCTTGATATGCTCCAGCCGTTTTTCCAGCGTCTCGACCGTGCGGATCACATCAAAACCCTGCCGCGCGCAGGAGGGGCAAGAGATGATGTTCACGCCCCGGTGGCGCAGCCCGAGGCTCTTGAGGATCTCATAGCCCACCTTCACCTCTTCCACCGGATCGGCGCTGAGGCTCACGCGGATCGTGTCGCCAATGCCCATCCACAGCAGGCTGCCCAGGCCGATCGCTGACTTGATCGTGCCGGTCATCAGCCCGCCCGCCTCGGTGATGCCAAGGTGAATAGGCGCGTCGGTCTGTTCGGCCAGCATCTGATAGGCGGCTGCGGCCATGAACACATCCGACGCCTTGCAGCTGATCTTGAACTCGTGAAAATCATTGTCCTGCAACACCCGGATATGATCGAGCCCGCTCTCCACCATCGCATCCGGACACGGCTCGCCATATTTTTCTAGCAGGTGCTTTTCCAGGCTGCCCGCATTCACCCCGATCCGCATCGAACAGCCGTGATCCCGCGCCGCCGCGATCACCTCGCGCACCCGGTCCGCGCTGCCGATATTGCCCGGGTTGATGCGCAGGCACGCGGCCCCCGCCTCGGCCGCCTCGATCCCGCGTCGGTAATGGAAATGAATGTCGGCCACGATCGGCACCGGGCTCTCGCGGCAGATATCCTTCATCGCCCGCGCACTGGCCTCATCGGGCACCGAGACGCGCACGATATCCGCCCCCGCCTCGGCCGCGGCCTGCACCTGCGCCACCGTGGCCGCAACATCGGTCGTGTCGGTATTGGTCATGGTCTGCACGCTGATCGGCGCACCGCCGCCCACGGGCACATTGCCTACCATGATCTGACGGCTTTCGCGCCGGTCGATATTGCGCCAGGGACGGATCGGATTATGGGTCATCTCATGGGCCTATGGGTCTGTCAGGGCTTTTCCCAGACATAGTGCAGCCGCACGGTGCCCGCAATCTCTAGAGGGTTATTGATCTGCGGGTTGCGCGGATTGGCTCAGTTCGGCCACGTAACGCTCCAGATCCTGATCCTGTTCCAGCACCGCAGGCTGCAACGTTCCGGTCAGGTCCGCCGAGGCCAGCGACATATTCGACGTGACCGACCCGCGCGGCCCCGCAGGCCCGTAAATCTGCCCGGCCACGGCAAAATAGATCGCCCCGCTTTCGCCCACGCGCAGCACCGGCGGCTCCTCGGTCACGGGCACATCATAGGTGTCGCCCGCGTTCAGGATACCTTCGAAGATCACACTGCCATCGGCCGAACGCACCCGCACCCAGGCCGGGCGCACGGCGACCATCTGCACACCGGCCGGCTGATCGGCCAGAACCTGCGGCGTTGTCGGCTGCGCCAGCGGCGGCGCGGAGCCTTCTGCAATCACCAGGGTGCTGTCGCGCTCTGCAGCGGGCAGATCAGAGCTGAGCGCGCCCACGCGGGCGGGATCGAGCGTCGAAATCGGCGCATCGCGCGCCACCATCACCGGCACATCCAGCGCCTCGGGGCGATACAGCCGGTCTTCGGCCGGATAAAGCTGCCCCAGCCGGTCCACATTGGTGATCTGAACGCCTGCGGTCACCTCATCGGTGATCACATCCTCATTGGTGATCGCCATACCGGCCAGCGGATCGAGATCGGCCAGCACATCGGGCGTGTTCTCCACCGGGGCCACGGTCACGCGCTGCACCTCGTTGAGCACCGCATACCCGCCATAACCAATCGCGCCGATCAGGGCGAACAAAACCAGCGCCGAGCCGATCGCGCCCGGCTCGATCCGGGCCAGAAAGCTTTCCGAGGCCGGCAGGAACGGCGTTGCGGGGGCGACCAGAGGATCGGCATCGCGCGGCTTGCGCCGCAGCGGATCATTGGGCTTGCGGATCGACGACGCCTCGGCCGACATCCCATGCGCAATCGAGAACCCGCTTTCAGAACAGAAATTGCGGAAAGACCGGTCCGGGTCCATGCCAAGATAGCGCGCATAGGACCGCACATAACCGGGGATAAAGCCGGGCGTGTCAAACGCATCCGGGTCACAGTTTTCGATGGCTGCGATATAGCTCGCCTTGATGCGCAGCTCGCGCTCCACATCGAGCAGGGATTTACCGAGCGTCGCGCGCTCGCCGCGCATCACATCGCCCAAACGCAGGTCAAAATCGTCGAACCCTTTAGGCTCAACCTCTTCGACATGTTCCTTGCGTTTGGAAAGACGCCCGATCATCAATCCCGCCTCTAGAAAACCCAATCCGAACCACCGGCACACTCACCTTCCGAATGTCCCGATTCGGAAACTGCCCTTTTCTTTCGGCTAACCTAACACATCGCAAGCAATTTTGCATCAATCGCGCAGGTATGGGCGTTTATGCGCTCAACTCCGCGCGATTCAGGGCGCAGTGGCTCCAAAGCGCATCCATCGCGTTCACCAGCGCGTCCATTTCCTTCGGCCCGTGTACCGGCGACGGCGTGAAGCGCAGCCGCTCGGTGCCGCGTGGCACAGTGGGGAAATTGATCGGCTGCACGTAGATGCCATAGCCTTCAAGCAGCATGTCGCTCAGCTTCTTGGTGTGGACCGGGTCGCCCACGATCACCGGCACGATATGGCTGCCATGATCGATCAGCGGCAGGCCCAGCCCTTTCAGGCGGGTCTTGAGGATCCTGGCTTGTGTCTGGTGCTGATCGCGCAGCGCCTGATCGCGCTTGAGATGCGCCACCGAGGCCGCAGCCCCCGCCGCCACCGCCGGCGGCAGCGACGTGGTAAAGATAAAGCCCGGCGCATAGGACCGCACCGCGTCGCACATCTTGGCCGAAGCGGCGATATAGCCGCCCATCACGCCATAGGCCTTGGCCAGCGTGCCGTTGATGATGTCGAGCCGATGCATCAGCCGGTCGCGCTCGGCCACGCCCGCGCCCCGCGGGCCATACATGCCCACCGCGTGCACCTCGTCGATATAGGTCAGCGCGCCAAACTCATCGGCCAGGTCGCAAATCTCTTCGATGGGGCCAAAATCGCCATCCATCGAATAGACGCTCTCAAACGCGATCAGCTTGGGCAGGCTGGGGTCGTCCGCCTCCAGAAGCTCGCGCAGATGCGCCACGTCGTTATGCCGGAAAATCCGCTTCGCCCCGCCATTGCGGCGCACCCCTTCGATCATGCTGGCATGGTTCAGCTCATCCGAATAAATGATGAGGCCGGGAAAGAGCTTGGGCAGCGTGCTTAATGTGGCGTCATTGGCAATATAGGCGCTGGTGAACAGCAGCGCAGCTTCCTTGCCATGCAGATCGGCCAGCTCCGCCTCAAGCCGCTTGTGATAGACCGTCGTGCCCGAGATGTTGCGCGTCCCGCCCGAGCCTGCGCCGGTCGCATCCAGCGCCTCGTGCATCGCGCCCAGCACGGCGGGATGCTGGCCCATGCCAAGATAGTCATTGCCGCACCATACGGTGATCGGGGCCTGCGTGCCGTCGGGCTTGTTCCAGGTGGCGTGCGGGAACTGTCCGTTCTGGCGTTCGATATCAATAAAGGTCCGGTAACGACCTTCTTCATGCAAACGACCGATCGCCTGATCCAGCTTCTCAGAGTAGTTCACCAGTATCCCCTCCATCTGGCATCTGCCTCAAATCAAAGGCAGACGGCGCAGCACGCCCCTCATATTCAAGTTTTCCGATACCTATAGTCCGGCCCCGGATATCGCAACACGTAACAAATTGCCACGGGGGTGCTCTTTGATCTTGATCAACATGCTGGACAGTGCCGTGCGGGCTGTTACGGTCTGCGCGACCTGTCACATCGATCAAGAGGCCCGTTCCCATGTCCCTCGACGCCATTCTCGCGCGCATTGACGACCAGTTGCCCACCGCACTCGACCGGCTCACAGGGCTGTTGCGCATCCCCTCCATCTCGACCGATCCGGCCTATGACGCCCAATGCGAACAGGCTGCCGACTGGCTGGTGGAAGATTTGCAAAGCATTGGAATAGATGCACAAAAACGCAAAACACCGGGCAAGCCCATGGTCGTCGGACATATCGACGGGCCCGGGCCTCACCTGCTCTTTTATGGTCATTACGACGTGCAACCGGTGGACCCCCTGGAGCTGTGGCACACCGACCCGTTCGAGCCCGTGCTGCAGGACACACCCCATGGCAAGGTGATCCGCGGGCGCGGATCCTCCGACGACAAGGGCCAGCTCATGACCTTCGTCGAGGCCTGCCGCGCCTACAAGGCCGTCACCGGCTCCCTGCCCTGCAAGATCACGTTTTTCTTCGAGGGCGAAGAGGAATCGGGCTCGCCCTCGCTGATTCCCTTCATGGAGGAAAACGCGCCCGAGCTTTCGGCCGATATCGCGCTCATTTGTGACACCTCCATGGTCTCCCCCGGCGTGCCCTCGATCGCCAGCCAGCTGCGCGGCATGCTGAAGGAAGAATTTACCATCCACGGCCCCACCGTGGACCTGCATTCGGGCCATTACGGCGGCCCCGCTCTCAACCCGCTGCGTGAAATGGCCCGGATCATCTCCACCTTCCACGATGACACCGGCCGCGTCGCCATCGACGGGTTCTACAAGGGCGTGCACGAGGTTCCCGCAGACCTGTTGCGGCAATGGCAGAGCTGCGGCTTCGACGAAGAGACCTATCTCAGCTCGGTCGGCATGACCCGCCCGCATGGCGAAGAGGGCTATTCCACGATCGAACAGCAATGGGCGCGCCCGACGCTTGAGATCAACGGCATGTGGGGCGGCTATCAGGGGGCCGGCACCAAGACGGTCATCCCGGCCGAGGCGCATTGCAAACTCACCTGCCGCCTGGTCGGCGACATGGACCCCGATCGCATCCGCGACCGTCTGCGCTTTCACGTGGAGGCCCATCTCAGCCCCGATGCGCGGGTGACGTGGGACGGCGATCTCGAAGGATCGGCAGCGGCGGTGATGAACACCGACCGCCCCGAGTTCGAGCTGGCGCGCCAGGCGCTCTCGGATGAATGGAACCGCGAGGCGGTGCTGGTGGGCATGGGCGGCTCGATCCCCATCGCCGGGTTCTTCAAGGATATTCTGAACCTCGATTCCATGCTGATCGGCTTTGCCCATGACGATGACGCGATTCACTCGCCCAACGAGAAATACAATGTCGAAAGCTTCCACAAAGGCATGCGCAGCTGGGCGCGCGTCCTGCATGCTCTGGCCAAAGGCTGATCCGGGGCGGCAGAAGAAAATTCGTACGAATTTTCTTGGCCCCGGCCCAAACCGATGATCCCGGGCTTCACCGATCATATCATCGCCCCGCAGGGCATCGACATCGCCTATAGCAGGGCAGGCTCCGGCCCGCCGCTACTTCTGCTGCACGGCTTTCCCCAGACGCGGGCGATGTGGGCAAAGGTTGCCCCCGAACTGGCGCGCCGCCATACCGTCATCATCCCCGACCTGCGCGGTTATGGGCAGAGCGGCAAGCCCGAGGGCCTGCACAATTATAGCTTTCGCGCCATGGGTGGCGATCTCTTCGCGCTGATGCGCCATCTCGGTCACGACAGGTTCGCCATCGCCGCCCATGACCGCGGCGCACGCGTGGCGCACCGCATGGCGCTCGATGCGCCACAGGCCATCACCCGGCTCTGCCTGATGGATATCGTCCCCACCCACACCCTGCTGTCGGACCTGCACCGCGATGTCGCGCAGGCCTATTACCACTGGTTTTTCCTGGCACAGCCCGCGCCCTTCCCCGAAACGCTGATCGGCCATGACCCCGATGCCTATTTTCAGTCCTGTCTTCTGGGATGGGGCGGGGCCACGCTCAGCGATTTCGACGCGGACCAGCTCGCCGCCTACCGCACCGCCTGGCGCGATCCGGAAACGATCCGCGCCATGTGCGACGATTACCGCGCCGCACTTGCCCATGATTTCAACGATGACGCGGCGGATCTCGGGGCGCGCATCGCCTGCCCGACGCTGATCCTTTACGGGGGCACGGGGGCGATGGCCAGGGCCTATGACGTCCCCGCCACCTGGGCGCCCAAATGCAGTGAGATGCAGGCCGCCGCCATCCCCGGCGGGCATTTCTTCATCGACACCGCCCCGGCGGACACCACAGACGCGCTGCACCGCTTCTTTGCCTGAACCAGGACCAGGCACGCCCGCAAGGGCGCGACGGGCGCCACATCCGCAATGATATAGAAATGATCTATGAGGGGGGAAAGTGGCGCGGTTGACGGGGCTCGAACCCGCGACCCCCGGCGTGACAGGCCGGTACTCTAACCAACTGAGCTACAACCGCGTGAGGGGCTGATTAATCAAAGCCGCCCCTCCCGTCAATGGGCAAAGCGCGGAAAGTTTCAAAGAAGTTTGCACCGGCCCCGACCGCGCCCCGATCCACCCCGGGATCAGTCGAAATCCGACAAGGCCGCGCGCACGATCTCGATCCCGCCCAGGCGCCGGAACAGCGACAGAAGCTCCGCCTGTTTTTCCCGATCGTCACAAAGGATCGCCCATTCCAGAAGCTCTGCGGCCTCGCTTGGCCACAGTACCGGCCGTTCCCGGCGTTCCAGCCTGTCGCGAATGACGAAAAGCAGCTTCTCCCGCTTTCCGTCATCCGGCGTCTGGTCACAACTCATAATCACCACTACCTTTACTGCCCGACGCAGATTCTATAATTGACGTGAGGTCAGCAACGTCAATATAAATGACTCAAAGTCCTGTATTAAGGACACGTTGCAGGGGGAGGTATCAGTGACTGATTTTCACACGCGCCTTAAAGCGCTGATTCAAAACTCGGATTATGATTACAAGAGCCTGTCGCTGAAGATCGGCCAGGGCGAGCGCTATATCTCCAACCTGCTGTCCAACAAGAGCGACCCGGGTTACTCTTCCGTGGTCAAGATCTGTTCGGCCCTGGGTCTGACCCCCAATCAGATCGCCGGGCTCGACGATCAGATCACCCTCGCGGGCACCGATGTGGATACCCGCGTCGTCTCGGCCCATGCCGAGAAGATCCTGACCGCCGTCACCAAGGAAGCGCATCGCAAGCTTGCCACGCGCGGCGCACAGCCGCTTCTGGATGACGTGCTGACCTGGTGGTACCAGCAAGGCGGCGTTCTGTCGAATTTCGACACGCTCTCCGAACATGTCGATCTCTACCGCGCGCCCACGCCCGACACGCCCCTGCCCGACCCCTACAAGATCGGAAGTCAGAGCCTGGCGACCCGCTCCTTCGGCGTGAACTCCACAGAACACCTGCGCTATCTCTTTACCACGTTTGACAAAAAGATCAGCGACGCGGTGCGTCTTGCGCATGTGGAAACCACCAAGGGCGATCCGCAACTGTCGGTACAGGAGCTTGACGTCACCCTGCCCGGCCACAGTTTTCCGCTGCGCTTTGTCTACAAGCGCCTGCTTCTGCCGGTGCGTGACACGGCAGGAAACGGCTATGTGCTCAACTACTCACAAGCTCTCGAGTGAATGCGCATAATGATGCATCATGTGATCCATATGATGCACCGGCACCGCCACCAGCCATTCTGAATCGCCCCGGCCCTCAGGGGCAGGTGACACCCATTTCGCCACCCCGGGCAATTGCATGGAAAAGCCGTAAACCGTGGCGAAACCGCGTTTGACATCGCGGTCGCGCATCATCGCATAGACCCAGTCGATCGGCCATTTCGTGGCGATGCAACATTGCAGTAACATCATGAAATAACGTAGTTTCTGGCGTGACCCGCGATGATCTGGATGCACGAAAAGCTCCCCGATATAGGCCATCCTGCCGTGAAACCCCGGTGGCAGCGCATCGGTGAACTCCAAAAGCGTCTCGCCTTTGTCATTCGGATAATGCCGCCGCATGGTCCGGATCATGTAAGAGCCCATATGCTCCCGCCCGATATTATCGAACCGGGTCGCAACCGCGGTGACAAAACGGCCCTCTTCCTTCATGAACAGCCAGAAACCGCTTTCCTGGGTGAAATCGTTGAACCCCGATGACAGCTTTGCCGTCTGGCTCTCCTTGCCCATGTCCTGAATAAGGGATTCCGCCTCGGCGAAATCGCTGATCACCTCCACCTCACACCCCTTCTGGGCGAGCGAAGACACACACGCACCGCCGACCTTGATGTAATCAAGCGAGTTCCCCATCTTCCGTCCCTTTAGCTGGCACTCCGGGCGCGAACACACGAAAACCATTAACAATTTTACTGACCACCTTCAGACCTATCGGAGATGCACCGGGGAGGAAAAGCTTCAATCGTCCCGAAACAGTTTGTTTCCGGTTCAGAAACAATCATTCGTTTTCGGCGAATTCACCGGCCCGCGCTCTCGTCCCAAATCGGTGACCGCCGCGCAGCCGCCCCCCTTCGCCATACCCGTCCATACAGCCTCGCCCGCACGCGCGCAGGCCCCGCACAGGGAAGCGGATCAACAAGTCATGGGAAGGATAATGGTGGGTGATGAGAGACTCGAACTCCCGACATCTTCGGTGTAAACGAAGCGCTCTACCAACTGAGCTAATCACCCGGTCCGCGCGGTTTAGCCGGGCGCGGGGCGTCTGGCAAGGGGGGATTTACGCCGCCTCGCGCAGCACCGTCTCACTGCCGTTTTCAAGCACGTAGACACAGGCCTGCTCATTGCTGAGCGTCCCCATCTCCTCGTGGGGCAGCCCCAGGATCAGCCCCCGCATCACCTGCCCCAGCAGCCCATGCGCAACCACGACCGACGGCTCGGTCAAGTCCCGCATAAACGCCAGGATCCGGTCATGAAACACCGCAAAGCCCTCGCCGCCCGGCGCCTTCAGGAACAGATCGAGCGCCGTTGTCTCAGGCGGCAAAAGCTCGGGGTGGTCCCGCCGCACATCCGCGTGCAACAGCCCCTGCCAATCGCCCGCATGGGCCTCTGCAAGGCGCGGATCGGTGACATATGCCCGCGCCCCCAGGGCAATCTGCGCCGTCTGCTGCGCCCGGCCCAGCGGCGAGACGAAACAGGGCGGGTCGGCCTTGAGAATCGGCGCCATCAGACGCGCCTGCGCCTCGGCATGGCCGATACCGCGCGGCGTCAGCTTCGATTCAAGCTGCCCCTGAATACGCCGCTCGGCATTCCATTCGGTCTCGCCATGACGCAGGAACCAGATTTTGGGATAGTCAGACATGGCCTCTCATGGCGCTGCACGCAACGCGCTTCTCAATGGCTCACAGGATTGAAATGGTGGGTGATAAGAGATTTGAACTCCTGACCAGAGGCGGCTTGCGCAGCAAACGCCGGGGGTCAGGCCCATCCAACTGCGAAACCATCGGCCCCTGCTGTACGGTGGGTTTAATGGTGGGTGATAAGAGATTTGAACTCCTGACATCTTCGATGTGAACGAAGCGCTCTACCACTGAGCTAATCACCCTCCGATGCGCCTTTTAGCGTCACTCCGCGGCCTCTGCAACCGCTCTGTTGCCTGTCCCGTCCGGTTTCTTTCCGCTCTTGTTCTGACGCAGCTTCGCCACGATGATCCGGGCGTTTGGCGTCTCTTTCGTCCGGTTCAGCTTGAGTTTGCCCAAAGGCGCCAGGTTCAGCCCGCGCCCCTGTGCCAGCGTCTCGCCCAGCACCTCCAGCATCGCCTCGACCACGGGCTTGGCGTCTTTCTTCTTGACGCCGGAGAGCTGCACAACCTTTTCGATCAGCTCCTGCTTTTTCATCTCCAGCCCCTCGGGCCGGGCCGCGCCATCTTCGGGCGCCGCAACGGGCTTGGCCGTGGCCTTGCGCCCGGTTGTTCCGGTTGCCGTCGGGCTGGTCCCGGGCCGTCCTTTGGACGGGGTTGTCTTGCTTGTTCGCGTGGCCATGTCCGCCCTTTCCTCATCATCCTCAATACGGGACTTATCCACAGGATACTGTGACGCACGGCGTCTGACCACCCATATGTTGACCTGATGCGCATAAAACCGCTATGACAAACCCAAGAGCACCTGTTTTGGGGGTACAGCTGTGAAATACATACTCGTCGCCGCTTTCTTCGCCGCGTCGCCGGCATTGGCAGGCAGCCTCTCGGACCCGGTCGTCACACCCGATGTGGTGGTCGCCGAAGCGGTCGCGGACTCGTCCAACGCAGACGGGCTGATCATCGCGGTCTGGCTCGCCACGCTTCTGGCCGCCGCGGGCGGCGCTTTCTGAGGCACCCCCCGTCCGGCAGGCCGGTTATCGGGCAATGTCACAGAAGGTCTAACGGCCCGGGCGCTCAATCCCGGGGCGTCCCGTTCTGTATCTGCTTCCAAGAGTATTCTCATGCCTACCGGCTGACCCGCACCCGGCACACCGGAGGGTAGAGCATGAAACCCCTCACCTTATTCACCATATCTGCGCGTCTTCCATGCGCTCTGGCCGATCCGTCGCTGACCGGGGGCGATGGCCCCAACATTGGCGCGGGCACCGTCGCTGAAGGCGCCGCAGGACGCTCAGACGGGGGGATCATTCTGCCGCTCATTCTGCTTGCACTCATCGCGGCAGCGGCGGCAAGCGGCTGAAATTCCATGAAAAAGGGCGCCTGACCTCGGTCAGACGCCCCATATCTTCAGTGACCTCGCTTAATGCGTGGTGGTGGCCCCGGCTTCCGCCCCGCCATCCTTCAGCGCGGCTTCGGCGGCGGCGGCCTCTTCGGCGGCTTCGTCCCACTCCACCGGCTCGGGCGTGCGCACCAGCGCGTGTTTCAGCACATCGCTGACATGCTCCACCGGGATGATCTGAAGCCCCTCCTTCACATTGTCGGGGATCTCGGCGAGGTCCTTCTCATTCTCCTTCGGGATCAGCACCGTCTTGATGCCGCCCCGGAGTGCTGCAAGAAGCTTCTCCTTCAGCCCGCCAATGGCCAGGGCATTGCCGCGCAGCGTCACCTCGCCCGTCATGGCGATGTCCTTGCGCACCGGGATACCCGTCAGAACCGACACAATCGACGTCACCATGGCCAGACCGGCGCTCGGCCCGTCCTTCGGCGTCGCCCCTTCGGGCACGTGCACGTGAATGTCCCACTTCTCGAACTTGGGCGGCTTGATCCCGATCTGCGGGCTGATCGACCGGACATAGGATGAGGCCGCATCGATCGATTCCTTCATCACGTCGCCCAGCTTGCCGGTGGTTTTCATCCGGCCCTTGCCCGGCAGGCGCAGCGCTTCGATATTCAGAAGCTCACCGCCGACAGAGGTATAGGCCAGACCCGTGACAACACCCACCTGATCCGATTCCTCGGCCAGACCATAGCGGAACTTCTTCACGCCCAGGTACTCATCAATATTGTCCGCCGTGACGGTGATCGTCTCGGCCTCTTTCTTGATGATCCTGGTCACGGCTTTCCGCGCGATCTTGGCGATCTCGCGCTCCAGGTTCCGCACCCCCGCCTCGCGGGTATAGTGGCGGATGATGGCGGTCAGCGCGTCGTCGGTCAGCTCGAACTCGCCCTTTTTCAGGCCGTGGTTCTTGATTTGCTTGTCAATGAGATGCTGCTTGGCGATCTCGCGCTTTTCGTCCTCGGTATAGCCCGCCAGCGGGATGATCTCCATCCGGTCCAGAAGCGGCCCGGGCATGTTATAGCTGTTCGCCGTGGTCAGGAACATCACGTCGGAAAGGTCATATTCGACCTCCAGATAGTGATCGACAAAGGTCGAGTTTTGCTCCGGATCAAGCACTTCCAGCATGGCCGAGGCCGGGTCGCCCCGGAAATCCTGGCCCATCTTGTCGATCTCGTCCAAGAGGATCAGCGGGTTCGTCGTCTTCGCCTTTTTCAGCGATTGGATGATCTTGCCCGGCATCGAGCCGATATAGGTCCGGCGGTGGCCGCGGATCTCGCTCTCATCGCGCACGCCGCCCAGGCTGATGCGGATAAACTCGCGCCCCGTCGCCTTGGCCACGGACTTGCCCAGCGATGTTTTACCCACGCCCGGCGGGCCCACGAGGCACATGATCGGCCCTTTGAGCTTTTTCGAGCGTTGCTGCACGGCCAGATACTCGACAATCCGTTCCTTGACCTTCTCCAGCCCGTAATGGTCCTTGTCCAGCACGTCCTGCGCGCGGTGCAAGTCCTTCTTCACACGGGATTTCTTGCCCCAGGGCAGGCACAGCATCCAGTCCAGGTAATTGCGCACAACCGTCGCTTCGGCGCTCATCGGGCTCATGTTCTTGAGCTTCTTGAGTTCCGCTTCGGCCTTTTCCTTGGCCTCCTTGCTCAGCTTGGTCTCGCTCAGCTTGGTTTCCAGCTCGGCAATCTCGCCTTCGCCCTCTTCGCCGTCGCCCAGCTCCTTCTGAATGGCCTTCATCTGCTCATTCAGGTAATATTCGCGCTGGGTGCGCTCCATCTGGGATTTGACGCGCGTCTTGATCTTTTTCTCGACCTGCAGAACGCTCATTTCGCCCTGCATCAGGCCATAGACCTTCTCCAGCCGCTCGCTGACGCTCAGCGTCTCCAGCAGGTCCTGCTTCTGGTCCACCTCGATGCCCAGATGACCGGCCACAAGGTCCGCGAGCTTGGCGGGCTCGGTCGTCTCCGACACCGCGCTCAGCGCCTCTTCCGGGATGTTCTTCTTGACCTTGGAATAGCGCTCGAACTCGCTCGTCACGGTCCGCAACAGCGCCTCGATCGTAGCCGCATCGCCCGGCATTTCCATCAACGCCTCGGCGCGCGCCTCGAAATAATCTTCGTTTTCAAGGTATTCGACGATCCGCACCCGCTGCACACCTTCGACCAGCACTTTCACCGTGCCGTCGGGCAGTTTCAGCAGTTGCAGCACATTGGCCAGCACGCCGGCATTATAGATGCCGTCGCTCTTGGGGTCGTCGTCGCTCGGGTCAATCTGGCTCGACAGCAAAATCTGCTTGTCGTCCTGCATCACTTCCTCAAGCGCCCGGACCGATTTCTCGCGGCCCACGAACAGCGGCACGATCATATGCGGGAACACCACGATATCGCGCAGCGGCAGCACGGGGTAGGATGCGTTCAGGGGGTCTTGCATGCTCAGTATCCTGTATTTGGCAAGAAGGCTCCGGTCCCGATCATCGGCAACTCTGGCCTTCTCCTCTCTCAGAGGTCTTACTTGGGGTGTATGCGACCCGTTTCAACCTTCTCCGGCGGACACAATGCCTTGCTCGCCCAGAAGGAGCAAGCGGCATTTCCGAAGGAAACTGCATAAAAGCGCCAGCTTCGGGGGCGCATGCGGCCTCTCCCGGCCGAAAGACCCGGCCCGCTTGGTCCTATTGCCGTGAAACGGCCTATAGACGCTCCAGGATGGTCATATTTTTACCATATTGCGAGCGGATAACTGTTTCCAATCGACCAACAATCATCCCAAAACAGACTGAATGGAGCCGTCGTGACAGTCCAAGGCAAAATCTCCGCAAGCGATCTGGATCAGCGTAATTACTATGCGGTCCGGGATACAGATCACAAAGACTTGTTGGTGCATGCGGCACGCAACAGCGGCAAATCCGTGTTCCAGATTCAGCGCGAATTCCGCCAGATGGCAAAATCCGATAGCCGGATCAACATGGTGGAATACATCCGCTTCGGCCTCTACCGCAGCGAAAACTTCACCGACGAAGAGCGCGCGGCCTACATCTCGAACGACCTGCACTGGGAGATCACGCATCGCTGCAACAATCGCGGCTGGAGTGCTGTGGCCGAAGACAAGGCCCTCGCCGGTCTGATGCTGTCGTCCGGCGGCGTGCCCGTGCCCGACTCCATCGCCGTGATCGACACAACCGCCCGCACCTTCCCCGGTCTGCGCAAGATCTCGTCAGCCGACGCGCTGCGCGACCTGCTGCAAAACGAAGAAGGCAGCGTCTTTGGCAAAATCGTCGATGGCATGGTCAGCTTCGGCGCCTTCCGCATTGATCACGCCGATGACACGCATCTGCATTGCGCGGGCCAGCCCCCGATGACCTATGAC
Organism: Roseovarius faecimaris; assembly: GCF_009762325.1. NCBI lineage: Bacteria > Pseudomonadati > Pseudomonadota > Alphaproteobacteria > Rhodobacterales > Roseobacteraceae > Roseovarius > Roseovarius faecimaris. The sequence goes on from NZ_CP034348.1 coordinate 2,036,088, forward strand.
CATTTCTTCGAGGCGTTCGTCGCCGGGCACAGCTATCTTCTGCAGCGCACCCTGACAAACCATTCGCATTTCGCGCCCTATTGCTCGGCTTTGGCCACGGTGCGCATGGTCAACATGGTGCGCGCCGACGGTGTGTTTTGCCCGATTGCGATCATCAAGCTGCCGCAGGGGGAAAACATCGCCGATGCCTTCTGGCGCCCCGGCAACCTCGCCTGCGAGGTCGATGTGCAGACCGGTGAAATCCTCACCGTCGCCGAACGCACCGGCCTCGAAGTGAGCTTCCATGACGATCACCCCTCCGTGCCGGGCCTCAAGGGGCTGACCCTGCCCCACTGGGACAGGCTGATCGAGGTCAACGCCCAGGCGGCCCGGCTGTTTGCGCCCATGCCCTATCAATCAACGGATATCGCCATCACCGAAGAGGGCCCCGTCATCGTGGAGCTGAATTACGGCGGCGGCTTCGATCTGCCTCAATACGCCTCCGGCCGCGGCATGCTGACACCCGACGTGCGCGCCTTCTTCGAGGGCAACGGGTATGTCTTCGGCGGTGCGGCCAAAAAGAAAGGCTGGTTTGGTCGGTAAACCGATCAGGCCAGCGCCACCGCGGCCAGAACGGCCACCGACATCCAACCGGCCGCGAAAATCGAAAAATTAAACAACATGTCAAAACCCCAGGTTCAATGCCTTCCTGGGTAGTCTACTCGTCGGCACTCACAGCGTGCTATGCCGGTTTTCCTGACCTATGCTCTTTTCACGGTGCACTCACGCCAGCGCAATCGCCGCCGCTGCCGCAAGGCCAACACCAAGTGCCGAAACAAGCAAAACTTTCATGACCGCGTCCTCCTGGGCCGCAGTCTACTCCGAATCCCGCGGAATTTGCCGACGCCGCACACCAGATATTGCGGGGTGTTGCGCGATTGCACCAACATGAAGTGGCTTCAGAGCGGCGGAATGTCCCCCTCCGCGCGCTGCGCATGGAACATAGCCTCCCACGCCGCAAACCGCCCTTCGGCAATCGCCGCGCGCATGCCCTGCATGATCTCCTGGAAATAATGCAGGTTGTGCCAGGTCAGAAGCATGCCGCTGATCATCTCCTGCGCGCGGAACACATGATGCAGATAGGCGCGGGAATAGCTGCGGCAGGCCGGACAGCTGCAAGCCTCGTCCAGCGGGCGCGGATCGTCCGCATGGCGCGCGTTCTTGATGTTGACCACGCCGCGCCGGGTAAAGACCTGCCCCGTGCGCCCCGACCGCGACGGCAGCACGCAATCCATCATGTCCACGCCCCGCTTCACGGCCCCCACGATGTCATCGGGCTTGCCCACCCCCATCAGATAGCGCGGCTTGTCCTCCGGCAGAAATCCCGGCGCATAATCCAGACAGTCGAACATCGCCGCCTGCCCCTCGCCCACCGCCAGCCCGCCGATGGCATAGCCGTCAAACCCGATGGCCTTGAGTGCTTCGGCGCTTTCCTCGCGCAGATCGCGTTCCAGCCCGCCTTGCATGATGCCGAACAGCATATGCCCCGGCCGTACGCCAAAGGCCGCCCTTGACCGCTCGGCCCACCGCATGGACAGCCGCATGGACCGGGCAATCGCCTCGCGCTCGGCGGGCAAGGCGGGACATTCGTCAAAGCACATCACGATGTCCGACCCCAGAAGCCGCTGTATTTCCATGCTGCTTTCCGGGCTCAGCATATGTTTCGACCCGTCGATATGGCTCTTGAAGGTCACGCCCTCCTCGGTGAGTTTCCTGAGCCCTGCGAGGCTCATCACCTGAAACCCGCCGCTATCGGTCAGAATGGGCCGCTCCCAGTTCATGAACTTGTGCAGCCCGCCCAGGCGCGCCACCCGCTCGGCGCCCGGGCGCAGCATCAGGTGATAGGTATTGCCCAGCAGAATATCGGCCCCTGTCTCGCGTACGCTCTCGGGCAGCATGGCCTTTACCGTGGCCGCCGTGCCCACCGGCATGAAGGCCGGGGTGCGCACCTCTCCGCGCGGTGTGCGGATCACGCCCAGCCGCGCCGCGCCATCCTGCGCCAGTTTCTCGAATCCGGTCGTCAAAACCTATAGCCCTCAGCCAAGTTTCATCTTTTGCCTCTCCATAAAGCGGGCTACCGTAGCTTGCAAATCCAAGACACACACCCCAACTGTATACTATTGCATACACTTTAAGAGGGCCAATTATGACCGAAGACCTGATTATGGACCTGCTGTCCTCCAACCTGCCGCTCCTGTTGCTGGCGCTTCTGCTTGTCATCACCGTCTTCAAGGCGGTCAAGATCGTGCCGCAATCCGAACAGCACGTGGTCGAACGCTTCGGCAAGCTGCGCAAGGTCATGGGCCCCGGCATCAACCTGATCGTGCCGTTCTTCGACGTGGTCCGGCACAAGATTTCCATTCTCGAACGGCAATTGCCCAATGCCTCCCAGGACGCGATCACCAAGGATAACGTGCTGGTGCAGGTGGAAACATCGGTGTTCTACCGCATCACCGAGCCGGAAAAGACGGTCTATCGCATCCGCGACGTGGACGCCGCCATCGCCACCACCGTGGCCGGGATCGTCCGCGCCGAGATTGGCAAGATGGACCTGGACGAGGTGCAGTCCAACCGCGCCCAGCTGATCACCACGATCAAGGCTCTGGTCGAGGACGCCGTCGACAACTGGGGGATCGAGGTCACCCGCGCCGAAATTCTCGATGTCAACCTGGACGAAGCCACCCGCGCCGCGATGCTGCAACAGCTCAACGCCGAACGCGCCCGCCGCGCCCATGTGACCGAGGCCGAAGGCCAGCGCCGCGCGGTGGAACTGGCCGCCGATGCCGAGCTTTACGCCGCCCAGAAAGCCGCCGAGGCCCGCCGCGTCGAAGCCGACGCCGAAGCCTACGCCACCGGCGTCGTTGCGGCGGCCATTCAGGCCAACGGGCTTGAGGCCGCGCAATACCAGGTGGCCCTGAAACAGGTCGAGTCGCTCAACGCCCTGGGCAACAGCCCGTCGGCCTCGACCATCGTCGTGCCGGCCAACGCGCTTGAGGCGTTTGGCAACGCCTTCAACATGCTGAAAGGGAAATCGTGATGGAAGAGCTGGCACTCTGGCAACTCTGGTGGGCCTGGCTCGCCGGGGCCCTGGGCCTCGCCATTCTCGAAGTGATCGCTCCCGGCTTTATCTTCCTCGGCTTTGCCGTCGGCGCGGCCATCGTGGCGCTGCTCGTGCTGCTGCCACTGAAGATCAGCCTCGTCGCCCTGCTGGTAATCTTCGCGGCCACTTCGCTCATCGCCTGGATCGTGCTGCGCAGGCTCTTCCGCAACCCCGACGACCAGACGCGCATTTTCCACGAGGATATCAATAAGTAAGCCATTTGAAGCGACTGCCAGGCGGATGTTGCTGACCTAGGAACAAGGCACCACGGGCCGGTTAACAGCCGCGCAGCGGCCCGGCCCATCGCCAGCCCCCCTACCAGGGCTGGCGATATGGCGGGGCTGGGTGCCTCGCTCCTTCTGCGCGCGGATGTGGCGGGGATAAAGTGCCCCGGAACGCCTGACAGGATCGCCACCCCGGGGGCTGGCAATCGGCCTTGTGGTGCGCTTGCCGCAATGACCGCTCAGGGCTCAAACCGGACATCCCGCCTCCTCCCTTGCATCCCCCCGCGATTTCCCGATGATAGAGCGTTCAACCCGCGCACAAAGACCGACAGGGAAAAGCAAATGACGGACGACACCCAACCAGAGATTCTGCAATTCGGCTGGGAGGAGTGGATCAGTCTGCCCGATCTGGGCGTTCCTGCGCTGCGCGCCAAGGTCGATACCGGCGCGCGCACCTCGGCGCTGCATGCGTTTGACATCGAAACCTTCGGTTCGGCCAAACATCCCAAGGTGCGGTTCACCCTGCACCCGATTCCCGGCCGCGACGATCTGGTGATCCCCTGTTCCGCGCCCATCGTGGACCGGCGCGAGGTGGCCTCGTCGAATGGCGAGAAAGAGCTGCGCTACGTGATCGAAAGCACGCTCTCCGTTGGCGGTCAGAGCTGGCCCATCGAGATCACCCTCACCAACCGCTCCTCCATGGCCAGCCGCATGCTGCTGGGCCGCCAGGCGCTGAAGGATCACATCTCGATCCAGGCCACCGACCGGTTCTTCCAGCCCGAGCTCAGCTATGACGTCTACCACACGTCCAAGATGCGCACCGCACAGCCCAACCGCGCCCTGCGCATCGCCGTGCTCAGCCGCGAAGACAACTATTCCACCCGCCGCCTCGTCGAAGAAGGCGAAAAGCGCGGCCATACCGTCGAGGTGATCAACACCACCCGCTGCTACATGGCGATCAACCCGATGACGCCCGAAGTGCATTACGACGGCAAACGCCTGCCCCGCTATGACGCGGTGATCCCGCGCATCGGCGCCTCGATCACCCCTTATGGCACCGCCATCGTGCGCCAGTTCGAAACCATCGGCACCTATTGCGTGAACCCCTCCGCCGGCATCACCGCAAGCCGCGACAAGCTCTATGCCCATCAGCTCATGTCGCGCGCCAAGATCGGCATGCCCAACACCGCCTTTGCCGCCTCGCCGATGGACACCGCGAACCTGATCGGCCTCGTCGGCACCGCGCCCCTGATCGTGAAACTGCTGGAATCGACCCAAGGCAAGGGCGTCGTGCTGGCCGAAACCAAAAAAGCGGCGGAATCGGTGATCGACGCCTTCCGCGGGCTCAAGGCCAACTTCCTCGTGCAGGATTTCGTCAAGGAGGCCGCGGGCGAGGATATCCGCTGCCTCGTCGTGGGCGGCAAGGTCGTGGCCTCGATGAAACGCACCGGCGCCGAAGGCGATTTCCGCTCCAACCTGCATCGCGGCGGGTCGGCCAAATCGGTGCGCATCACCAAGGCCGAGCGTGAAACCGCGATCAAGGCGGCGCGCGTCTTCGGGCTCAACCTCGCCGGCGTGGACCTGCTGCGCGCCGAGGCCGGGCCGAAAGTGCTCGAGGTCAACTCCTCTCCCGGGCTCGAAGGCATCGAAAATTCGACCGGCAAGAACATCGCCGGACTGCTTTACGAGCAGATCGAGGCCCAGGTCCGCCCTGCCCCGATCCGCCGCCGCAAAACCAAATCCGCCGGATGATCCATCCCGTAGGGTGCGTGTTCACACGCACCTCCCCGCCGATTGACCTCGCGCCCGCATCCGCCTACCCTTGCCCTGCTCAACACCGGGAGGGGTCAGCAGATGCACGCATTCCGCTATCATGACCGAACCCGCGGCCCTGTCCGCGCCCCGCAACGTCGTTTGTGGGGCTGATCCGGACGCGCATACCATCTGATCCGATCTGCCCTGACCGCAGCCGCCTTGCGCTGCTTCTGACCCGGAAAGACCTGACAGATGTCCCTGATCACCCTTCGCAATCTTGGCCTGACCATCGGCACGCCCCTGTTTTCCAACCTCACCTTCTCCATCGAGAAGGGCGACCGCATCGGGCTTGTCGCCTCCAACGGGCGCGGTAAATCCTCGCTTCTGTCGCTGATCGCGGGCGCGCAGGAGCCGACCACCGGCGAAATCACCACCGCCCGCGGCTTGCGCATGGCACTTGTCGCCCAGAACCCGCCTGACGCGCTGCACCCGCTCAGCCTCTATGACACCGTGCTCTCGGCCCTCGATCCCGAGACCGCCGAGATGGAAAGCTGGCGGGTCGATATCGTGCTCGACGATCTCTCGGTCCCGCCCGAGCTGTGGCACACGCCGCTGGCGCAGCTTTCGGGCGGCTGGCAGCGGGTGGCGCTTCTGGCCCGCGCCTGGGTGAGTGAACCGGACGTGCTTTTGCTCGACGAGCCGACAAACCACCTCGATCTTTCCCGCATCGGGTTTCTGCAGAACTGGATCGCCACCATCGCGCGCGGCGTGCCCATGCTGATCGTCAGCCATGACCGCGCCTTTCTCGACGAGGTGACGACCCGCACGCTTTTCCTGCGCTCTGAGGCGTCCGAGGAGTTCCCCCTGCCCTACACAGAGGCCCGCGCGGCCCTGGACGAGAAGGACCATGCCGCCGCCCGCCGGTTCGAGAACGAGGTCGCCAAGGCCAATCAGCTCCGCCGCCAGGCGGCCAAGCTCAAGAATATCGGGATCAATTCCGGCTCTGACCTGCTGCTGAAGAAGAACAAGCAACTGAAAGAGCGCGCCGACAGCATCGTGCAGGCCGCCCGCCCCGCACATCAGGAGGCCGGTTCCGGCCAGATCCGCCTCGCCAATTCCGGCGCCCATGCCAAGGCCCTGATCAGCTTCGAGCCGACCGAAATCTGCATTCCCGACGGCCCCATGCTCTACACACTGCCGCAATCCTGGATCAGCCCCGGCGACCGTGTCGTGATCCTCGGGGCCAATGGCACCGGCAAGACGCAGCTCCTGACCCAGGTCATCGCCGCCACCCGCGCCGAGCACCCCACGATCCGCGTCGCCCCGTCGGCAGTACCCGGCATCTCCGATCAGGCGCTCAGCCAGCTTAGCGCCTACAAGACCCCGTTCGACGCCGTCACCTCCGTGTCGGATATCGGCGATCAGAAGGCCATCGCCGAACTGGCCGCCGCGGGCATCGCCTTCGGTATGCAGGACAAGCCCATTCCGGCCCTCTCCGGCGGCCAGCGCAGCCGCCTCGCCATGCTTCTGCTGCGGCTTCAGGCGCCGAACCTCTACATCCTCGACGAGCCGACGAACCATCTCGATATCGACGGGCAAGAGGCGCTGGAGCATGAGCTTCTGGCCCATGACACCACCGCCCTTCTGGTCAGCCACGACCGGACCTTCGTGCGCACCATCGGCACCCGCTTCTGGCAGGTGGTGCGCAAACGGCTGGTTGAGGTGGACAGCCCCGAGCCGTTCTTTGCCGAACAGCTGGGCGCAAGCTGACCCCGCCCCGGACCCCGATCCCGGGCCTCCTCCTCCCCGCTCAGCATTTGCTTTTCACCCGCCTCGCATGCAGACTGACCGATATATTATACCCAAAGGTCTTTGCCCCATGGCTGATCTGCCCGACGACATCGCCCGCATCAACGCGCTCACCTCCAATGCCCGCAACACCTGGTTCGCCCTCCTCGGTGTGCTTGTCTTTGTCGGGATCACGCTGATGGGGGTCGAGCATATCGACTTCTACGGCGTCGGCCGCGCCACTGAGCTGCCTTTGGTCAATGTCGACGTGCCCACGCGCTATTTCTTCGTCGCCGCCCCGATCCTGACTGCCGCGATCTACGGCTACTTCCACCTCTACCTGATCCGGCTTTGGGATGTGCTGGGCAAGGCCGACCCGGTGCATCAGGGCCAGCCTCTGGGCGATGTGGTCTCGCCCTGGCTCGTGACCGACGCCGCCCTGCACCTGCGCCGCCGCTTGCGCGATGACGCCTGCACCACCCCCCGCACCCTCGAAGCCGCCGCCATGGCGCTCAACTTTCTGCTCGCCTGGGGCTTCGGCCCTTTGGTGCTGGGGCTCTTGTGGTGGCAATCCATGCCCGCCCGGGAGTTTCTCTGGATCACCCTTGTGGCCACCCTGGCGCTGATCGTGGTGCTCATCACCGGCACCGCCAGCCTCGCCATGCTGATCCTGCGCATGCGCCCCTCGAATAGCGGCCAACAAATCAACCTCTGGTCCACCGTTCCGGCAATGAGCGCCTTCCTCATCATCGCTCCTGCCCTTCTGATCTTCGCCTTTCAGCGCACCGAAGGCCCGACCGAGTACCTCGCAGACCTGGTCCTCATCGGAGAAGACATTGTCGAACGCCCCGAAGGCTGGCTCCCCTACGCCATCGCCCGCGACGAGTTTCGCGATAACTGGTGTCGCCGCAAGGGGATCAAAGCGGCGGATTGTTTGGACTTAGGCGACCGCGAGCAGAGCTTTAAAGACGAATGGAGATCCCGCCGTTCCTCTTCATTTGCTGATTTTCAGCGTCCTTCATGGGATGGCCCATTTCAAAAGAAACCTGATCTAAGGAACGCGGTATTGATATCTGCTTATCTGGTTGGAGCAAACCTCTCGCTCATAGATTTAGCTGGTTCTGAATTTTGGGATGCTAATCTGGAAGGGGCTGATCTCAGCAAAGCTAATCTAAGCTTCACGGATTTTAGAAATGCTGAGCTGGCAACTGCAAGTCTGCGGTCAACCAACATACTGCACGCAAGTTTCGTAAGAACGAATCTAGTCGACACACACATTACTTTCGCAAAAATAGAAAGCACTGTTTTTTGGTACGCCAACTTGACCCGCACAAGTTTCAACAATTCCCAAATTACAAATACAACTTTCTTCGATACCAGTTTGAACAGCGTAGATTTTAGCAGCTCAGGCATGAAGGAAGTTAACTTTGGAGATGTAACTTTGACTTCGGCTAACTTCAAATTTTCGTACTTAGATGATGTGAGTTTTGGGCATGCAAAAATGGCAAACACCGTATTCGATTTCTCATATTTGGCTGGTTCATTAGATACACCGACTTTCTTTGCTGAAATCAATCTAGATGGTGCAACTAACTTTGGTGGTGCAATGCGCAATCTTATTGTTGATAAAATAGATTTTGACGAACGCACTGATTTCCGAAATGCATTTCTAGATAAAAGCGTTTCGTTTTCCCCTGATTTTGCAGCGCAAATGGGTACTCCGCTCAATCGCCCTTGTCAGTGGGTCACTACCCATCTGAGCGACGAAGAGTACTTTTCTCTTTGGCGCTGGTGGATAGAACGTAGCCCCGAACTCATATATTGGGATCAAATTGCCCCACCCGAATGGCGCAATGTCCCCCGCCTCACCCCCGAAGACATCGCCGAACTCGGCCTCACCGATTGCACATGGAAAACCGGCCCCATGCCGGGCGCGGAAGCGTCGGAGTGACGCCCCGAAAGCGCCACCCCGGCAAAGAATTTTGTACAAAACAGGGGGTCATTTTGTACAAAACGTACAATTCTCCTCCCTCTGGACGCCGCCCGAGATAAATCCTATATGTTTGCTCAGGAATGAAGCGCAGGACCCCGACATGAGCCAGACCCCCGACCCGGTTGAAGGTGCCCCACTGATCGCACCGTCGAGCACGGATCACCCCCTTTACGATAACATCGTTGAGGCGTGCCGCTCTGTCTATGACCCGGAAATCCCGGTCAATATCTTTGATCTGGGCCTTATCTATACCATTGATATCGATACGGAAAATGCCGTCAAAGTGGTGATGACCCTGACCGCTCCCGGCTGTCCCGTGGCGGGTGAGATGCCCGGCTGGGTGGCCGAGGCCGTGGAGCCGCTTCCGGGCGTGAAACAGGTCGATGTGGAGCTCACCTGGGAACCCCCCTGGGGCATGGACATGATGAGCGACGAGGCGCGTCTCGAACTGGGATTCATGTAACGCAAGTAAATTAGCTTGCTTTGTTTCTCTGCAAGCTTTATAACTTGCCAATGATCCCGATCTCCGTCCTCTCAGGCGATTTGATACAATCGTCCAAACTCACCGACCGCCAGGTTAACGACGCGATATCCGCCCTGGCCGACGCAGCACAGGACGTGGCGCGCTGGGCGCCGGAGCTGCGCACGGGCTTCGCCCGGTCCAGCGGTGACGGATGGCAGTTTTTCCTGTCTTCAGAAGGGCTTGCATTGCGAAGCTCTCTCTATCTGCGCGCGGCCCTGCGCCGTCTGGGCAAACCCTTCTCCACCCGCATCGCCCTGGCCAGCGGGTCAGACAGCTTGCCCCCGGACGGCAATCCCAACTCTGCCACCGGCCCGGTCTTCACCACCTCCGGCCGCCTCCTCCAAACCCTCACCGGACCCCACATCCAAATGGCCCATGCCACCGGCGGCTCAGCCCATGCAGCAACCCTTTTGGCCGATCATATTTCCCAAGGCTGGACCCCCGCGCAGGCCCGCGCGATGGTGCTGATGCTGCCCCCTGCGCCGCCCACACATGCCACCGCCGCCGCAGCGCTCGGCATCTCCCGGCAGGCCGTTGACCAGGCGCTGAGCGCCGCTGGATACCATGCGCTGGCCGATGCGCTCACAGCCTTCGAACACGAGGGGACAGGCCCATGATCGAGACATTCACCGCCCTGCTTCTGGCGCATGTCCTTGCCGATTTTACATTACAAACCAATTGGATAAATGCCAACAAATCGCGCCCGCACGTGCTTGTCCTGCATGGGGCCATCGTCTGGATCACCGCGCATCTGGCGCTTGGTCAGATCTACGATGCGACCCTGGCCCTGCTGACCGCCGCGCATCTGCTGATTGACGCCATCAAGACCTATGGCGGCTTTCGCAAGCTGGGCGCCTTCCTTCTCGATCAGATGGCCCACCTCGCCACGCTTCTCGCCGCCGCCTCCTATGCGCCCACGCTCTGGAGCACCGGCGCCTGGGCCGCATATGACCCGCTCCTGCCCCTCATGGCGCTCGCCGCAGGGGCCATAACCGCCCTCACCGCGGGCCGCCATGCCGTGGCCCTTTTGATGCAGCCCCACACGCAGCGTATCCGCAACGCCGGTCTGCGCGATGGCGGACGCCAGATCGGCCTTCTCGAACGCGGCCTGATCTACCTGATGATGCTGGCCGGACAGCCGCTCGGCGTCGGTTTTCTGATCGCGGCCAAATCCGTCCTGCGCTTCGGCACCGCTATGCGTGACCAGCGGCTTGCCGAATACGTGATCATCGGCACGCTCGCCTCCTTCGGCTGGGCCATTGCCACCGCTCTTGCCACACAAGCCCTTCTCGGGGCTTTGCCCCCTCTTGAGATCATCCCCTCGTCGCCCTAAGTTCATCCTGAGAGATATCTTTGGAACCGCCACCATGTTCAGCATTCCCGGCAAACAGGCCGTCACGATCACACCCCGCGCCGCCGCGCAGATCGCCAAACTCATGGCCGAAGGCGAAAGCCAGGGCCTGCGTATCGGCGTCAAGAAAGGCGGCTGCGCCGGTATGGAATACACGATGGACTATGTGGCCGAGATCGACCCGCTCGACGAGGTGGTCGAACAGGACGGCGCGCGTGTGATGATCGCCCCGATGGCACAGATGTTCCTCTTCGGCACCGAAATCGACTATGAGGTGAGCCTGCTCGAGTCGGGGTTCCGCTTCAAGAATCCCAACGTGACCGAAGCCTGCGGCTGCGGCGAATCGATCAAGTTCGCCGATATGTAGCGCCCCCCGCCCCTTGACGCCCCTGCCCGCGTACCACAAGAAAGGCGCGCGCCCCAAGAGCAACAAGGAGAGCCGCAGATGCGACGCAAACTGGCCGCCGGCAATTGGAAGATGAACGGCACATCTGCCGCCCTGGCCGAGGCCGAGGCCATCGCACAGACCCATGCCGCCTCGCCTGTCGAGCTGCTCCTCTGCCTGCCCGCCACGTTGCTCAGCCGCGCCCATGACCGGCTCGCCGCCTCCAGTCTGTCCCTTGGCGGACAGGACTGCCATGCCGAGACAAGCGGCGCGCATACCGGCGACATCTCCGCGCCGATGCTGGCGGATGCGGGCGCGCGCGCGGTGATCCTCGGGCATTCCGAACGCCGCGAAGCACATGAAGAAAGCTCTGAAATGGTCCGCGCCAAGGCCCGTGCCGCGCATGAGGCAGGGCTGATGGCGGTGATCTGCATGGGCGAAAGCCTGGCTCAGCGAGAGGCCGCCAACACACTCGACATCATCGCCGGACAGCTCTCCAGTTCCGTCCCCGACACCGCCACCGGCGAAAACACCGTCATCGCCTATGAGCCGATCTGGGCCATCGGCACCGGGCTGACCGCCACCACCGATCAGATCGGCGAGGTGCATGACTTCATCCGCGCCCGGCTCGAACGCCGCTTCGGTGCCGGGGTCGGCCGCTCCACCCGCCTGCTCTATGGCGGCTCGGTCAAACCCGACAATGCCGCCCAGATCTTCGCCACCCCCAATGTCGATGGCGCACTCGTGGGCGGGGCCAGCCTGACGCAGGCTGATTTCTCTCCCATCGTCACCGCGCTTGAAGCCGCCCCCGAGAACTGATCTCCAGACGCTTTCATTGTTCCTCAAATACTAAGTTTCCAGGCCTTCCCATACAGCCCAAGCTCAGAGGGTGCGCGTCACCTCTGCACTGCCAGACTAAAAAGCGCGCGGAAGCGCTCCTTTGGATCCCGTCTGCTCACAGAGGCAGCGCCGTGGTCGACTTGATCTCCTCCATCGACAAAAGCGCTGTCACGTTATGCACCTTCACCTCTGAAATCAGCGCCTGGTAAAACGTGTCATAAGCCCGCGCATTGGCCACGCGCACCTTCAGGATATAATCGATATCGCCCGCCAGCCGGTGCGCCTCCTGCACCTCGGGCCGGTCGCGCAGCGCCTTCAGGAAGGCCGCCTGCCAGCCCGCATCATGCTCCGACGTGCGGATCAGCACAAAGAAACAGGCCTCGAACCCCAGCGCCTCGGCGTCCAGCAGATAGGTCTGGCTCTTGATCACCCCGGCCTCGCGCATCTTGCGAATCCGGTTCCACACCGGCGTCTTGGAACTGCCGACGATCTTGGCAATGTCATCGAGTGATTGCCCCCCGTCCTGTTGCAGCTGCACAAGGATTTTCCGGTCTAACTCATCCAGACGGACTGACATTCTTCAAATTCCCTCTTCATGGAACGCCCCGCAGGCTTTGCCGCCAAACCGGAACATATTTCCTTATTTGCCGGGGTTACTGGCAAATATCCAGAACTTTTTTCTATATTACAGGAAAGTCAACGCGCCACCGGAGCCGCAACCATGAAACCGCTTTCCCGCATTCTGTCTCTTCTGACCCGCGCGAATGCCGCAACTGCAAAGCCTGCCGCCCTGCCGCGTCCGGGCCATGTTGCCTTTGTCGGCGCAGGTCCCGGCGATGCGGGGCTTTTGACCGTGAAGGCGCTGAACGCCCTGCAAAGCGCGGATGTGGTCATCCATGATCGGCTGGTTTCGGCCGAGATCCTGGCCCTTGCCGGGCGCGGCACGGCCCTCATCGATGTGGGCAAGCAAGGCTTCGGCACATCCACCGCCCAGTCCGAGATCAACGCGCTTATCGTGCATCACGCCGCGCGCGGATCACAGGTCGTGCGGCTCAAGGGGGGCGATCCGTCTGTCTTTGGACGCCTGGATGAAGAAATCGACGCCTGCGACGCCGCCGGGATCGGCTGGCATGTGGTGCCCGGCATCACCGCCGCCTCGGCCTCGGCCGCCGCCATCGGCCAGAGCCTGACCAAACGCGGCCGCAACTCTTCGCTGCGCCTGCTGACGGGTCATGACATGCAAGGTTTCGCCGATCACGACTGGCGCGCGCTGGCGCGTCCCGGCGAGGTGGCCGCGATCTATATGGGCAAGGCCTCGGCGCGGTTCGTGCAGGGCCGCCTGATCATGCATGGGGCCGACCGGGCAACGCCGGTGACGCTGGTCGAAAACGCAAGCCGCCCCGATCAGCGCATCCTCGCCACCACGCTGGAGCGCCTGCCCGCGGATCTGGCCGCATGGCAGGCCAGCGGCCCCGCGCTCACCCTTTTCGGCCTTGCCCCGCGTGATGCCGCAACCGCCCTCACTGAAATTGAGCAGAAACAGGAGCTTGCCTGACATGCCCCGCGAATTCACTCCCAAAGTTGTCACCGGAAACGCCCTGATCGAAGGCGATGTGATCTATCAGACTGCCGATGACGGCTGGACCCGCAATCTGTCGGAGGCCGAACTTTTGACGGACGAGGCCGAGGCCAGGCTGCGCCTGCTCATGGCCGAAGGCCAGCCCGATCAGGTGGTCGGGCCCTATCTGGCGGATGCCAGACCCGGTGCCAGCGGCCCCGAGCCCACCCATTTCCGCGAGGCGTTCCGCCGCACCGGACCCTCCAACTATTTCCACGGCAAACAGGCGGAGCTGGGCTGATGTACGACTATACAGACTTTGACGCGGCATTCGTCGCGACACGCAACCGCCAGTTCCGCCAGCAGGTGGAGCGCCGCATCGCGGGCGCGCTGACCGAGGATGAGTTCAAGCCGCTGCGCCTGATGAACGGGCTCTATTTGCAACTGCATGCCTATATGCTGCGCGTGGCCATTCCCTATGGCACGTTGGGTAGCCGCCAGATGCGCAAACTGGCCGAGATCGCGGACCGCTGGGACAAGGGCTATGGCCATTTCACCACGCGCCAGAACATCCAGTATAACTGGCCCAAGCTTTCGGACGTGCCCGACATGCTCGACGCGCTGGCCGAGGTGAACATGCACGCCATCCAGACCTCGGGCAATACGATCCGCAACGTGACGGCAGACCATTTCGCCGGGGCCGCCGCCGATGAGGTGGCCGATCCGCGCCCGGTGGCCGAGCTGATCCGGCAATGGTCGACCGATCACCCCGAGTTCCAGTTCCTGCCGCGCAAGTTCAAGATCGCCGTGTCGGGGGCCACTCAGGACCGCGCCGTCACCCGCGCGCATGATATCGGATTGCAGATCGTCGAACGGGACAGAGAGATCGGCTATGCCGTGATCGTCGGCGGCGGGCTGGGCCGGACCCCGATGATTGGCAAGGTTATCAATGACTTCGTAAGCCAAGCTGATCTTCTGCCTTATCTTGAGGCGGTGGTGTCGGTCTGGAACCTGCTGGGCCGGCGCGACAACAAATACAAATCGCGCATCAAGATCACCGTGCACGAGCATGGCATCGACGACATTCGCGCCCGCGTCGGCGAACGCTTCAAGGTGATCCGGCCGACCTTCTCCGGCATCGACCTTGCCCTGTTTGACGAGATCAAGGCCGCCTTCGCCCCGCCCGCCTTCCGCGAGGGCAGCACGGCGATTTACGAAACCGCGTATAAGACCGACCCGATCTTCCGCGCCTGGGCCGACACCAACCTCGCCCCGCACCGCGCACCGGGCTATGCCATCGTGCAAATCAGCCTCAAGGCGCATGGGGCCACGCCAGGCGATGCCACCGCCGGGCAGATGCGCGTGATGGCCGATCTGGCGGAACGCTTCGGCCATGACGAGCTGCGCATCTCGCACGAGCAGAACGTGATCCTGCCGCATGTGCACAAATCCGACCTGCCGGAACTGCACGCCGAACTGAAAAAACACGGGCTGGCCACGGCCAATATCGGGCTGATCTCGGATATCATCGCCTGCCCTGGCATGGATTACTGCGCGCTGGCCACGGCCCGGTCCATCCCCGTGGCGCAGCAGATCGCGACACGCTTCGACGAGCTGAAGCTGGAGCATGAGATCGGTGATCTGAAAATCAAGATCTCGGGCTGCATCAATGCCTGCGGGCATCACCATGTCGGCCATATCGGCATTCTGGGTCTCGACCGCGCGGGCGTGGAAAACTACCAGATCACGCTGGGCGGCGACCATACCCAGGATGCTGCCATCGGTGAACGCACCGGGCCGGGTTTTGCCTATGACGAGATCATCCCGGCGATCGAGCGGATCGTCTATGCCTATCTCGACCTGCGCGAGAGCCCCGAGGAAAGCTTTCTCGCCACTTACAGGCGCATCGGCATGGCCCCGTTCAAGGCAGCACTTTATGAGAAGGCCGAAGCCTATGCCGCTGAATGACCTTGCCCCACGGGTGGCGGGCCTGAACGAATGGTACAGGCTCCATTCCGCCACCGCCGTGCTGACCCATGCGCTGACCGCGCCCGAGGCGGGCAAACTGGCGCTGGTGTCCAGCTTCGGCGCGGAATCGGTGGTGCTCTTGCATCTGGTCTCGGTGATAGCGCCCGCAACGCCGGTGATCTTTATCGACACGGAACTCCTGTTTACCGAAACGCTGGTCTACCAGCAGGAGCTGGCCGAGCGGCTGGGGCTGCGCGATCTGCGGATCATCCGGGCCAGTGCCGCGGAAATTGACCAGGCGGATCCGACCGGCACGCTGCACCGGCACGATCCCGACGCCTGCTGCGCCCTGCGCAAGAGCGCGCCACTGGCCCGCGCGCTTGACGGGTTCGACGGCTGGATCACCGGGCGCAAACGCTATCAGGGCGGCGCGCGAGAAAGCCTTGAGTTCTTCGAGACCGAAGACGGGACAGGCCGGATGAAGGTCAATCCGCTCGCGCATTGGTCGCGCGAGGATGTGCAGACCTACATGACCGAAAACCGCCTGCCCCGGCACCCTCTGGTGGCGCAGGGCTATCCGTCGATCGGCTGCATGCCCTGCACCAGCCCCGTGGCAACAGGCGAAGACCCCAGATCAGGCCGCTGGCGCGGCCAGCAGAAAACCGAATGCGGCATCCATTTCGTCAATGGCACCGCCCAACGCATAGGAGAGAACGCATGAGCGTGATTGTGACCGATACCGGCTTTGCCAAGGATGACTGGGACGCGCCGATTGTGGCGCTCGAGGATGCCTATGAGGGGGTCGCGATCGACCTGCCCTCCTCTGCCGATCCGCTGGAGCTGGCAGGCCGCCTGCCCGATGTGCCGATGATCCGCGTGGATTTCCCCAGCTTCTCCGACGGGCGTGGTTTTACCATTGCGCGGCAGCTCAGGCTGATGGGCTTCACCGGGCGGCTCAGGGCGCGAGGGCATGTCCTTGCGGATCAGTTCGCCATGGCGCGGCGCGCGGGCTTCGACGAGGTGGAGATCAGCGACGAAATGGCCGAGCGCCAGCCGCAGACGCACTGGCTTTTCCGGGCGGATTGGAAGGCGCATGACTACCAGGCCCGCTTGCGCGGCTAAGACCTTTCCCCGAACGCGAAACGCGGCTGGGGCAAAAATGCGCCAGCCGCAATTCATTTGCACGCAAATGAACTTCCGCCTCTTCACCTGATCCAGATCAACGACTAAGAAAGGAATGCCGGGCAAACGCACCGGTAACGGAAACCATGAACGAGATCTCTCCTGTGACCGAAGCCAAACCTGTCAAGGTGCCCACCCTGCCCGATGCACAGACCGTAACGGAGGTGAAACACTGGACCGACCGGCTGTTTTCCTTCCGGGTGACGCGGCCCGCGAGCCTGCGGTTCCGCTCGGGCGAGTTTGTGATGATCGGCCTGATGCAGACCGACGAGAAGACCGGCCGCGAAAAACCGCTTCTGCGGGCCTATTCCATCGCCTCGCCAAGCTGGGACGAGGAGCTGGAGTTCTATTCGATCAAGGTGCAGGACGGCCCGCTGACCTCGCGGCTGCAACATATCGCACCGGGCGATCAGATCATCCTGCGGCCCAAACCCGTGGGCACTCTGGTGCATGACGCGCTGCTGCCGGGCAAGCGGATCTGGTTCTTTGCCACCGGCACCGGCTTTGCGCCTTTTGCCTCACTGCTGCGTGAGCCGCAGACCTACGAGGATTATGACGAGGTGATCATCACCCATACCTGCCGCGAAGTGGGCGAGCTGGCCTATGGCGCTGAAATCATCGAGAGCCTGAAACATGATGAGCTGTTGAACGAGGTCATTGGCGAAGGGTTCTGGAAAAAGGTCAAATACTACCCGACCACCACCCGCGAAGAGAGCCCCAAGATGGGCCGGATCACCGACCTGATGCGCTCGGGCGAGGCCTTCGCGGATCTGGGCACCACGCCGCTCTGCCCCGAGAACGACCGCGCGATGATCTGCGGCAACCTGGCCTTCAATCTTGAGCTCAAGGAGATGCTCGAGGAATACGGGCTGGAAGAAGGGGCCAATTCCGACCCCAAGCAATATGTGGTGGAAAAGGCGTTTCTGGACTGATCTGCCGGGAGCGGTGCGTGCAAGCACACACCCTACATCTTGTTCCGTAGGGTGCGTGATTTCACGCACCTTGCTGTCCCATAGAAAAACCCGCGCCAGTGACAGCGCGGGTTTCGTTTTGTCAGGATCAGAGCGGCTTACTTCGCCAGCGCCTTCTTGACCGCATCCAGGGCGGCTTGCAGCAATTCGGGATTGTCCTGAGCTTTCTTCACCCCTTGCGTCAGCATGGCTTTCTTCGCCGGGCTCAGGTCCGATCCGGCGATCAGTTCACTCACCGTATCCATGTTGAACTCTTCCGCGCTCAGCGCCTTGGCCAGGGTGTCGGCCATGCTGCTGGCCTCTTCCTCTACCGCTTCGGTCGCCTCTGCGGCGGTTTCCGTTGCGGCATCAGCCGCCTCCGCTGTCGTATCCGCCGCCTCGGTCGCGGTTTCAGTGGCCGCGTCCGTCGCCTCCGCAGCCGCTTCGGTCGCGCTGTCCATCGCCGCGTTGGTCGCGTCCGCTGCGGCATCCGCCGCACCTTCCACCGCCTCGACCGCCGCGTTGGCCGCATCCGCTGCTGTGTCTGCCGCACCTTCGGCCGCTTCGGTCGCCGTTTCGACCGCCGCATTGGCCGCGTCTGCGGCCCCTTCTGCAGCTTCCGTCGCCGTCTCGACAGCGGCGTTGGCCGCGTCAGCCGCAGCGTCGGCAGCCCCCTCGGCGGCTTCGGTGGCGGTCTCCACCGCCGCTACGGCAGCATCGGCCGCCGCATCCGCCGCACCTTCGGCAGCTTCAGTCACCGTGTTCGCCGCATCCGCCGCGGCATCCGCCGCACCTTCGGCAGCTTCGGTCGCAGCCTCAACCGCGGTCGCTGCTGCGTCGCCGACCGCGTCGGTCGCCTGAGAAGCAGTATCCGTCGCCGCAGTTGCGGCATCAGCAGCCGCATCAGCCGCCTCCGACGCCGTCTCGGTCACGGCTTCAGTCGCCGCACCAGCCGCCTCGGTGGCGGTCTCGGTGCTGCTATCAATGACGCCTTTGGCTTCCTCGGTCATCTCTTCTACCGACTTGCCGGTGAACAGCATGTAACCGCCCAGAAGAACGACGACAGCCAGTACGATCCACAGAAGATTCCTCATATTCTTTCCCCTCAGAACTCAGGCCATTCGCAGGAGTGCAGGCCTGTCTTACCTGACAACCAGATGGCGAGGATGACAGGAAGGCACAAGGGGGAAACTCACTGATTTCGGCGCAGATTAGCCGATATTCCTGCTTGTATCGGCCCAACGCGAGGTTTACCTTGGCGCCACCTGAACTGTGAACAACCGAAGGATCAAAACCATAGCCCGCAGACCTCACAACGCGCCGCCCACGCGCGACACCGGCCCACGTATCAACGAACGTATCACATCTGACGAAATTCGCCTGATTGGGGCTGATGGTGAAAATGTTGGCGTCGTAACGCCCTCCCGCGCACTCGATCTTGCCGAGGAAGCGGGGCTGGATCTGGTGGAAATCTCACCCAATGCCAACCCACCGGTCTGCAAGATCATGGATTTTGGCAAATACAAATACGAACAGCAAAAACGCGAATCCGAGGCCCGCAAGAAACAGAAGGTCATCGAGGTGAAGGAGGTGAAGTTTCGCCCCAACACCGACACCCATGACTATGATGTGAAAATGCGCAACGTCACCAAGTTTCTGCAAAACGGCGACAAGGTGAAGGTCACGCTGCGGTTTCGCGGCCGCGAGATGGCCCACCAGGAGCTGGGGCGCGATCTGCTGAACCGGGTGGCCGAGGACACCAAGGACATCGGCAAGATCGAAAACATGCCCAAGATGGAAGGCCGTCAGATGATCATGATCATCGGCCCGGTGGCGAGCAAGTAGGCCAAAACACCCGCAAGAGGGTCTGCGCAGGCGACCCCCTGAAACGCGCTGTCCCGGCGCCAATGGCACGCCGGGACAAAAGGCGATCAACCCCTGCGTGTTTTATCTGCGCCACACTTCAGACATATTCGAATCGCGCCCGGACAGGCGGTGTGACGGCCCTACCTATCGGTTTGTAAACAATCCCGACCCAGCAGAGGGATCGTTGATCATTTTCGCGCAGTCATTTACCAGGCGCACATTTTCACCGCCTGGCACACTTTCACGCAACTCTTTGTAATATAATGATTTATACACATTTCAACCGGCCAAATCCTCGGAGATTCGGCGTTTGCTGGCATGAAAAAGGTTAAAATCTGGTAAATTTGTGACCTCAAGGCGTCGGAGGTCAGGACGGTGTTGGTTTCAACTACAGCTATATCAACTTTTGCGATTGTCGCGCATCCTGACGACGACCTGCTTTTCATGAACCCGGACATCCTGCACAGCATTCAGTCAGGCGACGGGCATGTCTCGGTCTATCTGACCGCCGGAGATGCCGGACAAGACGAAGAGTATTGGGAAGGCCGCGAGGACGGCATCAAGGCGGCTTACGGCGAAATGGCCGGTGCGAATGACTGGGTGGACACCGAAGTGACCCTGTCCAACGGTGAGGACGAGGTCACCATTGCCTCCTCATATCTCGAAAGTCAGCCCGAAGTGCGCCTCTATTTCCTGCGCCTGCCCGACGGCTACACCGCCACCGAATCCGGTTACACGGAGAACATGAACGGGCTGGAGCAGCTTTGGGATGGTGACATTCAGACCGTCACCTCGATTGACGGGGCAAACAGCTATTCCGGTGGTGAGCTTGTCGGGACGCTGCACGCCCTGCTGGAATTCCACGAACCCGAAACCGTCATGATCCAGGACCACCAGACCGAATTCTCGGATCACAGTCACGCCGATCATGTGCACGGCTCGATGTTTGCCCAGACCGCTTATGAGTTCTATGCAGACGATCACCAGCATGATCTTGTCGGCTATGTCGATTACGCGTCGTCCGAGCTCGATCCGAACGTGTCCGGGCAAGATCACGCGCAGATGCTCGACACCTTCCTGGCCTATGCAGGGCATGACGAGAACGTGCGCACCGGCAGCACCGAAGATGGCACGCCGATCCTCAACACCTCCTACCTGCAATGGCTGGAACGTCAGTATTACACCGAGGAATTTGCATCGACGCATGATCACGAAGACCCGGCGTTCGAGTTGGAAACATCGGACTTCACGGTCCAGTCCTGCGGCTGTGAAGACGGCTCTTGCGACGCGTGCCAGGGGATCGTGGAAAATCCCGATCTGAGCATTCACGTCACACCAGACAGCCCCTCTCCCGATGCCGCAATTGCCTCCGACACGGCGGGCGGGGGCCCTGACGCGGCGCCGGGCCCGTCCGGCGGTGCACCCGCCGGGCCATCGACGC
This sequence comes from Roseovarius faecimaris, assembly GCF_009762325.1. Lineage (NCBI taxonomy): Bacteria > Pseudomonadati > Pseudomonadota > Alphaproteobacteria > Rhodobacterales > Roseobacteraceae > Roseovarius > Roseovarius faecimaris. Next base: position 2,057,051 of record NZ_CP034348.1, read on the forward strand.
TCAATCAGTTTCTCGCTCAAATCGGATGGACCGGCGGGCGCTTTGATACGAACGGGCCGGAACATTCCGGTGCGGCTGACCCTTCGAATAACGTGTTCACCGGGCATGATCCGATGAACCGCTGGCTCGTACAAGATGGTGCTGCACGGCCGGGCACAGCCGCCCTTGGGGCGTCTCAGGAACAGCCAGCCGGAGGGATCGCGGATCTCGGCGCGCTCGAGCTGATGTCTGCCCTCTTCACACCGATGCCCAACGAGCATGAGTATGTTCAGGACATGCAGCTCGATCCCGAGGATCAGCAGTTCCTGCCAGAGCTATGACCGATGGGCCTTTCGGAGGGGCCGGGATCGCTTCGGCCCGCCCGTGAGGGCCAGCCGCCGCCTTTTGAGCAGCGCGGCCCCGGCACCGGTGCCGCCCCCCTCTGCCGATCACTCCCAAGGTCCCCGGGGCGTACGGGGCTTTTCAGATTGTCCGGATTGGGGCATGTTTTGAAAGATAATCTATCGAACCCGCATCTTTTCCGCAGAAAGGTTTTCAGATGAAGTGCTCAGCTCTTGTTACCATCACGTCCCTCTTGGCAATGTGCACCCTGCCCGCCCAGGCGCAGGATTTGAACGGGGCGAACCTGACACTTTCAGGCACCATCACTCAGAGCGGTTTTGGCCAAAACTACTTTTCTGCGCAGAACAATACTTTCGATGGGCGCGCCTGCATAGGTCCCGCCTGTGATGGCACGGAACCGTTCGAACAGGGCCCGTTGAGGTTGAAATGGTCCGAACCCGACATCTTGTTTCAAGACAGCTCAGTCTCTGGCGCTTTTTCAAGCAATGACTGGCGGTTGGTCGTCAATGATGTCAGCCAAACTTTCTTTGCCGTTGAGGACATTGACGGCGGCACAATCCCGTTGAAGATCGCCGGTGGCGTGCCAACCAACAGCCTGTATCTTTCAAGTTCAGGAAATATCGGATTTGGCACGTCTCTTCCCCAGGAAGCGCTTCACGTGACCGGAGGCACCCCCAATCTCAGGTTCGAGGATGTTATAGGCACGACCTACCAATGGGATGTGGGCGGCAATCACATCGGTTTCTTTGTTGAGGATGTCACTGCCAGCCGGTTACCCTTCATTATTGCGCCAGGCGCACCCACAAACAGTATCTATATTGCAGGTTCAGGCGGGATCGGTATGGGCACGGACCTGCCGTCCACCGGCCTGCACGTCCAAAAATCCGATGGCACCGGCGCGATCCTGATCGAGGAAACCTCTGCCGGCACACTTGGCCAGATGACCCTTCGCAACAACGGCATCACCTTTTTCACGCTGGAGGACACGTCCATCGCTGACGTGGACAATTCGGGCCGCAAGTGGAACTTCCAGAACCAGGCAGGCACCTTCCGCGTCACCACCGCCCCCGGGGGCCCCGGCGAGATCGAGATGATCCTGACGCCCGCGGGTGACATGACCATCGAAGGTGCTTTGACCCAGAACTCGGACAAGAACAAGAAAATGGCGATCGAGCCGGTGGACCCCGGTGAGATCCTTCAGAAAGTGGCCGAATTGCCCGTCTCAAGCTGGATGTACAAGGACAACGAGGCCCTCGGCATCCGCCACATGGGGCCCATGGCACAGGATTTCCACGCGGCCTTCGGCCTTGGCGCTAGCGAGACGGGGATTTCCTCGCTCGACACCTCGGGCGTCGCACTGGCGGCCATTCAGGCGCTGGCCAGTGAAAACGCGGCGCTGCGGACCGAGTCTGCCAAGCTCAAGGCACAAACCAAAGCAGAAACGGACGCTTTGAGGGCACAATTGACCGCGCTCACTGCTCGGCTTTCCGCGATGGAAATGCAGATCACAGACTGATCCAGTTGAACACCTGACGTGTGTAAGCGCCCGCTTTCGACGCGGCTGTGATTGAATTTATTGAAAAAATCTGCCAAACCTTTGGCCTTAGAGCGGGGAAACTGTGCACATGTTTTCCCGGCTTTGCTTCTCGTCTTTGTTTTGGGGAGGATACGATATGAGACTCAATACTCTGCTAACCGGCATTCTGGCTTTTGCGGTCGCGACGCCTGCCGCGGCACAGGTCGTCAATCTCACCCCCAACAACAGTGACGCTGGAGTAGCCCCCTGAAAGTGGTCCACCAACTGGGATAGATTATCCCGCAAATTGGAGGATCAGCGATGGCTGGAAAACGAGAGAAGCCCGAAGAGATTGTTTCGAAGCTTCGACAGGTTGAAGTTCTGCAGGGGCAAGGCGCGACGATTGTCGAGGCAGTGCGCCAAATCGGCGTGACGCAACAGACGTTCTATCGATGGCGAAAGCTCTATGGCGGGATGCAGCGGTCTCAGCTTGCCCGTCTGAAAGAGCTGGAGAAAGAGAACCAAAGGCTGCGTCGAGCGGTGTCCGATTTGACCTTGGATAAGCTCATCCTGACGGAAGCCGCAAAGGGAAACTTCTGAGCCCTTCGCGTCGCCGGAAATGCGTCGACCATGTGCGGCAGGAGCTTGGCGTGTCTGAACGCCGCGCCTGCCGCGCACTTGGGCAGCATCGATCGACGCAGCGCAAGGTCCCCCAAGGCCGTGCTGATGAAGCGCGATTGACCGACGACATCATTGAGCTGGCCGACCAGTACGGGCGCTATGGGTATCGCATGGTCACTGGTTTGCTGAACAACGCTGGGTGGTGTGTGAATCATAAGCGGGTTGAACGGATATGGCGGCGTGAAGGGCTGAAGGTTCCACAGAAACAGAAGAAGAAAGGGCGGCTTTGGCTGAACGACGGATCATGCGTGCGTCTCAGGCCCGAACGACCGAACCACGTTTGGTCCTATGACTTCGTGCAGGATCGAACCGCTGATGGGCGCGTCTATCGAACGCTCAACATCATCGACGAATACACCAGGGAGGCGCTGATGATCCGCGTCGATCGCAAACTCAACTCAACCGATGTGCTGGATGCACTGACCGACCTGTTCATCCTGCGTGGCCCGCCGGAGTGGATAAGATCCGACAACGGACCAGAATTTATCGCTCAGAAGGTGCGAGACTGGATCGCCGCCGTCGGAGCAAAAACGGCCTACATCGAACCAGGGTCGCCTTGGGAGAATGGATATTGCGAAAGCTTCAACGCCCGTTTCCGCGACGAGCTACTCAACGGCGAAATCTTCTATACCTTACGCGAGGCTCAAATCCTGATCGAGCAATGGCGCGTCCACTACAACACGGTCAGACCCCACAGCGCATTGGGTTACCGCCCACCCGCGCCCAAAAGCATCGTTCCAATGGACCAGAGGCCCACGATGCACTAACAATTAAACCGGACCACCCGAAGGGGGCACGCCACCTCTGATCATCGAAAACGGGGCGATGACCAATGCGCTCCGGATCGCGAATGACGGGAATGTCGGACTTGGCGCCGGAGTACCAAGCGTGGGCCTGCATGTGCAGCGGGGCGATGGGAACGGCGCGATCCTGATCGAGGAGACCTCTGCGGGCACCCTCGGACAGATGACCCTTCGCAATAACGGCATCACCTTCTTCACACTCGAAGACACGTCCATCGCGGCTGGCGACAACACCGGCCGGGCCTGGAACTTCCAGAACCAGGCGGGGACTTTCCGAGTGACGACCGCGCCGGGCGGACCGGGCGAGATCGAGATGATCCTGACGCCCGCGGGCGACATGACGATCAAGGGGTCACTCACCACCGGCGGCGGCACCTGTGGCGGGGGCTGTGACGCTGTCTTCTCGGACGACTACGATCTGCCCACGATTGCCGAGCATCAGGCGCAGATGTGGGCGGCGGGACACCTGCCTAATGTCGGCCCGACGGTGGAGAACGAACCGATCAACGTCTCCGACAAGCTGGGGCGCATGCTCAACGAGCTGGAGCACGCGCATATCTATATCGGGCAGCTGCATGACCGGCTTTCGGAAAGCGAGACGGAAAAAGCCGATCTCCGGGCGATCATCGCCGATCAGAACGCACGATTGGCACGGCTCGAAGCTGCGGTCACCGCTCTGAGCGCGGAGTAACTCCGAGGGCGCCATCGCCGACTGGCATTCCTGCGCCCAGCTCCCTTGCCTCTGGGCGCTACCCGCGCGGGTCCACGGTATCGGCCAGCGCCTCGGCGCGGGCGGCGATCTCGGCCAAGGCGTCGGTCACGTCGGCGGGCACCACGGGCACTTCGACCCTCTCTGGCTCGGGCTGGGGCGCGTTGCGCAACTGCGCCAGTTCGGCCTCTTTCTCGGCCATCTTGTCCTCCAGCTCGCGCAGCCTGTCCTGCACGCCCGCCGTCTTGTCCGCCAGCATCAGCCCCGCCATCAGCAGCATCCGCTGCTCGGGGATACGTCCGATCTGGCTGGTGAGCACCTGTGCTTCTTCGTTCAGCATGGCGGCGGCGGATTTCAGGTAATGCTCTTCCCCCTCCTGGCAGGCCACGTCGAAGCTGCGGCCTCCGATATCGATCTGTACTTCGGGCATTATGCGTCCTCCGATGATGCGGCGGCGGCCTTGGCGATGCGGCCCAGCTCGGCCATGACCGCCTCGGTCTCGGCGCGGTCGGCGGCGCGGGCGGCGCGCAGCCCTTCAAGCTCGCTCAGCATGGCCTTGTTGATCAGGTGCGGCTCGGCCACGCCTGCCTCGATGGCCTCGCGCAGCGCCTTGTTGTTGTCGCGCAGCTGGGCATTGGCCCGGCGCAGCGATTGCAGATCGCCGTCAAGCTTGGCCAGCCCGTCGCGATGCTCCTGCACCGCTGCCTCCGCCGCGGCTTCGGCCGCATCGAGCTTTTCCTTCATCCGCTTGAGCCGCTCTTCGAGCTGGGCATTGGCGGTCTGCTCATCTTCCAGCTGCTGTCTGAGCGCGTCCATCTCATCGGCATCGGCCCCGTCTGCGGACATCCCCTCAAGCCCCTGGCTGATCCGGTCCAGCGCCGCCGTGATCCGCCCTTGCAACTCTTCGATCTGGCTCACCTACTCACCCCTCTTGTCTTGTCGTACCAGTCACATTTTCCCCGATACGGGCGCAAGGGACGAATCGCCCGCAGGCCCGATTTATCCACAAGTCTACATAAGCCGCAGGGAAAATGCGCCCCCTTAACGGGGCCTTCCGGGGCTGGATGCTTGATCTTTGATCTTGGCCTGATATGCACCGGTTTGACTGATGCTGCATGATAAGGAACACGACCCCGTGGATATTGCTGCCCTGCGTTCTGCCAACCCCGATCACTGGATGCGCTCAACCGCCATTCGCGCGCTGACCCTGGACGCGGTGCATGCCGCCAATTCCGGCCATTCCGGAATGCCCATGGGCATGGCCGATGTGGCCACCGTGCTGTTCGACAAGCACATGAAGTTTGACGCCAAGGCCCCTGATTGGCCTGATCGCGATCGCTTCATCCTGTCGGCCGGCCACGGCTCCATGCTGCTTTATTCGCTGCTCTACCTCACCGGCTACGAGGACATGACGCTGGAGCAGGTCAAGAACTTCCGCCAATGGGGGGCGATCACCGCAGGCCACCCGGAATATGGCCACGCCAAGGGGATCGAAACCACCACCGGCCCGCTGGGTCAGGGCATCTCCAACGCCGTGGGCTTTGCCATGGCCGAGGAAATCCTGCGCGCGCGCTACGGGCGCAAGCTGGTGGATCATTACACCTATTGCATCGCGGGCGACGGCTGTCTGATGGAAGGCGTCAGCCAGGAGGCGATCGGCATCGCCGGCCGGCACCGCCTGGGCAAGCTGATCGTGTTTTGGGACAACAACAACATCACCATCGACGGCACGGTCGAGCTGTCGGACAGCACCAACCAGGTGGCGCGTTTCAAGGCGGCAGGCTGGCATGTGATCGAAATTGACGGTCACGACCCCGAGGCCATCGACGCGGCCATCACCAAGGCCAAGGCCACCAAGAAGCCCTCGATGATCGCCTGCAAGACCCATATCGCCCTGGGCCATGCCGCACAGGACACCTCCAAGGGCCACGGCGCCCTCACGGACGAGGCGCAGATGGCCACCGCCAAAGCGGCCTATGGCTGGACGACCGGACCTTTCGAGGTCCCGGGAGAGATCAAATCCTGGTGGGAAGGTGTGGGCACCCGTGGTGCCTCCGAGCGCGCAGCCTGGGAGGCGCGGCTGTCCGAGGCCTCGGCTCAGCGCCAGGCCGAGTTTGCCCGGATCTTCGCGCGGGACGTCCCCAAGAAGCTCTCGGCGCGGATCAAGGCGCTGAAAAAGCAGATCAGCGAGGAAGCTCCCAAGGTGGCCACCCGCAAGAGCTCGGAAATGGTGCTGGAGGTGATCAACCCGATCATGTCCGAAACCGTGGGCGGCTCGGCCGATCTGACCGGTTCCAACAATACCAAATCGGGCGATATGACCGCCTTTGACGTGGATAACCGCAAGGGCCGTTATGTCTATTGGGGCATTCGCGAGCATGGCATGGCCGCGGCGATGAACGGCATGGCCCTGCATGGCGGCATCCGCCCCTATGGCGGCACCTTCATGTGCTTCACCGATTATGCGCGCCCGGCGATGCGTCTGGCGGCCCTGATGAAAATCCCGACCGTCTTTGTCATGACCCATGACAGCATCGGTCTGGGCGAGGATGGCCCGACCCACCAGCCGGTCGAGCATCTGGCAATCTCGCGGGCGACGCCCAACACCTATGTGTTCCGGCCCTGCGATACGGTGGAGACGGCAGAAGCGTGGGAACTGGCGCTGACCTCGAAGGAAACCCCGTCGGTCCTGTCGCTCACGCGGCAAGGCGTGCCGACGCTGCGCACCGAGCACAAGATGAAGAACCTGACCGCCCAAGGCGCTTACGTGCTGGCCGAAGCGGAAGGCAAGCGGCAGGCGATCCTGCTGGCCACCGGCTCGGAGGTTTCGGTTGCGATGGCCGCGCGCGATATCCTTCAGGCCAAGGGGATCGGCACGCGTGTCGTCTCCATGCCCTGCTGGGAGCTGTTCGAACAGCAGGACGAGGCCTATCGCAAACGCGTCCTGCCCGGCGGATCGGCTGTGCGTGTGGGCGTCGAGGCGGCTGTCCGGCAAGGCTGGGACCGCTGGCTTTGCGGCGAACGCGGGCGCGAGGCGCGTGCAGGTTTCGTCGGTATGGACAGCTTCGGCGCGTCGGCCCCTGCCGGCACTCTTTATGAGAAGTTCGGCATCACCGCCGAAGCCGTGGCCGAAAAGGTTCAGTCGCTGCTCTGAAGGCGGCACCGCAAACATCACACGTAGGGTGCGTGATTTCACGCACCTTGCGGCACCACAGGGGGGACCGATGATCCGACAGCTCACCGCGCTCGCGATCCTGGCCGCCCTTGGTGCCTGCGGTGATGTGGAGGTATCGTCCGCTCCCATCGAAGGCCCGCGCACTAAAGACGCCGACGCGTTCGCCATCGCCTATCTCGACCTCATGCAGGCGCGCTCTTTCAGGCGCGGCGTTGAATATTGCGGCCTGTTCGGGCGCGACGCCGAGGGTTATGTCATCGCCACAGCTCCGCTTGTGGGGCGACTTTCCAGTTGCCACACCCCGGATTTTCCCGACGGTTTCAACGCCTTCGCCACCTACCACTCGCACAGCACCTACGACATCGAGGCCGATAGCGAAGTGCCCTCGTCCAACGATGTGATCGCCGATCAGATCGACGGGGTCATTGGCTATATCAGCACGCCGGGGGGACGCGTCTGGCGCAATGAGGACGGTGTCGCCACCCTGGTCTGCGGGCCTGGCTGCATCACGGCGGATCCGAATTTCGTGCCCGAGACCTTCGGGCCCATCCGCACCCGCTACACCATCATCGACCTGCGCGAGCGTGAAGCGTCCTGAGTGCGGTTACGGATCCTTCCAGAGCGCCCACATCGCCAGCAACGGCGCCTCGCCCGATCGCATCGCGTGCAGGATGCCGGGCCGGTTGTAGAACGTCCCGCCGATCCCGGGCGTGAACCAGCCGCGGCCCTCCTGCCAGAAGCCACCTTCGGTGAACACCAGATAGCTTTCTTCCGGTGGATGGTCATGATCCGGGTAGCGCACCCCGGGCGCCAGCAGGGACACGCCCAGCCACACGCCCGGCACCTCCGCCAGCCCCTGCGGGCCAATCAGCATCGCATTGGCATGACCCTCGGGATAGGCCTCATTGGCCCCCGCCCCACCGCCTGTGCGCCTGTACCAGTGCAGATGCGGCTCCAGCCCGACAAGGGCGTGCGCCAGGCTCCGGACCGGCCCTTCCGGCAATCGTGAGGCATCCGCGCCCTGCGCGAAATACCGGCAGGCGGGCAACCGCTCCGGCACCGCGCCGCGCAAGTGCAGGGGGCCGCGCAGCGCGGCGAATATCCGCGCCACCGAGGCCCGCCCGCGCGGATCGCTCACCTGGGTTGCATAGGCCGCCTCGGCCGCGTCGATCGCCGTGCGCAACCGCCTCTCTGCCGTCATCCCTCACCCTTTCCGTTCAGCCGCCTCCACAGCGGCGTGATCACACCGATCCCGAGCGGGATCAGCGCCAAGCCCAGCACCAGCCCGAAAAGCCCGTCGAGCCCGGCCGTGACCCCCCATGTCACGGCACCAGACCACGCGCCCGCGCCCTCTGCGGCGCCCTCGGCCACATGATGCACCCAACCATAAGGCGCATGCCAGCCGATCTGGTCCAGTGCATGCAGAACGATCGAGCCGCCAACCCACAGCATCGCCGCCGTGCCGACGACCATCAGCAGGGTCATGACCCCCGGCATGGCCTTCACGATCCCGTGCCCCAGCGCCCGGGTCAGGCCCAGCCGTCCGCGCGCCGCCAGATAGAGCCCCACATCATCCGCCTTCACGATCAGCGCCACGGCGCCATAGACCAGAACGGTCATCCCGATGGCCACCATCGCCAGGGTCGCCGCCTCCATCCAGATCGAACTTTCAGGGATCGCGGCCAGCGCGATGGTCATGATCTCGGCCGACAGAATGAAATCGGTCTTGATGGCCCCGGCCACCTTGGCCTCTTCCAGATGCGCGGCATCTCCCGATGCGTGACTGCCATCCGGCCCGCCATGCCCTTTGCCGATCCCCACCGCATGGGCCACCTTCTCGGCCCCTTCATAGCACAGATACATCCCCCCCAGCAGCAGCAAAGGCGGGATCATCCAGGGCGCGAAAGCCGACAGTAACAACCCCGCCGGCAGCAACACAAGCAGCTTGTTCTTGATCGACCCAAGGGCGATGCGCCCCACGATGGGCAACTCCCGCGCGGGCGAAAAACCCTGCACATATTTCGGCGTGACGGCGGCATCGTCGATCGCGGCCCCCGCCGCCTTGGCCCCGGCCTGGGCCGCCTGTCCAGCCACATCATCCACCGAGGCCGCGGCGATCTTGGCAATCCCCGCCACATCGTCCAGCAACGCCATCAATCCGCTCATCCCGCCCTGCCCTTCTCCCGCGAGGCCGCCCATTCGGGCGGAAGAGCACCACAGTTCCGGGGTTTGCGCAAACGGTTATCGCTACCACGCTCCCGCCGGTCATTTTCCGCTTTCGCCACTCGGGGCGGCCCGCTAAGAGGCCCCCAAATCCTCACCTTTCGGGAGACATCCATGACCATCAAAGTCGGTATCAACGGATTTGGCCGCATCGGCCGCTGCACTCTGGCCCATATCGCCGCCTCGGGGCGCGACGATATCGAGGTCATCAAGCTCAACGCCACCGGCCCGCTGGAAACCGCCGCACACCTGATCAAATATGACAGCGTGCATGGCCGCTTCCCCAATGAGATCACGCTGGGCGAGGGCACCATGGATCTGGGCCGTGGCCCGATCAGCATGTTCTCGACCTACGAGATGGACGAGCTTGACTGGTCCGGCTGCGACGTCGTTCTGGAATGCACCGGCAAGTTCAACGATGGCGAGAAGGCGAACAAGCACCTCGAGCGCGGCGCGGGCAAGGTTCTGCTCTCGGCCCCGGGCAAGAACGTGGACCGCACGGTTGTCTTCGGCGTCAACGATGGCGACCTGCAGGCCGGTGAGCGGATGATCTCGAACGGTTCCTGCACCACCAACTGCCTGGCCCCCGTGGCCAAGGTGCTGCACAACGCCTTTGGCATCGAAAGCGGCATCATGACCACGATCCACGCCTATACCGGCGACCAGCCCACGCTCGACCGTCGCCACAAGGACCTCTACCGCGCCCGTGCCGCGGCCATGTCGATGATCCCGACCTCCACCGGCGCGGCCAAGGCCCTGGGCGAGGTGCTGCCCGCCCTCAAGGGCAAGCTTGACGGCTCGGCCATCCGGGTGCCCACGCCGAACGTGTCGGCGGTGGACCTGACCTTCGTGGCAGGCCGCGACGTGACCGAGGACGAGGTGAACGCCGCGGTCGAGGCCGCCGCCAATGGCGAGATGAAAGGTGTTCTGGGCTATGACCCCGAGCCGAAAGTCTCGATCGACTTCAACCACACCGACGAAAGCTCGATCTTCGCGCCTGCGCAAACCAAGGTGATCGGCGGCCGCCTGGTGCGTGTGCTGGCCTGGTACGACAATGAATGGGGCTTCTCCGTGCGCATGGCCGATGTGGCCGTGGCCATGGGCAAGCTGGGCTGAACCGCGTCTTATACGGACTGTTTACGCCCCCGGATCGCGTTGATCCGGGGGCGTTTTTCTTTGCGCTCAACAGAAAGAGCCGACCCCACGGCACCACGCGACAGGGCGTAACCGCCCCACATAAACTTCGGTTATACGCGCCCGGATATCAGACCTGAGTACAGTGGCCGCGCTGTCCTTTCGCAGGCATCTCAGGACGACAGCCCCGAGCGTTCCTCTGGGCGCTCACACAAGAAAGGATCAACCATGACACGGATTATCGCCCTGGCTCTTGCCATCGCCGCAGGCTCGCTTGCCCATGCCACCGAAAGCACCGTCGCACTCGACACGGCAACCTCCGAAAAGATCACCGCCATGCTCACTGCCCAAGGCTATGAGATCCGCAAGATCGAAATCGAGGACGGCATGTACGAGGCCTACGCCCTGAAAGACGGCAACCGCTACGAGATTTACCTGAATGCCGAGCTGGATGTGGTCAAGACCGAGCTGGACGACTGACCATTCCCCCAAAGGACGCAGGCCCGCCCGGGGTCAGGGCGGGCCGATCTCTTCCCAAAGGAGCTTCCATGACCTCCTATCGCATCTGGGATCCGTTCGTGCGCCTGTTTCACTGGACGCTCGTTCTGGGTTTTGTCGGCAATGCCTTGCTGATCGACGACGACAGCAAGGCCCATGAATGGGTCGGCTATTTTGTTCTGGCGCTGGTCGGCGCGCGGCTTGTCTGGGGCCTGATCGGCCCCTACCACGCGCGCTTCGCCTCGTTCTTCCCCAGCGCACGCGCCATCACCGGGCAGTTGTCCGATTTCCGCGCCCGCCAGCCCCGGGCCCATCTCGGCCACACGCCGCTTGGGGCGCTGATGATCTTCAACCTGCTGGCTACCATGCTCGCCATTGGCGCCACCGGCTACATGATGACCACCAACGCGTTCTGGGGCATCGACTGGGTCGAGGAGGTGCATGAGGCCCTCGTCAATTGGGCATGGGTCTCTATCGTGCTGCATGTGGCCGCCGTGATCTGGGAAAGTCGGCGCACCGGCATCAATCTGCCCCGCGCCATGATGACCGGTAGAAAAGATGTGCCGGAGGGCGTAACTCTGGTGGAATGAAACCCACCGCCTCCGACCGCCCGGCCCCATTGATTGCCCTGATTGCGGTGCAAGCTCTTTGCGCCGCTTTCTTCGTCCTGGATGTGCTAAGCGATGTCGGCCCGGATGGGCTTCGGGCATTGGCCAATCTGCATATCGCTATCGAAGCCGCCGCCGCGCTCGGCCTCGTCGCGGCCGTGATCTTCGAGACCCGCTATCTTCTCGCTCTTCTGCGCCGCAAGGCCCATCTGGAGCATCAGGTCTCGATCGCCGCCGGGGCCTTCAATGATGTCCTTCTCGAGCATTTCGAGCGCTGGAAACTGACCCCAGCCGAGCGCGATGTGGCCATCTTCACCATCAAGGGGTTTTCGGTTGCCGAGGTCGCGGACCTGCGGGGATCGGCCGAAGGCACGATCAAATCGCAGCTCAACGCCGTCTATCGCAAGGCCGACGTGTCGGGGCGCGGCGCGCTTCTGGGTCTGCTGGTCGATGACCTGATCGCCGCCCCTCTCGTCACCGCGGCCGATGCGGTCGCGTCCCCGCAACGCAGCTGACGCTTGCGCCGCCGCGTCTCGTCAGGCATACCGCTGTCGTTCTCATCATCCATGCCGAAAGCGCGCCATGACCAATCGCATCGCCCTGATCCTCGGCCTGCTGATCCTCGGCGGCCTGGCGCTCGATGCGTATTTCCTCAACTGGGCCAACACGCTCTTTCTGGCGCGCAAACTCGCTGACCTGATCGAGTATCTCGCCTTCTGGCGTTGACGCCCCGCCACCGCCCGCCTTTACTGCCCTCACCACCGCAGGGAGGCCCGCATGACCACCAGACTTGCCATCAACGGTTTTGGCCGCATCGGCCGCAACGTGTTGCGCGCCCTGATGGAGAGCACACGCACGGACCTCTCCATCGTGGCCATCAACGACCTCGCGCCGCCCGAGATGGCCGCCCATCTGTTCGAGTTTGACACCAATCATGGCCGCTACCGGGGCCCTGTCACCCTGGGCGACGGCACGCTGGATGTGGGCGCAGGGCCGATCCGGCTGACCGCCATCCGCGACCCGCAGAAGCTGCCCTGGACGGATGTGGATATCGTGCTTGAATGCACCGGCGTCTTCCGCCACCGCGACAAGGCGGCGCTGCATCTGGCCAACGGTGCCGCGCGCGTGCTCGTCTCTGCCCCCTCCAAAGGCGCTGATCGCACCGTGGTCTATGGGGTCAACCACATGGACCTCGCGGCAAGTGACACCATCGTGTCCAACGCCTCCTGTACCACCAATTGCCTCGCCCCGGTCGCCTCGGTGCTGCACGACAGCATCGGCATCACCCGCGGCTTCATGACCACGGTGCACAGCTACACCGCCTCGCAGCCAACGCTCGATACCGCGCGCAAGACCTTCGCCCGCTCCCGTGCCGCGGCCGAGAACATCGTGCCCACCACCACCGGCGCCGCCGCTGCCGTGGGCCTCGTGCTGCCCGAACTCGATGGCCGGCTCGACGGCATGGCGGTGCGCGTGCCCTCGCCCAATGTCTCGATGATCGACCTCAGCTTCGAAGCCGCGCGCGCCACCAGCCCGGACGAGATCAACGCCGCCCTGCGCGCCGCCGCCGCCGGGCCGCTCAACGGCGTGCTCGACACCACCGACCGCGAGCTTGTCAGTTCCGATTTCCGGCATGACCCGCATTCGGCAATCGTCGCCACCGATCAGACCCGTGTGCTGGACGGTCAGCTTTGCCGCGTGCTGGCCTGGTATGACAATGAATGGGGTTTTTCCATGCGCATGCTCGACACGGCCGCGGCCATGGCAAACGCCTAACCCAGCCGCTCTTTCAGCGCCGTGTTCACCGCGGGTGTCACGAATTTCGACACATCGCCTCCCAGCCGTGCGATCTCTTTCACCAGCTTGCTGGCAATCGCCTGATGATTCGCATCCGCCATCAGGAACACGGTCTCGATCGACGCATCCAGCGCCCGGTTCATCCCGACCATCTGAAATTCATACTCGAAATCCGCCACCGCCCTCAGCCCGCGCAGGATGATCTCGGCCCCCACATCGCGGGCGCAGTCGATCAGCAGGTTCTCAAACGGATGCACCACGATCTCGGTCCCGGTCAGCGCCGACAGCTTCGCGCCTTCGGCCTCGATCATGGCCACCCGCTCTTCCAGAGAAAACATCGGCCCCTTGTCACGGTTGATCGCCACACCGATCACCAGCCGGTCCACCAGCGTCGAGGCCCGGCGGATAATGTCGATATGCCCCAGCGTGATCGGGTCAAACGTACCGGGATAAAGGCCAATGCGCATGGGAGAGCTCCCTCAATTCAAATCGCTCACAAGCAACAGCACCCCCGCCCGGAATGCAAGGGCCAACACCCCGTTTTCATCGTTCCACAAATACTCCCGCCGGAGGCGCCCTCATGCAACACACGCGCACCGCTTCGGTCAGAGGCGTCGCCTCTCCATTGGCCCCGAGGACGCCGCCAAAGGCGAAGGACGAGATACCCTGCGCGCCGCAAGGCGCTCAACAAAACAGCGGTTCGGCCAGGACAGAGGCGGGCTCAGTAGCCCATGATCATGCCTTCCAGCGCGCTTTTCTCCATCGACAACTCCTGCAGCCGCGCCTTGACCACATCGCCGATGGTCACGATCCCGACGAGCTTGCCATCCTCCACCACCGGCATGTGGCGAAACCGCCCGTCGGTCATCCGGCTCAGCACCGCATCCGACGTGTCCTGCCGGGTGCAACAAACCGGGTTACGGGTCATCATCTCATCCACCGTCTCGGTCAGGCACCCTGCCCCGCGCACGGCCAGTGACCGCACGATGTCGCGTTCCGACAGGATCCCCTCGGCCTTCTCGCCATCGCTCGACACAACCAGGCCGCCGATCCGCCGCTCGGCCAGGATCTGCGCCGCATCGGACACTTTTGTCCCGGGTTTGATGGTGATCACACCGTCGCCGCCCTTGGATTGCAGGATCTGTTGCACCAGCATGGCTTTTCCTCCGCTTTTGAGAGTCTTAGCGTCGGACAGAAGCCCGCGCCTGTCAAGTCAGCGCCTCAAGCCGCGCCACCTCGGCCCGCAACCCCTCGACCAGCGCGGCGGCGAACCGGTTCTGCCGCTCCAGCCGCCGGTCATCGGCATGGCGCACAAGATAGAAGCTGCGCGTCAGGCTGACCTGATCCGTGAGGATTTTCCGAACCCCGCGCGTGGCCGGCAAGGCGAAATCATGCACCACGCCCACACCGCTGCCCTGCCGGACCCAGTTGATCTGAACCGAGACCGAATTCGACGCAAGGTCCACATGCTCCAGCCCCGCCTCCGACAGATAATCGAGTTCCTTGTCAAAGATCATATCCTGGATATAGCCGATCACGCGGTGCGCTCGCAGGTCCTCCAGCGTCTTGATCGGCGCATGGCGGCGCAGATATGCGCGCGAGGCCGCCAGATGCAGCTTGTAGTCACAGACCTTCTGCACCGTAAGGCGCCCCGCATTGGGGCGACTCACCGCGATCACCATATCCGCCTCGCGCCGTGTCAGGTTCACCACCCGGGGCAGCGCCAGTATCTGGATTTCCAGGTCCGGGTTGTCGCGCGAGATGCGCGCGCAAACCTGCGGCAACAGGAAATTGGCCGACCCATCCGGCGCGCCGATCCGGATCTGCCCGGTCAGCCCGCCCGATTGCCCGCCCATTTCATCCGCCGCCGCGATCATCGCCTGTTCGACCCGCTCGGCATGGCCGATCAGGCGCTGGCCCGCATCGGTCAGCGCATATCCATTGGGCGATTTGGCAAAGAGCGGCGTGCCGAAACTGTCCTCCAGCCGCCCGATCCTGCGGCCCACGGTGGCCGGGTCCACCTTCAGCATACGCCCCGCCCCGCTGAGGCTTTCGGCCCGCGCCACCGCCAGAAACACCTTCAGATCATCCCACTGCGCATCCATCTCTTCCGCTTCACCCACCTTTGCAAAATTGCATGACCTTTTTGGGATATTGCCTCTGTTCCAATGAATTTTGCAAGACTACCCTGCCCGCAACCAGGCTATGGAGGATTCGCCTATGGAAATGCATCACTTTATCGACGGCGCGTATGTCAAAGGCACATCGGGCCGCTTTTCGGATGTCTACAACCCCGCCACGGGCGAGGTTCAGGGCAAGCTGCCCATGGCCTCCGTCTCCGAGATGGACGACGCCATTGCCCGCGCGGCCGCGGCGCAACCCGCATGGGGCGCCATGAACCCGCAGCGCCGGGCGCGTGTGATGATGGCCATGGTCGGCCTGATGAACCGCGACATGGACAAGCTCGCCGAGGCGCTCAGCCGCGAGCACGGCAAGACCCTGCCCGACGCCAAAGGCGATCTGCAGCGCGGCCTGGAAGTGATCGAATACTGCATCGGCGCGCCGCAAATGCTGAAAGGCGAATACACCGATGATGCCGGCCCCGGGATCGACATGTATTCCATGCGCCAGCCGCTTGGCGTGGTGGCCGCGATCATGCCCTTCAACTTCCCCGCGATGATGCCGCTCTGGCATGTCGGCCCGGCGCTGGCCTGCGGCAATGCCGTGGTGCTGAAGCCGTCCGAGCGCGACCCCTCCGTGCCGATGATGCTGGCCGAGCTTTTCGTCGAGGCCGGTCTGCCCAAGGGCTGTTTCCAGGTCGTCAATGGCGACAAGGAGGCAGTGGACACCCTGCTGGACAGCGACATCATCCAGGGCGTCAGCTTTGTCGGATCCACCCCCATTGCGCAATATATCTACAGCCGCGCCACCGCGAACGGCAAACGTGCACAGTGCTTTGGCGGGGCCAAGAACCACCTGATCGTGATGCCCGACGCCGATATGGATCAGGCCGCCGACGCGCTGGTCGGCGCAGGATTCGGCGCAGCCGGTGAACGCTGCATGGCCGTCTCCGTCGCCGTGCCCGTGGGCGAGGAAACCGCCGACCGTCTGGTCGACGCACTCAAACCCCGCATCGAAAAGCTGCGCGTCGCCCCCTATACCGATGGCGATGACGTGGATTTCGGCCCCGTCGTGACCGCCGAGGCCAAGAACCGCATCCTCGGGCTCATCCAGTCCGGCGTCGATCAGGGCGCGGAGCTGGTGGTGGACAACCGCGACTTCTCGCTGCAGGGCTATGAGAACGGCTTTTTCGTCGGGCCGCATCTGTTTGACCGCGTGACGCCTGACATGGACATCTACAAGACCGAGATTTTCGGCCCCGTGTTGTCGGTCGTGCGCGCAGGCTCCTACGAAGAGGCGATCGGCCTCGCCATGGACCACGAATACGGCAATGGCACGGCGATCTATACCCGCGACGGCGACACCGCCCGTGACTTCGCCCACCGGATCAATATCGGCATGGTCGGCATCAACGTGCCGATCCCGGTGCCGCTGGCCTATCACACGTTCGGCGGCTGGAAGAAATCGATGTTCGGTGACCTCAACCAGCACGGTCCCGACAGCTTCAAATTCTACTCTCGCACCAAGACGGTGACCTCGCGCTGGCCCTCTGGGATCAAGGAAGGTGGCGAGTTCAACTTCAAGGCGATGGACTGACGCCCCCAATTTCTGACACAGAAATTGGCCAAGAAAATGTGCATTTTCTTGGACGTCACACCAGAAAATCAGGGCCGCGCACCACAGCGCGGCCCTTTTTGCGTTCCGCGCTCCCCGGCGTTCGCAAAAAAGAAAAAGATTTTCCTTTTGATCGCGGCACTTTCCTGTTTTCATCCAGGAACACAAAAAAATACATCTGGGGGGATGGGGAAATGACGGGACTGGCTTTCCGGTTTTTTGCAACCGCAATCGTGCTTCTGACGGCAGGTATGCTCTGGGGGATCCAGATGGGGATCACACAGGATCACACGCTTTCGCCCGCACATGCCCATCTTAATCTGGCCGGCGGCGTCCTGATGGCGCTCTTTGGCATCTTTTATCACCTTGTACCGGCGGCGGCCGCCTCGGTGCTTGGGAAGGTGCATTATCTGGTCGCACTGGTGGGGGCGATCCTCTTTGCAATCGGAATCGCGATACACCATTCAGGCGGAACGGAACTCTTTGCGATCCTCGGGTCTTTGGTGACGCTCGGCTCCATGCTGATCTTCCTCGCCACGATGCTCCGAACCCGGACATAGCGGCGGCGGCGACACCGGCAGAGACGAGTTTTTCCTTGGAACCAGGCCCGATCCGGGTTTTTCTGGTAAGGAAACAAGATTTTGGAGGGCGTGCTCATGGCCCAGACCGACACCGATTTCACCATCGGCATCGAGGAGGAATACCTTCTCGTTGACCGCGACAGCTTGGCGCTGGCCGAGGCCCCCGAAGGCCTGATGGAAGCCTGCGCCGCCGAATTGCAGGATCAGGTCGCGCCCGAGTTCCTGAAATGCCAGATCGAGATCGGCACCAAGGTCTGTCGCAATGTGGCCGAGGCGCGCGAGGATCTCAAACGCCTGCGGGCCTGTGTATCGAAACATGCGGCCACCCATAACCTCGCCCCGATCGCCGCCTCCTGTCATCCCTTCTCGGACTGGCGCGATCAGGCGCATACCGACAAGGACCGCTATAACGACCTCTCGCACGACCTGGCCGGCGTGGTGCAGCGGATGCTGATTTGCGGGATGCATGTGCATGTGGGCATTGCCAATTTCGACCGCCGCGTCGATCTGATGAACCAGCTCACCTATTTCCTGCCGCATCTTCTGGCGCTCAGCACCTCCTCGCCCTTCTGGCAGGGGCGCGACACCGGCCTCGCCTCCTATCGGCTGACCGTGTTTGACAACCTGCCGCGCACCGGCCTGCCGCCGCGCATGGACAGTTTCAGCGAGTTCGAACGCTCTGTCTCCATCCTGACCGATCTCGGGGTGATCGAGGACAGCTCGAAAATCTGGTGGGATCTGCGGCCCTCCTCCAAGTTTCCCACGATTGAGAGCCGCATCTGCGACGTGCAGCCCCGGCTCGAACATACGCTGACGCTGGCCGCGCTCACCCAGGCGCTTACCCGCATGCTCTGGCGGCTGGCGCAGAAAAACCAGCGCTGGCGCATCTATGACGCCTTCCTTGTGGCCGAGAACCGCTGGCGCGCGCAGCGCTACGGCACCTCCAGGGGGCTGATCGATTTCGGCCGTGGTGAGATCGTGCCCTTTGGCGAGCTTCTGGAAGAGCTGTTCGACCTGATCCAGGAAGATGCCCTGTTTTTCGAATCCACCACCGAGATCGAAACCGCCCGCGAGATGGTGGCCAGCCAGGGCAGCGCCGGACGGCAACGCACCGTCTATATCGACGCGCTGGAATCCGAGGATGACCGCGACGGCGCCCTGCGCGCCGTGGTCCGCCACCTGATCGAGGAATATCACGCCGATCTCTGATCTGCTTGCAAAACTCCTGCAAGAATTGGTAATTAAACGGGTGTTCAATTCGCACGATCTGAGAGGGCCCCATGGATTTCGCGCTGAGTGAGGAACAAACCGCCATATTCGACATGGCGCATGCCTTCGGGCAGGAGAAGATCGCCCCCTTTGCCCGTCAATGGGAGAAGGACGGCACCATCCCGAAAGAGCTCTGGCCCGAGATCGCCGAACTGGGCTTTGGCGGGCTCTACGTGTCCGAAGAGTCAGGCGGCTCCGGCCTTTCCCGGCTGGACGCCACACTTGTCTTCGAGGCGCTCTCGATGGCCTGCCCCTCCGTAGCCGCGTTCCTGTCGATCCACAACATGTGCGCCAAGATGCTCGACATGTATGCCAGTGACGACATGAAGGCGCGCCTGCTGCCCGATGTGCTGTCGATGCAAACCTTCCTCTCCTATTGCCTGACCGAGCCCGGCTCCGGCTCGGACGCCGCCGCCCTGAAAACCCGCGCCGAGCGGACCAATGAAGGCTATAGCCTGAACGGCTCCAAGGCCTTCATTTCCGGTGGCGGCTATTCCGATGCCTATCTGGTCATGGTGCGCACCGGCGAGGATGGGCCGAAAGGCATCTCGACCGTCTATGTCGAGGACGGCACCGAAGGGCTCAGCTTTGGCGGGCTCGAGGACAAGATGGGCTGGCGCAGCCAACCGACCCGGCAAGTCAACTTCGACAATTGCAACATTTCCGCCGATAATCTGATCGGTGAAGAGGGGAAAGGTTTCACATATGCGATGTCTGGCCTGGATGGCGGGCGGCTGAACATTTCCGCCTGTTCGCTCGGGGCGGCCCAGGCGGGCCTCGATCAGACCCGCGCTTATATGGCCGAGCGCAAGGCGTTCGGGCGCTCCATCGATCAGTTCCAGGCGCTGCAATTCCGCCTCGCCGATATGGAGATCGAGCTGCAGGCGGCGCGTACCTTCTTGCGCCAGGCGGCCTGGAAACTCGACACGCAGGCGCCGGACGCCACCAAGTTCTGCGCCATGGCCAAACGCTTCGTCACCGAGACCGGATCGAAGGTCGTCAACCAGTGCCTGCAACTGCATGGCGGCTATGGCTACCTCGCGGATTACGGGATCGAGAAACTGGTGCGCGATCTTCGCGTGCACGAGATCCTGGAAGGCACGAACGAGATCATGCGCCTGATCGTGGCGCGTCAATTGTTGTCTGAGTCATGAGCGATATTTCGATCCGCATCACCGGCCAGGCCGGCCGCATCACCCTGACCCGCCCCAAGGCGCTGAACGCGATGAGCTATGACATGGCCATGGCGATCGAGGGCGCTCTGGACGCATGGGCGACGGACGATGCCGTGAAGCTCGTGATCATCGACGCCGAGGGCGACAAGGCGTTCTGTGCCGGCGGCGACATTCAACAGCTTTATGACACCGGCCGCGCCGGGGATTTTGCCTATGGTCAGCGCTTCTGGCGCGATGAATACCGGCTGAACGCCAAGATCGCCGAATATCCCAAACCCTATATCGCCTTCATGCAGGGCTTCACGATGGGCGGCGGTGTGGGTATTTCCTGCCACGGCTCGCACCGCATCGTCTGCGAAAGCTCGCAGATTGCCATGCCCGAATGCGGCATTGGCCTTGTGCCGGATGTGGGCGGCTCGCTGCTTTTGGCGCGTGCGCCGGGTCGGCTTGGGGAATATCTGGCCACCACCACCGCGCGCATGGGGCCGCAAGACGCAATATTCTGCGGATTTGCAGATACTTACATCCCACAGCTCAAGTGGCCAGAAGTCATTGCGACGCTGGAGGAAACCGGCGACCCCTCGGCCATTTCCGCAGCCAGCGAGGCTCCGCCGCAAGGCGAGATGAGCGCCCTCGCCCCGCAGATCGACGCTCTTTTCGCAGGCGAGACCCTGCTCGACATTCGCAACGCCCTCTCTGCCGATCCGGGCGATTTCGCCGCCGACGCGCTCAAGAAACTCGGCCGCAACTCGCCGCTTTCAATGGCCTGCGCCGTTGAGATGATCCACCGTTTGCGCGGTCCCGCCGCCGATATCCGGCGCGCGCTGGAGCTGGAATACCGCTTCACCTTCCGCGCGATGGAACATGGCGATTTCCTCGAAGGGATCCGCGCCGCGGTCATCGACAAAGACCGCAGCCCCAACTGGCAGCACAGCCTTGACGCCCCGCCGTCGCTGGCCGCCACCAAAATGCTGATGCCACTGGGAAAAGACAGCTTAACCTTTGAAACAGAAGGACAAAACACATGAAAATCGGATTTATCGGATTGGGCAACATGGGCGGGCCGATGGCCGCCAACCTGGCCAAGGCAGGCCATGAGGTCACCGGGTTCGACACGGCGGGCGTCACCATCGACGGCGTGACCGTCGCCGCCTCTGCCGAGGACGCCGCGCGCGACCGCGATGTGGTCATCACCATGCTGCCCAACGGCGCCATCCTGCGCGCCGTCGCTGATCAGGTGATCCCGGTCATGCAGCCCGGTGCGGTGCTGCTCGACTGCTCCACCGTCGATGTGGAAAGCGCGCGCGCCGTCGCGGCCCAGGCCAACGCCGCCGGCCTCTCCGCGCTTGACGCGCCGGTGTCGGGCGGTGTCGGCGGGGCCACGGCCGGTACGCTGACCTTTATGGTGGGCGGCGATGAGGCGGGCTTTAACGTCGCCTCGGAACTCTTTGACATCATGGGGCAAAAATCCGTTCACTGCGGGCCTTCCGGCAATGGACAGGCCGCCAAGATCTGCAACAACATGATCCTTGGCGCGACCATGATCGTCACCTGCGAAGCTTTCGCTCTGGCCGACAAGCTCGGGCTCGACCGGCAAGCCATGTTCGACGTGGTCTCCACCTCCTCCGGCTATAGCTGGTCGATGAACGCCTATTGCCCCGCCCCCGGCGTCGGGCCGCAATCGCCCGCCGATAACGGCTACAAACCGGGTTTCGCGGCCGAGCTCATGCTCAAGGATCTGCGCCTGGCACAACAGGCCGCCGAGGCCGCCGATGCGGATACACCCATCGGGGCCGCCGCGACGGCGCTTTACGCGCAGTTCGTCGAAGACGAGGACGGTCAGGGTATGGATTTTTCCGCCATGCTCCCCCGCTTCGAAGGGCGCGGCCACAAAAGCTGACACCTTTTGCGCTTTGCCCGGTGCGGCAAGCCCGCTATCCTGCCCAAAACGACCGAGCAGGCCATGGCCCAGACGCAAAACAACACGCCCCCGCATTTCGTTGGGCAGATCACCGATTTGCTCAACGGCAACCCGACCGCGCAGGAGCTGAACGCAGCCCTGCGCATACTGGCCAAATGGCGCACTCAACTTATTGAAAACACAATTGTTTCCAAGGATGGGGCGCGCGTGCAATCAGGTCCGTTTCAGGGCATGACCTATGCCAGCCGCGCCAGTGAGGGCGCCCGGGCGCCCAGGCTGCTGGGCTGCTATGAAGCGTCGCTCGCCCCGGTCATCGAAGAGATCATTGCCCAGGCCTACCCGGTCGTTGTCGATATCGGCTCGGCAGAGGGCTATTACGCCGTGGGGCTTGCCCGGCGGATGCCCGACAGCCTGATCCACGCCAGAGACCAGAACCCGGCGGCGCAGGCGCTCTGCGCAGAGCTGGCCGCGCTCAACGGGGTCGCGGAGCGGGTGCGGATCGGCGGCGAGATCACATATGACGACCTCGCTCTGTGCACCGAACAGGACACGGTGATCATCTGCGATATCGAAGGCGCCGAACGGGCGCTGCTCGATCCGGAAAAGGCACCGGGCTTGCGGGCGGCGGATGTCCTTGTGGAATGCCATGAGCGCCTTTCGCCGGGCGTCACCGCAGAGATCGAGGCGCGCTTTACCCCCACCCACCGGATCACGCGGATCGACCGGGAAATGAGCAGCGCCGCCCTGCCCGCCTGGATGGAAGAATGGAGCGACCTCGACCGCGCTCTCGCGCTCTGGGAATGGCGCGGCGGGCCAACACCCTGGCTCTGGATGACGCGACATGACTGATCCTGGGCGCAACGCGGCAATCTGGTATGCAGATGACGGCTATGACCCTGTAAATAAAGGTTTAAACGGTCGGCGCGTCGCAGGCGCATCTTTCCTCGCCGGGTTCTTTCGGCATGCGGATGTGGCCGAGTTCGTATCGCTCACCCAAGGCCGCAAGGGCCAGGCCCGGTTTGCCGAACGGCTTGCGGCCTCGGGCCGCGATCTGCCCCACCGGGCCGCCTATGTCAGCGCGCCGCTGCGCATGGCGCCGGTGCACACGCTCTATTATCCGTCGCCCAATTATGCCGAGCAGTGCTGGTTGCGACAGCGCTTCGGCAAGCAGACCTATGCGATCAGCGGGATCACCCATACCACCGCCACGCGGGCGGTGATGCAGGGCATGTTCGACCTTCGCGCCGCACCGCAAGCCCCTTGGGACGCGGTGATCTGCACATCCCGCAGTGTTCACGCGGCGACCCTGCGCAATCTGGATCTGGCCGATGCACAGCTCAGGGCCCGTTTCGGCGCCCTGCCCCCGCGCCCGCTCATGCCCGTTATCCCGCTCGGGATCGATTGCAACGCCTATGCCCATGATCCGGCGGCCCGAGACGCCTTGCGCAGCCGTATGGGCTGGGGCCCCGATGACATCGTCATCGCCACCCTGTCGCGCCTGCTGCCCTATGGCAAATTCGACCCCGGGCCGCTCTTTCTGGCCCTGCAGGCCGCCCGGCAGGAGCTGCCCGGGCGCAGGCTGCACATGCTCGCCTGCGGGATCTATGCCGATACGCATTCAAAAAACACGTTCGAGGCCTGCGCCCGCGCGCTCATGCCCGATGTCAGCTACACCCATCTCGACGGGGCCGATGCCACGGCCCGGCGCGAAACCCTTTCTGGTGCGGATATCTTCACCTTTCCCATTGATAACATTCAAGAAACCTTTGGCCTTGCCCCGATCGAGGCGATGGCGGCCGGTCTGCCGGTGGTCACCTCCGACTGGGACGGCATGCGCGACACGGTGAGCGAGGATGTCGGCATTCGCGTGCCGACCCTGTCCGCCCCGGCGCGCCACACCCTCCCCGAGGCCTGGCGCTATCACTGCCAGCAACAATCCTATGCGCAGTATTCCTCGAATGTCTCCGCCCTTACGGCGATCGACCTGCCCGCGCTCACCCGGGCCTTTGTCGCGCTGGCCAGCAACCCCGACAAACGCCGCAGCATGGGCGAGGCCGGAAAACGCCGGGCGCGCACGCTCTATGACTGGGCCGCCATCATCCCGCAAATGCAGGATCTCTGGGCCGAGCAGAACGCCATGCGCGAGGCCGCGGACGACGACAAGACCCCCCGGGCCGTCCCCATGGCCCCCGCGCCGATGGATCTCTTTTCTGCCTACCCCACCGCGCAACTGACCCCGGGCCGGGGCCGCATCCACCCGCAAGACAGCTCTGTCACCCTGCGCGAGATCTACGCCGCCCGCCGCTACGGCAAGCTCGGGCAGGTATTCGAGAAGGAGGAGACGCTGCAAATGGTCCATGACGCGCTTGTTGCAGGCGGCGCGGCAGGCAGCAGCGCCGCCACACTCGCCAAACAGCTCGGCCTCAACCCCGTCACCGTTGAACGCGCCTGCCTCTGGCTGATCAAATACGGGCTTGCCCGCTACGAGGCCCCGTCATGAGCTGGTTGCAGGAAGCCACCGGGCTGCCGCCCTTCGCGTCCGAGATCGAGACCTTGCTCGAAGGAATATCGCCGATGGAGGTGCCCGAAGGCACCATCCTCTTTCGCCCGGGCGAAACGGTGAAGGGCTTCGTGATCCTTCTCGAAGGCCAGGTCGATGTCTATCTGACCGGGCAAAGCGGGCGCGAAATCCTCCTCTATTCGGTCTCACCGGGCCAGTCCTGTATTCAAAGCACACTCGGCCTGCTGGGCGGCGAGGAATATTCCGGCGAGGCCATTGCCCGCAGCGCCTGCCGGCTGGTTCTTGTCCCCAACGCGCTTTTTCTCACCTTGATGGACCGCTCCACCGCATTCCGGGGCTTTGTCTTTTCCGCCTTTGCCAGGCGGATGCAGAGCATGATGCATCTGCTCGATCAGGTCGCCTTTCAACGTGTCGAAGCGCGGCTTGCCCGCTGCCTGCTGGACCGTGCCGAGAACGGCGTTCTGCGTGCCACCCATGCCGATATCGCGGTGATGATCGGCTCCGCGCGAGAGGTCGTCTCGCGTCGGCTGGACGCGCTCGCCAGACGCGGGATCGTCACACTGGACCGCGGGCAGGTCTCGCTTCGCGATCCCAGGTCGCTCGAGGATATGGCGCGCGACGCCAAATAATGCGCGCAATGTGACCAAGTCACAGACCGCCCGGCCACCCCACGCAATACTGGTGTCATCAGTCACTCACTCGATTCGGAGATACACCATGTTCAAGAAAAACGTCGGATCCGTCGACCGCGCGCTGCGCATCATCGTCGGCATCGCCCTGCTGCTGGGCTTCTTCCTCAATGCAGACGCCAGCTATCGCTGGCTTTACCTGATCGGCATCGTGCCGCTGGTCACAGGACTGATGTCAAGCTGCCCGGCCTATTCCATTTTCGGGCTGTCGACCTGCCCGCTGAAAAAGGACTGAGGCGGCATTCCGCGCATCCGCCCCGGCCCGCCTTGGCAGGCCGGGGACAATTGCCCATCTTTGAGCCGTAAAGTTTGAAAGGGCATATGATGCGTATACTCATCCTTCTGGCGTCCGCCGCCTTGCTGGTGTCCGATCCGGGCCTGGCCCTGGCCAAGCAGAAGACCTGCCCGCCGGGGCTCGCGAAAAAGCAGAACGGGTGCCTGCCGCCGGGACAGGCCAAGAAAATCTATGGCACCGGTGATTACATCGACAGCGATTATCAACAGATCCGCTTGCCGGGTCGGCACGGGCTCGACCCTGACGAGACCTATTACCGCGTTGGCGATTACGTCTATCGCGTCGACCGCGACACTCGCAAAGTGCTGGACCTGATCGGGGCCGTGTCCCAGATCCTGAACTGAGCCTATTCGGCGGCCACCTTTCGCGCGCCCAGCATATCCTTAAGGTAGCGCCCGGTATGACTGCGCTCGGAGCGGGCCACCTCTTCGGGGGTGCCCGTCGCCACGATCTCGCCCCCGCCATCGCCCCCCTCCGGGCCGATATCGATGATATGGTCGGCCGTCTTGATCACGTCGAGGTTATGCTCGATCACCACAACGGTATTGCCGCTCTCGACCAATTCATGCAGCACTTCCAACAACTTGCGCACATCTTCGAAATGCAGCCCCGTGGTGGGCTCATCCAGAATATAGAGCGTGCGGCCGGTGGAGCGTTTGCTGAGCTCCTTTGACAGCTTCACCCGCTGCGCCTCCCCGCCCGAGAGCGTGGTCGCCTGCTGGCCCACCTTGATATAGCCAAGCCCCACCCGGGCCAGCGCATCCATCTTCTCGCGGATGCTCGGCACCGCCTTGAAGAACTCCTGCGCATCCTCGACGGTCATATCCAGCACATCGGCAATGCTCTTGCCCTTGAACTTGATCTCCAGGGTCTCACGGTTATAGCGCGCGCCCTGACAGGTCTCGCAGGTGACATAGACATCGGGCAGGAAATGCATCTCGATCTTGATGACGCCATCCCCCTGGCACGCCTCGCAGCGCCCGCCCTTGACGTTGAAGCTGAACCGCCCGGGCTTGTATCCCCGTGCCTTGGCCTCCGGCAGCCCGGCAAACCAGTCGCGGATCGGCGTGAAGGCGCCGGTATAGGTGGCCGGGTTGGATCGCGGCGTGCGCCCGATGGGCCGCTGGTCGATATCGATCACCTTGTCGAGATGCTCCAGCCCCTTGATCGTCTCACAGGGCGCCGGGGTCTGGCGCGCGCCGTTCAGCCGCATCGAGGCGGTTTTGAACAGCGTCTCGATGGTCAGGGTCGACTTGCCGCCCCCCGACACGCCCGACACACAGACAAACTTGCCCAGCGGGAAATCGGCATTCACCGCTTTAAGATTGTTCCCTGTCGCCTTGATAACACTCAAGGTTTTTCCATTTCCCTCACGGCGCACCGCAGGCACGGAAATCTCGCGCACCCCCGACAGGTACTGCCCGGTGATGGAGTTCTTGTCCTTGGCGATCTTGGCAGGCACGCCGTGGCTCACCACCTCGCCGCCATGCACGCCGGCACCGGGGCCGATGTCGAACACGTAATCGGCGGTGCGGATGGCCTCCTCGTCATGTTCCACGACGATGACCGTATTGCCCTGGTCGCGCAGGTTCTTCAGCGTGCCCAGCAGGCGGTCATTGTCTCGCTGATGCAGGCCGATACTGGGCTCGTCGAGCACGTAAAGCACACCCGTCAGGCCGCTGCCGATCTGACTGGCCAGCCTGATCCGCTGGCTCTCCCCGCCGCTCAGCGTTCCGGCATTACGGCTGAGCGTCAGATAATCGAGGCCCACATTGTTCAGAAACCCCAGCCGCTCGCGGATTTCCTTCAGGATGGCGCGGGCAATCTCGTTTTTCTGCGCGCTCAGGTGGTCCGGCACGGTCTGACACCAGTCAAACGCCTCGCGGATGCTCATCTGCACCACTTCGCCTACGTGCAGCCCGGCAATTTTCACCGCCAGAGCCTCTTCGCGCAGGCGGAAGCCGCCACATGAACCGCAGCTTCTATTATTCTGATATCGTTCGAATTCTTCACGAATCCAGTTGCTATCGGTTTCGCGATAGCGGCGCTCCATATTGGGGATCACCCCTTCGAACACGCGGGACACCTGATAGACCCGCCCGCCCTCATCATAGCGGAACGCGATTTCCTCGTCGCCCGAGCCATAGAGGAACACCTGCTGCACATGCGCGGGCAGATCCTTCCACCGCGCATTGGCGTCAAACTCATAGTGTTTCGCAATCGCTTCAATCGTCTGCAGAAAATAGGGCGACTTGCCCTTGCGCCAGGGGGCCAGAGCCCCGTCGCTGATCTTCAGCTGCGCATCGGGCACGACGAGACGTTCGTCGAAAAACAGCTCCACCCCCAGCCCGTCACAATCCGGGCAGGCCCCGAACGGCGCGTTGAAGGAAAACAGCCGCGGTTCAATCTCGGGGATGGTGAAGCCGCTCACCGGACAGGCGAATTTCTCCGAGAAAACAGTGCGTTCCGGCCCGCCCTCTTTCGGCGCGGTCTCCAGCATGGCGATCCCGTCGGCCAGATCGAGCGCGGTGCGGAAACTGTCGGCCAGCCGCGTCTCCAGCCCCTCCTTGATCACCAGCCGGTCCACCACCACGTCGATGTCATGGCGGAACTTCTTGTCCAGCTCGGGCGGCTCGTCAAGCTCGTAGAACTGCCCGTCCACCTTCACCCGTTGAAAGCCGGACTTGCGCAACTCTATGAATTCCTTGCGGTATTCCCCTTTCCTGTCGCGCACGATCGGGGCCAGAAGATAGGCGCGCGTGCCCTCTTCCATCTCCATCACCCGGTCGACCATATCCTGCACCTGCTGCGCCTCGATGGGCTTGCCGGTGGCGGGGGAATAAGGCGTGCCGACGCGGGCAAACAAGAGCCGCATGTAGTCATAAATTTCGGTCACCGTGCCGACGGTGGACCGGGGGTTTTTCGAAGTCGTCTTCTGCTCGATGGAAATCGCCGGGCTCAGACCGCTGATATGATCCACATCGGGCTTTTCCATCATATCGAGGAACTGCCGCGCATAAGCGCTGAGCGATTCCACATAGCGGCGCTGACCCTCGGCATAGATCGTATCAAACGCCAAAGATGACTTGCCCGAGCCGGAAAGCCCCGTGATCACAACCAGTTGGTCGCGCGGAATATCCACGTCGATATTCTTCAGATTATGCTCGCGCGCCCCGCGCACTTCGATATTCTTCAGCTCGGCCATAAATCACCCCACCACAATGGGCTATATCTAGGCGAGTCGTCGCAGGCTTCCAAGGGAAATCTGCGAACATACAGTGAACAAGAACCAATGCTGACAGCTTCTGTCAGTCAAAACTCTTCTGCGCCAGCGCCCAGGCACAAATCGGGAAGTCCGGGTCGTTCTCCAGATCGTCATGATCCGGATCGAAGGCCGGCGGCCATGGCATCTCGAAATTTCTCAGCGCCGCCGCGCGGTTGCCCCATTGCTCGGCGCGAATGGCCTCTTCGGCAAAGCCCGCCTCAATCAGCAGGTTCTTCAGCCCCCGCGCCGACCAGCGCGAACAATCCACCGGTGCCGCGTGATAGGGGATGAAAAACGGCACCGCGATCCAGAAATACCCGCCCGGCCGCAGCATCTCCAGCACGTTACAGGTGGCCGCATAGGGCCGGTCCAGATGCTCCCACACCTGGTTGGCCAGAATGAGATCATATTGCAGCACCTCACCCCGCGCCGTCAGAAACGGCCCCTCACAGATATCGTGCTTCGGGTATCGAAAGATCTTGTAACTCTTGAAGCTGTAGCGCCGCCCATGCTTGCCCGAGATTTCCGCCGCGTCCATGTGCGACAGAGGCAAGTCCTCCAGCCAGCTTCGCGACGTCTTTTGCATGACAACCCTGTTGATGCTCGGCATGGGGCCCTCCTCGACCCCAGAATGCACCAAGGGGGCCGCATCGCACAGCCCCCTCTTTCATTGTTCCAAAAATACTCACAAAAGAAAATTCGTACGAATTTTCTTTGGCCCGGCGTCAGATGTGGATCACACGGTCATAGGCGTCGAGCACGCTCTCATGCATCATCTCGCTCAGCGTGGGATGCGGGAAGACCGTGTTCATCAGATCTTCCTCAGTTGTCTCCAACTGACGGCCCACCACATAGCCCTGGATCAGCTCGGTCACTTCCGCGCCCACCATATGCGCCCCCAGAAGCTCTCCGGTCTTGGCGTCAAACACGGTCTTGATCATGCCTTCGGCCTCGCCCAGGGCAATCGCCTTGCCGTTGCCGATGAAGGGGAAGCGCCCGACTTTCACGTCATAGCCCGCCTCTTTCGCCTTGGCCTCGGTCAGGCCCACAGAGGCCACCTGCGGATGACAATAGGTGCAGCCCGCGATGCTCTCGGGCTTGACCGGGTGCGGATGACCGCCCGCAATCAGCTCGGCCACCATCACGCCTTCATGGCTGGCCTTGTGCGCAAGCCAGGGCGCACCGGCGATATCCCCGATGGCATAAAGCCCGTCCACGCCTGTGCGGCAGAACGCATCGGTCACCACATGGGTGCGGTCCACCTTGACGCCCAGCTCTTCCAGCCCCAGCCCCTCGACATTGCCGACAATGCCCACGGCCGAAATCACCGTGTCAAACTCGTGCTTTTCGACCTTGCCGCCCGCCTCGATATGCGCGGTCACCTTGCCCTTGGCGCGGTCCAGTTGCTTGACCATGGATTTCTCCATGATTTTCATGCCTTGCTTGACAAAGCTCTTCTTGGCGAAAGCTGAAATCTCGGCGTCTTCCACCGGCAGAACCCGGTCCATCACCTCGACCACGGTCGTGTCGGCGCCCAGCGTGTTGTAGAAGCTGGCAAACTCGATCCCGATGGCGCCCGAGCCGATCACCAGAAGCTTTTTCGGCATCCGCGACGGCACCAGCGCGTGTTTGTAAGTCCAGACCAGATCGCCATCGGCCTCCAGCCCCGGCAGCTCCCGCGCCCGTGCGCCCGTGGCCAGCACGATATGTTTCGCGCTCAGCTCTTCGGTGCCCTTCTCGGTCTTCACGCTGACTTTGCCCTTGGCGGGCAGCGTCGCCTCGCCCATGAACACCGTCACCTTGTTCTTCTTCATCAGGTGGCCGACGCCCGAGTTGAGCTGTTTGCTGACCGCGCGCGAGCGTTTGACCACCGCGTCGAGGTCATAGCCCACCTTCTCCGCGCTCAGGCCGAACTCCTTGGCGCGGTGCATCAGTTGAAACACCTCCGCCGAGCGCAGCATCGCCTTGGTCGGAATACAGCCCCAGTTGAGGCAGATACCGCCCATATGCTCCCGCTCCACAATGGCGACGTTCAGCCCCAGTTGCGCGCCGCGAATGGCGGCCACATAGCCCCCCGGCCCGGCACCGATTACGATCATGTCAAAGGAATTGGCAGCCATCTGGCCCTCCATCTGGAAATTTAGTTTGGTATTAAACTATTTTCCGAAAGCCCACAACGCAGAGCCGCCGCCCCGCGCTGAAATGGCGCGGAGACCAGCAATATCCCAAGAGATTTAAGCCCTTATGCAGCGGCCTTGGCCTGCAGACTGCGCAATGTATGGCCATAACCGCCCTTGGCGACATAGTCGCGCTCCAGATCGGTCGACGGGCGGTCCAGCGCCTCGTTGCGGTAGGGGAAGCGGCCGAACTGGCGGATCACGTCGCGATGAGCCTGGGCATGGATCAGCTGCTCGGGCCCGCCTTCCGGCATCCGTTCGCACATCAGGCGAATGCACCGCTCCTGGTCACACAGGTTTTCCGAATGCATCAGCGGCAGATAGAAGAACTGCCGCGCGGGCTCGTCCAGGCGCAGATCCCATTTGCGGTTGATGGCCACCTTGGCAGCGGCCAGCGCATGTTTGTCGGTCGAAAACGCCTCGCCGGAGCCCCGGAACATGTTGCGCGGAAACTGGTCCAGCAGGATGATATAAGCCAGCGTGCCCGAAGGATAGGTCAGCCAGAGCGCATTCGCCCCGTCCTTCGCATTCTGCCAGGCCTCACCAAACCTGTCCCGGATCGTCTGATCCAGCGCGTCGGTCGGATTATACCACCCGTCTTCCCCGACCTCGTCCAACCAAAAACTCAATACCTCTTCCGGCGCGACCATGGACAAACTCCTCTGCATTCCATGAGCGTTACAAAATGTTAACTGCAGAATCCGAGATGGGAACAGTAACGAATTCCTACAATCCGACATATTAACCCTGAGACGTTTCCTGTTGCTCCTGGGCCACTTCGATAGCGTATTCCACGATCAGCGGAGAGCTTGTCGCGCCCATGGGCGAATAGCTCTCGGTATCCTCCACCGACGGGGCCGCGCGCTGCGTCATCCGGTAGGCCGCATAGGCTGCCATGGCAAAGCCCAGCACACCGATGATCAGGAAGAACCCCCAGGCCCCCACAAGGCCCATCAAGCCCCCGGTGATCACCGGCCCGGCAACCGCCCCCAGCCCGTTGATAAAGACCATCCCGCCCGCGGCGGCGGCCATGTCGTCATGCTCCAGAAAGTCGTTCGTATAGGCGATGAGCAGCGAATAGAGCGGGTTCGACGTCCCGCCGATCAGGACGGCGGCCACGAGCAGCATGATATAGCTGCCTCCCAGCAGCCCGCCCAGCACACCTCCCAGCCCCAGCACGACCGAGATGATCAGGATCAGCTTGCGCCGGTCCATCCGGTCCGAAATCCAGCCGATCGGGAACTGCATCACCAATGCGGCCACATAGAACATCGACACGAAAAGCGAGATCTGCGCCACGCTCAGCCCCGCCTCGGCACCATAGACCGGCGCCATGCCGAACTGGGCCGCGAACACACCGCCCAGAAGGAACATACCCACACAGCCCAGCGGCGAAATCTTCATGATTTCCATAAGGCTAAGGGGTTTCGTGGTGGAAAAGGCCGGGGTTGGCCCGACCGAAAGAAGGATCGGCGCAAAGGCCAGGCTGACCAGGATCGACGGGATGATAAACAGGATATACCCGCCCGGATCGGCCACCAGCATCAGCGCCTGCGCGCTGACGATGCCGACCATCTGCATGATCATGTAAAGCGACAGCGCCTTGCCCCGGTTCTCGTTATTGGCCGCCTCATTGAGCCAGCTTTCGGCGGTCACGTAGACGCCCGAAAAACAGAACCCGATCAGAATACGCGCAGCCCCCCAGGCGAACGGGTCGGTAAACAGCGGATAGGTGATCATCACCGCCGAAATGAGTGATCCGAGGGCGGCAAAGACCCGCACATGCCCGACCCGGCGGATCATGTCCGGCGCGCGCCGCGATCCGAACAGAAAGCCGACGAAATAGCCCGACATCACCAGCGACATTTCCAGGGTGGAAAATCCCTCGATCTCGCCGCGCACACCCAACAGCGTGGACTGCATGCCATTGCCCATCTGCAACAGCATCATGCCCAGAAGCAGGGCCCAGGCGCTTCGTATCACATGCAGCATCTTCGCTCTCCACTGTCACGATCAGGGGTCGCGACTCAGGCTTTCATCAATTTGCCGCCGATGACAGTGTTTTTCTCCGGGATCAACAATGAAGAATCACCATAGCTGAAAAAACGGTAATTTTCCGCAACCGCATGGGCATAAATATCGCGGATGCGATCCTGGCCCATCAGCGCGGATACAAGCATCATCAGCGTCGATTTGGGCAAGTGGAAATTGGTCATCAGCGCATCGGTGGCCCGAAACTCAAAGCCCGGATAGATGAAGATATCCGTGTCGCCTTCCCAGGCGCGCACCACGCCCGTCTCGCGCGCCGCGGTCTCAATCAGGCGCAGGGCGGTGGTCCCCACCGGGATGATCCGCCCCCCCGCCGCGCGCGTCGCGGCGATCTCGTCGGCGGCCTCGGCGCTCACCTGCCCCCATTCGGCATGCATCTTGTGAGTGGTCACGTCATCCACCTTCACCGGCAGGAAGGTGCCCGCCCCCACATGCAGCGTGACATGGGTGAAATCGACGCCGCGCCTGCGCAACGCCTCCAGCAGCGCCTCGTCGAAATGCAGCGACGCGGTGGGCGCGGCCACGGCCCCCAATTCGCGGGCGAACACCGTCTGGTAATCTTGCTTGTCGCGCTCATCGGCCTTGCGCTTGGCCTCGATATAGGGCGGCAGCGGCATCGCCCCCACCCGCGCAAGTGCTGCCTCGAAATCCTCCCCCGTCAGGTTGAACCTGAGCCGCGCCTGACCATCGGCCCGGTCCATCAGCGTGGCCTCAAACCCCTCTCCAAAGGCGATCACCTCGCCATCCCTGACCTTCTTCAGCGGCTTGATCAGCGCGCTCCAGTCCCCCTCCGGCGTGGGCGACAGCAGCGTGACCTCGATCTTCGCAACACCCCCCTCCTGCGCGCCTGCCCGCGTGCGCGTGCCACTCAGCCGCGCCGGGATCACCTTGGTGTCATTCAGGATCAGACGGTCGCCGGGGTTGAGAAAATCGGGCAGCTCGATCACCCGCGCATCCCGGATCGTGCCGCCCTCGGCCACCAACAGGCGCGCCGAACTGCGCGGATTGGCCGGGCGCGTGGCAATCAGCCTGTCCGGCAAGTCGAAATCGAAATCGCTCAGCTTCATCTCTGCACCTTCGGCGGCGGACGGCGGAACAGCTCGCGGAACATCCCCGGCGTCAGCAGCGACAGCGGGTTCACCGTCACGCGCGGATCCGAGGCAGGCCCGGTCAGCTCGTAATTAAACCCGATGAGCCCCTCGCCCTTGCGGGTAAAAAGCCCGCCAACCGCATTCACCAGATACAGCGGCGAAAAGACCCCCTGCATGTTCATCTGTCCACTGCCCAAGTCATAAAACCCGTCCATCGAAATCCCCATCGACGCGCCCACCGCACTGCCCCGTTCCAGGATCACCTGCGTCGGCGTCAGCTGAAAATCCGCCTCCACCTGGCCAAAATGAATGCCTTCGCCGCCAAGCTGCTCCAGAAGCCCCACGACACTCAGCGTGTTGAACAGCGCGGCCAGCGCCGGGGCATCCTTGAGCCGCATCTGCTCGACCGTGAGCTTGCCGTTGTAGCTGCCTTTCGCGGTCGCCGGGAAAAGCGTGAGGTCCATCTCACCGTCACGCGCGTTTTTCAAGAGCCCCGCCGATTTCATCACACTGCCGGCATCCTGCGACAGGATGCGAAAGGCGCTGCGCCCCTGATGCGGCAGGACCACGCCCGTCACCCTGGCGCCGCCATTCACCTGCCCCGAAAAACGCCCGTCGGCGCCTTTCGACATATCCAGTTCGGCCTGGAAATTGGTCAGCGCGATCCCGTCGGAAATCTGCAACCGGTCAAGGCTCAGGCTCAGCGGCCCGGTTTGCCCGCTGCTCTGGCCGCTCTCCCCGCTGCCGCCCAGCGAGGTCTGGCGCATGTCGATCATGCCGCCCCGCACCTGCACGGCGGGCGCCGCATTGCCGCCGCGCCCGATCAGGTCCACCGGCGCATCCAGCCAGCTGCCCACACGCACCCGGGAAAACCGCGCCCGCTCCAGCCCGCCATCCGGCCTCAGGCCGATGCTGCCCTCGGCCTGCAATCCCGCCGCATTCAGCGAAAGCTGGTTGATCTCGGGCGGCGACCCGAGCGAGCCCAGCACCTCCAGCGCGCCGCGCCCGCTCTGCGACAATGCCCAGCCCAGCGGCGGCAGGCTCAGCCCCAGCCCCGCCAGATCCGACCGCAGGGCGAACTTGCCGGGCTCGCCCTTGCGGAACCGGATGGTCAGATCGCCCTGCCCGTTTCCGCTGATCGAGCCGGGGGGCAGGCCGATGTTGAACTCGTCGGCAAAGCGTTCCGACAATTCCACTGTCCCGTTCAGCACGCTGCTGCCATCCGCGTCCTTGCCGATCCGGGTGGACCACGCGCCCGAGGCAGGCACAGCCCCGATCCGCCCGTCACCCGCGATGCTCAGCTCTCCGTCCTTGGCCGTCACCGCCAGTCGCGGCGACGCGAGCACCCGCCCCGGCACCAGCGTCTCGGAGCGCACATCGCGTGCCGTGGCGCGGATATCATAGGTCACATCCCCGGGCGCCACCTTCTGCTTCAGCCGGAAATTCAGCAGCCCCTGCACCTCGGCCCGCCCATCGGCCAGGGTCACCGGCTGACCCGCCTTCTGCAGGAACCGGAACGGCCCCGAATCCAGTAGCGACAGCGCGGCGGTGACCGTGCTCGACGTGGACAGCCGCACCTCTGCCGGGGCCTGCTGCTGTGACGTGTCGGTCACGATAAAGCTGGTGCCAGCGATATCCACCTTTCCGCCCTGCGCCGCCGTCACATGCCCGCGATCCGCCGACAGCACGAACCGCTTGTCATAGAGCGAGCCATGCCCCGCCGCCCCCTTGATCACCGGCACATCCTTGATAAACCGCGTCTCCAGCTCTTCGAAATCGAAGCCAAGAAACAGATCAGGGCGGCTCTTGGGGCTGGACCGCAGGGCAAGCTGAATGTCACTCATCTTCGCCCCGCGCACATTGTCGCGGATCCAGTTGCGCGTCGGCGCCTTGACGCTTTCGGGCCAGAGCTGAAGCATCCGCTCCGGCGTCAGCCCGTCCATCCGCCCGTCCAGCGCAACCGACCAGCCCTCCGGCCCCGCCCCGGCCCGGCCCGTCAGGATCAGCCGTTGACCCTGATCGGAAAAGCTCATCTCGCCCAGCGTCAGCTCGAACGGATCAAGCCGCAGCTTCGCATCCATCGTCGCGCCTTCCACCGAAACCGGCTCGGCATAAAGCGCGGCCGGATTGGCCGACAGCTCGGACACCCGGAACTGCGTCCACAACTCCGTCGGCCAGCCCTCGTCCAGACCAATCAGAAACGCCTTGCCCTCGACCCGTGCCGTGACCCACTTGCTTTCGACAAAGGCTTCGCTGACCTGCATGGTCTGGGTCAGCGGATCGAAGGTCAGATAGGTGCGCGCGCGGCTGAACGGGATCGGCCGTGCCGCCTCTGTCGGCTGCACCGCGCCCGCGCCGATCTGCAAGGTCGCGTTCAGCGGCCCCAGACGGCCATCCTCCATCACCGAGGCCCGCAGCGCTCCGGACATCGGCGCATCCAGCGCATCCAGAAACGCCAGAGCCGGGGTCTGGCCGGCCATGTCTCGGGCGGGCATGTCGTCAAAGCTCACGCCGAACTCCGCCGCCGTCTCACCGATCTGGCCCGAATAGTTCATCTCCAGCGTGGTGGCATAGCCGCGATTGCCCAGCAGCACGAAATCCCCCCGCAACTGCAACCGCTTGCGCTCCCGCGACAGCTCGATCCGCCCGCCATCGACCGTCCAGTTGCGCCGCGCGCGCGCATCTTCGTATTGCACCGTGAGGTTCTCGGCCTCCACCCGTTTGAGCGCCGCGAAATCGGGCCGCAGCAGGAACCGGTCAACCTCCTGAATGAGCCCCGCCAGGCTGGGCGCGTCCTCCACCGTCTCGGGGCTGTCCCCCAGGGCCAGGCCGATATTGCCGTCCTCGCTGCGCCGCAATCTCAGCGTGGCCCCCGACAGTCGGATCGTCGCTGGACGTATCTCGCCGCGCAGCAACGGGCGCAGGGCCACCGTCCCATCCACATCCGACAGGATCGCCAGCCGCTCGCCCCGTGCATCCGAGATCATCAGGTTGCGCATCACCAGCCGCGGCACCCAGTCGCGTTCCAGCACAAAGGCCACATCGCCAAAACGCAGCTGCGGACCGGTCAGGCCGCTGTTGATCCGGGTCGACACCTCGTCGCGCAACCAGCCCGGCGCGCTGACCGGCTTGCCCAGGATCGAAAAAAGCCCCACCGCCCCGACAAGCGCCAGCACCACCAGCGGCACGCCCAGCCACAACGCGCAGCGCCGCAGCCACCCGCGGCGCGGCTTGGCCGCATCGGCCTCGGGGCTGCCTTTCGGGTCTGCCTCTTTGGCGGGCTCGCTCATCGTCCTCCTTGCGGCTGAGACCAGGGCCACACACACGCGCCCTTTTCGCTCGCCTTTTGCGACCTAATATGAAACTCCTCGTCGCAGTTAACAAGGATTGCCCATGCCCGAAACCACCGATATCGCCCCCGACTTCACCCTGCCCCGTGACGGCGGCGGCGAGGTGACGCTGTCATCGCTCAAACCCAAATCCGTTGTCCTCTTCTTCTACCCGCGCGACGACACGTCCGGCTGCACCAAAGAGGCCATCGGCTTCACCGACGCGGCGGGCGAATTCGAGGCCGCAGGCGCGGTCGTGCTCGGCATCTCCAAGGACAGCATCGCCAAACATGACAAGTTCCGCGACAAACACGGGCTCGGCGTGGCCCTTCTGTCGGATGAAGACAGCGATGTTTGCGAACGCTACGACGTCTGGAAGGAAAAGAGCATGTATGGCAAGAAATTCTTCGGCATCGAGCGCTCCACCTTCCTGATCGACGGGACCGGCAAGATCGCCCGCGTCTGGCGCAAGGTGAAAGTGCCCGGCCATGTGGACGAGGTGCTTGAGGCGGCGCGCGCGCTGTGACCACGCTCAGCGACATGGCCGTCGAGGTGCTGACCACCGCCGATGGCCGCGCCAAGACCGCCCTTTCGCGCAGGCATGCCGCCACCTGGTTTGCCGCGCGCGCGGCGGGTGAGGTGATCCCGCTCGGCAATGCCTCCCCGCCTCTGCGCCCGGCGCGCCCCGACAAACCGGCGCTCCTCGACCCGCGCGACGTGCCCCGCCGCCGCCCCGGCAGCCCGCAGGGGCGCATCGCCCTTCTGCATGCCGTGGCGCATATCGAACTGAACGCCGTGGACCTGCACTGGGACATCATCGCGCGGTTTTCTGATGTCAAAATGCCAGCCGGATTCTATGATGACTGGGTCAAGGCGGCAGATGAAGAATCAAAACATTTCAATCTGATATCCGACTGTCTTGAAGCACTCGGCAGCCATTACGGCGCCCTGCCTGCCCATGCCGGAATGTGGCGCGCCGCCGAGGATACGATCGATGATTTCATGGGCCGCCTGGCCGTGGTGCCGATGGTGCTGGAGGCGCGCGGCCTCGACGTGACCCCCGGCATGATCGAGATTTTCGAAAAGGCAGGCGAAACCCAGGCGGTCGATGCCATGCAGGTCATCTATGCCGAAGAGGTCGCGCATGTCGCCTATGGCTCCAAGTGGTTTCACTTCCTCTGCGGGCGGCATGATCTCGACCCCAAAGAGGTGTTCCACAGCCTTGTGCGGCGCTATTTTCACGGCCCGCTCAAGCCGCCCTTCAACGAGGAAAAACGCGCCGAGGCGGGCCTGCCGCCCGACTTCTACTGGCCCCTTGCCGACCACCCTGACGCGAACCGTTAGCGCCACCGTCACCGCATAGGGCAAGTCCTTGGAATCGGCGGATTTTCGCCACATGCGCCTTCATCCGCCAAAAAGGCTGGTGCGCTTGACCAAATACCTTGCCGAAGGCAAAGCCGCTGGGGTATGCACGACCGCGGGCGCTGCCACTCCAAAAATACGTGCGCCGCAATGGGATGGGAAAGATAGGGGCCCGAGGATTTGCGAAGCAAAATTGCGATCAAGATGGATGCGTTTCTGGAGCGGTATTTTCCTGAGCGACGCGTCTTTCTGAAATCCGATACGGACACGCGGTTCATCCGCCTCCGTCCTGCCTCACAACTCATGGCCTTCCTGGGCTGCTCGGCCATTGTCGCCTGGGCGATCATCGCCACCGCGATCCTGATCATGGACAGCATCGGCTCGGGCAATTTCCGCGAACAGGCCAAGCGCGATCAGCGCACCTATGAAACCCGGCTCAACGCCCTGTCCGCCGAACGCGACCTGCGCGCCGAAGAGGCGATTGCCGCCCAGGAGCGTTTCAATACCGCGCTTCGGGAAATCTCCAAGATGCAGTCGGAGCTTCTGGCCTCCGAGACCCGCCGCCGCGAGATGGAAACCGGCATCGAGGTGATCCAGGCCACCCTGCGCAAAGTGATGAACGAGCGCAACGATGCCCGCGAAGAAGCACAACAGCTCGCGCTCGCCCTCGAAGAAAACGGCGGTCAGACAGGCGTGACCGGCGACAAGGGCGGGCTGAACCAGCAGGCGCTGAACTTCCTGACCGCAGCACTTGAGGACACCGCCAGCGCCCGCGACACGATCACCGAAAATGCGCAGGAGGCGCTTCTGGCCGCCGATGAGATGGCGCTTCAGATCGAGTTGATGAAAGACCAGAACAACCAGATCTTCCGTCAGCTCGAAGAGGCCATGACCATCTCGGTCGAGCCGCTCGACAAGATGTTCCGCGCCGCCGGGCTCAACACCGAAAGCCTGCTGAACACCGTCCGCCGCGGCTATTCCGGCCAGGGCGGCCCGCTGACCCCGCTCAGCTTCTCCACCCGCGGGGGCGACCCCTCGGAAGACACGCTGCGCGCCAACCGGCTTCTCAGCCAGATGGACCGGCTCAACATGTACCGGATCGCGGCGCAAAAGGCCCCCTTCGCCCTGCCGGTCAAATCCGCGTTCCGCTACACGTCGGGCTTTGGCATGCGCTGGGGCCGGATGCATAACGGCACGGATTTCGCAGCCCCCCACGGCACGCCGATCTATGCCACCGCCGATGGTGTCGTCACCCATGCGGGCTGGCAGTCAGGCTACGGCCGCCTCGTGAAGATCCAGCACGAGTTCGGCATCGAGACCCGCTATGCCCATAATTCGAAACTGTTCGTTCAAGAGGGCCAAAGGGTCTCGCGCGGACAGAAGATTGCTGCTATGGGGAACACTGGACGTTCTACCGGCACTCATCTACATTACGAAATCCGTGTCGGCGGCAAACCCGTCAACCCCATGATCTATATCAAGGCAGCGAACGATGTTTTCTAAAAGCAAAATCAACGACCCGGCCCCGAAACCTGAGGAGGCCACCCGGCCCGCCGCCCCTGCGCCCAAGACGGATGCAAATCCCGCCGCGGCAGAGTTCAAGGCCGCAGCCCCCAAAGCCAAGCCGCCCGCATCGGTGCTTTCGTCGGATCTGCATGTGACCGGCAACCTCAAGACCACCGGCGATATCCAGGTCGAAGGCACTGTCGAAGGCGATATTCGCGCGCATCTTCTGACCATCGGCGAAGGCGCCACCATCAAAGGCGAAGTGATCGCCGATGACGTGGTGATCAATGGCCGCATCGTGGGCCGTGTGCGTGGCCTTAAGGTGCGCCTGACCTCGACCGCCCGCGTCGAAGGCGACATCATCCACAAGACCATCGCAATCGAAAGCGGCGCGCATTTCGAAGGCTCGGTGCAGCGTCAGGATGACCCGCTCAACGCCAAGTCGAAAAACCCGAACCCGGCCGCCGCCGCCGCATCTTCGGACGCCGCCAAAGGCTGACCGCAGCGCAAGACCGGCTGAAAAAACAGAGAAAAGGCGCCCTGCCCATGCGGCAGCGGCGCCTTTCCTTTTGCGGCCGTCCGGCCGTGTCCCGCGCGGTCAGTTATTGGCGGTCAGCGGGTCGATGATCTGGGACACTTCGGTGACCTTGCTGAACGGGATGCCGCTCAGTTCCGCATGTTGCTTGATCTCATCCTCGCTCTCCGCGAGATAGACACAGAACGTCTTGTCGCCCGCAACATAGGAATGCTGCCACTGAATGCCCGGGCCGACGCTGGCAAGGGCCTGGTTCGATGCGCGTGCCGCGCCGCACAGCTCGGTCATGGAAAACTCTCCGATACCAGGAATGTCACGTTCGATGATGTAGCGTTTCATGATGTTATCCTTCCGATTTTGAGGTCTGTCGGTGTGCACAGTCACAGCATGACCTGTCCCGGTCGAATTCGCGAATTCAATTTTCTTTAGCAAAACGAAGAAAACCTTTATCATTGATGCTTGATGTTTTGCCTATTAAAGGTAACCTTTATCAATGACCCCTGTCACGCACCTGAAATCCCTTCAGGCCCTCGAAATGGCGATCCGCGAAGGATCGCTCAAAGCTGCGGCCGAGGCATTGGGAATCACCTCCGCAGCGGTCGGACAGCGCATTCGCGCGCTGGAGGATTATCTTGGTACCGACCTGCTGCTCAGGGGGCGCTCCGGCCTCTCTCCGACGCCGGAACTTCTTGAGGCGCTGGCCGATCTGCGGGCCGGGTTCGCGGCACTCGAACGTGTGACCGAGGTGCTCGATTTTCAGCGCATGTCCGAGATTCATGTGGTCGCCGATCCGGACTGGACCGAGCTGTGGCTGATGCCCCGCCTGACCGAATTCCGGCAGATGTATCCCAATGTCCTCTTTTGCATCAATGGCGCCGGAGACGTGCCGATACGGATCGGCACGCCCGATCTGCGCATCACCTATGCGAACGGACCGGGCGAGGTTTTGTTCAGGGATGTGCTGATCCCGGTC
Organism: Roseovarius faecimaris; assembly: GCF_009762325.1. Lineage (NCBI taxonomy): Bacteria > Pseudomonadati > Pseudomonadota > Alphaproteobacteria > Rhodobacterales > Roseobacteraceae > Roseovarius > Roseovarius faecimaris. The sequence continues at coordinate 2,099,010 of NZ_CP034348.1, forward strand.
ACCGGCCCCGACAACCCGCGCCGCATCGCTGTGGGCGAGGCTTATCCGATGGAGGGCATGCCGCTCTTGCATCTGAAGGCACAGCTCGAAGACCCGGCCCATCCCGGCTGGCCCCACTGGTTCGACCTGTTCGGCCAGCGCGAAACAGGCATCGACCGGGGTGTGCGCTATCCGCATGCGCGCCTCGCCCTCAAAGCGGTGCGCGAAAATGTCGGTTTTCTGGTCTGTGGCCTGTCGCTGATGACCCGCGACATCGCGGAGGGGCGCATCGTTACCCCCTTCCCGCTGTCGCAATCCATTCCCGCGCCGCTGCCCTACCAGCTGACGGTCCGGCACGATTCCGGGAAACGCCCCCAGATCCAGAAATTCGTCTCCTGGCTGCGGGACGCCGCCGCGCAGACCCAGGCCGAAATCGACCGGATGACCAGCGCCTGAGCAGGGCGATTGCCGCGCCGCACCGCAGTTGATAGGCTTTCATCAACCACCCGACCCCAACCGCAGGAGCGCCCCATGTCAGACAAGAACCAGCATTACGACGACGCGTTTGCCGGGCTGCTCGAAGAGGTCTGGGGCGAGGGCTATCTTTCTCCTGGCGGCCCCGAGGAAGTGGCGCGCGTTCTGGAGGGGCTCGACCTCTCCGGCAAGACCGCCCTCGATATCGGCTGCGGCACCGGGGCGATCACCCTTTCACTCGTGGCCGATCACGGCGCGGCGCGCGCGGTGGGCATCGATGTCGAAAACCACGTCTGCCAGGAGGCCCGTGCACGGGCCGAAAAGGCTGGGTATGGCGACGCGGTCGAGATCGTCCATGTGGCACCCGGCCCCTTCCCTTTCGAGGATGGCACGTTCGATCTGGTCTTCTCCAAGGACTCGATCATTCACATCGCCGACAAGGAGGCGCTCGCGCGTGACATCTTCCGCGTGCTGAAGCCCGGTGGCGTGTTCGCCGCATCCGATTGGCTGACCAATCAGGATGGCCCGATGTCCCCCGCGCTCCAGCGCTATGTCGATCTCGAAGGTCTCGGCTTCGCCATGGCGTCGCCCTCCCGCTATGCCAAGGCGCTGAGTGACGCGGGCTTCACCGGCGTCGAGACCCGTGACCGCAACCCATGGTATCTGGGCCTTGCCGGGGACGAACGCGCGTTTCTCGCCGGGCCCGAACGTGCCCGTCTCGAAGTGGCCTATGGCGCCGGCCTGGTGGCGGAAAATATCGAGATCTGGGACGCGATGATCGCGGTGCTAGAAACCGGCGAGCTCTGCCCGCATCACCTGCGCGGACACAAACCTTAAGATTTGGTTGCGCGCGGTCCGATTGTACAATTCAGGGGGTGATTTTGTACAAAACGTACAAAACTACGCCTCCAGCTCGGCATCCCAATAGAGAAAGTCCATCCGGCTTTCATGCAGGTGTTTGGGGTTTTTAAAAGTTTGCCGAGTTACGGATAAGTACAAACAAAGCGGGAATGGACAGTTTGCGAAAACTGAAAAAACCCTAAGTTTTCCGATAACAGGGCTAAGGCTTCTGTATTTATATCTGCGTCAAAAGCAGCCTTAGCCTCTACGCTTTTCCATTCTCTGCGATCAAGGCTTTCAACAATGCCTTCAACCAAGCCCGAGCAGGTTTTCCGTTCCATGCCATAAAGCTCTGATCTGAATAAGCAACATGAGCAAATGCACCAGGTTTCTCATCTTTGGAGTTAATGCTAATTTCCCAAGCCCACTCGGGAAGAAAAGCTTCATGAAGAGTTTCTGCCGCGTTCAAATCACCGGTTGAAGCCTGATTGAGAACGCTAACCCATTTTTCTTCTGGCTGCGCCAAGTATGCCGGTAACATCAACGGTACTTCACCTGTGCTACCATTTTCTAAATCATTCAATAACTATTTGAACTCAAACAAATTATCCTTCATTTTCCCCCGCTCCCCAAAGCAATCTTGTACTTCTTAAAGGTGTTTCTTTACTCAGCCAACCCCTTTATAAGGTAGCTGAGATTAGCACTTTATAGATTGACTTAGATCATTCACTTCCTAAAAATGACGCGTTTTCGTTACATATTGTGTAAATAAAACCACGCATTGTGTAAATAAAACCAAGCAATGATACTCTGAAAGCTGTGAGTTCGATTTTGGCTAGCGACCGAGTGGGATTTGAAAGTTCACCTATTTGGAAACAATTTTTCCTGTAAAAAAGTTCCGATCACGCCTCCAGCTCGGCATCCCAATAGAGAAAGTCCATCCAGCTTTCATGCAGGTGGTTCGGCGGGAATTTACGCCCCATATTGCGCAGCTGCTCCGCCCCCGGCGCGCGGGGCGGTTTGCGCAGGGACATGCCCGTGCGATGCAGGCTTTTCGCGCCTTTCCTGAGATTGCAGGGCGAACAGGCGGCAACAACGTTTTCCCAGCTCGTGATCCCGCCCTTGGCGCGCGGCACCACATGGTCAAAGGTCAACTCCCCCTTGGCCCCGCAATACTGGCAGCGAAACTCGTCCCTCAGAAATAAATTAAAGCGCGTGAAGGCCACGCGCTTTTGAGGTTTTACGTAATCTTTCAAGACGATAACCGACGGTATCCTGATCTCTATACTCGGGGAATGCACCATCGCGTCATATTCCGCCACGATATCCACCCGGTCGAGATAGGCCGCCTTCACCGCCTCCTGCCAGGTCCATAAGGACAAAGGATAGTAGGATAAGGGCCGGTAATCCGCGTTGAGCACCAGTGCCGGATGCTGCTTCAGCGCTGCGGGGTCCCTGACAAACTCGGTCCTGAAATCACCTTGCATGGTCTGCTCTCACCTTGTCGTCTTGAGGCCCACTATATCTCGTGTTTGGAACCTGACAAGCCCTACATGTTGCGGCAATTTGCGCACAGTTTGGCAACAGCAGAATGACACCCGAAACCGCATCGGGCCAGGGAAAGCGCAGTGGCTGAAAAAACCGGTGGTCAGAACCCCAGCTTGTCGCGCATGAAGGCCAGCGCCACCTGCAACCCGTCCGGCGCGATGCCATGCGCTGTGCCCTTCATCACATGGGCATAGACCTCGTCCCAGCCCGCGCCCTGCAACGCCTCCGCCGCCTGCGGCAGGGATTGCGGCGGAACGACATCATCCATATCCCCATGCACCAGCAGGACGGGCGGGCGTACCTTCACCTCGTCCTTCAACAGATCGGGCGACAAGAGCCGCCCCGAGAAGGCCACGATCCCCGCCACCGCATCTTCCCGGCGCGGGGCGACATGCAACGCCATCATCGTGCCTTGGGAAAACCCAAACAAAACAACCTGTTCCGGCAGGACATCCTCATCCACCATCAGCGCGTCGAGATAGGCGTCAAGGTCTTCCGCCGCCGCCATCAGGCCGCGCTCGGCCTCTTCCTCGGACGACCCGTCGATCCAGGGGATCGGAAACCACTGATAGCCGCCGAACATCCCCGGGATCGTTTCCGGCGCATCGGGCGCCACGAAAAGCGTGTCGGGCAAATGCTCGCCCAGAACATCCGCCAGCCCCAGCAAATCGGCCCCGTTGGCGCCATAGCCATGCAGGAACACCACGACCGATCGGGTCGTGCCCGACTGCGGCTCTTTCCGGCCGGATTGCAAAACGCGCGTCATCTGATCCCTTCCCTGTCTTTCGCAACACGGTAGTAGGCCCAAAGAATGCGCGCCGCAACCGATCTCCACGGCGCCCAGGCCTCGGCCATCTGGCGCAGGGCGCGGTCCTTGGGCCGCTCCGGCAGGTCATAAAGCAGCCGCGCGGCCTCTTGCAGGGCCAAATCCCCCGGCGCGAAGACATCCGCATGACCCAATGAAAACATGGCATAAATCTCGGCCGTCCACACGCCGATACCGGGCACCTGCGTGAGCGTGGCCACCACCTCTTGGGTCGGCGCGTCGCGCAGCGCGGCATAATCCAGACGCGCCTCGGCCAGCGCCCTGGCATAGCGGATCTTCTGGCGGCTCAGCCCGGCCTCGCGCAGCGCCTCCTCGCTGGCGTTTGCGACCGCCTCAGGCCCGGTCAGCCCGGCCGCCTGCATCCGCTGCCAGATCGCCGCAGCCGAGGCGACGCTGACCTGCTGGCTGATGATGGCGCTCAGAAGCTCGGCGAAACCGTCGGGTTTGCGCCGTAGGGGCAGCGGCCCGGTCAGGCTCTGGGCATACGCCATGCGCGGGCAGATTTCTGCAAGATAATCAGCACCTTCCTCGACATCCTTCATGTCATGAATGAGTCGCATCCTTACAGCTCATCCACCCAGGCAAGCGCGGCGTCGACCGTGTCGAAGCACGGCCCTTCGGGCGCGACGGGCCGCGTGATCATCGCCACCGGCAGCCCCAGATTGCGCGCCGCGACAAGCTTGCTGCGCGGGGCCTCGCCGCCCGCATTCTTCACCACCAGCCAGTCAACCCCCAGCTCATGAAAGAGCGCCTCCTCCTCTGCCACCGAAAAGGGCGGCGTGCCGACAAGATATTCCCCATCGGGCAGAGGAAACGGCGCATCCGGCGGATCTATCTGACGGCAGATAAGCCGCCGCCCCTCAAGATTGGCAAATCTTTCAAGGGTTTGTCGGCCCGTCGCCAGAAAGACGACAGAGCCCGGCGCGATATGATCCGCCGCCTCTTCCTCGCGCGCCAGCATGGTCCAGCGGTCGCCCTCCTCGGGCACCCATTCCGGGCGGATCACCTGCGCATAAGGCAACCCGCGCGCCGCACAGATCCGTGCCGTCCGGTGCGAGATCCGATGCGCGAAAGGATGCGTCGCATCAAGCACCGCCGAGATGTCTTCGGCATCGAGAAAGTCCTGAAACCCCGCCTCGCCGCCAAACCCGCCGACGCGCAGAGGCAGCGGTGCGCTCTGCCCCCCGCGCGGGTGGTGCGCGATGGACAGAATGGCCGGATGCCCGCGCTCGCTCAGCGCCTCGGCAATCCGATCGGCCAGCCCGGTCCCCCCCAGCAAAAGTAGGGTCATGCGCAACTCTCCCCAAGGCATGCAGCAACGCACATCGCCCCGCTGCGGTCCGCGTGACTATACGGCTCCGGCCTGGCTGCGCAAATCGACAATCCCCCCTGCGACACCACAGCGCGCAATCGCGCTTGCGGGGGCGCGGCTTCGCCGCTAGCACGGACCCCATGACTGACGCCACGCTTCATATCGACGACGCCCGCGCCCGCCGCAATGTGTGGGTTCTGGTGCTGGCCCAGGCCTTCCTTGGCAGCCAGATGGCGATGATGTTCGTGGTCGGCGGCTGGGCCGGGCAATCTCTGGCCTCCAACCCCTGCTTTGCCACCTTGCCGATCTCGCTCATCGTGGTCGGGTCCATGCTGGCCGCCAGCCCGCTGTCCATGGCCATGCAGCGCTGGGGCCGCCGTGTGGGGTTCTTCATCGGGACGGGGGCCGGAGCCATCGGCGCAACGGTAGGCGCCTATGGGCTCTACCTCAATTCCTTCGCTCTTTTCCTGCTGGGCAGCCTGATTTCGGGCGTTTACATGTCGGCACAGGGGTTTTACCGCTTCGCCGCCGCCGACACGGCCAGCGATGCGTTCCGGCCCAAGGCGATCTCCTACGTGCTGGCCGGCGGGCTGGCCAGCGCCATCATCGGCCCGCAGCTGGTGAAGGTGACGACCCAGGCCATGGTCGTGCCCTTCCTCGGCACCTACGTGGCGATCATCCTGCTCAACCTGATCGGCGCGCTGCTGTTCTTGTTCCTCGACATTCCCAAGCCCATACCCCCCAGCGCCGACAGCCCCCGTGGCCGCACCCGGTGGGAGCTGATCACCACCCCGCGCATCACCGTCGCCGTGATCTGCGCCACGGTGTCCTATGCCCTGATGAACCTGGTGATGACGTCCACGCCTCTCGCTGTGGTCGGCTGTGGGTTCAGCGAAGGCAACGCCGCCGATATCGTCACCGGGCACGTGCTGGCGATGTTCGCGCCCTCCTTCTTCACCGGCCACCTGATCGCGCGCTTCGGGGTCGAGCGGATCATGGGCCTCGGCCTTCTGATCCTCGCCTGCGCCGGAGCGGTGGCCCTTCAGGGCATCGCGCTGGAAAACTTCTTCATCGCGCTCATCCTGCTGGGCCTGGGCTGGAACTTCGGCTTCATCGGCGCCACCACCATGCTCGCCGGTGCGCATGAGCCGCATGAGCGCGGCCGGATGCAGGGGCTCAACGACCTCATCGTTTTTGGTGGTGTCACCATGGCCTCGCTGGCCTCAGGCGGGCTGATGAACTGCGCGGGCGGCACGCCCGAGGCAGGCTGGATGTCGGTCAACCTCGCCATGACACCTTTCCTGGCGCTGGCAGGCGGCGCTCTTATCTGGCTGCTTCTGCGCCCGAAAGAAGCGTGACCGCGCGCCTCTTCTGCTTGGTCGAAATACTCCCCCCGCAGGTATCCACCGCCACCACAGGAACCACCACCCGGATCAGAGGCCAGAAGGCGGCCACCCGCGCCCGCCGCGCGCCCCATCAGGGGGCGTGCAAAACCGGTGAGGCCGCAGGCCTCTCAATCTGACAAGAGCTACCAGCGGCCCCGCGAGGCGCGCCACATCAAGGCAAGGCGGCTGTGCAAGGGCGAGATGTCAAGCGCGCCGGCCCCCACCCGTTGCGGATCCGCCGCTGCCCGTTTCAAGACCGCCGCGGTTTTCCACGCGGGCAACAGCGCGGGAAATATGGCTTTCGGCAGCCTGCCCCGTGTCTCGCCGAGCCGCGTCAGCCCCGTCCGCGCCAGCGCCTGCACCGCCTCGGCGCGACCATCCACCAACGGCACCCGGCCCGCAGCCTCAAGCGCCGGGATCGCGCGCAGGTAATTGGCCAGCCCCTGCGCATAACCCGCCTCCAGCACAAGCGGCCGCAGCTCGTCGCCTGCTCCCAGAGCCCGTGCCGCCGCCCACATCAGATGGCCCGAGGTCTTGCGCAGATAGTCGTCAAACGCCGCCGCATCCTCGAACGGGTCGCGGTAGATATCCCAGCGCCGCGCCAGGATCAGATCATCCAGAACCGCCGCGCCTTCGGCATCAAGCACCCCGGCCAGAGGCGTTGTCACCTCATGCCGCCGCACGCGCCCGCCGCCGCCGATTTCCTCCAGCGCATCGCGCCACCATTGCAGGCGCATCTCGGCGATCATCGCCTCTTCGGTGACCCAGGGCGCGCGCGCCACCTCGGCATTGAACGCATAGAGCGGAAACAGCACCTTGCGCGCCGCCACGGGCGCGGCCATGGCCGCCAGAAACCGCTCCGGATCGGCGCGGCGCACCAGATCGGCGCAGGCGGTCAGGTCATCGCTGAGCACGCAGAAGCTTCCAGTTGATGGCATCCAGCAGCGCCTCAAAGGAGGCATCCACTATGTTGGCGCTCACCCCCACGGTGGACCAGCGGCGGCCCTCTCCGTCCTCGCTGTCGATGATCACGCGGGTCACGGCCTCGGTCCCGCCTTGGGTGATACGCACCTTGAAGTCGACCAGACGCACATCGTCTATCGCCGCCTGGTAACGCCCCAGATCCTTGGCCAGCGCCTTGGCCAGCGCATTGACCGGGCCCCGGTCGCTACCGGCCTCGTCCATGCTCTCGGAGACCGACAACTTCTTCTCGCCGTCGATCTTTACGACAACCACGGCCTCCGACAGGGAAATCATCTTGTTATACTTGTTCTTGCGCCGCTCCACCGTGACCTTGTAGCGCTTGACCTCGAAGAACTCGGGCATCTGCCCCAGCACCTCGCGCGCCAGAAGCTCAAAGCTCGCCTGTGCGCTGTCATAGGTATAGCCGCGATCCTCGCGCGCCTTGATTTCCTCAAGGATGCGCGCCAGGGCCGGATCGTTATCCGCCACCTCGATCCCCGCCTCGGCCAGACGGCGGCGCAGGTTCGATTGCCCCGCCTGGTTCGACATCGGGATGATGCGCGCATTGCCCACAGCGCCCGGATCGATGTGCTCGTAGGTGCTCGGGTCTTTCAGGATCGCGCTGGCATGCAGCCCCGCCTTGTGGGCAAAGGCCGAGGCCCCCACATAGGCCGCCTGTTTCAGCGGTACGCGGTTGAGGATATCGTCAAGCTGACGGCTGGCCAGTGTCAGCCCCTTGAGCGCCTCCGGCGTCACGCCCGTCTCATACTGGCTGGCATACGGCTCCTTGAGCAGCAGCGTCGGGATCAGCGCCGTCAGATTGGCATTGCCACAGCGCTCGCCCAGACCGTTCAGCGTGCCCTGGATCTGCCGCGCGCCCGCATCCACGGCAGCAAGGGCGCCTGCGACCGCGTTTTCCGTGTCGTTATGGGTATGAATGCCCAGCCGCTCGCCGGGGATACCGGCCGCGATCACCGCCTTGGTGATCTCGAATATCTCATGCGGCAACGTCCCGCCATTGGTGTCGCAGAGCACGATCCAGCGCGCCCCGGCCTCCAGCGCGGCCTGCAGACAGCCCAGCGTATAATCGGGGTTGGCCTTGTAGCCGTCAAAGAAATGCTCGGCATCAAAGAGCGCCTCACGCCCCTGCCCCACCACATGGCTGATCGAGGCGGCGATATTGGCGGTGTTCTCGTCAAGGCTGATGCCAAGGGCCGTCTCCACATGAAAATCATGGGTCTTGCCCACAAGGCAGACGGCGGCTGTGTTCGCGTTCATCACGGCGGCGAGCACATCGTCGTTTTCCGCCGAGCGCCCGGACCGCTTGGTCATGCCAAAGGCGGTCATTGTGGCGCGCGTCTTGGGGGCAGCGTCGAAAAAGGCGCTATCGGTCGGGTTCGCCCCGGGCCAGCCGCCTTCGATATAGTCGATCCCCAGCCGGTCGAGCGTGGCGGCAATAAGCTGTTTCTCATGCGTGGAGAACTGCACGCCTTGGGTCTGCTGCCCGTCGCGCAGGGTGGTGTCGTAGAGGGAAAGGCGGGTTTTGGTCATGAGCGCCCTCCACATGCCTGCCCCGTGGAGGGGTGGGTCACTTCTCGGCGATTGAAGACAATCGCCTGCCAGTCAGCGGGGAGCGGCCCGGGGCAGGCCCGGGCGAAACAGAACGAATGGAGGGTCATTTGAGGGTCTCCAGTTTGCTGACGTCAAACCCAGCACCAGGAACCAATTCAACGCCATCCTTACTCATTCGCACCTCTACCCCTGCGGTCTGCAAAGCGGCTTTCGCGGCATCAAGCTCAGAAAAGTCCTTCGTTTCTATAGCATGAGTTCTGAGGTTGCGAATGCGCTGCGCAAACTCCGACAAATCTACAGCTTTCGCCCAATCGCCCAGTTCTTCCCCGAGAAGGCCCATGAGGGCCGCTGAGGCCTTCAATTCCCCAGCCGCGCCAGCGGCAGCCAGCCGGTGTAGCTCGGCCACGGCACCCGCCGTATTCACATCATCTGCGAGTGCCTCGAGCACCGGATCGGCCACGTCAGTGGCCGAAACTCCTTCCGTCAGGGCGCGCCACTTTCGCAATGTCGCCTCCGCCTCCCGCGCCTTCTCTGCCGTCCAGTCCATCGGCTTGCGGTAATGCGTGCTCAGAAACACGAACCGGATCACCTCGCCCGGTATCCCCTTATCCAGCAAGTCCCGAACGGTGAAGAAATTGCCTAAGGATTTGGACATCTTCTTGCCCTCCACCTGCAGCATCTCGTTATGCATCCACACCTGCGCGAACCCGCCCGAGGGGTGGGCGCAGCACGATTGCGCGATCTCGTTCTCATGATGCGGGAACATCAGGTCATTGCCGCCGCCGTGGATGTCAAAGCTCTCGCCCAGAAGCTCATAGGACATGGCCGAGCATTCGATATGCCAGCCCGGACGCCCCCGGCCCCAGGGTGACGGCCAGCCCGGCAGGTCGTCCGAGGAGGGCTTCCACAGAACGAAATCCATCGGGTCTTCCTTGTAGGGCGCCACCTCGACCCGCGCCCCGGCGATCATGTCATCGACCGACCGGCCCGACAGCCGCCCGTATTCCTTGTAGGACCGCACCCGGAACAGCACATGCCCCTCAGCGGCGTAGGCATGCCCGTCGGCAATCAGCCCTTCGATCATCGCCACCATCTGCGGGATGTACTGCGTGGCCCGCGGCATGTGGTTGGGCTCCAGCGCGCCCAGTTCGGACATATCGTCGAGAAACCACTGCGTCGTCTCGGCGGTGATGTCGCCAATCGGTCGCCCGCTTTCGGCGGCTCGCGCGTTGATCTTGTCATCCACGTCGGTGAAGTTACGGGCATAGGTCACATGCTCGGGACCATAGACATGCCTGAGCAGCCGGTAGAGCACATCGAACACCACCACGGGCCGGGCATTGCCCAGATGCGCGCGGTCATAGACCGTGGGACCACAGACATACATGCGCACATTCTCGGGATCGAGAGGCGTGAACACCTCCTTGCGGCGGGTCAGCGTGTTGTGCAGCTTAATCTCGGTCATGGCGCGCCCTTTCGACAAGCGTCTTCGCTTGGCGGGCTTAGCAACTTACTCAATCAGATGGAATAGAAGACCGGCCCGCCTAACGATGTTAGCGGATAATGCAGCAAATGATGCAGGTTGCACGGGTCATGCCCTTGTCTTAGAGCGCGGCCCCCTGCCCCGTCAAGCCGCATGATCAGCACCGCCCGCGCGGCGCGCCGTCAATTGTGGCGGGCAAAGAAATCCGCCGCACCGCCGGGATGCACCAGCAGCGTCGCATAGGGCTCGCGCTCATCGCCCATTTCCATCCCCGGAGAGCCGATGGGCATGCCCGGCACGCTCAGGCCCAACCCCTCGGGCCGCTCGGCCAGCAGGCGGCGGATATCCTGCGCGGGCACATGCCCTTCGATCACATAGCCCTCGACAAAGGCGGTATGACAGGAGCTGAGATCGTCGGTGATCCCCGCCCTGGCCTTGATCTGCCAGAGCATGTCCTGGCTGACATCCTCGGCCTGCACATTGAACCCGTCCTGTTCCAGATGCTCCACCCAGGCCGCGCAGCAGCCGCAGGTGGGGGATTTGTAGACCTTGATCTGCGGCTCCTCAGCATGGGCGGCGCGCACCAGAATCGGCGCGGTGAGTGCTGCGGCCAGAAAAGAGCGGCGGGTAAAACTGGGCATTTCGGAACCTCCGTCTGTGCCTGTTCAATATGGCGGTCATGGCGTCCAAGACAATCCCGCGATATGCCGCAGAGCGGTGTCATCAGGGATAGGCCACCACTTCGAACTCGATCCCGTCCGGCCCGTCGAAATAGAACCGCAGGCCCGGCTCGTAATCACCGTGGCTGTGCGGCGCGTATCCCGCCGCTTTGACCCGCGCCTCGGTGGCCGCGATATCATCGACCACCACGCCCACATGGTTGAGCCCCGCCACCTGGCCATAGGAATTGCCCATCGGCTCCAGCGTCTTCTTCGGTGCATAGAGCGCCAGATAGCTCTCCTCATCGCCCACATGCACGGTGAACCCGTTATCCTTGGCCTCCCCCTGCCAGCGGATATGCCAGCCGAAGAGATCGCACAGCACCGCGGCACTTGCCTTGGGGTCCGGTACCGTGATGTTCACATGTTCCAGTTTCATGGCTTGTCTCCTTAAGAATTGAATTACCTTGGCTTTTACCGTAATTCTTCAAGTATACTTTAATACAAGCGGGAAATTTTCCATGCGCAGCAGCAGCTTGGCCAGCCGTGGCCTCACAATCGGGCATGTGTCAAAGCGCACCGGCCTCGCTACCTCCGCCATCCGGTTTTATGAAGAGCAGGGCCTTGTGACCCCGGACCGGACGGAGACCGGCCACCGCCGGTATGAGCGCTCGGATCTTCGGCGGCTCTCCTTCGTGATGATCAGCCAGGAACTGGGCTTCACCATCGCCGAGATCCGCGCAGCCCTTGCCAGCCTGCCCGAGCACCGCACCCCGACCAAGGCCGACTGGGCGCGCATTTCCCGCAGCTTCGGCAAGGTGCTGGATGCGCGCATCGCCACCATGCAGCAACTGCGCGCCCGGCTGGATGGATGCATCGGCTGCGGCTGCCTGTCGCTGAAAACCTGCGCGCTCTACAATCCGAAGGATCGCGCCGCCGCGCGTGGGGCCGGTCCGCGCTATTTGAGGGGGGATGTGGCCGACGCACCCTGACACTCGGCGCTTGACACTCTGCGCCCGCGCTGCCTCTCTGCCGCGACAGGTCAGGACTTCAGGAGGTAGGGGATGCAACTTTCGGACAGGATCACCGGCATCAACGCGGGCGGCTCGGATGGCTGGGGCATCTATATCAAAGCGCGCGACATGGAGCGCGCGGGCCAGAAGGTCATTCACCTGACCATTGGCGAACATGACGTCAGGACTGATCGGACCATCCTCGACGCGATGCACGCGGCCACGCTGGCGGGGCACACGGGCTATTCCTTCGGCTCCGGCAGCCCTGGCCTGCGCGAGCGGATCGCCCGGCGTGTCAGTGAACGCACCGGCGTCACCACGACGCCCGATAACGTTCTGGTCGTGCCCGGCGGTCAGGCCGGGCTGTTCGCCACGCATATGGCGGCCTGCGATCCGGGGGACCGGGCGCTTTTCATCGATCCCTACTATGCCACCTATCCCGGCACCATCCGCAGCGTGGGGGCGCGGCCCGTCCCGGTGCTGGCCCGGGCCGAGCGCATGTTTCAGCCCGACGCCGCCGATATTGCGGCCGCCGCCGGGGACGGTGCCGCCTCGCTTCTGATCAATTCGCCCAACAACCCCACCGGTGTGGCCTATTCGCAGGAAACGATGGAGGGAATTGCCCGCACCTGTCAGGATCATGACCTCTGGCTGATCTCCGACGAGGTTTACGACACGCAGCTCTGGCATGGCCGCCATATCACCCCGCGCGCCCTGCCCGGCATGGCCGAGCGCACGCTGGTCATCGGCTCGCTGTCGAAATCCCACGCCATGACCGGCAGCCGCATCGGCTGGGTGGTCGGCCCGGAAGAAGCGCTGGAGCATATGGGGCATCTCGCGACCAACACCACCTACGGGGTGGCGGGCTTCGTGCAGGAGGCGGCAAGCTTCGCTCTGGATCAGGGCGAAGGTTTCGAAACCACCATCGCCGCCCCCTTCCGCCGCCGCCGCGACCTTGTACTGCGGCTGCTCGACGGTCAGAACGTGGTGCGCCCGATCCCGCCCGACGGGACAATGTATGTCATGCTCGACATCCGCGCCACCGGCCTGAGCGGCGAGGCCTTCGCCGAGGCCCTGCTCGACAAACACCACGTGGCCGTCATGCCGGGCGAAAGCTTCGGCAAGGCGGCGGCGGGGCATCTGCGCGTCGCACTCACCGTGGATGACGCACAACTGGAAGAGGCCATGCGCCTCTTGCTGGCCTTAGCCGCCGAGCGCGCCGGCTAACCCGTGGCCCGCCGCCGCTCCGATACCTCTCTGCCCGCGCCGTTTCTGCAACGTCTGCGTGTCCGCCCTGAAAAGCTGGCCGAACACGCGGGCTACCCCTTCGATCTGCCGTGGCTTGGCCCGGAATCGTTCGAGCTGCAATTTACCCAGCCGGTCACCATCATCTTCGGGGAAAACGGCACCGGCAAATCCACCCTGATCGAAGCCATCGCAAGTCTGAGCGGCTATGACGAGGCGGGCGGCGGTAAAGGCTACCGGCCGGTCGATCATTCCGGCGCCCTCGACAAGAGCGGCGCCGGGCTGGCCGAGGTTTTGCGCGCAAGCTGGCTGCCCAAGATCACCGATGGCTGGTTCTTCAAGGCCGAGAGCTTCTTCTCGGTCGCACGCTATCAGGATGAGATGGCTATCCGGTACGGCGGAATGGCCCCTGACTATCTTTCCTGGAGCCATGGTGAGGGGTTTCTCAGGTTTTTCGAAGAGCGCATGTCGCGGCAGGGCATCTATTTCATGGACGAGCCCGAAAGCGCTTTGTCACCGACGCGGCAGCTTGAGCTTTTGCGCATCCTTCACGGGATACAGCAGGCCGCGACATCCCAGGTGATCCTGGCCACACATTCGCCAATCCTGATGGCCTTGCCCGGGGCGCAGCTTCTGGAGATCACCCGGCACGGGCTGGCAGAATCCCACTATCGTCAGAGCGCTCATTTCAAGCTCTACCAGTCCTTTACCACAGACCCTGAGGAATTCATCAAAGAGGCACTAGCCCACCCGGATGATCTCCCTTTCTGACCAGGGCATGCGCGGATCGACTTCGCACCCGAATGCGCATTTTCAAGTCGTTTTCAGACCATGCGTCGCAAACGGGACAGAATTGCACAGCCCGAGCCGCAAGTGTCTGCTGCAGACTTCTGGAGACTGGCCATGTTGCCATGCTGTAAGATTCGCCTCGTCATCCTGACGATCGGCGCTCAGAGAGGCCGGGCCGCGCGTGGCAGGCCCTGACGGGCTCGTACCGCCTTCTCTGTGACATTTCTCCACCAAGGACATCCCGATATGACAGCCCCTTCCCCGCGCCGCTCCGGTGGCCGTGCCGCCCGTCAAGCCCTGCGCGCCGCCGCCCCTGCCGAAGATCAGCGCTCCGTTCGCCCCGGCATGTCCGGCGGCGTCTACAAGCCCCTCTCGCCGGAGGGGATCGAACGCATTCACCAGACCGCCCTTGCCGCGCTGGAGGAGATCGGCCTCGCGGACGCGCCGCCATCGGGCATCGAATATCTGACCGCCGCCGGGGCGATCCTTGGCGATGACGGGCGCATCCGTTTTCCGCGCGCGCTGGTCGAAGACATGCTCGCCAAGGCCAATCGCGAGATCACGCTTTTTGCCCGCGACCCCCGGCATGACATGACATTGTCGGGCGCACGGGTGCATTACGGGACTGCCGGCGCCGCGGTGCATATGGTCGATGTCAAAGGACGTAACTACCGCGAGAGCACGGTGCAGGACCTGCATGACGCCGCGCGGATCACCGATGTGCTCGACAATATCCACTTCCTGCAACGGCCGATGGTCTGCCGCGACATCACCGACAACATGGAGATGGACCTGAACACGGTCTATGCCACCGTCTCGGGCACGATGAAACATATCGGCACGTCCTTCACCGAGCCACATCATGTGCCGCCCGCCTTCGAGATGCTGCATATGATCGCCGGCGGCGAGGATAAATGGCGCGAACGGCCTTTCATGAGCAATTCCAACTGCTTCGTCGTCCCGCCGATGAAATTCGCCACCGAAAGCTGCCTGGTGATGGAGGAATGCATCAGGGGCGGGATGCCGGTGCTGCTGCTGTCGGCGGGCATGGCCGGGGCCACGACCCCCTCGACCGTGGCAGGCGCCATCGCGCAATCCTGCGCCGAATGCCTGGCGGGGCTGGTATATGTGAACGCGGTGAAACCCGGGCACCCGGCGATTTTCGGCACCTGGCCCTTCGGGCTCGACCTGCGCACCGGTGCGATGTCCATCGGCTCTGCCGAGCAGGCGCTGCTGACGGCAGGCTGTGCACAGATGCATCAGTTCTACGGCGTGCCCGGCGGCGCGGCGGCAGGCGCCTCGGACAGCAAGCTGCCCGACATGCAGGCCGGATGGGAGCAGATGTGCACCAATGTCACTGCCGGCCTCGCGGGCGTGAACATGGTCTACGAGGCGGCCGGCATGCATGCGTCGCTGCTGGGCTTCTGCCACGAAAGCCTGATCCTCGGAGATGACCTCATCGGCCACGCCCAGCGCGTCGTGCGCGGGATCGAGGTGGATGACGTGACCCTGGCGCTTGACCAGATCCGCTCGGTCTGTCTCGAGGGCCCCGGCCATTACCTCGGCACCGAACAAACCCTGGCCCGGATGCAGTCGGATTACGTCTACCCCGCGCTCGGAGACCGGATGTCGCCGAAAGAATGGGCGGAAAAAGGCAAGCCGGACCTGATTGAAAAGGCGATTGCCCGAAAAGAGGAAATCCTCGCCGAACGCTCGCGTGCGCGCTTCAACCCGGTTCTGGATGCCGAAATCCGGCGGAAGTTCAACATCCACCTGACGGCGGGCTGATCCCACAGGGCGGCTTTCGAGTATTTGAAGAACGATGAAATCATGGGCGAGCCCCCTTTCATTGTTCCAAAAATACTCCCGCCGGAGGCGTCCCGCAGGCACCGCATAGACATCGTCGGCCAAACGCGCGCCCAATGCGAGACGCGCACGCAAGAGCGCGGCGAGCGGTCAGTTTCCCAGCATCCAGGCGCCGTCGGGCCAGAAGGCGTGAAACGCAAAGGCAAAGAGCAGATCATGCGGCACATCGCGGCCCTGATCGTCGCGCACGCGCACCGTGCCCACATCCTTGCCCGAAGCAATCCGGCTGGTATCGAGCGCTGAGGCCTGGCCCGCCTCCCATGACAGTACGACACCGGCCTCGCTGATGCGGCCCGCCTCGCGCAGCCGCGTCAGCGGCCAGGCGCGCGCCCCCACACGCACGACGCGCACCAGCGGCGGGATGCCATGCGGCGGGTTTTCTCCGTTATAGAGGAACGGTTTGGTCAGGCTGTCGTACCCGCGATAGGGGTTTTGCCCATAGCGGCGTGGAAAATCCGGCTCGGCCATCACCAGCCCGTCGGGGTTTCTTTCGCGAAACTGATCCCAGCTTTCCATCCAGCTCGGCAGCTGCATAAGCGTGGTGCCGGTCAGGTCGCCCACGATCGCCTCCGCCGTGGCCTGCTGCCACCAGCTTTCGGTCTGGCGGTCATACATCACCATATCCGAGTTGCGCAGCTTGCCCGACACACCAAAGCTCAGCGTGCCGTGTTTTGTGCGCCGGTCAAACACCATGGCCGAGTTGCACAACGGGCAGAAGGTCACCGCCACGGGCATGCCCGCAACTTCGTCATTCACGATTTCATGCCAGGTCAGGTATCGGATCGGATAGGCGCGGGGCGGCCCGCCCAGCTCCACCGTGATCACCGGCTCCCTCCCGTCGATCCCTGTCTCATCCCCTGCGGCGATGAATACCGGCCCGTCAATGGCCGGAATACCATCCTTCGGCGGCCCGCCGGAGAGGATCTCGACCCAGTTGCCCACGCTGGTTTTCCCGAAATTGGTCTCAGGCCATTCATGCTTCCAGAATTCGGGATCGGCCTGCGCGGGGGCATTCCACACGCCAAGGCAGATCAGGGCGACAAAAACGGACATGAGACGGATCATGAGGCGGCACTCCTCGGCAAGGCAGCGCCATGATGCGCCGTATCGCCCACCTTTGGCCACCCGATCCACGCAATTGTGAAAACGCGAGAGGCCCCGCCTCACCTGTTTTCGCGCGCCTTGATTTCGTCCACCGTCTTTTCCCAGGCCCGGGCGTTCAGCAACTTGCGGAAGGCGCGTTGCAATTCGGCCGCCCCGTTCGCGTCATAGCAATCGCCATGCGCCAGGATAATGCGCCTCGGAGCCCAACCGACCAGGGTCTCGATATCCTCGGCCAGCGCCGCCTTGTTCTTGTAGGTCCAGCGCAGAAGCGGCGGCATCTTGCCGTCGGTGTTATCGATCCCGTTGAGCCAGACAAACGGGCGGCAATGGGCGGGCAGTTTGGCGGTGTCGAAGGCCTCGATCAGATCCGTGACGATAAGCGTCCGGCTGACGCGGTGGAAAAACACCGCCTCCTTGTGAAAAGAGCTGCCACGCACGATCAGCTGATCAAGCTGGCCCTGCCACGGTGCTTCTGCCCGGTCCCAGGCAAGCGGGGTCGCCTCGGGCAGGTGCAGGCCATTCTTAGCGGCGCGGGCATGCACATCCGGCGCCGCCCAGAAGGTGGCACCGGGATAGGCCTCCACCCAGGCGTTGACATGCACGAAATGGATCTGGTTGGGCGCGATCAGATGCCTCACCGGGCCAAGCGCGTCCAGTTCAGCGCGCAGGCTGGCGGTCAGCTCTGTCGGCGAATGCACCCAAAGCTCGCCTGTTTCCAGCCGCACCACCGTGGCGCGGGTGGAAAAGGGAAAGCCAAAGCTTCTGACCGCCGGGCCGTCGATGATCCAGAGCCCCTCGGCCACTGGCTTGAGTGTATTGAGGGGCTCATAGCCGGTCGTCATTCGGTCACAGTCACCGTTTTCATCACATCCGGGCGGCCCACGACGGCGCCGTTTTGCCCGGTGCCGCGCTTGATGGCGTCCACCACGTCCATGCCGTCGGTCACGCGGCCCACAACGGTATATTGCCCGTTCAGGAAATGGCCTTCGGCAAACATGATGAAGAACTGGCTGTTGGCCGAGTTCGGGTTCTGCGACCGGGCCATGCCGACCACGCCACGGTCAAACGGCACGTCCGAGAACTCGGCCTTCAGGTCCGGCTTCGAACTTCCGCCGCGGCCCGCATAAGCCATGTTGCCACCGTCGATCTTGCCAAACTCCACATCGCCCGTCTGGGCCATGAAGCCATCGATCACCCGGTGAAACACAACCCCGTCATAGGCCCCCTCTTCGGCCAGCGCCGCGATTTGCGCGGCATGACCAGGGGCCACATCCTCCAGCAGGTCGATGGTAATCGTGCCGTTGGCCTCGCCCTCGACCTCGATCTGAAGACCGGTGGCCAGCGCCGGGCTGGCGAGCAAAGCGAACGCTGCGGCGAGCTTATACATCGGCTGCCACCTTCATCGAAATCATCCGGTCGGGGTTCATTGGCGGCTCGCCACGGGTGATCGCATCCACATGCTCCATCCCCGAGATCACACGGCCATAGACCGTATATTGCCCGTTCAGGAAATGATTGTCCTTGAAGTTGATGAAGAACTGGCTGTTGGCGGAATCGGGCATCTGGCTGCGCGCCGCCCCCAGCGTGCCCCGGTCATGCGGCAGCTTGGAGAACTCGGCCTTCAGGTTCGGCAGGTCCGACCCGCCCGTGCCTGCGCGCCCGATGTTGAAGTTGTTTTCCATGTTGCCATGCGCCACGTCGCCGGTCTGGGCCATGAAGCCGTCGATCACCCGGTGAAAGCAGACATTGTCATAGGCTCCGGCGCGCGCCAGCTCTTTCATCCGCGCGCAATGGCCCGGGGCCACATCGGGCAGAAGCTCGATGGTGACGGTGCCGTCTTTCAGCTCCATCAGAATGGTGTTTTCGGGGTCTTTGATCTCGGCCATGTGGCACTCCTTTGTCATCCGTTGGCTCGATAGGTAAGGCCAATGCGACAGAATGCCAAGAGCGAGCGGTTGACGCCCCAGCCGGTTCGCGCCAATAGGAGCGCGAGACGGCACCGAGGAGGGCGCGCGATGGGCTGGAACACGCTGGATGACATGGATCTGGACGGCAAGCGGGTGCTGACCCGTGTCGATATCAACGTACCGGTGGAAGACGGGCGTGTGTCCGATACCACGCGCATCGACCGGATCGTGCCCACGATCAACGACATCCTCGCCAAGGGGGGCAAACCGATGCTGATCGCGCATTTCGGGCGGCCCAAGGGCAAGGTGGTTCTGGATATGTCCCTGCGCGTGGTGCTGCCGGCGCTGGAGGCGGCCCTTGGTAAATCCGTGCGCCTGATCGAGACGCTGGACGGTGCCGAAAACCTCACCGACGAGGCCCGCGCGGCCGATGTCCTGCTGCTGGAAAACATCCGGTTTTATCCCGGCGAAGAGGCCAATGACCCCGAGTTCGCCAAGCGCCTCGCGGGGCTGGGCGATGTCTATTGCAACGATGCCTTTTCCGCCGCCCACCGGGCCCATGCCAGCACGGAAGGCGTGGCGCATCACCTGCCCTCCTGCGCCGGCCGGCTGATGCAGGCCGAACTCGAAGCGCTGGAGGCAGCGCTTGGCACGCCCAAACGCCCGGTTCTGGCGGTGGTGGGCGGCGCGAAAGTGTCGACCAAGCTCGACCTGCTGGGCAATCTGGTGGAGAAGGTGAACGCGCTGGTGATCGGCGGCGGGATGGCCAACACATTCCTTGCCGCGCAGGGTTTGGGTGTGGGCAAGTCGCTGTGCGAGCATGACATGACCGGCACCGCCCGCGAGATCATGACCAAGGCGGGCGCGGCGGGCTGCGAGATCATCCTGCCCGCCGACGTGGTCGTGGCCCGCGAGTTCAAGGCCGGGGCCGCGCATGAGGTCCTGCCCGCCCATGCCTGCCCCGAGGATGCGATGATCCTCGATGCCGGGCCTGCCTCGGTCGCACGGGTGAATGCTGCGCTTGACGCGGCCAATACGCTGATCTGGAACGGCCCCCTTGGCGCCTTCGAGATTGACCCTTTCGATGCGGCGACCAACGCGGCGGCAACCCACGCCGCACAGCTCAGCCGCGAAGGCAAGCTGATTTCGGTCGCCGGCGGCGGCGACACGGTCGCGGCCCTCAACCAGGCGGGCGCGGCGGAGGATTTCACCTATATCTCCACCGCGGGCGGGGCCTTTCTGGAATGGATGGAAGGCAAGCCCCTGCCGGGTGTCGCGGCGCTGAGCGCTTAGGCGCGCGCACCCACCACGCAAGACAAAAGGCAAGACGGCCCGCCCACCCGCCGGCCCCGGCAGTCCACAGCGCGGGCCGACGCATGCAGACACGTCCCGCAAACTGGGCGCGCAAGCGGGCCGCGCCCTCAAACAGAGCTTGAAAACAACGGTTAGACCCGGCTCCCCTTGATCCACGTCATGGCGAGAAACCTCCCGAGATTTTAAAATTATGGGGTCGCATTTCATCATGCGGCACCAGCCTGGGAGGGAGAAAAAATGCTGCAGTCCGATCGCATTGAATCGGCGATGAAAGTCAATCGTGAAGAGCTGTTTCGGTTTGGAACCGCGCTGATTTTCATCGTTGGCATCATGCTGTTTACCATCGTGCGCACCGATGGGGGCGTTGACGGGGTGTTGTTGGTGATCGCCGCGATGATTGGCGGATACATGGCCATGAATATCGGGGCCAACGATGTCGCCAACAATGTCGGGCCAGCGGTGGGCAGTCACGCCATAACCCTGACCGGCGCCATCATTATCGCGGCCTTTTTCGAGGCGGGCGGCGCGCTGATCGCCGGGGGTGATGTGGTGGGCACGATCAAGAAAGGGATCATCGACCCCGATCTGATCGCCAATCGCGATACGTTTATCTGGCTGATGATGGCCGCCCTTCTGGCTGCGGCTGTCTGGCTGAACGTGGCAACCGCAATCGGCGCGCCGGTCTCCACCACGCACTCGATTGTGGGCGGCGTGCTTGGGGCTGGCATCGCAGCAAGCGGCTGGGCCATCGCCGATTGGGCGCAGGTTGGCAAGATCGCGGCAAGCTGGGTCATCTCACCGGTGCTGGGCGGCCTGATTGCGGCCGGATTCCTCTACATCATCAAGCGCACGATCACATACAAATCGGATGTGCTTGCCGCCGCGCAACGCATGGTTCCCCTGCTCGTCGCGATCATGGCCTGGGCCTTTGGCACCTATCTGATGCTGAAAGGTGTGAAAAAACTGGTGAAGGTGGATTTTCCCACCGCTCTGGTGATCGGGTTCGCCGTTGCGGCCCTCGCCTATGTGATCATGCGCCCCTATGTGACGCGCGCGATCAAATCGATGGACAACCACAAATCCAGCGTCAACGATCTGTTCACCATTCCGCTCATCTTTGCGGCAGCCCTTCTGAGCTTTGCTCATGGCGCCAATGACGTGGCCAATGCGGTGGGCCCGCTTGCCGGGATCAACGAGGCGATCATCGGCGGCGGCGTGGCCTCCAAGGCGGCGATCCCGCTCTGGGTCATGGCCGTCGGGGCCATCGGCATCTCCCTTGGCCTTGCGCTCTATGGGCCGAAACTGATCCGGACGGTGGGCAGTGAAATCACCGAACTCGACAAGATGCGGGCCTATTGCATCGCGCTGGCGGCGGCGATCACGGTGATCATCGCCTCGCAGCTTGGCCTGCCCGTCAGCTCCACCCACATCGCCGTTGGGGGCGTCTTTGGTGTCGGCTTCCTGCGCGAATACATCAAGTCGAGCTATGCCCGAACATTGCAGGACATCCGCGATCATCACGCTGATCTCGATCCCGCCGCCGTGGACGCCTTCCTTGAGAAGTTTGAAGCGGCCGACGTTGCCACAAAGGGCGAAATGCTTCAAAATATGAAGAACCAACAAGCCGAAGACCGGCTTCTGGGCAAACGCGAACGCCGTGGACTGGGCCGGGTGCATCGTGTCGAACTGGTCAAGCGCGCCCTGCTGGTGCGCATTGCAGCAGCCTGGGTCATCACCGTGCCGCTTGCCGGGATGCTGGCCGCGATGTTCTTCTTCATGATCCGCGGGATCATGCTGCCTTGAGGGACTGGCAGGCAGGGCGGCTCCGGGCAGCTTGTCGTGTCCTTGTTTGGCCAGGGTATGGTTTTCCTGACTCCGGATCGCCTGGCCGCGTTCCTATC
This sequence comes from Roseovarius faecimaris, assembly GCF_009762325.1. Lineage (NCBI taxonomy): Bacteria > Pseudomonadati > Pseudomonadota > Alphaproteobacteria > Rhodobacterales > Roseobacteraceae > Roseovarius > Roseovarius faecimaris. The sequence continues at coordinate 2,121,190 of NZ_CP034348.1, forward strand.
TTGATCTGATAGACCTTCGAAAAGGATTAGCCTCATGCGCCATTTGAAATCTGCCCTTCTTGCATCTTGCCTTGGCCTGACCCTCGCCGCCCCTGTCGCGGCCGAGGGCGATCCAAAGCCCGGTATTCTTGACGTGATCACCCCCGACCGTGTCGCTGAATCCGTCGCCAGCCTCTCCATTTCGGCCCTGCGCACGGTGATGGAGGTGGAGTATGAACATCTTTCCACCGACATCATGCGCGGCACGGTTTCGCTCTCGGGCGTCACCCTGCGCCCGCAACTGCCCTATGACCGCGCCCGCCAATGCGAGATCACGATCCAGCGCGCGGGCTTTGACCTGGGCAAGTTCCGCCCGGACCTGTCGGCCTCGAACGCGTCGGTCACCATGATCGGGGCCAAGGCCAACATCGCCTGTGTCCCGCGCGAGCTGGGCCTGGCGATGCGCGCGGCAGGCTATAACGAGGTCGAGCTCGACCGGCTTGCCATGGAAGTGGATTATGTTCACGGCACCGGCGAAATCCGCACCAACGGCTCTGCCGCCATCAACAACATGCTGACGATCGACCTGGCCACCGCGGGCGCGATCCTGCCCCGGCTCAATGAATACGGCACTCCGGGCGATCCGGCCATTCGGGTGCGCAAGGCCGTACTCGGCATTCAGGACACGGGCGGATGGGAACGCCTGTCGTCCCAGATCCCCGAAAACCTGCGCCAGCCGGAGGTGATCCAGGGCCTTGGCACCGAAGAGCTGACCAACATGCTCAGCAACAACGGCACCCGCGCCCTGACCGCGACCGAGCGCAACTTCATCGACGATCTGATGGAACATGTGGCCGAGTTCATTCGCGATCCGGGCGAGATCACCATCGAGGCGCAGCTGCCCGCCTCGGGGATCGTGCTGGAGCCGGATGTCTATGAGACCCCCGAAGAGCTGCTGCAGGCGCTGGCGCCGGATGCCCGCACCGCGCCGCGGGCGCAATCGGACCTGCTGGACCCTGCCCTGCTGGCGCGGATCAACGGTGATCTCAGCGGGCCGGAAAGGCTGGAACTGGCGCAGGCGCTGCTGGCGGGCGCGGGCGTGCCCAAGGCCGAAGGGCTGGTGCCGGACCTGCTCGCCCCGTTGCTGGGCGACGGCACGGACGAAGCCGCGCGAGCCGCGCTGCTCACCGCCCGTGCGCAGCTCACGATCGATCCGGCCTCGGCCTATCGCAATTCGCTCGCCGCCAGTTCCGCCCGCCTGCCCGGTGCCGTGCCGCTCCTGGACGCGCTCGAGGCCAAGCTGACCACCGGCGAGGTCATCGCCGCGCAGGACGCCCACAGCCCCGGCTATGCGGCCCTGCCCGACGGCGCCGACATCCGCGCCGTGCGCGAACTGGCCCTTGCGCATTTCACCGGCCTCGGGGCCCCGCGCAACTACCGTCAGGCCTATTACTTCGCGCTCATCGCCGAAGCCGCGGGCGATATCGGCGCCCAGCCCCTGCGCGAGGATATCGAGGCCCGCTTTGCCAATCGCGGCGAGGCGGTGGATGCGCTCTGGTCCGATCTGCGCATCGCCACGCAGCAGCAGGCGCTAGGCGACTGGATTGCCGAAGATCTCGCCACGCGCTTCCTGCGCAGCGAGTAAGCACACAAAACCCTGTGAAAACCCGCCAGGCCCGCTTGCCTTGCGGGTTTTTTCATGTGTTACAAGGGTCCACAAAAGGGGATGTCATGCCAAACTGGACACTGATCACCGGCGCCTCGGAGGGTTTGGGCGTCGAATTTGCCCGTATCGCCGCCGCCGAGGGGCGCAACCTGATCCTGACCGCGCGTTCTGAGGACAAACTGAACGCGCTGGCTGATGAGCTGCGTTCCAACAGCGTGCAGATCGAGGTGATCCCGGCGGACCTGTCGCACCCCGATCAGGCAAGCACCCTCTGGGACAAGGCCAGCGACGGGCGTCGGATTGACATGCTGGTCAACAATGCCGGGCTCGGACGGCACGGCGATTTCGGCGATGGACAGGACTGGGCGCGCGAGCTCAGCTCGATCAACGTCAACATGGTCAGCCTCACCGCGCTGATGAAACAGGCCATCCCGCATATGCAGGCCGCAGGGGGCGGGCATATCCTGAATGTCGCCTCCACCGCCGCCTTCATGCCAGGGCCAAACATGGCCGTCTATCACGCCACCAAGGCCTATGTGCTGTCGCTCTCCGAGGCAGTCACCACGGAACTGAACGGCACCGGTGTCACCGTCACGGCCCTCTGCCCGGGCGCCACGGCGACGAATTTCTTCGACGATGCCGACATGCACGGTATCGGCCTGCTGAAACTGGCCAGACCGATGGCCGCGCGCCCCGTGGCGCAGGCCGGATGGGACGCTGCCAAGCGCGGCAAGCGGCTTGTGGTGCCGGGCCTCATGAACAAGTTTTTCGCGACCTCGCCGCGCATCGCCCCGCGCCCCCTTGTCACCTTCATCGCCTCGAAAGTGATGGGCAAAAGCTGACTTTTCCACACACCGCAACCTGTTAGCGCCACCACAATTGCAACCCCGCGCGCCCTCCCCTAGAAGCGGGCGGAACGGATGATTTGCACTTGAGCGGGGGCACCATGTCGAAAGAACAACAGGCAGCACAGATGCGCGATGGCAAAGGCTTTGTGGCGGCCCTCGATCAGTCCGGCGGCTCCACGCCCAAGGCGCTCAAGCTCTACGGGATCGAGGAAGACGCCTACAGCTCCGAGGCCGAGATGTTCGACCTCATCCACGCCATGCGGGCCCGCATCGCCACAGCGCCCGCCTTTACCGGCGACAAGGTGATCGGCGCGATCCTGTTCGAGATGACCATGGACCGTGAGATTGGCGGCAAACCCTCGGCGCAGTTCCTCTGGGAAGAGCGCGGCGTCGTCCCCTTCCTGAAGGTCGACAAGGGTCTGGCCGACGACGCCGACGGCGTCCGCCTGATGAAACCCATGCCCGATCTCGATGCCTTGCTTGAACGCGCCGTGGCAGCAGGCATCTTCGGCACCAAGATGCGCTCGGTGATCGACGCCGCCTCCCCCTCGGGCATCGCCGCCGTGGTGGCGCAGCAATTCGAGGTGGGCGCGCAGATTCTCGGCCACGGCCTTGTTCCCATCATCGAGCCGGAGGTGACCATCACCATCGCCGACAAGGCCGACGCCGAAAACCTGCTGCGCGACGAGATCCTGAAACATCTCGACGCCCTGCCCGACGACAAGCAGGTCATGCTCAAACTGACCCTCCCCGAGATGGCCAACCACTACAAACCGTTGGTCGAGCACCCGCGCGTGATGCGCGTCGTCGCCCTTTCCGGCGGCTACTCGCGCGAAGAGGCCAATGCGCGGCTGGCGCAGAACACCGGCATGATCGCCAGCTTCTCCCGCGCGCTGACCGAGGGTCTCTCGGCCCAGCAATCGGACGATGAGTTCAACGCCACCATCTCCGCGACCATCGACGACATCCGCGCCGCCTCTGTCGCTGGCTGATCACCGCTTTCATTGTTCCGAAAATACTCCGGGGGTTTGGGGGCAGCGCCCCCAAGGCCTGCGTGGCCTGAACACATTTCCCTGAGCGTGGCGCAGCCACTCCGCCAGATCACCCCCGGTCCGCATCACCCCCCGCCCGGATCCCCCCCGTCGAGCCGCGCCAGAATGCCCACCTCGTCCAGCCCGGCCACGGCCCCCGCAACGCTGCCCCGCTCGCCCATAAGGCGGGTTTTCACATACCCATCCGCCAGCGCCGCCGGGGCCTGACGGATCAGCACCGACGCCGTCAGCAGCCGGGCGAGGCTCTCGGCATACCAGCGCGCCAGGCCCTCCTCCGGCAATGTCGGGAACCGTGCCATATGCGCCTGTAGCGCCTGATCATAGCCGCGCAGCTGCCCCGTTGCCCGGCCCAGCTCGGCGCTCAGCACCTCCCCGGCCAGCGGCTCCGTGCGCAGCGTGCGCAGAATGTCGAGGCAGATCACATTGCCCGACCCTTCCCAGATCGAGTTGAGCGGCGCCTCGCGGTAGAGCATCGGCAGGGGCGTGTCCTCCACATATCCCATGCCGCCCAGTGCCTCCATCGCCTCATAAACGAGCCCCGGGGCCAGCTTGTTGCCCAGGAACTTGGCCAGTGCCACGGCAAGCCGAGCAAAGGCCCGGGCGTCGTCGCCAGCGGTGTCAAAGGCCTGTGCCACGCGCAGGCCCAGCGCCAGCGTGCCTTCCCAATCGAGCGCCAGGTCGGCCAGCACGGCGCGCATCAGCGGCTGATCGATCAGCTGCGCCTCAAAGGCGCTGCGGTGCCGCGCCCAGTGCAGCGCGTGATCCAGCGCCGCGCGCATCAGCCCCGCCGGTGCCATGGCCGTATCGAGCCGCGTGTGATGCACCATATCGAGGATGGTGCGGATGCCGCGCCCCTCTTCTCCGACCGGAAAAGCCAGCGCCTCCACATACTCGATCTCGGCCGAGGCATTGGCGTGGTTGCCAAGCTTGTCCTTCAGCCGCTGGATCTGGATGCCGTTGCGCTCTCCCTCCAGCCAGCGCGGCACCAGAAAACAGGTCAGCCCGCCCGGCGCCTGCGCCAGCGTCAGAAACCCGTCCGACATCGGCGCGGAGCAGAACCATTTATGCCCGCTCAGCCGATAAGCGTCGCCGTCCCGTGCCGCCCGCGTGGTGGTGCCGCGCAGGTCCGAACCGCCCTGCTTTTCGGTCATCGCCATGCCCATCGTCGCCCCCGGCTTGCGCGCCAGCGGCTTCACGCCTCCGTCATAGACCCGCGCTGTCAGCTTCGGCACCCAGGTCTCGAACAGCGCCGGGCTGGCCTTCAGGGCAGGCACGGCGGCATAGGTCATCGTCATCGGGCAGCACACCCCCGGCTCCACCTGCGTGGTCAGATAGACCATCGCCGCATGGGTGGCGTGCCCGCCCTTGCGCCCCTCCCAGGGCAACGCGGCATAGCCCGCCCCGATACCCGCCTGCATCAGCTGATGATAGGCCGGATGGAAACGCACCTCGTCCAGCCGCCGGCCCCCCGCATCAAAGAGAACCGCCTCGGGGCGCTGCCTTTGGGCCAGCCGACCGGCCTCTCGCATCTCAGATGCGCCCAGTGTCGCGCCGTATCCGGACAGGCGTTCCGCATCCGCACTCACCGCCGCCGCATGCTCTCGCAGCGCCACATCCCCCGCCCAGAGGTCGACATCGTCCCGTGCCTCCGGCTGGTTGGTCACGCTGTGGGTCGGCAGGCGCGTGCGGGGCGGCGTGTGTGACATCAAAGACTCTCCTCTTGCCCATCACCCTACCCTTCAATCCATTGTGAGCAAAAGGGGATTCACAAAGCCGCGCGGCTGTGCCATGGTGCCCGAGGACCGCCCGACAAGAGGCGGCAGACGAGGCAGACAAACGTGAGACAGTCCAGCAAACGACCTGCAGTGGGGCTCCTGATCTATTTCGCCGTGGCTTTTGGCCTTGGCGTGTATTTCACCTTTGCCGCCGTGCAGGGCGATTATGGCCTGTTCCGCCGCGCCGAGATCCAGGCCGAGACGGTCGAACTCAGAGCGCAGCTCGATCGGCTGAACATGCGGGTGGCGGAGATGGAGAACCTCACAAGGCGTCTTTCGGATACCTTTCTCGACATCGACCTGCTCGATCAGCAGGCCCGCGACGTGCTCGGTCTTCTGCGCTCGGACGAGATCGTCATCCGCTAATTTTATCTCTGGTCTCTGGTCCCTGGTCCGTAGGGTGCGTGATCTCACGCACCACGATTACCCGTCCCGCATGCGCGCATTCTCTGGATCATACGGTGCCACATCCAGAACCCGTGCAGCGCGCGCCTGACCCAGTATCCTGAGGCTCAGATCGTCTCGCGCAGGTTCCCGCAGATAGGCCAGCGCCAGCACCTTGCCGGTCCGGTGGCCATAGGCGCCAGAGGTCACCACGCCCACAACCCGCGCACCGCAATAGACGGGATGCGCATAGAACGGATCCACCTCGCCCGGCTCAACCTCCAAAAGCACCATGCTCCACGCGCTGTCACCCTGCCGCGCCAGCATCGCCTCGCGCCCGGCAAAATCGCGGCCTTCCGCGGCCACCAGATAGTCCAGACCGCTGTCCAGCGGCGTGCGCTCTGTGGTCAGGTCGGCGCCCCAGCCGCGATATCCTTTCTCCAGCCGCATCGCATTAGCCGCATAGGCCCCGTAATACCCGATCCCATGCGCCTGCCCGGCCGCCTCCAGCGCGTCAAAGAGTGTGACGGCATCGTCGCGGGCCACATGCAGCTCCCAGCCCGGCTCCCCCACATAGGACACCCGCAGAGCGCGCACCGGCAGACCCGCAACCGTGATCTCCTGCACGCTCAGCCATGCCCCGAGACTGTCCTCGGTCAGCACCTCCAGCACCGCGCGCGCCTTCGGTCCCATGAGCCCGATCACGGCCAGGTCCTCACTGCGGTTAACCACCTCCACCTCGTGCCCCGTAGCATGGGCGCGCAGCAGGTCATCATCCATCTCCTCGGCCGCGGCGGCCGAGGTGAGATAGGCATGGGTTCCGCTCAGCCGCGCAACGGTGAACTCGGACGCCACGCCCCCCGCCGGGGTGAGCACATGGGTCAGCCCGATACGCCCGGCCCGGGGCGCGCGGTTGGCCCCAAGCGTGTCGAGGAACCCCGGCACCCCTGGCCCGGTCACCTCGAACTTGGAAAACACCGACAGGTCCGCCAGCGCCACCCGGCTGGCCACGGTCTCGCATTCCCGGGCCACGGGCGCGAACCAGTTGGTGCGCCGGAAGCTTTCCACCGCCACGGCGCCCGGCGCGTCGGCAAACCAGTTGGGCCGCTCCCAGCCATGCGCCGCCCCCATCACCGCGCCGCGCGCGCGCATGTGCTCATGCAGCGGCGACAGGCGCAGCCCGCGCCCCGCAGGGCGCTCCTCATAGGGGTAATGCACACCGAATTGCAGCCCGAAACACTCCACCGCCTTGGCCACGCGATAGTCGCGATCCGCCCAGGCGCCAAACCGGCGACTGTCCACGGCCAGCGCATCCATCGGCGGCGCGCCATAGGTCATCCAATGCGCCAGGAACCAGCCCGCGCCGCCGCCTTCCATCACGCCCATGCTGGACCCCGTCAGCAGCCAGGCATTTTCCACCCCATGCGCAGGCCCGATCAGCGGGTTGGCGTCGGGGGTAAAGGTGATCGGGCCGTTGACCACCGTTTTCACGCCCCCCTCGCCCAGCGCGGGGATGCGCGCCATCGCGGCCTCGATGATATGCTCCACCCGGTCCAGATCGGGCGGCATCAGCTCGGCACCGAACTCGGGCGGCACCCCGTCGACCGACCAGACCTGCGCCTCTCGCTCATACGGCCCGAGGATCAGCCCATCGCGTTCCTGCCGCACATACCAGCTTTCCTCCGGGTCGCGGATCATCGGCAGTTCCGCTAACCCCCGCGCTTGACGATCGGCCACGGCCTCCACCGTATCGGTCACCAGATACTGATGCAGAACCGGAACCGAGGGCACGTTGACCCCCATCATCTGCCCCACCTCAAAACCCCAGGTGCCTGCTGCGTTCACGATATGCTGTGCGCGGTAGGTGGCCTTGGAGGCCTCGACGATCCACGCGCCCCCTTCGCGCCGGATCGCCTGCACCGGCTCATAACGCCGCACCGTGCCCCCACCGCGCTGCGCCACCTGCGCCATGGCATTGGTCGCGAGGCTCGGGTCCACATGGCCGTCATCGGGCTCGTAAATCCCGCCCAAGAGCCCGTCCAGCCGCGCCAGCGGATGCAGTTCCGCGATCCGCTCGGGCGTGAGCAGCTCCAGCGGATAGCCGGTGAAGTCCGACAGCCCCGCCACATGGGCGAACTCGTCCATCCGGTCGGGGTTGCGCGTGATCCGCATGGCCCCGGACCGGTGAAACCCGCAGCTCTGGCCGGTCTCCTCCGGCAGGATGTCGCGATAGAGCCTGACGGACGTGGCGCGCAGCTCCTGAATGGTGGGATTGTGGGCGAAATGCGTGCAGAGGCCGGCGGCATGCCAGGTGGAGCCGTGAGTCAGATCGTTTTTCTCCACCAGGACAACATCCTGCCAGCCGGCCTTGACCAGATGATAGAGCAGCGAGGTGCCCATCGCCCCACCACCGATGATCAGAACCTGCACATCGCTCATCCGCGCATCCTTTCGCCTTTGGGATCGAAGGGCGGTTTGGCCAGCACCTTCGCAGGATAGAGCGCGCCCGCCACCTCCACCTCGAACCGCCGCTCCGCAGTCTCACTCAGCGCTTCGCCCGGCGCCACATCGATCAGCCCGAAGGCCAGCGTCAGTCCGGTGCGCGGCCCCTGCCCGCCGCTGGTGGTCAGGCCAACAACGCGGCCACCCTCGCGGATCAACTCGTCATGCAGCATCAGCGGGCGGCCCTCGACCTGCATAAGGCACAGCCTGCGCGCCGGGCCCGCATTCTTCTGCTGTTCCAGGGCATCGCGTCCGTTAAACGGCTTGGACCAGTCCACCGCAAAGCCCAGCCCCGCCTCCAGCGGCGTGATCTCAGGGCCCAGATCGTGCCCCCAGTGCTTGAATCCCTTCTCCAACCGGCAGCCATCCAGCGCATAATGCCCCAGCGGCTGTGCGTCTGCCGCGATCAGCGCGTCAAAGACGACACCGGCCCGGTCCGCCGGAAGCGACACTTCCCAGCCCAGCTCTCCGACAAAGCTCATCCGTGTGGCCTGCGCCGATTGCCCGGCAAGGGTCACCGCGCGGCTGGTGGCGAAGGGAAAGGCGTGCCAGTCCTCTTCCGACAGGGCGGTAAGCACGCCGCGCACCCCCCCGCCCATCACGCCAATGACCGCCTCATCTTCGGTCACATCGTGGATCGTAACGTCAAATCCCGTGGCCGCTCGCCGGAGCGTCGCTCCGTCTCGCCACCGTGTCGCGGCGCCCGAGGTCAGGCGGAACTGCGTGGTTCCGATCCGCGTCACGGTCACATCCGCCTCGATCCCGCCGCGCGTGTTCAGAATGGGCGTGTAAACCGCACGGCCGATCTCGCGGTCAATGCGCGCCGTGCAAAGCTGTTCCAGAAAGGCCAGAGCGTCCGGCCCGGCGATATCGAACTTGCTGAAAGGAGACAGGTCCAGAAGGGCGGTGCCATCGGCCATGACCCCGGCCTCGCGCGCGGCAATCGGCCACCAGGGTTGCGCCCCCACCGCATAGGGCAGATCCCGCTCGGAGGCATCCCGCGTATACCACAGACCGCGCTCCCACCCTGCGGTCTGTCCAAAGACAGCCCCCTGTGCGGCCCAATAGTCATGCAGCGCCGACAGACGCAGGCCACGCCCGGCCTTGGGCTGTTTGTAGGGCCAGTGCATCGCCATCAGATCGCTCACCGCTTCGCGCATGCGATCGGCCATATGCGCGTCACTGGCCGCCGCCGGATCGGCCCGTGCGATATCCACCTCCCACATATCCATGGGCGGACGGCGGTCCACCATCCAGTCGGCCAGCGCCCGGCCGATGCCCGCCGAGGACATGACCCCGACCGAGTTGAGCCCCGCCGCGACAAAGAGCCCGTCCATCCCCGGCGCTTCCCCCACGAGGGGCCGGGTGTCATGGGTAAAGCTCTCCGGCCCGTTCATGAAATGCTGAATACCGGTCTCGGCCAGCAAGGGCATCAGATCAAGTGCCGCTTCCATGAACGGGGTGAACTGCTCCCAGTCCTCGGGCAGCTCCAGAAAGGGCCGGTCGCCCTCGGGGCCGAACGCGTCCCAGCATTTGGCGTCGGGCTCAAACCCTCCGATCACCAGCTTGCCCGCATCGCCCTTGATATAGATCCCGGTGTCCATGTCGCGCAGCACCGGCATCGGGTCAGGCAGGCCGGGGATCGGCTCGGTCACCACATACATATGCTCCACCGCCTGCAATGGCAGGGCAAGCCCGGCCGTCGCCGCCAGCCGCTTCGACCACGCCCCGGCACAGAGCGCCACCTGATCGGCGGCGATCTCTTCGCCATCCGCCAGCACCACACCGGCCACGCGGCCCCCATCGGTTAACAGGCGCGCCACCTGCGCGCCCTCCCGGATCGTCACGCCCCGCGCCTTGGCACCGCGCGCATAGGCCATGCACAGATCGACCGGGTTCACATTGGCATCCTCGGGCACCGCCATGCACCCGGCATGCCCGGCCACGTTCAGCCCCGGCACCGCCTGCGCGGCCAGATCGGCACGGCCCACCTCGGGCTTCAGCCCGAAATGCCGCCCCAGCGCCGCGATCCGGCGCAGCTCATCCAGCCGCTCCGCCCTGCGTGCCAGCCAGAAGCCCCCGGTGCGGCGATAACCGGTACTCATGCCGGTCTCCGCCTCCAGCTTGGGGAAAAGCTCCAGCGCGTAGCTGGCCAGCCGGGTCATGTTGGGCGTGGCGCGCAATGGCCCGACAATACCCGCCGCATGCCAGGAGGTGCCGGAGGTGAGCTGATTGCGCTCCAGCAGGATCACCTCTGCCGCCCCTCGCAGACCAAGATGATAGGCCAGCCCAAGGCCAATCGCGCCGCCGCCGATGATAATGGTCCGGCTCATGCGCACCCCCAAGAAAATGCACATTTTCTTGTCCATTTTCTGCACAGAAAATGGGGCCAGGTCCGCAGCTTAGAAGTAATTGGCATCCGGCACCTCTGCTTTGCGCACTGCGATATAGGCCTGGAGCTCCTCGTCGATCGCCGGATCAAGCCCCGGATCCTCGTATCGCTCCAGATGCGCCTTCCACAGGGCATTGGCCCGTGCCGCCGCATCCAGCCCGCCCGCCTCCTGCCATTGCTCGAACGAGCTGTTATCCGGCGTCTCGGGCCGGAACAGCGCGGTGAGGAAATTGGCCTGCGTATGGGCCGAGCCCAGGAAATGCTGTCCTGGCCCGGTGCTGGCAATCGCTTCCATCGCCTGCGCGTTCTCGCTGAGGTCGATACCATCAAAGAACCGCGCCAGCTTGCCACAGATATCCGCATCCAGCATGGTTTTCTCGAACCCGGTGACCAGCCCGCCCTCCAGCCACCCGGTCGCGTGGTTGATCACGTTGGCCCCGGCGAACATCGCCATCATCAGCCCCCAGGTCGCCTCCTGCTGGCTTTGCGCATCGGGCAGCTTGGAGGCCGAAAGTGTGCCGACCGTGTGCAGCGGCACCCCCAGACGCCGCGCCAGCTGCCCGGCCGCCAGCACCATCTGCCCGGCCTCGGGCGTGCCGAATGTGGGCGCCCCGGTCTGCATCGACATCGTCGAGGCAAAAGACCCCATCAGGCAAGGCGCGCCGGGGTTGATCAGCTGCACCAGCGTCATCGCGGCCATCGTCTCGGCCAGCACCTGCGCCAGCGTGCCTGCCACGGTGCAGGGGCTCATCGCACCGGTCAGCACCCAGGGTGTGCAGGCTACCGGCTGTCCGGCGCGGGCATAGGTCTTCAGAGCGCCCGACATATGCGCATCCATCACCAGCGGCGCGTTGGTGTTGGACACGCAATACAGCACCGGGTTCTGCGCCACATAATCCGCGCCGAACACGATCCGCGCCATATCAATCGCGTGCCCGGCCCGCTCGGCCCCGATAAAGGCGCCCATCACCGCCCGGTCGGACCATCGGAAATGGGCATACAGCATATCGAGATGCCGCTTGTTGGCGGGCAGGTCCACCGGCTCACATACCACACCGCCGGAATGATGCAGCCAGGGAATGGTCTGGTGCAGTTTCACCAGCGTGACGAAATCCTCATAGCTCGCATAGCGCCGCCCCCGGTCGAGATCCTGCACGAAGGGCGGCCCCCAGGAAGGGCAGAGCACCGTGGCATCGCCCCCGATCTGCACGCTATTGGCGGGGTTGCGGGCCTGTTGATGATAGCGGCCGGGGGCCGTGGCGCGGATCGTCTCGCGGCAATAGCCGGGGGCGAAACGCACCCTGGTCCCCGTTACCTCACAGCCGGGGGCCGCGCGGAAAATCTCCAGCACCTCGGGCTCGTCCACGAACTCCATGCCGGTCTGCGACAGGATCAGGTCGGCATTGGTCTCGATCGTCTCCAGCCCCTCCTCGCTCAGAACGTTGAGCGTCCCGATCCGGCGGGTGATATAGGGGGCACGCGGGCCCGAGCCCTCGGCCTGGTCGCGCTTGGATCTACGGCGCGGTCGGGATGTCATCGGCGCTGTCCTGTGACGGTTGCCCGGGCAGTCTTGCGCGGAGTCCTCAGCTCGCGCAAGACCTTTCGATGCGGCGGCATCTGCCCCTGCGTCAGATTATCCCTCGTCAGCCGGGATCAGATCATGTATTAGATAGTTTAACGCTAAACTATATCTGTTTCGCACGGGAGCACGCGCAATGGCCGCCAGGAAAACCACCAAGAAACCAAACACTTCAGGCGAGGAACTCAAAAAGTTCTACCGCGAGATGCTGCTGATCCGGCGATTCGAGGAAAAAGCGGGCCAGCTCTATGGCATGGGGCTGATCGGCGGTTTCTGCCACCTTTACATCGGCCAGGAAGCGGTTGTTGTCGGGCTTGAGGCCGCCGCCAAAGAGGGTGACAAGCGCATCACAACCTATCGCGATCACGGCCATATGCTGGCCTGCGGGATGGACCCCAACGGCGTCATGGCCGAACTGACAGGCCGCGAAGGCGGCTATTCCAAGGGCAAGGGCGGCTCGATGCACATGTTCAGCCGCGACAAGGATTTCTATGGCGGGCATGGCATTGTCGGGGCCAACGTGCCCTTGGGCGCGGGTCTGGCCTTTGCCGACAAGTACAAGGGCAACGATAACGTCACCTTCACCTATTTCGGCGATGGCGCCGCCAACCAGGGCCAGGTCTATGAGACCTTCAACATGGCCGCCCTGTGGGACCTGCCGGTGATCTTCGTCATCGAGAACAACCAGTATGCCATGGGCACGAGCCAGCAACGCTCCACCTCGTCCCCTGACATCTACCACCGGGGCGAGGCGTTTGGCATCCCCGGCGAAATGGTCGACGGCATGGATGTGCTGGCCGTCAAGGAGGCCGGTGAAAAGGCCGTGGCCCACTGCCGCGCGGGCAAAGGCCCCTACATTCTGGAAGTGAAAACCTACCGCTATCGTGGGCACTCCATGTCGGACCCGGCGAAATACCGGACCCGTGAAGAGGTGCAGAAAGTGCGCGACGAGAAAGACGCGATCGAGCATGTGCGCGACCTGCTGTTGCAGGGCAAACATGCGTCCGAGGATGACCTCAAGGCCATCGACAAAGAGATCAAGGGCATCGTCAACGCCTCGGCCGAGTTTGCCAAGGAAAGCCCGGAACCGGCTCTCGACGAGCTGTGGACCGACATCTACGTAGAAGCGTAAGCGACAGAGAATTCAGGAGATTTAAGAAATGGCAACCGAAATTCTGATGCCCGCCCTGTCGCCCACGATGGAAGAAGGCACCCTGGCCAAATGGCTGGTAAAGGAAGGCGATACCGTGTCGTCCGGCGACATCCTCGCCGAGATCGAAACCGACAAGGCCACGATGGAGTTTGAGGCCGTGGACGAAGGCACCATCGGCAAGATCCTCGTGGCCGAAGGCACCGAGGCCGTGAAGGTCAACACCCCCATCGCCGTGCTGCTGGAAGAGGGCGAAAGCGCCGACGACATCGCCAGTGCCAGCGCCGCACCGGCCGAGGCCGCCCCGCAAGAGGCGGAGGACGACGCCCCGGTCGCTCATGCCAGCACCCCCGCCGCGGCCAAGCCCGAAGCGCCCGTTCCGGATACCAGCCCCGACTGGCCCGAAGGCACCGAGATGAAGAAGATGACCGTGCGCGAGGCGCTCAATTCGGCCATGGCCGAAGAGATGCGCAATGACGACACCGTTTTTGTCATGGGTGAGGAAGTGGCCGAATACCAGGGCGCCTACAAGATCACCCAAGGTTTGCTTGACGAGTTTGGCGCCAAGCGCGTCATCGACACGCCGATCACCGAACATGGCTTTGCCGGGATCGGTGTGGGCGCCGCCTGGGGTGGCCTGCGGCCCATTGTCGAATTCATGACCTGGAACTTCGCCATGCAGGCCATCGACCAGATCATCAACTCTGCAGGCAAGACCAACTATATGTCCGGCGGGCAGCTTGGCTGTTCCATCGTGTTCCGCGGGGCCAATGGCGCGGCGGCCCGTGTGGGCGCGCAGCACTCTCAGGATTACGCCGCCTGGTATGCCCAGGTGCCCGGGCTCAAGGTGGTCCAGCCCTATTCGGCCGCTGATGCCAAGGGCCTGCTGAAAACCGCCATTCGCGACCCGAACCCGGTGGTCTTCCTCGAAAACGAAATCCTCTACGGCAAGAGCTTCGACGTGCCGGTGATCGACGATTTCACCATTCCGTTCGGCAAGGCCCGCATCGCGCGCCAGGGCGAGGATGTGACCATCGTCAGCTTCGGCATCGGCATGACCTATGCCATGGAAGCCGCCGAGAAGCTGGCCGAGGATGGCGTCAGCGCCGAAGTCATCGACCTGCGCACCCTGCGCCCGCTCGATTATGACACGGTGATCGCCTCCGTGATGAAGACCAACCGCTGTGTAACGGTCGAGGAAGGCTGGCCCGTGGCCTCCATCGGCAACCATATCAGCGCCACGCTGATGGAGCGCGCCTTCGACTATCTCGATGCGCCGGTGATCAACTGCACCGGCAAGGACGTGCCCATGCCCTATGCGGCCAACCTTGAAAAACTGGCCCTGACTTCGACCGCCGAGGTGCTCGAGGCTGTCAAACAAGTGACCTACCGGTAAGGAGACGAGAGCGATGCCAACTGAAATTCTCATGCCCGCCCTCTCGCCCACGATGGAAGAAGGCACACTGGCCAAATGGCTGGTCAAGGAAGGCGATACCGTCTCCTCGGGGGACCTTCTCGCCGAGATCGAAACCGACAAGGCCACGATGGAGTTTGAGGCCGTGGACGAAGGCACGATCGGCAAGATCCTCGTGCCCGAGGGCACCGAGGCCGTGAAGGTCAACACCCCCATCGCGGTGCTGCTGGAGGACGGTGAGAGTGCCGATGACATTGGCGAGGCAAGTTCTGCCCCCGCCGCGGCCGTCCCTGCCGAGGCCGCCACGCAAGAGGCGGAAGAGGCTCCCGCGCCAGAGGCCAGCCCTGCCCCCGCGGCGCCGAAGAAGGACGGCGAGCGCATCTTTGCCTCGCCGCTGGCCCGCCGCATCGCCGCGCAGAAGGGGCTCGATCTTGCCTCCATCACCGGCTCCGGCCCGCATGGCCGCATCGTGAAGGCCGATGTGGAAAGCGCTCAGCCCGGTGCTGCCGCAGCCCCTGCCGCGCCCGCCGCGACAAGCAGCGGTGCAGCACCGGCACCCGCCGCCGCCGCACCGGCCGGACCGGATGCCGCGCAGGTGCTCAAGATGTTCGAAGGGCGTGAGTATGAAGAGGTCAAGCTCAACGGCATGCGCAAAACCGTTGCCGCCCGCCTCACCGAGGCCAAGCAGACCATCCCGCATTTCTACCTGCGCCGGGATATCCAGCTGGATGCGCTCCTGAAGTTCCGCTCCCAGCTCAACAAGCAGCTTGAAGGGCGCGGCGTGAAGCTCAGCGTCAATGATTTCATCATCAAGGCCTGCGCCCTGGCACTGCAATCGGCACCTGACGCCAATGCCGTCTGGGCCGGTGACCGGATCATCAAGCTGAAACTGTCCGATGTCGGCGTCGCTGTGGCGGTCGATGGCGGCCTCTTTGTGCCGGTCCTGAAGGATGCCGAGATGAAGTCGCTTTCCGCGCTCTCCTCGGAGATGAAAGACCTCGCAGGGCGCGCCCGCGATGGCAAGCTGGCCCCGCATGAATATGTCGGCGGCAGCTTTGCCATTTCCAACCTCGGCATGTTCGGCATCGACAATTTCGACGCCGTGATCAACCCGCCGCATGGGGCGATCCTCGCCGTGGGCGCGGGCGTGAAAAAGCCGGTGGTCGGCGAGGATGGCGAACTGGCCGTGGCGACGGTCATGTCGGTCACTCTGTCGGTCGATCACCGTGTCATCGACGGCGCGCTCGGCGCTCAGCTTCTTGCGGCGATCAAGGACAACCTTGAGAACCCGATGGTGATGCTGGCCTGATCCGCGATGCAGACATGAAAAAAGGCCGCGGGACATCCTGCGGCCTTTCCTGTTCGGATGGTGGGGATTTAGCTCCCCGGGCAGCTCTGCAACAGCTGGTCCATGGTCATCGACGGCTGCTCACAGCCCGCCTCGCCCACGACCTTGGCCGGAATTCCCGCCACCGTCTTGCAGGGCGGCACTTCGGCCAGCACGACCGAGCCTGCCGCGATCCGGCTGCAATGGCCCACCTTGATATTGCCCAGCACCTTGGCCCCGGCCCCGATCAGAACACCATCGCCGATCTTGGGGTGGCGGTCCTCTTCTTCCTTGCCGGTCCCGCCCAGGGTGACCGAATGCAGCATCGACACATTATCGCCCACCACGGCGGTCTCACCGATGACGATAGAATGGGCGTGGTCGATCATGATCCCCTTGCCGATCACGGCGCCGGGGTGAATATCCACGCCGAAGGCTTCCGAAGCGCGCATCTGGAAAAACCGCGCAAGATCACGGCGGCCATGAGTCCAAAGCCAATGCGCCACGCGGTAAGCCTGCACCGCCTGGAACCCCTTGAAGAACAGAAGCGGCTGCACAAACCGGTCACAGGCCGGATCACGGTCACGCACCGCCACCAGGTCCGCCCGCGCGGCCATGGCCAGTTCGGGCTCATCGGCATAGGCGTTGTCGCAAATCTCGCGCAGGATCTGCTCGGGCATCTCGTTCGACGCCAGCTTGAGCGAAATGCGGTAAGCAAGTGCCGCCTCAAAGCTCTTGTGGTGCAAAACGGAGGAATGCACCAAGCCGCCCATCAGCGGCTCGGCCTCCAGCGCCTCATGCGCTTCTTCGCGAATCCGCAGCCAGACCGGATCGACTGCCGCGAGTTTTTTTCGGGTTTCCGCCATGATGACACTCCTTCTTCGAAGCTTGACTATACCAGATAGGAACGATTGGTAAAATGCAAAGCGGTGAGCGAAGGGATCACGAATGTGAATGAAAGCGAACTGGCCCGCTTCCGGGCGCTGATCACAACACGGCTGGCGGCGCTGGACGCCGAGGACAGCCTTGGCGAAGCCGGGCAAGCCACGGTCGAGCTTGATCAACAGGCCGTCGGGCGGCTCAGCCGCATGGACGCGCTGCAAAATCAGGCCATGGCCCAGGCCAATGCCGCGCGCCGGAAGGTCGAACGCACCCGCCTTCATGCGGCCCTGGCACGCATGGAGGAAGGCGAGTTCGGCTATTGTGACGATTGCGGCGACGAGATCGCGAAAGGCCGGCTTGAGCTCGACCCCGCCGCGCAGCTCTGTATCGACTGCGCGACGGGCTAAACAGACGCCTTGCGCACCCGCCGGGATCAGGCCGCCAGAGTGATGCGCACCGCCGGGCCTGCCCCATAGCTTGCCGAGATCTGCGCCACCTCGATCTCGTAAAAGCCCGCCTGCCCGTCCGCGGCGCGCATGGCTGCGGTATAGGTCCAAGCCGGGGTGCTCACCATCTCCTCGCGCAGAAGGTTGCCGGTCTGCACCACCCGCACCAGATAAAGCTCGCTTTCTTCGCCCAGCGGCACCTCCGGCGTCTCCCACCGGTCGCCGCCCACGCGGGTGCGCCTGATCCAGCGCAGCGCGACATCGCCCGCCCCGCTCTGCTCTGCCATCAGATGCACGGGCGCATAAGGGCGCAGGCCAATGCCTTCGAAAGTCAGCGTCACATGCTGGAACGACGGGTCGGTGTAAAACCGGTCCCCCGGCCCCACCCGGTAATGCCGCTCCAGACCAAGCTGGTTTTCGGTCAGCACGATCTGTTCTGCCGTCTGATCGAACCGGACAAAGAGCGAGCCCGCCGGCCATTCGGAAGGCATCAGCGCATCCGTGCCCAATTGTCCGCGCAGCCGCATCGAAAGCGCATAGGTCTCGGTGCCGACAAGCTCCGCGTCGCGAAACTGAAACAACTCCCAATTGCCCGGGCTTCCATCCCCGATGGCACAGAGATTGGCCCCGTTGAGCAGTGCCAGATCGTCGACACTGTTCAGCTGTCCGCCGATCATTCGCACCTGCAAAGCCGCGCCGCGATCATAACAGCCGCTGGCCGCATAACGCAGCGGAGTTTCGGTCACCCCAATCGGCGTAGGCGTGTAAAGCAACGTGTTCAAAGCATAAAAATCGTCGCTGTCAGAAGAGTACAACGCCGCGTAACCGGGCCAGGGGTTTGCCGTGACCGCCAGATAGGGCGCATGCGGGACCGTATTGCCGGGGATCAGCGGCAAGTCCATGAACATCGCCGTCACGGGCTTCGGCGGCACAAAGCTGCTGGTTGTGCCCGGATCGTCCGGGAAGGTGATCGGCACATAGCTTTCCGGCTCGATCCGCACCGCATCCACCCGCTGCGCGAGGCCAAGCTGCTCGATCCG
Organism: Roseovarius faecimaris; assembly: GCF_009762325.1. NCBI lineage: Bacteria > Pseudomonadati > Pseudomonadota > Alphaproteobacteria > Rhodobacterales > Roseobacteraceae > Roseovarius > Roseovarius faecimaris. The sequence goes on from NZ_CP034348.1 coordinate 2,139,626, forward strand.
GTCGATCCGGTAAAGCCCCGCGCCACCTTCTTCGGGCAATGCAATCACGTCACCGGCCCCCCGGTCCATCTGCGAGGGCGGCAGGGTCAGCCGCACCGTATCGCGTGCCAGCCGCGATTCCGACAGCCATCGCTCCACCGTCTGCCGGCCTTCCGCACGGGTCATCGAGATCGGCACTTCCGAGATCGACACCGTATGCGTCTCATCCTCGGGCAGGATCGCCTCTTCGGCGATCACCTCGTAATCCCCGTTCGATTCGACAAAACGCAGCCGCACCCGGCCCGCCAGTTCCACAGCGCTGCCCCGGCTCTCCTCGATGACCGGCGCCTCGGCGCTCTCCCGCACGACGCGCGCCGGATCGACGTCGTAATCCTTGCGCCCGTCGCGCATCCGGAAGGTCAGCACCCCACCCCGGTCAATCGCATCGAACCCGTAGCGCAGCACAAGCGCCTGCAACGCCGTGCGCGCGTCCGAGACATCCTCGACGATATACCCTCGCAGGTGCCCGTAAAGACCGCTCACATCATAGTCTTTCAGCCCCGCGCGCTCGCAGAGCTCAGCCACCACACCGGCCAGCGTCCGCGCCGAGGCGCGGCCTGTCAGCCAGTGCCCGCGCGCATAATTGCCGCCATCGCCCCAAAGCGCGCGGTTGTTGGGAAAGAACGGATAGGGACGCGCATCCCAGGCCCAGACATAAGAGTGATCCCAGTCCAGCATTGGAGCTTCGTATTCCACCGATACCGGGTTGTTTGCCGGGTCGCTCCAATAGGCTGCCATCGCGCGCAGATATTGCATCTGGATCAGCTCATCCTGGCGCCCGTTCGAGTGGTAGGGCAGCCGCGATTCCGAGCTTTTCGGATCAAGAAACTTGTTCGGCTGGTTGGTGCCCTTGTCGATCGCAGCACAACCATATTCATCCACCCAGGCCCCGTCGAACTGCGGCCCGCGCAGGCTTTCGGGATCATGCGCCGAAAAGGCCTGCGCCGTGGCACCATTGGGCCAGATCAGCCGCTTGCGCGTGGCTTGCCATTCGGGGCGCCGGTCGGGGGGCGAACAGGCCAGAATGCCGCTTTCGCCAAACACCATGACCTCGCGCACCTGATCAATCGTCTCTCCCACCAGCGCGATGCGCTGACAGCGCCCGGGGTCAAGCGGCCTCGGCCCTTCCACCTGCGCACGCACCCACTCCGAGCCCGCGCGCGTCTTGCCCGCCCCGCGCCCGCCCATGGCGACCCAGGTGCGCCATGGGCCTTCAGGCGGAAGCTGATGCTCCATCGCCCAGAATTCGAACAGGAAGGGCAGCGCGATCAGCTCGCCCTCATCCAGCGAATCGAGAAACTCAGCCTGCGTTTCGGGCCCTTCTGAGGCGATCCAGGCGGCACCCGATCGAATGTTTTGCTGCGTCAAAATCGATGGCGTAGTCGTGGACGATGCCTTTTTGTTGCTTGTTGCGTTTTTCAAGGGTGGCCTCCGCTTCAATGGCGATTTTGAGCCATTGCCTGATCTCGGCTGTGGCTTTGGTTGCGTTTGTGATTTCGTGGAATTCACCGGTCCGTATGCGCTCATAGAGCGCTTCCAGATCCTCCCGCATATCCGCCAACTGGCGTTCCAGCGAGGTGATCGAGGTGCTCAGCCCTGTTGGCTCCTCATTTGGGGTAATCAATGTCATGCGCGCGTATCTGCCTTGTCCGTTTAGGGTCAGGCCCTTTCGGGCGGGCATGAAAAAGCGACCGGCGGGATACCTCCCGCGGCCGCTCCTCCATACCGTCCATATGGACAGACAGACTTAAGGCAAAGTGCCTATTTTGTCAATAATTACAAATATTTATGCGACCTCAGCATTAACGGCCGATTAACTTTTCGGCCCCGACCCCTTGCGCTTATTCGATATAGGCCGCTGCCAGAACCGGGCCATGATCGGCCCCCTGCACCAGGATCACACCCGGACCCGAGCCGGAAATCTGCGCGGAAAACTCCAGCGCGCCCTTACCGTCCCAGTCCCGCAACTCCCTGATCTCGGTCACGATATTGGCATAGCTCAGGCTTCGCCCCGCATTCTCGCCGCGCTTGATATCCACCGTCTGACGCGGCATGAACCGGATCAGCTGAACCACGGCAGGCCCCTTAACCGGCGTCAGGGTTTCCCCGCGCACCATCACCTGATTGCCCTCGCGCGTCGCGCTCAGCGCCATCACCGCCCCCGCCCGCGCATGGCGCTGGATCAGCTCTTCCACATCCTTGGGCCGGTTGCCGACCACATGATCCTGCCCGTTGATGATCATCTGCGGCGTATAGACCATCCGCCGGTTGCCGGTGCGCGCATAGCCGCGCTGCCGCGCCGTCATCTTGGGGCTGGCGAAGCTGTCTTTCCAGCCGATGTAATCCCAGTAATCCACATGCATCGCCAGGGCGATCACCCCGTCGCGTTTGGCCAGCTTGTGCAGATAGGCATCCGCCGGCGGGCAGGACGAACAGCCCTGCGAGGTGAACAGCTCCACGACAACCGGGTGCTCCTGCGCCCCTGCCCCAACCGGCAGAAGCAGCATTAACGCCATCGCCATGAATTTCTTCAACTGTCGCATACCGATCCGGTCCTGCTGATTCTGTTTCTTGATGCCTTCAACTTAGGCAGCCAGCGGTCACAGCACCAATCAAGGTTTCGCGAGAGATTGGTGAAGAACTGTAACCTTTGATTTTTTTGTGTGCCATGGTATACAATAGTGTCGCACCCCCCTTGATTGGCAGGGTCAAATCGGTCAGAACCGCGGCAGGTTCAGCCACTCTATTTGCTCGAAGGAATGCAGCTATGCCCATCACAGTCGGACAAGACACCGCCAAGACACGCACAACCCTTCAGGTCGGTGACAAGTCTTATGCCTTCTACTCCATCGCCGCCGCCGAAAAGGCCGGCCTTGGCGATTTCTCGCGCCTGCCCGCGGCCCTGCGCGTGGTGCTGGAAAACATGCTGCGCTTCGAGGATGGCAAGACCGTGTCGGTGGACGACATCAAGGCCTTCTCGGAATGGGCCAATCTGGGCGGCAAGAACCCGCGTGAGATTGCCTATCGCCCGGCCCGCGTGCTGATGCAGGACTTCACCGGCGTGCCCGCGGTGGTCGACCTTGCCGCCATGCGCGACGGCATCGTGGCCCTTGGTGGCGACGCGCAACAGATCAACCCGCTCAACCCCGTCGATCTCGTGATCGACCACTCCGTGATGATCGACGAGTTCGGCAACCCCCGCGCCTTCCAGATGAACGTGGACCGCGAGTATGAGCGGAACATGGAACGCTACCAGTTCCTCAAATGGGGACAAGGCGCGTTCAACAACTTCCGCGTCGTGCCCCCCGGCACCGGCATCTGCCACCAGGTGAACCTTGAGTATCTGGCCCAAACCGTCTGGACCGACATGGACCAGTTCAATGAGCCCGTGGCCTACCCCGACACGCTTGTCGGCACCGACAGCCACACCACCATGGTCAACGGCGCCGCCGTTCTCGGCTGGGGCGTCGGCGGGATCGAGGCCGAAGCCGCCATGCTGGGCCAGCCCATCTCGATGCTCATCCCCGAAGTTGTGGGCTTCGAGCTGACCGGTGCGATGGTCGAAGGCACCACCGGCACCGACCTCGTGCTCAAGGTCGTGGAAATGCTGCGCGAACGCGGCGTTGTGGGCAAATTCGTCGAATTCTACGGCGAAGGCCTGGATCGCCTGCCCCTGGCCGACCGTGCCACCATCGCCAACATGGCCCCCGAATACGGCGCCACCTGCGGCTTCTTCCCGATCGATGACGAAACCCTGCGCTACCTGCGCAACACCGGCCGCGACGAAGAGCGCGTCGCCCTCGTCGAAGCCTATGCCAAGGAAAACGGGTTCTGGCGCGGCGCGGATTACGCGCCCATCTACACCGACACGCTGCATCTCGACATGGGCACCATCGTGCCCGCCATCTCCGGCCCGAAACGCCCGCAGGATTACGTCGCGCTGACCGATGCCAAAACGGCCTTCCGCCGCGAAATGGAAGAGACGTTCAAGCGCCCGATGGACAAGGAAATGCCCGTGGCGGGCGAAGATTACACGCTCAGCTCCGGTGATGTCGTGATCGCCTCGATCACCTCCTGCACCAACACGTCAAACCCCTATGTGATGATCGGCGCCGGGCTTGTCGCCCGCAAGGCCGCCGCCCTTGGCCTTGACCGCAAACCCTGGGTCAAGACCTCGCTCGCGCCCGGCTCTCAGGTCGTATCGGCCTATCTGGAGGCCGCCGGTCTTCAGGAAGATCTCGACAAGATCGGCTTCAACCTCGTCGGCTATGGCTGCACCACCTGTATCGGCAACTCCGGCCCGATCCAGAAAGAACTGTCCGAGGCCATCGCCGAGGGCGACCTCGTCGCCACCTCCGTCCTTTCGGGCAACCGTAACTTCGAGGGCCGGATCAGCCCCGATGTGCGCGCCAACTACCTCGCCTCGCCGCCGCTCGTGGTGGCCTATGCGCTGGCGGGCACGATGGATATCGACATCGCCAACGATCCCATCGCGCAAACCCCCGATGGCAAGGATGTCTATCTCAAGGACATCTGGCCCAGCCAGGCCGAGATTGCCGAGCTGGTGGAAAAAACCGTTACCCGCGAAGCCTTCATCGAGAAATATGCCGATGTCTTCAAAGGCGACGAGAAATGGCAAGGGGTCGAGACCTCCACGGGCGAGACCTATGACTGGCCGCCGCAATCCACCTATGTGCAGAACCCGCCCTATTTCCAGGGCATGTCGAAAGAGCCGGGCACAATCTCGAATATCGAAGGCGCGCGTGTTCTGGCGCTCCTGGGCGATATGGTCACCACCGACCACATCTCGCCCGCGGGGTCCTTCAAGGACACCACGCCCGCCGGTCAGTACCTGGTCGACCGTCAGGTGCCGGTGCGCGAATTCAACTCCTACGGCTCGCGCCGCGGCAACCACGAGGTGATGATGCGCGGCACCTTCGCCAATATCCGCATCAAGAACGAGATGCTGGATGGCGTCGAAGGCGGCTACACCAAAGGCCCCGACGGCAATGAGACCTCGATCTTCGACGCCGCCATGGCCTATCAGGCCGAAGGTACGCCGCTCGTCGTCTTCGGTGGCGAACAATATGGCGCAGGCTCCAGCCGTGACTGGGCCGCCAAGGGCACGGCCCTTCTGGGCGTCAAGGCCGTGATCGCCGAAAGCTTCGAGCGTATCCACCGCTCCAACCTCGTCGGCATGGGCGTGATCCCGTTTGAGTTCACCGGCGGCGACACCCGCAAATCGCTGGGCCTGACCGGCGACGAGACCGTGTCGATCTCCGGCCTCGATACGATCCAGCCGCTTCAGGAGGTGCCCTGCACCATCACCATGGCGGATGGCTCGACCAAGGAGATCACGCTGAAATGCCGGATCGATACCGCGATCGAGATCGAATATATCGAACACGGCGGCGTGCTGCATTACGTGCTTCGCAACCTCGCCAAAGCGGCCTGACCCGCGTTTCATATGACCTGAGAAGCGGCTCCCAACCGGGGGCCGTTTTTCTTTTTTGAAGAGGGCGAGAGATCATTGTGAAGGTCGGCTTTGAGCCCTTTGAGGACAAGTGATGTGTGGGCCTTACGCGGAATCAAGGGCGAAGCCCGCCGCGCATCGCCGACGCGCCCCCACGCGGCGGCGATTGGGTTCAGCTTGGCGCACCACTCGGAAAGCGTTCGGATGTGTCAGGGATAAAGCGCCCTGAATATCGGTTGGATCGCCCCCGCGCGCGTCGGCAATACGCGGCTCGGTGCCCGGAAAACCAAATGGCAGCGACGTCCCGCAGAGCCGGCACCCCAAGAGGAGCCGTTTTCCGCCCATCACGGCACCGTGACGCGTTTCCGCAAAGTCTCCCCTTCAATTCAAACCAGAGATGACCATGTTGCGGGAAGAGCAAAACAAAAAGGCAGTAAACCATGCGCACGGTACTCATCACCCTTCAGGCAGCCCTCATCGCAACTCTTGCCGTGTTTGGCGCGCAGTCCGGGGCGGATGTGGACCAGCATTGCCCCCTGCCCTTGCCTCAGGCCGATCAATCTTGCGATCTCTAGGGGTCTGGCGGAATTTTGTACAAAACAGGGGTGGATTTTGTACAAAACGTACAAAATTCAGTTCGCCTGAGCCTCGGCAATCGCGGGACGGATCGTGCTTTCCAGGATACTTGGGGTGATCGGCCCGGCAAAGCGCAGCACGATCTGCCCGTTGCCGTCGATCACATAGGTTTCCGGCACGCCGTAAAGGCCCCAATTGAGCGCCATGCGCCCGCTCGCGTCGGCCCCAAGTGCGGCATAGGGATCGCCCAATTCTCTGAGGAATCTCTGTGCCTTGGCGGGATCATCCTTGTAATTGACCCCGTAGATCGTGATGCCTTCCTTCGCCATCAGCTCCAGGTTGGGGTGCTCCACCCGGCAGGGCGCGCACCAGCTGGCCCAGAAATTCACCAGCTTCACACCCTCACCGCGCAGCATCGCATCCTCGAAAACCGGCGCATCTCCCAGCGCCGTCACCTCCACCGCAGGCGCCGGTTTCCCTTCCAGCGCCGACGGCAGCTCATCGGGGTTTTCGCGCTGCATGCCGACGAAGAACAGCATCGCCAGAGCGAAGAAGACAAGCGGCGGCGCCAGCATGAGAGGAGAAGGTTTAGCCATTGGATTTCACCTTGTTTTCAACGGCCTCCAGCTGCTTCTTCACCTTGCCTGCGCGCCAGATACTGGCCAGAACCAGCGCGATGATCAGCACGATGGAGACCGCGTAGGACGACAGCACAGCGTCGGCATATTTTCCAAGATCCGGCATCATGACATCCTCTCCCGCACCATCAGCGCCCGTGTCCGACGCGCCCGGATCTCGGTCTGCGTCCGCAGGAACACCAGCGCGACAAACAGCAGCACAAAGCCCGCGATGCACACCAGCAGCGGGAAATAGAACACATCCGAAATATTCTCTTCCTTATCCAGGCTCAGCGTCGCGCCCTGATGCAGACCCTGGTTCCAGAAGTTCACCGCATAGCGGCTCAGCAGCGCAAAAACCGAACCCACAAGGCACAGAATCGAGGTCAGATCGGCCGCCGTGTCATCGTTTTCAATCGCCGACCAAAGCGCGATGTAGCCCAGGTAAAACAGCGTCAGGATCAGGAAGGAAGTCAGCCGCGGATCCCAGGCCCACCAGGTGCCCCACATGGGCTGGCCCCAGATCGCCCCGGTCGCCAGCGCGATCAGCGTCATCACCAGCCCCACAGGCGCCGCGGCCCGGGCCGCAAGGGCGCTGACGTGGTGCCGTCGCACGATCCAGATGAGCGAGGCCACCAGCATCATCAGCCAGGCATTGATCGCCATCAAGGCACTGGGAACGTGGAGATAAATGATCTTCACGGTGGAGCCCTGCCGGAAGTCATCCGGCGTGAAGAAAAAACCCCAGATCAGCCCCACAACCAATGACACAAGCGCAAGCACCGATATCCACGGCAGCAAACGGTCAGTGGTCTCAATGAACTTCTTGGGGTTGGCATATGTCCAGATCGAGCTCACGCGTGGTGGTCCTTTTCCGTGTCCTTCATCGCAGGTTCACCTTCAATACCGCAGCCGAGGCAAAAGGCAAAAGCGCTATCGTGCCGCAGGTGATCCCCGCCAGCATCAGAAGCGGCGTCGAGAAATCCAGCCCCTGCGCCCCGCGCCGCGCCACCTCGGCTCCGAAGATCAAACTAGGCACATAAAGAGGCAAAACAAGGAGGCTCAGAAGCAATCCGCCACGTTTTATCCCCACCGTCAGCGCGGCCCCGAAAGTACCGATCACGCTCAAAGCAGGCGTGCCAAGCATCAGCGAGATCAGCAGCGGTTTGAACCCCTCCACCGGCAGGTTCAGAAGCACCCCCAGCACCGGCGCGGCCAGCACCAGCGGCAGCCCCGTGGTGATCCAGTGCGCCAACGCCTTGACACTGACTGCGGCCTCCATCGGCAAGGGGGCGACGGCCAGCAAATCAAGGCTGCCATCCTCCCAGTCCAGCGCGAAAATCCGGTCGAGACTCAACAGACAGGCCAGCAGCGCCCCCAGCCACAGCACCCCGGGCGCAATGGTCGACAAAAGCTGTGTGTTCGGCCCCACGCCAAACGGCACCAGCACCACGACGATCAGGAAAAACGCTAGGCCAAGGCCAAAACCGCCCCCGGCGCGCACCGCAAGGCGCAGGTCCCGGATCAACAGCGCAATCACAGGAAATCCTCGTCGAAAGCGTCACTGACAGGGGTTTTGGCCCGCATCGGGCCGAGGTCCAGCACCTCTGCCTCGTCAAGGCCAAGGTCGATATGCGTGGCCATCAGCGCGGCCCCTCCTCCTGCCAGATGGCTTCGGATCGCCGCGGCAAACATGGCCACGGCTGTCGCATCGAGAGAAACGGTCGGCTCGTCCAGAAGCCACAGTTTGCGGCCCGTCACCAAAAGCCGCGCCAGCCCCAGCCGCCGCTTCTGACCAGCCGATAAGAGCCCGGCCGGGCGATCGGCCAGAGGCTCCAGCTCAAAAGCGGTCAATGCAAGCGAAATATCCGACTTTCCAAAGACCTGCGCCCAGAAGTTCAGGTTCTCTGTCACGCTCAATGTAGACTTGATTCCATCCGAATGGCCGACATAGGCAAGCGCATCCGGCGCGGCCTCGATCCGACCGTCCAAAGCGGGCTGAAGCCCCGCAACGGTGCGCAAAAGCGTCGTCTTGCCGATCCCGTTGGGCCCGCGCAACACCAGCGCCTGCCCGGCGGCAATTGAAAAACTCACCCCTTCCAGCACCCGCACACCGCCCCGGGCAATGGACAGATCTTGCACCGTCAGGATCATGCCTACACCGGCATCAGGGCCACGGCCACGCGACGCCCCTCGGAGAGAAGTACGTTATAGGTCCGGCAAGCGGCGGGCGAGTTCATCGCCTCCACGCCCAGCCCGGCCTCTTCAAGCAGAACGCGCAGCGCGGCAGGCACATGCGCCGTCTCTGCCCCGGTCCCGATAAAGATCACATCCACCTGCCCCAGCAGCGCTTCGAGCGTGGCGCTGTCGCCATAGCCGCCCCAGCCCTGTGCGCCTTTCTCGGTCACCACGATCGGCCCCTCGATCACCTGACCGGCAATCCGGAAAAAGCCCGGTCCGTAGCCATCAATCGGGGTCGCCCCGGAAAACTGGATTTCATTCAACTGCATAGCGCCCTCAATTCCAGATCGGCAGCCCGCTGACAAGGGCCAAGGCGATCACACCATACGCCGCCACACGATACGCCCGTTCATGGGAAGGATCAAACAGCGCCTGCCCGATCAGTGAGGTGATGAAATAGGGCACCGACAGGACCGCAGCCAACAGCGCCACCTCCCAGCCCAGCGTGTCGCCGAAGGCCAGGTTGATCACGATCACCACATCGAGACTGGCCAGAAACAGGATGGTGTTGGCCCGCACCGATTGCGCGGTGGATTGGCTGGCCAGGTAGAACATGATGACCACCGGACCGGTCAGCCCGGTCAGCCCCCCGATCAGCCCCGACAGCGCCCCGATGCCCAAAAGTCCCGGCAGCGCCAGACGCCCGGTATAGCGCCAGCCCGCGATCACCACGACCAGCGTCACAGCCGCGACGAATGATACAATCCAGCGGATCACCTCTCGGTCCACCACGCTGATCAGCCATAGGCCCAGCGGCACCGTCACCACCGCCGCCAGTGCAAGGGTTCCCACCTCGCGCCGATCCGCCTTGCCCCAGGCACGCGGCAACAGGGCGGCGTTGCTGGCCACGCCGGTCAGCGTCATGATGGCGATCACCATGGTCGGCGGCAGGAAAATACCCGCCACCGGCACAAAGATCAGCGCCGTGCCGAAGCCGGTAAAGCCACGCACCACCCCCGCGACAGAGATGGTCAGGATCAGCCAGATCAGCCCCGGCGTGGCCAGGACTTCGCGCAGCAGATCAGGCATCTACGTTGGCAAACTGGGTGCCCGCGGGCCCACCTGAATTGTCGGTCTTGGACCAGTCACGCTTGACCCCAAGCCAGAGCAGAACCGTAGACGCCACGAAGATGGACGAATACGTGCCCACGATCACGCCCCAGATCATCGCAAAGACGAAACCACGGATCACATCGCCACCCAGCGCGAATAGTGCCAGAAGCGCCAGAAGCGTGGTGGCTGAGGTCATGAACGTCCGGCTCAGCGTCTCGTTGATCGAGATGTTGAGCACTTCGGCCAGAGGTTTCTTCTTGTATTTCCGCAGGTTCTCGCGCACCCGGTCAAAGACGACCACCGTGTCGTTGAGCGAATAGCCGACAATGGTCAGCAGCGCCGCGATAATGGCAAGATCAAACTGGATCTGAAGCTCCGAGAACACCCCGATGGTCAGCACCACGTCATGTACCAGCGCCACGACGGCCCCGACGGCAAACTGCCATTCGAACCTGAGCCAGATATAGATCAGCACCGCCGTAATGGCGAGCACCACCGCGATAGCCGCCGTCTGAATCAACTCGCCCGACACCTTTGGCCCGACACTCTCGACCGAGGTAAACTCGATATCCGGCACCGCCTCCAGCAATGCCTGTTCGACCTGCTGGATGACCTCGACGGTGACCGCCTCCTCGCCTTCCTGCGCCTGAATGCGGATCATGGCGACGTTCTGATCGGGGCCGAAGGTCGGGTCGAACACTTCGGTGATGCTGATATCGCCCAGCTCCAGCGGGGCAATCGCGTCGCGGTATTTTCCGATGTCGATTGGCTCGGCGCTCTGGGTGCGGATCGTGGTCCCGCCTTTGAAATCAATACCATAGTTCAGCCCCTGAATGGCGAAAGAGCCAAAGGCGACAACGATCAGCACCATGGACATACCCAGCCAGAGCCGCCAACGGCTGAAGAAATCCCAGCTGGTTCCCTGCGGCACCAGACGCAGCGCGCGCCCGGTGAGCACGGTCTTGGGACGCTTGCGCTCAAACCAGATGATCACGATCAGGCGGGTCACGAAAATCGCCGTGAACACCGAGGTCAGAATGCCCAGGCCCAGCGTGATCGCAAATCCGCGCACGGGGCCAGAGCCCATGGCATAGAGGATCAAAGCGGTAATGAAGGTGGTGATATTGGCGTCGGTGATGGCACTCAGCGCCTTTTCATAGCCAAGCTCGATCGCGCGGGCGGGGCCGCGGGCGGATTTGATCTCTTCGCGGATGCGTTCAAACACGAGCACATTCGCGTCCACCGCCATCCCGATGGTCAGCACGATCCCGGCAATACCCGGCAGGGTCAGCGTGGCCCCGATCAGGCTTAAGAGGCCAAAGATCAGGCCGACGTTGATGATCAGCGCGATATTGGCGAAAATCCCGAAAATTCCATAGCTTAGGAACATAAAGACCAGCACCAGCGCGAAGGCCACGATACAGGCGATCTTGCCCGCATCGATACTGTCCTGACCCAGTTCCGGGCCAACGGTGCGTTCTTCGAGAAACTCCAGCCCCGCAGGCAGCGCCCCGGCCCTGAGCAGCACGGCCAGGTTGGTGCTTTCCTCGACGGTAAAATTGCCGGTGATGATGCCCGATCCGCCGGGGATATGGCTCTGGATCACGGGGGCCGAGATAACCTCGCCATCGAGCACAATGGCGAAAGGATTCCCAACGTTTTCAGCAGTATAGTCGCCAAACTTGCGGGCGCCGGTGGGGTTGAACCGGAACGAAACGGCAGGCCGCCCATTCTGATCGAAATCGGGCTGCGCATCGACCAGTTCTTCGCCGGTGACCACAGGCGCTTTTTCCAGAATGTAATACTGTCCGGGCTCATCAATCGACGGCAAAACCTCGTTGCCCGCCCCGGCCCGCTCGTCCTTGTTGGTGGTGCGGCTCACCACTGGCTGAAAGGTGAGTTGCGCGGTTGTGCCAATGATTTCCTTGAGTTCCGCGGCACTGCCCACGCCCGGCACCTGGATTAGGATGCGGTCGGTGCCCTGACGCTGGATCGTCGGCTCGCGGGTGCCCACCTCGTCGATCCGGCGGCGGATGATCTCCAGCGATTGCCGTACTGTGCGCTCGTCCGTGGCCAGCATTTCGGCCTCCGAGAGGGTGACGACAATCTCATCCCCCTCCACATTCACCACGATATCAGACGCCCCGGCGCCGGTCAGGCTGACTACGGGGCGTGCGATGCCACGCACCAAACCTGCTGCATATTCAACGGCTTCCGGCTTTTCTACCAGCCGCACGCGCAGCTCTGCCGCGCTGGAGGGCTGCAGGCGGATGGGGCCGACCTCATCACGCTCCTCGCGCAGAAGATCCCGCACCTCGGGCCACATGCCTTCGACCCGGGCCTGATAGACATCCGCCACCTGCACCTCGGCCAGAAGATGCGCCCCACCGCGCAGATCAAGCCCCAGATTGACCAGCCCCGAGGGCATCCAGCTGGGCCAGAGCGCATAATCCTCCAACAGGCGCGGATCCTCCGAGCCGCCTTCGATCAGCGCCGCCGCATCATTATGCTTCTCGACATTGCCGTAGAACCCATTGGGCAGAGCCAGCAAAAGGCCAAGGGCCACCACGCCCCAGATGACGATGCGCTTCCACAGATCAATCTGAAGCATTATGGTGCCTTTTCAAAAAGTTGGATGGTGCAATTAAAGCTCAGCTATCGGCCGGTTCGGTCTTGTTCAGCACCTGGGCGATGGTGTTGCGCACCACACGGACCTTGACGCCTTCGGCCAGTTCGATCTCGAGCTCGCTGTCATCCTTGACCTTGGCCACCTTACCGATCAGACCGCCTTGGGTGATCACCTGATCGCCCCGGCGCAGGGCCGCGACCATGGCCTGATGTTCCTTCATTTTCTTCTGTTGCGGGCGGATCAGCAGGAACCACATGATCGCGAAAATGAGGATGAGGGGGATGAACTGTCCGAGGGCTTCCATGGGCGATGTCCTTCATGCGAGAAACGGGGACATGCCCCGGCGGATTTTGCCGGAACCTAAGGTTCGCAGGCGGCATTTGCAAGGCGGGAAAGTTTTGTACGTTTTGTACAAAATGGGGGTGTGTTTTGTACAAAATTCAGGGCCATGCCCCCGCATCCCGCGATTGACCCGGTTTTGGCGTCGAAATGGCCGGAAAAACCGAGCGAATCCCGCGCAGCGACAGAGATTGTGAACGCGGTGTAAGTATCGGGTGGTTCCTGTTTACCATTCCTTGTTAAAGAGCGTGTCAGACGACTCACCACTCCAGAAGGATCACCGCCATGCATGATATCCGTGCCATCCGCGAGAACCCGGACGCCTTTGACGCCGCTTTGGCCAAGCGGGGGCTGTCGGGCGTGTCGGCGCAGGTTCTGGAGATCGATGAGGCGCGGCGCGCGCGCATCCATGCCGCCGAGACGGCGCAGGCGGAGCAGAACAAGGCGAGCAAAGAAGTGGGCGCCGCCAAGGCCAGTGGCGATGAGGCCGAGTTTGAGCGGCTGCGCGCGCTGGTGGGCGAGAAGAAGGCCGAGGTCGCGGCGATGCAGGCCGAGGCCAAGGAGCTGGACGCGAAGCTCAACGATCTCTTGATGGGCATCCCCAACCTGCCGCTCGACGATGTGCCGCTGGGCGATGACGAGGAGGACAATGTCGAGATCCGCCGCTGGGGCACGCCCAAAACCTTCGATTTCGCGCCCAAGGAGCATTACGAGCTGGAGGGCGTGAAGCCCGGCATGGATTTCGAGACGGCCGCCAAGCTGAGCGGGAGCCGGTTTGTCGTGCTCTCGGGCGCCGTGGCGCGGGTACACCGGGCGCTGGCGCAGTTCATGATCGACACCCATGTGGATGAGAACGGCCTCAGTGAGACCTGGACGCCGGTGCTGGTGCGCGATGAGATGATGCAGGGCACCGGGCAATTGCCGAAATTCGGCGAAGACAGCTATCAGACCACCAATGGCTGGTGGCTGGTGCCCACGGCCGAAGTGACGCTGACCAATATCGTCAATGGCGTGGTGGTCGAGGAAAGCTATCTGCCGCGGCGCTACGTGGCGCATACGCAATGCTTCCGCTCGGAGGCGGGCAGTGCCGGGCGCGACACGGCGGGGATGCTGCGCCAGCACCAGTTCGAGAAGGTCGAGATGGTCAGCATCACCCATCCCGATGCCTCGCTCGAAGAGCTCGACCGCATGACCGCCTGCGCACAGGGCATTCTGGAGAAGCTGGGCCTGCCCTACCGCACCGTGGTGCTGTGCACCGGCGACATGGGCTTTGGCGCGCGCAAGACCCATGACATCGAGGTCTGGCTGCCCGGGCAGAACATGTATCGCGAGATCAGCTCTTGCTCGGTCTGCGGCGATTTCCAGGCGCGCCGGATGAACGCGCGGTTCAAGCCTGAGGGTGGCGGCAAGCCGCAGCATGTGCATACGCTGAACGGCTCGGGGCTGGCGGTGGGGCGTGCCCTGATCGCGGTGCTGGAGAACGGCCAGCAGGCGGATGGCTCTGTCGTGCTGCCCGAAGCGCTGCATGGCTATCTGGGCGGCAAGTCGGTGATCTCGGCTGAGGGCGTGCTGCGCTGAAACGAGACCGGCCGCAAGGCCGGGCGAGTGGCCCTTTCGCACAATAAAAAGCCCCGGTGTTTCCACCGGGGCAAGGACAGGCTGCTATCAGGATGAGGTCGGCAGGCTTATTCGGGCAGGATGCCGCTTTCGACCGCTGCGACCAGCTCTTCCTGGCTGACTTCACCCGATGCGTCGGCATCGATCTCAGCGAAGTCCGCATCGGTCAGGTCGGGGAAGCTGACGATCATTTCGTCCATCGAATAGGTGCCGTTGCCATCGGCATCTTCGACAACAGTCATGGCCGCTGCCGAAACGGCAGTCAGCGCCAGCGCGGATGCCAGCACGAGACCAGTGATTTTCATGTAAGGATCACTCCAAGGGTGGCTCTGCCACCGAGACAAAGGCGAAATTGCCTTCGCCGCGATCTATGCCATAACGCCCCGGATTCGCAACAGAAATCACGAATGCCCCGGTGCGCGGTGAGCGCCTTTCAGCCGATGGCGCGGATCACTCGGCCGGGACCACCACCCGGTCTTCGGCCTTGGGAAACGGCACCAGGCGCTCGGCGGTTTCATCCCAGAGTTTCAGCCGGAAACTGGCCAGCGCCTGCCCCCAGCCGATGGGCTCATGCGCCTTCAGATCGTCCGGCAGGGCACGCTGGCACTGGCGGAGGCGATAGGAGGGGATGCCGGGGTTGAAGTGATGCAAATCGTGATAGGCGATGTTGCCGGTGCCGATATCCCACCACCAGCCGAGATCGAGCGAGCTTGACCCTTCCAGCGTCGCTTTGCGGAAATCGAGCTCGGGCTTGCGGTCCCAGTAGGTGTCTTCGAAATTGTGCTGCAGATAGACGAGAAAGACGCCGATCATCCCCGCAACGACCGCGCTGACGCCCAGCACCACAAGGCCGGGCACGCCCAGCCCCCACCAGACCAGCGCGATATACCCCGCCACCAGAGCGTTATGCGCAAGCACCCCCGCAACCCCCACACGGCGGGTGTTGCGCGGCCAGCGGTAGGCGATGAAATAGGTAAAGATCCCGCCCAGGCCCAGCATGATCAGAGGGTTGCGATAGAGCCGGTACCACAGGCGCGTGTGCCAGGGGGCGCAGCGCCATTCGCGCAGGGTCATGGTATAGACTTCCGTCGTCTCGCGGTGGTCGAGATTGCCCAGATAGGCGTGATGCTGATTATGGTTGAACTGCATGACCCGGAAGGGGGTCAGCGAAAACACCGACAGCACATAGCCCGCCGCGTCGTTGAGCCATTTCGTCCGGAACAGGGAGGCATGGCCGCAATCGTGCTGCAGCACATAGAGCCGCACGGAGGCAAAAGCCAGGATCAGCACGGCGGGCAGAACAAGCGCCCACTGGCCCCAGACCAGCGCGCCGCCGATCAGCGCGGCAAGGTAAACCGCCAGGCTGCCGAGAAAACTCAATGCCCCCATGACATCGCTCTTATGAGCGTAGAGACGGGTAAATTCCTTGATATCCATCTGACGACACTCGCCTAGCAAAGGTGGAACCCAGCGACACTTTTACGACGATCAATGCTCAAGAATTGGAGCGCGCACCATTCTTTGCAAGTCTTGACAGGGTTTTTCAACCCCATCCGCAAGGTTGCGCCGACCGGGCGGCCTGCCGCCCTGCCCCTTGACCTTGGCGGCACACGGCCCATCTGCCCAGATATGGACCCGATGAAATCAATCCTTGTGTTCTGTGCTGCGGTGGCCTTTGCGCTGTCGCCATTTCTGAGCCCTGGCTTCAACGGTTTCGCGCCCGATCAGTTCCCGATCCCGCAGGTGGACCCGCCGGCGCAGCCCGCGGGCTATGCCTTTGCGATCTGGGGTCTGATCTATCTCGCGCTGATTGCGGGCACGGGCTATGGCCTGTTCATGCGGCCCCGCGACGAAGGCTGGGACTGGCACCGCTGGCCGCTGATCGTGAGCCTTGTGATCGGGGCGGCGTGGCTGCCGGTGGCGCAGACCTCGCCCTTCTGGGCCACGGTCCTGATCTGGCTGATGCTGTTCACCGCCATCGTGGCGTTGATGCGGGCGAGCCCGGCCGACCGGCTCTGGCAACGGATGCCGGTGGCGCTGTATGCGGGCTGGCTGACGGCGGCGAGCGCGGTGGCGCTGGCGCTGATGCTGGCGGGGCACGGTCTGCTTGGCGGGACGACGGCGGCGGTGCTGTGCCTTGGGCTGGGGCTTGTGATTGCCTCTGTGGTGCAGCGCCTGCGCCCGGATACGCCGGAATATTCCGCGGCCGTGATCTGGGCGCTGGTGGGGGTGGCGCTGTCCAACACCGATCCGCTGAACATCGCGGTGCTGGGGCTGAGCCTGGCCGGGATTGCCGCCCTGGCGCTCACCGCCTGGCGGGGCATGTCCGAAGGCTGATCAGCCCGGTGGCCCCTTGCCCAGATGCTTGCGCAGCCGTGAGGGCGTTGATTTCTTCTTGCCCTTGTAGGGGTTCTTGTCGGATTGCGAGCGCATATGCAGGCGGATCGGCGTGCCCGGCATGTCGAAATCCTCGCGCAGCCCGTTGACCAGATAGCGAGAATAGCTTTCCGGCATCTTCTCGGGGCTGGAGCACATCACGACAAAGCCGGGGGGCCGCGTCTTGGCCTGGGTCATGTAGCGCAGCTTGATCCGGCGGCCGCCCGGTGCGGGGGGCGGATGCGCCTCAAGCATGCCCGCCAGCCAGCGGTTGAGCTGAGCGGTGGTGACCCGGCGGTTCCAGACCTCATAGGCGCGCTCGACCGCATCGCGCAGCCGGTCAAGGCCCCGGCCCGTCTTGGCGGAGACCGTGATGAGCGGCGCGCCCCTGAGCTGTGGCAGAAGCCGCTCGAAGGCTTCACGCAGATCGCGCAGCTTGGCCTGCTTGTCGTCTTCGATGTCCCATTTGTTGACCGCGACCACGACGGCGCGGCCCTCACGCTCGGCCAGATCGGCGATGCGCAGATCCTGCTGTTCGAACGGGATGGCGGCATCGAGCAGGACAACGACCACCTCGGCAAACTTGACCGCGCGCAGACCGTCACTGACCGAGAGTTTTTCGACCTTGTCCTGTACCTTGGCCTTCTTGCGCATACCGGCGGTGTCGAACATCCGCACCGGCAACCCGTCCCAGTCCAGCGTGAGCGAGATCGCGTCGCGGGTGATGCCCGCCTCGGGGCCGGTCAGAAGACGATCTTCGCCCAGTATCTTGTTGATCAGCGTGGATTTTCCCGCATTGGGGCGGCCCACGACGGCAACTTGCAGGGGCTTGGCGATGGTGGGCTTGCGATAGCCCTCGTCATCATCCCCATCCTCGTCCAGCGACACATCGGTTTCGGGCGCATCGGCGGCGGCGCGTTCAGCGAAGAGATCAGCAAGCGGCATGAGCTGGCTATAGAGGTCGTTCATCCCCTCGCCATGTTCGGCCGAGAGGCGAATGGGCTCGCCCAGGCCGAGGGAATACGCTTCGATCACGCCTGCATCGGCGGCGGCCCCTTCGGCCTTGTTGGCGGCAAGGATCACATGCGCCGAGCGTTTGCGCAGGATCCCGGCAAACATCTCATCGGTGGGCGTGACCCCGGCGCGCGCGTCGATCAGGAACAGGCAGATATCGGCCATGTCCACCGCGCGCTCGGTCAGTTTGCGCATGCGGCCCTGAAGCGACTCGTCGGTGGCCTCTTCCAGCCCCGCCGTGTCGATCACGGTAAAGCGCAGATCGCCAAGGCGCGCCTCGCCCTCGCGCAGATCGCGCGTCACACCGGGCTGATCGTCGACCAGCGCCAGGCGTTTGCCCACAAGGCGGTTGAACAACGTGGATTTGCCCACATTGGGCCGCCCCACGATGGCGAGGGTGAAAGACATGGATACGCTCCGAACCGGCTCAGGCGGCTCTGTTACAGCAAAGCGGGCTCAACGGAAAGCCAGCAATTGGCCCTTCGTGCTCACCACATAGAGCGTACCACCCGCCACCGCCGGGTTGGTCGTGGCGCCGCCGGGGATCTCGACCGTGCCGCGTTCGGCGCCGGTGGCCGGATCATAGAGGCGCATCAGCCCGTCATTGGAGACGACGATCAGGTTGCCGCCGGCGATGATCGGGCCGTAATGGCCGAAGATCTCGGTCTGCTGGCGCGGGCGGTTCTTGGTGAAGAAGCTGAGCGTCTTCGACCAGACGCGGGTGCCATCCTCGGCGTTGAGGCGCAAAAGCTCATTGCGGTCATTGATCAGGAACACCGAATTATCGGCGGGCCAGACCGTGTTGAGCGGCCCGTCGGTGGCGGTCCAGATCCGTTCGCCATTGCCGATATTGAGCGCCACGGTACGGCCCGAATGCGTGCCGACATAGATGCGGTCGCCCACCACGACGGGGTCGGAGGTGATATCGCCGATGCGCGCGGCGGAAAACCCGCGGCGCTGGCCCGCGACCTGGCTATCCCAGAGCCGCAGCCCGCCCTTGCGGAACGCGCCCTGGATCTCGCCCGAACCGAAGGCGAAGATCACGTATTTGTCGGTCACCGCCGGGGCGGGGCCGCCGATCACGTTCTGGATGTCGGGGCTGGCCGAAAGCCGCCATTCGATGCGGCCTGTATCGGTGTCGAGCGCCCAGGCCACATCGTCACCGGCCACGAGATAGACCAGACCGTCCTTCACGGTGGGTTTGCCCGAGCCGGTGGCGCGCAGGTTCTGCTGCCAGATCTCATTGCCCGTGGCCGGGTCGAGCGCGGTCATCAGGCCGAAACCCGACGAGATGAACAGCTTGCCATCCCCCAGCGCCAGACCGCCGCCGGTGGCGTCCTGCCCGGAATCGTTTGTCGGGACAAGGTCGCGCGTCCAAAGAAGCTCTCCGGAGGTGGAGACCGCGCTGACCCGCGCTTCGGCATCGAGGGTGAACACGCGGCCATCGGCCACGACCGGATCGGCGGTGATGCGATTCTTGCGCCCGTCGCCCTGACCGATACCCACGCTCCACACAAGTTGCGGCGTCGAGGACAGGGCGGGATGCGCGGTGCGGGTTTCGGGAGTGGCGATACTCTGACGCCAGCTGGCATTGTTGGTGGCGGCGGCGAGGGCCAGCGGAAGATTGGCCGCCTGCGTGGCCTCGGCCTCGGCCGGGGTGCCCTCTTCGGTCAGCACGGCACGGATGTCTTCGCGGGCACCGGGCAGGATCGGGTCTTCCCGCTCGCAGCCGGACAGGGCGGCGACAATGGCCAGGCTCAGGAATGCTCGGATCGGTTTCAATGCACGTGCCCCCAACTTATTCGGTCGCGGTCGGCTGCTCCGGAAGCTCGCCTCCCAGCGCCACAATCACTTGTGAAGCACGGCGACGCAAGGCCGCTGTAACCGCTTCATCCTCAAGAATGGCCAGAAGACGGGTCAGCGCGGCCTCGGTATCGCCTGCTTCGGCATCGAGATAGGCGAGTTGCTCTTCGGCGAGAAGCCGCGTCAGCCCCTGCCCCAACGCCAGCCCGTCAAGCCGGGTGCGGCGCTCTTCGGCGCTGAGCACGGTGCCGGGCAGCGACACGGCCTTGAGCGTGGCGATCTGGCGATAGACGGTGGCGGCGTCGGCGTTGTCGGCCAGGGCGATCAGCCGCTCAGAGGCTGCGCCCGGGTCGGTCTCGGCCAGTTCGGCGGCCACCAGAAGATCAACCAGGGCCCGCGCGCCCGCATTCGGGGCGTCAATCGCGGCGAGCGCTTCGCCGCGGGCCGCCTCATCGGTCTGTTGCAGGGCGTCGAGCATGGAATCACCCAAGGCCTGCGCGGCCGAGCGTTCCTGCGCTTTGCGCCATTCGTTCCAGGCGGCCCCGCCGACGATCAGGATCACCAGCAAAACCGCGATCCAGCCATAGCGCTTCATCAGCGCAAACAGGCGGTCGCGACGCACCTCTTCCGTGACCTCTTCGATAAAACTGTCGGTCTGGCTCACACCGTGCCCCCAATGACGTTTCTGCCTCTTCGGCTCCTCTTACCCCGAAGCCCTGCCCCTGCCAAGGCCTGGCTAGTGTTGCAGGAATGGATCACCTTGCAGCCCGGGGTTGAAAAGACTAATCTAAACCGGATAGTTCACCGTATATACGGCTAAGTTCAACTGAGTCGGCCCGGCTATGCTTTGCTTTGAACGCTCCGGGCCATCCGCGGCGCAAAAGGTATGCCCCATGAGACTGTTCCCGATCCTTGCCGCGATCCTCGTCTCGGCGCTGATCTATGTATTTCTTTTCGAACGGGACCGGCTGTTTCCGGCTGACGCGCCGACCGGTGCCGAAATGGCCGAAACCGGGACGGTCGAGGCCGAGGCTGCGCCGGGCCAGACACCTGTTGGTGTGGTGGTTCTGAAATCCTCTGCCCGGACGGTGGACAGCGCGGTGATCCTGCGCGGTCAGACCGAAGCGATCCGGCATGTCGACCTGCGCGCCGAGACGGCGGGCCAGGTGATTTCCGAGCCGCTGCGCAAAGGCACCTTTGTCGAACAGGGCGATGTCATGTGCCGCCTCGATCCGGGCACAAGGATGGCGTCGCTGGCCGAGGCGCAGGCGCGGCTTGCCGAGGCGCAATCGCGCGTGCCGGCCGCAGAGGCGGCGGTCCCCGAGGCCGAAGCCCGCGTAGAGGAAGCCAAGGCGCGGGTGGAAGAGGCCAAGGCGATCCTCGAAGAAGCGATGATCAACTCCAATGCCGCGACCCGACTGTCGCAGGACGGGTTTGCCTCGGAAACCCGCGTTGCCAGCACCCAGGCCGCCGTGCGCGGTGCCGAAGCGGCGATCACCAGCGCCGAGGCCGGGCTGAAATCCGCCGCGTCGGGACTGGAGAGCGTGGCCGCAGGTATCGAGGCGGCCAAGGCCGGGGTGGAAAGCGCACGCGCCGCCGTGGCGGCCGCAGAGAAAGAGATTGAACGTCTGACGATCAGCGCGCCCTTCGGCGGGCTGCTGGAATCGGACAGCGCCGAGATTGGCAGCCTGCTGCAGCCTGGGGACCACTGCGCGACGGTGATCCAGCTCGATCCGATCCTGATGGTCGGCTATGTCCCCGAAACGGAGGTCGGCCGCGTCGAGGTTGGTGCGGCTGCGCTGGCCGAGATGGCATCGGGCGAACAGGTTCAGGGCAAGGTTGTGTTCCTGTCCCGCTCGGCCGATCCCACGACGCGCACCTTCCGGGTGGATATCGAGGTGGCCAATCCCGATCTGGCGCTGCGTGACGGTCAGACCGCCGAGATCGTGATCGCCTCGGACGGCAAACACGCGCATCTTGTGCCGCAATCGGCGCTGACGCTGGATGACGAAGGCACGCTTGGCGTGCGGCTCGTGACCGAAGACAGCACCGCGATGTTCCAGCCTGTGACGCTCCTGCGGGATACGCCGGGCGGATTATGGCTGGCCGGTTTGCCGGACGAGGCCGATGTGATCATAATCGGCCAGGAATATGTGATTGATGGGGTGCGGGTCGCTGCCTCCTATCAGACCGAAGATGAGGAGCCTGCGCAATGACAGGTCTCGTCGATTGGGCCGCCGCGCGCGCGCGCATGGTGATTGCCTTTATCGTCCTGTCGCTTCTGGCGGGCGCGCTGGCCTATACCGGCCTGCCCAAGGAAGGTGAGCCCGATATCGAGATCCCGGCGCTGTTCGTGTCGGTCCAGTTCCCCGGTATTTCCGCCGAGGACAGCGAGAAACTTCTGGTCAAGGTCATGGAGACCGAGCTGTCGGACCTTGACGGGCTCGATGTGATGACCGGCACGGCGGCGGAAAATTATGCCGGTGTCGCGCTGGAGTTCGAGTTCGGCTGGGACAAGACCAAGATCATGGCCGATGTGCGCGACGCGATGAGCGCGGCCGAGGCCAAATTTCCAGACGGGGCCGAGAAATACAAGATCAACGAGATCAATTTCAGCGAGTTCCCGATCATCATCGTGAACCTGTCGGGCGATGTGCCCGAGCGCACCATGGCCAAGCTCGCCAAGGATTTGCAGGACCGGCTGGAGGGGCTGGAGCCCGTCCTGGAGGCCGGGATCGCGGGCAATCGCGACGAGATGGTCGAGGTGGTGATCGATCCGGTGCGGCTGGAGGCGTATAACGTCACGGCGCTCGAGCTGATCAGCGTGGTGCAGAACAACAACCAGCTGATTGCCGCGGGCGAGGTCGAAAGCGACAAGGGCACCTTCTCGGTCAAGATCCCCTCGTCCTTTGACGAGCCGCGCGATATCTATGACCTGCCGGTGAAGGTCAACGGCGACCGGGTGGTGACGCTGGGCGATCTGGCCGAGATTTCGCTGACCTTCGAGGACCGTCTTGGCACCGCGCGCTTCAACGGCGAGACGACCGTGGCGCTGCAGGTGGTCAAGCGCAAAGGCTATAACATCATCGACACCTCGGAGCTGGTGCGCGAGACGGTGGCGCAGGCGCAAAAGACCTGGCCGCCGGAGTTGCAGGCGGCGGTGAGCCTGGCCACGTCAAACGATCAGAGCCATGTGATCGAGTCGATGGTCAGCCAGCTTGAAGGCTCGGTTCTGACCGCGATTGCGCTGGTGATGATCGTGATGCTGGCCACGCTGGGCATCCGGCCCTCCCTTCTGGTGGGCTTTGCCATTCCGACGTCGTTCCTGCTCTGCTTTGCGCTGCTGGCGGTGATGGAGGTGGCAATATCGAACATGGTGATGTTCGGCCTGATCCTGGCGGTGGGGATGCTGGTCGACGGGGCCATCGTGGTGGTCGAATATGCCGACAAGCGCATCTCTGAGGGCGAAGGGCCGATGCATGCCTATGTCGAGGCCGCCAAGCGCATGTTCTGGCCGGTGATCAGCTCAACCGCGACGACGCTCTGCGCCTTTTTGCCGATGCTGTTCTGGCCGGGCATTCCCGGGCAGTTCATGCGGATGCTTCCCGTCACCCTGATCTTTGTGCTGAGCGCGTCGCTGCTGGTCGCGCTGGTCTATCTGCCGGTGATGGGCGGTGTGACCGGGCGGCTGGAGCGGTGGTTCAACCAGCGGATCGCGCAGATCTCAAGCGCCTGGTGGGTCTGGCATCTGGTGCTGTTTCCGCTGGCCGCCGCCGGGCTGGCCATTGCGGGCCTGCTGGTCCCGGTCTTTCTGGAGCAGGTCAATACGCTCTTTGCGGCGATGGATATGGGGCGCATCCTGGGGTCGGTCATTCCGGTACTGGCGGGGGTGTTTGCCCTGCTGACCGTGGTGGTGGCGCTGGCGGGGATCGGCATGGCGGGGACGGTTGCGCTGCTTCTGGGGCTGCTGGCGCTGAAGCCGAGGATCGCAGGCGCGATTGCCGGGTTCGATCGCCTTGTTGCGCACCGTGCGCCGCTGATCCCGCATCTGAGTTCCTATATCCTTCTTGCCGCGGCGGTCGGTGTGGCCATTGCCGCCGGGCTGGGTGCGGGCACCGCGCTGATCCTGGGGCTTGTCGGGGCGGCGGCGATCTTTGTGTCCGGGCGCCTTCGCCGCCAAAGCGCCAACCGCGTGGAGGGACGTTACAGACGCACGCCGTTCGGCTGGTTCATCCATTCCATCGCGTCGAACCCGGTGGCCCCGCTGCTGTCGTTCTGTTTCATCTTCGTGCTGGTGGGCTCCACGCTGATCTATTTCATCGGCAACAACCGGGGCGTCGAGTTCTTTGTCGAATCCGAGCCGGAAAACGCGCTGGTTTACGTGCGTGCGCGCGGCAACCTGTCTCTGGAACAGAAGGACGATCTGGTCCGGCAGGCCGAGGCAATCATCCTGGAGCATCCCAACGTACAATCGGCCTTTGCCTTTGCGGGCGATGGCGGGCTGAACAACAACACCGGCGGCGCGCAGCCGCCGCGCGACACGGTGGGCCAGGTGCAGCTGGAGATCACCAAGTGGAAGGACCGGCCCACCACCTATGAACACTGGTTCACCGTGCCGATCCTCGATTATGACGTGATGCGACGGGTCACCGACCCGGCTGCCGATGGCGACACCACGATCAACGAACTGACCGCCGCGCTGGAACAGATCCCCGGCATCAAGATTGAGATCATGGCGCTGGAGCGTGGACCGGCCTCCGCGAAGCCCGTGCATCTGCGGATCAAGGGGGATGACTGGGACACGCTGAGGGCCTTTACCGAAGTGGCGCGCGCGAAGTTCGAGGAAACGCAAGGGCTGACCCTGATCGAGGACACGCTGCCCCTGCCCGGCATCGACTGGCAGATCGACGTGGATGTGGAAAAGGCCGGGCGTTACGGCGCGGATGTGGCCACCGTGGGCGGCATGGTGCAGCTTGTCACGCGCGGCATCCTTCTCGATACGATGCGGGTGGACAGCTCGGATGAAGAAATCGACATTCGTGTGCGCCTGCCCGAGGAAGACCGCGTCCTGTCCACGCTCGACACGCTGCGTATCCGCACCAATCAGGGGCTTGTGCCGCTCAGCAATTTCGTCAGCCGCAAGCCGGTGGAGAAGCTGGCCCAGATCGACCGGGTGGATCAGGTGCGCTTTTTCGACGTCAAGGCGGGCGTGAAGGACGGCCTGACCAAGACGGTGACGGATGAGCGCGGCAATGAAATGACCGTTCCGATCAATGCCAATGAACGGATCGAGCAACTGACCGCCTGGCTTGACAGCGGCGTGGTGCCGCCGGGGATCGAATATGAATGGACCGGCGACCAGGAGGACCAGGAAGAATCGGGCGCCTTCCTGCAACAGGCCTTCCTGGGGGCGCTGGGGCTGATGTTCATCATCCTGCTGGCACAGTTCAACTCGGTCTATAACGCCGTACTGGTGCTTCTGGCGGTGGTGCTGAGCACCACGGGCGTTCTGATCGGCATGCTGGTGATGGGGCAGCCCTTCTCGATCATCATGACCGGAACCGGGATCGTGGCGCTGGCCGGGATCGTGGTGAACAACAATATCGTGCTGATCGACACCTATCAGGAGTTCAGCCAGTACATGCCCAAGGCCGAGGCGATCACCCGCACCGCCGAGGCGCGCATTCGCCCGGTTCTGCTGACCACGGTCACCACGATGGCCGGGCTTGCGCCGATGATGTTCGGGCTGTCCTTAAACTTCTGGGATGGCGGCTACACGTTCGACAGCCCCACCGCACTCTGGTGGAAGCAATTGGCGACCGCGGTGGTGTTCGGCCTTGGCATCGCCACGGTGCTGACGCTGATCTTCACGCCCTCGATGCTGGCGCTGCGCATCTGGTCGAGCACCTATGTGCTGTGGATCGCGCGGGCGGTGGCGGCGCTGTCCTCGGGCAAGAGCAGCCAGGCGGCGCGGGACTGGGCGCTGACACGCGCGGCGAAAAAGACCAAGGCGCCCGAGCTTTTGTGGGAGCAGGCCTTTGCAGGCGATCCGGGCTATGAGGACACCCGCGAAAGCGACGCGCCCCAGCTTGACGATTTGCGCCGGGTTCTGGAAGAGCGCGAGGCGGCGCTGGCCGAACAGGCGGAGGCCGAAAAGGCTGAAGCCGGAAAGGCTGAGGTCGGGGCAGCGGACAGCGAGGCGGCAGAGAGCGCAGAAGACGAGGCGCGCCCCGAGACTTCCGGTGAAGACCCCGTGCGCGCAGCGGAGTGAGCGAAAGGTGCGTGTGAACACGCACCTTACATCTTAATCGCGGCGGTAGATTTCCACCCCGGCCACATGGGTCGAGACCACCTCGACATTGTGAATGTCATGGCTGGGAATCGTGAAGATATCCCTGTCGAGCACGCAAAAATCGGCCAGCATGCCGGGCAGCAACCGACCCTTGAGATGCTCTTCGCGCCCGGCATAGGCCCCGAGCGTGGTATAGGCCTCGACTGCCTCATAAACGCTGACCGCCTCGGACTGGCCCAGATCGGCACCCGATGCCGTGACCCGGTTGACCATCGAATGCATGGCGCGCATCGGGTTGGGGTGGCACACGGGCGCGTCGGAATGGCCCGGGGCCACAATCCCTGCATCGATCATCGAACGGTGCGGCCACATGTGGACCATCGCCTCTGCCCCGCGATTGCGGATATAGGCATCGCCCAGATCATAGGCAAACCCCGTGGCCGACGAACAGATCACCTCTAGCCGCCTCAGCCGGTCCAGGATGGCGGGCGTCACGTGACAGCAATGCTCAACCCGCATGCGGTGATCGGAGCGCGGATGCGCCGCAAGAGCGGCCTCGAACCCGTTCAGCACGAAATCGATGCCGCGATCCCCGACCCCGTCAGCGCCGACCATCAGCCCCGCCCGGTGGGCCCGCGTCACCCGAGCATTGAAATCGCCCTGCTCATAGAGCAGCATGCCGCAATTATGCTCCGGCTCGCCCAGCACAGGCTCGCCCACATAGGGCGTGTAATAGGCCGCCGTGCGCCCGCTGGTTGAGCAATCGGGGCACCATTCGACCCCGGTCAGGCGCAGCCACTCATCCCCCATGCCCGAGCGCCAGCCCGCCCGGATGATGGCCTCGATCAGATCGTCCTCCCGCCCGCTGGCCAGCAGCCCCACGCGCAGGCGCAGATCGCCCGCCTCGCGCATCTTCTGATAGGCAATGATACCGTTGGTCGAAGCCAGGGAATTATGCACCGAAGTGATGCCGTAGCCGGCAAAACGCTCGAAAACCCTGATCAGTCCCGAGGCGAACTGCTCGGGCGTGTAATCCGCCTGGATGTGGTCGACGACGGCATGGGCCGCCGTTTCGCGCAGCAGGCCGGTCAGCCTGCCTGTCTCAGGGTCCCGGTCCAGCGCGCCGAACGCAGGATCGGGGCTGTCGGCGGTGTATCCGACCCGCGCCATGGCGGCCGAATTGACGAGGCCAATATGCGCGTCGCGACGATAGAGAAAGACCGGACAATGCCCCGCCGCCGCGTCCAGCTCCGCCAGCGACGGATACCCGCCCATGGCGATATCGTCATAGCCGAAACCGACGAACCAATGCGTGGCCGGCTGGCCTTCGGTGTCCTGTGCGATCCGGCGCAGCAGCTCAGCCCTGGTCGGGGTCAACTCCCCGATATCCACCCAGCGTCCCAGCCGCGCGCCATGCATATCCGGGTGACAATGGCTGTCGATCAGCCCCGGGATCACCGTGCGCCCTTCGCAATCGACCACCTGCGCCGAGGGGGCAAAAGCGCGTATCTCCATCGTGGACCCCACCGCCACGATCCGCCCCTGTGCCACCGCCATCGCCTCGGCAAACCGGCCCGGACCCGCCATTGTGGCGATCCTGCCATTGACGACGATGGTCTCGACACGTGCCCCTTGCATCGCTCGCCCCCTTTGCGCGGACATGCCCCATCATCCCGAACCCGCCGTCCAAAGCAAGCTCAACAGGCACATCCCTTTCATCGTTCCGCAAATACTCCGGGGAGTTTGAGGGGTGGCACCCCTCATCGGGGGTTTGGGGGCCTGCCCCCAAAAGTGAATGCGTGGCGCAGCCACTCCTTTGGATCAAACCGCCTCGTCCTGCTCGCGGGCCTGACGCTGCCAGAGGCTGGCATAGCGCCCCTCGCGCTCCAGTAGCTCTGCATGGGTGCCCTGCTCTGCGATGCGGCCCTCTTCCAGCACCACGATCCGGTCCGCATCGGCAATGGTCGACAGCCGGTGCGCGATGGTGATGACCGTGCGCCCCTGCCCCGCGCGGGCCAGCGCGCCCTGGATATCGCGCTCGGTCTCGGTATCGAGCGCGCTCGTCGCCTCGTCCAGGAGCAGGATGGGCGGGTCTTTCAGCAGGGTCCGGGCGATGCCGACACGCTGCTTCTCGCCGCCCGAAAGTTTCAGGCCGCGTTCGCCCACCAGCGTGTCATAGCCCTGTGGCAGCCGGGCGATGAAGTCATGAATCTGGGCGGCGCGGGCGGCCTCTTCGATCTCGGATTGCGTGGCGTCGTCGCGGCCATAGGCGATGTTATAACCGATCGTGTCGTTGAAAAGCACCGTATCCTGCGGCACAACGCCGATGGCCGCGTGCAGGCTGTCCTGCGTCACGTCCCGCACGTCCTGACCGTCGATCATGACAGCGCCGTCCTGCACGTCGTAGAACCGGAACAAAAGCCGCCCGATGGTGGACTTGCCCGAGCCGGAGGGGCCGACCACGGCCACGGTCTGTCCGGCGGGGACCTCCAGGCTGACGCCCTTGAGAATGGGCCGTTCCGGCTCATAGCCGAACTGCACATCGCGCAGCGCCACGGTGCCGCCACCCACCTTCAGCGCGGGCGCGCCCGGTTTGTCGGACACCTCGGGCGGTTGTTCCAGCAATTCGAACATCTCGCCCATATCGACCAGGCTCTGGCGGATCTCGCGATAGACCGTGCCGAGGAAGTTGAGAGGCATGGTGATCTGGATCATATAGGCGTTGACCATCACGAAATCGCCCACGGTCATCGATCCGTTCTGCACACCGATGGCGGCCATGACCATGACGATGATCAGCCCTGCGGTGATCAGGAAGGACTGACCGAAATTGAGAAAGGCCAGCGAATAGGAGGTTTGCAGGGCGAACTTCTCATACCCCGCCATCGCCTCGTCATAGCGGCGCGCCTCGCGCCCCTCGGCGCCGAAATACTTGACCGTCTCGAAATTGAGCAGGCTGTCGATCGCCTTCTGGTTGGCGTCGGTGTCCTGATCGTTCATCGCCTTGCGCAGGCGCACGCGCCATTCGGTGACCTTGAACGTAAAGAGGATGTAAAGCGCGATCACCCCTGCCACCACGGCCAGATACCAGATGTCGAAAAGCGTCCAGAGAATGACGCCGATCAGCAGCAGTTCCAGGATCAGCGGGATAATCGAGAAGATCAGGAAGCGCAGGAGGAAATCCACGCCCTTCACCCCGCGTTCGATGATCCGGCTCAGGCCCCCGGTCTTGCGCGCGATATGATAGCGCAGCGACAGGCGGTGGATATGCTCGAACGTCTGCAGGGCGATGGCGCGCAGAGCGCGCTGGCCGACCTTGGCAAAGACCGCATCGCGCAGCTGCTGGAAGCCCACATTCATCAGCCGGGCAAGGCCATAGGCCACGGTCAACCCGACGGCCCCCGCGCCCAGCATCCAGGCCGCCGACTGGCCTTCGCCCGCCAGCGCGTCCACCGCCGCCTTGTAGAAAAACGGCGTACCCACGGCCACGAGCTTGGCCAGCACCAGAAGGCCCAGCGCAGTGACGACGCGCAGTTTCACACTGGCGTTATCGGCAGGCCACAGATAGGGCGCGACCCGGCGGATGGTCTGCCAGCCGTTGCGGGGGGCCTCGGTGGTGTTGATGGATGATCTGCGCATGGATCAAGCACTTAGTGCCTCTGCCGCGCGGCGACAATAGGCGAACACGATTGCCTTTGTCTTGCGCCGAACTCAAAGGATGTGTCACGCGACATCCTTGCTGCAAACCGATGCCTTCGGCTGTCCGGTTTGCGGACGGAGCGGCTGTAAACCTCTGAATCTATAATGACAGATTCACACGCGCTTCTTGCCCTAGGTGAAACATTAGTCGCCAAAAGTCCTGGTTCTGAAATTCAGAAAAATCTGACAGCTAAGTTGGTTGGTCTCTGGTTTTCCAGTTGAAGTGTTCATCCCGATAACGCCAGCTGCGTTGGATTAGTTTCAAGTTGAACTGTTTCCGTAAACGCGCGGCGTCGCTTTCAGGTGTCTTGTAGGCCTTTCAGGCGCCGTTGCCCTGAAACGCCTCCCTTCGTGAAAATCACGAAATCCATTGCTTAGCCGGTGGTTTGTTGAAGTACGGAAGCTTTTCAACGCTGGGCGACCAGGTGCCGGATTTCCGCAGTGCATCCATATGGTCTGCAATTCCGGCAAGGGTCGAAAACCACACGTTGCGCGTTTTCAGGGTGTCTTCGATCCATTTCTCAATCAGTCGCCAACGAGCCAGTCTTCCGGTTAAAAATGGATGGAGGATCAGCAAGAAAAATCCGCCGGCCTCGTACTGTGCCTCGAACTCTTCCCAAAATCCGGCGAGAGCTGCCGCAGGTGGCCGGACCGGCATCATGTAACCAATTTCCTCGTAATGTGCGAAGGGCGGCCAGTCATCTGTGCCCCAATGAACCGGCATTTCGTATAGCTGGCCCTTCGAAGTCTCGATGGCATAAGGAATATCGTCAGCCATCATCGAGCTGTCATAACGCATCCCATTTTCCTGCATGAGGTCAATCACCTCATCGGTAATGTTGTAGACCGGGGCGCGGTACCCTTGAGGAACCTTTCCGCAAATACGCTTATGCGCATCAAGCGTTCGCTCGAACCATTCGCGCTGGCTGCCATAGGTCGTAATGGGGTCTTCATGCAGATACCCGTGATGTCCGATCTCATGGCCGTCGTTCAGGATCGCCTCGGCGGTTTCTGGATATTGCTCCAGGCACCATCCGGGAATGAAGAAGGATTGTTTGAGGTCATATCGACGATAGGTGTCAAGGATGCGCGGCAGAGCGACATTTGGGCCGTATCGCCCCATGGATGTTTGATAGAGGCGGCGATGGCTGTCGTCGGGGCGGGCAATATGGATCAGGCTGTCGGCATCCATGTCGAAGCTGATCGCAACCGCACATTTGGCGCCATTGGGCCATGGTATAGGGTTGCGGATCATAGATTATTCACGGTCCAGAACATGCGCATTCTGTACAGCCCAGCTGAGCCATATCTGATCATCACCATGCAGGTCCAATTCGATCAGGTCTCGTTCCTGCATCTGCACCTTGAATTCATGACCATCCGCGCTTTCCAAAAACAGGGTCACCATGGAGCCCACAAATTCTTCCGAGATCAACGTGCACAGGATACGATTTTCGCCCGTGGGCTCTTCCCTTGATACGCTTACCAGGTCTGCCGACACGACGAAGGTGGCATCGGACCCTACAATGCGCGCGGTTTCCGGGGCTGTTGCAACAAATGTTCCCGAGGGTGTCGATATCGTAACTGCCTCGCTGTCCAGGGACACCACCGAGCCTGACAGGATGTTATTCCGGCCAACGAACTCGGCCACGAACCGATTGGCGGGCGCGCGGTAAATATCCTTGGGCGAGCCGACCTGCGCAATTTCGCCCTGGCTCATGATCACCACGCGGTCAGCCATGGCGAAAGCCTCAGACTGCGAATGTGTGACATAGACGAATGTGATGCCCAGCTCTTTTTGCAGGCGGGTCAAAACGGCCTGCATGCGGATCACCAGGTTGGCGTCAAGCGCCGATAGAGGTTCGTCCAGCAGCAGCATCTTGGGTTCCATCACCAGGGATCGTGCAAGCGCCACGCGCTGTTTCTGACCGCCCGAGAGGGTGGTAATGTTCCGCTCGGCAAACTCACCGATTTCCATCCGGTCGAGCCATTCAAGTGCGCGCCGCTTCCGTTCTTCTTTGCTGACACCGCGCATCTTCAGGCCGAACTCGACATTCTCACGCGCGCTGAGAAACGGGAACAAGGCCAGAGATTGCCAAACCAGCGGCGTATCACGCTCATGCGGTTTGACCTCATTCATTAGCTCACCACCGATACGGATTTCGCCCGATGTCGGCGCTTCCAGACCAGCCAGCATCCGCAGGGTTGTTGTCTTGCCGCAGCCTGATGACCCCATGATGGCGAGAAATTCACCAGCATGAATGTCCAGTTCCATGTCCCGTACGGCTACGAAGCTGCCGAAGTGTTTCTTTACGTTGCGAAAGGTAACGAGAGGCTCTGTCATATCACGAATGGCTCTTCACTTGGCGGCTGATGAAAAACACCTGTGCAAGGATCACCAGCGTCATGGAGGTCAGGAATACGAATGTGCCGATGGCATTGACCTGTGGGTCGATATTGCCTTGGACAATCTCTAGGATAACCACGGGAACAGTCTTGTTCAGGCCAGACACAAACCACGAGATCGCAAATTCATCGAAAGATACGGCTGCGGTCAAACAGAGGGCCGATACGATCGCGGGGGCACAGAACGGTATGATGACATGGCGCATGGCCTGCCATTCGCTGCTGCCCAGATTCCAAGCGGCTGCCTCAAGGTCAGGATCCATCTGGTTCAACCTAAGCCGGATGATGGCCATGGCAAAAGGGGCCGTTAGCACTGAATGGGCCAGGATGATTGACCACAGCTGGCCGGACAGCCCCAGCTTTGACAGCCACGCCAGCATCGCCAAGGCCATGATTATAAGCGGAATGGTCGGCGGCAGAAGGATGAGCGCCAGATAGGGACCCTTGAAGCGGAAGTTGTACCGAAAATCCGAATAGGCGGTGCAAAAGCCCAAGAAGGTGGCCACCACTGAGGTGCTGACCGACACGATCAGCGAATTGCGTGCTGCCAACCAGACATCAGGATCGGCAAAGATTTTAGCATACCATTCGGTTGAAAACTCTCCCAGCGGAATGGTCGGGAAGCGTTGCGAATTGAACGAAAACACCAAGCTGAACAGGATCGGTGCGAAGATAAAGACAAAGATGCACAGCACATACAGCGCTAGAATAAAGTTGAGGGTACGGTTCTGGTTCATCTCGCGCCCCCTTTGCGATAGGCCAGCGCGATAGCGGCAAAGGCGATTGTAAAGAGCGTCGCCATCATCATGATGGCGACTACGGCTGCCCTTGGCCATTGCTGGCCCGATTTGGTGGTATCGAGGATCAGAATGGGCAATGTCGGCTCTTGCGAGCCCCCTAGATAAAAAGGCGCCACGAAGTCCCCAAAGGACAGAATGAAACAGAATAGGGCCGCAACGATTAGCCCGGTTTTCGACAGCGGCAGCACAACGCGCCAAATGGTCGCCAGTGGTTTGCACCCGAGGTTGCGTGCAGCCTCGATCAGAGTTTTATCGACATTGGCCATGGTCACGGTTTGTAGGATCACCACCAACGGCAATGTCAGGGTCAGATAGCCAATGACCGTACCGAAATGCGTGTTCAGCATCTTGAACGGCCCCAGACCGATCTGTCCCAGCATCGCGTTGACCACGCCGCTTTCGGCCAGAATCACATACCAAGAGAATGTACGCACCAGATATGAGGTGAAAAACGGGATGATCAGCAGGAAAACCGCCCAACGGCGCAGGCTGTCTGAGGCGCGAAACGCCAAGGCGAAGGAAGCCGGAAAGGCAAGCAGCATCGCCACCGCAGTGCTGATCCCGGCGATGAAGATGGTGTACCAGTAACTGTCCCAGAAATAACCGCGAGACAGCATCTTCTGCCAGTTCACCATCTCGAAGGCTTCGGTCATGCGATAGTTCTTCACGATGAAGAACGAGAGCGCGACCATAAACAAAAGCGGGCCAACAAAGAACAAGAGCTGCCAGAAGATGATCGGCAACCGCCATGTCATGGCATAGAGATCAAACTTGCGCTTCACGAAGCCCTACCTATTCTGGCTGATCAGGACAGCCCTGACCGGGCTGCTCTGTTTAACTTGTCAGATGTTGCCAATCAGGCGTTTTTGTACTCCGACCAAAAGTCATTCCAATCCTCAAGCGATTGCTGCTGCGGAATGTCACGGTAGTGAATACGGCCCTCGTTGATCAGGGCGATCGGATCATTGGCCATACCTTCAATCTGATGGCTACGCTTGGCCTCGGCGGGATCGACTTCCTGCAACATGGCACGGCCGGCTTTGGTGATGCAGAAGCCGGGATAGGCCAACATCTGCGCCGATTTCACCTGACCTTCGGGCGACAGCATGTACTGAATGAACTTGGTACAGATATCCGCCTTCTCGCTGTCTTTGCCGATAGAATAGCTTTCCGTAAATTGAATGCCCCCTTCTTTCGGGATGGTCGAAGCAACCGGTGCGCCATCACGCTCCAGCACGCCGGTGATCCAATCGCCGATGCCGCACATGGCCAGCATTTCTCCGTTCTTGAGGCCGTTGAATGTGCCGCCATAGTCAAAGAAGCCACCCACCTGCGGTCGCAAGGATAGCGTCGTATCCTGTACCGATTGCCATGCGGCGTCATCCAGATCCCAAAGCCCGGCACCATTGCCGTTCTTGAGGCTCATCATGCCAAGGGTGGGCAGATGCCAGTCGAAATGGCCCGCCTTGCCTTTCAGGCTTTCCTTCCAGAACACGTCATAGCTGGCCGCTTCTTCGGCTGACGCAGCTGTGGTGTTGTAAGATACGCCCAAATGCCCGCCGCGAACCATCATCGAATAGAGCTTGTCGTCAGCCCAATGGCCTGGGAATTTGGTGAAATCCTCATGCAGCATGTCATCGAGCGGGTAGTCTGCCGCGTTCAGCTCTTCGATATAGCCTGCAGCATTGAGCTGCTGCACAAACTCGGCATCCGACAGGATAATGTCGTAGGTGCCCGGAGGCGATTGCGCAATCAGCGCAAGCATGTTGTCGCCGCCTGCGTAGTACTTGGGGACGAACTTGACGTTGTTGGCCTCTTCGAAGGCACCGACCATGTCAGGCTCACCATGACCATACCAGGCCAGCATGTTGATTTCCGTGGTCGAGGCCCAGGCTCGGCTTACAAAGGGTGCCGAGAGTGCGATGCCCCCACCGATCCTTAGCACATCGCGACGCGTGGGTGTCATCCGGCGGGTTGTCAGGTGTTTCGGCTTCATTACTTTTCCTCCATGCTGTTCTGCGAACTTTTTCGCGACACGCCGATTACGGCTATGTGTTTTGCCGCAGATTTGACCGAAGGATATGCCAGTGCGCGTTCAAAAGGAAATTTATCGTTAATATGATCTCATTACGAATGCTTATCCTGAATTAACGTCCGAGGATTGCGATTCAAGTGTGTTTACAATGGCGTCAATTGCCGCATAGCCACCGGCGCCCAACTGCGCCTGACGCGCGAAGAGCCCAATGTGGAGAGCAGGCAATGCCGGAAGGCCATCCTTTTCGGTAAATCGGCGCATGCCGTCCAGAACGGTAGGGCCCGTCAAGCAGGACAAACCCAGCCCATCCCTCACCGCATGCTGCACGCCACCGATGCCTGGACTGGAGTAGGCGATGCGCCAGTCCTGCCCGGCCAGCTTCAGGGCCGTGGCCATGCGCTCCCGGTAGACGCAGCCAAAGGGGTGAACCACGAGCGGGATAACGTCCTGATCTGGAACCTCAAAATCTGTTGCACCGACCCAAACGGGCTGTTCTTTCCAGTTTCGGAACAGAAATTGCTGATCATCACCATCAAACAGCGCTACTGCAATGTCTATTTCGTTGCTTCTCAAGGCTGATAGGAGATTCTTGGATAAGTCACACCTTATTTCAATCTGAATGTCAGAGAACTGTCGCACAACGTTCGTCAGACAGGACTGTAAAGTGTTTACCGCATAATCCACAGGCAATCCGACCCGAAGCTTGGACGATTCTTTCTGGTGTTCAAACTGCGCCACAGCCAGATCGTTCAGGCGCAGGATTTGCCGCGCATGGATGGCTAAGGACTCGCCACGCTCGGTTAGGGAAATATCTTTGCCTTCGCGCTTTATCAGAGCGTATCCAACCGTGTCTTCCAATCGCTTTATCTGAAGGCTGATCGCCGGTTGTGTCCGTCCGAGGATTTCTGCGGCCCGCGTGAAGCTTTCCACTTCGATGACGGTCACGAAGGTCCGCAAAAGTTCGGTCGAAAGATTGACAACACGCATGCCGCGAAGATTAGCGTTGAAAATGCTCGGAGGGCAATCATTAACATGATGAATGATATTCGATCATTCGAACAAAACGCTGACAGACTCCCCGCTGGCAATGCGAGTAATCGCCTTCGCAAACATCGGCGCGATGGAAATTGTGCGGATCGTGGAAGACGCTGCGACCGCCTCGGTGGCACAAATCGTATCGGTGATGACCAGCGACGCCAGATCTGATGAATCGATCCTTTCGACCGCCTTGCCAGACAAAACGCCATGGGTGATGTAGGCCGACACATCAGCGGCACCGTGTTCCAGCAAAGCCGTCGCAGCATTGCAAAGAGTTCCACCTGAATCGATGATATCATCAACTAGCACACAGGATTTACCCTCAACATCGCCGATGATATTCATGACTTCTGATGAGCCCGGCTTGTCCCTTCGCTTATCGACAATCGCCAGTGGGCTGGAAATACGTTTGGCCAATCCGCGCGCACGAACTACCCCGCCCACATCCGGTGAGACAACCATGACATTATCACGGCTACTTTGTTGCTCAATATCGCGGACGATTTCGGGCACTGCAAAGAGATTGTCGGTGGGTATGTCGAAAAAGCCCTGAATCTGGCCTGCGTGCAAATCCATCGTCAAAACCCGGTCGGCACCCGCATGAGTGATGATGTTCGACACCAGCTTGGCCGAAATCGGTGTGCGAGGGGCTGGTTTGCGATCCTGACGAGCATAACCGAAGTAGGGAATAACGGCGGTAATCCGTCCCGCTGATGCGCGGCGCAGCGCGTCAATCAACACCAACAATTCCATCAGATTGTCATTTGCAGGAAACGACGTGGATTGGATGACGTAAACATCATCACCACGCACATTTTCCTGTATCTGAACGAACACTTCCTCATCGGCAAAGCGGCGCACATTACACTCTGCAAGCGGTACTTTCATATGCGCCGCAATCGCTTCTGCGAGCGGTCGATTGCTGTTTCCACAGACCAGTTTCATCTGTCGAGCCCCTTTTCAGGTGAGGAGTCAGGAATGTGGGCTGAGCCCAGTTGCCTAGACCGGAAATGCCATCTCGGGTTTGTAGGTCTTAAAGCTTTCGAGATATTGGGCGTTGGCCTGACGCTGCCATTCGGTTCCCGGTTGAATCGCAGTGACGCATTTGTATTTCTTGCGATACTCGGCGGTATTGTCATTCTCTTCCATGACAATGGCCACCATGCCGGCCACCTTGCCCTTTTGCTGTTCTACCAACTGAACCGCGCCGTGCATGGTACCTCCGGTCTCCACCCATTGGTCCACAAGCAAGACCCGTGTTCCCGGCGCGAAGGCTGGCAAACGCATCTCCATTGCCTGCGTCTGACCTGAGTAGTTGGTCATCGACGCCTGATCTGTATCAACACACAGCTTGCCGGGCTTGCGGATGGGCAAGAAGCCCCGACCAATCCGGGCGGCGATACCAGCCGCCAGCACAAAGCCCATGGCATCCAGACCCGCAACAACGTCGATCTCGTCCGCGTCCAGATCGGCAACAAGATCATCCAGCAGATCATGATAGGCCTTGCCGTTTATGTAGATGGAAGTCGGGTCCAACCAGGCGAATTTGTCGCCCTTGGTGTTGGGTGCCATCAGCGAGAAGTACCAGCGGTCATCCCGGGGTCCTTTGTCATGAGTCATTTGATTGTCTCCCTTATTTCCGTGTGATGTCCATGAGGCGCTTCAGGCGATCGGGGTCGATGTTGTAGAAATCCCCCTCGAAATTGATTCCTGTCGCAACCATGAAAAGATCAACCGCATCCGCATATTGCGCTGCGTTTTCGGGTGTGATGCCCGAGGCCAGGCCAAGAGCCGTATCACCGCAATTTTCTCGGAAGGTTTCGATTTTGCCCACATCTGCCGCATGGCCGGTCGCCACGCCAGACGTCACCACAACATCCATGTAGCGTGTGGCGATACGGGCGCTTTTGGCAAATTGGGCAGGTTCTACCTCGCGCTGTTTCTTGAACGCAGTGCCACCGATATACAGCCCGGTCCATCCGCTCTCATTGCGAATATCGGCGATCTCTTCTGCCTCGGGTTGGTCATCCTCGGGTCTGCGTTCATCTATCCGCGCATCATCGGCCCAATAGCCGTCAACCTGAACTCCCTCTGCTTGCAGCTGGCCCAAAATTGGGAATGCAAACTTGCCGGTCACTGCGAGGAAGTTCACACCAATCCAAACATCTGGAAATGCTCGACGCATGTCCTTGATGATTGGGACCAATTTTTCCTTTTCAAAGTCGTGATTGATCAGAAAAACACCAGGACACCCACCGTCGATGGCCGATTGAATGTTCGTTTTTGTTTGCTCGGCGTCAAGCACGTGAATCACTGGGAGCACGACCGGCCCGGAGGTCCCAAAACTCTGTTGAAAGGTGTACCGGTTCATATTTCGCCTCTGCTCAGTAGGTCTGGGCGAAAAGTATCATTGGCAATTCAATTTAGAAAATTTATAGTTCTTATTTATCCATTAACCTTGAAAATGAAACTTTGTTGGACAACAAACTTTGCTGACAGATCGATTGCCCCGTTGTCCTGTGTTTTGAAC
This sequence comes from Roseovarius faecimaris, assembly GCF_009762325.1. Classification (NCBI taxonomy): domain Bacteria; kingdom Pseudomonadati; phylum Pseudomonadota; class Alphaproteobacteria; order Rhodobacterales; family Roseobacteraceae; genus Roseovarius; species Roseovarius faecimaris. The sequence continues at coordinate 2,178,203 of NZ_CP034348.1, forward strand.
AAGAACCACTTGTTGCAGATAGCAGCCTTTCCTATGTCGCGCGGCATTTGGTGTTTTGGGCTCACAGTCGACGCTCACCGCGGTTGCATCCGAAATGGACCGCCCTACGGCGCGGTATAGGCAAAGCGATATCGCAGAGATCACTCCGGCAGGCTGAACACCTGGCCGGGATAGATCAGGTCGGGGTCGCGGATGCGGTCGCGATTGGCCTCGAAGACGCGCACATAAAGCACCCCGTCGCCATAGGCTGCGCGGCTGATGGCCCAAAGCGTCGAGCCGGGTTGCACCGTGACGGCGGCAATGCGCTGTTCGGCCACGGCGGCGGAGGCGGCGGCGATCACGTCCTCCTCTTCGCGCTTGAAGGGGGTTTCGACGCGGGAGGTGACATTGCCCTCGGCGTCCGTTTCATCAATCCGCAGCGTGTAGACGCCGGTATCGACCTCAGGCAGATCGGTGCGCCAATTGCCGTCTTCCGAAATCCGCGAGCTGGTGACGGGCGCATTGTCAAGATAGACCCGCACGAAGCCGTCCCCCTGCCCCCGGCCCGACAGTTCAACCTCGCCCTGCTGGGAGTAGGTGATCGCATCGAGCGCCACCGAGGACATGACATCGGGCGCGAGGTCGCGCGGGGTCGCGGGCTGAAGCACACGCACGCCGTCATCGTTGGACAAAAGCACGGTTTGCGACGCTTCCGCACTGTCCTGCACGGGGTCGACCGCAATGGTTTCGATTGTGGTTTCGGTTGTGGTTACGGTTGTGGTTTCGGTCTCTGCCGGGGCGGTTTCGCTCTCTGTCGGGGCAGTCTGGGCGGTCTGTCCGGCATCGGCCGTTTGCACGCTCTTGGTGTCGGGTTCGGCGTCACCGGCCGTATCGGACGCCGCGGCCTCGGCCACCTCCTGCGTCTGGGAGGTTTGCCCGGTCTCACCCGCGTCAGTGGCCTGCGATTCCGCCAGCTCTTCGGCTTGTGCCACGGGGGTGGGAGCGATGATCACCTCGTCACGCGACGCAATCTCGGCGCCGCTCTCCGGGTCGCGCATCAGCAGCGACAGGATCCGGGGCTCCGCGCTCTGGTCGATCTGCAGGAAGGCGACGAACTTGCCCGCGCTGTCCGGGGTCACGGTCTCAAGGGTGGCCCCGTCGAGCGTGACAAGCGTGTCCCAGCCCGGAGCGGCCTGCCCGGCCACCAGAAGCGCGCCATCGGGGTCAAGCCGGAACGTGTCGATGGAGGGTGCCTCGGGCATCGCGGGAACGGCACGGGCCTCGGTGTCCTCGGTGGCCTCGGGCGCGGCCTCTGCCACGTCGTCCTGGGCGGTGGTTTCGGCGGGTTCGGCACTGTCGGCCTCAGGCGCATCGCTGGTTTCTGCGGTGCTGTCCTCCTGAGGGGTCTGCGCCTCGGGCACGGTCCCGGCCAGGTCCGCGGGCGTCTCGCCCGTGTCTGCGCCTTTGTCGCCCGGCCCGATCAACAGCGCCACCGCCAGCACAAGCGCCGCTGCCGCAGCGGCCCCCAGGACCGGACCGCCCACCACGCCCGAGAATTTGCTCATTGATCGTCTTCCTTCGCCCCCGGCTATGCCGCTCATCCCACTTGTGAGACCATATCAACCCGCGATACACAAATCAAAGCAACCCGTACATCCCGGAGATCGCCCATGTCAAAGCCTTCAGTCTGTGTCTTTTGCGGCTCACGCACGGGGCGCAACCCGGCCTATGAGGCCGCGGCCACTGCCACCGGGCATATGCTGGCAGATGAGGGGTTCCGGCTGGTCTATGGCGCGGGGGATGTGGGGCTGATGGGTGCCTGCGCGCGGGCCGCACAGGAGCGCGGCGGCGAAACCTTCGGCGTGATCCCGGTGCACCTGATGCGCGCCGAGGTGGGCAAGACCGACCTCACCAGCTTTGTCGTCACCGAAACGATGCACGAGCGCAAGAAGGTGATGTTTATGAATTGCGACGCCATCGTCGTGCTGCCCGGCGGCGCGGGATCGCTGGACGAGTTTTTCGAGGTGCTGACATGGCGTCAGATCGGCCTGCATTCCAAGCCGATTTTCCTTTTGAATACCGACTATTACTGGTCACCCCTGATGCAGTTGATGAGCCATGTCATCGACGAGGGATTTGCCGATGCCAGCCTGCTTGACTATCTGCGCAGCCCGGCCACCGTGCCCGAGCTTCAGACCGGCCTGCGCGCGGCCTTGCTCTGACGCCAGCTTGCGGCGGAATAGAGCGCGAGCGCCGTCCAGATCATCGCGAAGGCAATCGCGTGCCAGAGGCCGAACGGCTCTTGCAGGACAAGCGTGGCCACCAGAAATTGCAGCGTCGGGTTGAGGTAGGACAGAAGGCCCACAGTCATCATCCCGACCCGCTGTGCGGCATAGCTGAAGAACATCAGGGGCAGTGCGGTTATCGGGCCCGAGAGGGCCAGCAGGACACTGTCCTGAAGGTTTGCGCCAAAGGCCCCTGCCCCGGTGCCGTGTTGCCAGGCGAGAAAACCGAGCGCGAAGGGAGACAGCAGCATCGCCTCAGCCGTAACCGACACGACCGGGCCAACGGCAAGCCCCTTCTTGACCATGCCGTAAAGCCCGAAGGACACCGCCAGCAGCAGCGCCAGCCAGGGCGTCACCCCCAGACCAATGGACAGCAGCAGCACCGCCGCCGTCACCAGCCCGATCGCCAGCCCCTGCGCCCGGCCCACCCGTTCGGCAAAGACCACGATGCCCAGCGCCACGGCCACCAGCGGATAGATGAAGTAACCCAGTGACGCCTCAAGCGCCTTGCCCTGCTGGATGGCATAGACAAAAACCAGCCAGTTGATCCCGACAAGGACCATGGCCACCGCAAGGATGCCAAAGGACCGACGCGTTGACAGGGCGCGAAACGGGGCCGAGGGGCGGCGTTGCAGGGTCAGGAGGACGAGGAAGAACACCACCGCCCAGACGGTGCGATGCGCCATCACCTCTACAGCCGGGATATGGGTGAGATAATTGTAGAACAGCCCCGAAATGCCCCAGAGGACACAGGCCAGGATCATGGCGAGAACGCCTTTGGTGGTGTCGGTCATGGGATGGCCTCTGAGCGGGGCAGATTTGCCCGCCACCGTGCTGGCTCACGGCGCAGAGGAGATCAAGGATAATCTGTCGCTCATCCGTCGGTTTGCGGTGCGTCGTCCTCGGTCACCTGCGTGGCCTCCAGCGGTTCGGCAAAGAGCAAAGGCACCGCGCGTTTGGAGATTGCCGCGATATAGGCGCTGCGTTTCGCGCTCGCCTTGATCTGGCTCTTGTGCAGCTTGTCCTCGCCTGCGCAGTTGATCACTTCCTCTAGGTCTTCATCATCGTCGGCGCCCAGTTTCTGCATGGCGCGCAGGCGGATGCAGGCCGCATCGACGTGATAGACCAGCCCCAGCGCATGGGATTTCTGAAGGTGCCAGTTTGCGCCCCAGCGTTCCAGTGCCGCCCCGTCAAGAGCGGTGAGCGTGGCGCGGATCGTGCGCCGCTCATGCTCGGCCAGCAGGCCGGTTTTGGCGATCTGACCAGTGGACATCTGTGCGAGTAAAGCGCCCAGCGTGTCGCAATCGGTGCTGGACGTGGCATCTGGGTCGCGCCGCTTCTGATCCGAGCACACCGAATAAACGGCAGACCCGAAGGTCACCACCGTGTCGCGATAGGTGGCGAAGACACGGCGCAGGATCGGGAAGGTCCGCTTGCCCGTGTTCAGAAGCCCGGCCAGGTCCAGATCGATGATATCGTCGATCAGATCATCGAGGTCGGCGGCATCGCTGCTCTGCTTGGCCAGCGCATAGAGCGTGCGCTGCATGTCGTAGCTGTTTTTCTCAAAGGCGAAGGCACTGTTGGTCGGCGTATCGACGGATTTGCACGACGTGTGCTGAAGCACGCAGCTATGGCTGATCTCGTTCATCCGGCCCAGGATGTCGTAGGCCTTGTTGATCTGAATGGACATGGATTTCGCCTCGGCCTCGGTCTGGGCCAGTTCGGCGGCAATGGGGGCGATCAGGGTCAAGCTCATCAGGTAGCGGTCGGCGCGTTGGGCCATGCTGCGGGCCTGAAAGAGCCGCTCATCGGCAAGCCGCCCAAAGGCCCCGCCGGTATAGCCTGTCTCGTCGTTCACGGTGCCGCACGCCACAAGCATCAGCGCCGCGCAGGCGGATGCCAACCATGTCTTCAATCTCATATTGGTCCCCAGATCGTCAGTAATACGTTTTCGTTCTCAAAAGCTCGCGTCAGGGACGCAGACTGCCCGAGCGACACACCTATAGCAAGAAAAATCGCATTGATTTAAAAGGAAAAAGAAAAACCCCCGCTCAAGGCGGGGGCTTTGGGATCATAAAGGAAACCGGATCAGAGGCGCGAGGCGACGTTTTCCCAGTTGACCAGATTGTTCAGGAAGTTCTCCAGATAGGCCGGGCGTTTGTTGCGGAAGTCGATGTAGTAGGAATGCTCCCACACGTCGCAGCCCAGCAAAGCCGTCTGACCGAAGCAAAGCGGGTTCACGCCATTTTCCGTCTTGGTCACGGCCAGCGAGCCATCGGCGTTTTTCACCAGCCAGCACCAGCCCGAGCCGAACTGTCCGGCACCCGCGGCGGAAAACTGCGATTTGAACTCATCGACGCTGCCGAAGCTTTCGGTGATCGCCTTTTCCAGCTCACCGGGCATGCCCGCATCGCCGGGGCCCATCATCTCCCAGAACTGGTTGTGGTTCCACAGCTGGCTGATGTTGTTGAAGATGCCGTTCTGCGCCACCGCGTTCGCGTCATAGGTGCCGGTGATGATCTCTTCCATCGACTTGCCGTCCCACTCGGTCCCGGCAATCAGCTTGTTGCCGTTGTCGACATAGGCCTTGTGGTGCAGGTCGTGGTGATACTCGAGCGTCTCGGCGCTCATGCCTTTGCCGGCCAGCGCATCATGGGCGTAGGGAAGGTCGGGAAGTTCGAATGCCATTGGTTGGGCTCCCATATTGGTGATTATTCTTCTATCGCCCTACATGGTAGGCTTGAGGGGACAAGGTCAAGGGGCCGGGGCAGGTTTTCTGGCGACGGGCGCGGGCCGGGCCTGTCGGGTTTTCGTGGAAATCGCGACGGGAGCGCCCTATATTTCCGGAAAACCGCCGGTAAGCGCGGTGCACAGGAGCAGGGCAATGAGCAGATCATCCGTTTCAGCGGTCCCGCAGGCGCGCATCGAAGAGCTGTGCCGGACCTATGACATCCCGTCCTCCGATGTTCTGGCGCAGCAATGGGTGCTGACGCGTGATTACACGGCGGTGCCCGATGGGCTGATCCGCGCCAAGCTGGGCGACTGGTATTTGTGGCACGGGCCCGACCTGCCGCTGGCGCGAACCTCGCTGAAGACAGGCGGACAGGTGGCGGTGCTGGGCGTGGCGGTGGATGACGAAGGCCAGGTGATCGACGCCAGGCGCCTGCGCAGCCTGGCCCGGGCCGAGGAGGAGCTGCAGGCGCTGATCGACCGGCTGATCCTGTGCGCCGGGCGCTATGTGATCGTGGTGCACACCCCACGGATGACCCGGGTTTACCCGGACGGTTTCGGGTCGCTGGGCGTGGTCTATGACCATACGACGCGGCGGGTGGGGGCCACGGTGAACCTCACGCTGACGCGGGCGCCGCAGTTCAACCGCGCCTATCCGTTGACCGGCAATGCCCTGATCGGGATGGGGCGCTTTGCGTTCGGGCAGACCGAGGACCGGGTGGTCAAGCGCCTGTTGCCCAACCATTTCCTGAATCTGAAGACGTTCAAACCGGTGCGGTTCTGGCCCGGAGAGGACGCGCTGACCGAGCCGACGGCCGCGGAGGAACCAAGGCAGCTTGGCCGGATCACGGCCCGGCTGGAGCAGGTGATCGCCGCCCTGGTGCGCCACGCGCCCGGGCAGGTGCATCTACCGGTGTCGGGCGGGCTGGACAGTCGGCTGCTGCTGGCCTGTGCAAAGCCGCACCTGCCGGAAATGCGCCTGTTCAGCCATACCGAGAACGTGATGAGCCGGACCGATCTGGCCATCGCAGGGCAACTGGCGGGCGCGCTGGAGGCGCCGCTTGACGAGATCGACCCGGCCGGACAGGCAGAACACAGGCTCGATGAGGCCCGGCGCGCGCGTCTGGCCCGTACTCATCAGATCATAACCGGAGCGATGGCCCCGCCCTCCTCCACGCTGCTCGATGTGCTCTATGCGCATCCGCCCGGCGGGCTGATCCTGCGCGGCAACGGCGCGGATTTCCTCAAGGCGGTGCTGTGGCGGCGCGGGGTGCGGGAGTATTCCGATGGGCGCGCCCATGAGACCGATATGGGCATTCGCATGATGATGCTGGGGGACGGGGCGCTTTCAGGCAGCCCCGAGATCCGGTCCGCCTATGAAGCGTGGTTCGCCACCCTGCCCGCCGCGGCGCAGGCCCGCCCCTATGACCTGATGTTCGCCGAGCAGTTCCTGGCGCATGGGTTCGGCAACCTGCTCTACAGCTTTACCAACAATTTCTATATCTGCCCGTTCAATGACCGCCGGCTGCTGGGCTGGGCCGCGGCGCTGCCACCCGACAAGCGGGCCGAACTGCGCTATCACCTGGAGCTGATGAACGCCCACGCGCCCGAGCTTGCGGGCATTGGCTATACCCGCAAGGCTGTGAACGCTCAGATCGCGCGGCTGAACACCGAAACCTGCCCGGTGGCGCGAGTGGCTTAGAAATAGCCAACCTCTCCGCCCGGCTCGGCGGAGGTCTTGAGCAGGTTGAACGCGTAGTCCGAGACCGAGCGGAAACAGACGACCTGAACGCTGGTATCGGTCGGCATCCAGAAGGCGGCGGGCACCTGCGCCATGCGCGAGCGGCGGAAATCGCCCGGCCCGAAGGCCGCCGCCGACATGTCCACCGGCGAGATCTTGGCCATCACCTCGCGCACCCCTGCCCCGTCAAGGTGGAACATGGCGCGCGCGTCGGACACGTTCACGGCAAGGAAATGCGTACCGGCCAGCGCCTCGTGCAGCTCGGTCAGTTTGGCATCGACCTCGGCGTAAGGCACGAAGAGCAACAGCTCGTCCGGGCTCATCCAGGCCACGCCGCTTTCGCCCTCATGCGCGATTTTGCGCTGTGCGGGCACGGCCTGACCGGTGGCGGCCTTCACGGCCTTCTTGAGCTTGGCGTCCGACAGATCGCCCCGCAGGGTGATCATGCCTTGCAGGCCCATCGCGCGGAGGCTGACGAAGCCTTCGTATTTCGCGCCGTTCAGCGGTGCCACTGCTTCAGACATTCTGTTTCTCCCCGTCCTTGTCGTAGAAGACCTGATCGACGATTTTTGCTTTGACCACGGTGCCGTCCACCTTGGGGAAGTCGATCACCTCGCCCATGCGGTCCGGCCCGTTATGCACCAGCCCCATCGCGATGCCGCGCTTGAGGGTGGGCGAGTAGTAGGTCGAGGTCACACGGCCCTGGGTGTTGCGCTGACCGTTTTCGTTGGTGCCCTCGGCCACGGCATAGGCGCCTTCCGGCAGGACCGAGCCGTCCACCGTTTCCAGCCCCACCAGCTTCCAGCGGTTGGGATCGGCCATATGGGTGCGTTCCTGCGCGCGTTTGCCCAGGTAATCCTCTTTCTTCTTCGAGATCGCCCACTGCATGTTCAGATCCTGCGGGATCACCGTGCCGTCGGTTTCGTCCCCGATCATGATGAAGCCCTTTTCGGCACGCATCACGTGCAGGCCCTCGGTGCCATAGGTGGTGACATCGTATTTGGCCCCCACCGCCAGCAGATCATCCCAGAGCGCCCGGCCATAGGAGGCAGGCACCGCGATCTCATAGCTGAGTTCCCCCGAGAAGGAGATGCGGTAGGCCCGCGCCGGAATGCCATCGCCCAGCGTGATCTCCTTGAAGCTCATGAAGGGCAGTGCCTCGCCCGAGATGTCGTCCTTGGTCAGCGCCTCCAGCGCCTCACGCGCCTTGGGGCCGACCACGGCGATCTGGGCGTATTGCTCGGTCACGTTGGCGGTATAAACCTTCCAGTCCCACCATTCGCATTGCAGCCAGTCTTCCATATGGCCATGGATGCTTTCGGCCCCGCCGGTGGTGGTGTGGCAGAGGAACGTGTCCTCATCCAGCCGCACCACAACGCCGTCGTCGATGAGAAAGCCGTTTTCGCCGCACATCAGGCCATAGCGGCATTTGCCGGGGGCCAGAGTGCTCATCATGTTGGTGTAGAGCATGTCGAGGAACTTGCCCGCATCCGGGCCCTTGACGATGATCTTGCCCAGGGTCGAGGCATCCAGCAGGGCCAGCGATTTGCGGGTTGTGTCGATCTCGCGGATCACGGCGTCTTTCACGCTCTCGCCCTCTTGCGTGTAGCAATAGGGCCGCCGCCAGGCGCCCACGGGCTCGAACACAGCACCGTTTTCCTCGTGCCAGTCATGCAGCACGGTCTTGCGGATCGGCTGGAAGATCGGCCCACGCGCCTCACCCGCGATGGCCGACATTGAAATCGGCGTATAGGGCGGGCGGAAGGTGGTGGTGCCGGTCTGCGGGATCGGCTGGTTTAGCGCGTCCGACAGGATCGCGAGCCCGTTGATATTGCTGAGCTTGCCCTGATCGGTGGCCATGCCGAGCGTGGTGTAACGCTTGGCATGCTCGACGCTTTCATAGCCTTCGCGTGCGGCCAGCTGCACATCCGACACTTTCACGTCGTTCTGATAATCCAGCCACGCTTTCATGCGCTTCTTATTGCCCGCCCCTTGCGGCATCAGCCAGATCGGCTGAATCGCGGCCTCGGCGACGGTGTGGCCTTCGGGGGCCGCGGACTTCTTCGGCTTCATGCCAGCAGCCTTGGCAGCGGCTTGGCCAGCGGCATGGGCATCGGTCAGAACCGCACCCAGACCGAGGTGGCCATTGGCGATGCCTGCGGGGATCACGAAAGCTTCCCCGGCGTCACCTGTCGGTGCTTTATCCACATCCGGGCGGAAACACGCCTGTGCCTCGTCCCAGATCAGCTTGCCGCCGCAATGCGACCAAAGGTGCACGACCGGCGACCAGCCACCCGACATGGCCACGGCGTCACAGGCGATTTCCTCCAGTACAGCGCCTTCGCCGGCCTGGCTGCAAATCTGCACACCGGTCACGCGCTTGCCGCCCTTCACCCCGGCGATGCCGTGGCCCATGACCACGCGCAGCCCCAGCGCCTTGGCTTCGGCCATCAGCGCGCTGTCCTCGGGCAGGACCCGGGCGTCGATGATCGCGGGAACGTCAAGCCCTTGTTGTTTCAGCACAATCGCGGTGCGATAGGCGTCATCATTGTTGGTCACAACCACCGTGCGATCGCCGCAGGAGACGCCGAAATTGACCACGTAATCGCGAATGGCAGAGGCCAGCATCACACCCGGCACGTCATTCCCGGCAAAGCTGAGCGGGCGTTCGATGGCACCCGTTGCGGTGATCGTCTGCTTGGCGCGGATGCGCCAAAGGCGGTGGCGCGGGCCTTTCGCATCGGGTTGATGATCGTTCACCCGCTCATAGCCCAGCACATAGCCGTGGTCGTAAACGCCTGCGCCCATGCACCGGCTGCGCAGGGTCACGTTTGGCATTTCCTGAAGTTCGCTCAGGATTTTCTGAACAAACTTATCCACAGGCTCGCCGTCCACTTCGCCACCATCCACCATGGCGCGACCGCCCCAGTCGGAGGTCTGCTCGATCACAAGCACCTTGGCGCCAGCCTCGCCCGCGGCCTTGGCGGCCTGAAGCCCGGCCACGCCGCCGCCGATCACCAGAACATCGACGAAGGCATAGAAATGCTCATACCGGTCCTGATCGCGGTCGCGGGGGGCTTTGCCCAGGCCCGCGGATTGACGGATGAAGGGTTCATACACATGCTTCCAGAACGGGCGCGGATGGATGAACATCTTGTAGTAGAAACCCGCGGGCAGGAAGCGGCCCAGATGCTTGTTGATGCCGCCCACGTCAAACTCAAGGCTGGGCCAGTGGTTCTGCGAGGTGCAGGTCAGCCCGTCATAAAGCTCGGTCGTGGTGGCGCGCTGGTTCGGCTCAAAGCGCGAGCCCTCGCCCATGTTGAAAAGCGCGTTCGGCTCTTCGGCCCCCGACGCCACGATGCCGCGCGGGCGGTGGTATTTGAAGGACCGGCCCACGAGCATCTGGTCATTGGCCAGAAGGGCGGAAGCGAGCGTGTCGCCCTCGCGGCCCTGCAGGCGCTTGCCGTTGAAGGTGAAATGAACGGTTTTGCTGCGGTCGATCAGGCGACCGCCATCGGCCAGACGCGTGCTCATGAAAACTCTCTCCAGCTCCAGCCCGGCACCTTGGCCGAGATTTTGTCCTTGATCTCTTGCGGCGGCTCGGTGGTCTGGGCGCTATAGGTGCCATAGACCTCCATCGTCACGGTGTTCCGCGCGGCCAGAAACCACTTGCCGCAGCCATTGGCATGGCGCCAGCGTTCCAGATGCACGCCTTTGGGGTTCTCTTTCATGAAGAGATAGTCGTGAAACTGGTCATCGGTCGAGCCGGGGCCGAAACGCTTCAGATGCGCCTCGCCGCCAGCGGCAAATTCGGTTTCTTCGCCGCGCACGCCGCAGCAGGGGCAGTCGAGGATCAGCATGAGGTGCCTCCGGTGATTTGAGCGCCAAGAAAATGCACATTTTCTTGGCAAAATTCTGCGCAGAATTTTGGCGCGCCCATGGCTGACGACACGCCAAAGGCGGACGCCGAACGACGCCCGCCTTGCAGGTTTTCCACGAGGATCTGGTTAGTCGACGAGCGTGCCGGTTTGCGGCAGCGCTGCATTTTCATCGGGCACGGCGACAGGCTCCGCCCCTGCCCCGCCGGGATGCGGCACGGTTGTGGCCATGTTGCCGAACGCCCCGATGAGGACGAGCAGACCAAGCCCCGCGATGGCCGCGAGAACCCAGAAGAGGCCCGAGCCGGAGCCGCTGCCAGCGAGGTGGTTCGGCGGGTAGGACCGCGATTGATGGAAGTCGGACATGAGGGATACTCCTTTCTGAGGTGCAGAAAGGATGAGGCTTCAGCCCCCGCCCGTGAAGACTGAGCGGAAATCCCCCGGCGATCTGAGCCGATCCCTGCGCGTTCTGCGGATCGCCCTGCGCCGGTTTCCGCCAAGAGCGGAATTTGAGGAAAATGGCAGGGACGCATCAGTGCGCCACCCCCGCGGCGACGCTTTCGTCGATGAAGCGGCCTTCCTTGAAGCGGTCGAGGCTGAACGCGTCGCAGAGCGGCGAATGCCCCTTGGCCATCAGTTCGGCAAAGCCCCAGCCCGAGCCGGGGATCGCCTTGAACCCGCCGGTGCCCCAGCCGGAGTTGATGAAGATGTTCTCCACCGGTGTTTTGCTGAGGATCGGAGAGCGGTCGCCGGTCACGTCCACGATCCCGCCCCATTGGCGCAGCATCTTGAGGCGGGCGACCATCGGGAAGGTCTCGATCAGGGCGCGCACGGTTTCCTCGATATGGTGGAAGCTGCCGCGCTGCGTAAAGGCGTTATGCCCGTCGGTGCCGCCGCCGATGACCATCTCACCCTTGTCGGACTGGCTCATGTAGCCATGCACCGTGTTGGCCATGACGACGCAATCCATGCAGGGCTTGATCGGCTCGGAGACAAGCGCCTGAAGCGGCACGCTCTCGATCGGCAGACGGAAGCCCGCCATGCCCGCCACGTCGCCCGAATGGCCCGCAACGACGATGCCCAGCTTGTCGCAGTCGATATCGCCCTTGGAGGTGGTGACACCCACAACCTTGCCGCCTTCGTTGCGAATGCCCGTCACTTCGCATTTCTGGATCACATGCATGCCCATGTCGGAGCACGCCCGCGCATAGCCCCAGGCCACCGCATCGTGCCGCGCGGTACCGCCGCGCGCCTGCCAGAGCCCGCCGAGGACCGGGTAACGCGGGCCTTCGAGGTTGATGATCGGCACGATTTCCTTGACCCGCGCGGGGCTGATAAACTCGGTCTTCACGCCTTGCAAAGCATTGGCATGCGCGGTGCGCTTGTAGCCGCGCACCTCATGTTCGGTCTGGGCCAGCATGATCACGCCACGGGGGCTGAACATCACGTTATAGTTCAGGTCCTGGCTCATCGTCTCGTAAAGGCTGCGCGCCTTTTCATAGATCGCCGCCGAAGGATCCTGCAGGTAGTTGGAACGGATGATCGTGGTGTTCCGGCCGGTGTTGCCGCCGCCAAGCCAGCCTTTTTCCAGGATCGCCACGTTTTTGATGCCGTGGTTCTTGCCCAGGTAATAGGCGGTGGCCAGGCCATGCCCGCCGGCGCCGATGATGATGGCGTCGTATTTTTTCTTCGGCTCGGGCGAGGCCCAGGCGCGCTCCCAGCCGGTGTGATAGCGGGCGGCTTCTCGGGCGATGGCAAAGGCGGAATAACGTCTCATGGCGCTCTCGGAATAATGGCGTGGAATCGCAGGGCGTTCGCGATGCTCTCATATGCGCCGGATTGGCCGGAAAGAGGACATGATGCGCGGCAAAAAACGCACAGATTGCGACATTAGTGACAACGCGCCCCCTGCCCCGTGCAGATGTGCTGCTTTGTCCCTTTTTTCCGGCGCATGGCAGGGCTAGATGAGGGGGACGGACGTAAGGAAGACGACATGATTTTCTGGCTCATCATTCTGGTCATGGGGCTCTGTGTGGCGGCGGTGATCGCGCGCGCGGTCCTGACGGGGCGCACCGGGGCGATCACGCCCGCGGCCTATGATTTGCAGGTGTATCGCGACCAGCTCAAGGAGGTGGAGCGCGATCTGGCGCGCGGGGTGCTGACGCCGGAGGAGGCCGAGCGCCTCAAGGTCGAGGTGTCGCGGCGTATTCTGGCAGCCGACGCCCAGGCCCGCGAGGGTGGCGAGAGCGGCGGGCAACCGCAGGCCGTCAGTCAGGTGCTTGCCGGTCTGCTGGTGCTCGTGCTGATCGGTGGGGCTGGATTTGTCTATTCCCAGATCGGCGGTGTGGTCGCGACCGAGAGCTTCCCCGAGCCCTATCGCGACCTGCCGATCGAAGCGCGCCTGGCCCGCTCGGAAGAGCTGCGCGCGAACCGGCTGAGCCAGGCCGATGCCGTGGCCGAGGCGGCGGACCTGCCCGAACTGCCGCGCCCGGAGATCGATCCCAGTTACCAGGAGCTTATGGAGAAGCTGCGCGACACCGTTGCGGAGCGGCCCGATGATGCCGAAGGGCTGAGCCTGCTGGCGCGCAACGAGGCGCGGATCGGCAATGTGGAGGCGGCGATTGCCGCGCAGGAAAAGCTGCTTGCGCTTCTGGGCGACGAGGCATCCGCCAATGAACACGCGTTTTATGCCGATCAGCTGATCGTCGCGGCGGGCGGGTATGTGTCGCAGGAGGCGCGCGAGGTGTTGCGCACGGCCCTTGAGCGCAATCCGAGAGAGCCCATCGCCCGCTATTACCTGGCGCAATATTTCCTGCAGGTGGACCGGCCCGATGCGGCCTTCCGCACGATGGAGGCGCTGTTGAATGACAGCACGCCCGATGCGCCCTGGCTGCCGCTGCTGCGCCGTCAGATCGAGGATGTGGCCTGGCGCGCGGGGGTCGAATATCAACTGCCGCCCACCGCGGAAATGCCCGGCCCCGATGCCGCCGCCATGGCCGCCGCCGAAGATATGACCGCAGAGGACCGTCAGGCGATGATCGAAGGCATGGTCGCGCAGCTGTCGTACCGGCTGGCCACCGAAGGCGGGACAGCGCAGGAATGGGCCCGGCTCATCCGCGCGCTGGCTGTGATCGGCAAGGCCGAGCAGGCAGAGGCGATCTGGCAGGAGGCCGAGACGATCTTTGGCGGGCGTGAAGAGGAACTGGCGCTGATCCGGGCCGCCGCCGCCGATGCAGGGCTGGGCGAGTGACATTCGACGACATCGAAGGCTTTGCCGCCGCCCTGCCCCCGACGGGCGCCCTGATGGGGCTGGACCTGGGGGACAAGACCATCGGCGTGGCAGTTTCGGACGGGTTGCGCGGTGTCGCCTCGCCGTTCGAGACGATCCGGCGGCGCAAATTCGGGCTTGATGCCGCGCGGCTGATGGAGATCACGGGCGAGCGCGCGGTCGTGGGCCTGGTGCTGGGGCTGCCGCGCAACATGGATGGCTCGGAAGGCCCGCGGTGTCAGTCCACCCGCGCTTTCGCGCGCAATCTGGAGCGACTGACAGACCTGCCCATCGGCTTCTGGGACGAGCGTTTGTCCACCGTGGCCGCCGAGCGCGCGCTTCTGGAGGCGGATGCGTCCCGAAAACGTCGCGCCGAGGTTATCGACAATATCGCCGCCTCCTATATCCTTCAGGGTGTACTGGACCGCCTGCGACATATGAAAGATGCGCTATGAATGATGAAACCGTCTGGCAACGGGCCGAAATCGAAAGCCCCTGCGTGCGCATTTGCGTGGTCCATCCCGAGGCGCGGATCTGCACCGGCTGTTACCGGAGCATCGATGAGATCGGGCGCTGGTCGAAGATGAGCCCGGACGAGCGGCGCGAGATCATGGCCGCCCTGCCCGACCGGGCCTCGATGCTGCGCAAGCGGCGTGGCGGACGCGCGGCGCGGATGGCGCGCGGGCAGCAGTAGCGGGGTCTTTCGTCGCCCCTGTCAGGGCGCCTCAAGCCAGTCGCGCGTGCCGGGTGCACATTCCGGACGAAAATAGGCGATCATGCGTCCGGCCGGTTCGGCCTCGGCCCCCTGCCCCCAGGGGGCCACACCATGCAGCGTGTGACGGTGAATGAGCGTGGCCTCGCCGGGGCGGGCGGGCAGTTCGATCCTCGCGCAGGTATCGAACACCTCGCGGCGGGCCTCCTGATAGCGGGCGGTCAGGTCCGTGTCGGCCCAGGCGCTTTCGGGCAGGTCAGCCAGCACCTCATGAAACAGCGCGCGCATGATATGGTGCGAGCCGTCCCAGACCACCAGCGGGCTCGCGTCAGCGCTGGCCTCGGTCAGCGGCAGGCCAAGGATGTAGGCATGCCGTTCTTTCAGCATGCGTTCCCGGTTGGGCCCGGCGGGCAGGAGCCCGTCCACATGCGCCGCATCCCGTTTCAGCCGATAGCCAAAGGCCGCCTCGCCTTCGCCGGTGCGCGGCTTGGGGTAGCCCGGATAGATGATCGAGACCTGCGCGCGGTGCAGGGCCAGGGCGCCATAGAGCGCCGTGGCCGCCGCATAGGCCGAACCGGTCAGAGGGCCGGATCCCGCCACGGCCCCGGCGGCATCATTTTCCAGAGCATCGACACCGACAAACCAGGTGCCCTCGCATTGCAGCCATTCGGCGCGCTGCGCCGGGTCGCGCGCGGCCGCTTCGGCCACGGGGCGCGCGGCCCTGACCCATTCCGTGACAGCAGGCTCAACCGGCCAATGCGCCCAGCCCCGCTCGAGCAGCGCCGCTACCATCCCAGCGCCTTGCGCAGCATGTTGAGCGCCACCAGCGTCAGGAACACGGCAAAAACCCGTTTGAGCGGTTTGGGGTCCATCGAATGCGCAAGCTTCACCCCCCAGGGCGCGGTGATCAGCGTCATGGCGATGACCACGCCGAACGCCACCAGGTTGACCGCCCCGAAAGTGAGCGGCGGGCGGGTCGCCGGGTCAACCGTCAGAAACAGGAAGCCGATGACCGACGGCACGGCGATGACCACGCCAAAGCCCGCCGCCGTGGCCACGGCGCGGTGGATGGGGGTGTTGTAAAGGCTCATCAGCGGCACCCCGAAAGAGCCGCCGCCAATGCCCATCAGCACGGACATGAAACCGAGGATGGGCGACATGATGATGCGCGTCACACCTGTGGGCATGGCCTGACCCAGCCGCCACTCGGACCGGCCCAGCCCCATGTAAAGCCCGACGATGATGCCCAGGATGCCAAACACGGCCTGCAGGGCGGTGGAGCTGAGATTGGAGGCGACACTGACGCCGATCACGGCCCCGATGGCAATGCCGGGCGCCCAGGCGCGCAGAATGTCCCAGTCGACTGCTCCGCGTTTGTTATGGCTCAGGACCGAACGCACTGAGGTGACGATGATCGTGGCCAGAGAGGTGGCCAGACAGACTTGCATTAGCTGCGGACCGTCATAGCCAAGTGTCTGGAACGCATAGAAAAACGCAGGGACCAGTACAATGCCTCCCCCCACGCCCAACAGGCCCGCCAGCACCCCGGCAAAGCCGCCGATGACCATGAGAAGGATCAGCATCTGGATCAGAAGCATCGTGTCGGGCATTGGCGTCCCCCTTTGTGTCGCCTTGGCTTACACCGCCAATGCGCGAAGGAAAAGAGAGGCCGTAGGGTGCGTGTTTACACGCACCGATGGTCAGGCACTGGCCGGTACCTGCCCCACCTGATCCAAGGCCGACAGCACCAGCTCGGGTCCGGCCCCGGGTTTCGTGGCCCCCTCCGACAGCACACGCCGCCAGCCGCGCGCGCCCGGGCGCCCCGCAAAGAGGCCAAGCATATGGCGGCTGATCTGGTGCAGCCGCCCGCCCGAGGCCAGATGCGCCTCGATATAGGGCAGCATGGCGTGGACGGCCTCCTCCGGCGCGGTGAGAGGCGATGTCCCCCCGAAGATCCGTGCATCGGCCTCCAGCAGAAGGTCTGCCGGTTGATGATAGGCCGCACGCCCGATCATCACCCCGTCAAGACCGCGATCGAGAAAATCCGCGGCCTGTTCCAGGCTGTCGATGCCGCCATTCACCGACAGGTGCAAGCCCGGAAACAGCGCCTTCATCTGGTGGACAAGCGCATAGTCGAGCGGTGGAATTTCCCTGTTTTCCTTGGGGCTTAACCCCTGAAGCCAGGCTTTGCGCGCATGGATGATGAAACGGTCGATACCAGCGGCTGAAACCTTGGCCAGAAACTCGGGCAGCACCTCTTCGGGCGTCTGATCATCCACCCCGATCCGGCATTTCACCGTCACCTCGATCGGCACCGCCTCGGCCATGGCGGCACAGCAATCGGCCACAAGGCCCGGCTCTTTCATCAGAACCGCGCCGAACGTGCCCGATTGCACCCGGTCCGAGGGGCATCCGACATTGAGGTTGATCTCGTCATAGCCCGCCTCAAACCCGAGCCGCGCGGCCTGGGCCAGTTCCTCGGGATCCGAACCGCCGAGCTGGAGCGCGACCGGGTGCTCGGCCTCGGAAAACTCCAGCAGATGCACGGCCCCGCCCCGGACCAGCGCAGGTGCTGTGACCATCTCGGTATAAAGCAGGGTCTGGCGCGTCAGCAGCCGATGCAGATAGCGGCAATGCCGGTCCGTCCAGTCCATCATCGGGGCCACAGACAATTTAGCGTGTTGATTTATCTTCATTTCTTAACTTCAAACTTTTGGCTTTGGGCCCTGCTACGCTGGACTACGCGCCGACATCCCCGAATTTGCCCCTCAACGACGACCCGTCGCACACATAGCGCACATCAAAATGGCCTCCTCCCCTCCGGTGCCTACCGGGACCCGATCAGACGAAAGGGCCGCGACGCGAGCGAAACGGTCCTTCACCGCGACGGCGCCCAATGCCGGGCCCGCCGGGGCTGGCGCAGAACACGTTAGCCGTCTTCGGCCTTCAGACCTTTGGCGACCTCATCGACCTTCATATAGACGATATGTGCGAGGTAGGGAAACCGCCGCCTCGCGCGGGTCTTTCCCGTCCGGGACCCTTGCGGCTGAGTGATCCGGGTGTCAGAGGGAAGCCCTCCCGGCCCGTGACGGGTTTGGAGGTCGGCAGAGACGCTCCCTTCGACCCTGCCCCGCGCAGCAACAGGCTTTCGGCGTTCCTTGGACTGCGACGGGTTCACGCCGCTTGGTTCCTGCAAATGCGTGTTTCTGGCGCTTGATTTTGATCATTTCCAAAACTTGGCTTGGCCACTAATGTCATGCAAGGGAGGAGAAACTTGATCAAGAACCATGCCGATCGCGTTTTCGAGAGCGTGCGGAGCTCAACCGCTGCCGCCCGATCCGCGGTTGCGGCCTCGTGGCGGCGCAGTTTCGATCGGTACGGACTTGACCCGTCACAACGGCAAGAGCCGCGGGCGGTCGACGAGAGCACCCTTCTGCGGCAAAAGGAAGCCGCAGGCCACCTGATGCATCTGGCAGAGCCGCGTCTGGATGAACTATACGGCATGATCGCCCATTGCGGTGCGGCCGTCTTCCTGACGGACAGGGATGGGGTGGTGCTTTCGGGCCGCGCCCGCCCCGGTGATCAGGGCGCCTTCCGCGAGTGGGGGCTCGAAGCAGGCCGCGACTGGAGCGAGGCGGCGCAAGGCACGAACGGGATCGGCACTTGCCTTGCGGAACGACGGGCCCTCATCATCCACCGGGACGAGCACTTCATGGCGCATAACACGGGTATGAGCTGTATCGATGCGCCCGTCTTCGGGGCCGACGGTGCACTTGTGGCAGCATTGGACGTCTCGTCGGCACGGGCTGACCAGACCGAAAGCCTGAACCAGTTGATCGCCGCCATGGTCACCCGCCTCTCAATCCAGCTCGAAACTGACCTCTTCCGCGCGGAATTCAGCAATCGTCGTATTCTCATGACGGGCGAAGAGACCTCGGGGGCGCATCTTCTGGCCGTTGATTCCGATGACATCGTGGTTGGCGCCAGCCGCGCCGCACGGCAGGCCTTCGGGATTGTGCGGGAAGGCGCGTTCGACAAAAGACCGCTTCGCGATCTGACGGGCGAAGCGTCCGTAGGTCTGCAGGGCGCGGAACGCAGCGCGGTTCTTCGTGCCATCACGCGGGCTGGCGGCAACCTCTCCGAAGCGGCGCGAGAGTTGGGAATTGGCCGCGCCACGCTCTATCGCCGGATGAAACGGCTGGGGATCAGCGAAAGATAAGCGAACCTGTCTCAGGATTGAGACAGGTCGACCTCCTGCCCGGTTTCGGGCCACTGACAGACCCGTTTCCCCTTGTCATCTCTGTCCATGTCGCGGCCAGGAGGCCCGCGCATAGACGAAGATCCAGGAGGAGGATTCACATGAACGAAATGACCCAGATCGCGACCGGTTACACGTCGCCTTTCAAACCGCGCTACGACAATTTCACCGGCGGTCAGCCCGTGGCCCCCGTCAATGGACGGTATTTCGACAACATCACACCGATCAGCGGTGAAAAGGTTTGCGAAGTTGCCCGCTCGGACGCGGCCGATATCGAGTTGGCACTGGATGCCGCCCACGCCGCCAAGGACGCCTGGGGCAAGACCTCGGCTGCGGAACGCTCCAACATCCTGCTGAAGATCGCCGACCGGATCGAGGAAAACCTTGAACTGATCGCCACCGCCGAGACCTGGGACAAC
Source organism: Roseovarius faecimaris (assembly GCF_009762325.1). Lineage (NCBI taxonomy): Bacteria > Pseudomonadati > Pseudomonadota > Alphaproteobacteria > Rhodobacterales > Roseobacteraceae > Roseovarius > Roseovarius faecimaris. The sequence continues at coordinate 2,197,473 of NZ_CP034348.1, forward strand.
GGCAAACCCATCCGCGAAACGATGGCCGCCGATATCCCGCTTTCGGTCGACCATTTCAGGTATTTTGCCGGTGTCCTGCGCGCGCAGGAAGGCAATATGTCCGAGATCGACCATGACACGGTCGCCTATCACTTCCACGAGCCGCTTGGCGTCGTGGGCCAGATCATTCCGTGGAACTTCTCGGTTCTCATGGCCGCGTGGAAACTGGCCCCTGCCCTTGCCGCCGGCAACTGCATCGTGCTCAAACCTGCCGAGCAGACCCCGGCCGCGATCATGGTCCTGATCGAGACCATCGCCGATCTGCTCCCGGCTGGCGTGCTGAACGTGGTCAACGGATACGGTGCCGAGGTGGGCGCGCCTCTGGCCTCCAGCCCGCGCATCGCCAAGATCGCCTTTACCGGCTCCACCGAGACCGGCCGCAAGATCATGCAGGCTGCAACCGAGAACCTGATCCCCGTCACGCTGGAGCTGGGCGGCAAGTCCCCCAACATTTTCTTCAGCGACGTGATGGCCGAAGATGACGCCTTCCTCGACAAGGCGGTCGAGGGCTTCGTCCTCTTCGCCTTCAACCAGGGCGAGGTTTGCACCTGTCCGTCCCGTGCGCTGATCCAGGAGGACATCTATGAGGAGTTCATCACCCGCGCCATCGCCCGCGTCGAGGCGATCACACGGGGCGATCCGCGCGACATGAACACCATGGTCGGTGCGCAGGCCAGCCGCGAACAGCAGGACAAGATCCTGTCCTACCTGACCATCGGGGTGGAAGAAGGCGCCGAGGTCCTGACCGGCGGCAGTGCCGAGACAATCGAGGGTCTTGAGAACGGCTTTTACATCAAGCCGACCATCCTCAAGGGCCACAACAAGATGCGTGTCTTCCAGGAGGAAATCTTCGGGCCTGTCGTCTCTGTGACGACCTTCAAGGACGAGGCCGAGGCGCTCGCGATTGCCAATGACACGATGTACGGCCTCGGAGCGGGTGTGTGGTCTCGCGATGCGAACCGCTGCTACCGCTTTGGCCGCGCCATCGAGGCCGGGCGGGTTTGGGTCAACAACTACCACGCCTATCCTGCCCACGCAGCCTTCGGCGGCTACAAGCAGTCCGGCATCGGGCGCGAAACCCACAAGATGATGCTGGACCATTACCAGCAGACCAAGAACATCCTGATGAGCTACAACCCCAACAAGCTGGGGTTCTTCTAAGCCTCACCAGGTACAGAGCCAATGATTGGGCCTGCCACTGCATGTGGCAGGCCTTTTCGCGTGCGCCATGAACGTCTTATTGCCGCGAAGACGAACGACCAGTTCCGATGGAAAGGGCCTAATCCATCTTCGACGTCCAAAGCAACACTCGAAATGTCCATAAGGTCGCCTGAAAACAAGCTGTCGAAACAAGGGCAGCGATTGCGTACGACACGTCGCAAATCATTGATATAAATCATTAATAACAGACACCCACCATCGCGGCGACGGACAGGCGCACCAACCGGCGCAGGGCCGCGTTCGAGGATGGGAACCTAGGTCACAAGCGCCGTTTTCAGCCGCCGAAAATCAGTGACTTGAGCGTTGGATTCTTTGCTCCGGGGCCGGTTTGACGAAAGATCACCTGAAGGCCGGTGCTGTCGCCCTCCTCGTCCTCGCGATGAACCACCTGGCGCGGGATTCGGATCTGCACGGGTTTGCCCTGATCCTGTGGCGACCAGGGGCGTGCGGTGCGGATGCAGCTTGCCTCCTGGCCCGTGTAGGGCGCGTTCGGGGCCACTTTGCGCATGAAGCCGAGGTCGCGATGCAGGACGGCGCCATCGACATAGGCCGAGCCTGTGCGCACCACATTGCCCGATTTACCCTTCGAAAAGATCGCCTGGCGTTCGCTTTCTGCCCAGACACCGCAGAGGCCGGTCATCCCGTCGACCTCCCGCAACTCGGCGGCGATATCGATCCCTCCACCGGTGGAATAGGTGCCGCCATCGAGGGTTGGATTTTCAAGCTTCATCATCATGACCTGCTCGGCCGGTGTGCAGGCGGTCAATGCGGCGATGCCGATAAGCGCAAGGCTGAAACGTGTCATGTCAGACCCTCTTTTGCTGGTGGTTTCCCCGAATCTAGGCCTTCGCGCCAGCTTTGCAAAGCCACAGTCGCGTTACGAGCCGCCCCCGGCATAGGCCGCGGTGTCATCGAGCAATTCAGGGTACCATTTCTCAAGCGCAGGCAGGAAGCCCTCGCGCAGACGGCCCACTTGCGCAGGCGTCAGATCCTCGCGCCAGACGCCCGCCTGCCCTTTCGCGAAGAAGCTGGTCATGCCTTTCGGCTTCTCGAAAAAGCCGTGCTTTTCTTCCTGCTTTTTCATCGCGGCAAAGCTGGTATCCTTGATCGCCTTGGCAAGCTTGGGGCTGTCCATCGGAACTTTCAGGAAATCACCCAGAAGCTTACGCATTGTTTTTGCTGGCTTTTCCAGAAGGTCCTCGTAGCGCACCACATGCAGTGGAAGCCCCGGCGCGCTGGTCCAGGCATGCACGTGATCGTCCCAGCGGCCCAGCACGTCATAGATGCCGCTTTCCGTTCCCATGATCGTCTCAGGGTTCAGCATCCGGTCAATCGCGGTATCCACATCCGCAGATTGATGCCGCGCGAAACTGGGCGCGAGGTCAAACGGATTGCGCAGGATATAGATCGCCGCCGACGTGACCTGGGGCGGGATGAGCTCCACATCGAAAAGTGTGATCGGCTGGCAGTGCGTTTTGACGAAATGGTGATTGGGTTTCGACCCGGCAATGAGCCGGACCACCTTGGCCCGCGCCTGCGCCCATTCCTGCAAGCTGTTGGCCCTGAATGGCCCGCCGACGGCGGCGTTGTAGATATCCTGCCGGGTATCGCCCGTCGTGAACGCGCGCAAATTGTTGATATCAGGCGCTTTTCCAGGGGGCATCAGGTAATGCGCCAAAAGGCTGCGCATCCAGGTATTGCCGGATTTCGGATAAGAGGCGAGCCAGATGATGCGTTGTAAATTGCTCATGCGTCGAGATATCCGTAGCGTTTCATCGTGGCGCGGTGGTCTTTTTTGATCTGCTCCGCCAGTTCGGGGGCAAGCTCGGACTTCCATGATCCGGCCTTGCCTGAGGTGAAGAAGCTTTCGGCCGCGGCGGATTTTTCGATGAAACCGTGCTTTTTCTCCTGCTTCTTCACTTCCTTGAAACTGGCGTGCTTGATCGCCCGTTTCAGGCGCTCCTCATCCACCGGAATCCCGATGTGGTTGAGAACATTTGCGAAATTCTCCTCCGGTTCGGCCAGAAGATCCTCGTAACGGATGGTAAGCTGCGGGTAAGAGGCGCGCGCGGTCCAGGAATTCACATGTTCGGACCACGAACCAAGGAAGGTTGCCACTGCCATCGCATCCCCGCTGGTGGCGTTGTCGGAATGGCCGATCGCATGAACCGCCTGCTCGACGCTCAGGTCATGGTGCCGTGCATAGGACAGCACCATGTCGAGCGGATTGCGCAGAATATAGATGGACGAGCGGGTGTATTGCTCGGGGATCAACTGCACACCAAAGGCGTCGCGGCGGATATTGTGGGTTTTGACGAAATTCACGTCGGCATTATTAGCGACGATCCCGCGCAGCACCTTGTCGCGCAGGGTGAGGATTTGGGCCGGATCGTTCACATCGATCTGGCGGCCGGCCACCATGTGATAGGTCTTGGCAATCGTATCGCCCATACCGAAGCGATGCACCTGATTGATCGGCATCGGCTCTTTGGTGTTCATAAGGTAGTTGGCCAGAAAAATCCGCATCCAGGTGTTGCCAGACTTCGGATAGGAGGCCAGCCAGATGATGCTCTTCTTCATGTCGACGTGGTCCCGGGCCATAAAAAATGGGGCTTTGCGCCCCCTTTTAAATAGAAACGGCGGAAGGACAAGCCCCCCGCCGCTCTAATACTTGAGTTTCTAAGATTAGAAGCTCAGGTTGATCGCGGTACCAACTGCGAAGCCTTCGACTTCGAGCGTACCCGACACACCGTTTTCAGCCATAACGGCATACACGTCCCAATCAACACCCGGGCCGAGGTCACGGCTGGCGCCGACTTTGTACGCGGTGTAATCGGAGGTCACGCCGGGAGCCACAGTCGTCTCACCTTGGTAGGTGAGCGCTTCGAAGGCCCAGGGACCAGCGGCGTCGTAGGTCATGCCGAAGCTCCAACCTTCTTGGTCGCCAACACCGTTGGCAGCGCCGTTGTCGTTTTCAGCATACGAACCACCGATGGTGAAGCCGCCGAAGCCAACAGTTGCGCCAATGCCCCAGGTTTCCGGGTCGCTGGCAGGGTTGCCTGCTGCGTAGCTACCGGTACCGTAGCGGGCACCGATGTTCACGTCAGCATTGCCGAAGGACTGGCTGTAGTTGACGCCGATGTCCATCACGTCCGACAGGAAGATGCCGTTGGTGTCCAGGCCGAGGCCGTAGTTGTTGCCAGCGTTGGTCACACCGTCACGGGCGTACGAAACACCGATGGTCAGGCCATTGAAGGACGGGGTGTAGTAGCTGATACGACGCACGTCGTTGTTACCGGCAACCTCAGTGTAGGACGAGATTGCGGCTTGACGGAATGCGAAGGGCAGAGCGCCCGAAGCCGACAGAGCGATGAAGGTCGAGATCGACGGCGAGTTGATCCACATCGACGTCACGGTCGGTGCGCCAACCATCGACTTGTAACCAGCCGAGTTTTCAGCACCGATGTCCAGACGACCGAAGGTGTCCGACGAGATCGACATATACGATTCGTCGATGTTCAGGCCGTTCTGGCCTTCGAACTGGATGTTCACACCAAAGGTCAGGCCGTTGTCCAGCGTGATCGACGGGGTGAAAATGATTTCAGCCGTTTGGTGCAGTTCCAGACCGGACCAGTCAAAGCCGGGTGCGGTCGCGCCGCCGACTTTCAGGTCGCCGTCAATGAATGCGACGTGCTGGCTCATGAAGCCGCCCCAGTCCAGGTTCCAGTCCTGAGCCGAAGCAGGCGCAGCAGCGGCGACGCCGAGAGCGATAGCGCTGGTGCAGAGAAGTTGCTTTTTCAAGGGTTATCCCTCCTAATAGCAGGAAAGTTTCATGTACCGCCGCCCCCAAGTCGGGCACGGCTTGGGAATGGAATGCGGCAAATGCCCCCTCAGAGTCAACGAAAGCCCCCATGGACGCCGTCATGTTGCGGGCGTTGTGTTGTTAAAACCACACTCAAACCGCCCGCCGCAAAGAGCTTTCTGTCAAAAGCCCTTATTTTATTGGAATCGCCATAACTTTCGCCCGGGATTGCCGGGGTGGCGAGCTTGCCGTTTTGCGGATGATTTCCGGGATTATGCCGCGGTCTGCGCATGGGTTGTGTGGCAATTCCGACTCACTTTGCGCCAGGCGGCCGGATGGCACACACGATTCTCAGGAATGTGCGCCGCTCAGCCGTCCGGATGCAGCCCGAGAAGGGCCCGGGCCTGTGCTGGCGTGGCGACGGGCCGCTCATATTTGGCGCAGAGATCGGCCGCGCGGGCCACAAGCGCCGCATTGGAGGGGGCCAGATGCGCCTTGTCGAGGCGGACATTGTCTTCGAGTCCGGTACGCGTATGCCCGCCGGCGGCGATCGCCCATTCATTAACGACGATCTGGTTCGGCCCGATCCCGGCGGCGCACCATTCGGCATGCGGGGCGCGCTCGCGCATGATCCGAACATAGAAGTCAAACACGTCCTTGTCGGCGGGCATGGCGTTTTTCACGCCCATCACGAACTGGATATAGAGTTTGCCATAAAGCACCCCTGCCCCATGCAAACGGATCGCCTGAAGGATATGGCTGAGATCGAACGCCTCGATCTCGGGGGTGACTTCATATGTACGCATCTCCGAGGCCAGCCAGTCGATCAGGTCCGGCGGGTTCTCGTAAACGCGGGTGGGGAAGTTGTTGGACCCCACCGACAGCGAGGCCATATCAGGCCGCAGCGGCAGCATCCCGCCCCGCGCGGCCCCGGCACCTGAACGCCCGCCGGTCGAGAACTGGACGATCATGCCCGGGCAGTGCATGCGGATCCCTTCGCCCAGCCGGGCAAAGCGATCGGGATCCGAAGACGGCGTGCCGTCGTCATTACGCACATGGCAATGCGCAATGGCGGCCCCGGCCTCAAAGGCGGCATGGGTGCTCTCGATCTGCTCGGTCACAGTGATCGGAACGGCGGGATTATCGGCCTTGGTGGGCACAGAGCCGGTGATGGCCACACAGAGGATGCAGGGTTTGGTCATGGCAACATCTTAGTGCGAAGCGCATCGCAGGCCAATGCTCTTCGCGCCTTGACATGCGCGCCTCGCAAGGTCGGGCAAAAGACCGCAGGCGCGGAGCTTACAACTGCCCCGCCTCTTCCAGCACCTTGCGGGCCGAGCGGAAACATTCGATCCCCTGCGGCACGCCGCAATAGATCGCCACCACATGCACGATGGCGCGAATCTCCTCGACGCTGCACCCGTTGGTCAGCGCGCCTTTGCAGTGGATCTCCCATTCATGCATCTTGCCCAGCGCGCCCAGCATGGCGAGGTTCATCATCGAACGGGTCTTGGGTTCGATCACGTCATCGCCCCAGCCAAAGCCCCAGCACCAGGCGGTCATCGCCTCCTGAAAGGGCCGGGTGAAGTCGTCCGCTGCAGCCAGGTTCTTTTCCACATATTCCGCGCCCAGGGTGCCCTTGCGCTGCTCCAGACCCTTGAGAAACAGGTCTTCGTCAAAGAGGCTCATGTTTTTGTCCTTTCTTCATATGTCGATGGGCCGCAGCGCATAGAGGTCATCCGCCGCGGTCAGGATTTTATCGTGATCATGCAAGAGGTTCCGCCAGTTTTCCGGAATGCCCTCATAGCCGTAAATGCGCCCCGCGATCTGCCCGGTGACCGCGCCCACCGTATCGGCATCGCCGCCCAGATTGACCGCCGCCAGCAGGATATCGCGGAAATTGTCGCCCTGGGTCATGGCCCAGAAGGCCGCGTGCAGCGTGTGCACCACATAGCCTGACGCCTCCTCGGGCGGCTCCTCCGGGCGGGGCAGCAGGCCAGTGTCGCCGGTGACAAGGAACTGCGCCAGGTTGGCCGCCGCCCGCATGCAGAGCGGGCTGGCATGGGTCAGCCGGCTGGAGAGCTGCGCTGCCGATTGCGCCGATTGCACATTCGCCCCATAGGCCAGCACCACGGGGGCCAGCCGCATGATCCCGCCATTGCCCGACTTCTCGTTCTCCGTCGGGCCGGAATAGGGATTGCCGGTTTGCAGATAGGCATCGAGTGCCGCGCTCGTCTGATTGCCGATATCGAAACAGACACCCGTCGAGCTGAGATAGCCGAAGTCGCGCCAATTGACGAAGCGGCGCATGGCATCATCGGCGTCCCAGCCATTGGCCGAACGCAGCATTTGCGCCAGGCAGAGCGCCATGGAGGTGTCATCGGTCCATTGCCCGGGTCTGAGCCCGAAGGGGCCGCCACCGACCATATCGTCAATCGGGCGCACCGCCTCACGCGGGACTAACTCCAGCGTCGTGCCCAGCGCGTCGCCCACTGCAAGCCCGATGAGCATCCCGCGCGCCTGATCAAGGGTGAAGGGTTTCTGCATCAATCGGCCTCCGGAAGGGTCTCGCGGAACTTGCCGGCCTTGGCCCGTGCGCAGGTGCCCTCCTCTTGCGCGGCATCGCCGGCATCCAATGCGTCGATCCGCAGACCGCGATGGGCAAAGACAGGCTGTCCCGCCGACGCAAGCCCGCGCAGACGCGCGGCCACGCTATGCTTCTTGGCCACCTGGTGCGGCTGGAAATCGTCATAATCACGCGGCGAATGCGCGCGGCCCAGAACCAGATCGCCCGCCGCCACGGCGCTCTCCAGCAGCGCCTGACCGGCCGGGCTGCGGGTAATGACACCGTTAAAGCCCTCATCCTCACCCATGGGTGCACCGCCGGGCCAGATATCGGCCGCAGCGATATCCGCCGCCTCGCCAATCGCATCGGGGCAGATCTTGCAGCGGCTCTGGATGCGCCAGCCCGCCTCATCGGCCCACATATCGAGATAGGTCTTTTCGAACGCCTCGCCCGATCGGGTCTCGATCCGGGTCGGCCCCGGATTGCCGTGGCCGCGATAGCGGAACAGGGTCACCTCCTCTTCGCGCAGCCCCAGCTCCTCTAGCACGGCCTGCGATTTGCCCAGATCCGACGCGCCACCACAGACCATGACCAGCACCGCCACCATGAGCCGGTCAAGCCGCGGGTCCGCCTTGGCCCGCGCGCGTAACGCATTGGCGTCACAGGGTTTTGCGATCACGGCAAAGGGTTCATTCCGGGCCAGCGCCGCCTCGATCCCGGCCAGCGTGTCCGACGGGCCATACCGGGACCCGGCCCGGTCGAGAACCTGTTCGGGCGTTTCACTGATCTGCCAGCGGCTGCGCATGGGGCGCTCGGGATCGGCCCCGCAATGCAGGATGAACCGTGCTTGCCCGGAGCGCAGCAGATGCACACCCAACGCCGTCAGCACCCCGCCCGTCGCGGCGCGATAGCGGATATCGGCATCGCCTGCCCAGGCCTCGCCCATATGGGTGAAGCTGCCCCAGACCGGATCGCTTTGGGTGCCGCGCGGCTCGGCTTCGACCACAGCGCCGGGACAAGCCGCCAGGATCATGGCATCGGCGTCGTGGTTCTCGGCTGTGAGAGGCGCGGGGCGCAGACGGCCCTCATCGGTCATGCGCATCGCCCATCGTTCGGGGGCCAGCGCCGCGCAGAGACCGCACCCGATACAAAGCCCGTTTTCGACCACCGCGCGAAGAGTAACAGGGGGAGTGGCCTCGCTGATCATGGGCGGTTGTCCTTTTTGCTCATGGCCGGATCATGGCGCCTGCGGAGGGGCATCGGGCCCCCTGCGCCCGCCTCCCACTCAACCGGCTTTGGGGCCGGAGCGCAAGCGGGTGACGGAAGGCCCGAAGGTGATCTATCTCACCTGGATCGCGACATTCTTGGTCTGCACGTAGTTGAGCAGCGCCTCGCGCCCCTTCTCGCGGCCATAGCCGGATTTGCCATAGCCGCCAAAGGGGGTTTCGACCCCGCCGGCGAACCATTCGTTGACAAAGACCTGACCGGCGCGGATTTTCTGCGCGGCGCGTGTGGCACGGTCGAGATTGCGGGTGAACACGCCGCCGACAAGCCCGTACTCGGTCCCATTGGCGATGGCGACGGCCTCGGCCTCGTCCCGGAAGGGGATCACCGACAGAACCGGGCCGAACACCTCTTCCTGCGCGATGGTCATGTCGGGGGAAACACCTGTGAGAACAGTGGGTTCCAGAAACGCGCCGGGGATGTTCATCTTGCGTCCGCCGGTGGCCACATGTGCGCCCTGCGCCTCGGCCTCGGCCACCATCCGCGCGGCGCGGTCGCGCTGTGCCTCGGACACCATCGAGCCCATCGTCAGCCCCGCCTCGGCCCGGTCGATACCAGGGCCGACCGAGAGCGATTTCGCGACCTTCACGGCGCGCTCGACCAGCTCGTCATGGCGGCTTTCGTGGACCACGATCCGCGACATGGCCGAACAGACCTGCCCGGCATTGAAAAAGATGCCCCAGCGGATGTCCTTCTCCATCGCTTCAAGATCGGCATCGTCATGCACGATGGCCGCCGATTTGCCGCCCAGTTCCAGCACACAAGGCACGACATTGGCCGCCGCCGCCGTGGCAATGGCGATCCCGGTTTTGACCGAGCCGGTAAAGACGATCTGATTGACGTCCGGATGCGCGCTGAGCGCGGCGCCGGCCTCGTGCCCCCAGCCGCAGAGGATATTGACCGCACCCGCGGGCAGGCCCACGGCTTCGGCGGCATGACCGTAGATATAGTTGGAGAGCGGGGTCAGCTCTGGTGTCTTGACCACGCAGGCATTGCCCGTGGCCAGCCCGCAGGAGAGCGAGCGCGCCGTCATCTCAAGCGGGAAATTCCACGGGATGATCTGCGCCGAGACGCCGTAAGGCTCGTAATGGGTGAAGTCGAAATAGCCCGCGCCAAGCGGGATCGAGCGGCCTTCGAGCGTTTCGGCCTGGTTGCCGTAATACTCGAAATAGCGTGCAGCGCCCTGGATTTCACGATGCGCTTCCCACAGAGGCTTGCCCTGTTCCAGCGTGAGAACCTGCGCAATATCGTCTGCGTTTTCAATCAGGTAGCGGCCAATGGCCTGCACCATCCGGCCCCTCTCAACCGGGCGCATCGCGGTCAGCACCCCGCTTTGATGAACCCGGCGCGCCGCCTGCACGGCGCGGTCGATATCCGCCGCGTCGGCCAGGGCCTGCTCGGCCAGAACCTCGCCCGTGCCGGGGTTGACCACCTCGACACGGCCCGCGCCGCCATCGACCCAACTGCCGTCCACATAGTTCTGCCAATAGGGCTTGATCTGCATCGGTGGTCTTCCTTTCTTCAGGCTGTCAGCCGGTGCGCATGAAGCCGCTGATAATGCGGCTGCATCCGGCGATACACCTGTTGCACGCGCGGCGCACACTCCGCAAGCTCCACATAACGGCGCTCCTGCCGGGTCAGGCCCGTGGATTTGGCAAGGTTGCCATGAAACGACCCGCCATCCCACCAGCTATGCGCCGAAGGGTCGCCGCCCGGCGCCCAGCTCAGCGCCTCGGGGATAAAGGGGATACCCACCGCGTTGCAGAAGGCAGCGGTCATCGCCTCGGGGTTCTCCAGAAGATCATCGCTGTCGATCACCGGTGGCGGGCTGCCGTTCAAAGCCCACAAGAGGTCAAACAGGGCGCGCTGTTCGGGGAAGCCTACTTCGCCCTCGTGAAAGTCGGGCCATTTGTCATGCATGGAGGTGATCGTCTTGGCCGGGTCACGGATGAGAAAGGCATGAGTGAAATGCGACAGGAACTCAGGCGTCCACATGTGATTGATGTAATGCGGAAAATCCTTGAGGAAAACCGGGCCATGCGCGGCGCGCGCCTGAATGTCCTGCCAGACACTTTCCAAGGTCAGCCCCGGTGTGGTCTTGTCGCCGGGCTGGAAGCGTTGCCAGAGCGGCTCTTCGCCCTGATACCAGGCCTCACCGAAGGGTTCGTGCAGGCAGTCGAGATCGCCGCGCTGGCGCATCATCCATTCAAACGCGGTGGAGGTGGAGCGCGGCACGGCCCAGAGGGCAACGATTTTATGCATTGAGGCTCTCCAGAAGCTGGCCTTGCGGGGTGACGGGACCAAGCCCCAGATCCTTGAAAATCCGCCAGTAAAGGGCCGTGTCATGGCCGATGACGGGCTTGCCAAGGGCGGCCTCCAGCGCGCGTGTCAGATGCAGCGGCCGCTGCGGCAAACCGTCGGGCCCCGAACGGAAATTGCACATGCCGTTGATCAGGTAGGCATCGGCATCGGGGGCCTGTTCGGCAACGTAGAGAAAGCTTTTCATCGCCAGATCGCCCTCGAACACCCAGCGGTGATCGTTCACCTCCTCCTGGCTGTCGAACCAGCCCTGATCGTGGAAATTTCCGGCCCAGAGCACATCGAAACCCGCCTCGCGAAGAAAGCCCACCGTGCCCTGCCACCAGGCGGGCCAGTGATAGGCGGCGTTGAGCGCGACCTTCTCCACATTCATCGCGCGCAGTGCCTCGACCATGGCGTAACCTGCCATGTGAAAGCGCACGCCGTGCTTGTCCGACAGCGCCTCGCAATGGGCGCGGATACCCTCCACGCCCAGCCCGCTGGCATGGACCCAGTTCGACCCCACCTGCCCCGCCACATCGACGCCGTTGCGGGCCATGCAATGCACGAAGTCTTCCATCATGCCAAAATTCTGTTTGCGCTGGTCAAGAGCGTGCACATAGTCGGGCACATGCAGCATCCAGCCATGCACGCCCACGGTTTCAGGGGCCATTCGGAGGAAGTCGCTGGGCGCCGCGTCATAGTCGAAGGGCGGGCAGGTAAAGCCCACTTGATGCGGAAACAGCTTGTGTTCGGGCCGCCAGGTTTCGGGCATCAGCATCAGAGCGGCTCCGTCGTGTCGGCCGAGCCCGGATATTTGGGCAGATCGTCGGTGATCCGGACCCAGGGCAGTTTCTCGGCGTAGTGAAAATGCGCTTTGGGGGCAAAGCTTTGCGGGTTGTCCAGCGTGGCGGCGTAAAGATGCGTCTCGTCCGGCCAGCCCTCATACTGATAGGTCATCTGCGTTCCGCATGCCCCGCAGAACAGGCGTTTCACGCGGCCATTGGATGTAGCGTTGGTTTTCAGCTCACCCTCCCAGCGCACGGACGCGCGGGGCACCCCGAAAAAGCTGGTGAACGGGGCCGAGGTGGCCCGGCGGCAGCTGTCGCAATGGCAATGCCCGGCCCAGAGCACGGGCCCCGGAGTGGCATAGCGCACCGCCCCGCAAAAGCATCTGCCTGTGATGTCAGCCATCCACCGCCTCGCGCATCCATTGTTGCAGCTTCTGGATCGAATGCTCGGACATCACGCCGCAGCCCGGGTCGAGCACCAGCGGGCCGGGTTTGTAGCCCTTGGACTTGAGGCCGCGATGCACCGATTCCACCAGCCGGATATCTTCTTCGACGGTGGTGTCGCGGTCCTGAATGGCAAGCTTGCGGATCACGTCGCTCTCGGCGCCATCCACCGTGTACCAGCCGCGCCAGACGGTGCAATTGTCCACATCATGCGCCCGCCAATGGTAGGTGTTGAGCACATTGCCCGGGTAGCACTGGAACGAGAACATCGGCCACAGGAACCATGACTGGTAATCGCCCGCATGGGGCACCGACAAATCGATCGGATAGGTCATTGCCTCAAGGCTCTGGCATTCGGTGACATGGCGCAGCACATAGCCGCCGCTCGCATCGGGCTGGATGTCATAGGTCTCGGGTTTGATTACCCCTTCGGCAAAGGTCGGGTGGTTGGTGGGGCAATGGTAGCATTCGGAGTAATTCTCGACCGAAACCTTCCAGTTGCACCGCTCGGGGCATTCGACCCATTCGAGGGGTGCCAGAGCGTCGATATGCGGCACATATTCAGACAGCTCTTCGCGCACGCCGGGAAACCAGTCGTCCATCGGGGCCGCCGCATCATCTAGATTGACGAAGAGGAAGCCGTGGAAATCCTCGGTACGCACTTCGGTCAGGCAGATCTTTTCCCGGTCGAAGCCCGGCACGCTCTTGATGTTGGGCCCGGCGCGCAGACCACCGGTCAGCTCATAGGTCCACTGATGATAGGGGCAGACCACGACGCGGGTGCTGCCCGTGCCGGTGACCAGCTCATGCGCCCGGTGCTGGCAGACGTTATAGAAGGTGCGCACCACCTCGTCGCGGCCACGTATGCAAAACAGGCTTTGCCCGGCGATCTCGAAGGCAAAGTAATCACCCACATTCGGGATCTGGCTGACATGCCCGGCAAATTGCCAGGTCCGCAGGAGCAAGCCATTCATTTCCTGCGCAAAAATCGCGGGGTCGGTGTAGTAGCGGGCGTCAAGGGAATGCACGAGGGGGACGTTCATTCCGGTTCCTCCTGATAGATGCCAAGCTGATGGCGGCGTTTGTGAAATTTTTCGACCCGGTCCACGATTTCCTCGCTGGACACCGCGATGACGAAGCTCAGCAGCGTTTCCAGAAGGGCGATGGTGGATACGGAGGACGGAAAGAATTGCGGCGTGTCGGCCGAGACGACAAAGCCGTGATGCGCCTGCAGGATGATCGGGCTGGCCGGACTGTCGGAGATCGACACCACGGTCATCTCCTGTTCGCGGGCGATGCGCACCGCCTCGATCACCTCGGTGCGGAACGGGCGGCAGGTCATGGCGATCAGCACATCGCGCTCATCCGCCCAGGCGAGGTCATCCGTGGCCACCGAGCCGGGCTTGGGGATGGCAAAGAACTGCGTCATGCCGGTCGAGGCAAGATAGGTGAAATTGCGCGCATTGGCATTATTCACACCCACGCCCAGCACATAGACATTGCGCGAGTTCCAGATCGCTTCGGCGGCGGCCTGAAGATTGTCGGCGCTGATGCCCGCGAAGGTGTCCTCGATATTGCGGATGGCGGCATTCAGCAGGTCCGCATAAAGCCCGCCCATATCGCCGGTGCGCGAAATATCCTGAAGCCAGCGCGCGCGGTCGGGAAAATTCACGCTGCCCCGGCGGATCGCCTCGCGGAACGGCTCGCGGAAATCGTCATAGCCGTCGAATCCCACCTGCCGCGCCATGCGCACGACGGTGTTGGGTTTGACCTTCGCGGCCTCGGCAATTTCGCGCACGGTGGAAATGCCCACATCCTGAGGGTTTTCAAGCACATAGCGCGCGGCCTTCTGGGCCTCGGGCGTCAGGGCCTCCCACTCTTCGGAGAGGCGTTCCAGAACGGCTGATGATACATTTGTGTCATTCATGATTGACGACGGTACAGATGTACGAATACCCTGTCGAGAGGAAAAACGACTCACAGCCAAAAGGATTGCCCGCATGTCAGACAAAAGCTTGCCCAGCCACGCCCGCGTGGTGATCGTTGGGGGTGGCGTGATGGGGGTGGGCCTTGCCTATCACCTGGCGCATGAAGGCTGGGGGGCAGAGACCGTCCTTCTGGAAAAGGCCGAGCTGACCTCTGGCTCCACCTGGCACGCAGCGGGCCAGATCACCCATTCGACCAGCTCTTTCGGCCTGGGCAAATGCGTGGATTACAATATCGGGCTCTATTCCGGGGGGCTGGAAGCCGAGACCGGTCAGGCGGTCACCTGGCATGGATGCGGGTCGTTCCGGCTGGCCTATACCGAGGACGAGATGGACTGGCTGCAGCACACGCTGTCGGTTGGCCGGTCGCTGGGCTTCAATATCGAGCTGGTCGGGCCTTCGCGGATCGCCGAGCTGCATCCTTTCTACAACCTCGACGGCGTGCTGGGCGCGCTGCACACCCCCGATGACGGCCATGTGGACCCCACCAATGTGACCATGGCCATGGCCGCCGGGGCGCGGCAGAAAGGCGCGCGTATCATCCGCCAGTGTCGTGCCACCAACATTACCCAGGCCGAGAGTGGCGAATGGGTGGTGGAGACCCAGAAAGGCACGATCACCTGCGAACATGTGGTCAATGCGGGCGGCACCTATGCGCGGCAGATGGGCGAATGGTCGGGCCTGCAACTGCCCATGACCTCGATGACGCACCATTACTTCGTGACCGAGCCGGTGCCGGAATTTGCCGATCTGGACAAGGAACTGCCGGTCATTCGCGATGACCGCAAGGTGTCGGGCTATATCCGGATGGAGCAAAAACGCGGCCTGATCGGGATCTACGAGAAGGAGAACCCCAACTCCGTCTGGCACGATCATTGCCCGTGGGACTACGAGAACTGGCTGTTCGACGCCGATTACGACCGGATCATGCCCTGGCTGGAAGAAAGCCTGAACCGCATGCCGATCTTTGCCGATCTGGGCATTCAGCGCGAGGTGCATGGCGCAATCAGCCATCCGCCCGATGGCAACCCCCTGATCGGCCCTGCCCCGGGCGTGCGCAATTACTGGTGCTGCTGTGGCACGCAGATCGGCATCGGCTGGGGGCCGGGGCTGACCCGCGAACTCGCGCGGTGGATGGTGCATGGGGCGGCGGATATTTCCATGCGCGACTATGATCCGCGCCGCTTTGGCTCTTATGCCAGCAAAGACTGGCAGGTGATCAAAGCGGAGGAGGATTACTGCCTGCGCCACGAAATCCCCTTCCCGCATTTCAACCGGCTGGCCGGGCGGCCTGTCAAACCCTCCCCTCTTTATGAGCGGCTGAAGGAAAAGGGCGCGGTCTATGAGGAAGTCTATGGCCATGAGCGCCCGCGCTGGTTTGCGCGGAACGGGCTGGAACAGCGCGACTATTACGGGTTCAAGCGGACCGCCACGCATGACATGGTGGCGCTGGAATGCAAGGCCGTGCGCGAGGCGGTCGGGATCATGGATATCTCCGCCTTCACCAAGGTCGAGGTGACCGGCCCCGGCGCCGAGGCGCTGCTGGACCGGCTGGTGGCCAACCGGTTGCCGCAAAAAATCGGCGGCATCGCCTTGACGCATATGCTCAACCGGCGCGGGCGGATCGAACTGGAGACCACGGTCGTCAAACTGGAGGAAGGGCGGTATTACCTTGTATGTGCTGCGTTTTTTGAGCAACGCCTGCTGGATCACCTGGCCCAGCACAAGGGCGACGCCGACGCCGAGATCATCCTGCGTTCAAACGAATGGGCGGCAATCACACTCAATGGCCCCAAAGCGCGGGACGTGTTGGCGCAATGCACCGATGCGGACCTCTCCAATGCCGGGTTCCGCTGGCTGACCGCGCAGGAAATCACTGTAGCGGGCCACCGGCTCTGGGCCTTCCGGATGTCCTATGCGGGCGAGCTGGGATGGGAATTCCACATGCCGCGTGAGGCGGCGCTTGATGTATACAACGCCCTCTGGGACGCAGGCGTGGCCCACGGGATCACCGATTACGGCAGCTTTGCCATGAACGCGCTTCGCATGGAGAAGATGTTCAAGGGCGCTGGTGAGCTGACCAATGAGGTGACGCTGGCCGAGGCCGATGTGCTGCGCTTTGCACGGACCGACAAGGACTATCTGGGCAAGGCGCACACGCTTAACGCTGACACCCTGCCTTGGGTCTGCGCCTATCTGGAGATCGAGCCGGATGGTGTTGAGGATGGCCATGGCGGCGAGGCGGTGCTGGTGGAGGGACAGGTCGTCGGCTCAACCGCCTCGGTGGCCTTCGGACACACGGTGGGCAAGATTCTGGCCTTTGCATACATCAAACCGCATGCCAACGTTGCCGGGCAAGAGGTCGAGGTGATCATCGCGGGCAAACCGCGCAGGGGTCGCATCCTGGATGCCCCCGTCTATGACCCCGAAAGCCTGCTGCCACGTGCCGATGCGATGGAGGTCTTTGCATGACGGATCTGCCCCAAACAATGCGCGCCATGGTGCTGACCGGGCATGGCGGCCTGGACAAATACGAATGGCACGAGGATTGGCCCACACCCACCCCCGGCCCGGATGACGTGGTGATCAGGGTCGGCGCCTGCGGGATGAACAACACCGATGTGAATACCCGCTCGGGCTGGTATTCCAAGGCGGTGGACGAGGCCACCACCGGCGGCGCCTATGGCGAGATCAACGATGACGATCCCACCTGGGGCGGTGCGCCGCTGACCTTCCCACGCATTCAGGGCGCCGATGCGGTGGGCCGGGTTGTGGCCGTTGGGGCAAATGCCGATCAGGCGCTGATCGGCAAGCGGGTGATGGTGGATGGCTGGCTGCGCGACTGGTCGGACCCCGGCAACATGGACAAGACCGGATATTTCGGCTCGGAAAAGGATGGTGGTTATGCCGAATACACGATGGCCGACCGGCGCGATGTGGCGGTGGTGGAGAGCGATCTGAGCGATGCCGAGCTGGCCACCTTCCAGTGCAGCTATACCACCGCCGAAGGCATGCTGGCGCGGGCAAAGGTCGTGGCGGGCGACACGGTGCTGATCCCCGGTGCCTCGGGCGGTGTGGGCGGCGCGCTGATCCAGCTGGCCAAGCGGCGCGGCGCACGGGTGATCGCCATGGCATCCGAGGCCAAGCATGCTGATGTGGCCCGGTGCGGTCCCGATGTGATCCTGCCGCGCAGCCCGCACAATCTGCGCGCCGCCCTGGGCGATGAAAAGATCACCGTGGTCGCCGATATCGTCGGCGGGCCAATGTGGCCGCAACTGATCGATGTGCTGGAGCGCGGCGGGCGCTATACCTGCTCGGGGGCGATCGCCGGCCCGATGGTCGAGCTTGACCTGCGGACGTTTTACCTGCGCGATCTGACCTTCACCGGCTCCACCATCCTCCCGCAGCATGTCTTTCACGACGTCGTTGGCTATATCGAGGCGGGCGAGATCAAACCGATGCTGGCCGCCACCTATCCGCTGGCCGAGCTGCGCGAGGCGCAGGCGGCCTTCATCGAGAAACGCCACACCGGCAATATCGTGGTGATCCCATGATGGACGCGCGCTGGACCACCCTTCTGGAGGCCGCCCGCGCCGCCCATGCCGCCGTGCCCGCCTTGCAGGATTTCTGCCCCTTCCCAGAGCCTCTGAGGGAACAGGCCGTCACCGCGCATCATGACCCGCTTTGCGATGCGATGGCGGCGGATGCGGATCTGACCACCGAGGCGTTTGCCGGTTTCCGCGATGCGCTGATCGCCGCAGGCCCGCTGGCGCAATGGCGCGAAACCTATCGCCACACGTCCATTGGCGCGGTGCTGCATGCGCATTTCGGCACATATGAGTTTCTTGGCCATGACGCGCCTTTCGGCACCGATACGATGCGCGGCTTCATGGTGTATCAGCGCCCGGGCTATCATTACCCGATGCATCATCACCCGGCGGAAGAGCTTTATCTGGTCCTTGCCGGCGAGGCGGAGTTTCATGTGGAGGGCGAAGGCAGCCGCGTGCTGCGCCCCGGTGAGAGCCAGTTTCACCTCACCAATCAGCCGCATGCGCTGACCACCCATGACCAGCCCGTACTGGCCTATGTGCTCTGGCGCGGAGACCTTATGACAAAGCCCGTTTTCACCTATCCGGAGGCGCTCGGATGAACGCACGCAGCCGCCTGGCGGCGGCCCTCGATGCGGCCCGCGACTGGCATGCCAACCTGCCGGAGGCGCGCGCCTTCTGCGACTGGCCGGATGATCTGGTCTGGGCCGACCTGCCCCCGCACCCCCTGCCCTCGGCCGCGCATGTCCTGAGCAATCCCGGCGCGTCCGGGGCGGGGTCCGATGCGCTGTTGCAGGCGCTTCAGGCCGTGGTCGGGGATGTGGAATGGCGGCACACCTATACCGCCGAGGAGGTCGGTCAGACCTTCCTCGATCATTTCTGCTGGTGTGAACTGGCGGGGCCGGAGGGGCATTTCCTGACGGATAAGGCGCGCATCACCGTGGGCTATTGGGGGCCGGGGCTTTTCTATCCGCGCCACCAGCACCAGCCCGAGGAGCTCTATACGATCGTGTCGGGCCGCGCGCTCTTTCATGCGGATGGAGAGGCGGATATCTGGCTGGCCCCGGGTGAGACCCGGCTGCACCTGTCCAATCAGCCGCATGCAATGACCACCGAGGCCGATCCGGTGCTGACCCTCGTATTCTGGCGCGGGGACGGTCTGGCCGACCCGCCCGCCATCACGCCCGGAGCGGGCTGATGCAGATCGCACGGATCGAGGTTTATCAGGCAGACCTGCCGGTGAAGGGCGGGGTGTACCGGCTGTCCGGGGGGCGCGAATACCGCAGCTATGACGCGACATTCGTGAAAATGACCACGGCCTGCGGCCTGACCGGCTGGGGGGAATCCACACCATTCGGGGCCACCTATGTGGCAGCCCACGCACCCGGCACACGAGCAGGCATCGCCGTGCTTGCCCCTGCCCTGCTGGGCCACGACCCGCGCCATCACGACCGCAACTGGGAGCGGATGCAGGCCACCCTCACCGGCCACCGCAATGCCCGCTGTGCGCTGGATGTCGCCATGTGGGACATTGCCGCGCAGGCCGCGGGCCAGCCCCTGCACGGGATCACCGGCGGGGCGACATCGGGGCCTGTGCCGCTGATCTCATCCATCGGCGGGGACACGCCCGACGCGATGCGCGCCAAGGTCGCCGCCCACCGCGCCCAGGGGTTCATGGGCCATTCCATCAAGATCGGCGCGGCTGAGGCCGACGGCGGCCCGGCGCTCGACGCCGAGCGCATCGCCGCCTGCCTGGCCGACCGTCAGCCCGGCGAATGGTATCTGGCCGACGCCAATAACGGGCTTTCGCCCGAACATGCGCTGCGCATGCTGGCGCTCTTGCCCGCGGGACTGGATGTCGTGCTCGAGGCCCCTTGCGCCAGCTGGCGCGAAACCGAAACGGTGCGCGCCCGCTGCCCGGTGCCGATCCTGCTTGATGAACTGATCCAGTCCGAGGCCGATCTTGTTCACGCAATCCGCCATGATCTCTGCGATGGTGTCGGCCTGAAACTCAGCAAACAAGGCGGGATCACCCCGATGCTGCGCCAGCGCATGCTTGCGGCCTCGGCGGGCATGGTGATGAGCATCCAGGACACGGTCGGCTCGGAAATCAGCTTTGCTGCGATCCTGCACTTTGCCCAATCCACCCCGCGCCCCTTGCTGCGCTGCGCGCTCGACACACGGGCCATGGTCGATGTCAGCATCGCCGCCTTCGATGCACCGGTCATCGGCGGAGGCTCCACCGCCCCCGTCACACCCGGCCTTGGCGTCACCCCGGACCCGTCCCGGCTGGGCGATCCTGTCGCTGAATATGCGCTCTGATGCGTCGTCCTGGCCCAAAATACCCGGTCCCGGCCGCCCCAACCGCCAATGCGGATGCCAATATACGGCACGCTGACCGATGGCGCGCCGATGAACAAGCTGGCTCTGCACCAGCCGCGATCTGGATTTCTTCCTCCCGCCCGGAGAGCAAAGCTTACCCCCACCGACACACCCGGGCTGGGTGTGGTCCCCGATTTCGAAAGCCTCGGCGCCCCTGTCGCAACCTATGGAGAGAGCCCATGACAATGACCTGCACCGCCACCCAGATGATCGACGATGCCCGCACCCGCGTCACCCGTTTCGACTTTGCCCCGGGGCAACAGACCGGCTGGCACCGGCACGAATATGACTACGTGATCACCGCGCTCACCGATTGCCACATGCGGCTGGAACTGCCCGGCGGTGAGATCAACGAGGTCACCGTACCCGCGGGCACCGCCTATCGCCGCGCCGAAGGGGTGGAGCATAATGTCATCAACGCAGGTGACGCGCCCATGGCCTTTGTCGAAGTGGAACTGAAATGACTTTCATTGTTCCAAAAATACTCAAAAAACGCGGCCCGCAGGGCCGCCCCCGGGCGATGCCGCAGGCAGCGCAATCCCTCTTCCGGCGCGCGCGATGAAAATCACCCGCATCACCCTCTGGCAGCTCGACCTGCCCCTGACCGAGCCCTATTGGCTCTCCGGTGGACGCCTCAGATTCGAGCGTCTCGACAGCACCTTCGTGCGCCTCGACACCGATGCCGGGCTCAGCGGCTGGGGCGAAGGCTGTCCCTGGGGGCACACCTATCTGCCCGCGCACGGGCCGGGGGTGCGGGCGGGCATCGCCACGCTGGCTCCGGCGCTTCTCGGGCAGGATCCGCGCAGCCTTGAGCACATCAACCGACTGATGGATGTGGCCCTGCCCGGCCACCCTTACGCCAAGTCGCCGCTCGACATGGCCTGCTGGGATATTCTCGGGCAAGCCACCGGGCTGCCCCTCTGGCAGCTCTTCGGCGGGGCCGAGGCCACGGCAGTGCCGGTCAATTCCTCAATATCTACAGGCACGCCCGATGAGATGCTGGCGCTGATCCGCCGGGCGGCCGACAAGGGCTATCGCGTGCATTCCGCCAAGGTGGGCGGCAGCGATCCGGCCCTCGATATCGCGCGGATCGAGGCGATCTCGGCCGGTCTGCCCGAGGGCCATCGCGTGACCTTCGATGTCAACCGCGCCTGGCAACCCGCCACCGCCATCGAGGTGCTCAACTCGGTGCGCGCCCGTGACTGGGTGGAACAACCCTGCGAGACCCTGGACCAATGCGCCCATGTGGCGGCCCGCGTGGCCAACCCGATCATGCTGGATGAATGCCTGCACATGATGCAGGACCACCTTGACGCCTGGAAACGCGGGGCCTGCGAAGGGGTCAAGGTCAAGCCCAACCGGCTGGGCGGACTGACCCGCGCGCGGCAGGTGCGCGATTTAGGCGTCAGCGTCGGATGGCAGATGCATATCGAGGATGTGGGCGGCACCGCGCTGGCCGATACGGCGGCCATTCACCTCGCCGCCTCCACGCCCGAGGCCAACCGGCTGGCCTCCTGGCTCTGCCATTATCACCTGAGCATCGACCCGGCTCCGGGGCAAGGCGCGCGCAATGCCCAGGGCTATGCGACCCCCCCTTCTGTGCCTGGCCTGGGGGTTGTGCCGGACAGTGACACTCTGGGCGATCCTGTCGCAATCTTTGAAAGTTAAAGCCATGCCATCAGAGAGTTGTCCACACAATGTCCGGCAAGCGGTTCCAAGGCGGCAGAGCCGCAGGGTCCATGCCGACAATTGCATGCCCTTCTGCCGGATCTGGGGTGAGTGCGCCGCGCCACCCCGTTGTTTCCCCAACCCTGATGGATCTCAAGGATGAAACTCACGCGCATTTCACTGTGGTCGGTCCCCCTGACCAGCCACGAGACCTATTATATGGCCGATGGCAAAACCTGCGATGTCACCTCTTCCATCATTGTCAGGCTCGACACGGATACCGGTCCCTCGGGCTGGGGCGAGGTCTGTCCGATCCCGCATTACCTGCCCGCCTATGCCAATGGTGTCGCCCCGGCGATCGAAGAGATGTGCACAGTCCTGCTGGGGGCCGATCCGGTGGGACCAGAGGCCGTGATGGAGCGGCTCAATGCGCATCTGCAGGGCCATCAATATGCAAAATCCGCGCTCGACACGGCCCTGTGGGACATCACCGGTCAGGTGGCAGGTTTGCCGCTCTATGCCTTGCTGGGCGGACGGCATGCTGCGGATATGCCGCTCTATCATTCGATCACCTGCATCGCGCCCGACGACATGGCGCGCATGGCGCGCGATGCCTTTGACGACGGGATGCGCCAGTTCCAGGTCAAGCTGGGAGCCGACGACAACTGGCAGGCGGATGTGGCCCGGCTCTCGCTGGTTCGCGAGGCAGTGGGCGCCGGCCCGCTGGTCTATGGCGACTGGAATTGCGGCGCCGATGCGTTGACAGCGACGCGGGTTGGACGGGCGGTGGCCCATCTCGATGTGATGCTGGAACAGCCCTGCCGCACGATCGAGGAATGCGCCCATGTGCGGGCCGCGTGCGGGCTGCCCATGAAACTGGACGAGAACGCGCATGACATGGCGAGCCTTCTGAACGGGCACAAGGCGGGCTGCATGGACGCCACCGCACTGAAGCTCAGCAAGATCGGCGGGCTATCGGCGATGCGCGCCTGTCGCGACCTTTGCCTGTCCCTCGGCACGCAGATGTGCATCGAGGACACATGGGGCTCCGACATCACCACTGCCGCCCTGTTGCACCTGGCCGCTGCAACGCCGCAGCGCGGCCTGATGAACACCTGTGACCTGAACCATTATGTCGGCCCGCGGCTGGCCCCGGACACCCCGGTGCGAAACCGCGGTCGGATTGCCCCGCCCGAGGGTGCAGGCCTTGGCATAAGAGTGGATGCCGAAGCCCTTGGCGCCCCGAACATGATCTTCGACTAGGAGGAAAAGCCATGCTGAAAATCGCCACACAAGCCGAATGGATTGCCCGCGCGCAAGAGGTGTTGCCCGGCGGCGGCTTTGGCAATTTCGACCCCGGCATAGTGATTGCCAGGGGCAAGGGCGCCCATGTCTGGGACGAGGACGGCAATGAATATATCGACTATCTGATCGGATCGGGGCCGATGCTGCTGGGCCATGGCAACGAAGAGGTGCAGGAGGCGGTTTTCGAGCAGATCCCGCGCGGCATGACCTTTTTTGCCAACAATGCCGCGGGCATCGAGCTGGCCGAGCAGATCTGCGATGCGGTCGCCTGTGGCGAGATGCTGCGCTATGTCACGTCGGGCGGCGAGGCGGATATGTATGCCATGCGCCTCGCGCGCGCCTTTACCGGGCGCGACAAGATCGTGAAATTCGAAGGCGGCTATCACGGCATGTGCGCCGAGGCGCAGATGAGCCTTGCACCGCAGCGCCTGGTGAACTTTCCGCAGCCCGTGCCCGACAGTGCCGGCATTCCGCAAGGCGTGGCCGATGAGATGCTGATCGCCCCGTTCAACGATTTCGACTACATCCGCTCGCTTCTGGCCGAGCATGGCGACGAGGTGGCCGGCATCATCGTGGAGCCGCTGCAACGGATCATCCCGCCCCTGCCCGGGTTCCTTCAGCTCTTGCGCGAGGAGGCCGACAAATACGGCATCGTTCTGATCTTTGACGAGGTCGTGACCGGCTTCCGCTTTGCCTATGGCGGCGCGCAGGAGCTTTATGGCGTGACGCCGGACCTGTGCTCTCTGGGCAAGGTCATCGGCGGGGGCTTCCCGCTGGCGGCCATTGCGGGGCGCGCCGATATCATGGCGCATTTCGACAAGGCCAAGGTCGGTGCCGAAGGGTTCCTGATGCAACTCGGCACGCTCTCGGGCAACCCGGTGGCGGCGGTGGCGGGGATGAAAACGATGGAAATCCTGCGCCGCGACGGACAGTACGACCGCTTGCGCAGCCTTGGACGGCGGTTGATGGACATGGCAAGCGCGGCCCTGACCGCACAGGGCATCGGCCACCAGATCGTCGGGGACCCGACCCTCTTTGACGTGGTTTTCACCGATCGCGATGTGCGGGATTACCGCGATGTCATACAGGCCGACACGGCCCGCCAGGCACGGTTCAACAGCGTGCTGAGGGCGCGGGGGATATTCAAGGCCCAGGCAAAACTCTACCCCTGCCTGGCCCTGAGCGACGCGGATCTGGAACAGACGAATGCGGCATTTCAGGCCGCTGCCGAATCCCTCGCCGAAGGCACCTGAGTTTTCGCCATTTTGTTCAGCACCGCTCTTACGCCAAAACGGCGTAAGAGCTTATTATTTGTTCAAAATTAAAAGAAAACTCAAAATATTTGCCCTAGAGGGAAATATTTATTACCGTCATGAATACGGCTTGCACGACTTGCTTCAAAAATCCGCAGATAATTGCTCAAAATTATCGCAATTTATCGGAAATTGGTGTAGGCTTGGTCTTGCGATTGGACCAATAATGGTCCGATTTAGGAGGGGGGTCAAAAGCAATGACAAAAAAAGCCCCCCAGAGGGATTCCATCTGAACGGGAGGACTGTGAATGGATACCGATATAGGCGCGTTGACGGTGATTTTCACCGAGTTTTACTACTGGGCGACCGTGCCGCTCATGTTTCTCATCCATGTGGGCTTCTGCATGTATGAGGTGGGGGCCACCCGCCACAAGAACCACGTACATACCCTGATGAAGAACACCATGCTGATCCCGTTGGTGACCGTGACGTTCTTCTTCTTTGGATGGTGGATCTACTTTGCCTTCCCGAACGGGCCGGGCATCACCGGTGGGATCACGCAATCGGACAACGCGGTACCGTGGAGCCAGCTGATGGGCACGCACATGGGCGGCTCGACCGAAGTTCTGGAATCCGCGCAAGGATACGGGGTTGATCTTGGCAACTCGTTCTGGAACCGCCTGAACGGCGTGTTCTGGGCTGCGTTCCTGCTGTTCAGCTGGACGGCGGCCTCGATCGTTTCAGGCGCCACGATTGAGCGTATCCGCCCCTCGGCCTTCTGGATCCTGGCCGTGGTCATCGGGTCGTTCACCTGGATCATCGACGCCGCCTGGGGCTGGCACCCCGATGGCTGGATGGTCACGCAACTGGGCTATCACGATGCGTATGCCTCGGGGGTGATCCACGCCATTGCCGGCGGCTTTGCCCTGGGTGTGGTCTGTGTGCTCGGGCCTCGGATCGGCAAGTTCGCCCCCGATGGCACCCCGCGCAACATCAACCCGCATAACAAGTGGCTGGTCACCATCGGCCTGTTCCTGATCTATGCCGGGTTCTGGGGCTTCTACGTGGCCTGTAACGTGCCGATCATCGATCACCAGTCGCTGGGCGGAGCGGAAGGCGTGGTGAACTTCACCGCGACGACAATCTACCTGACGCCAACCACCCTGTCGGCCATTGTGTTCAACTTCCTGATGTCCCTCTCCGGCGGGATGCTGGCGGGATATGTGGTGTCCAAGGGCGAGGCCTTCTGGACCTACTCGGCCGGCCTTGCAGGCGTCATTACCGCGTCGGCGGGCAACGACCTCTACCATCCGATCCAGGCGATGATCATCGGCGGTATCGGGGCGGTCTGTGCCTACAAGCTGCACTTCTGGGTCGAGCGCAAGTTCAAGATCGACGACCCGGTGGGAGCAATCGCGGTGCACGGCTACGCGGGCTTTATCGGGCTTGTGATCTGCGGCTTCATGCTCTGGGGTCACCCGGCAACGGCGGCCTATCATGACCCGGTTGCGGTCATCACCCCGTGGGGTCAGTTCCTGGGTGCCTGCATCATGTTCATCGTGCTGGGCTTCATCCCTGCCTTTATCGTCTCCAAGATCCTGCAAGGGATGGGGATGCTTCGGGTGCCCGCCGCGGTGGAGCTTGTCGGCCTCGACATGAGCGAGGAGATCGCCGAAGAGATGGATGCGATTGCCATCTCGGAAGCAGACATCGAAGAGGCCAAGCGCCTCGGACTGCTGAGCTGAGGAGGACACAAAGATGTCAACGACTGCTGTAGAAACTTGGGCGGGCGCTGATCTGTCTCAGATTGGTCCGATCTATCCGATGGTGGGCACAGAGATGCTGCTCTTTATCATCGGCCTGGCCCTCTGGCTTCTGTTCCACATCCTTCAGGCAAGGATCGAAAAGAAGGAGTTCGAGGCGGATGAGGCCCTGGCCCGCAGCCCTGAACGACTAAAGAGGGTATTTGAGGAGGAAGCGCGCGAATAGCCGCCGCCTGCCCTGACAAAAACCGGGAAACGCCGATTCTGTGGAATCGGCGTTTTTCATTTCTGCCGCTTATTTGAGCAGGGTGCTCAGAAATTCTGAACGCCTATTGAGCAATGCGCACAGCAATTATGCAGTTCGCAAAAAATCTCACAGCTTCTCCGTGTATCCAACGAATAAACGTTGCAAGCGGCCCATTATTGGGCTGCGATTAATCCCATTGGTGTACCAATAATAAACCAAAACACCAAGATAACGGGAAAACGACACGGAGGACGAACCGAAAATGGAAGAGCAACTTGCTGAACTTGCCGCCAAGGTGGCGGCGATGGAGGCTAAGGGGAACATGACCAACACCATGTTCGCCGAGATGTATTACTACATCACGATCCCGCTCATGATCATCATTCACGCGGGGTTTCTTGCCTACGAAATGGGTGCCTCGCGCGCCAAGAACGCCCTCTCGTCGGGCGTTAAGAACATTCTGGCCTTCGCTTTCGTGATTCCGGCCTTCTACTTCTTCGGCTGGTGGGTCTATTGGGCCTTCCCCACGGGCTTCTCGCTGTCGGCGGGCCCGAACGGCATCTCCGGCGCGGAATATGCCAACAGTTTCGCCTGGGCCTGGGGTGATGCCGCGGCCTCGATGGGGCCGAATATCGACGACCAGATTTCGGGCGTTTTCTGGGGTGCGTTCACGCTCTTTGCGGCGACCACGGCCTCGATCATGTCCGGTGCCGTCATCGAGCGCATCCAGACCGTCGGGTTCGTCATTCTGGCCATCGTGCTGGGTGGGTTCAGCTGGACCCTCGCGGCCGCATGGGGCTGGCACGCGGATGGCTGGCTGGTGCAAAACTGGGGTCTGCATGACTTCGGCGCTGCGGGTCTTGTGCACGCTGTCGCGGCGTTCTTCGCTCTCGGTGTGCTGATCAACCTTGGCCCGCGGCTCGGCAAGTTCAACGCCGATGGGACGGCCAACCACATTCCCGGGCACAACATGCCCTTCACGGCAACAGGGCTGATGCTGATCGTTGTGGGCTTCTGGGGCTTCCTGATGGCCTGCCTCGTGGTGGGCGGTGAAGCGTGGTCTTGGGGGGCGAACTATACCACCATCTATGGCACCCCCACAAACCTTGGCGCGCTCAGCTTCAACATCCTGATGGGTGTCGCGGGGGGCATCATTGGCGCGTGGTTGCTGACCAAGGATCCGTTCTGGATGATGTCGGGGGCGCTTGCCGGTCTGATTTCGGTGGCCTCGGGCCTCGATATCTACTGGCCGTCGCTGACCTTCATCATCGCGTTCAGCGCGGGGATCCTGCTGAAACCGGCCGCGACGATCCTTGAGAACATGGGCATTGACGACGCGGTTGGCGCGGTCACGGTGCATGGAACGATGGGGATCTATGGCCTGGTGCTGCTCGGGATCTTCGGCAGCGGCTATCCGGCGCTGCTGGGTGAAGGCGCACCGACCGTGAGCTTTGTCGGGCAGCTTGTGGGCGCCGTG
This sequence comes from Roseovarius faecimaris, assembly GCF_009762325.1. NCBI lineage: Bacteria > Pseudomonadati > Pseudomonadota > Alphaproteobacteria > Rhodobacterales > Roseobacteraceae > Roseovarius > Roseovarius faecimaris. The sequence goes on from NZ_CP034348.1 coordinate 2,225,546, forward strand.
GTGTTCATCGCCATCGGTCTGATCACCGGCTACGTGACCTCGCTCATCCTGAAAATGCTGGGGATGCTGCGTGTTCCGGCGGCCGCGGAAGAGCTCGGTCTCGACACGGTCAAGGTTCCCGCACAGGCCTATCCCGAAGGCATTCCCGCCTCGGCCCCGGCCTCTCGTTAACGAAAAGGAGACGAAACCATGGGTTTTCCATTCGATACCCCGACCTGGGACGGCGTGAGCGGCGCCATTTTCATGGGCGTTGGCAGCGCGATGCCGGGTCTGTTCTCGCTGATCGCCATCGTGATCTGCATCGCGGCTCTGGTGATTGGCAACACCAAGGAAGCCGGGAAATACAAACCGCATAAGTGATCGGTTGATCCTTTTGCACCAGACGCCCCGCCGACCCTCCGGCGGGGCGTTTTTTTTAGTCAGGGCTAACGTAGGTCGCCGCGTACTCAACGGGGAAATTGACCGACCGGGCGATATAGCAGGTCTTGTGGATCTCGTGGTGGATGGCATCGGCCACGGCAAGGTCGGTCCCCGAAGGCACCGTGATCCGTGGCCGCAGCGTCGCGCGCAGAAAACGCCCTGCCCCGCTGGGCAGGCTTTCGCCCACGGCAAGCGGCGCATCCTCATAGCCCTGCACTGCAATGCCCGCATCCGAGGCAAGATGCAGATACCACAGCATGTGACAGGCCGCGAGCGCCGAGATCAGCATATCCTCGGGGTTATGCAGGGTCGGATCCCCCCCGAGCAGCGGATCGTTGGAGCATTGGATCACCGGTTTGCCCGCTGTGCGCACCTCCCATGTACGGTCATAGCCGCGATAACGCGCGGTGCCTTCCCCGCGATTGCCGGTCCAGACAACTCGGGCGGTATAGTCGTGTTCGGCCATGGTGATCTTCCTTGCGCATGGGAATTTCCTCCTGCATAAATGTATACATCTCAGGAGGCAAGAACATGACCCCGACAGACATCGCCGCACAGCTGCAATCCGAGATATTGTCCGGCGCCCTGCCCCCCGGCGCGCCGCTGAGCCAGGTGGAGCTGGCCGCGCGCTTCGGGGTCAGCCGCATTCCGGTGCGCGACGCGCTGGCGCTGCTCTCTGCCGAAGGGGTGATCACCGCGGCCCCCAATCGCACCGCCACGGTGCTGAAACTGAGCGCCGAACAGGTGGAAGAGATCTATCACATGCGGATGCTTCTGGAGGGGGATCTGATTGCCCGGGCCGTTCCTGAGATGGGCGCGGAGGAACTGGCGGCGGTCGATGAGGCGCTGAAGCGGTCCTCGCGCGAGGCGGGTCAGCCGGGCTGGGCCGCGGGTGACGACATGTTTCACGCCGCGCTCTATGCCCCGGCCAGGCGGCCGCGGCAGGCCGCGATGATCGAAGACCTGCGCCGCATCGCGCGGGTACAGATCGCCAGCTATGGGCATCTGGCCACCAAGACCCCGCGCTGGGTCTCTGAACATGAAGAGATCGTGCAAGCCTGTCATGCGAAAGATGCCCGCGAAGCGCAGCGGCTGTTGCGCAAACATCTTCGGGGCGCGCGCAACCACCTGATGCGCGCCATCCGGCAGGCCGGCGGGTGACGCCGGGCTCCGGGAATGCGGTCAGAAGGTGAGGATCTCGCGCTCGGTGATCAGCATATCGAGCGGCTGATCGGTCGGCTCAAGCGGCAGTGCCTCGGCCTCTTGCGCGGCGAAAGCGAAACCGATGGCGAGTGTCGGGCGTTTGGCGCGCAACATTTCCAGCGTTCGGTCATAGAAACCGCCACCATAGCCAAGCCGCCCACCGGATCGGTCAAAGGCCACCAGCGGCACGATCAGGATCTCCGGCTCGAAGTAATCATCCACCTGCGGAACCAACGCCCCGAACGGCCCTTCGCGCAACGTGCAGCCCGGCTCCCAGCGGGAAAACTTCAGCGGCAGGCCCGCCCCCTGGATCACCGGCACGCCAACAGGCCCGTGGGCGGCGGCCTCTTCCATGGCGGATAGCGGGTCAATCTCGGTCCGGATGGGCATATAGCCTGAGAGCGGCACACCGCGATACCCCGCAAGCACCTCTGACAGATGCGCGGCAGGCGCCGGATGGCCCGCATCGAACGCCGCCTTGCGCCGGGCAAAAGCCGCCTTGCGGGCCGCCGCCTTGATCTCGGTAAGCTCGGTCATAAAAGCACCATCGCTGCAAGACCGAGAAAGGCGAAAAAGCCGACCACATCGGTCACGGTTGTCACAAACGCGCCCGAGGCGAGCGCCGGGTCGATCCCCATACGGTCCAGCACAACAGGGATCACCGTGCCTGCAAGCCCCGCCACCACCAGGTTGATCACCATGGCCGCCGCGATGACATATCCCAGTTCGGGCCCGCCGAACCAGATCACGCCGACAATGCCCATGACCACGGCAAAGATCACCCCATTCACCAGCCCCACAAGGCATTCGCGCCGGATCACGCGCCAGACATTGGCGCCGGTCAAATCCTTGGTGGCAATCGCGCGCACGGCCACGGTCAGGCTTTGCGTGCCCGCATTGCCACCCATCGACGCAACGATGGGCATCAGCACGGCAAGCGCCACGAACTGCGCGATGGTTTCCTCGAACATGGCAATGACCAGCGAGGCAAGGATCGCCGTGACAAGGTTGACCGCCAGCCAGGGGAAGCGCCGCTTGGTGGTGTCGATCACCTTGTCGCTCAGGCTCGATTCGTCGCTTACACCGGCGAGGCGCAGGATGTCTTCTTCGTGCTCTTCATCAAGCACGACCATGGCGTCGTCGATGGTGATCACCCCCACCAGCCGCTCGTCGGCATCCACGACCGGTGCAGAAATCAGGTGATACTGATTGAATGCATAGGCCACGTCCTCTTCGTCCTGGGTGACGGGGATGACATGGAACGTCTCTTCGACGATCGAGCTCAGAAGCACCTCGCGGCGCGACGCCATCAGTTTGCCCAGGGTCACATTGCCCACCGGACGCAGGCGCGGATCGACAAGTGTCACATGATAGAACTGCTCGGGCAGATCATCCTGATTGCGAAGAAAATCAATGGCTTCGCCCACGTTCCAATGCTCGGGCGCCATCACCACTTCGCGCTGCATCAGACGGCCGGCAGAGTATTCCGGATAGGTCAGCGACTGCTGGACGGCGACACGGTCGCTGTCTTCGAGCACCTCCAGGATCGCTTCCTGCTGGTGGTCCTCAAGGTCTTCCACCAGATCGACCACGTCGTCGCTGTCGAGGTCGCGCACTGCATCGGCCAGAACTTCGGGATGCAGGATCGAGATGACTTCCTCGCGGATCGACTCGTCAAGCTCGCTCAGGATGTCGCCGTCGAATTCCTTGCCGTAAAGCTCCAGCAGGCGGCGGCGGTCGAAGGCGTTGACCTGCTCCAGAAGGTCGGCGATGTCGGCGGCGTGCAGCGGCTCCATCTCGGCCAGCAGCGCTTCGCGGTCGTCATTGTCGACTGCGTGGATGATCCGCGCGACCGCCTTCTGGTCAAGCTCATAGGGATTGTCGTCGCGGTCATCGCGATCGTCACGCCCCTGCTCGTAACCGGGTTCGAGGTCATCTGTCTGGTCGTTGTCGGCCATCTCCCCCTCCCTGGTCAGTCGCGCCTGATCAGAGGGATAAAGAAGCCCTGCCCGGAAAACAATCCGAATGGGATGATTTACCTGCCTGCGCGCGGGTTCTATCCTGTGCGGGAGCGGAAAGAGGCAGGAGGAGATGACGAACGAAACGATCCTGACGGGTCAGGTGCTGAGCTTTACCCGCTCGCCCTTCGATGGCGACCCGGGCGGGGCAGCGCGGCTCGATGCGGCGCTGCTGATCCGCGACGGGATAGTGGTGGCAACCGGCGACAGTGCCGCGATGCAGACCCTGGCCCCAAACGCGCCACGGGTGGCCTATGGCGATGCGCTGATCTGTGCCGGGTTCGTGGATGCCCATGTGCATTACCCGCAGACGGCGATCATCGCGAGCTGGGGCAAGCGGCTGATTGACTGGCTCAACACCTACACCTTCCCGGAGGAAGGCCGCTTTGGCGATCCCGGCTACGCCGCAGTGATGGCAGAGAGCTACCTTGACCTGACCCTGGCGCATGGCACGACCACGGCGGTAAGCTTCTGCACCACGCACCCCGAGAGCGTGACCGCCTTTTTCGAGGCCGCCCGGGCACGCAATCAACGTGTGGTGGCGGGCAAGACCTGCATGGACCGTAACGCGCCCGAGACCCTTTGCGACACCGCGCAGACCGCCTATGACCAGTCCAGGACGCTTATCGACGCCTGGCATGGGCGGGGCCGCGCGCAATATGCGATCACGCCGCGATTCTCGCCCACCTCGACACCGGAACAACTCGAAGCGCTCGGCGCGCTATGGGCCGAGCACCCGGACTGCCTGATGCAGACCCACCTGAGCGAGCAGCGCGATGAGGTGGCCTGGGTCCGGACCCTGTTTCCGCAGGCGCGCAACTATCTCGACACCTATGAGGCGCACGGCCTGCTCGGGCCGCGCGGGCTTTATGGCCATGCGATCCATCTGGAGCCGCGTGAGCGGGACCGGCTGCGCGAGGTTGGGGCCGCGCTCATTCATTGTCCGACCTCCAACACGTTCATCGGCTCCGGGCTGTTCGCGCTGGCCGCGCGCATGGCCGAGGGCCATCGCATCGGGCTGGCCACGGATACCGGGGGCGGATCCAGCTTTTCAATGTTGCGCACGCAGGGGGCGGCCTATGAGATTGGCCAGCTCAGCGGGACCGCCCTGCATCCGGCACAGCTTTTGTGGCTGGCGACTGCGGGCTCGGCGCAGGCGCTGCATCTGGGGGACCGGATCGGCAATATCGCACCGGGCATGGAGGCGGACCTCGTGGTGCTCGATCTGGCCTCGACCCCGGCCATTGCCCAGCGTGCAACGCGGGCCGGAAATATCTGGGAGGCGCTTTTTCCGACGCAGATGATGGGCGATGACCGGGCGGTGCGCGCGGTCTGGATTGCTGGGCAAGAACGGCACGCGCGCTAGATCAAGGGGCAAATGTCCGCGATTGGAGCCGCCTCATGCCCGACAGCCCCATGCCCCCCGACCCCGCCGCGCCGCAGACCGCCGCGCGCCTCTCAGCCACCATTCGCGCGATCGACGATGAATTCGGCGCAGGATTTGCCAGGCAACATCCCGAGCTGGTCGCCGCGCTGGTGCAATCGGCCAGTATCGACGCCGCGGTGGCCACCGGCCTCATGGCGCATCGCGAGGCGCTTGCACTGGCAGACCGGATCGGGCGGGACACCTGCGAGACCCTGCTCAAGCTCAAGCCCCGGTTCTTTGGCTGAGTGCGCGCGCTCAGCAGCCCGGGCGGCCAAGCACCAGAACCCACAGGTTACCCGGCCCCCGCACCAGGCCAAAGCCCGTCACCTCGCGATGCAACAGATTGCTGCGATGCGACGGCGAGGTCATCCAGTGCTGCAACACCGTGTCAAAGGTCCGCTGTCCCATCGCCAGGTTCTCGGCCACATGACAAAACGCATAGCCCTGCGCGCGTGTACGCTCGACGATGCTGTTTCCGTTCGAGCTGACATGGCCAAAGAACCCATTGGCGATCATGTCGCGGGCGTGACCGTCCGCCACGCGCCCTAGCGTGGCATCGGGGCGCAGCCCGGGCAGCCCATATTGCGCGCGCAAGCTGTTGAGCGCCGCGGCATTGGCCGCGCTCACCACCTGCGTCTGTCCGCTGGCAGGTATGCTGGCGCGGGGCTGGGGGGCCACTTCCACCGTGGACATACAGCCGCTCAGCCCCAGAGCCATCAGTGCCGCGAGCATGTTGCGCAAAGGTCTTGGCATGGTCGATCTCCCCGGAAGGTTTTGCCCCCGTGCGACCGGCAGTCTAGGACGCGGCCAGCGCCGCCTGCAAGATCGCCATGGCGGCCGTGTGCTGTTCTTTGCCGGCGGCAGCCAGCGCACGCCCCCCCTCATGGACCGGACCGCCCTCCCAGTCGGTGACGATCCCGCCTGCGGCCTCGATCACCGCGATGGGTGCCTGAATGTCATAGGCATTCAGCCCCGCTTCGATCACCAGGTCGATCTGCCCTGCGGCCAGAAGCGCATAGGCATAGCAATCGGTGCCGTAGCGGGTCAGCTTCACCTCGCGTGAGACCGCGCGAAAAGCGGCCGCTTCGGTTTCCGAACCGACTTCGGGGAAAGTGGTGAAGAGGATGGCATCGTGCAACGGGCCGTCGCCTCGGGCGCGCAAGGGCCGCGATCCGAGCGGGCCATTGACTTCCGCCCGTCCGAGCCCGCCTTCGAAACGCTCACCGATATAGGGCTGGTCCACGATCCCATATATCGGACCGCCGGCATCGGAGACCGCTATCAGCACCCCCCAGGTGGGTGTCCCGGAGAGAAATCCACGTGTGCCATCAATAGGATCGAGCACCCAAGTGAGCCCGCTGCTCCCGGTTTTGTGGCCGTATTCCTCGCCAAGGATCGAATCATCAGGCCGGAATTTCTCGAGAATATCTCGCATCGCGCGCTCGGCGGCGCGGTCGCCTTCGGTGACCGGGTCAAACCCGGCCCCGTCCAACTTGTTCTGCGCCGCCAGACGGTCGGTGCGAAAATGCGGCAGGATCGCCGCGCGCGCCGCATCGGCAAGCGCGTGGGCGGTCCTGACTATCTCATCGCTGTGCATTGATCCCTGCCCCTTCGGCCTGTTGCCGAAGGAGTAGCGGGGAAATTACTCCGGCTCAAGCGACGTCGCTGAGCACCCGCGCCAGATCAAACAGACGACGCCTCTGATTTTCAGGGATTGCGTAGTACGAGCGTACCAGATCGAGCGCTTCCTTGTCGCCCATCAGGTCGGACGGCATCTGCTCGGCATCGGTCTTGTCCGCCCCGTCATGCTCCAGTCCCTCGAAGAAGAAGCTGATCTGCACGTCCAACGCATCGGCGATATCCCACAGCCGGGACGCGCTGACGCGGTTGGCGCCTGTCTCGTATTTCTGGATTTGCTGGAACTTGATCCCGACCTGTTCCGCCAGTTGCTGTTGTGTCATCCCCACCAGCCAACGACGGTGCCTGATCCGCTTGCCCACGTGGACATCTACGGGATGTGGCATGGTATTCTCCTTCAAATTCTCACAGTAAGAACCGGCTGCTACTTTGAAATCAAGCGCCCCTAATAATGGTTCAACCGGTCTTTCATTTCGTTCCTTGAGTGTAGACAAACGATATCATTCTGCCGACAAAAAACAACATATTTTGCTCACCGAATAAGGGATTACCTAAATATAGGCACAATCTAGGCGAGTACCTATCCAACAAGATAGGGCGAGCGCAACCCAGAGTGGCGACAATCCCTTCAGATTGGTCACATTCGTGCTGACACAGGGACAAAAACTCTGGTAACCATGTTTGTCTACTCACTTTTTCTGGGGATAGCTTTGATGCGCGCCTACATGATTCCCTCCGATGGAGCGGCTCCCGAGCTGAGCGAAACCGATCTGCCGGAGCCGGGACCCGGTGAGCTGCGACTGAGGATCGGGGCATGCGGACTGAACTTTGCCGATCTCCTGATGATGAAGGGCACCTATCAGGACACACCGCGCGCGCCCTTCACCCTGGGCATGGAAGTGGCCGGCGTGGTGGACGCGCTCGGCCCCGGGGCAAACGGCCCGGCGGTGGGCACGCGCGTGGCGGTCTTTGGCGGTCAGGGAGGGTTGGCGGAATACGGATGTTTCGATGCCGCCCGCGCCGTGCCCTTGCCCGATGCGATGAGTTTCGAAGACGCCGCCGCGTTTCAGATCGCCTATGGGACAAGTCACGTGGCGCTGGACTACAAGGCGCGGCTTCAGCCCGGCGAGACGCTGCTGGTCCTCGGCGCGGCAGGCGGCGTTGGCCTGACGGCGGTTGAGATCGGCAAACTGATGGGCGCGACCGTGATTGCCTGCGCACGCGGTGCCGACAAGCTTGAGGTTGCACGACAGGCCGGGGCGGATCACCTTATCGACGCGAAAACCCAGGATATCCTGGCCGAGTGCAAGGCGCTCGGTGGTGTGGATGTGGTCTATGACCCGGTGGGGGGCGAGCAGTTCAAGGCCGCATTCCGGGCCTGCAAGCCCGAGGCGCGCCTTCTGCCCATCGGTTTTGCCAGCGGCGAGGTGCCGCAAGTGCCCGCCAATCACCTGCTGGTCAAGAATCTGAGCGTGATGGGGCTCTATTGGGGTGGCTACCTCAAGTTCAAGCCCGAGGTGATCACCGACAGCCTTTCCACCCTGCTCGAATGGTACGAGGCAGGCAAGCTGAAGCCGCATATCTCCCATGTTCTGCCGCTGGAGCAGGCGGGAGACGCGCTGGAGCTTCTGCGCACGCGCAAATCCACGGGCAAGGTCGTCGTTACGCCTCAACCACCGTCGGCAGGCGCATAGGCGCATAGCCCTGCCGGATCAGGTCGGCCAGTTGCTGCAGCACCTCGTCCTGCGTGTGCGCCGCCCCGTAGAGGTTGACTTTCTGGCTGCCCAGTTCCGGCAGGCCCTTGCCCGCAGGGATCGCTTCGAGATGCGGCGGGATGCTGTCCTCAAGCAGCGCGCCGATGGCCAGATCGGCGCTCACCAGCGCTTCCACCGCGCGGTCATCTTCTGAATCGACGGCCATCTCCCAGTCGATCCCCGCCTCGTTCAGCTTGCGCAGCACGATCGGGCGGAAAATGCAGACGCTGCAAAACGCCAGGCGCAGCGGTGCCTTCTTCCACGCCTGCCCGCCCGGCGCACCGGTCCAGCGCAGGGGCATTTCGGTCAGCGTCTCTCCACCCGCGGTGACCTCCTCCTCAGTCGTGAGAATCAGGTCGACCTCGCCCCGCTGAAGCGCATCGCGCAGCTTCATCGTGCTGGAGGAGCGCAGATTGACATTGACCCGCGGGAAGGCGGCATTGAAGCGCTGCAACACGCGCGGGATCACCGGATAGACAATGTCATGCGGCACCCCGAGCATGATCTCGCCTTCATAGACCTGATCGGTGAGCCGCCCGACGACCTCGTCATTGAGCTGCACGATGCGACGCGCATAGGCCAGCAGTTGTTCGCCCGCACCGGTGAGTGCGATCTTGCGGTTCGACCGGTCCAGAAGGGCGATGCCCATCAGCTCCTCAAGCCGCTTGAGCTGCATCGACACGGCCGATTGCGTGAGGTTGAGCGCGGCAGCCGCCCGCGTGACACCGCCATGATCCGAAACGGCCAGAAAAGACCGCAAGGTGGTTATATCCAGATTACGTATCATCACAATCCTTGATGTTAAACAGAACAAACATTCGATTTTAATATGAAAGGCTTTTCTCCATATATCAATACATGAAATGAGAAACGGAACATATATCAAATTTTGGAAAGGATATATCCATGTCGGCCATCAACAAAACGCTCGCCCTTCCCGTCCGGGGCCGTCCGGGCCGGATCGCGCTCTTTTCCCTCTTCGACCTCGCCCGTCAGCGGCGCGCGCTGGCGCGAATGGATGATGCCCGCCTGGCCGATCTCGGCCTGAGCCGCGAGGACGCGATGGCCGAAGCAAAACGCCCGGTCTGGGACGTCCCGGCGCATTGGCACAAATAAGCGCGGAATCTGCTCATTTGAGCCTCCGGAAAAGCTTGAAAAGATGAACCTGTGCTACAATATTATCCACAGACACCCATTTCGGGTGGGGACAGGTGCAACCTTCGGAGGCTTTAATGGCTGAATTTAATACAATCCGGACAGCGGGCGCAGGGGTCCGCACGGCTGAGATTGACGCAGGGCTTCGCGCCCACATGAACAAGGTCTATGGCACAATGTCGGGGGGTCTTCTGATCACCGCGCTCGCTGCCTGGGCCATTGCAGGGCTGGCGACAACCACCAATCCCGCCAGCGCCGTCGCACAACTGCCCAATGGCACGATGCTGACCGCTCTGGGCTCGGCGATCTATATCTCCCCGCTGAAATGGGTGATCATGTTCGCCCCGCTCGCCTTTGTCTTCCTCGGCTGGGGCGCATTGATGCGTCGCGGCTCGGCGGCGACCGTCCAGCTTGGCTTTTTCGCCTTCGCGGCGCTGATGGGGCTGTCCTTCAGCTCGATCTTCATCGTGTTCACGTCCTTCTCGATCGCGCAGACCTTCCTGGTCACGGCGATTGCCTTTGCGGGTCTCTCGCTCTGGGGCTACACCACGAAGAAAGACATTTCGGCCTGGGGCAGTTTCCTGATCATGGGCGTGATCGGCCTGATCGTGGCGATGGTTATCAATATCTTCCTGCAGTCGCCCGCGATGATGTTCGCGATCTCGGCCATCGGGGTGCTGATCTTCGCTGGTCTGACCGCGTTCTACACGCAGGACATCAAGAACACCTATGTCGCCCATGCCGCGCATGGCGATCAGGAATGGCTGGACAAGGCCGCGATGGACGGGGCGCTGAGCCTCTACATCAGCTTCCTCAACATGTTCCAGTTCCTGCTGATGTTCCTGGGGCAACAAGAATAACCCCCGCACCAAAGATGATTACCGAAGGCCGACCTCAGGGTCGGCCTTTTTTCTTTGACCAATCGGTTTCAATTCGGCAAGAAATCGCACAGCACCGTGGCGGCCATTCCTTTTGATGGGGCCGCCGCTATATTGTGCTCAAACAGCTTCGGGAGGCTATTCATGAGCGTAGGAAAACTGGCTTTGGCCACGGCGGGCGTCGCCGCAGCCACCACCCTTTCGGCGGCGGAGCCGGACGCCTGGAGCCTGCTCAAGGAGATCGAAATCACCGAGCATGTGACCGAAACCGAATACGAGGTCCGCAAGAGCTATCCGCCCGCTCTGGCAGAGGGCCGCGAGATCGAGATCGAGATCACCGGTTATGCCACCCCGGCCCTGCCCGGCGAGATGATCCAGGACTTGCTGATGGTGTCGGATATGGGCCTTTGCCCGTTCTGCGGCAGCCTTGAGCACGGGGCCACACTGGCGGTTAGCCTGGCCGAGCCGATCCCTGTGATTGATGACCAGACCCGCCTGACCCTGCGCGGCACGCTGAGCCCGGTGACCGACCCCGAAACCTGGCAGAGTGTGGTGCTGAAAAACGCGCAGATCATCCGCAACTGATCTGCACCCTCCGGACATGACAAAGCCGCGCTCGGCAAAGCGCGGCTTTTTTCATTCAGGCTCGGGCGATCTTACTTGATCTTGCCTTCCTTGTACTCGACATGCTTGCGCACGACCGGGTCGTATTTCTTCACGACCATTTTCTCGGTCATGGTGCGGGCGTTTTTCTTGGTCACATAGAAATGGCCCGTGCCCGCGGTCGAATTCAGGCGGATCTTGATGGTCGTCGGCTTCGCCATGGGTGTTCTCCTGCGTCGAAAGGCAGGGCCTTTCGGTGAATCTCATATGAAGCCCGCCTTTTAACCGGCTTGCTGCCCGAGTCAACCGCAATCCGTCATGGTCTTGCGGGAATATGCGCGGAGGGCCTGTAAGCCGGATTCTGTCCACCCCGGGCCGTGGCCCGAAGCTGGATGACCATTCATCTGGACGCGCTGTTGCCAACACGCCTCAAGCTGCCAACCCGGATCTGCGAGGCCAAGACAGCCCATGTGCGATCCCTATTTGGCATTGCTCCCGGTGGGGCTTGCCGTGCCGGTGCTGTTGCCAGCCCCGCGGTGGGCTCTTACCCCACCGTTTCACCTTTACCCCTGTCGCGCAGGGGAAGTCTGTTCTCTGTGGCGCTTTCCCTCGGGTTACCCCGGCCGGGCATTACCCGGCACCGTTGTCTTGTGGAGTCCGGACTTTCCTCGGCGCCATTGCTGATGCCGCGGCCATCCGGCCCTCCGCGCCCCGCCTATGTAGGGGTTTGCGGGGGCAAGCGCAACTCCATGCCGGTTGACATCGCGCGCCCATCGGCGAGGCTTGTCGAAACCGCCCCTGTCGGCCCTGCGAAGGATCGCCCATGTATCGCCTGCTTATCCTGCTTTTTTGCACCCTTTGCGGCCCTGCCCTGGCCACCTGCCCTGTCCCGTCGGACATGGCCAAGGGGGTAGCGGTCAGCACGGTTGGCCCGCGCGGCGCGCAGACCATGCATGTGTTTCGCAAAACGGCTCAGGGCCGCGTGGATGAACGCCGGACGCGCCGCTGGATCGCCGCGCGTAGCACCGTCGAAAGGCAACTGCAACGCGGACTGCTGCCGCTGGAACAACGGGTGATCGAGGCTCCGGAGGGCCGGGCTGGGCCGATGGATGAGGTCTATACCTATCCCGGTCAGGCCATTGCGCGGCTTCAGATCACGCCCAAAACACAGATCACCGCCGACGCGCATGTAACGGCGTCGAATGGAACCAGGCGAAAGATCAGCACGCAATACAGCATCGGTGCGATGGCCTGGCGCTGGTATGGCCGTTGCCGTTTCCGGGTGATGGAGATCACCGCCGTCGAGGATGCCGACGGCGTCGAGACGGCGTACACCTATCTTTATTTCGAACGCTACGGCTTTGCCATTGAAACGCAGGCGGTGCAGCAGGGCAAAACCTTTGAGACGACGATCCTCGGGATCGCCCGGGCCACGCCCTGAGCCATGTCAGGATCTGGCAGGCCAGCGGGTTGCAAGATCGGCCAGAAGGCGCAGGTCGGTTTCCGAAACGGGACCATCCGCGCCGGGGCGGAACCTGTCGCGAAAGGCTCTGAGCCGTGCAGCCTGCGGCGCCTCTGGCGGATAGCCGAAGGCGCGGGCGAGCCGGTCAAACTCCCGGCCTTGCGGGTCGGCCTCCCGCGGCCAGACCGACAGGCCCAGACGCGCCAGACGCTGCCAGTCAAAGCGCGGGCCCGGATCGGATTTGCGTTCAGGGGCCATATCCGAATGCGCGATGACACCTTCCGGGGCGATATCCCAGCGCGCCATTATGCCGGGCAGAAGCACCTCAAGCGCGGCCATCTGCGGCTCGGCGAAGGGATGCGTGCCGTCATTGTCCAACTCGATCCCGATGGAGCGCGAATTGATGTCGTCGAGCCCGCCCCAGCTTCCGGCCCCCGCATGCCAGGCGCGCCGGTCTTCGTCGACCATCTGCCAGAGGCGCCCGTCACCGCCGATCAGGTAATGCGCGGAGACTTCCGCGCCCGGATCGCAAAGCCGCTCCAGCGCCGCCTCAGCGCCTGACATGGCCGTGTAGTGCAGGACGATCAGGTGCGGGCGCAACCCATCGCGGCGCGGCCCGCAATTGGGCGATGGATGGACAATCACATCGGACGTGTCTGCGCTCACGCGCCGCCCGCGGACGGCACCGCGTTGCGGAACGGGCTCGGGTCCCAGCCGCAGGCATAGCCGTCACCATCCGGGTCCAGACCAAGCCGGTCACGCGTTGGCCCGCCCTTTTCCAGGAAATCCATCTGCGCCTTCTCATAAGAGGTGTATTTCGCGCAATTGCGCCGCGCACGGGCCTCCTTGTTGAAGCCGACCCTGCGATAGACCTGCGTGCCGACAGGATGGGTGGAACTGAGCGCATAGGCCACGATATTGGGTCCGGTGCTGCCACTGCGCTGCGGCAGGGCCGTCGGCTCCACAACCTTGTACTGCGCGCGGTTCTGGGCGATGAGCTGGGCATCGCTTTCGATGGAGCGCTGCGCGCCAACCGCCTCGAAATCGTTTTCCGAGGAAATGCCGGTCGAGGTGGTGACCGTCTGCGGCGGTGGATTGTTCGGGTCCGCCTGCACAGGCGGCACGCCGGAATTGGCCTGGCTTGCTGTCAGCGCGGCGCGGGTTTCGGCGGCCAGTGTCTCAGCATCGCTGGACGGCATCGTCTGGCCGTCAGCCGACAGAGGCTCGGACGACACCGCGTCAGGCGGCGGCAGAACAGAGCCGGTAAGCGCCGCATCGCGCCGCGCCCGTTCGGCCAGATAGGCGTCATAGTCGTTGAAGCCCACGCCCGCCGCACTGTCAGGCACCGAAGGCGAACAGGCCGCGAGCGCCGCACAGGCCATAAGGGTCAAGGAAAGTCGCATCTGCTTTATCCTGCCATGCCGTCTTTTGCGGCCGGTCTTACCACCATTTCCCGGGCTTGGCTACAAATCCCGCCGCCGTCTCAAGGGCGTAGGCAGTATTCAGCAAATCCCCTTCCTCCCACGGCCGGCCGATCAGTTGAAGCCCCAGAGGCAAGCCCTGTTTGTCGAGCCCGGCAGGCACTGCGATGCCCGGCAACCCCGCAAGGTTGACCGTCACGGTGAAGACATCGTTGAGATACATCTGCACCGGATCGGCATCGGCCATCTCGCCCAGCCCGAAGGCCGCCGAGGGCGTGGCGGGCGTCAGGATCGCGTCAACGCCTGCATCAAACACCTCTTCAAAGTCGCGCTTGATCAGCGCGCGGACCTTGCGGGCGCGGTTGTAATAGGCGTCATAGAACCCCGCCGAAAGCACATAGGTCCCGACCATCACCCGGCGCTGCACCTCGGGGCCGAAGCCCTCGGCACGGGTTTTCTCATACATCTCGGTGATGCCGTCGCCCTGCTCCAGCTTGGCGCGGTGGCCATAGCGCACCCCGTCATAGCGCGCCAGGTTCGACGACGCCTCGGCGGGCGCGATGACATAGTAGGCGGGCAGCGCATATTTGGTATGCGGCAGGGAAATATCGCGGATCTCGGCCCCGGCATCCTTGAGCATCTCGGTCCCTGCTGCCCAGAGCGCCTCGATTTCCTCGGGCATGCCGTCCATGCGGTATTCCTTGGGGATACCAATCACCTTGCCCTTGATGTCGCCGGTCAGCATGGCCTCGAAATCCGGCACCGGCAGATCGGCCGAGGTGCTGTCTTTCGGGTCGTGGCTGCACATGGCTTCCAACATGATCGCGGCATCGCGCACCGATTTGGTCATCGGCCCGGCCTGGTCGAGCGACGAGGCAAAGGCGACGATCCCCCAGCGCGAGCAGCGCCCATAGGTGGGCTTGATGCCCGTGATACCCGTGAAGGCCGCAGGCTGGCGGATGGAGCCGCCGGTATCGGTGCCGGTGGCGGCCAGACACAGATCAGCCGCCACAGCCGAGGCCGAACCACCCGACGAGCCGCCGGGGGTGAGTGCCGTGTCGTCATTGCCGCGCCGCCAAGGGTTCACCGCATTGCCATAGCAGGAGGTCTCATTGGACGAGCCCATGGCGAACTCGTCCATGTTGAGCTTGCCCAGCATGACCGCGCCCGCATCAAACAGGTTCTGGCTGACCGTGCTTTCATATTCGGGCTTGAACCCGCTCAGGATGTTCGATGCCGCCTGGCTCGGCACCCCCTTGGTGCAGAACAGGTCCTTGATCCCGAGGGGGATACCGCACATGGCGGGCGCGTCCCCGTCGCCGAGGCGCGCATCCGCCGCCGCCGCCTGTTCGCGGGCCAGATCAGGGGTGTTGTGCACGAACGCATTGAGCGCGCCCGCGCCTTCGATGGCGGCAAGGCAGGCCTCGGTCAGTTCCAGGCTGGTGATCTCGCGGGCGCGCAGCTTGTCGCGGGCCTCGGCGATGGTCAGGCGATTGAGATCAGACATTACTCCACCACCTTCGGCACGGCAAAGAACCCCTCGCGCGCATCGGGCGCATTGGACAGCACTTTCTCCTGCTGGTTCCCGTCATTGACCACATCATCGCGCCGCTTCAGGCGCATGGGCGTGACAGAGGTCATCGGCTCCACGCCCTCGACATCGACCTCGTTCAATTGCTCGATAAAGCCAAGGATGGTGTTGAACTCCCCGGCCAGGGCCGGAAGCGCGTCCTCTTCGACGCGAATGCGCGCCAGCTTGGCCACGCGGGCGGCGGTGTCACGATCAATCGACATGTCTGCCTCATGCGGTATCAATGGTTGCACCTGCGTTTAGCGCCGCGCGCCGCGCGCTGCAATCCCCTGCCACCCGCGCTTTGGCCTTTTCCCTTGCGCAGAGCGTGCTAGGCTCGTGGAAAAGTGACGACGGAGAGAGACAGATGAAAATTACATGGATGGGACATTCAAGTTTCCGCATCGAAATTGCGGGGCAGGTGCTGCTAATCGACCCGTGGCTCACGGGCAATCCGATGCTCGACGAGACGCAGCACGAGGCAGCCACGGCGGGGGCCACGCATATCCTGCTGACCCATGCGCATTTCGACCATGTGGCCGATACCGTGGCGCTGGCCAAAGAGCTGAAGATCCCGGTCGTCGGACAATATGACCTGATGTCCTGGTGGCAGGAAAGCGAGGGGTTGGAAACCGTCGGCTTTAACAAAGGCGGCACGGTGGACCTGAACGGCGTGGCGGTGACGATGGTACACGCCACCCATTCGTCAAGCTTTGGCGGACCGGACGGGCCCAATGTACCAGGCACCGAATGCGGCTATATGATCGCGGGCGAAGGCCACACGATCTATGTGTCGGGTGACACTGACGTGATGGCCGATATGAAAGTGTTCCACGACCTGCACACGCCGGATATCGGCATCCTTTGCGCCGGTGGCCATTTCACCATGGACATGCGCCGCGCCGCCTATGCCGCCAAGACCTTCTTTGACTTCAAGACGGTGATCCCCTGCCATTACAAGACCTTCCCGATCCTGGAGCAATCGGCAGCGGCGCTGGCTCAGGCGCTTCCCGGCGTGGACGTCATCGAACCGGAGGTGATGCAGCCGATAACGCTGTGAGCGGGGCAAAGATTTTTCGTACGAAAAATCTCGGCTCACCGTCGGTCTTTGAAAAAAGCCTTCAGGAGGTGCTCTGCCTCGTCTGCCGCGATCCCGTCATAGACCTCCGGCACGTGATGCGCCTGGGGATGGCTGAAGACCCGTGCGCCATGGGCCACGCCGCCGGATTTGGGGTCCGCCGCGCCATAATACAGCCGGGCGATGCGCGCGGCTGAAATGGCCGTGGCGCACATCGCGCAGGGCTCCAGCGTCACGTAGAGGTCATAGCCCGGCAAACGCTCCGACCCCAGGGCGGCGCAGGCCTCTCGGATGACCAGAATTTCCGCATGCGCCGTGGGATCGCTCAGCTCGCGCGTCCGGTTGCCCGCTTGCGCTACCACCTCGCCCCGAGGGGAAACCAGTACAGCCCCCACCGGCACCTCCCCGCGCGCAGCGGCGGCGCGGGCTTCGGCCAGGGCGGCCTCCATATGGCTGCGAAACGTCATGGGACCGTCTTTGCCCGCGCAAACCCGCTTTCGCAAGCCCCCGCGATGCGGTATGCGCCATGCCATGAGCAAGGACACCCCCAAGGGCGAGCGCATCGCCAAAGTCATCGCGCGCGCAGGTCTCGCCAGCCGCCGCGAGGCCGAACGCATGATCGAGGCGGGCCGCGTGAGCGTCAACGGCAAGCGCATCGACCGCGCCGCGCTGAATGTCACCGGACGCGACCGGATCACCGTCGATGGCCGCGATCTGGCCGCCCCCGAGCCGCCGCGGCTCTGGCTCTATCACAAGCCCACGGGCCTGGTGACCACCACGCGTGATGAACAGGGCCGCGCCACGATCTATGACGACCTGCCCGCCGATCTGCCCCGGGTGATGAGCGTGGGTCGGCTCGACCTGAATTCCGAGGGGCTTTTGCTGCTGACCAATGACGGCGCGCTCAAGCGTCGGCTGGAGCTGCCCTCGACCGGCTGGACCCGCAAGTACCGCGTGCGCGTCAATGGCCGCCCGACGGATGAGACATTCGCCCCCCTGCGCGAAGGGCTGACGCTGGACCGCGAGACGTTTCAGCCGATGACCGTGATCCTCGACCGCCAGCAGGGGGCCAATGCCTGGGTGACGGTTGCGCTGAAGGAAGGCAAGAACCGCGAGATCCGCCGCGCGATGGAGGCGGTCGGGCTTGCGGTGAACCGGCTGATCCGGGTCTCTTACGGGCCGTTCCAACTGGGTCAGCTGAAGCCGCGCGAAGTGCAGGAAATCCGCCCGCGCATCCTGCGCGATCAACTTGGGCTGGAAACCGCAGACGATCCCGCAGAGGACAAACCGCGCCGCAAACCCGCGCGCGGGGTCAGACGGCCGAAACGCCCAGCGCGGTAATCCGGAGAATGCGCAGGCGGACACTGGCCACTCTGCCCGACACCCGCCCTGTATCTCAAAAGCCCGATTTCGACCTGGCTTAGGGGGTCAGATCCATCGCGGGCACCACACGCTCATAGGGCAGCCCGGCCGTATCGTTCAGCTTGCGCACCTGCGCTTCGTTTTCGGCATCGAACAGACACATGCAGCGCCCGTCCTCGGGCGCAAAGGTCGAGCGGATATACCCGATCCGTTCCCCCTGCTCGGACATTTTCTGCGCCTCGGCAATCGCGGCTTTCTGGGCGCCGCCCAGATCGTCCATGCTGATCCCTGCAAGATTGCGTTCCACCATAAAGACAGACATTGGCTGTTCCTTTCCTTGTCGACGTGAACTCTGCACGGATTGCAGCACTGCAGATGGCCGATGAGAACGATTAATTCGTTATGGATCGATAACGCAGGGTTTGAGTGAAATCGTGTATTATGAGAGCATGCCTTCAAACCAGGGAAGCCCACGATGGAGATGTCACAGATCCGATATGTGCTCGCCGCCGCTAAACACCTGAATTTCACCAAGGCGGCCGCCGAGTGCAATGTCAGCCAGCCAGCCCTCACCAAGGGAGTGAAAACACTCGAAGACGAACTGGGGGCACCGGTCTTTCATCGCGAGGGGCGGCGCATCCTGGTGTCGGAATTCGGCAAGTCGATGTTGCCGCATCTGCAACATATCGCTGACGAGGCCGAGGCGACGCGGGCTCTCGCGCAAAACTTCAAGCTTCTCGAAAAGGTGCCGGTCAGGCTTGGCGTGTTGTCCACGATCGGCCATGTGCGGCTTGCCCGCTTTCTTGCCGCCTTCGAAAAACAGCATGCCGGGATGGAGCTTTCGGTCAGCGAGGCAAGCGCCTCTGATCTCAAGGACCAGTTGACCGAAGGGGATATCGACGTGGCTTTCATGACCATGTCCGATGAGTTGCAAAAAGATTTCAGGGTGCAGCCGCTTTATTCGGAGCGGTATATCGTTGTCTTCCCTCCCGAGCATCGTCTGGGCCGACTGAACGCAGTCCCGCTCAAGGAATTGTCGGGGGAGGATTACGTTGACCGGCTGATTTGCGAGATGCGTGAAATGGTCATGTCCGTCTGCCAGGCGGAGGGGGTCGAACTCTATGCCCGGTTCCGGTCCGAGCGCGAGGACTGGGTGCAGGCGATGGTGCTGGCGGGGATCGGCTTCGCCTTCATGCCGGAATATTCGGTCACCCTGCCCGGTTTGCTGCAACGCCCCCTGGTGGAACCATCCGTGGACAGAACGATTGCCGCCATCACCGTGCCGGGCCGGAAACACTCCCCCGCTGTCGGCGCGCTGATGCGGGCATCCCATTCATTTGGCTGGCCCGGCTGACCCCTGTCGGCGCGCCGATGAACAACGCCGTCTCTTGGATGACGGCCCCGGCGACACGCCCGCCCGGTGCGGGCGCGCCGATTGATGTGCCGGTCACTGGCCCGGGGACACCCAGCTTTTGCGATACGCCCCCGGCGAGCTGCCATATCGCTGGCGGAAACGCTGTGCCAGTTGTGAGGAACTGGCAAAGCCCGTCGCAGCGGCGATCTCGGCCACGCTCATTGCGGTTTCATTCAGCAACGCATGCGCCCGCGAGACGCGCAGATCCATATAGACCTGCGCCGGAGACAGGTCCGTATGCTGCCGGAAGAGCCGCTCAAGCTGACGCCGCGACAGCCCCACATGTTCCGCGATGCTGGCCACATCGAGCGGGCTCTCCAATGTGCGCCCCATCAGTTCGATGGCAGCGATGAGATGCGGGTTCCTGCTGCTCAGACCCTGGCTTTGCACCGAGCGCTGCGGTGCATCGCGGGTGGCCGAGCGCAAATGAATGCACATATCGGCCACGATGGTGGCAAGATCAGCGCCGTGGTCGGTCTCGATCAGTTCCAGCATCATGTCGGTCGCGGCCGAACCGCCGCCACAGGTCAGCAACCCGTCGTCATTCTCAAACAGCCGCCCCGAGGGCGCGAGGTCCAGAAACCGTTCGGTAAAGGCCGGCTGATTTTCCCAGTGCAGGGTAAAGCGCCGCCCCGTCAGAAGCCCGGCGCGCGCCAGGGCGAAAGCCCCGGTGCAGATCCCTCCGATCTGGGCGCCGTGGGCTTTTTGCCGCCCGATCCAGGCGTTGACCGCCGCACTTTCCCGCGCCCCCGGCTCGATCCCTGCGCAGATGAAGGCATGGGTTCCGCGCGGCACATCGCGCAAGCCGCTGTCAGGCGTGAGCAGCACACCGCAGGAACACCGCACCGGCGCGCCATCCTCGGTCATCACGAACCAGCGATACAGCTCCTTGCCGGTCACCTGATTGGCAATCCTCAGCGGCTCGAGTGCCGCGCTGAACGCGAGCAGCGTCAATTTCGGCAGTAGCAGAAAATGAAAATCCCGTGGCGGCCCGTCATACGTGACCGGATGGCTTGCGGCGCCGCGCGGAACAAAGCTGCTGTCACTCATACCGCACAGCTTAGCACAGTCCACCGACAGGAAAACAACCTGTTACCCCGCCGATCAGCCTCCGGGGGTGGTGAGCCCGCCCGCGCTGCGCTACACCAGCCGCAATCACGAGTAACGACGGGGACATGATAAATGGCTGAACTTCTGACCATCGAAAACCTGGGCAACCTGCTGATGTTGTGCTTTCTGCAGGCGGTGCTGGGCTTTGACAACCTGCTATATATCTCGATCGAGTCGCAACGCGCACCGGTCGCACAGCAAAAGGCCGTGCGCCAGTGGGGTATCATCATCGCCGTCGTGCTGCGGGTGGTCCTTCTTTTCACCATGATCCAGTTGATCGACGCCATGGCAGAGCCCTTCTATATCTTCAATTGGGCCGGGGTGATCGAAGGCGGGGTGAACTTCGCCACCTGTGTCTTCATTGTTGGCGGGATCTTCATCATCTACACGGCGGTCAAGGAAATCGGGCATATGCTGACTATCGAGCATCTGGATACCGATGTGCAGGGCAAATCCGGAAAATCCGCCACGCAGGTGGTGATGCTGATTGTCACGATGAACCTCATTTTTTCGTTCGATTCCGTGCTCTCGGCGCTGGCCATCACCGATGTTTTCCCGATCCTCGCTACGGCGATCATCCTGTCAGGGCTGGCGATGCTGGCGCTGGCCGACGGGGTCACAGCGTTTCTTGAAAAGAACCGGATGTACGAAGTACTGGGCCTCTTCATCCTGCTGATCGTGGGGGTCGTGCTTCTGGGCGAGGCCGGACAGGCGGCGGCGCATGCGATGCATGATGACGATCTGGCGCTCAGGTTCTTCGGCTACGAAGTGGTGCCGATGTCGAAAACGACCTTCTATTTCTCGGTTCTGGTGCTGGTCGCCGTCGAGGTGATCCAGTCGGGCTATACCCGCAAGCTCAACGCCGAGCGCCGCACCGCCTCACGGCATTAAGGCTTCTGCCTACGGCGCGGTGGGACCATGCCTCCACCGCGCCGAAAACGATCCACGTATCGTGACTGCTGCGTGAAACCACGCGCTCAGGCTCTCCTTCAGATTGCGCAGCGCCACGAAACGTGGTGTCTTTTTCACATTTGAAACACTTGTCGAAGGCTCGTTTTCAGGGCCGGGGACGCGTCGCCCGATCTGCTGTTTTTCCAAGCACTCGGCGCTGATGGCGCGTTTTTGTCAAAACGGATTTTCAAGGAGAAGGAATATGACCTGTCTCATTTCGATCGCCGGAGGCATCGCCTACCGGCAAAGCAATCAGACCCAGATCGACCAGTTCAGCGTGTTCGGCGTGGCGGTCGATTGCCCGGAAGTGGCGGTGACGCTCAGCGTCGGCACACCTGCACAGACGGAAACGGCCACGGTCGCTGTCGGACCGACCAGCGCATGGAGCGCGCAGCTGGACATGTCGCAATACGGGCTGAGCTGCGCGGACGCCTCAACCTCCATCAATGTGAGTGTCGTCTGCACCAGTGATCCGGGCTGCACCGCGGCCACGAAGTTCAACAATGTCACCTGTCAGACCCTTGATGCCTGCCCCGCTTTCGAGAAAGTCGGCGCTGTGGCGCTCAGCGATGCCGAGAACGGCTGCAACATTGATGGCGAGAGGCGGGTTGACCTGCGGGCCACGCTGATGAGCGCAGTGCCCTCCGGCCTGCCGGTGGTGGCGCAGTTCTGCCTTCAGAACCTCGAAACCGGCGAAGAGACGTTCCTGAACGCTGAGGTTCTGACCCCGCAGGTGCCCTTTACCGGCACGGCGCATCTGCCGGGCGGAGTATACCTGTATCAGCTTCATGTCATCTCGCCACAGCCCTGCCCCGGCCCGCTGGGGGTGCTGGACGTGGCCGCCTGCCCGGTGACAGATACCGGCACGGTCTGCCCGCTTGTCATAATTGGGGACAAGACGATCTCCGACAAATGCACCCCTGAAGGCCGCCGCATTGTCGACCTCAGCGCCACGATCACGCCCGAGCCCGGATATCCTGCCGATGTGGTTCTGAAGGTGATGCAGGGCGACACTGACATCGCCGAGATCGATACAGTGCTTGGGGCGACGACACAGACGACGCTCAGCGGCTCGCGACATCTCGTTCCCGGTGACTACAGGGTTATCGCCGACGTCACCGGGCCCTCGGCCTGCAATGGCAATGGCGCGGACTTCACCGTGCCGCCTTGCCTGTTTGGCGGCCCTCCCGATCTGGAGGAACCGGACGACACCCCAGACAACGACATTCCGGGCAACGATACACCGGGCGGCGAAGACACCATTTCGACAGACGAGGACACGACCAGACCGCCCCCCGACAGAACACCGCCTCCGCGCGGTGGCATCAACTGGTGCCTGATCCTGTTCTGGACGGGCTTTGCGCTGTTCCTCACCGGGGCGGTGGCCGTGGGCGTGGGCTATTGCGCCATCGGCCTCGGGGTACACCCGATCTGGGTCGGTATCTGGGCCCTGATCATCAATGTGGGCATGGTGATGCTGATCATCGGCACATTGTTGCTTACTGTCTGGATCTTCCTTTGCGGGTCCTGTGCCATCAACTGCGATGCGCTCAAATGGTTCAGGGATGTGCTGATCGTTCTTGACGTCGTATTTGCTGCTCTGGTCGCACTTGGCGGGGTGATTATCGCGCTCAGCCCGCTTTGCTTCGTGGGGTGGATCATCGATGTGGGCTTTACCAGCTACCTGCTGTTGCTGGCGCATTTCTGGGTCTTTTTCAGCGGATGCGAGGAGTATAGCGACTGGTGGCCCGACGCGCTGCAATTCACCATGCCCGACAGCCTGCGCGCCCATTGCGGCCGCGACGGCTGAAACGGATCGCGCCGGAAACCGGGTAACAGGCGACCGGGGGCAGCCAACGGCTTGCCCGGGTTGATCCCCGGGCGGCAAACTTCCCCCTAGTATGCTGCACATGCATCGCCTACATTTGCTGCAGAGTTTTGTTGCCAGGGGAGCCGGATGTCCGAAACGGGACTTCAGAAGCTTGCGTTTTTTCTGCTTGTCACGCTGATCCTTGTCGTGTCGATCGCGGGAGGCGTGTGATGGGTCAGAAGTTTGGCGGCAAATTCAGCCCCGACGGCTCGGGCCCCATCGCACCAGAGGATCGCGGCACGTTTCGCGGCGCCCGGCGCACCCGCGCGGGCGGGCGGGTCAACCTGCTGTTTCTGGCGCCGCTGCCGCTGATCTGGGCGGCGTTCACCTCGGGCACATCGGGCCTGGTGCTGAACCTGTCGGCCCTGGGCCTTCTGATCCTGGCGGCCTGGCTGACCCGCGAGGGCATTCTTGCCCAGGAGCAGTATGAGGCGCGCAAAGTGGCCCGCCGCCCTGCCCTGCCGCGCAAGATGCTGGCCTCGGTTCTGACGGGCGTTGGGCTTGGCGTCGCGGTTTTTGCGGCACAGGACAGCGCGATTGCCGCCGCCGCCACAGCGATTGTGGGACTGGTCTTGCACAGCTTTTCCTTCGGCTTTGACCCGCTCAAAGACAAGGGGATGGACGGCATCGACCAGCATCAGACCGACCGCGTGGCGCGCGCTGTGGACAAGGCCGAGGCTTATCTTGCGTCCATGACGGACGCCATCAAGCGCGCCGGCGACCGCAGCGCCGAGGCGCGCGTCGAGCGGTTTCAGAACACCGTCCGCGACATGCTGCGCACGATCGAGAACGACCCGCGCGACCTGACCGCGGCGCGCAAATATCTGACTGTCTACCTGCGCGGGGCACGCGACGCGACGGTCAAGTTTGCCGACATCTATGGCCGCGACCGCAATGCCGGGGCCAAGTCCGATTACATGATGCTGCTCACGGATCTTGAGGAAAACTTCACCGCCAAGACCCGGACGCTTCTGAATGACAACACCACAGATCTTGAGATTGAAATCGACGTGCTGCGCGACCGGTTGCAGCGCGAAGGCATTCGTCTGGATAGCAAATAAGTAAAGATAAAACGGGAGTTAATATCATGTCACAATCCGTTCGCGAAAAGGCCGAGGCCGCCCTGGCCGAAGTGGAGCAGATCAGCGCCGCGATCCTGCCCGAGCCGGTAGAGGCGACTGCCATCGTACCGCTGAAAGACGCAGACGCAGCCGTGGGCGCCGAAATTCAGCAGCGCATGGACGAGATCGACATGAGCGATACGCAATCCATCGTATCCTTCGGCTCGGCCGCGCAGGCTGAATTGCAGGAGATTTCACAAAGCATGCTGCAAAGCGTGCGCAACAAGGATGTGGGCCCTGCGGGCGGCTCCCTTCGCGATATCGTCACCACGATCCGGGGCTTTTCCGTCTCCGAGCTTGATGTGCGCCGCGAACGGACCTGGTGGGAAAAGCTGCTGGGCCGTGCCGCGCCCTTCGCCAAGTTCACCGCCCGGTTCGAGCAGGTGCAGGACCAGATCGACAAGATCACCGATGACCTTCTGGGGCATGAGCACACACTGCTGAAAGACATCAAGTCTCTCGATCTTCTCTATGAAAAAACGCTGACCTTCTATGATGAGTTGGCGCTTTACATCGCGGCGGGTGAGGCCAAGCTGGAAGAGCTCGACGAAAAGCACATCCCGGCCAAGGAGGCCGAAGTGCAGGCCGCCGATGAGAATGATCAGGTGATGAAGGCGCAGGAATTGCGCGACCTGCGCGCCGCGCGCGACGACCTGGAACGCCGGGTGCATGACCTTAAACTCACCCGTCAGGTGACGATGCAATCCCTGCCCTCGATCCGGCTGGTGCAGGAGAATGACAAGAGCCTTGTGACCAAGATCAACTCGACCCTGGTCAACACCGTGCCTCTGTGGGAAACCCAGCTGGCCCAGGCCGTCACCATCCAGCGCAGCGCCGAAGCCGCCGCCGCCGTGCGCGATGCCAATGACCTCACCAACGAGCTTCTGACCGCCAACGCCAAGAACCTGCGCGAGAGCAACAAGATGATCCGCGAGGAGATGGAGCGCGGCGTCTTTGACATCAAAGCGGTCAAACAGGCCAATGCCGACCTCATCGGCACCATTCAGGAGAGCCTCCAGATCGCCGATGAAGGCAAGGCCCGCCGGGCCGCCGCCGAGGAAGAGCTGAAGAAGATGGAGGCCGAGCTGCGCGACACGCTGGCCTCTGCCAAGGCGCGCCGGGACGGGGTGGGCGACAACGTCGGCACCTCGACCGGGGCCTGAAGACGGGCGTGCGCGGGCGGCTGAGAGCATGGGGACTGGCAGGGCTGGGAATTCTGGCCCTAGCCAGCTGTGACACCGCCCCCTCCGCGCCGGGCACGACACCGAAACCGCGGCCACCGGGCCTGTTGGCGCCGCCGCCCAGCCCACCCGCCGCCGCACGCCCCTCGGCGCGAAGTGAACAGCTCGCCTTTTACTATCAGCGGGTGCAGCAGGGCCTGTTGGCGCAGGATCTGCTCCGTGTGGATGGCGGAGGCGTTGACACGCCCTATAACAGCCGCAACCTGGCCCGGAATTTCGAAAAGATCGCGTTCTACGAAGAATTTGCCCCGAATTCCATTGACGGCCCGTCCGGCGGCGAAGCCCTGGCGCTTGAGAGATGGGATCAGCCGGTGCGCTTCGGGGTGGAGTTCGGCTCGACGATCCCGCAAGAGGCGCAGGAGCGTGACACCGGCGTGGTGCGTGACTTCGCCAAGCGCCTGTCAAGGATCACGCGTCATCCGATCAGCCTTGTCACAAACAACCCGAATTTCCACGTGTTCTTCATGGGGCTGGACGACAAGGATTACCTGATTTCACGCCTCAAGCAGATCGCCCCCCAGACCAACGAAGCCGCGATTGTCCGGGCCTTCGACTCGACCAAACTGAACTATTGTTTCGTCTTTACCTTCGCAGGCGGAGAGAATGACTACACCCCCGAGATCGCGATTGCGGTCATCCGGACAGAGCTGCCGGCCCTGATGCGCAGCGCCTGCATTCACGAGGAACTGGCCCAGGGGCTGGGCCTTGCCAATGACAGCCCGCGCGCGCGGCCCTCGATCTTTAACGACGATGACGAGTTTGCCCTGCTCACCACCCACGACGAAGAGCTTCTGCGGCTGCTCTACGATCCGGCGCTCACCCCCGGGATGAGCGTGGACGAGGCGCGCCCGGTGGTGCTGCAGATCCTTGCGGGCCGGTCGGGGCCAAGCTGATGCGCCCTACAGGCCCCCTGCTTGACGGTCGCGACAAAATGGTGGCCCTATAACCGAAATTCGGACGGCCCACGCCGTTCCATTACCAAGGAGAGTTCTTTCATGGGTATTCTAGATTTCCTCTCGGGACAGTTCATCGACGTCATTCACTGGGTCGATGACACGCGCGACACGATGGTCTGGCGGTTTGAGCGCGAAGGCCATGAGATCAAATATGGCGCCAAGCTTACCGTGCGCGAGGGACAGGCGGCGGTCTTCGTGCATGAAGGTCAGCTTGCGGATGTCTTTACCCCGGGTCTCTACATGCTTGAGACCAACAACATGCCGATCATGACCTCGCTGCAGCATTGGGATCATGCCTTCCAAAGCCCGTTCAAATCGGAAATCTATTTCGTCAACACGACGCGCTTTACCGATCTCAAATGGGGCACCAAGAATCCGATCATGCTGCGCGATCCGGAATTCGGCCCGACCCGCATCCGCGCTTTTGGCACCTATTCGGTGCGCGTGACCGACCCCGCGCGTTTCCTGCAGGAGATCGTCGGCACCGATGGCGAGTTTACCATGGACGAGATCAGCTTCCAGGTGCGCAATATCATTGTGCAGAGCTTCAGCCGGATCATCGCGGGCAGCGGCATTCCGGTGCTCGACATGGCCGCCAACACCGCCGATCTGGGCAAGCTGGTGGCCGCCGAGCTGACCAGGGCAGTGTCCGAATACGGCCTCAGCATCCCGGAATTCTATATCGAGAATATCTCGCTGCCGCCCGCCGTGGAACAGGCGCTCGACAAACGCACCTCGATGGGGCTTGCGGGCGATCTGGGCGCGTTCACGCAATACAGCGCCGCCGAGGCGATGACCGCGGCCTCCAGCAACCCCGCCGGGGGCGGTGGCATGGGCGCGGGCCTGGGTATGGGCATGGGCATGGCGATGGCGCAGCAGCTGGCAAATCAGGGCCCGTGGGGGGCTGTTCCCGCACAGGCGTCTCCGGCAGCGGCCCCGCCGCCTCCGCCCCCGGTCGAGCATGTCTGGCACATCGCGGAGGATGGCAAGACGCATGGCCCTTATTCCAAGGCCAAGCTGGGCCGTATGGCCGCCGAAGGCACCCTGACCCGCGACACCCATGTCTGGACCGCAGGTCAGGATGGCTGGCTCAAGGCCGGAGAGGTGCAGGAACTGGCCCAACTCTTCACGATCCTGCCGCCGCCCCCGCCCGGAACGTAAGCCCTTGGCCGAACCCCGGCACCATTCCTGCGGGGCGGTGACACCCGCCGCCCCGACCTCCTCCGCGCGTTGACCGGATGCCCGAGTGAGAACCGCAGTCTTCACATGCCTTGTGCTGACCGGATGCAGCGCGCAATCCGACGGCCCGCTTCTTGACGCCAGCGCGGCCCTGCCCCTGCGCGCGGGCACCTCTCTTGAGATCGACCTGGTGATGCCGGATGGCGATGGCGGCCCTGTCTTGCTGAGCGTGGAGGAGGATGGCCGCACCCTGCTCCTGGCCTCTGCCGAGACCGACGCGGATGAAAGCAACGAGGATCTGGCCAGCACCTTCCACCCCCTGCCCGGCACGGACCACATGATGATCAGCCAAAGCCGGATCCTCATCCGGGGCGTGCCCAAGAACGACCTGCATGGCTACCACATCCTTGACTGCCCGGTTGACGGGCAATTGCGGGTGTTCAAGTTCGACCTGCTGTCTCTGGAGGCGCTCGGCCCCTTCGACGGGGTGGATTTCAGTGGGCTCTATGTGCCTGAAATGCGTGATGCGGACGGGCTGAAGGACTATTACCGCGCCGCGACAACTCTCGACAGCTTTGTGCCGGTGCATTTCTCCCCGGCGATCGACTGCAACCTAATCTTTGAATGACCTGCCCCGCCGCGCGGCCTTGAAGCGCGACGCCTGGCGTTGGATAAGTAGACGGCAGATGCCCCAATCACCTCGCGAGATGCCCCGATGAGCCTGACCGAAACCGATCCGCCCGCCCCCTCGCAGGAATACCGCTTCCCGTGCGAACAATGCGGTGCCGATTACCGCTTTGCCCCGGAAGAAGGCAAGCTGATCTGCGACCATTGCGGCCATTCGGAAGAGGTGGATATGTCGCCCCCCGCCTCGGGTGGCATCCGCGAGCTTGATTTTCGCCGCGCAATCGAGGCGCAGCTGCCCGAGCAGGACATCGAAGAGACCCGCGTCTCGACCTGCCCCAACTGCGCCGCTCAGGTCGCCTTCGACAGCGCCACCCATGCCGCCGAATGCCCCTTCTGCGCCACCCCCGTTGTCACCGATACCGGCACCCACCGCCATATCAAGCCGCGCGGCCTTCTGCCCTTTGCCCTGGATGAGACCGCCGCCCGCAAAGCCATGACCGATTGGCTGGGCCGTCTCTGGTTCGCCCCGAACGGGGTGCAGGAATACGCGCGCAAGGGCCGCAGGATGCAGGGGATCTATGTCCCCTACTGGACCTTCGATGCCGATACCAAATCCTCCTATCGCGGGGAGCGCGGCACCGAGTATCACGAAACAAAGACAGTGATGCGCGATGGCAAAAAGCACAATGTCACCGTCACCAAGGTCCGCTGGCAGGCCGTTACCGGCCGGGTGGCGCGGTTCTTCGACGATGTGCTGGTGCTCGCGTCCCGCTCCCTGCCCAAACGCTATACCGACGCGCTGGAGCCCTGGGATCTGTCGGCGCTGGAACCCTACAAGCCCGAATACCTCGCCGGTTTCCGGGCCGAGGGCTACACGGTCGAGTTGGAAGACGGCTATGCCGAGGCGCGCGCCCATATGGACCGGGTGATCCTGCGCGATGTGAAGTTCGATATCGGCGGCGACCGGCAGCGCGTGCATGACGTGGACACGACCGTGCGCGATGTCACCTTCAAGCATATCCTTCTGCCGGTCTGGCTTGCGGCCTATAAATATCGCGGTGAAACCTACCGATTTGTCGTCAACGGCCGCACCGGGCGCGTGCAGGGTGAACGGCCCTATTCACCGGTCAAGATCGCCATTGCCATCCTTGTCGTCGCGCTCATCGCGGGTGGCGTGGGCTATCTCATTGCAACCAGCGAGGGCGCCAATGGCTTCTGATATCGACACGCTCACCCGCCTCATGAGCGCGCGCTATTCCTGCCGCGCTTATCGGCCCGATCCGGTGCCCGAAGAGGTGGTGCAGCAAATCATCGCCACCGCCGGGCGCGCGCCCTCGTGGTGCAATGCGCAGCCCTGGAAGGTCACGGTGACACGCGGCACCGAGACACGGCGCTTTCGTGACGCGTTGGAAAAGGGGATCGCCAGCGGGCCACCGGCCCCTGATTTCGACTGGCCGTCCAGCTATAGCGGCGCCTATCAGGACCGCCGCCGCACCTGTGGTTTCCAACTCTATGACGCCCTTGACATCGCCCGTGACGACAAGGCGGCCCGCAATGCGCAGATGATGCAGAATTTCAGCTTTTTCGGCGCGCCGCATGTGGCCCTGATCAGCACCGAGGCCGAGCTTGGCCCCTATGGCGCGGTCGATTGCGGCGGCTTTGTCACCGCCTTCATGCTGGCCGCGACAGCCCTCGGCGTGGCCAGCATCGCGCAGGCCTCGGTGGCCGCCTATGCACCCGCGATCCGGGCGCATTTCGACCTGCCCGAAACCCGCCGGATCGTCTGTGCCATCTCCTTCGGCTATGCCGACGAGGCGCACCCGGCCAATAGCTTCCGCACGGACCGCGCGGATCTGAGTGACATCTACGATCCGCGCGGATGATGCGGGCGCCTACCCCCGGGTGATTTTCACCTTCTGGGTTTCCGGCGATTTCGGCTTGGCCTTGGGCACGCTCAGGCTCAGCACACCGTCCTTGAGCCGCGCCTCCACCTTGTCGCCCTGCGCATCGGCAGGCAGACGGAAGGACCGGCTGAACGACCCGAACTGACGCTCCGAGAAGTACCAGGTCTCGCCCTTTTCTTCCCGGCTGTCGGATTTCTCACCCTTCACGGTCACGACACCGTCCTGCACCGCGATCTCGATATCGTCCTCCTCGACCCCGGGCAGCTCCATCGTGATGCGATAAGCCTCCTCATCCGAGGAGGCGTCCGAGGCCGGGGCCAGCCAATCGGCAACCCGCGCCCCGAAATGCCGCAGCGGCTCGTAAAAGGACGGCCACAACCCGGCGGTATGCGATTTCTCAACCATGTCAGTTTCCTCCGTTGTGAAAAGCAGAGCGGATTTTACCCCGCTGCGCGCCGCAACACCTTGACGTGCCTCATGGCGCAATGCAGGCAAGGGGCGTAAAATAGAGGAGGAGTCTGCCCATGCGCGCCCTGATCCAACGTGTGAGCGAGGCGTCGGTCACCGTCGATGGTACGGTGATCGGCCAGATCGGACCGGGCCTGATGATCCTCGTCTGCGCCATGCAGGGCGATACCGAGGCGCAGGCGGATCAACTCGCCGCCAAGATCTCTAAGCTGCGGATCTTCAAGGATGACGCAGGCAAGATGAACCGCTCTTTGCTGGATACAGGTGGCGCCGCGCTCGTGGTCAGCCAGTTCACGCTCGCCGCCGACACCTCCCGCGGCAACCGCCCCGGCTTCTCCACCGCCGCGGTGCCCGACGAGGGCAATCGCCTCTACGAATATTTCGCCGCACAGCTCGGCGCGCTCGGTGTGTCTGTTGCAACCGGCCGGTTCGGTGCCGACATGCAAGTCGCCCTGATCAATGACGGGCCCGTCACGATCTGGATGGAAAGCTGACCGCCCCCGTCTTACTGGCGAAAACACGCTCGTCGCAGGCCAAGAAAATTCGTACGAATTTTCTTATGGCTCCCGGAACGCCTCCTGCGACTTGTAAAGAGGTTTGAGCAGGTATTGCAGCACGGTTTTCTGCCCCGTATGCAGCTCCACCTGCGCCTGCATGCCTGGGCGGATCTCGATGCGGGACTGGCGCGGGGTGAGCCCGGCCATATCGACCTTGAGCGTCACTTTGTAATGCGGATCACCATCGGGATCGCGGGCGCGTTCATCCTCGAACGTGTCGGCCGAGATGAAATCGACCTTGCCCTTGAGCGAGCCATAGATCGTGTAATCATAGGCCGACAGCTTTACCGTCGCCTCCTGCCCCTGCCGGATATTGGCGATGTCCTCGGGCGCCACGCGCGCCTCCACGAAAAGCTCCTCATCGAGCGGGATAATCTCAAGGATCTCCTCGCCCGGTCGTACCACGCCGCCGATCGTGGTCACGCTCAGATTGTTCACAATGCCCCGCATGGGCGATGTCAGCACCGTCCGGTTCAGCTGATCCTGACTGCCTTTCAGGTTCTGCTTGAGCGTGCCAAGCTCTTTCAGCGTCTCAGAATACTCTTGCGCGCGGTCCAGTTCGGTTTGCGTGACGATCTCATTATACCGGCTCAGCGCGTCGGCATGCGCTTTGCGCGCTCGGGTCACTTCAATCAGGGCGACGATCTTCTTCTCCAGCAGGTTCTCCAGCAGTCGCAGCTCTTCCGCCGCCTGATCCAGCACCTGCTTCGCCCCTTCCGAGCGTTTCACGAAATCGGCCTGCCGTGCGGCCAGAAGCGCGCGTTCCGAGGCCACCATTTCGGGCGTGCGCCCGGCCAGCTCGGCCGGCACCGTGAAATCGAACTGCCCGGCCAGCTCCGCCTCCAGACGCAACCGGCGGATATCCAACGCATTGATCTGATCGCGCAGATCGTCCACCGAAGATTTGAACTGCGTGCCGTGCAGCCGCGCCAGCACATCGCCGCGCTGCACCACGTCGCCCTCCTGCACCATCAGCTCGGTCAGGATGCCGCCTTCGAGATTCTGGATGATCTGCGGCCGCGACGACGAGATGAACGATCCATTGGCGCGCACGATCTCATCCACCCAGGCAAAGGCCGCCCAGAGGATGAAAAGCCAGACCGTGGCGGCACAGAGCCAGATCGCCAGGCTGGGCCCGCGCAGACGCGCATTCAGCTGCGCGGTGAGATTGGTCGCCGATACGCTCATGACGCCCCTCCCCGGCCTGCCGCCTGCAGATGCGCCAGCACCTTGTCGCGCGGGCCGTCCACGGCCATGCGCCCGTTTTGCAGGATCAGCGTCCGGCTGGTCAGGCTGAGGATCGGCACGCGGTGCGTGGCGATGATCGCCGTGCGGCCCTCCAGCCAGCTCTCCAGACGGCTCACAAGCGTGTTTTCCAGCGTCTGATCAAGGGCGGCGGTCGGCTCATCCAGCAGGCACACTTTCGGGTCTTGCAGCCACAGCCGCGCCCAGCCAATGGATTGCCGCTGTCCCTGGCTCAGCCCCTGCCCGCCATCGAGGATCTCCAGATCAAGCCCCTTCGGGTGGGTCTTCACGAACGGCCCCAGCCCGGCGAACTCAAGCGCTGCCATCAGCCGGTCGTCATCGCGCTCCAGCAGCGTCAGGTTCAGGTTTTCGCGCAGGGTACCCGAGAACAGGCGAATATCCTGCCCCAGATAGCCGATCAGCCGACGCAGATCGCGCGGCTCGATCTGGCCCATATCGGTGCCATCCAGCAGAATGCGGCCCTTCGTGGGCGCATAAAGCCCCGACGCGATCTTGAGAAAGGTCGATTTGCCCGACCCGTTGGTGCCGAGAATGGCCAGTTTCTGCCCCGGCTGGATACTGAGTGCTGGCACATCGAGCACCGGTGCGCCCTCGTCGGAATAACCAAATTGCAACTCTCTGAGCTCGAACCCGCCCTCCAGCGTCTCGCGCCGCAGATAGGTGCGGTCGTCCTCGGCATCCTGCTGGGCGGTGGCGATGCTCTCCAGCCCGTCCAGCGCCGATTTCACATTGCCCCAGCGCGCCATCGTGCCCGCCAGTTGCGTCAGCGGGGCCAGCGTGCGGCTGGTCAGAATGCCCACCGCAATGATCGAACCCACCGTGAACTCCCCGGCAAAGACCAGATAGGTGCCCATCACGACAGCGCCCACATAGGTGGCCTGCTGCATGCCCTGAGACCAGAAGGTGAGCGCCGCCGCCAGTTGCCGCTGTTCCGAGGATTTCATCGCGGAAAGCGCGGTCAACTCGGCCCAGTTCCGGCGAAACCGGTCTTCGGCGCGCTGGGTCTTGACCGTGTCGAGTTCAAAAATCGCTTCCTGCAACAGCCGCGAGGATTTGGCCGAAGCACCCTGGGTCTCTTCCGTCAGGCGGATCATCTTCTTTTGCATGAGGATTCCAGGGATCACCATGAGGATGCCACCCAGGATCAAGAGCCACACGACATTGCCCGCGATGGAGGCCACGAGCAGCAGGAAAACAAAGATAAAAGGAATATCCGCCAGCGTGCCGATGGTCGAAGCGGTGAAGAACTCGCGCACGGACCCAAATTCGCGCATCGAGGTAAAAAGCCGCGAGGGCGCACGGCCCGCCAGCTCGGACCGCATGCCAAGGATCCGGTCCATCAGCAGCTTCTGCACATTCAGCTCGATCTGCCGCCCCGCCCCGTCCATCAGCCGCGCGCGCGCGATTTTCAGGAACGCCTCCATCAGAAGCGCAATCGCGGCCCCCAGCGCCAGCACCCAAAGCGTCGCCTCGGACTGGTGCGGGATCACCCGGTCATAGACCTGTAGCGAAAACAGCGCCACGGCGACGGCCAGAAGGTTGGCCACGAAAGAGCCCAGCATCACCTCGCCGAAATGACGGCGGAATTGCCCGAACTGCCCCCAGAACCAATGCGGCGCTTTCGCCTTGTCCTCATGGGTCCTGGCCACCACCTGCAGGGGCGCTTCGGCGCGCACCAGCATTCCGGTGAAATAGGGCTCGAACTCCGATGCGGGCACGGTGGCGCGGTTGTCGGTGCAGGTGGTGTCGTAAATCTCCAGATCGCCCCGGGTCTGCCCCATCACCAGGATAAACTGGCCCGAGGTCATCTGCGCCAGCGCGGGCCAGTGATGCGGCGCACAGAACGACACGCTTTCCACCTCGGTGATCAGCCCGGCGGCCGCCAGCCCATCGGCCAGCGCCTGTGGCTGGGGTGCGTCGTCCTGCACCTCCGAAGCCATCATCCCTTCGAGAATATCCAGTGGCGGCACATCCATGCCCAGGATCGAGGCATAGACCGCACCCAGCCTGGCACGTGCCTCGGCCTTCTCGCCAAACCGGGATTTGGGTTTGTTCGCGGTGTTGGGGGCCGTGTCGGTATTGGACACGGGCCGCAGCACCGCGCTGGTTCCGCCGGCGATCGAGAATGTGACCGGCGGCGCGCTCAAATCTCGCTCCCGTCCGCCAGCAGACCAAGCGCACGGGCCAGCTCCAGCCGAGTCAGGGCCAGCTCGTATTTCAGGCCGACCTCGGCGGTCTGGCGCGCGGCGAATGTCTCGTAAACGCCGACCACATCCATCACCTGGCGCTGACCCGCATCATATTGCTGCTGGAAGAGGTCCAGATTGCCCTTGGCAAGCGCCGTCAGCTTCGCCGCCTCGCCTACCTGGCGCGCCAATGCACCGGCGCGGCTTTCCAGACGGCTGAGGTTTCGGTTGCTGTCTTCCTGCGCCTGGCTCACACGGCGACCGGCGGCTTCCTTGGTGGCCTCGATCGCCTGAAGGCTGGCCCCCGTGCCCAGGCCAAGCAATTGATCTGACGACACATTCAGCCCAATCCCGCTGCCGCCATCGCCCAACGTCCCGCCCGCCGTCAGACCCGGCAGAAGGCCCGCGCGTTCCATCGTGGCGGCGGCAATGTCGCGCTCTTTCTCGGCTTCCGCCAGAAGCACCGCCAGCGGCGTGGCCTGAGCCATGCCAACCTCCAGATTGGTCAGGCCCGACACCATGTTGAGCGGGGTGGTGGACATCGCATTCAGCTCGGCCAACGCGGTCGCGGCGGCCTCCTGCTGCGTGGCAAGGTTCGCGTTGATCTCACTCAGCTTGGAGCGGATCACGTTCAGGTCCGACATGTCCGAAACGCCGCCTTTGACACGTTCGTTCATGATCCACTCGAACTGCTGCATATCCTTCAGCGCGCGGCTCTCCAGCGTCACCCGCTCGCGTGCCTCTGCGACGTCCAGATAGAGCCCCAGCGCCGTCAGCACCCGTTCGTTCGTGTCATCGGCCAGCATCACGGCGGCGACTTCCACATCGGCCTTGGCAAAGGCGCGCTCAGCCTTCTTGCGGCCATTGTCGAAAAGCACCTGCTCGACAATGATCTGCGCCACGATATCGCTCAGGCTGGTCAGCGAAATGTTCGGCCCGATCTGAGGCAGCCAGTTCTTGTTGGCCGCCGCCGCGCGCAGGCGCGCCGATTTCAGCTCACTTTCGGCCGCGCGGCTGTTGGCTTCCAGCACCGGCCCTGCCACCTGCGCAAAGGGGCTACCGGATGGCAGCACGCTGCGGCGGGCCTGCAAGTCAGTGATGATCGGAGAATTGGCAGCTTCTTTCTGCCGGGCAATCGCCTGTTTTTCCGGGCTTTTCTGCATGGCGAACATCGAGACCGCCTCGCCCTCGCCGGTGCTCATGCACCCGCTCAGCATCATGGCCCCCGCACACAGGCCCACCCAAACACGGCTTACATCACACTGCCCCATACCACGCCCCTTGATCGGTCGCTTATTTTTATGATGGGAAGGCGCGTCAGGCCTGGGCCCGCGCGCCTCCTCCGGTCTTCGTCAGATCACGACGTTGATCTGGTCATCCACCACGATGGTCGCATCCGCGCCCAGCGTGTAGACATTGAATGTCTCGCCGTCGATCGTGGTCTGACCTGAGGCCGTGGCCCCCGTGATCGTCACCGTGTCATCGGCCCCGCCGCGCACCACCACCTGATCGGAGTTCTCGCTCAACTCGCGGATCTGCGCCTCGGTGATCGTGAGGTTGGAGTTATCGCCGAACCGCAGGTCAATCGTCTCAATGTTGAACCCGTCAAGCGCCGCACTGCCCGCATCGACCGTCGTCGTCGTCGTCTCGTCGAGCACCACATATGTGCTGGACGCATTGCCCGCATCATCGGTGTTGGTCACGATCAGTTCCGACCCATCCGGGATGGTCGTCGGCGCGCCCGCGGCATTGAGGAAGTGATAATCCGTTTCGCCCAGGAAGGCATCTTCGGAGGCTTGAACCGACAATTCGTTCACACTGCCGCTGCCGTCGATCTGATGGATCGTCACATCGTCGGCACTGGTTTCAGTGGTGACACTGCGATACCCCCCGCCCTCGCGGAAATAGCCCACGATATCGGGGTCTTCGGGTGTGACCGTGTCCACGCTGACGGTTTCGGTGATCGCGCTGGTGTTGCCCGCGTCATCGGTGGCCGTGATGATCATATCCACCGGCCCTTCCATCGCGCCGATGGCCGATCCGGGGATGTTCACGCTCCAGTTGCCCGAAGCATCCACGGTGGCCGCAAAGCTCTGCCCGAAGGCGCTGAGCGTCACGGACGAGCCCGGCTCGACCTGTCCGCCCACCTGCACGCCATCGGCGGCCTCGGCGGCGTTGATCACGTTATCGCCCTCGATCGCACCGGTCTGGGTAAGCGTGTTCACGAAGGTGTCCACCTCGACCGTGTCGGTCAGTTGCGCGGTGTTGCCTGCCGGGTCGGTGACATTCACCACAAGATCCGCCATGCGCTCCCCGCCCGCGATCTCACCGGCGCCGAAGCTTGCGGTCCAGTTGCCAGAACCGTCGATCACCGCCGTATGGGTCACCCCATCCAGCGTGACCGAGACCGTCGAGCCAACTTCGACCGTGCCGGTGATGTCAAAGCCATTGCCCGCCACCGTGCTGTTGATCACATCGCTGCCATCCGAGCTGTTCGTGGCCAGCGCATGACCATCAAGACCGAGGTTCAGCACTTCGGTATCCACATGCACCGTCGCCTCCACCGAACGGCTGTTGCCCGCCGCGTCCTCGGTATAGGCCGACACATCGGGCGTATGGGTGCCCGGGGTGATCTCGGCATTGGTGTAGGTGGTGGTCCAGTTGCCATTGCTGTCCGCCAAGGTTGTGTGGCTGACGCCATCCAGCGTGACAATGACCGTGGCACCGGGATCGGCCGTGCCAGTGACAGCCACGCCTGCCGCGGCCTCGTCGAAGTTCACAGTGCCATCGCCGCCGATTGCCGCCGCGTTCAGCGTCAGCGCCCCGGCATCGGTGTCCACATCAACCACCTGAGACAGCGTCTCGACATTGCCCGCCGCGTCCACCGTGGTGGCGGTAAGCGTGGCGCTATAGGTGCCCTGCTGAACCATCGCACCGGTGAAGGTGGCGCTCCAGCTGCCATCGGCGGCCACCGTCGCGTTCACGCTCTGGCCGTTCATCTCAAGAACCACGGTCGATCCCGGCTCGGTCGTGCCGGTGATGGTGAAGCCTGCGGGATGCTCGGCGGCGTTGATCACGCCATCCGCCCCGCCGGTCTCGCCCGTCATGGAGAAATTGCGCACTTCGGTATCGATACGGATCGTCTCGGTGGTCGAGCTTGCGTTGCCCGCAACGTCCACCGTGCTCGCGGTAATCGTGGCGTCGTACTCGCCCCCGGGCAGGCCGTCAAACGTGGCGCTCCAGCTGCCATCAGCGGCCACGACAACCTGCTGACTAAGCCCCTCGATCACCACCGTGACCGTCACCCCCGCCGTGGAGGTGCCGGTGATCGTCACCCCATCGGAGGCCTCGACGAAATTCACCACCCCGTCGCCTTCCACCGTATCGGCATTGATCGCAATCGGATGCGGC
Organism: Roseovarius faecimaris; assembly: GCF_009762325.1. Classification (NCBI taxonomy): domain Bacteria; kingdom Pseudomonadati; phylum Pseudomonadota; class Alphaproteobacteria; order Rhodobacterales; family Roseobacteraceae; genus Roseovarius; species Roseovarius faecimaris. The sequence continues at coordinate 2,263,795 of NZ_CP034348.1, forward strand.
AACGTATCAACGCGGAAATCCTCGCTGATCGTCGTGGTATTGCCATAGCTGTCCGAGGAGATGACCGTCACCGTAGTGTCGTACTCGCCCGTCGGCAATTCACCCGGGGCATAGATGACCGACCATGTGCCATCGCCGCCGACAACAGTCTCGTGGCTGATCCCCTCGATAGTCGTCACGATCGTGGCGCCGACCTCTCCGGTGCCGGAAACCGCTACCCCGTCATTATACTCTTCGAGATTGACCAGATCATCCGTGGTGACCGTGGTCTCGCCAAAGGCAGTCTCGGGCGGGGTGGTATCGATGATCACCTGCGGGCCGTCGAGCGGCGTCTCGGTGCCATCCGGCGCCTTGATCAGAACGGTGGCGTTGTATTCGCCATCTTCCGGGAAGGTATCACCGGTAAAGATCGCCTCCCAGGTGCCGTCCTCTCCCGCCGTAGTAATGACCTGTATGCCATTGATATCGACACAGACTTCCGAGCCCGGCTCGGCAACGCCGTTGATCCCGAAGCCTTCTGTCTCGGGGTCCACATCATCACCGCCGATGACAATCGGGGTGTCGTCCACCGCGGGTTCCGTCACCGGAGCGATGGGGGGAAATGCGCCGCCACCGCCGCCGCCATCGTCGGTCAGCACCCCGGCGGTGACAAGACCTGCCCCGCCGATCCCAAGCGCGCCCAACAGGCCCGACCCGCCAAGAAGCCCGGCACCCAGCATCGACACATTCTCTTCGCCGCCCGCGGCCACAGCCACGTCCGACCCGTCGAGAAAGATCAGATCCTCGCTCGGGCTCCACTTGCCCCATAGTTCGGTTGGCCCGTATTGCGCAAAGACCGTGCCATCCGCGCCCTCGATCATCGTGACTTCATTCAGATAGCCATCGGCGCTGATGAACAAACGGCTTTGCGCGCTGCCATCTTCACCGAAATACCCCTGGAGAATGATCAACCGGCCATCGGCCAGCACGATCTCAAGGTTCGCGCCTTCGCGGGTATATCCGCGAATATCCGATTGCCTTAGATTGAGAGAGATTTCCTGTCCGGATCCGGCATCGATCACATAGACGTTTTTATCTGCCGGAACTGCACTTGCCTGGGAACTGCCCGCACTCGTACGGACGACGAACTCGATCGCCTTCATAACACCACCACTTTAACCTCAACGATGCCGCTTTCCGCTGCATCTTGTTATTTTTGTTCGTCCTGAATACTCACTTTCCACCACTATCGCTAGATATTTTTTTCCGAAATCAACAAAATAGGGCGTGGAGCCATAAAATCTGCCTTGCGATCCTCTATAGATGTCATTTCGGCCTCAAACCGGCGCTGAGGGGTGGTGAAACGAGTCAAATTTGCAACACAGATGTCGGGATTGAGCCCGCGATTGGCGGTGACGGCGCTTGACCGGAAGGCAGAGCATGGCCACTCTCTCGCGGTGGAATTCCTGTGATCGAGAGGCAGTGACCGTGACGCATCCCCTGGCCGAGACCCAAGCGCTTCTGGCGGAGCTCATCTCCTTTCCGACCGTGTCGACCGACGGCAATCTCGACATGATCGCCTTTCTGGGTAACCGGCTGGAATCGGCGGGGGCGCGCGTCGATTTCTTTCATGATGAAACAGGCACAAAAGCCAATCTTTTTGCCACCTTAGGACCCGAAGTTGATGGCGGAATCGTGCTATCGGGTCACACGGATGTGGTGCCCGTTGCGGACCAGGCCTGGAGCACCGACCCGTTTGTGATGCGCGAGGCCGACGGGCGGCTCTACGGGCGCGGAAGCTGTGACATGAAGGGCTATATCGCGGCCTGTCTGGCGATGGCGCCGAGCTTTGCCGAGGCGGTGCGCGACCGGCCGCTGCACTTTGCCTTCACCTATGACGAAGAGACAGGCTGCTTTGGCGCGCGGGCCCTGGTCGAAAGCCTGAAGGCGCGTGGCATCCGGCCCGGCGTGGCGATCATTGGAGAGCCGACCTCGATGCGTATCATCGAAGGGCATAAGGGCTGTTACGAATATTCAACGCATTTTCATGGGCTTGCAGGGCATGGTTCAAGTCCCGGCAGAGGCGTGAACGCGGTGGAATATGCCGCGCGTTATGTCATGCGACTGCTCGACCTGAAGGACCAGCTTCGCGCCCGCGCACCAGCGGACAGCCGGTTCGAGCCGCCCTGGACGACGATCAGCACGGGCGGGTTGCATGGCGGGGTGGCGCATAACGTGATCGTGGAGCACGCACGCCTCGACTGGGAAATGCGGCCCGTGGTGCCGGAGGACGCGGATTTCGTGAAGGCGGATCTGAGCTCTTATGTGGAGGATGTGCTGCTGCCGGCGATGCGCGCGGTGCATCCGGATGCCGATGTCGTTCTTGAAACTATCGGGGAAGTTCAAGGACTTGTGCCAACAACTTCAAACGAGGCCAAGGACATCGTCATGGAACTGACCGGCGCGAATGGCGCGGGCACCGTGCCCTTCGGGACCGAGGCCGGGATCTTTCAGGATATGGGCATGTCGGCCGTTGTCTGCGGGCCGGGCTCGATCGATCAGGCCCATAAGGCCGATGAGTTTGTCGAAATTGATCAGCTTGATCAATGCCTTGGCATGCTTACCCGGCTTGCGGGGCGTCTGAGCGCGTGAACGTCAGGTAATGCGGCGTGCGGCCCTCGCGCAGGGCTTTCTGCTCGTACCGGGTCGAAATCCAGTCCGACCACGGCTCGCGCCAATCTGCCGGGCTTTCACAATGCCACGTAAACCCATGTTTTGGAACCATTTCCAAGGTCTGACGCACATAGTCGGGTATATCCGTCGCCACCCGGAACGTGGCCCCCGGTTTGAGCACCCGAGCCAGCGGTTCGAGATGCTCGGGTGTCACGAAACGGCGCCGGTGATGACGCTTTTTCGGCCAGGGATCGGGATACAGGAGAAATGCGCAAGATATTGAATTATCTGGCAAAACATCAAACATATCGCGCACATCACCGGGGTGGACGCGGATGTTGTCACAGCCCGCATCGCGGATTTTCCCGAGCAGCATGGCAACGCCGTTGATATAAGGCTCGCAGCCGATGAACCCCACTTCCGGGTTGCGGCTGGCCTGATGCACCATATGCTCTCCACCGCCAAAACCGATCTCAAGCCAGACCTCGCGATCCCCGAATATCTCTTTGAGATCAAGAGGTTTGCGTTCGGGGTTCACGTCCCAGCCGACCGAGCCGGGGGACAGGTCCGCAAGGTCCTCCTCCAGATATCCTTCCTGCGATTTGCGCAGATGCTTGCCTTTGAACCGGCCATAGAAATTGCGCCAGGGGGCGCCGGAGGGGTGGGATTTGTCGCTCATGCGGGCCTACATGACCGGAAATGCGGCGGGCTTCAAGAGGGGAGGAATTTTGTACAAAACGTACAAAATCACCCCCTGTTTTGTACAATCGGCACGGCTCGCGCGCTTGTGATCGCGCGGTGCGGTCATCCGAGGTTAACCCACCGAAAAAAGAAGCCCCGGCGCGGTGGCCGGGGCTTTTCGATCTCTTGCGATCGGGGAAGGCTCAGACCGCCTTTTTCAGGGTGTCGACCAGATCGGTCTTTTCCCAGCTGAAGCCGCCATCGGCCTCGGGCTCGCGACCGAAATGGCCGTAGGCCGCGGTACGCTGATAGATCGGCTTGTTCAGTTGCAGCTTCTCACGGATGCCGCGCGGGGTGAGGTCCATGGACTTCGCCACGGCCCGTTCGATATCCGCGGGGTCCACCTCGCCGGTGCCGTGGGTGTCGGCATAGATCGACAGCGGCCGGGCCACACCGATGGCATAGGAGAGCTGAATGGTGCAGCGTTCGGCCATGCCGGCGGCGACCACGTTCTTGGCCAGATAGCGCGCGGCATAGGCGGCCGAGCGGTCCACCTTGGTGGGATCCTTGCCCGAGAAGGCGCCGCCGCCATGCGGGGCCGCGCCGCCATAGGTATCGACGATGATCTTGCGGCCGGTGAGGCCCGCATCGCCATCCGGCCCGCCGATCATGAAAGACCCGGTCGGGTTGACGTGCCATTCGGTCTTGTCGGTGATCCAGGCCTCGGGGAGCACTTCGCGGATATAGGGCTCGACCACCTCGCGCACCTGATCCGAGGTCATCTCCTCAAGGTGCTGGGTCGAGAGCACGATGGAGCTGACGCCCACAGGCATGCCGTTTTCATAGATCACCGAAAGCTGAGATTTGGCGTCGGGGCCAAGCACCGGCTCGACACCGGATTTGCGCACCTCGGCCAGACGGCGCAGGATCGCATGGCTGAACTGGATCGGGGCGGGCATGAGCGCATCGGTTTCGGTCGTGGCATAGCCGAACATGATGCCCTGGTCCCCTGCCCCTTCATCGCCGCGTTCGCCGGTCACACCCTGGGCGATATGGGCCGATTGCTCGTGCAGGAGGTTGGTTATCTCGCAGGTCTGCCAGTGAAACTTGTCCTGCTCATAGCCGATATCCTTGATGCAATCGCGGGCGATCTGGTCGATATGGCCCATATACTCATGCAGTTTTTCCTGATCGGTCAGGCCGACCTCGCCGCCGATGACGACGCGGTTGGTGGTGGCGAAGGTTTCACAGGCCACGCGGGCGAGAGGGTCTTCGGCCAGGAAAGCATCTAGGACGGCGTCGGAAATGCGGTCGCAGACCTTATCGGGATGCCCCTCGGAGACGGATTCCGAGGTGAATGTATAGTTGTTACGTGCCATGAGAATAGTGCTCCATTAAGTGTCACCGTCACGCCAGGAAGCCGTTGTGACGGGTTGAGGATGGGTAAGCGCGCAGGGGCGCGGCGTCAATCGGAAACTGGGCGGCGCTGTCGGCGCGTGGCCCATGCGCCACCGAGCCCGAGCGCCAGCAGAAGCAGGATCGGCAGGTCGCCCATGCGGGCATAGAGCGTGGGCGGAAGAGGCGGCGGCAGGGGGACGTCGGCATAGCCCGCCTTCCCCAGCGGCAGCGCCCCGACAATGGCGCCGCGCGCGTCGATCATGGCCGACACGCCGGTATTGGCCACGCGGATCATCGGCAGCCCCTGCTCGGCGGCACGCAGGCGCGCCTGGGCGAGGTGTTGATAGGGGCCCGAAAGCTCACCGAACCAGGCGTCATTGGTGATCAGCAAAAGCAGGTCGGCCCGGGCGGGCGCACCGGAGATATTGCGCGGAAAGACGCCTTCGTAGCAGATCAGCGGCAGGGCCAGCCCAAGGGGGCCGAGGTCGATCAGTTCGGGGCCCGGACCGGCGGAATACCCGTTGCCCGTGCGCGCGGCGAGGCCGGAGATGCCGACCCGGCCCAGCAGATCGCCGAAGGGGACATATTCGCCAAAGGGCACGAGGTGGTGCTTGTCATAGACATGCGCAAGTGCGCCATCCGCGCCGAGCACGGCAAGCGAGTTATAGAGCCGCATACCCTCGATCCGTTGCGCCCCCAGCACGACCGTTGCCTCCCCCGCAATATCGCCGATCACGTTCAGGATGTCCGTGGCATAGTTGAGCAGGTCGGGGATCGCGGTTTCCGGCCAGACGATGAGCGACGGCGCGCGCCGATTTCCCTGGGGCGGGGCGCCGGTGAAGCCAAGCTGGCGGCGGAAGAAGACCGGGATCATCTCGGGCTTCCATTTCTCGTGCTGGGCGGCGTTGGGCTGGATCAGGCGCACGATCGGCGCCTCATCGCTGCGCGGCCCCTGTGGCGACGGGGCAACCAGGAGCGCGGCCTGCACCAGCAGGGCCGTGGCCAGCGCCCAGCGGTTGCCCAGCAGCGCCTGCCAGATGAGCAGGGCCAGCAGGATCGTGGCGGCGGTGAGGCTGAGCGCGCCGCCAAAAGCCGCAAGCTGCAGAAGCGGGGTATCCACCCAGATATGGCCGGGCTGCGCCCAGGGAAAGCCGGTGAAGATGCGGCCGCGCAGCGCCTCGGCCAGGGTGAAGGCCGCGATCAGGGCAAGCGCCGTGCCCCCCGCGCGATGCGCAAGCCACCCCGCCCCGCCCCAGAACAGCGCCAGCCCTGCGGCCATGAACCCCAGCGCAAACGGCGCCATCCATCCGTGGCGGGCGACATCGACAAGGAAAGGCTCGACGATCCAGGCGAGCGCGGCCAGGAAATACCCCAGACCGGCGGCCCAGCCAATGAGCGCGGCGCGGCGGGGATGCGGGGCGGCCCGCAGGAGGCCGAGGATCCCCGCGAAGGCGATGACCGACAGCGGCCAGGCCCCCACCGGAGCCTGCCCCAGCGCCGCCAGAGCCCCCAGAAGGGTGGCGGCCAGGATCGCGCGGCGGCGGCCACGGGTGGCAAAGGAATTGGCCCCCATAAGGGCCGCGGAGAGCGGTGGCAGGCTCACGCTTGGGTGCCGGTCTCAGGCACCGGGCTACCCGCGCGCGCGGTCGGGATGACGCAGGCGCAGGCGCTTGATCCGGCGCGGATCGGCCTCGAGCACCTCGATCGTCACCCCGGTCGGATGTTCCACCACCTCGCCGCGCACCGGCACCCGGCCCAGCAGCATGAAGACCAGCCCGCCCAGCGTGTCGATCTCTTCGTCATCGACCTCGTCATGATCGGTGAGCGACAGGCCGAGCGCGGCTTCGAACTCTTCCAGCGGGGTCTTGGCCAGCGCGATGAAGATGCCCGGGGCTTCCTCGGTCCAGTAATGGCCTTCGTCGATGTCGTGCTCGTCCTCGATCTCGCCCACGACCTGTTCGATCACGTCCTCGATGGTCAGAAGACCATCCACCCCGCCATATTCGTCGATCACCAGCGCCATATGCCGCCGGTCGGTCTGCATTTTCTGGAGCAGAACGCCGATCGGCATCGACGGCGGCACAAAAAGCAGCGGGCGCAGCATCTTGGAAAGCGAGAAATCCGCGCCCGAGCCGTTGAAGCCGTGCCGGAGCGCGAAATCCTTCAGGTGCACGAAGCCGATGGGCGTATCCAGCGTGCCCTCATAGACCGGCAGGCGCGTGAGGCCGCTGTCGCGGAATACCTTGACGAGATCGGCTTTGGTGATGTCGGCGGCGATGGCCACGATATCGGCCTTGGGGATCGCCACGTCCTCGACCACCATCCGCGAGAGATTGCCCAGGCCGGGACGCGTCCGGCCCGGCGTGTCGCTTTCGGAGCTGTGCATTTCGTCGTGAGGGTCATCGGAAGGGCCCATGACCCCGCCAAAGAGGCGGCGGAAAAACCCGCCCTGCTCGTCTTCGGCTTCTGGTCTGTCCTCTGGCCCGTCGGGCTGCGCGCGCTGCGCTGCGTTAGAGGATCCGTCGCTGCTGTCGTTCATAACCTTCTTCCAATGGAGAGCGGACCACTCCCGAGATGCGCTAATATGGGTTCGCAATGCCCAGTTTGCCAAGTATCTCCACTTCGGTTGTTTCCATCAAAGTGGCATCTTGGTCACGGATATGATCATAGCCCAGAAGGTGCAAGACACCATGCACGATGAGGTGGGTGGTGTGATCGGCAAGTGACTTGCCCGCCGCCTCGGCCTCGCGCGCGCAGGTGTCATAGGCGATGGCGATGTCACCCAGCTCGGGATCCGGCCCGCTGGGAGGCGCGGGGCGCGCACCGGGCGTGTCGGGCGCACGGTCCTCGGACGGCCAGGAGAGCACGTTGGTGGGGGTGGGTTTGTCGCGGAATTCGGTGTTGAGCGCGGCGATGCGGGCATCATCGCAGGCGAGGATCGCGATCTCGTAGGCGGCGGCGTCAAGGCCAAGATGGGTGAGCGTGGCAAGGGCGGCCCGCTCGGCCAGAACGGCAAGCTCCGGTGCCTGCCAGCGGTCATCCTCGATCAGGGTGTCGGTCAGCATGGGCAAGGACCTGTCAGCCGGGCGCAAATGAAAAATGACACATTTTTCAGGCTGTTTTCTGACACAGAAAACAGGGGCGGCGCGCGGCGGTTATTGCGTCGGATCGTCAGCTTCATAGGCCTCGATGATGGCCGCGACGAGCGGGTGGCGCACCACGTCTTTCGATGTGAAATAGTTGAAGCTGATCGACGGTATATTGCGCAGCAGCCGTTCGGCATCGCGCAGGCCCGATTGCACGCCGCGCGGCAGGTCGATCTGGGTGCGGTCGCCGGTGATCACCATGCGCGAGCCCTCGCCCAGACGCGTCAGGAACATCTTCATCTGCATCGACGTGGCGTTCTGCGCCTCATCCAGCACCACGAACGCATTGGAGAGCGTGCGCCCGCGCATGAAGGCCAGAGGTGCGATCTCGATCCGCTTTTCCTCGATCAGCTTGGCCACCTGTTTGGCGGGCAGGAAGTCATTGAGCGCGTCGTAGAGCGGCTGCATGTAGGGATCGACCTTGTCCTTCATGTCGCCTGGCAGATAGCCCAGCTTTTCGCCCGCTTCGACGGCCGGACGGGCCAGGATGATCCGGTCGACATGGCCCTCGATGAACATGGAGACCCCGACGGCGACGGCGAGATAGGTCTTGCCGGTGCCCGCGGGACCGATGCCGAAAGCAAGCTCGTTATTGAACAGCGACAGCACATAGGCCTTTTGCGCATCGGTGCGCGGTTCGACGAGTTTCTTGCGGGTCTTGATCTCGATCGCCCCGCCCTTGAACATCTCAAGCTGGTCGCCGTCGCGGGTGCCCGTCTCGGCCTCGGAGCCGCCCATGCGCAGCTCGCGGTCGACATCGGCATGATCGACCGAGCGCCCAGCCTCCAGCCGCTCGTAAAGGGCGGTCAGCACGTCCACGGTTTCGGCGGTGGCGGCCTCTTCTCCGAAGACGGCCAGCTGGTTGCCCCGGCGCAGGATCTGCACGCCAAGCTGGGTTTCGATCTCGGCGAGGTTGCGGTCGAACTCGCCGCAGAGGTCGATCAGCAGCCGGTTGTCCGGAAATTCGACGACGCGCTCCTGCGCGGTTTCAGGCGGTGGCAATTCGGTGGTGGCCAATCAGGTGCTCCTGTGTCCTTGGGGCAAAACGAAAACAGCCGCGGGCCAGTGGACCCGCGGCTGTGATATGGTGAGGCGGTCCAATGGGATCAGATCGGGTCGCCGATCAGCGACGTGGAGCCACCTTTGAAATCGCCGGTGACCATGGTCGGGGCGGCGGTGCCCGAGCAGACCGGTTTGCCGTATTTGTCGAGACGCGCGGAGAGATAGCCCTCTACCCCGTCGTCGATGATCCAGTGATCGCAGCCATTCGGGTCGATCCAGATTCCGGCCTTGAGCTGGCTCAGGTGCTTGGCGTCGATACCCCGGTCGATGGATTTGTCGGGTCCGGCATCGGTGCAGGCCCCGAGCGCGGCAACGGCGGAGAGCAGGACGAGTGATTTGGCAAATGTCATGGTCAGGTCTCTCCCCTTAACGGATGCAGATGATTTCGACGCGGCGGTTCTGGGCCATGCCCGCGGCGCTGTTATTGGAGGCTTTGGGCATCCGTTCGCCATAGCCGCGCACATCGGCGATCCGCGCACCGCTGGCCTTGGCGACGCGGGCCACGGAATTGGCGCGGCGCAGCGACAGGTCCATGTTATACGCATCCGACGCGCGGCTGTCGGTATGGCCGGTGATGATATAGGAGGTCGCCCCGGCGGACTGGAAGAACTCTTTCAGACGCTGTTTGCCCGCGGCCGAGATATGGGCGCTGTCGGTGGCGAACATCTGATCGGTATTGACCACGCCGCAGACATTGCCCCGGCGGCAGACCGGGATGCCCTGACGGTTGGTGTGGGGGGTCATGTAGCCTTCGACACCGTCATCCATCACCCAGTGTTCGCAGCCATCGGGATCGACCCAGATGGTCGGAATATACTGTTCGCCAACCACCTCCTGCGCCGCCGCAGTTTCGGCCAGTCCGGTCACTCCCAGCGCGATGGCGGCGATCGCACCGAGAATGCGGCACCCACCAGTTGAACTTGTCATCGTCACAGCCCCTGTCCTTCTGTCTTTAATCCCCCGCATGGACCCGCCGCAGCAGCCCGGTCCAAAAGCGCATGTTATCCCTCAACCTTATCAAGTCTGCGATAGATGTGAAGCATATTTAACAAGATATTGTGGCGGCTGACGAAACAATCGCAAGACTGCCACAATTTCGCCTTATTTCACCCCGGCCCACCGCTGCCCGAGCCGGAAACCCAAGGGAAACAGCCACTTGATCCGCAAAGCTGCGCCCGGGCGACGGGCCGTTTGCGAAGACCGGGCGGCATTGGTCAAAAAATGGACACAATTGGGCCTTATCCCCCGGATTGTTGAAAAAAACAAACGAGGCAGGAGGCACCCAGCGATGTTGACATCCCGTGTTCAAATGGCCGGTCTGACCGCGCTGTTGCTCTCGGCCTGTGCCCAGAGCGGGCAGGCCCCCGAAATCGCCACACGGCTGCACAGCCCGGCCCTGCATTTCGAACATGATCCCGTGGCGCAGGCCGTGCTGGCGGATCAGCTTGTCGCGATGCAGGACAGTGCGGCGCGTCTGGCCGGCGATGCGCGCCGGGGCGATGCGGATCTTGCCGCCAGCCTTGAGGCGGCCAGCGCGCGCTATGCGCAATTTTCAGAGACCTTGCCCCGTGCCCTGGCGATGCAGCAGGCGCGCAAGGCAACGCTGACCGCGCGGCTGGCGCAGGGTGAGATCAGCCTGGCCGAACATGACCGCGGGGTCGAGACGCTCCGGCAGGAGCGAAGAGACCTGGCCGCGGCCCTGACCCTGAGCGCGCGCGATGTCCGGCGCGCAAACCGGGCGCTCAGAGCGTCCGCCGCCAAGGGCGGGACGGGGCTTGAGACACAGATCGAACACTCCGAAACGCTGGCCCGGGCGATGGCCGCGGACAAGGCGGCCCTGCCCCGGCTGTAAGCCCTGTTCCGGGCGCGCGGCTTCAGCCCGCGCGCCGACCGGACAGCGAATTGGCGCCGCTTTCGATGATCTCGATCTCGGCGATGTCGCCCACGGAAAGGGCGGGATCGGCCACATGCACCGCATGCAGATAATCCGACTTGCCGACCATCTGCCCCGGCAGGCGGCCGGGTTTTTCAAAGAGAACCTTCACGGTGCGGCCCACCATCGCGTCCTGCGCGGCGCGCTGCTGCTCGGTGATGAGCGCCTGCAAGCGGTAAAGCCGGTCGCTGGCCTCGGCGTCGTCCACCAGCGGGCGTTCGGCCGCCGGGGTGCCGGGACGGGTGGAATATTTGAACGAATAGGCATAGCCATAGCGCACCTCGCGGATGAGCTGCATGGTGGCCTGGAAATCCTCTTCGGTCTCTTCCGGGAAGCCGACGATGAAATCGCCCGACAGAAGGATATCGGGGCGCGCGTCGCGGATGCGCTCGATCAGGCGGATGTAGCTTTCGGCGGTATGGGCGCGGTTCATGCGCTTGAGGATCTTGTCAGAGCCTGACTGCACGGGAAGGTGCAGGTAGGGCATGAGTTTTTCACAAGTGCCATGCGCCTCGATCAGATCGTCGGACATGTCGTTGGGATGCGAGGTGGTAAACCGGATCCGTTCCAGCCCGTCGATCTCGTTGAGCGCCCAGATGAGGCGGGCGAGCGACCAGTCTCCCCCCTCTCCCGCGCCGTGATAGGCATTCACGTTCTGGCCCAGAAGAGTGATCTCGCGCACGCCGCGTTCGACGAGGTCCTGCGCCTCTTCGATGATCCGCGCGGCGGGGCGGCTTACCTCGGCCCCGCGCGTATAGGGGACCACGCAGAAGGCGCAGAACTTGTCACAGCCTTCCTGCACGGTCAGAAACGCGGTCGGTCCGCGTTTGGCTTTCGGGCGGTGGCGCAGGGTGTCGAACTTGTCATCGACCGGGAAATCGGTGTCGAGCGCCTTCTCGCCGCCTTGCGCGCGCGCCTCCAGCTCGGGCAGGCGGTGATAGCTTTGCGGGCCGACAACCAGATCGACGAGCGGCTGGCGGCGCATGATCTCCTCGCCCTCGGCCTGGGCGACACAGCCCGCGACGCCGATCTTGAGGTCAGGTTTTTCGGCCTTGAGCCCCTTGAAGCGGCCCAGCTCGGAATAAACCTTTTCGGCAGCTTTTTCGCGTATGTGACAGGTGTTGAGCAGAATCATATCCGCGTCATCGGGGCTCTGGGTTTCGACATACCCTGCCCCGCCAAGCGCCTCGGCCATACGTTCGCTGTCATAGACGTTCATCTGACAGCCATATGTCTTGATGTAGAGCTTCTTGGGGTCGGCCATGACGCTTGTCCTGTCTGCGGTTCAGGGCGTCTGACTACCGCAAAGGCCGGGTGGCTTGCAATGGGGGTCAAGATCGGGGATTTTGATGCGCAAAGACGAGGGGCAAGATGCAGTATTCCAGCCTGAAGGATTTTCTCGCCCGGGGGCGCGATGCGCTGGCCAAGGGGCCGATCGCGATGATCTTCGTGGAGGATCAGGCCGAGATCAACTCGACCTTGCGGCATCATCTGGACCTGAAATTCAAATCGGTGATCGCGTTCATACCGGACGCGTTCGAGATTGCCCCGGATGTGACGGGCAAGGTGCATCGCGTGGCCTATGACCTGGCCGCGGGCGAAAGCCTGACGGAGGCGGTGAACCAGGTGATCGACGCCGCACCGGGGCAGTGGCTGTATTATTGCTATAACGCGGAATACCTCTTTTTCCCGTTTTGCGAGACGCGCACCATTGGCGAAATGCTGGCCTTTCATGCCGAAGAACGGCGCGACGCGATGCTGTCCTATGTGATCGACCTTTATGCGGGCGACCTTGAACAGCATCCCAATGCGGTCTCGATCGAGGACGCGCATCTGGACCGCTCGGGCTATTACGCGCTGGCGCGGCACGATCCCGACAATCATGACCATCCCAAGGAGCGGCAGCTTGATTTCTTCGGCGGGCTGCGCTGGCGCTATGAAGAGAACATTCCTGTGCCCAAGCGCAAGATCGACCGGATTTCGCTGTTCCGCGCCCGCGAGGAGCTGCGCCTGCGCGAGGATCACACCTTCTCGCAGGAGGAATACAACACCTATGCCTGCCCCTGGCATAACAACCTGACGGCGGCGGTGGTCAGTTTCCGCACCGCCAAGGCGCTGAAGCGCAACCCGGGCAGCACCTTCGATATTCACACCTTCAAATGGCACAATACCGAGCGGTTCGAGTGGCATTCCCGGCAGCTTCTGGACCTCGGCCTGATGGAGCCGGGGCAGTGGTTCTGAGGCGGGATCAGTCGCTGATGCCCAGGTGGCTGCGCATCTTGGCCAGCATTTCGGGCACCTCATCTGGCGCAAGCCTGCCGTGGCCGGGCAGGAATGCCGCGATATCCGTGCCGGTATACCGCCCAACAACCTGATCCTCCGCATCGAGCCGCAGGTAGGTACGCGCCAGCTCGCGCATGGTGACATGGCAGGTGGCGCATTTGCGATAGAAGGTCTGATCAGACAGGCGGATATCCCGCAGAAGCCAGACCATCACATCGATCTGGGTCTCACTCAGGCCGCCATGCCCCTGGCGCAGCACGGACGCGACAGGCTGACCGCTGCGGCGGCTGATCAGCACCCCGTCGGCCATGTCGAGCGTTTCGGTCACAAGCTCACGGGCATGCGGCGCATGACAGCCCGCGCATTGGCTTTCGTAAATCTGGTGAGGGTCGGCCACCTCCTGGGCGCGCCCCTCTCCCGAAGAGATCGCCCATCCGGCCAGACCCGCCAGAAGAACGGTCGAAACAAGGCACCTGCTGAGCATCGTTTCCTCCTGACCCGCAGGGCCGGGACCACCCGGCCAGCAGCGGAAGCTCAGAATACAGGGATCGGCGAGTCTGGTCTTTGACGCCGGTCAATCCGGCGGCCCGTCCGGCGCGGAATGTCGTGGAAAAAGCGCGCCCGGCGGCGCCTCAGACGAAGCCTTCGCCGCTACAGCAGGCGCAGCGGGTGACTCGGCGGCCATAGCAGCCCTGGCAGCGCGCAAAGATCGGGCCGCCCTGCATCGTCTTGCCTTGCAGCACCTCGCCCTTGCCGCCGCAGATCGTGCAGGGCGCATCGCCGCTGCCGCGGCACCGGTTGCACCGGCTTTTCACATGAGCATTGGCGCGCTTGCGGGCCGCGCTGTGCACATGAGGGGTGTAAGTGTCCAGTTTACTCATGCCTCATACTCGCTTTGGTCAGCGCGGCGCATGATCAGCCGCCTTGCGCCAGATCGGCATAGGATTTCTGGGCCTGGGCCAGAGCCTCGGACAGCATTTCATTGCTTTCGATATAGTCCATCGCCTTGCCGGCAAGCAGCTTCATCCCGTCATGCACGGGCGGCGCGAGCCGTTCCTCTTGCCAGATGGCGCTCAGGCACAGGGCGAACAGGCAATATTTCAGAAACCGGGCATATCCGCGCGCCTTGGCGGAGCGGGCCTCGATCTTCTGCTCTTTGATCGATGATATCGCAATCTGCTGTGTCATGCGCGAATATGAACCACGCATTGATGGCGATATTATGGCGATGATACCTAAAGGTTTTCGGCCTGTGGCATCCCCAGCACATGGAAGCCTGAATCGACGCGGATGATCTCTCCGGTGGTGCAGGCGCCTGCATCCGAGGCCAGATAGACCGCCGTGCCACCCACCGCCTCGAGCGTGGCATTGGCGCGCAGCGGCGCGTTTTCTTCCGTATGCCGGAACGTGCGGCGCGCGCCGCCGATGGCGGCCCCGGCAAGGGTTTTCATCGGACCGGGAGAGATGGCGTTGACGCGGATGCCTTCGGGGCCGAGATCGTTGGCCAGATAGCGCGTCGCGGCCTCTAGTGCGGCCTTGGCCACCCCCATCACGTTGTAATTGGGCACAACACGGTTGGAGCCCTGATAGGTCAGCGTCAGGAGCGTGCCACCGTTTTCCACCATCAGAGGATGCGCGCGGCGCGCCACCTCGATGAAGGAATAGGCGGAGATGTCCATCGAATTCTTGAAATTGGCCCGCGAAGTGTTGAGGAACCGGCCCGTCAGCTCGGACTTGTCCGAATAGGCGATGGCATGCACCAGAAAGTCGATCGTCGGCCAGCGCGCGCCCAGCGCCGCGAAGGCGGCATCGAGAGAGGCGTCGTCGGTCACGTCGACATCGACCATGAAATCCGACCCGACAGAGGCCGCCAGCGGCTCCAGCCGTTTGCCAAACGCCTCGCCCTGGTAGGTGAAGGCGAGGTCCGCCCCGGCCTCGGCCATCGCCTTGGCGATCCCCCAGGCGATGGAGCGGTCGTTGGCGACGCCCATGATCAGGCCGCGCTTGCCGGTAAGAGACATGGTCATGGGCGTTTATCCATCAAATTTGCTGAGCAGCATCGAACCGTTCGTGCCGCCGAAGCCGAAGGAGTTGGTCATCACCGTATCGAGCCCGGCATTGTCGACGCGGGTGGTGGCGATCTCGGCCGGGTCCAGCGCGGGATCGAGCGTTTCGACATTGATCGAGGGGATGATGAAATCGTCCTGAAGGGCGAGCAGACAATAGATCGCCTCTTGCGCGCCGGTGGCCCCCTGGGAGTGGCCGGTCATGGACTTGGTGGAGCTGATCGGCGGTGTCGTGCCCTGTCCGAAGACGCGGCGCACGGCCTCGACCTCGCCCACGTCGCCCACCGGCGTGGAGGTGCCATGGGCGTTGATATAGCTGACCTTGCGGCCCTCGGGCAGCGTGGCCAGCGCCCCGCGCATGGCCCGTTCGCCGCCTTCGCCGGAGGGGGCCACCATATCGGCCCCGTCGGAGGTGGCGGCAAAGCCCGTGACCTCGGCATAGATCTTGGCGCCGCGCGCTTTCGCACGTTCCAGATCTTCGAGCACGACGATGGCCCCGCCGCCGGAGATCACGAACCCGTCGCGGTCCGCATCGAAGGCGCGGGAGGCGCGCTCGGGCGTGTCGTTATACTTGCTGCTCATCGCGCCCATGGCGTCGAAAAGGCAGGAGAGCGTCCAGTCCAGCTCTTCCCCGCCGCCGGCGAACATGACGTCCTGCGCGCCAAGCGCCACCTGTTGCGCCGCCATGCCGATGCAATGCAGCGAGGTGGAACAGGCCGAGGTGATGGACATGTTCATGCCCTTGATCTGAAACGCGGTGGCGAGGTTGGCAGAGATGGTGGAGGACATGCATTTGGGCACGGCAAACGGCCCGATCCGCTTGGTCGCGCCGGTGTTGAGCACTACCTGATGCGCGGCCAGCATGGCCGAGGTGCTGGGCCCGCCCGAGCCTGCGATGAGGCCCGTGTTCGGGTTGATGATATCGCCCTCCTCAAGCCCCGCATCGGCGATGGCCTGGGTCATGGCGATATGGGCATAGGCCGCCCCCGGCCCCATGAAACGCAGGGTACGTTTGTCCACATGTTCGGCCACATCGAGGTCGATCGCCCCGGCGACCTGGCTGCGGAACCCATGTTCGATCATCGCCTCATTGGCGGTGATGCCGGATGTGCCCGCCTTGAGCGAGGCCATGACCTCTTCGGCGTTGGTGCCAATGGATGAGACGATTCCCAGACCTGTAACGACGACTCGGCGCATGCGCGCTATCCTCCAATTGCCTTTCAGCCTGTGTAGGACAGGCGGGGGCTGAGGGGCAAGCAGATAGCTTGTTCAGGCGCGGGCGGGCGGCTGGCGGGCGGTTGGCGGACGCCGCCCCATCGCGGCAATTGAAACAGAGTGTTTCGCGCAGGACAGGCCGTGCAGCTTGATTGAAACACTTGTCCGGGGTTACGCTCGAAGTTGTTTTGAAGGCAAATTTATTAGTGCTGGGGGTTTCTTGTAATCTGAGGAGTCATCGTGCGGCGACACAGCCGTGGCGATTACGACTCCTTTAAAGCCTGATTTATGTCCGTGTCGTATCGGGACATATCATGGGAAAGGGGCAATGCCATGGAAGGTGACGAAAAGGAATTCGAATACACTCTGGACGGTCTGACCTACACGGTGACGGTTTATGAACTGGATGGCGCGTTCTATGCCGATATCAGCGTGATCGAAGGCGCGATGGATGCAAATGCGCTCTATTACGGCGACGATGAGTTCTCCGGGGACAGCGCGAGCCTGAACGGCCCGCTCAACATGAACGGTCAGGGATCGCAATATGAAGGCGAAACGGTGCAATGGGACAACGCCATTGAGCTGAGCGATCCGGGGCTTGGCAGTGACGCCGACAGCAAAGAGACCTATCTGACCGAAGGCGAGACGCTGACCGTGCCTCTGCCGATCAGCAGTCTGGACGAGATCGACTTCATCGGTATCCGGGCCACGTCGACCACGACGGACGAAGGCTCGATCAAGGGCGTGTCCGGCGACCCGGAAGAGCCTGAAGAGCCCGAAGATCCGACCTATGCCAAGGTGTTCTTCACCTATGAGACCGACGATTCGGGCTTCCCGGTGGGCGGTTTCCCGATCCTGTCGGAAGAGCCTGACCCGAATACGTTCGACATTCCGGCCCTGCCGGAAGGCACCGACCCGACCTTTGAGAATTACGTAAATTATTTCGAAGAGATCGGCGGCAATGTGGGCGAGGTGGAGACGGTGATCTTCTATTCCACCGACGAGCAGGGCGATCTTCTGGAAGAGTTCCGGATCGACGCGCCGGAGGGCGGATTTCAGAGCACGGATGAGCTGCTGGCGGCTTATGACGCCGCACTCGAAGAACAGGAGAGCGGTGAAGAGAGCGGCTCGGAAGCGCTTGACCTCATGGCCGCGATCAGCCTGTCGCCGGAACTTGAAAACGCGCCGGTGGAGATCGAGGAAGAGGATGACATGGTCGAAATCGAGGCCGTGTAGCCCGCTGAAGCGATCCAGTCAGAGACAGACCGGCGGCCCGAACGGCTGCCGGTTTTTCGTTTTCGGATCAGGATAGGGCACACCGGATTGACCGGGTGCCGACGCGGGTTGTCCACCGGCGCCGTGGCTGCGCGGCAGGGCGGGTGACGGGCTTCAGCTTTCGCTGAGCGCCACTTTCATGTCCTTGACCTGATAGATCACCTCGCCATCGGCCTCGACGATGCCGTCGGCCACCCCCATGGTCAGGCGGCGGGTCTGGATCGCCTTGGTGAAATCCACCTTGTAGGTCAGCATCTTGCGGTCAGGGCGCACCATGCCGGTGAGCTTCACCTCGCCCACGCCCAGGGCGTAGCCACGCCCCTGCCAGCCGCGCCAGCCCAGGTTGAAGCCGGTGAGCTGCCAGAGCCCGTCAAGGCCCAGACAGCCGGGCATGATCGGGTTGCCGGGGAAGTGGCAGTCGAAAAACCAAAGATCGGGGGTGATGTCGAACTCGGCCACCACATGCCCCTTGCCATGCGCACCGCCATCGCCGGAGATATCCGTGATGCGGTCCATCATCAGCATCGGCGGCTCGGGCAGTTGCGCGTTGCCGGGGCCGAAAAGCTCGCCCCGGGCGCATTTCAGCAGGTCGTCGCGGTCAAAACTGGTCGGATAGTCGGCCATTCGGCGGCTCCCTTTCGCCTGTGATCCCTCGTGAAAACCCCTGTAACACCCGGCCCTTGGCGCTTGCAAGCCTGTGCGGTTGAGACGTCTGGTCGCGCGCAGATGAAAATGATTGGCAAAATCAGCTTTCGCACCATATATTCCGGGAGAAATACGAAGGGAGCGACATCGTCATGACACCGCAGGAAGCAGCACGCGGCACCGACTGGCTGACCGGGGCAGGATTGCGCCCGACACGGCAGCGCGTGGCCCTGGCGGCGCTTCTGGTGGGCGACGGGCAGCACCGGCATGTGACCGCCGAGAGCCTGTTTTCCTCCGTCAAGGATCATGGAGAGAGCGTGTCGCTGGCCACGGTCTACAACACGCTGCGCGCCTTTTGCGAGGCTGGGCTGTTGCAGGAGGTGACGGTGGATGGCTCCAAGAGCTATTTCGACACCAACACCCATGACCACCCGCATTTCTACTGGGAGGACGAGGCGCGTCTGACCGATGCGCCGGCCGAGGATCTGGTGATTTCCAGCCTGCCCGACGCGCCCGAGGGGGCCGAAATTGCAAGCGTCGATGTGGTGATCCGCCTGCGGAAGAGATGAGCGCGGGCGCTGTTGCGCGGCTGATCTGGCTATCCGATCTGCATTTTGAAGCCGAAGGGCTGGTTCTCGGGCATGACCCGCGGGCCCGGCTGGATGCGGCGATTGACCATATCAATGCGCATTTTCCACATCCCGAGACCGAGCTTTGCCTGATCACCGGCGATCTTGTCGATACAGCAACCGAGGCCAATTACACCGAGCTCCGGCGTCGGCTGGACCGTCTGCAGGTGAGTTGGGTTGCGATGACCGGCAATCACGATGCGCGGGCGTTATTCCTGAAGCATCTGCCGCAACCGCGCGACCAACAGCCGGGGTTTGCGCAGTATGAGGTCGCGCTGCACGGATCCCGCCTGATCTGCCTCGACAGCCTGTGGGAGGGTGAGGATGCCGGTCTGCTCTGCCCTGCGCGGCTCGGCTGGCTGGAGGCGCGGCTGAAGGTGGCGGATGCGCGGCCCGTCATCATCTTCCTGCACCACCCGCCCGTCGATCTGGGTCTGCCGATGCTGGACCCGGACAAGTTGCGCAACGGGGCGGACCTGATGGCCCTTCTGGCGCAATTTCCACAGGTGAGCCATGTCTGTTGCGGGCATGTGCACCGGCCCGTTGCGGCACGGGCGGGCGGCCTTACGGTGACCAGCCTGCGCTCGGTGTTGTATCAGGCCCCTGCCCCGGTGCCCGCCTGGGACTGGGACAGCTTCACCCCGCCGCGCGAGGCCCCGGAGATGGGGGTGATCACGGTCGGGGACGGGCAGATCACCATCCGGTCCGAGCAGTTCTGTGCCTATGAGGTGGGCGGCGCGGCATAGACATACCCGGACGGGACGGGACGGAACCTGGCCGCTCAATCGTTTTGCCTTTGCCTGACGGATCGGGCAAAACCCCATGGACGAGATTGCCCTAAGGAGCGACCCGATGCGCGTGATCAGCTATGACAGGTTCGGACCCGCCGAAGAGGTGCTGGAACTGGGCGAGATGCCCGTGCCCGCGCCGGAAGCCGGGGAGGTTCTTGTCCGGCTCAGCCATTCCGGAGTGAACCCCAGCGATGCCAAGGCGCGGGCCGGGGGGCGGCCGGGGGTGACCGAGCCTGCCTTCCCGCGCATCATCCCGCATTCGGACGGCGCGGGCGTGATCGAGGCGGTGGGCGATGGGGTGGAGGCCGCCCGCGTGGGCGAGCCGGTCTGGATCTGGAACGGCCAGTGGCAGCGCGCTTTCGGCACGGCGGCGGAGTATATCGCCCTGCCCTCGGATCAGGCGGTGACGCGGCCAGAGGGGATGAGCGCCGAGGTGGGCGCCACCCTGGGCATTCCCGGCCTGACGGCGGCGCATGTGGTCTTTGGCGGCGGCGATGTGGCGGGCAAGGTCCTGCTGATCTCGGGCGGTGCGGGGGCTGTGGGGCATAATGCCGTGCAGCTTGCCAAATGGGGCGGGGCGACGGTGATCGCCACCTGTTCGCCGGGGGCCACCGCGCGGGTGCGGGCGGCGGGCGCGGATCATGTGCTGGATTACAGCGCGCCCGATCTGGCAGCGCAGATCATGGAGGCCACGGGCGGGCGCGGGGTGGACCGCGCGCTTGAGGTGGAGTTTGGCCGCAACGCCGCCCTGCTGGCGGAGGTGCTGAGGCCCAACGGCACGGTGGCCGCCTATGGCTCGGCCAAGGAGATGACCCCGGTCCTGCCCTTCGGTCCTTACCTTTTCAAGGCGATCACGATCGACATCGTGCTGATCTACCTTCTGGCCGCGCCTGAACGGCAACTGGCGATCGACCGGCTGCACGGGGCCTTGGCGGCAGGGGCGTTCACGCCGGCCATTCATGCGCGCTATCCGCTGGAGCAGGCGGCGGCAGCACAGGACGCGGTGATGACCCCGGGACGCGCGGGGGCGGTGCTGCTGGAGATCGGCTAGGCGGCGCGCCTCAACCCTCGGGGCTATGACCTGACAGGCCCGGTTTGGTGATATGGGTGCGCGACCGGGCGAGCCCTTCATGGAAGCCCTCGGCATCCCCGTAATCGACGAATTGCGCGTAATAGGCGTGATGCGCCCCGATTCGGGCGGCGTGCTTGATCGGGCACCAATAGGCCTCGGTACGTCCGGCGACCTCCTGCACATAGCCGATCAGGCCGTTGCAATAGCCGCAATAGATGCAGTTGAGCTTTTGCAGCCCGTTCAGATAGGCGAGGTGATGGCGGTCGATGCGGATGAAATCGGCCCGGCGGACGCGCTCGATCCCGTAGACGGGAAAGCAGATGCGCTGGTAGATCGTGACGAACAGATCGAGCAGCACGAAGGGCAGGATCAGCGCATAGATGACCGGCGCGGTGATCACGGTGAGCGGTCGAGTGCGGCGCAGGAAGGCCGAGAGTCGCACGCGCAGGGCGCGGTGCTGGGCGCGGATGCCCTCCTCGAACACGACACGGCCATTGTCCAGCCGGTAGCGGAAAGCGGCGCTGCGCGCGCGGATATCTGCCTCGATCTCGTCCTGGAGATCGCGGATCTGTTGCAGGAGCTTGTCGGTCTGCGATGTCATGGGCGCCTCCGTTGGGATGGATGCGCCCAGACTGCCACGAGTTGAGGGCCAAGCCCAGAGGCGCGGGGCTGCGTCAGATCCGGTAAAGGGGGCTGACGATGGCGGGGGGGTAACCCCCGCCGCGCCTCAGGCGATTTCAACCAGTTCGATCGCGAAGGTCAGGTCGCGGCCCGCCAGCGGGTGATTGGCGTCGAGCACGACCTGTTCTTCGGTGACCTCGAAGACGGTCACGGGCATGACCTGGCCCTGCGGGGTCTGGACCTGAAGCTGGGTGCCCACCTCAAGCGGGATGTCGGCGGGGATATCCGCGCGCGGCACGGCCTGGCGCGCCTGCGGGTTGATCGCGCCATAGGCCTGATCGACGGGCACTTCGACGGTTTTCTTGTCACCGACGGCCATGCCGGGAATGGCGGCATCAAGGCCGGGGATGATCTGGCCGGAGCCGACTGTGAACTCCAGCGGGTCGCGGCCTTCGGAGCTGTCGAACACCTCGCCGTCGGAAAGGGTGCCGGTGTAGTGAATGCGCACTTTGTCGCCGCTTTTGACTTCGGTCATGTAAGGTCCAATCTGTGGGGGGATGAATGGGCAAGGCCGTGGCAACGCACGGGTGCTTGCATGTGATGACCCAGAGGCTAACGGGGCTGGGTCGGGAATGCAAACCGCTCTTCGGGCCCTGCCGTGCCCGCCTCGCGAAACCGCCTGTCAGGGCGGGAGAGCGATCGGGGCTTCCCCCCCTGCCCGCGTCGTGTCAGTCTGCGCCGCAAAGAGGGAGAGACCATGCCGATCACCACCTGCATTTTCGACGCCTATGGCACGCTCTTCGACGTGGCCGCCGCCGCCCGGATTGCCGCGGCGGAGCCCGGGCGCGAAAGCTTTGCCAAGAGCTGGCCGCAGATTGCCCAAAACTGGCGGCTCAAACAGTTGCAATATACCTGGCTGCGCGCGGTCATGGGCCAGCACTGCGATTTCTGGGATGTAACGCAGGACGGGCTGGACTGGGCGCTGGAGGCCGAGGGGCTGGACGGGGACGCCGAGCTGCGCGCGCGGCTGTTGCAGCTTTACTGGGAACTGGAGGCCTATCCGGAAGTGCCCGCCATGCTGGCCAAGCTCAAGGACAAGGGGCTGAACACGGCGATCCTGTCCAATGGCTCGCCGAAAATGCTGGACGGGGCGGTGCAGTCGGCCGGGATCGGCGCGCTGCTGGATGACGTGCTGTCGGTCGAGAGCGTGGGCATCTTCAAACCCGCCGACGCGGTCTATGACCTGGTCTGCGGCCGGTTCGGGTGTGTGCGCGACGAGGTGCTCTTTGTGTCCTCCAACGGCTGGGACGCGGCGGCGGCGGCAGGCTATGGCTTTGCCACGGTCTGGGTCAACCGCGCGGGCGAACCGGTGGACCGCCTGCCCGCCCGTCCGCATCATTTCCTGTCCGATCTCGCCGGCATCCCGGAGCTGACCTGATGGCCAGATTTACCACCTCTGACGGCCTGTCCCTGCATTACGAGGATGAGGGCGACGGTCCTGCCGTGCTCTGCCTGGCGGGGCTGACGCGCAACGTCACGGATTTCACCTATCTGGTGCCGCATCTGCCCGACCATCGCGTGATCCGCATGGATTACCGCGGGCGCGGGCAGTCGGAATATGCCGAGGATTTCATGAGCTACAACATCCTGCGCGAGGGGCAGGACGCGGTGGAACTGATGGACCATCTGGGGCTTGAGCGCGTGACGCTGATGGGCACCTCGCGCGGCGGGCTGATCGCCATGGCGCTGAGCGTCACGCATCCCGGGCGCATGAATGGCGTGATCCTGAACGATATCGGCCCGGAGGTAACGGATCTGGGGATCGCGCGGATCATGGCCTATGTGGGGCTTGAGCCGCCGTATGAAACCCTGGATCAGGCGGCGGAGGCGCTGAAGGCCGGGTTTGCCGAAAGCTTTCCGGATGTGCCGCTGAGCCGCTGGCGCGAGCAGGCGGAGTTCATGTGGTATGACAAACCCGGCGGCGGTGTGGGCATCCGCTATGACACCAAGCTGCGCGATGCGCTGATCGGACAGGCGGGTGTGGGCGAGGCCCCGGATCTGTGGCAGCTCTTCGATGGGCTGAAGGACCTGCCGCTGGCCTGCATCCGGGGGCAGAATTCGGACCTTTTCGCACAGGAGACCTTCGAGGCGATGGCCGCCCGGCATCCCGGCATGATCGGGGCGGTGGTGCCGGACCGCGGCCATGTGCCGTTTCTCGATGAGCCCGAGGCGCTGGCGGCGATCCGGCAATTACTGGAGCAGGTGCAATGAATATCGACATGATCCGCGCGGCGGCGCAGCGGCTTGAGGGCCATGCGCGGCGCACGCCGCTGCTCTCTTCGCCCTTTCTGGACGAAATCGCCGGGCGTCGGGTGCTGGTCAAGCCGGAATGCCTGCAACACACGGGCAGCTTCAAGTATCGCGGCGGGCGCGCGGCGGTTTCGGCGCTCGACGCGGATCTGCGGGCGCGCGGCGTGCTGGCGTTTTCGTCGGGCAACCATGCGCAGGGGGTGGCGCTGGCGGCGCGGGAATTCGGCGTGCCGGCGGTGATCATCATGCCCGCCGATGCGCCGACGCTGAAGATCGAGAACACCCGTGCTTTGGGGGCCGAGGTGGTGCTCTATGACCGCGCGGGCGGTGAAAGCCGCGAGGCGGTGGGCGACAGGATCAAGGCCGAGCGCGGCCTCACGCTGATCAAGCCTTATGACGAGCCGGAGGTGATCGCAGGACAAGGTACGACGGGGCTGGAAATAGCCGAGCAAGCCCGTTTGGCGGGCGTGGCCGAGGCCGATGTGCTGGTCTGTTGCGGTGGCGGCGGGCTGACCTCGGGCATCGCGCTGGCGCTGGAGGCCGAGGCGCCGGGCCTGCGGGCGCGGCCCTGCGAGCCGGAGGGGTTTGACGACGCCACCCGCTCGCTCGCCTCGGGTCATATCGAGGAGAACGACGCGCCATCGGGCAATATCTGCGACGCGATCCTGACGCCCTCGCCCGGGCAGATCACCTTTCCGATCATGCAGCGGCTGTGCGGGCCGGGTCTGGTGGTTTCGGAGGATGAGGCGATGCAGGCCATGGCGCTCGCGTTTCAGCGGCTGAAACTGGTGGCCGAGCCGGGCGGCGCGGTGGCGCTTGCCGCTGCCTTGTTCCGCGCCGACCAGATTGAAGGTGACGCGGTGATCTGCACGATCTCGGGCGGAAATGTGGATGCCGGGCTTTTTGCCGAGGCCCTGACGCGGTTTGGCGGGTGAGCGAGGAAGGCCCGTTTTGAGCCCATTTTATGGGATGCAGCAGCTTCTACGAAGCACCGCTTTGTCTGGGCGAGGCCTGGACATTGAGCATGCTGCGCGGAAGCTCCCGCGTGTCTTGGAAGATCATCCCGTTCCAAGCGGGCAAAGCGCACTGCAAGGTCTCGCGCTCAGGTCCTTCGCTTGAACAACGCTCGGAGGCGCTGGCCGATCCCACCACGTAACGCTCTGGAGCCGGAGGGGATCATATCGACGCGGACCCGGCTGGCCTCTTCGGCAATGGTGAGACTGTAGCTGGTCGTGAAGAAATAGCCGCGTGTCGGGAAAGACGTGCGCAAGCGAGTCTCGGGCGTCTCCGAAAACAGCTTTCTCAACAGACTGAAAGCCAACCGGGTGGATAACCGGGCGTTGGATTTCCGTTTCTCGGCCTCCTTGGCCATGGACACGATCTTCGCCGCACTCAGCGGCACGTCGCCATCCAGGCGCAACTCCGTCTCGCCGGGAAAGGGTGTGCCGGTCCAGCCGATGGCCCAGAGCCGGGCGCCCTGCGAATATTCTGACACTTCGTAGGTCAGAAGCTTTGTGTTCAACCGAAAGACGCCGGTGCGGCGCTGACGCGAAAGCGCGCGTATGGCTGCGTCGGCATCGTCCTGAAACAGACAACGCGGCAACGCGATATAGGCGTGACCGGACTTCAGCTTCGTCGCGAAATCGGAGCTGTATTCGTCGATACCGCTCACCTTCTCGATCTTCTCGGCCCCCAGAAGGTCCATCGCGGGTTCGGGATCGAAATCCGGAATGACAAGGAAGACCTCATCGAATTCCTCGGGGGGCTTCATCAGGGTCTGCGCCTTACGCGCGACGGGATCCCCGCGTCCGATATGGCGCGATATGTCTTCTCTACTCACTTTCGGGACGCGGCTCATCTATTCACTCTCTCGCTCCGGTGGGCGCACGACACGTTTATCAGAATGCAGGCAGACATTCGAGCAGATGCAGTGAACGGCGGCTTCGCTCCGCAGAACCGACTTAAGAGAGGGTCACCCGCCTTGGCTTGCCTCTATATGGAAACCGTGTTTCCCTCCCCGCAGCAGCCAGGGAGCGCACATGACCGAGTTCACCATTGCCAGTTTCAACGTCAAGAACCTGATCGGGCCGGACAAGGAGTATTACAAGTTCCAGACCTACACGCCCGAGGAATATGCCTGGAAAGAGGACTGGCTGGCCGATCAGCTATTGGCGCTGAACGCGGATATCATCGGCTTTCAGGAGATATTCGAGGAAGAGGCGCTGCAGGCGGTGATCGACGAGGCGGACCGGCGCGCCGATGAGATCAATGCCGTCGCCCTGCCCGACAAGACCAAGAGCTATCGGCGCAAGGTGATTTTCCGCAAGCTGGCGGCAGGTAAATATGACGGGGCGGCCCTGGCCTTTGCCCCCAATGCCGCCGATCAGGGCATTCCCGGCCAGCGGCGGCCCGGGGTGGCGGTGCTGTCGCGCCTCGGCTTTGAGGGCGCGCCCGAGATCATCCAGGATCTTGAAACACCTGTCACCATACCGTTTCAGCCTCTGCGCGGACTGAGCGGCGAAGACGATGCCGGGCACTATGTGCTTCGCCGCCTGTCGCGGCCCATCCTCAAGGTGCGGGTGCGGGTCGGCGGACGGGTGATCACCGTGTTCAACTGCCACCTGAAGTCGAAGCTGGGCGAATATTTCAAGCCCCCCGGCGCGCCCTTTGCACCCGAGGCCGACCTGACGCGCTATGACGCGGTGGGGCGCGCTCTTGGCTCCATGCGCTCGGCGGTGCGACGGATGGCCGAGGCCTGGGTGATGCGGCGCGAGATCGTGAAGGAGATCCTCGCAGGCAACCCGGTGGTGGCGATGGGCGATTTCAACGATGGCGAACATGCGGTGAGTTCAGAGATCATCGCCGGTGAGGTGCCGTTCAAGAATTACCAATGGATGCTGCGCCACGACGCTCAGGCCTACTCGGACCGCTACACGGCCGAGGAAGATCAGCAGATCCGCGAGGATATCGAGCGGGTGCGGCTCTACTCCGCCGAAAAGCTTTTCGTGCGCAGATCCCTGCGCGACATGGTGTATACATCGGCCTTTGGCGGGGTGTTCGAAAGCATCGACCAGCTTTACCTGAGCCGCCATTTCCACCCCGACAATGACGCGCGCATCGGCGACATGACCTATTTCAGCGTGCTGAACGATCACCTGACCGATGGCTCTCACCCCGAGGCGCCCTATAACAAGCTTGCCTCGGATCACGGGCAGATCATGGCGCATATCACGCTGGCATAGCCCGGCTGACCCTCCGGAATGACGGTATTTTCACGCCTGCAAACTGGCGTTTTTGCGATGCGGGATACCTGTGTTACGCTGACCCCACTTTTTTGAAAACCTGATGATTTACAACGAGAGTGGCGGCGCGTTTGCCGGTGGGCCTGGTACAGAGTTTGGCCGCCCATAGAGACAATGGACCTATTGGACAAACGCCTTCTTGTTCTGGCGTTTATAGCGGCCCTTGGCTATGCCGTGGCGACAATCGGGATGAAACTGGCCTCGGCGCAATGGGGGCTTCTGGCGGGGATGCTGATCCTGCTGGGATTTTATGCCGCCATGCAGGCCGAAATCACCCTCATGCGCGGGGTGGAGCTCGGTGTGCTTTACCTTTTGATCATCGCGGCGGAATCCCTGATCGTGCTGGGCTATGCCTTTGCCATTGGCGAAGGTCTGAACCTGCGCGAAAGCCTGGGCGGGCTTTTGATCTTTGCCGGGGTGATGGTGGTGCTGGACTAGGCGGCGCCGCTTGGCTATGGCGCGGGGATGAGCGTGATCACCCTGCCCCACGGCCTGCGGATTGACCTGCAAGAGAGCGGCGCACCGGACGGGGCGGCGCTGGTGCTGGTGCATGAGCTGGGCACCGATCCGCGCCTCTGGGCCGGGGTTCTGGCGCAACTGCCGCCCGAGCTGCGGGTGCTCAGCCTGGCGCTGCGCGGGCATGGCCGGTCCGAGGTCCCTGCCCCGCCCTATGCGATGGGCGCGCTGGTGCGCGATGTCGAGGCGCTGCTTGATCATATGGGGCTGGGCGATACGGTCTTGGCCGGGCTCGGGCTGGGCGGAATGGTGGCGCAGGGGCTCGCGGTGAAGCGGCTGGATCAGGTGCGCGCACTGGTGCTGAGCGGCACAGCCGCAAAGCTGGGGCGGCCCGAGCTCTGGCAACGGCGCGCCGCACTGGCCCTGGAGGGTGGGATGGAGGCCGTCGCCGAAGAGTTGTTGCCGCGCTGGACAGGGCGCAAGACGCCGCTGGAGGCCGCCACTCAGATGCGCGCGATGCTGCTCGATTGCCCGGCGCAGGGCTATGCGGGCGGTGCGATGGCGATTGCGGGTACGGATTTCTATACGCCGACATCGGGCCTGCGCCTGCCGGTGCTCGGGCTGGCAGGCAGCGAGGATTACGAAACCCCACCGGATTTGCAGCGCGAGACGGTGGAGCTGATCCCCGGCGCGCGGTTTGAACTGCTGCGCGGCGCGGGGCATCTGGCCTGCCTGGAGCAGCCGGAGGGCTTTGCCGGGGCGCTGACGCAGTTTCTGCGCGAAATCGGGCATCTGTAACGTAACGCCATTTCGGGGAACAAATTTCTGAGACAGAAATTTGAGCAGAAAATGCGCACATTTTCTGAGCCCCAAGATGACCAAAGCGACATGATCCTGTCGTAAAGCGCAAGGCACGCCCGAACGGGCCCGGCATACCTTTGGGATATGACCGCCCTGTCCGACACTCTGCCCAATGCCCGCAGCCGCGCGATGGGGTTGATGATTTTCAGCTCTGTCCTGATCAGCTTTGGCGGGCTGATGATCCGCCTGATGCAGGAGGCCGATGTCTGGCAGATCAGCCTCTATCGCTCGCTCGCGCTGTTGTGCACGGTCAGCCTGCTGATGGGCTGGCGCTATGGCCGCGCAGCGCCGCGCAAGACGCTGGCGATCGGCCGGCCGGGGCTTCTGGCGGGATGCATGATGGCGGGTGCGACGCTGAGCTTTTTGCAGTCGATCACCAACACCACCGTGGCCAACACGCTCTTCATGCTGAGCGCCATTCCCTTTCTGACTGCGGGGCTGGCCTGGCTGTTGCTGGGGGAGCGGCTGCGCCGGGCCACGCTGCTCACCATGCTCAGCGCCGTGGCTGGGATCACGGTGATGGTCGCGGGCGGGATCGGCGCGGGCTCGCTTTACGGCAATCTGATGGGCTTTGTCTGTGCCTCCTGCTTTTCCGGATATGCCATCGTTGTGCGGCAGCACCGCGAGGTGGAGATGCTGCCGGTGCTGATGGTGTCAGCCAGCCTGATCGTGTGTCTGTCGCTGGTGCTGCGCTGGGGCGATCTGGCGATCCCCTGGCATGACATCGCGCTGTGTTTCATCATCGGCGGGGTGCTCTCGGGCGGGGCGAATGCCCTCTTTCTGATCGCGGCGAAACATCTGGCGGCCGCCGAACTGACGCTGATCATGCTGCTGGAATTCGCCCTTGGCCCGCTTTGGGTGTGGCTTTTCCTGAGCGAGGTGCCCAAGGCCGCCACCATCGTCGGCGGGGCGATTGTGATCGGGTCGGTTGCGGTGCGGGCCCTGACCGAGCTGCGCCGCGGCAGGCAACGACGGCCCCGGCCCCCTCTTGCGCCCTGAACTCATTCGTTTAGCGTGGCACGGACCGAACCGGAGAGCCTGATGCGCGCGCGCCTGCCGACGATTTTCATCCTTGTGACGGTGATGCTCGATGCGATGGGGATCGGGCTGATCCTGCCGGTGATGCCGGACCTGATCCAGGAGGTGCGCGGCGCGGGGCTGGCCAATGCCGCGCTCTGGGGCGGGGTTCTGTCGACGACCTTCGCCGTCATGCAATTTGGTTTCGGGCCGGTGATCGGCAACCTGTCGGACCGGTTCGGGCGGCGGCCCGTGCTGCTGATCTCGCTCGCCGTCATGGCCGCCGATTACGTGGTCATGGCGCTGGCGGGCACGATCTGGCTGCTGCTGATCGGACGGATCGTAGGCGGGATCACGGCGGCGACCCACGCCACCGCGATGGCGTTCATGTCCGATATCCAGCCGCGCGACAAACGCGGACAGGGCTTCGGCCTGATCTCGGCGGCCTTTGGCATGGGGTTTGTTCTGGGGCCCGCGATCGGCGGCTGGCTCGGCGATGTGGGCACGCGCGCGCCCTTCTATGCCGCTGCCGCCCTTGCCGCGCTCAACTTTGCCTTCGGGTATTTCATCCTGCCCGAGACGCTGCCCCCCGAAAAACGAAGGGCCTTTGCCTGGCGCAGGGCCAACCCGTTTGGCGCGTTGATGAACCTGCGGCATCTGCCCGGGCAGCTCAGGCTGATCGTGGTCACCTTTCTCTACACGCTCAGCTTCAACGTCTACCCGGCGGTCTGGGCCTATTTCACCCAGGCGCAGTTTCAGTGGGACACGCGGATGGTGGGGATTTCGCTGACCGTCTATGGCCTTTCGCTGGCCGTGGTGCAGGCGGGGCTGATCCGGCTGGTGCTGGCACGGCTGGGAGAGCGGCGGACCGTCATCCTGGGCTTCGGCTTTGCGATTGTATCCTATGTCTGGCTGACGGTGCTGACCAATGGCTGGGTGGTGCTGGCCCTGATCCCGGTTTCCGCCTTCGCAGCCATGGCCACGCCTGCCTTGCAGGCGCTGATGTCGCGCGACACACCCGACGATGCGCAGGGCGAGTTGCAAGGCGTGCTGTCGAGCGTCAATGCGCTGGCCATGATCCTCTCACCGATGCTGATGACCGGGGTGTTCTATGCCTTCACCGCCAAGACCGCCCCGATCTATCTGCCCGGCGCGCCCTTTGCCGCCTCGCTGGTGCTGGCGGTGGTGGCCTTGTGGCTGTTTCTCGGGCGACGGCGCATTCGCGCTTGATTGCCGGGGCAAGCTGAGGTCAGGCTGAGCGTCAAACCTGAGGGAGAGGGAATCATGCCAAGCATCAAAGCCGCGGTGTGCCACGCATTCGGAGAGCCGCTGACGATCGAAGAGGTCAGCCTGCGCGCGCCACAGATGGGCGAGGTGGAGGTGGAGCTGCATGCGGTGGCCATCTGCCATTCGGATATTTCCTTTGCCGACGGGGCCTGGGGCGGGTCGCTGCCGGCGGTCTATGGCCATGAGGCGGCAGGGCGGATTACCGCGCTTGGCGACGGGGTGCGCGGCCTGAGCCTGGGCGATCCGGTGGTGGTCACGCTGATCCGGGCCTGCGCACAATGCCCAAGCTGTGGCGAGGGCCGCCCGACTGGCTGTGAGACGCCCTATGACGGCGACCACGGCCCCTTGCAGACGCTGGATGGCGGCAAGCTGCATCAGGCGATGGCCTGCGGCGCCTTTGCCGAGAAGGTGGTGGTGGACCAGAGCCAGCTTGTGAAGATCCCCGAGGGGATGGCGATGGATGCGGCCTCCCTTCTGGCCTGCGGGGTGATCACCGGAGTGGGCGCGGTGGTGAATGCCGCGCAGTTGCGCGCCGGACAGGATGTGGTGGTGATCGGGGCCGGCGGTGTCGGGCTGAACGCCATTCAGGGCGCGCGGATTGCCGGCGCGCGCCGGATCGTGGCGGTGGATATGAGCGAGGACAAGCTTGACGCCGCGATGGAGTTCGGCGCCACCGATGGCGTGCTGGCCACGGGCAAGACGCCGTGGCGCGATGCCAAGGCGGCGATAGGGCGCGGGGCCGATGCCGTTTTCGTAACCGTCGGGGCCGCCGGGGCCTATGACATCGCCCCGCGCTACCTCGCAGGAGGCGGCAAGGTGATCATGGTGGGCATGCCCGCCACGGGGGCCGAGAGCCGCTATGAGGCCGCCAACTTTGCGGCTGTCAGCCAGTCCATGGTCGGCTCGAAGATGGGCAATGTGGTGATCCGGCGCGACATCCCGTGGATGATCGACCTCTATGATCAGGGGCGGCTGAAGCTGGATGAGCTGATTTCGAACCGCTGGTCGCTGAATGAGATCAACGAGGCGATTGCCGACACCAAGAGCGGCTCGGCCCGGCGCAATGTGATTGTTCTGAAAGACTGAGACAGGGGCCCGGCCCCAGTCGGCGCCTGGCCCGGCAACCCACCAGAGGGGAGATGACATGACCGAACTTTGCTTTCTGTCCGCCACCGAGGTGCTGGCCCGGTTTCGCGACGGCACCCTGTCTCCGGTGGAGTATCTTGAGGCGCTGATCGCGCGGACGGATGCCGTGAACCCGGTGCTGAACTGCTATACCGAGACCTATTTCGACGAGGCCCGCGACCAGGCCAAGGCGGCGCAAGAGGCTTATGCCAAGGGTGACGCGCGGGCGCTGGAAGGGCTACCGGTGGCGATCAAGGATGTGCATAACTGGGAAGGCAAGCGCACGACGCAAGGCTCCTGGGCGCTGGGGCATGAGCCCGATAGCGTCACCGATCCGATCATCGAACGCCTGCTGGGCGCGGGCGCCATTGCCATTGCGCGCACCACCACGCCGGAGTTCTGCCTGGCCGGGGTGTGCTGGTCCGACCGGTATGGGATCACCCGCAACCCGCATAACCCGGCGTTTGCGCCCGGAGGCTCTTCGGGCGGGTCGGGTGCTGCGCTGGCGGCGGGCATGGTGCCGCTGGCCACGGGCACGGATATCGGCGGGTCGATCCGCATTCCGGCCTCGGCCTGTGGCCTCGTGGGCTTCAAGCCGCCGCATGGGCGCAACCCGGACGGGCCCCCCGCCTGTTTCGATCCCTACAATCACTGTGGCGTGCTGAGCCGCACGGTGGGCGATACCGCATTGGCGCAGAACGTCATTTCGGGGCCGCATCCGCGCGATCACGACAGCCTGCGCGAGCGCGTGGTCATCCCCGAACGGTTCGATCCGGCCCCGCTGCGTATCGCGTGGTCGATGGACCTGGGCTATGTGCCGGTCGATGAGGATGTGCGCGCCACGACGATGGAGGCGCTCGAGGTGTTCCGCGCGGCGGGCTGCACCGTCGAGGAGGTCGAGATCGGCTTTACCCGCGAGATGGAGGATCAGGCCATCGCCTGGTATTCGGCGATGCAATTCGGGCGGCTGCCCTTGTGGCTGCGCGAGGCGTATGGCGACCGGATGACGCCCTATGCGCTGCATGCCGCGCGCGCCTCCGAGGCATTGAGCGTGGATGAGGCGGCGCGCAGCTGGGAGGCGTGTCATGCGATGTATCAGGTCATCGGGCCACTGCTGGAACGCTATGACGTTCTGATCTGCCCGACGCTGACCTTTGCCAGCCTGAAGGCGGACCATGACCCGTTGCAGGAGGGGTTCACGGTGGCGGGCGAGGTGGTGGATGCCGAGTTTGGCTGCTACCTCGCGCATCAGTTCAACATGATGTCGAACCTGCCGGTCATGTCGGTGCCCTCGGGGCGGGACCGCAACGGCGTACCGACCGGCATTCAGATTGTCGGGCGCAGCTTTGACGATCTGACGGTGTTCCGGGCGGCGATGCTCTATGAGGCGTCCGCACCCGAACAATTCCTGCCCGGCGCAGGCATGCCGATGACGGGCTGAGGAGAACAAAATGAAGCTCAAGGATCTCGATATCATCATCACCTCGCCGCCCGCGCCGGGCTGGGGCGGGCGCTACTGGATCCTGGTCAAGCTGACCACCGAGGACGGGATCACCGGCTGGGGCGAATGCTATGCCAGCACGGTTTCCCCCGAGGCGATGCGCCCTGTGATCGAGGATGTGTTCGCGCGCCACATGGCGGGCGAAAGCCCCGAGAATATCGAGCTGATGTTCCGCAGGGTTTATTCCAGCGGCTTCACCCAGCGGCCCGATCTGACGGTGATGGGCGCGTGGTCGGGGCTGGAAATTGCCTGTTGGGACATCTTAGGCAAGGCGCGGGGGCGGCCGGTCTGGGCGCTTCTGGGCGGGAAGATGAACGCGCGCATCCGTGCCTATACCTATCTTTATCCCCTGCCCCATCACGATATCGCCGCCTTCTGGACCTCGCCCGAGATGGCCGCCGAAAGTGCGGCCGATGCGGTGGCGCGGGGGTATACGGCGGTAAAGTTCGACCCCGCCGGCCCCTACACGCTGCGCGGCGGGCATATGCCCGCGCTCACGGATATTTCGCTGAGCGTGGCGGTCTGCAAGGCGGTGCGCGAGGCGGTGGGCGACAAGGCCGATCTGCTGTTTGGCACCCACGGGCAATTCACGACCGGCGGGGCGATCCGGCTGGCCAAGGCGCTGGAGCCCTACAGCCCGCTCTGGTATGAGGAGCCCATTCCGCCCGACAATGTGGCCCAGATGGCGCGGGTGGCGGGGGCCACGTCGATCCCCGTCGCGACCGGTGAGCGGCTGACCACCAAGGCGGAGTTCGCGCCGGTCCTGCGGCAGGGGGCGGCGACGATCCTGCAACCCGCCCTGGGGCGCGCAGGGGGCATCTGGGAGATGAAGAAAGTGGCCGCCATGGCCGAGGTCTATAACGCGCAGATGGCCCCGCATCTTTATGCCGGTCCCGTGGAATGGGCGGCCAATATCGCCTTCGCGGTGTCGATCCCCAATATCCTGATGTGCGAGACGATCGAGACCCCGTTCCATGACGCGCTGATCAAGGGCTCGATCCGGGTGGAGGACGGCTTCATCACAGCTCCAGAGGCGCCGGGGCTGGGGATCGAAGTGGACGAGGCGCTGGCCCGCGCGCATCCCTTCACCGGCACGGGGCTGCATCTGGAGATGCAGGAAGCGCCCTGTGACTATGCCAATGGCAATGCGTTTCAGGGCGGGGCGCCTACGGAGGAGTGAGCGCAGGTGTAAACCCGGCCAAGGCTTGTTTTGCGCGTTCCGCCGTGAGCGGTTTGCGGGACGAAGCCGCCGTTCGTTTTTCCGGGCACTGAGCCGCGTATTGCCGACGCGCGCGGGGGCGATCCAACCGATATTCAGGGCACTTTATCCCCGCCACATCCGAACGAATTGCGAGCGGTGCGCCAAGCCGAACCCAATCGCCGCCGCGTGGGGGCGCGTCGGCGATGCGCGGCGGGCTTCGCCCTTGAGTCCGCGCTATGCGCACAGACCACATGTCCGCCAAGGGCTCGAAGCGGTCATTGAGGGAGCTTCAGAGGTCGCCTGTGCTCAAACTCAAGGCAGGACCCCCAGCCACACCCAGGCCGTGCCAATGGACAGCACGGTCGCCACCAGCACCGAGGTGGCCGCCACCCGGCGCGCGACCCCGTACATATTGGCAAAGATATAGCTGTTCACCCCCGGCGCCATGGCCGCCGTGATCACTGCCGAGCGGGTGGCGGGCGTGCTGAGATCGAACACCCAGGCAAGGCTGCGGGTGATGGCCGGGTGCACCACCAGCGCCACAAGGCAGATATAGAACACAACGCGCAGATCCCCCTCGGGCCGGTATTGCGCCAGCACCCCGCCCATGCCGAAGATTGCGGCAGGCAAAGCCGCGCGGGCCATCAGGTCAAGCCCGTCCATCAGAACGGCGGGCAGCACGAGCCCCGTGAGGTTGACGATGAAGCCAAGGCCGATCCCGATCACCAAAGCGTTGGAAAACATCGCGCGCAGCACCTTGCCCGGCACGCGCCCGCCCGGCTGACCCTGGGCGCGGACGATCTCCATCACCGTAATCCCGAGCCCGTAGCAAAACGGCGAATGCACCGCGATGATGGCGAAGTTGGCCTCCAGCGCGTCCGCGCCATAGGCGCGTTCGGTCAGCGCGAGGCCAAGCAGGACGGAGTTGGAAAACAGACAGCAGAAGCCGATCGCCACCGCCTCGTCCCAGGCGCGATGAAAAAGGAGCCTGGCCCCGAAAAGACCCAGGAAGAACCCCGCGCTGGAGCCGGTATAAAAGCTGAGCAGCAATTCCCACTCAAACACTTGCGCAAGGTCGAGCCGGGCGATGGAGAGAAAGAGCAGGCAGGGGATGGCGAAATTCTGGGTGAACTTCATCAGCCCGTCGACGCCCCCGGTCGAGAACCAGCCGACCCGCACCGCCAGATAGCCAAAGCCGATCACCGAAAAGACCGGCAGGATGACATCGAGAAGCGCCTGCATCGCGCGTCAGACCTCGAATGTGAGGGTCATCATGTCATAGGCCGGCGTGATGAAATCTGGGGTTTCACCGACAAGGGTCCGATAGTCCATGTCGATATGCATATTGGTCAGGATGCCCTGCCGGGGGGCGGCACGGTGCAGCCATTCGAGCGTCTGCTCAAGATGCGAATGCGTCGGGTGGGGGGTGCGGCGCAGGGCATCGCAGATGAAGGTGTCGAGCCCTGTCAGCACGGGCCAGACCTCCTCGGGGATGGTGGCCACGTCGGGCAGATAGGCGAGGTCTCCAACCCGGAACCCCAGCGCCTCGATCGAGCCGTGCCCCACCTCGAACGGGGTCATCGGGATCGGCCCGCCGGCCCCCTCGATCACCATATCGCCCTTGATCGTGTGCATGTCGAGGATCGGCGGATAGGGCGAGCCTTCGGGTTGGATGAAGGCATAGGCGAAGCGGTCATAAAGCGCGTTCTGTGTATCGCCATCGGCCCAGACCGGCAGGCGGCGCTTCATGTTGAAGACGATCATGCGCAGATCATCAAGCCCGTGCACATGATCGGCATGGGCATGGGTGAAGACCACGGCATCAAGCTCGCCCACGCCCGCATCGAGAAGCTGCGCCCGCAGATCGGGCGAGGCGTCAATGAGAACGCGGGTGGTGCCGCCCTCGCCTTCCTGCTCGATCAGCATTGAGCAGCGGCGGCGATAGTTGCGCGGCTCTTCGGGGTCGCAATCGCCCCAGTGGCCGCCCAGGCGCGGCACCCCGCCCGAGGAGCCGCAGCCGAGAATGGTGAACCGCCGGACCGCCATCACGCGGCGGCCTCGAACCGGGCCACCTTCCAGAAGAGCCGGTCGAAATTGGCCTGCGTCTGGGCGGCAAACTCGGGCCAGTCCATGCTGAACACATCGGCCCCCACCTGTGCGGTGTGCAGGGTAAAGGCCGGTTCGTTGCGCTTGCCGCGATGCGGTGGCGGCGCGAGATAGGGCGCGTCGGTTTCCACCAGAATGCGGTCAACGGGTGCGGCGCTGAAAATCTCGCGCAGATCGGTCGAGCGCGGGAAGGCGGCAATGCCCGACATTGACAGGTAAAACCCGAGATCAAGCGCAGCTGTGGCGAGGGCCGCGGAGGACGAAAAGCAATGCATGACGCAGGTATAGGCCCCGGCGCGGTATTCCTCGGTCAGGATGCGGGCCATGTCGTCATCGGCGTCGCGGGCATGGATGATCAGCGGCAGGCCGGTCTGGCGTGCGGCCTCGATATGCAGGCGCAGGCTCTCCTGCTGCACGGCGGCACTTTCGGAGGTGTAGTGATAATCAAGCCCGGTCTCACCGATGCCCACGAACTTCGGATGCTGCGCCAGTTGGATCAGCTCGTCCACCGTCGCCATCGGCTCTTCGGCCACGCTCATCGGGTGGGTGCCTGCGGCGTAGAAGACGGGCGCATGCGCCTCGGCAATGGCGCGCACCGCGGGTTCATTGCGCAGCCGCGTGCAGATCGTGACCATGCGGGTCACCCCTGCCTCGACGGCGCGGGCGACAACGGCGGCGCGCTCTTGCTCGAAATCGGGGAAGTCGAGGTGGCAATGGCTGTCGGTGATCTCTGGGCGTGTCATGGGTGTCCCTGGCCGCCCCTCAGCGGACGGCGGTCGATTGCATCTGGAACACCATATCTAAGACGAGCGCGGCAGGGTCAAGGTTCACCGCGCGGCCCTGACGCGCACGGGCGGTGATCTGTTGCGCAAGATCAGCCCATTTCCGGGCCGTATGCGCATCGGGTGCCAGCCGGGCAAAGGTGGCGGCCTCGCCGGGGGCGGCTTCGACGGCGGGCGGGGTGCCGGTGGCCCCGCTGCGGGCCAGCCGGGCCAGCGCGAGATCGGTGAGGGTAAAGAGAAGGTCGGGCATCTCCCCTGCCCCGCGGGCCGAGACCGCGTCAGCCAGTTTCAGCGCGCGCGGGCGGTCGAGCCGCGGCAGGGAGGCGAGGATGGCCAGAAGCTCCTGGTAGAGCGCGAGCCCGCCCTGATGCGTCAGGCGCAGGGCGTTGCCGACCGACCCCGCCGCCAGTTCAGCGAGCGCATCGGGCAGCGCATCCCCGACACCGGCCTGCACGAGCGCCGCGTTGAGGTCAGGCGGGGACAACGGCGCAAGCCGCAAGGCGCGGCAACGGGAGCGGATGGTGGGCAAAAGCCGCGCGGGCTGATGCGAGACCAGGAGCAGCGTGGTGCGCTCGGGCGGTTCCTCCAGCATTTTCAGCAATGCGTTGGCGGCGGCGGTGTTCATCTCGTCGGCGGCATCGACGATCACCACCCGGCGACCGGCATCGACGGCGCTGAGATGGATGAACCGGGCAAGCTCGCGGATTTCATCGACGCGGATGAAAGCCGAGAACTTGCCCTCTTCGAAATTCTTCTGACGGTCCCGTTCGGTGGTGCCCGCCCCGCCCCGGCGCAGCAGGTGCAGCCCCGGGTCGGAACCTGCCGCGATCCGGCGCGCGACGGGATGATCGGGCGAGATATCGAGCGATGTGGGCCGAGGCGGCGCATCGCCAAAGAGCCCGCCCTCCTGCGCCTCGGGCGTGGCCAGAAGGAAGCGCGCGATGCGCCAGGCCAGCGTCGCCTTGCCCACGCCGCGCGGCCCGGTGAGCAGCCAGCCATGATGCAACCGGCCTGTGTTATAGGCGTCGAGAAAGGCGGCCTGTGCCGCATCCTGTCCGTAAAGCTGCAGAGTTTCGCGCGGGTGCGGCGCGCCCTCGACGCGGTCCGGCTCGGGCGCGGTGTCGCTCATCCCAGCCGCCCCGCGACCACGGCCTGCACCGCCTCGGCCACGTCCTCGACCGGCTGCGCGCCGTCGATCACGGCAATCCGGTCCGGAAACTCCTTCGCCAGCGCCAGAAAGCCCGCGCGCATCCGCGCCTGCAGGCCGGAGCCGAAGCTTTCGAAACGCTCTTCGCCGGTGCCGCGCGACAGGGCGCGGCCAAGGCCCAGTTCGGGGTCCATGTCGATCAGCAGGGTCAGGTCCGGCTCGTGCCCGATCATCAGATCATGCAGCGCGTCCACCTTGGCACGCATGTCGCCGCTGCGCAGGCCCTGATACATGCGGGTCGAGTCCGCGAAGCGGTCACAAATCACCACCTGCCCAGCGGCCAGCGCGGGCCGGATGGTGCGCTCCAGATGATCGCGGCGGGCGGCGGCGAACAGCAAAAGCTCGGTCTCGGCGGACCAGCGGTCGGGCTCGCCTTCGAGCACCAGCTTGCGGATTTCCTCGGCCCCGGGGCTGCCGCCCGGCTCACGGGTGAGGATCACATCACGCCCCTGCCCCTCCAGCCAGTCGGCCAGAAGCCGCGCCTGGGTGGATTTGCCCGAGCCGTCGATCCCCTCAAAGCTGATAAACACGCCGCCTGCGGTCAAAGCGCGCCCTCGGGCCCCTGTTGCAGCCGGGTCAGAAGCAGTTGGGACACGGTCCTGATGCGGGGCATGAAGCCGCCTTTGAGCACATCCTCCATCGCCACCAGCGGCACGCGGGTCTCGGGCAGTCCCTCGGGAGAGAACACAAGCTCGCCCACAGTATCGCCCTTCATCACAGGCGCGCGCAGCGGGCCGGTATAGATCACCTCACCCTTGATGCCGCCCGAGGCCAGCACCGGAATGAGCGAGCTGACATCCTTGTCCACGGTCAGGCCCACGCTTTCGGCATCGCCCATCCA
The DNA here is from genome assembly GCF_009762325.1 of Roseovarius faecimaris. Classification (NCBI taxonomy): domain Bacteria; kingdom Pseudomonadati; phylum Pseudomonadota; class Alphaproteobacteria; order Rhodobacterales; family Roseobacteraceae; genus Roseovarius; species Roseovarius faecimaris. The sequence continues at coordinate 2,303,260 of NZ_CP034348.1, forward strand.
GACCCTGGCGCGCGCCACCTCGGTGCCCGAGCGTACCAGCTCTTTCTGGGTGAACTGGCGGAAGGCCCAGTTGACGATCGCCTCGGCCTCCTGCGCGCGGGCCTGGGCGGTGTCGAGCCCGGAGATCACGAAGACCACCCGCCGGTCGCCCTGCAGGGCCGATCCGACAAGGCCAAAGCCCGCCTCCTGGGTGTGGCCGGTCTTGAGCCCGTCGGCGCCGATCCCCAGTTTCAGCAGGGGATTGCGGTTCTGGGTGTTTTGCGGCGCGCGACCATCGAACTTGAACTCGGTCTCGGCGAACATCGGGTAATATTGCGGGAAATCCTCGATCAGGTGCCGCGCCAGCAGCGCCAGGTCACGCATCGACATCCGGTGCCCGGCGGCAGGCCAGCCCGAAGCGTTCACGAAGGTCGAGTTTGTCATGCCCATCTGTTGCGCGCGCTGGGTCATGTAACGGGCGAAACCGGCCTCGGTCCCGTCGGGGCTGAGCGCCTCGGCGATCACGACACAGGCGTCGTTGCCGCTGAGCACGATGATCCCGCGAATGAGATCCTCGACGGTCACCCGGTCGGTGGTGTCGAGAAACATGGTGGAGCCGCCAAAGCTCATCGCGTGTTTCGAGACCGGCAGTTTCTCGGCCATGGAAAGGCGCCCGTCGCGAATGGCCTCGAAGGCCACATAGAGCGTCATCAGCTTGGACATGGATGCAGGCGGAAGCGGCACATCGGCATTCTTCTGCATCAGGACGGTGCCTGTGGTCACATCCATCACGAAGGCCGATTTGGCCCGTGTCTCGAAGGCGTCAGCAGCCCCGGTCAGGCCACAAAGCGCCAGAACGAGGGTCAGAAGGGGCAGCAGTCGGGTCATGTCATCCTGGGTCAGTTGGTCACGGGATAGGCATCGTCAAAGCCGATCCCCTTGATTTTCTTGAGCAGGGCCGAGCGTTCGGCACTGTTGGCGGCGGGGCCCACGATCACGCGCCAGAAGGTCTTGCCCGAGGCGGACTGTTCCTTGACGGTGGGCACCATGCCGGCCTGACGCATGGCGGTCGCGGTATTGTTGGCATTCTGCTCGATCGAGAAGATGCCGATCTGGATATAGGGTTTGGACAGTGAAGAGGTCTGCGGCTTGGGCGCGGGCGTGGGTGCAGAAGCGGGTGCCGCGGCGGCAGTGGCGGTGGCGGCTTCGGCCTCGTCAATCGCGGCGGCGGCCCCGGCCACGGGATCGAGAGCTGTGGCCTCGATCGAGTCCGGCGCGGCCAGCTCTTCGGTCATGGCCTCATCGGCGCCGGTGTCTTCGGGGGCCGTCTCCCGGCGCAGCGCGGTGACCTGAAGCTGCGCGGGCGCCCCGGCAAGCATCCCGAGCGCCGCGGCGGCATCGGAGGACACCTGCAGGATCGGGCCCGGATTCTCGCGCTCCCGGCGGAACAGCGCGCCGATGACGAACTTGTTGTTGGCCTGGTTGCGGATGATCACACGCTCGGGCTCACCCACCTCAGGATGCGCCACCCAGACACCGCCAAGCGAGGGACGGCCATCCCAGAGCCCGCTGTCGGTGACCTGAAACACCTCGGGCGCCTCGACATCGCGCTCGACAAGACGCGTGGCTTTGGCGGTGGCGGTGGCTTCTGTGCCCGCCTCGGCCTGCGGCTTGGGCTGGAACAGATTGAACTGCTGGACCTCTTCACAGCTAGCGAGCGCCGCCAGACTGATCATAGAAATCATGAGTTTGCGCTGCCCGCTCCCAACGCCTGTCCGAAGAAGTGTCATGCCTTGCCCCTTGCCTGAGACCGCACCTTTCCGGCGCGGCGTCCCGGTTTATCCGGTTTTGCTGCTTCGTCACGCGGGCGAGCCCGCATCGGCAGTCTAGCGGCACTTGTCGGTCAAGAAAAGAGTCTGCTGCGTTTTCGGCGGATTTCCCCAAGCTGCAAACTCCTTCATTCGGTGCTTTCAGAATCGCGCTGGCCCGATTACTCAGGGCACGCCGGAGGAGTGGCAGAGTGGTCGAATGCACCGGTCTTGAAAACCGGCGTAGGTGAAAGTCTACCGTGGGTTCGAATCCCACCTCCTCCGCCACGCTGCCTTTCCAGGTCTTTCCCATCTCCGGTCATTGCCCGGCGCGCGCGGTGTGCGCCGTCAGACTGAGGTGTATATGAGCTGCGCCAGTTGATGCGCGTTTTCGCTTGCCCCCTGCCGGAGCAGGATGTGATAGCCGAAATGCGTATCGGTGCTCTCGGCCAGGGGGCGCACGAGGCTGCCGTCGCGCAGGGCGGCTTCGACCAGGTGGTCCCAGCCCAGCGCCACCCCAAGCCCCGCGCGCGCCGCGTCAAGCAGCGCCATGTATGAGTTCGTGCGCATGAGGATACGCGCCGCCGACGGGTCGAGGCCCGTCTCGGTCATCCATATCCCCCAGTTCATCCAGTTCCAGTGCATGTAGTCGAGATCGATGAGATCGGCGCGCAGAAGGTCATCGGGTGTGCTGATCGGGCGGCGGGCCAGGTAATCCGGCGCGCAGACCGGGTAAATCTCGTCGGCAAAGAGCGGGCGGGCGACGAAGCCGGGCCAGTTGCCATCGCCATGCATCACGGCAACATCGGCGCTGAGCACCTCCTGCTCCTGATCGCTGGCGATGAGGTCGATTGCAAAGGGGGTTTCCTGCGTCAGCAGCGGGGCGAGGCGCGGCAACAGCCAGAGCTGAGCGATCGAGGTGTCACAGCCAAGCCGCAGGAACGGGCGTGTATCGCGCTGGCGCAGGCTCTGGGTGGCCGAGGTGAGGTGCTGGAGCGCGACCTTGACCCCGTTGAGCAGTTCACGGCCCTGCGCGGTCAGCACGATGGCGCGGTGTTCGCGGTCGAACAGCGGGATGTCGAGCAGGCTCTCCAGTTTGCGCACCCGCTGACTGACCGCCGACTGGGTGACCGACAGCTCCTCGGCGGCGCGGGTGAAACTGCCGAGCCGTGCCGAGGCCTCGAAAGGCACGAGCAGATCGAGCGGAGGAAGGTGATGGCTTTTCATTAGCAACACTTATGCAAATGGCGAAGAAACGAGCGTTTGTCACGGTCACTCATTATCTTGTCTAATGTCAAGCAAGAGAATCCCCAGCCCGACAGGAGGACATGATGACCTTACCTATCCTGAACCTGATGCCCGGTGACGCGCCGTTCCGCGCCGACCCGTCCGACAGTTACACCCTGCCCGCGCGTTTCTATCATGACGCGGAGATCTGGGAGCATGAGAAGGCGGCGATTTTCGCGCAAAGCTGGTATTATGCGGGCCATGTGAGCCAGGTGGCGCAGTCGGGCGAGTTCCTGACGGTGAAAATCCACGAGCAGAACATCTTTGTCGCGCGCACGCGCCAGGGCGATCTGAAGGCGTTCTACAATGTCTGCCCGCACCGGGGGCATGAACTGGTCTCGGGCACGGGCCGCAAGAACGTGATCACCTGCCCCTATCACGCCTGGGCCTTCGATTTTGACGGCACGCTGAAATCGGCGCGCAACACCGAGACAGTGAAGGGGTTTGACCGCAGCCAGTTTTCGCTCAAGGAAGTGCGGGTCGAGGTGTTCTGTGGCCTCGTGCTGGTCAATCTTGACCCCAATGCCACGCCCTTTGCCGAGCAGATGGGCGATCTGGAGAAAGAAATCCGGGCCTATGTGCCGTCGGTCGATGACCTGCAATTCGCCCAGCGCGACACCTATGAGGTTGAAGCCAACTGGAAGGTGCTGATCGACAATTTCCTTGAATGCTATCACTGCGCGCCCGCGCATAAGGATTTTGTCGATCTGGTCGATATGAATTCCTATCGCACGATCACCTGCGGGCTCTATTCCAGCCAATGCGCCGGCAAGCCGCGCACCACCAATGCCCGCGCCTACAAGTTCGAGGCGGGCGATGTTGATTTCGGCTATGCCGGTTGGTTCGTCTGGCCAAACTTCACGATCTGGGCCTATCCGGGCGAAGCGAACCTGAGTGTCTTGCAGATGAACCCGACAGCGCCCGAGAAATGCGTCGAGTTCCAGGACTGGTTCGTGAAGGACGGCAAGGTGACGGATCAGCTGCGCGATGCGATCAACTATCAGATCGAGGTGCTTCAGCCCGAGGATATCGGCCTGTGCGAAAGCGTACAGAAGGGGCTGAAATCGAGCGGCTACAATCAGGGTCGGTTTGTTGTGGACGCAGGCAAGACCGAACTGAGCGAACATGCGGTGCACCATTTCCAGCATCTCGTGGCGCAGGCGCTTGGCGCGAAACTTGACCCCGAGGAGGTATAAACAGATGCAATCGAGCGATGGAAAGACCCGCGACCTGATCACCTCCCGGCCCGGCGCGGGGTGGGATCACAACATGAACCGGCATGTCTATCATGACCTGGAGGCCAAGCACGGGCCGCATTACACGGTCTATAACCGGCGGTTCATGTGCGTCTATATGGACGATCTGCCGACCGATGAGGGGTATTGGCTGCTGCGCCAGAAGGCGGCGTGCCTGCATACCGGCGAGTGGCCGATCGAGTTCAGAGGCCCTGACGCGGCCAAGCTGATGGACCTTTTGTTCGTCAACAATTGCGCAAAGGTGCGCCCCGGGCGCTGTGGCTATGGGATTGCCTGCTTTGACGATGGCGGCCTGCTGGTCGACGGGGTGTTCCTGCGGCTGGCCGAGGACCGGTTCTGGTATGTGCAGGCCGATGGCGATTTCATCAACTGGGCGCGGGCGCATGCCAAGGACATGGATGTGACCATCACCGGCACGGACGTGAACGTGAGCCAGATCCAGGGGCCCAATGCGATGGCCATTCTGGAGGCGGCCGCGGCAGGCGGGATGCCCCAGCCCTTCGGCTATTTCGGGGCGGCGCAGGTGGATTTCGGCGGGCAAAAGGTCTGGATCACGCGCACCGGCTATACCAATGAGCTGGGCTGGGAGTTCTACACCGAGCCGCATCACGATCCCACAGCGCTCTGGGCGCATCTGGAGGCGGCGGGGGCCGAACATGGCCTGCGGCTTTTCGGGCTGGATTCGATGAATATCCGGCGGATCGAGGCGGGCATTCTGAATGCGGGCTCGGATTTCGACGAGACCACGACACCCTTTGACGTGCGACTGGGCCGGTTCGTGGATTTCGACAAGCCGGAGTTCATCGGCAAGGAGGCGCTGGAAAACGCGGCGCGAGAGCCGCGCCTGCACGGGCTCAGGGTCGAAGGCGGTGAGCCGCGGATCGGCGGCAGCGTCCGGATTGGCGAGCAGACGGTGGGCAGGATCACGGCCGCCGCGCACTCCCCTTTCCTGCAATGCGGCATCGGGTACGCGCTAATGCAGAGCGCGGCGCATGGGCCGGGCACTGAGGTGATGGTCGAGACCCGCGACGGGACATTCCTGCCCGGGCAGTTGAACGATCTGCCCTTCTATGACCAGAATGCGGAGATCCCGCGCGGCAAGAAGGTGGACATCCCCGAACGGCCCGCATGATGTAACCAGAAGGACAGTCCCCATGCTGCACCACCACCGCCGCGCGGTCTGGGCCGGTCTTTTTGCCGGGATCGCGTGGGGGCTGTTCTGGATTCCGATCCGGCTGGTGGAATCGGCCGGACTGGATGCGCCCTGGGCGATGGCGGTCTTTACGCTGGTGCCGATGGTCTTCTGCCTGCCCGTGGCCTGGTGGCTGCGGCGCGATTACGTGACCGGGGGACGCGGGCTGATCGGCGGCATCCTGGGCGGGGTGGCCTTCGCGCTTTATTCGGCCTCGTTGCTCTACACGGATGTGGTGCGGGCGGTGCTGCTGTTCTACCTCATGCCGATCTGGGGGTTCCTGCTGGGCTGGGCGATCCTGGGCGACCGGATCACAAAGCTGCGCTGGCTGGCCATCGCGCTTGGCATCATCGGTCTCTACGTGATCTTTGCCGGGGATACCGGCCTGCCCCTGCCGCGCAATATCGGGGATTGGTGCGGGTTGATCAGCGGGATGTTCTGGGCGGTGGGCTGTCTGCTCATTCTGGTGGATGAGCGGGTGGACCCGCGCATTCATGCGGTGAATTTCTTTGTGGTCGGGGCGATCATCTCGCTCGGGGCGGCGGTGCTGGCCAATGCCAACGGGCTGTCGGTGACACCAGACTGGGAGGCCGTGCAGACAAGCGTTCTGTGGATGATCCCGATCACGCTGTTGCTGGTGCTTCCCGCAGGCTTTGCCTCGATCTATGCGCCGACCAAGCTGAACCCCGGCGTGGTGGGGCTTTTGTTCATGCTGGAGATCGTCGTGGCCACCATCACCGCCGCGATCTGGGCAGGCGAGCCGATTGGCCTGCGCGAATATGCAGGGCTGGCGCTGGTTCTGTCAGCGGGGGTTCTGGAGCCGTTCGGCGCGTTGCTGCGGCCCAGGGCGAGCGCTGTTTAGCCACTCAACTGGCTACCAATGCGCCCCTGCATTGACCGAGATATCCTCCATCGTCAGCGCCGGGGCGGCCTCCGAGCACAGGAACGCCACAAGTGCGGCGATCTCTTCGGGTTGCACAAGACGGTTCTGCGGGTTGGCCTGGGCCAGATTGGCGATCTCCTCGGCCTGCGCGATGCCCTTTTCGGCGGCCATCCGGGCGGCGGAGGCACGCAGCATATCCGTCTCGACCCAGGTGGGGCTGACCGAGGTACAGGTGACACCATGCGGCGCGCCTTCGAGGGCGGTCACACGCGTCAGGCCCAGAAGCCCGGCCTTCGACGCGCAATAGGGCGCATGGTCAGGCATGGCGGTATGGGCGGCGGTGGAGGCGATGTTGACGATGCGCCCCCAGCCCGCGCCGATCATTTCGGGCAGCACCGCCCGGGTCATCAGGAAGGGGCCGGTCAGGTTGGTGTCGATCACGCGCGCCCAGTCGGCAAGGGAAAGCTCGGGCGTGGGGGCGACATGCTCGATCCCCGCCGCGTTGACGAGGATACCGACAGGGCCGAGCGCGGCGCGCACATCGTCGCAGAACGTCGCGACAGAGCCTTCGCTGCACACATCGAGCGGAAGGGCCAGCAGATCACCGTCCTGCGTGGCCTCCTGCACCCGCCGGGCGCCCACGGCGACGCGGTGCCCCTGCCCGGCCAGTGCACGGGCGATGGCGAGGCCGATCCCGGTCACCCCACCGGTGACGATGGCAACACGCGGCTCAGCCATGTCCCGCCTCCTTCGCGGCCATCTCTGCGGCGATCCAGACATCCGGGTCACCCAGGCTCATCTCACCATTGGCGTATTTGTCGAGCAGGGCATGCAGCCGGTCGCGCCCGAAAGAGCCGAAATGCCCGGCATGGACCGTCTGAACCGGCAGTTCGCGCAGGCGGGCATGGGAGGCCAGCAGCACCTCCGGCTCGGAATGGTAGAGATCATCGATCAGCGCCCCGTCATAGATCACATCGCCGCTGAAGAGCGTGCCTGTCGCCGCCTCATAGAGCGCGATCGAGCCCGGAGAATGCCCCGGCAGGTGAAAGACCTGAAAGACGCGGTCACCGAGGTCGATCACGTCGCCCTCGTCCAGCAGATCGGTCAGCGGCGCGGGGCGCACGGCAAACTGTTCATGCGAGAACCCCTCATAGGGTAGCGCGGTGAAGGTTTCGGCCCGGACATAGCCGGTGTCGGCCACGGTGTTGGCGGCGGTGGGGCCGGCGATGATCCCGGCCTCGGAGACGTGCCCGCAGCGGCAGTCGAACTGATTAAGACCGCCCGCATGGTCGAAATGGCTGTGCGTCATGATCGCCATGATCGGCCGTTCGGCAAGCTGCGCCACCTCCTCCACCAAAGGGCGCAGGCCCATGCCGGTGTCGATGATAAGGTCGCGGTCGCGCCCCTTCACATGCCAGATATTGCAGCGCAGCCAGTGGGCGACATGCACCTCCTCGATCCGGGTGACGCCATCGCCCAGATGATGCGCCATGTACCAATCCTGTGCGACCTCGGCCATGATCACCCCTTTGTTGGCTATTCGCTGAGCATCATGCTAATCTCTCGCGGCACGGCTTTCCAGCGTTGCAACCTCAGCGGGACATCATCAGGTTTTTTATTGACTCACCAGTCAATAACGATTTTGTTTGGCCTGAAGGCGCGGGCGTCTAATAATCGCCAAAAAAACTGCGTCACGACCTAAGGGAGATACATGATGAAAAAGACCACACTTCTTACTGCGGCAAGCCTTGTTCTGGCCGGGGCTGCCTATGCGGATAGCGATGAGACGATCCGCATTCCGATCAACGAATGGACCGGCCAGCATATCAGCGCCCATATCACCGGCACCCTGTTTGAAAAGGCAGGCTATACGGTGGAATACGTGACCGCGGGCGCCGTGCCGCAATTCGCCGCCATCGCGCAGGGCGATCTGGACCTGCAACCCGAGACCTGGACCAACAATGTGGGCGATATCTATCCCAAGGCGGTCGACTCGGGCGATATCGTGGTGGTTGGCGGCCTTGGCCTGCAACCGCAGGAAGGCTGGATCTACCCGCCCTATATGGCCGAAAAATGCCCCGGCCTGCCCAGCTATGAGGCTTTGTATGATTGTGCGCAGGCCTTTGCCTCGGCTGACACGTTCCCGAATGGCCGCCTGATCACCTATCCGGCGGACTGGGGCACACGTTCCAAGGACGTCGTGGCGCAGATCGGCATCCCCTTCGCACCCGTTGCGGGCGGCTCGGAAGGGGCGATGATCGCCGAGGCCAAGGCCGCCGTGGCCGCAGGCGACCCGATTCTGATGATGTTCTGGCAGCCGCACTGGCTCTTTGCCGAGAATGACTTCGATTGGGTGGCCTGGGACGCCGCCGATGGCGAATGCGTCGAGGAAAGCGGTCAGACCCGCGGCAGCGCCTGCGGCTTCCAGCAAGCCTCGATCGACAAGATCGCCAACAAGGACATGGCCTCGAAATGGCCCGGTGCCGCGGCCATTTACGAGGCGATGAGCATCGACAACGCCACGCAGAACACGCTGATGCTGGAGATCGACCAGAAAGGTCGTGATCTGGAGGAAGTCGTGGCCGAGTGGATCGACGCCAACGAGGCGACCTGGATGCCTTGGGTCGAGGCCGGCAAGGCAGCGATGCAGTAACCCCTGTTGTGACGCATGGGCGGCCCCGCTGGGAGGTGGGGCCGTCCTATTCTGCCAAGGGGGCCAACATGTCCGAGACTGATCCGCATATCAAACTCTCCTGCCGCAACCTGTGGAAGGTCTATGCCGGGGAGAAAGCCCCCTATTTCAAATCCGAGGTGGACGGGGCCGACGGGCCCGCACTGGCCACCAGGATGCGCGGCGATGGGGCGATCCCGGCCGCGGCGGATGTCAGCTTTGATGTGCGTATCGGCGAGATTTTCGTGATCATGGGGCTTAGCGGCTCGGGCAAATCGACCGTGGTGCGCTGCCTGTCGCGGCTGGTGGAGCCGACCCATGGCGAGGTTCTGCTGGATGGCGAGGACCTTCTGAAAAAGACCAATCACGAGCTGATCGACATTCGCCGCCACAAGATGGGCATGGTGTTTCAGAATTTCGGCCTGATGCCGCATCTGAGCGTGTTCGACAATATCGCCTTCCCGCTTGTGCTGCAGGGCGTGGACAAGGCCGAGCGTATCGCGCAGGTGCGCCGCGTGATCGAGCTGGTGGGCCTCGAAGGCCGCGAGACCTCTTTCCCCCGGCAGCTATCGGGCGGGCAGCAGCAGCGCGTCGGCATCGCGCGTTCGCTGGCGATCGAGCCGGAGCTGTGGTTTCTCGATGAGCCCTTCTCGGCGCTTGACCCGCTCATTCGTCGGCAGATGCAGGATGAGTTCCTGCGCATTCAGCGGACGCTTAAGAAATCCATTGTCTTTATCACCCATGACTTCCTCGAAGCGCTCAGGATCGCCGACCGGATGATGATCATGCGCGACGGTCTGGTGGTGCAGCAGGGCACACCGACAGAGCTGATCACCAACCCGGCCGATGACTATGTGGCCGAGTTTACCGAGGATGTGCCGATGGTGCGGGTGCTGAAGGCGCGCGATGTGCTCGACCCCGATCAGAGCCCCGCCCCCGGCATGGCCGAGCAGGATTGCGAAGCCTGCGTCGATGACATCCTGCCGCTTCTGTCGAGCCACAAGGAAGGTGTCGTGGCAATGCGCGACGGCGCGCCTCTGGGCGTGGTGACCGCCGCCAGCGTGATCGCGGCCCTGGCCAGCCGCGATGCGGATCGCGGCGAGGGAGCGGCGTCATGAGCCGGCCCGGGCTTGGCCCCTGGGTCTGGCTGGCGTTGATCCTGGCGACAGTGGGGCTGATGATGCTGCCCAAGGGCGGCTGGCTGGTCAGTTTTCCCGAGGCTTGGGAAATCCCCTTCACGCCCTGGCTGAACGCATTCATGGATTGGTGCGTGGATGTGTTTGGCCCGGCATTCCGAGCGTTCTCCAGGGTGATGGACGTGCCGATGTCCGTGGTGCGCGATGTGCTGAACTGGCTGCCCTGGTCGGTGACACTGGTGCTGCTGACCTACGCCTCTTATGCGCTCTCGGGTGTGCGGCTTGCGATCTTCACCTTCCTGTCGGTGCTTTACATGGTGGTGATCGGCTATTGGTCGGAATCGATGAACTCGCTGGCGCTGGTGGCCATTTCCGTACCGATGGCGGTGGGTATCGGCTTTGGCCTCGGCACGCTCGCCTTCTTCTCGAACCGTGCAGAGCGGGTCTTGCAGCCGACGATGGACCTTTTGCAGACCGTTCCGGCCTTTGCCTATCTGTTGCCGATCCTGCTGCTCTTCGGCTTCGGCCCGGTGGTGGGGCTGATCGCGTCGATCCTCTATGCCTTCCCGCCCACCGTGCGCAACACGATGCTGGGCCTGCGCCGGGTGCCGCAAGAGGTGATCGAGGCCGGGCTGATGGCCGGGGCCACGGGACCGCAGCTTTTCTGGCGGGTGCGGGTGCCGTCGGCCATGCGCCAGATCTTGCTGGGCGTGAACCAGACGACGATGGCGGCCTTTTCCATGGTCATTATTGCTTCGATCATTGGCGGAACCGCCGATATCGGCTGGGAAGTCCTGTCGACCATGCGCAAGGCGCAGTTCGGCGAAAGCCTTCTGGCGGGGATCGTGATCGCCCTGATGGCGATGGTGATGGACCGGCTGACCGCCGCCGCCGCCGAGGTGGAACCGAAAGAGCCTGTGGTGGGCGAAACCTTTGTTCAGAGATACCGGGTCTGGCTTGTCGCGCTCGGGCTTGGGGTCGGCACGGCGGTGCTGGCGCAGATCATCCCGGCGCTGACCGACTATCCCCGTGCCTGGGAGATCTATCCGGCGCAGTATCTCAATGACGCGGTGACCTATCTGGTGGTCGAGCATTCCGGCACGATCAACGCGATCAAGACGCTGGCCTTCTTCTTTGCCATGCTGCCGGTGAAGATCGGGCTGGAGCAGACGATCACGCCGTTCTCCTGGGGGTTCGAGTTCACCACGACGCTGAAGCTTGCCTATGCCGCGCTGGCGCTGGCGGTGACCGCCTGGGCGCTGATGAGCGGACGCCGGCAGCTTGCCATTCTGCTGGGTTTCACGGGCGTGCTCCTGTTCTTCGGGCTCACGCGGCTGCCCTGGCCGACACTGCTGGCCATGGGCACGCTGCTGAGCTGGCAACTCGCGGGGCCGCGGCTGGCGATCGGCACCTTCCTGGGCCTTGGCTTCCTGCTGCTCGCGGGTGTGTGGCCGCAGGCGATGCTGTCGGTCTATCTCTGCGGGCTGGCGGTGCTCTTGTCCTTTGCGCTCGGGGCGTCTCTGGGCATTCTCGCGGCGGAATATGACGGCGTCTCCGCCGCGCTGCGTCCGATCAACGATACGCTGCAGACCATGCCCTTGTTCGTGATCCTCATTCCCTTCGTGATGATCTTCAAGATCGGCGAGTTTACCGCCCTTCTGGCGATCATGGCCTATGCCACGGTGCCCGCGATCCGCTACACCGAACACGGGCTGCGCAACATCCCCAAAGAAGTCCTCGAGGCGGCGACGGCCATCGGCTGTACGAAATCACAGCTTCTGTGGCGGGTGAAGCTGCCGCTGGCGCTGCCGGTGATGATGCTGGGGCTCAATCAGACGATCATGTTCGGCATCGCCATGCTGGTGATCGCCGCCCTTGTGGGCACGAACGGGCTGGGCCAGCAGGTCTATATCGGGCTGGGCGACGGGGATTTCGGCGTGGGGATCGTGGCCGGGATCGGGATGGCGATCATTGCGATCATCGCCGACCGGCTGACCCAGGCCTGGAGCCGCAAGCGCCAGATCGAACTGGGCCTGAAGGCGGAGTAACGCGCGAGAAAATTTGAAATTTTCTCCCAAATTTCTTTGCAAGAAATTTGACCCTAGAGCGGTTCCTGCTGGGTGATGCAATGGATCCCGCCGCCGCCGATGGCAATCGACGGGATCGGCACCTGCACGACGCGGCGCCCGGGGAACAGCTCCTGATAGACCTCGGCCACCAGACCGTCCTCGCGGATGCCATACTGAGGCATCACCACCCCGCCGTTGCAGAGATAGCTGTTCACATAAGATTCGCAGAACATGTCATGGTCGTCGGGGGCGTCCATCGCGTCAGGCACTTCCACCAGCCTGATCTCGCGCCCCTTGGCATCCGTCTGCCCGCGCATGAACTCCAGATTGGCGAGCTTTTTCTCGTACCAGTCATTATCCGCGCGCCCTGCTCCTTCGATCAGCACCACGCCGGGGGCCATAAACATCGCGATTCCGTCCACATGGCCGTCGGTTTCATCCTCCAGCTCGTTGCCGGGCAGCCAGATCACCTTTTCCGCGCCAAGCATCTGTTTCAGCTCTTCGGTGATCGCCTCGCGTGACCAGTCGGGGTTGCGGTTGGCATTGGGAAAGCAGGTCTCGGTTGTCAGCACGGTGCCGTCGCCGTCCACGCTGATCCCGCCGCCCTCGGCGATGAGCGACGAGCTATAGGCAGGCACCCCCGCCGCCTCCAGAATGGCGGCACCCACGCTGTCATCCCCGTCATAGGGGTCATATTTGCCGCCCCAGGCGTTGAAGCTGAAACAGGATCCGGCCTTGTTGCCCTGCGCATCGATCAGGAAATTCGGGCCTGCATCGCGCGCCCAGCTGTCATCGATCGGGTGCTCCAGAAGCTCGATATCGCTGCCCAGCATGGCGTGCGCCTGTGCCCGGTCGCGCGGGTGCACCACCATGGTCAACGGCTCGAACTGGCGGATGGCATGGGCCACGTCCACATAATTGGCACGGGTGACGTCCATATCATCCCAGACTTCCGCGCGGCAGGGCCACATCATCCAGGTACGTTTATGCGGCGACCATTCGGCAGGCATGAAAAAGCCATCCTGTTTGGGGGTGGTCATGGGCTGTCTCCTCAGGTGCCAGGGCGCAATGTGCGCCCGTCCAGCGTGCGCAGGGCTGTATACATCTCGGGGCGGCGGTCCCGGAACGGCCCCCAGGAGCCGCGATAGGCGGCGGCCTCGTCCAGATCGACGGTGGCGGTGATCACATCCTCCACAGCCTCCGGGCAATCGGCGAGGATTTCGCCGGTATAGCCTGCGATGAACGACGTGCCGTAATACCGACCGGGCGTGTTGCCCACCAGTTCCTCGCCCACACGGTTGGACGCCACCAGGGGCACCATATTCGCCGCCGCGTGGCCCTGCATCGTGCGCCGCCAATGGCCCGAGCTGTCCAGATCGCTGCCCGGCTCATCCCCGATGGCCGTGGGGAACATCAGCACCTCGGCCCCTTTCAGGGCCAGCGCGCGGGCGGTTTCGGGAAACCACTGATCCCAGCAGATGCCGCAGCCGAGCCGGGCAAATCTGGTCTCGACCACCTCGAACCCGGTATCGCCGGGCGAGAAATAGTATTTCTCTTCATATCCCGGCGCCTGGGGGATGTGCGTCTTGCGATAGTTGAAGAGGATCTCCCCGTCGGCGTCGATGATGGCGAGGGAATTGTACCGGGCCAGCCCCGCCTGCTCGTAATAAGAGATCGGCAGGACAACACCCAGCTGCTTTGCGATGCCCCGGAAATGCTGCACGGCGGTGTTGGCCGCCTGGGGCGTGGCGAAGTCGAGATAATCCAGATGCTGCTCGCGGCAGAAATAGGGCCGCTCGAACAGTTCCTGAAGCAGGATCATCTGCGCCCCGGCCTCGGCGGCGCGATGCACAAGACGCTCGGCGGTGGCGATATTCTCGTCCACCTCCCAGCTACAGGCCATTTGCGTGGCAGCAAGGGTAACGGGGCGCATGGGCTCAGGCCTCGGCCAGATATTCGGTGATCGATTCCGAGATGGCGTTGACGATCATGTCGCACTCCTCGCGGTTGATGATGATCGGCGGCGAAATCACGATCCGGTCGCCCACGGGCCGCACGATCACGCCGCGGTCGAGGCACTTCTTGAAGATCGCCTCGGACACGCCGGCGCCATGCGGCGCCTTGGTTTTCTTGTCGGCGACAAGGTCGATCCCCATCATCAGATGCGAGCCGCGCACATCGCCCACAATCGGCAGGTTCAGGAGCGACTTGGCGGTTTCCTGCAAGTATGGCCCCACCTCTTTGGCGTTGCCCAGCATGCCCTCGCTTTCCATGATCTCCATGTTCTTCAGCGCCGCCGCACAGGCGACGGGGTGACCGAAATACGTGAGCCCCATGGAGAACACGCCGCCCTCGCATTGCGGATGTGCGATGACATCATAAATCTCCGAGGTGATCATCGTGGCCCCGAGCGGGATATAGCCCGAGGTGATGCCCTTGGCGCAGACGAGGATATCGGGCGTCATGCCAAAGACGGCCTCGGAGGCAAACCATTCACCAAGGCGACCGAAGGCGGTGACGACCTCATCCGCGATGTAAAGCATGTCATAGGCCTTGCAGACGTCATACATCCGCTTGTGATAGCCCTTGGGCGCGACCAGAACGCCCCCTGCCCCCATGATCGGCTCGGCGATGAAGGCGGCCACGTTGTCGGGGCCAAGCTGATGGATGCGGCGCTCAAACTCGTCGACGAGGAAATCGCAAAACTCGTCCTCGCTCATCCCCTCGGGCTTGGCATACATGTTGGCGGCCGAAACGTGGTGGATGAAATCCTCGCCGATCCGGTCAAAGCCCAGCTTGGTGCCGTGGATGCCGGTCAGCGACGCGGCCACATAGGTGGCGCCGTGATAGCCCGCATCGCGGCTGATGATCTTCTTCTTGCGGTGCTGGCCCTTCATCTCGAAATAGTAATGCACCAGCCGGATCGCGGCATCGTTCGCGGTAGAGCCGCCGCAGGTGTAATAGACGTGATTCAGATCGCCCGGGGCCAGCGCGGCCAGTTTCGCGCCCAGTTCGGAGGCGGGGATGTTGGTCGAATGGCCGAACGGGTTGTAATACTGCATGTCCATGACCTGTGCCGCGATCGCCTCGGCCATGTCCTTGCGCCCGTGGCCGATATTGACGCACCAGAGCCCGGCAATCCCATCAAGCAGGCGGTTGCCGTCCTGATCGGTGACATACATGCCCTCGGCCTTTTCGATGACCTGGCTGCCCTCTTCGCGGAAGCAGGAGAAATCCGTGTAGGGGTGCAGCAGATGGTCACGATCCTTGCGCCAGATATCGGATTTGGTCGGGGCGGTCATGGGCTGTCCTTTCCTGCGAAAATCAAGGGAGTCGCCCCATAGTTTGCCCCGGCTGGGCGCCCGGGTCCAGATAATTTGATCAAATTAACGCAGGTGATTGATTTTGCCATTAATTTCAGCGCAAGCTACGCGGGATGGAGCAGTTTGACTATATCATCATCGGCGCAGGATCGGCTGGCTGCACCCTGGCCAACCGGCTGGGCGAGGACCGCGCGAAGCGCATCCTGATCGTCGAAGCGGGGCCGATGGACCGGAACCTGCTCATTCATGTGCCGGCAGGCGTCTACAAGGCCTGGCGGGAGCCGAAATTCAACTGGAATTACGACACCGAACCCGAACCCGAGTTGCTGAATCAACAGGTGTTCATGCCGCGTGGCAAGGTGCTGGGCGGATCATCCTCGATCAACTCGATGGTTTACATGCGCGGGCACCCACTGGATTTCGACGGCTGGGAGCAGGAGTGCGGCCTGCCCGGCTGGGGCTATGCCCATTGCCTGCCCTATTTCAAGGCGGGCGAGAGTTACAATCGCGGCGGCGATGCCTGGCGCGGGGGCGAAGGGCCACTGGGCACCTGCAAGGGGGATTATGAAAACCCGCTCTACGATGCGTTCGTGCAGGCGGGCGAAGAGGCCGGACAAGGGTATACCGACGATCTCAACGGTTATCAGCCCGAGGGGGTCGCGCGGCTTGACGCCACCAAGCGCGACGGGCGGCGATGCAGTGCGGCGGTGGCGCATCTGCGGCCGGCGCTGGCCCGGGGCAACGTCTCCCTGATCACCCGCGCCATGGTCGAGCGGATCGACATCGCGCAGGGGCGTGCGCAGGGCATCACCTATCGCCATCGCGGGGCGCTGCACCAGGCGCGCGCCTCGGGCGAGGTGATCCTCTCGGGCGGCGCGCTCAACTCACCGCATCTGCTGATGCTGTCAGGCATCGGCCCGGCTGCACATCTGAAAGAGCACGGGATCGCCTGTCTGGTGGATGCGCCGGATGTGGGGCAGAACCTGCAGGACCACGCCAGCATCATCCTGCAGTTCGAAAGCCGCAAGCACTATCCCATCCACACGGTCGACCGGCCGTGGAACAAGGCCATGGCGGGGCTGCGCTGGGTCTTCACCCGGGACGGGATTGCGGCCTCGAACATCTGGGAGGCAGGCGGTTTGGTCCGGGGCAATGACCATGTCGCCTATCCCAACCTGCAATATCACATGGGGCCGGTCGGCTTTGAGTATGTGGGCAACAAAATCACCCTGAGCCAGGCCTTTGCCATTCATGTGGACCAACTGCGCCCGCGAAGCCGCGGGGAGCTGCGGCTCAGATCCGCCAATCCGGGCGACAAACCACTGATGCAGTTCAATTATCTGTCCGATCCTCATGACCTGAAAGAGCTGGTCGAGGGCGTTCATAAATGCCGCGATCTGGTGGCGCAGGGCGCGTTTGACGCGTTGCGCGGGGCCGAGATGATCCCCGGCCCGCATGTCAAGAGTGACGAGGAAATCGCCCAGTGGGTGCGCGGGGTCACAACGACCGATTTTCACCCCTCCTGCACCTGCCGGATGGGCCCAGATGATAGGGCTGTGGTGGATGGGGAATGCCGGGTGAAAGGTGTAGAGGGGCTGCGCGTGGTGGATGCCTCGGTCATGCCGCGCATCACCAGCGCCAATTTGAATGCCCCGACACAGATGATTGCCGCCCGTGCCGCGGATTTTATTGCGGGCCGCCCGCAGCGTGCGCCGGAATATCCGGGCTTTGCCTTTGAGGCCTGACACTTTTCGCCCCGGGCAAGTGGCTCAGGTTAATAGCGAAACGCTCTAAGAGCTGGGCGCCCGCCTGCCGCGGGCGGAAGAGTGCAACCGGTGGCACCCGCGCCCGGCATGTTTGGCCGCATAGAGTGCTGCATCGGCATCTTCGAAAAGCTGCGACAGTTCCGTCCTGCAATAGTCGGTGCTGATCGCCGCACCGATACTGCCGGAAATCTGACAGCTCTGCCCTTCATAGATGATCGGTTCTTCCAGCTCCGCAATGAGCGAGGCCGCGATCTCCTCGATCCGCTCGGGTTTGGTCAGACCGGGGAAGATCAGTACAAACTCGTCCCCGCCGGTGCGGATGATCATATCTTCCCCGCGGGTGTGAGAGACCATGATCTGCGCGGCCTTCTGCAGCACATAATCGCCGGCCGCGTGGCCCATCGCGTCATTCACCGCCTTGAAGTAGTCCAGGTCAAGATTCATCACGGTAAAGGGCGTCCCCTGATCCATCAGCCGCGCCAGCACATGATCCATTGCGCGGCGGTTCTTGAGCCCGGTCAGCGTATCGGTAAACGCCTGTTCTTCCGCGGCAATCTTGGCGCCTTGCAGGCGCGTGGTGAGCGAGCGTGAGGCGCTCATCGCCGCCGACTTGGCCTCAATCAGATAAAGCATCTCAACGGTGAGATCGGTCGGTGCGAAATCGGCGCTGGTCAGGGCATAATCGCGCACCGCGTCGACAATGGAAATTCCGAACGAGAGGTTGATCACCGCCCCCCCTGCCGGGCCGATGCAGTTGCCCTTGTGCAGTGGGGTAAGCACCGCTTTCATCTCGGTCCGCGCGCCGGTGCGCAGCTTCAGGTGCAGCTTGGTGCCCGCCAGAGAAAGCAGCGCGCGCATGCTGTTATCGGTCTGCGGGCGTTTGAGCTTGAACAGATCGTGAAAGCGCCGCCCGATCGCCTCGGCCCGCGGCAAAATCTTGATGAAACTGGGCCCTGCATGGATCAGGTGGCCGGTCTTGTTGAGCACCAGATGCATCGGGCAGAGCGTATCGAGAAGCGTTCTGGAGGTGATCGAGGACATCTCGCTCATGGTGCGGTTCCGTTGCTCAGGTCAAATTCGCGGCCTTCGGCATAGGCGACGTCCAGAAGATACACTTCTAGAATTTCAACCTGTGTTTTGCGGCCCTTATGCTCCATCAGCACGAGCGCGCCGTAATCGTCGGCCATCGCACGCAAAAGCCCGAGGATCACATGACCGAAACCGGAAATGCCGAGCCCGCGAGAGTTGACATGGAGGCTGAAAAACCCGGTGCGATGCTCGCGCAGTTCCAATATGGGCAGATGCAGATCCGGCATTGCCAGGCGGACACGGTCGGGCAGGTCATCGAGCGAATGCAGAAACTCCGGAAAATCCGCCCCCCCGAACCGCAACAGGCGGCGGATCGCTTCGAGATTGGGGTGCGACACGATGAAGGTGCCGATATCTTCCAGCAGCTCTTCACGCGTCTTGCCGAGTTGCACGGCGATGGCACCGAGCAGCGCATCGGTCTGCCCTGTTTCATAGAGGAGCATCGGCTCGAACTCTGTAAAGTCGAGGCCAAGCGTGTGCACCACGTCCAACCAGGTCTCATCGCCATAGGTGTCGCGCACAAACCGCTCAATCGCCCGGTTGATCATTCCATGCATGCTATTCTCCTGCACGGGGCAGAGCATGGCATGACGGGCTTAACAACCGATCAATGTTTTCAATTGTGCCTATTTTCCTCGCCCGGCATCGGATCCGGGCCTCAGAAATCCGTAGGTGCGCCACCTTCGGACTTGCGCCGCTCGACGAAGGCGGCAAGCTCTTCGCGAATGCCCTCGTCCATCGGGGGCGCCTCGAAACTGGCGATGATGTCCTTGTAGGTCTGATGCGCGCGCTGCGCGGTCCAGACGGCGCCGGCCGCCTCCCAGGCTTCATAATTGCGCCAATCGCTCAGGAAGGGCTGGTAAAAGGCGGTGGTATAGCGGTCCTGGGTGTGCTGAATACCAAAGAAATGGCCCTGATCGCCCACCTCTTGGATCGCGTCAAAGGCGATCTCATCTGGGCCGGTCGCGGTCAGGCTTGGGTCCATGTACCGCTGAATTTGCTGAAGAATTTCACAATCCATGACAAACTTCTCGGGCGACGCGATCAGCCCGCCTTCGAGCCATCCGGCGGCGTGATAGACCATGTTGGCCCCTGCCTGCACGGCGGACCACAGGCTGTTCGAGGTCTCCCACGTGGCTTGGGCATCGGGCACATTGGCCGCACAGACGCCGCTGGCCCGCATCGGCAGCTTGTAGAAGCGCGCAAGCTGTCCGGTCATCTGCGTGGCACGCATGTATTCGGGCGTGCCGAAGGCGGGCGCGCCGGATTTCATATCGACGTTGGAGGTGAAGGTGCCGATGGCGCAGCACGCGCCGGGGCGCACGATTTGTGCCAGCACGATGGCGATAAGGCCTTCGGCCAGGCTCTGCGCCACGGCCCCCGACATGGTGACCGGCGCCATGGCCCCGGCCAGGGTAAAGGGTGTGACCACGAGGCCCTGATTGCGGCGCGCCAGCCGGATCCAGCCGTCAAGCATCGGGTAGTCATGTTTCAGGGGCGAGGTGGAGTTGATGTTGGAGTACATCTTCGGGTCGGCTTCGAATTCGGCATCACTATGCCCGCCCGCGATGCGCACCATTTCCATCACATCCTCGACCCGCTCCTTGCCCAGGCAATAGGCATGCGCCACCTTGTCCGTCAGGGTCAGCTTGTCATAGAGCACATCGAGATGCCGCACCGAGGCATGGATGTCCTGCGGTTCAACCGGATAGCCGCCGACAAAATGTATACAGTTGAAAAACTGGCTGAGTTTCAGAAGGTTGGCACACATCTCGCGGGTGCCGGTAACCTTGCGGCCGATCTCCATGTCCCAATAGCTGGGCGGCGAGGAGACATTGCCGAAATTGAGGTGCTTGCCGCCGATGGTGATGGTGCGCTCGGGATTGCGCGGGGTGATCGTCCAGCTTTCAGGCGCCTGGGCGACCATCTCCATCACATAGTCGCGGCCCATGCGGACATTTTCGCCATTGATCGTGCTGCCGCCATGAGCGCGGAACAGCTCCACCGCCTCGGGGTTAAGGATCTCGATGCCGATCTCTTCGAGAATGCGCATGGCCCCCTCATGAATGGCCAGAACACCTTCCTCGGTGAGCGGCTCTGTCGGGCGGTCGATATTCACCGGCGGGTTCCACGGCATCTGGTCGATCACGGCAGTCCCGCGCCGCTCGGCATTGCCCGCGCGTCCGCCGCCGCGCCGTCTGCGTTGTTTTTCCTCTGCCATGGGTGCCTCCTCAGCCGTGTTGCGTTTTACACAAGCACCAGCAGAGCCGATATGTTCGCCGCTTTGCGACGGAACCTGTCGTTTTTCATCTTTGCGCGACGGCCCGCGCCCGTTTTGTGCGCTGTCCCGTGACCATGAGATACAGCGCCAGGCTGATCACCACGATCGCCCCGCCCCAGAGCATCCGCGCAGTCGGGGCCTCGCCCGTTCCGAGCCAGACCCAGAGCGGGCCCAGCACCGTTTCAAGCAGCATCAGCAGGCTGACATTGGCGGCATGCGTATAGCGCGAGGCCAGAGAAAGGCAGAAGAACGAGACCGGCAGAACAATGCCGCCCGTGACGATCATGTAGATATACTGTCCCTGGGAAAGGGCGCCGGGGCCGACAATCGCGAGGCTGATCAGCCCGGCGATCCAGGCGCCGCAGCCGATGGCCAGCGGAATGGGTATATGCGGCCTGGCCCGCAGGATGACAAAGTTGAGCGCCAGCACCAGCGCCACGCCAAGCCCGAACAGCGCCCCCAGAAGCGCCGCCCCGTCCAGCGCCAGCCCCTCGCCTTCGCCGCTGACCGCAAGGCCGATGCCGAAAAGCACGGCGGCCATGGCGGCCCAGGTGGTCTTGTGCGTCGGCTCGCCGATGATCAGCCAGGCGAGGCAGGCGGCAAAGACCGGCACAGCTGCCACACCAAGCAGCACAACCGCCACGGGCGCCACGGCGATGCCAAGGCAAAAGAGCGTGGAGTTGAAGACCTGGCAGATCACGATCGCGAGGCCGGACCGCGTCCTGAGGACGGCAAGATCGCCGCGATGGGTGCGCGTGCTGAGCGCCCATCCGAGGATCATCACCGTGCCCATCATCATGCCGCGCCAGGCAGCCATCTGGAACCCGCTCATCTCCGACAGGCGCATAAGCAGCGCATCAGGGGTGAGCATCAGCGTGCCGAAAAGCGCCAGCGCCAGACCGAAAAGCGGGTGGCGGCGGCTCACCGCGTGGCCATCCAGGCCGGGATATGACCGATATCCGGCAACACGGCATCGGCATAGGCGGCAAGGTCTTCGGTTAACGCGGTACCGGTTAATACACCGAGCGTTAACATCCCGGCGGCACGGCCCGCGACCAGATCATGGGTGCTGTCCCCGACCATGACCGTACGCGACGGGGCGACACCCGCCACCGCCGCGAAGGCCAGAAGCGGGTCGGGATCGGGTTTGGCCCCGTGCCCGGAATCGAAGCCCGCGATAAAGGCGAAGCGATCGGCCACACCGGCGCTGCGCAACTGGGCATGGGCCACAAGCTCGGCATCGTTGGTCATCACCCCCAGAACAACCCCCTGCCCGGCCAGTTCGTCAAGAAACGGCGCCAGCGGCACGGCGGGCTGCAGCGGCGCACTGACCGCCGAGCGCGAAAGAAAGCCTTCGATCTCGTCCACGGTGGTGCGGGGCAACACCGCGGCCAGATGCTCGGCACATTGTCTGTTGGTGCTGGCGATGAAGGGGCTGGCGGGAAGAAACTCCATCTTTTCATAATCATAGAGCATCTCACGCGCGACATGGCGGGCCAGATCCATATCCCCTTCGGCAAGATCGAGGATCGCGTCATGCGCCCAGACGCTCCAGGTGGCATGAAAGTCAAACAGCGTGCCATCCTTGTCGAACAGCATCGCCTCGATCGGGGTTGCGCTCATGTCCAGTTCACCTCTTCGCCACCGGGAAGCATCTGCCGCGCGCGCCAGGGCGCGTCATAGGGCAGGTTTTCCGCATCGCAAAACGCCTGTACCCAGGCATCGTCCATCAGAAGAAATTCCAGCACAGAGCCCAGAAATTCGGGCTCGTTCAGGCGGGTGCGGAAATCCTGCTCCGCCGCACCCGTGGCCCCGCAGAAAACCGGAAGAAGCTCATCATTGCCCGCCAGCCATGTCAGGGCACGTAGCCCCGTGACCTCGGCAAAGTTTCGCGCATCGTTCATGGGATTCATATCCTGGAAAGGATTTCTTAACTTCTGACATGGATAGTCGAGCCATCCAAAAGGGCAAGTCAGAAAGGCAGGCTCCAAATGGCCGGCAAAGTGCTTTTGGTCGATGATGTGTCAACCAACAGGATCATCCTGAAGGTCAAACTCTCAGCGGCTTATTGCAATGTGATCCAGGCCGCCAGCGTGGCGGAAGCGCAGGCGGTGATCGCCATCAACCGGCCTGACCTGATCCTGCTCAGCGGACGGCTGGCAACGGGGTCTGCCGCGCGAGAGCTGATGCGGGCGGCGACGGAGGGGACCGCGCTGAGTATCCCGGTGGTCATTCTGACCGAGAATCAGGACAAAACCTTTCGCATCCAGGCATTGACGGACGGGGTCGCGGAAGTGATCACCTCTCCCTCGCAGGAAAATTTCCTGCTGGCCCGGCTGCGCAGCCTGCTGCGCGCCCAGCAGGAGGCCGACGCCCTGCCGCAGCACAAGATCGCCGTGCAGGCCCTGGGCTTTGCCGATCCGCAGAGCGCGTTCAGCCCGCCGGCCGCGATCACCCTGATCACGGATGACCCCGGTGCGGGGCGGCGCCTGACCACGGCACTGAGCCCGTTGCTTGCTCATCCGCTTCAGGTGACCGATGCCGATCAGCTTCGTGCCTCCCGCCCCGCGCAACGCAAAGACCGGCCGGTTTCGGACCTCATGATCGCAGATCTGCGCGGACAAACGCGCGAAGACGCCGTGCGTCGCATGACCGATTTCAACGCGATGGTCGGCGGACGCAACTGTCCGGTGCTGCCACTGGTTGCACATACGGCGCAGGATGTGGCGGCAACGCTTCTCGATATCGGCGCGCGCGATGTGTTCTTTGACGACATGCGACCCGAAGAACTGGCGCTGCGGATCGGGGTTCAACTGAAGCAGAAACACGCGCATGAGCAGATGCGCCACCAGATCAAGGACAGCCTGCAAGCGGCGGTGACAGATCCGCTGACCGGTCTCTATAACCGGCGTTACGCCCTGTCGTTCCTGAAATGCCTGCTGTCGGAGAAAGAGCATGCCGAGCGCAGCTTTGCCGTCATGGTGGCCGATCTGGATCATTTCAAGCAGATCAACGACACCTATGGGCACGGGGCTGGCGATCAGGTGCTCGCCCATGTGGCCAAGACGCTGACCGCCAATCTGAGGGCGCAGGACCTTGTGGCGCGGATCGGCGGGGAGGAGTTTCTGATCATTACGCCGGATGTCACCCGCCGCGACGCCCATCGCATCGCGCAGGAGCTGTGCGGCGCGATCTCGTCAATGGCGCCTATCCTGCCCGGGCAGCGCCGCCCGATCAAGGTCACGACCAGCATCGGCGTGACCATTGCAAGCCCGGGGCACAAGACCGGCATGACCAGTGACATACAGACACGTAGCCTTCTGGAACTGGCAGACCGCGCACTTTACACCTCCAAGGCGGAAGGGCGAAACACCGTCACGTTCAGCGAAAAAAGCGCCGCGTAAACCAACCGGCCCCTGACCTGAGAGATCGGAAACAGCCCGGGCGGGCGCAACCGCAAAAGGCTGCTGCGCGCGGCTTCAGCGGGATTTGCGGCGGTCGAGCCCGTCCTGCAGACGGTCGGCATAGGCGGCGCGGGCCGCAGGGGCCATGCTGGCCAGCCGGTCGAGAAGCAAGCTCTGCCCCAGAGCAAGCCGGTCCGTCAGGTGGCCGCGCTGCGCGGCCATCAGCGCTTCGGCGGCGTCCCGGTCGAACTCTTCCTTGCGCAGCTCGGTGATCAGTGCGGCGATCGTGGCATGACGCTCGGCGCGGTTTCCGCCCTCGCCTCGGGAGGCCGCGCGCATCTGGCGGCCGATCGCATGGCGGTCGGCATCGTCGAGCGCGCGCGTCATCGGGCCGCCAAGCTGCTCGATCCGGCTCATGTGATGCGGCCCATGCTTGCCCCATTTCATCGCCCAGCCGCCGATCAGACCAAGGATCAGCAGGTTGAACGCCAGGGACACCACCAGAAGCACCCGCAGCCAGCGGGACATGGGGCGGGATGCGGCCGTTTCCGTCATCAGAGCGCCTCCTCGGCAAGGTCAAACGCGCCGTCAGGGCTGAGATCGATAATGTAGGCGTCACTTTCGCTGCCGAAATAGCTCTCGGCGGCGAAGGCCACCGTGCTGGGCGGATAGACCCCGATCCAGACCCCCGCCATCGTCGCCGTGGCCAGCCCGCCAAAGGCGGGCCATCCGCCCAGGCCCTGCCAGAGCTGAGAGAGCCAGCCGGGTTGCGGCGCATCCGGCGGCGGGGCCAAAGCGGGGGCCGGGGCCTGAGCGGCAATCGCATCCTGCGCGATCCGCTCCAGCAGCGCCGCAGAGGGTGCGGGCGCCGTGGTCCGGGCGGCGTTGAAATAGGCTTCAAGCCCGTCGTCTTGCGTCATGTCATCCGTCATCTTCAAACCCCAATGCGTCCTTTTGCCCTTTGAGGGCCGCCGTCAGCGCCCGCTTGCCGCGGGCGTTCAGGCTTTCCACGGCGTCCACGCTGATATGCATGATCTCCGCGATCTCCGGGTTGGCCAGACCCTCTATGTGGCGCAGCACCACAGCCTGCCTTTGCCGCTCGGGCAAACCGTCCAGCGCCTTTTGCAGCGCCGCTGCCCGCGCCGCGTCCTGAAGCCGATCCGCGGCCGAGGCGGCCTCGTCCACAGGCTCGGGCGCAGCCTCCAGCGGGGCCGAGCGGGCGCGGCGCAGCCGGTCGGTGCACAGGTTGGCGACCACGCGATAGAGCCAGGTCGTCACCCGCGCCTCGCCCTGCCGCCACTCCGGCGCGATCTTCCATAGCCGCAGCATGGCTTCCTGTGCCACATCTTCCGCCTCCGCCGCGTTGCCCAGAAGCCGGTAGGCATGGGCATGCACCCTTGGGGTGAGCCTCAGCGTCAGAGCCCGCGCCGCCGCCTCATCGCCATTGGCGTAGAGCACCAGCAAGGCGTCATCCGCCATCTCGCTCATCGTGTCAAAGGGCATGTCCATCCTTCGGGCCTAGCGCTGATGGTGCGGCGTGGCAATGCGCAGCACCGCACCGGCGCGGTGATCAGCCGTCGTTGTTCATGCCGCGATGCTTGCCGCGCATCATCTGCATCGACTCGAATTCCTCCTTCGAGATCGCTCCGTCCCCGTCGGTATCCACCCGGGACATCATCATGCCCATGCGGCCATCTTTCATCTCGTCCATGGCAAGCTGGCCGTCGCCGTTGGCATCATGGCGCTTCATCATGTGCGAGATCCGCTTCTCGATCCGCTTGTTGGCCTTCTCCTGCATGAAGCTGCGCATCTCGTCCTCGCTCAGAAGCCCGTCGCCATTGGCATCCTGACGGGAAAAGCGGGCCTGCATATGCGCCTCCATCTCCGCCTGGGTGATCATGCCGTCGCTGTTCGCGTCGAGCTCTTCAAAGCTATGTTGGGGGCGATGCTTGCCAGGGCCGGTGCCATCGCCCGCGGACAGGGCGCCGCCTGCGGCGATCGAAATGGCAAGGGTGGTCAAAAGAACGGAATGTTGCATGTCTGCCTCATTATTTCAGGTGCTGTCAGAGTGTGACGGCCTTCTTTCCCGGCCGTCTGATAGCTCTTACGCAGAGCGGCCGGATATCCGTCGCAGAAACGTCATCTTTGCAAAAGCAAGCCTCGATTGCGCGACATCGGGACGCGGGGCCGTTTGTCATCTTCTTTTCGAAAGACAGATCACGCACGATGCGATAGCAGGCCCCGCAAGAGGGCCGCGTCCACATATGGGAAAAGAAATGTCCGATCATACTCATAGCTCCGCCGAGCGGCCCCTTTGGCCATCGGTCTGGAGGGGCTTTCGCCGCAAATGCCCGAATTGCGGGTCCGGCCCCATGCTCAAGAGCTATCTGAAGGTGCGTGACACCTGCACCGTCTGCCGCGAAGAGCTCAGCCATCACCGCGCCGACGATGGACCGGCCTATCTGACGATTCTGATCGTGGGGCATATCATGGCGCCGGCGCTGCATATGGCGTTCACCCGGTGGCGGCCCGATCCGCTGGTGCTGTTTACGGTCTTTGCTATTGGAAGTGTCGGATTGTCGCTTTACCTTCTGCCCCGATTGAAAGGGGCGATCGTCGGTTTCCAATGGGCCCGGCACCTGCACGGGTTCAGCCAGGGCACCTGACCCTTTCGCCAGCGAAGGGGCATTGATGACCATCGACAAGACCGCCATACGCGACGCAGCGACCGTGATCGTGCTGCGCGACGGGGCAACCGATCCGCATGTCCTGATGGGCCAGCGCGGGGCACAGGCGGCCTTCATGCCCAACAAGTTCGTCTTTCCCGGCGGGGCGGTGGACGCCGCCGATGCGCAGGTTCGGCTTGCCCGCGGCTTGCCGGCGCTCTGCGCGGAACGGTTGGAAGAAGACAGCCGCCGCGCGCCGGATCAGCTTGCCGTGGCCGCGATCCGGGAGCTTTGGGAAGAAACCGGGCTGATCCTCGGCGAACCCGGCTCCTGGGATGGGCAGGTGCCCGAGGATTGGGTGGAATTTGCCGAGGCAGGGTATCTGCCGGTGGCCCATGCGCTGCAATTCGTCTTCCGCGCCATCACCCCCCCGGGGCGCCCGCGCCGCTTCGACGCGCGGTTTTTCCTGATAGATGCCGGTGAGATCTCCAGCGACCTGGACGATTTCTCCCGTGCGCAGGAAGAGCTGAGCCACCTGCAATGGGTGCCGCTGGCCAAGGCACGACATGACTATGACCTGCCGTTTATCACCGAGGTCGTTCTGGCCGAGGTGGAGGCGCGCGCCCATGATCCCGCGCCCCCGGCTTCGGTCCCGTTCTTCCGCAACGATGACGAGGCCAGCCTGTTCATTCGCCTGCGCGGCTATGCGCCCCGCTCGGACGAGTAGCGAGGCCGCCCAACCAGGGCGGACGAGCGGCTAACCCAGCACCACCAGAACCAGGATGCTGGCGGTCAGCAGGCCGATGCCCCAGTATTCCCGCGCGGTGATCTTCTCCTTGAAGAACAGCACAGAGGCCAGCATGGAAAAAATCACCTCCACCTGCCCCACGGCAAACACATAGGCCGCGTTCTGCAGGGTGAAGGCGGTGAACCAGCTCAGCGATCCAGCCATCGACGTCACCCCCATCCAGATCGCCCGCCCCCGCGCGGCCCAGACGCGGGTCAGCTCCCCCGGCTCGCGCCAGCGCAGCCAGGCGGCCATCGCCAGCGTCTGGGACAGCGTGACCATCGAAAGGGTCGTTGCCGAACGGACAAGCGCCATGTCGCTGTCGATCTCAAGGGTCGCCCCGCGATAGGCCACGGCGGAGATCGCAAAGAACGTTCCAGAGAGCAGCCCGAGACCTGCCGCGCGATTGGCAAGGCGGCGCAGGCCGCGCGCTGCGCTTTCGGGCGCGTCAGAAAGCACCAGCACGCCCACCAGCCCGATCACGATAGCGACAAGACCGGGCAGGCTCACCCGGTCGCCCAGAACCAGAAGGCCGACGATAACTGTCTGAATCACTTCGGTTTTCTTGAAGGTGATGCCCACGGCAAAGTTGCGCTGCGCAAACAACAGCACAACACAGAGCGTGGCCAGGATCTGCGCCAGCCCGCCGGTCAGGGCATAGACCCAGAAAAGCCCGCTCAGGGCCGGCCAGTCCGCCCCGAACCAGGCCAGAACCCCCCACGCGAAGGCAAGCGCGAAGGGCGCGGCGTAAAGAAACCGCGCAAAGGTTGCCCCGCCCGCTGACAGAGTGCCCATGCTGAGCGTTTTCTGCAGCATGAAGCGCAGGGTCTGGAACCCGGCGGCGGCAACCGAGATGACAATCCAGGCGTCCAAGGGGTCAGTACGGCATAGGGTGGTCGCGATGGGTCTCGTCAAGCTCTTTCAGAAGCTCATCGGAGAGGGTCAGCTCCGCCGCGCCGAGCAGGTGTTCGAGCTGTGCAAGCCGCGTCGCACCGAAGATGGCCGAGCACATGAAGGGCCGTGTCAGGCACCAGGCCAGCGCCATCTGCGCCGGGTCCAGCCCATGTTTGGCGGCCACCTCCAGATAGGCCTCGACCGCCGCATGTGCACGGGGCCGGTTGCGCCCGCCCAGCTCCGGCACGAGCGACATGCGCGAGCCGTCCGGCACCTGCCCGCCGCGATACTTGCCGGTCAGCAGCCCGGCGGCCAGCGGAGAAAAGGCCAGCAGGCCCACATCCTCATTGACGCTCAGCTCGGCCAGGTCGGTATCATAGAGGCGGCACATCAGGGAATATTCGTTCTGGATCGAGGCCACGCGCGGCCCGCCCGCCTCATGCGCGATGCGCAGCCATTCGGAGGTGCCCCAGGCACTTTCATTGGACAGACCAAACGCGCGGATCGTGCCACGTGCCACTTCGCGCTGCAGCGCCTCCAGCGCCTCATGCATATGTGCGCGGGTCTCCTCGCGGTTCTGACCGGACGGATCAAAGCGCCAGTTCTGCCGGAACATATAGCTGCCGCGATTAGGCCAGTGGAACTGGTAGAGGTCGATCACATCGGTTTGCAGCCGCCTGAGCGAGCCTTCGATCGCCTCGGGGATGGTCCGGGCCGAGATCGGCGCCCCGTCACGCGCGCCCTTGTAGCCTTCGCCCGAATGTTTGGTCGCAAGCACCACTTCGCCGCGCCGCCCGCTGCGGGCGATCCACTGGCCGATGATCTCTTCGGTGCGTCCGGTGGTCTCGGGACTGAGCGGGTTGACCGGATACATTTCGGCCGTGTCGATGAAGTCGATGCCCCGATCAAGAGCGAGGTCGATCTGTGCATGGGCCTCTTCGGTCGACGTCTGGGTGCCGAAGGTCATCGTCCCGAGGCAAAGCACACTCACATCGATACCGGTGCGCCCCAATTGTTTTCGTTGCATTTTCTGCCCCCTGATGATGGTCTGGGCTCAATCTACAGGCTTTCGCAGCGGCGTCACCCCGAAAGGTGACCGCGCAGGCGTCACGCAGATGTGTCGCACCTTCGGCCCGGCATGGCGTATGAAGGAAAAGGGAGGTTGCCCGCCATGCGCATGCTTTGCCTGCTTCTGATATGTCTTGCCGGGGCCGCGCTGGCCGACGCGGAGCGATATACGCTCGATGCGGCGCGCTCGCAGGTGGGGTTTTCCTACCTCTTCGAAGGCGCGCCCAGGGACGGAACAATGCCGGTGCAATCCGCCCGGATCCTGCTTGATCTCGACAATCTGCCCGCAAGCGAGGTTGAGGTGACGCTGGATGCGCGCCGCGCCAAGGCCGGGTTTGTCTTTGCCACCGAGGCGATGAAAAGCCCGGAGGTTCTGGACGTGGCGCGCCACCCGGTGATCCGGTTCCGGTCAACGCAGTTTCGCGGCGATCTGCGCGGGGCGACGGTGACCGGCGACCTGACGGTGCGGGGCATCACCCGGCCTGTCACCCTGCGCGCCGAACTATACCGCCAGCGCGGCACACAGGCCGGGGACCGCAGCAGGCTGACGGTGCTTCTGACCGGCACGATTGATCGCAACGACTTTGGCGCGAGCGGCTATCCGGGGCTTGTCGGCCCGCAGATCGGCCTGCGCATCCTGGCGCGGATCACGCGCTAACCCCGCGAAAACGACAGAAATTTGTCGGCTATGCGCAGACCGCCAGGGATCGAACTGTCAGATTGGGCGCGTAATGCGGACACTTATTTCCTTCGGCTCGCTGTTTCTGGCGGTGATCTTGCTTCAGCTCTCCACGGGCGGCGTGGGGCCTCTGGACGCCATTTCAGGATTAACGCTGGATTTCTCCACGGCGCAGGTCGGTCTTCTGGGCTCGGCACATTTCATGGGGTTTTTCATCGGCTGCTGGTGGGCGCCGCGCCTGATGGGCAGCGTCGGGCATTCCCGCGCCTTCGCGGCCTTCACCGCCGCCGGGGCGATCGGCCTTCTGGCACATATGCTGGTGATCGACCCTTACGCCTGGGCGCTGATGCGGGTCGCCTCGGGGGTCTGCGTGGCGGGCTGTTACACGGTGATCGAGGCCTGGCTTCAGGCCAAGGTCACCAACGAGACGCGCGGGCGGATGATGGGCAGCTACCGTGTGGCGGATATGAGCGCGTCGCTCGCTGCGCAAATGATGATCAGCGTGCTGGAGCCTGCCTCTTACGTCTCCTACAACATCCTTGCGCTTTTGTGCTGTGCGTCGCTTCTGCCTCTGACCCTGACCAAGGTGAGCCAACCCGAGACGCCCGACGCGCCCCGCCTGCGCCCCGGGCTTGCGGTGGCCTGCTCGCCCCTGGCGGTCTTCGGCGTGATGGTGGCCGCCCTGTCCAGCGCCACATTCCGCATGGTCGGTCCGATCTATGGTCAGCAGGTGGGCCTTGAACTGAACCAGATCGCCTATTTCCTGTCGGCCTTCGTGCTGGGCGGCGCGCTGGCGCAATACCCGGTGGGGTGGCTGTCGGACCGCTATGACAGGCGGCAGGTGCTGATCGGGCTGTCGGTGGCGGCGGTGCTGAGCTGTGCGGTGACGGCGCTCAGCCACGGGCTGCCCACCTCGGGCATCATGATCACGGCCTTCTTGTTCGGGCTCACAACCTTTCCGATCTATTCGGTCTCGGCCGCACATGCCCATGATTTTGCCGATAGCTCTCAACGGGTCGAGCTGTCTGCCGCGCTGATGTTCTGGTACGCGATCGGGGCGATTGCGGCGCCGTTGGTGGCCTCGAAGCTGATGGAGTTGTTCGGCCCCTCCTCGATGTTCGCCATGATCGCCGTGGGGCATCTGGCGCTGGTGCTGTTCGGCCTCAGGCGGATGGGGGCGCGGCCCACGAAATCCGAGCGCACCCGCTATATCTGGGCCCCGCGCACCAGTTTCCTGATCGGGCGGCTGACCCGCCATGACAGGGACGATGACTGACCCCACCGACCTGCGGTGCAACGGCCTCTGGCACAAGCGTGAAACCTGCGCTAAACGGGGCGCTCAAGACCCGCATGAGGCACCTTTATGGCACGGCATCTGATCACCTCCGCGATCCCCTACATCAACGGGATCAAACATCTGGGCAATCTCGTGGGCAGCCAGCTGCCTGCCGATCTTTACGCGCGTTACCTGCGCGGGCGCGGGCATGAGGTACTGTTTCTGTGCGCCACCGACGAACATGGCACCCCGGCCGAGCTGGCCGCGGCCAAGGCGGGCAAGCCCGTGGACGAATATTGCGCCGAGATGTGGGAGGTTCAGAACGCTCTTGGCCAGGGTTTCCGACTGAGTTTTGACCATTTCGGGCGCTCGTCGAGCAAGCAGAACCACGCCCTGACACAGCATTTCGCCGGTCGGCTCGAAGCGGCGGGGCTGATCCGCGAAGTGTCCGAGAAACAGGTCTATTCCAATGCCGATGGCCGGTTCCTGCCCGACCGCTACATCGAAGGCACCTGCCCCAATTGCGGCTATGACAAGGCCCGGGGCGATCAGTGCGAGAACTGCACCAAGCAGCTTGATCCGACCGACCTCATTGATGCGCGCTCTGCCATTTCCGGCTCGACCGATCTGGAGGTGCGCGAGACCAAGCACCTCTATCTGCGCCAAAGCCAGATGCGCGACAAGCTGAATGAATGGATCGACAGCAAGGCGGATTGGCCTGTGCTGACGACCTCGATCGCAAAGAAATGGCTGAACGATGGCGACGGGTTGCAGGACCGGGGCATCACCCGCGATCTGGATTGGGGTATCCCGGTCAGGAAGGGCGAAGAGGACTGGCCCGGTATGGAGGGCAAGGTCTTCTATGTCTGGTTCGACGCGCCGATCGAATATATCGCCTGTGCCGCCGAATGGGCCGAGGCGAACGGGCTGGACGCCGCAGCGTGGGAGCGCTGGTGGCGCACCGACAAGGGCGCCGAAGATGTCCGCTATACCCAGTTCATGGGCAAGGATAACGTGCCGTTCCACACGCTCAGCTTCCCCTCGACCATCCTCGGCAGTGGCGAGCCGTGGAAGCTGGTGGATTACATCAAATCCTTCAACTACCTGAATTACGACGGCGGCCAGTTCAGCACCAGCCAGGGGCGCGGTGTGTTCATGGATCAGGCGCTGGAAATCCTGCCTGCCGATTACTGGCGCTGGTGGCTTCTGAGCCATGTGCCCGAAAGCTCGGACAGCGAATTCACCTGGGAAAACTTCCAGGCCAGCGTGAACAAGGATCTGGCGGATGTGCTGGGCAATTTCGTGAGCCGCGTGACCAAGTTCTGCCGTTCGAAATTCAGCGAGGCCGTGCCGGAAGGCGGCGCATGGGGGCCGGATGAAGAGGCGCTGATTGCCGAGCTCACCACGCGGATCCGCGCCTATGAAGGGCACATGGAAGCCATGGAAGTCCGCAAATCCGCGACCGAGCTGCGTGCGATCTGGGTGGCGGGCAATGAGTATCTGCAAAGCGTCGCGCCCTGGTCCACCTTCAAGGAAGACCCCGCGCAGGCCGCGGCCCAGATCCGCCTCGCCCTCAACCTGATCCGGCTCTATGCGGTGCTTTCGGCGCCGTTCATTCCCGATGCGGCACAGTCCATGCTGGGCGCGATGCGCTGCGACGATGCGCGCTGGCCCGACGACATTGCCGGGGCGCTGACGGTGCTGCCTCCGGGGCATGGCTTCGAAGTGCCGGAGGTGCTTTTTGCCAAGATCACCGATGAGGCGCGTGAGGACTGGCAGGAGCGGTTCTCGGGCACGCGCAGCTAAAATCGCGCGCCTTTGCGCGCATTAAGCCTTTCGTCAGATTGAGCGGGTATGAGGGTTGCCATACCGACATGCCGCGTGGTGTTCGCGCGGTCTGTGCAGCCTGAATTCGTGAGTGTACCCGCATGCATTTCATCCGCCGTTCGATCCTTCTGAAAATCGCCGCGCCGTTTCCGATTATCTCCACCCTGATCGTTATCGGGGCATGGTTCTACATCCCGATGGTTGTCGAAAAAAGCGCCATGCAGGCCGCGGCCAACTCCGCCCTGCAAACCGCTCATCAGATGGAAACCCTGCGCAGTTACTACACCCAAAACGTGGTGGCAGACGTGAAACGCTCGGGCGATGTAAGCGTCGGCATCGCACATCAGAACGACCCCGAGATGATTCCGCTGCCCGCCACCTTCATTCATGATCTGAGTGCGTTGCTGGCCGCGGAAAAGACAAATGTTGAGCTGTATAGCCCCTTTCCCTTTCCCAACCGGGCGACGCGGCAGCTTGACAGCTTCAGTGAGGAGGCCTGGGACTATCTGAGCGCCAATCCGGAGTCCCATCTTATCCGCAGCGAGGTGGTCGGCGATCAGACATTTTTGCGCGTCGCGGTGGCCGATACGCTGTCCAGCGAGGTTTGCGTGGCCTGCCACAACACCGCGGCCGACACGCCCAAGGATGACTGGAAACTGGGCGATGTACGCGGTGTGCTGGAAGTGCGCCAGAATGTGACGGACGTCTTGGCCTCCACCGCGACGCTCAAGATCGAATTGATCGTTGCAATGATGATCGCGGGTTTCGCCCTGCTGGGGGCCGTGCTCTATGTCACCAAGACAATCACGAACCCGCTTGGACAGGTTTTGCACACGGTCGGCCGCATGACCGACCGGAAATATGACAATGATTTCCCGGCGAAGGATCGGATTGACGAGGTGGGCCGGATTGCCGGTGCCCTTGATCAGCTCCAGACCACGCTGCACGAGGCGCAGGAGGCGGATGACCGGCAACGGATGCAGGCACAGGCACAGACAGAGGTAGTCGCGGAGGTGAGCAAAGGCCTCGGTAAACTGGCCGAAGGTGACTTTTCCTGCCCGATCAACACCCCATTCGACGCAAGCTACGAAGTTCTCAGAACCAATTACAACAAAACGATCACAACCCTCGGCACCTCGATGAACAAACTGATCGAGACCAGCGACGGCATTGCGATGCGCACGATGGAGATTACCGAAGCCACGGATCAGCTCTCTCATCGGACAGAATCGCAAGCCACGGCCCTGGAGAAAACCTCGACATCGCTGGGCGGTGTGACGGAGGGTATTTCCAATGCTGCGGAAGGCATCAAGGTCGTCGAAGGCTATGCGGTGGAGGCCCGCAACCACGCGCAGGAAAGCGGCGAGGTGGTGTCGCGCGCGGTGGAGGCGATGTCCGAGATTGAAAGCTCTTCCTCCACCATTTCGCGCATTGTCGGAGTGATCGACGATATTGCCTTTCAGACCAACCTTCTGGCCCTGAATGCCGGGGTGGAAGCCGCCCGCGCCGGTGAGGCGGGCAATGGGTTTGCGGTTGTGGCGTCGGAAGTGCGCGCATTGGCGAAACGCTCGGCCGAGGCCGCCGGAGAGATTGGCGCGCTCGTCGCGCAAAGCTCGCAACATGTGCAGACCGGCGTCGAGCTCGTGGGCAAGACCGGTGAAGCGCTTGAAACAATCATCGAACGGGTCGAGAAGATCTCGGCCGAGATTGCCGACATCTCGAAAGGCGCCGCCGAACAGTCACAGGGGCTGACCGAGATCAACACCTCCGTCACCAGTCTCGATCAGATGACCCAGCACAACGCCGCCATGGCCGAAGAATGTACGGCCGCCACGCATGAGTTGTCGCAAAATGCGCGCCTGCTGGCGTCGCTCATCAGCAAGTTCAAGACGGTCAAGCAACACCCTGAGAAGGAACATGCTCCGCTCAAGAAAGCAGGCTGATCCTCCTGCGCAGCGACCCAGCCATGCCGTCTACGAACCCGAACCTGTCCCGAAAGCGGCCTGGCGCCTTCCCCCTGCCATGAGCGACTGTCAGAGAAAGAAAGACACCCGCCCAAATTCGGCGGCAACCGGCGATACCGGTGGTTGGCGTCTCTTAAACCAGACACTCCATGAGCTGTTCCGCGGCAAATCTGCTGCGAAGAAATGGCCAGCCCCGCCCTTCGGCCCGTCGCTGCACCAGCAATCCTTCGGCTCAGGTGCATGTTCCGTCGCAAAAGCGATTGGTGCGGGCGGTGGGACTCGAACCCACACGGGCACAGGCCCTTCGGATTTTAAGTCCGATATGTCTACCATTCCATCACGCCCGCAGGTGACAAGGGTGTATCGGATTGTTTTGCCGAGTTTAAGCCCCGATGCGCATGTCGCGTGGCCTAAAGCTCTTCTTCCTCCGCCTCAAGCACGGGCAGCAGGTGGCGTTCGCCAAGCCAGGGGTTCAGACCCAGCGCGCGCCGCAGGACAAGCGCGGCTTCGGCCTTGCGATCCAGTTCCACGAGGGTGAGCGCCTGCCCTGTCAGCGCGGCAACGTGGCCCGGCGTGATGCGCAGCGCCTCTTCGAGGTCCGGCAGCGCCGCAGCGAAATCCCGCCGCAGATAATGCACGAAGGCGCGCTGGTTATAGCCTTCGGCATAGTCCGGGCAATACGCCACCAGCGCCTCGAACGCCACGAGCGCCCCCTCGAAATCATATGATTCGCGGCGCGCCATACCTTCGGTCAGCAACTCTTTCGCCCGCGCATCGGGCGCATCGAGCCACAGCTCCCACATCTGATTGGATATCTGCCGCCCCGTCGCCTCATCCGGCGCTGATTGCGCCGCGCGCGTCAGTTCTTGCAGAGCGGAGGAGTGATCGGGCGCGGCGGGGCATGTGTCTGCGGCAGCCGGAGCGCTGAGCAGAAGACAGAGGCATGTGGTCAGATATCGCATCTTGCTATTGTGACCTTTGGCGCGCCCGGGTCAAATCACATCCGCCAGCGTGTTTTCCTTGATCGCCTGCATGGCCACAAAGGTCGACGTGCTCGAAACATGCGGCAATGTCGATATTTTCTCTGCCAGAACAACACGGTAGTCGTTCATATCCTGCGTCCGGATCTTGAGCAGATAATCAAAATTTCCGGCAATGAGATGCACCTGCTCAATCTCGGGAATGCGCATCACCGCCGCGTTGAACGCCGCGAGCGCTGCCTCCCGGGTACTTTCGAGCCGCACCTCAACAAAGCTGACATGATCGAGCCCGAGCCGGATCGGATCGAACAACGCGCGATAACCGGTGATTACCCCGGTCGCTTCAAGCCGCCGCAGCCGCGCCTGGGTGGGCGATTTCGACAGACCGATGCGCTGTGCCAGCTCGGTAACACTGATCCGGCCATCGGCGCTGAGATGTTTCAGGATCGCCTGATCGAACTTGTCCATCTGCGGAAGGTCATTTGGCATATATTCACCCCTTTTATCGGTCTAATAGACCATCAAATCGCAAATATCAGTCATTTGTACCAAGGGAGCCGTGGTATAGAAAGACAAATCCCTCTCACAAGTGAGTCTGCCATGCTTGCCCCCCTCGACGCCCGCCGCCTGATCGACACAGCCACCTATGCCGATGAAGCCACCACGCTGGACCGCCTGATCGCCGAAGCCGCGCTCAGCCCTGATGACCGCGCCCGGATTACCGCACGCGGCGCCGATCTGGTGCGGGCGATCCGCAACCATTCGAGCCCGGGGCTGATGGAGGTCTTTCTGGCCGAATACGGGCTCAGCACGGACGAAGGGATCGCGCTGATGTGTCTTGCCGAGGCGCTGTTGCGGGTGCCCGATGCCGAGACGATCGATGCCCTGATCGAGGACAAGATCGCGCCCTCGGACTGGGGCAAGCATATGGGGCATTCGACCTCGCCGCTGGTCAATGCGTCAACCTGGGCGCTGATGCTGACGGGCAAGGTTCTGCAAGAGGACAGCCCCGGCCCGGTGGGTCATTTGCGAAGCGCCATTAAACGCCTGGGTGAGCCGGTGATCCGCACCGCCGTGGGCCGTGCGATGAAGGAAATGGGCCGCCAGTTTGTCCTGGGCGAGACAATCCAGAGCGCCATGGACCGCGCTGCGGGGATGGAGAAGAAGGGTTATACCTATTCCTATGACATGCTTGGCGAGGCCGCGCGCACCGATGCGGATGCCACGCGCTATCATCTGGCCTATTCCCGCGCGATCACCGCGATTTCAAGCGCTTGCACCCATAAGGATATCCGTAAAAACCCCGGTATTTCGGTAAAGCTTTCGGCACTGCATCCGCGCTACGAGGTGGCACATCGCGCCCAGGTGATGGACATATTGATGCCGCGTCTGCGGTCGCTCGCCCTGCTGGCGAAGTCGGCAGGCATGGGTCTGAACATCGACGCGGAAGAGGCCGATCGGCTCGCACTGTCGATGGATGTGATCGAGGCCACGCTGTCAGAGCCGAGCCTGGCGGGCTGGGACGGTTTCGGCGTGGTGGTGCAGGCCTATGGTCAGCGCGCAGGCCATGTTCTGGACTACCTGCACGACCTGGCGACACGGCTGGACCGCCGGATCATGGTGCGGCTGGTAAAGGGCGCCTATTGGGATACGGAGATCAAACGCGCGCAGGTCGCCGGGGTCGATGGCTTTCCGGTCTTTACCGCAAAAGCCGCGACCGACATCTCTTATATCGCCAATGCCCGCAAACTGCTGAGCATGACCGACCGGATTTATCCGCAATTCGCCACTCACAACGCGCATACGGTGGCCGCGATCCTCGACATGGCGGACGACAAGCAGGCCTTCGAATTCCAGCGCCTGCACGGTATGGGCGAGGCTTTGCATGACCTCGTGATGAAGGCCGAAAACACCCGGTGCCGGATCTACGCCCCGGTGGGCGCGCATCGCGACCTGCTGGCCTATCTGGTGCGCCGCCTTCTGGAAAACGGTGCCAATTCGAGCTTTGTCAACCAGATCGTCGATGAGGATGTACCGCCGGAACAGGTGGCGCGCGACCCGTTCGACGCGATCAGTGATGCGCCGCCTGCACTGCCGACCGGCCCTGAGCTATTTGCACCGGAACGCAGCAATTCCAAAGGGTTCGACCTCAGACATGAACCAACGCTTGAAGAGGTCGAGGCCGCCCGCGCCCCCTTTGCCACCCACGAATGGGCGGCCCGCCCCCTGCTTGCAGGCCAGGCGCGGCCGCAACCGCCCGAGCCTGTCGCAAACCCCGCCAACCCCTCGGATCAGCCGGGCACCGTGGCCACGGCAAGCAAAGATGATATCGAAACCGCGCTGGCCGCCGCAACGGCCTGGGACGCGCCGCGCGCCACCCGTGCCGAGGTGCTCAACCGTGTGGCCGACCTTTACGAGGAAAACTTCGGGGAAATTTTCGCGCTTCTGGCGCGGGAGGCAGGCAAGACCCAGCTCGACGCGGTTGCAGAGCTGCGCGAGGCTGTGGATTTCCTGCGCTACTACGCCGCGAATGCGCCGGAACGCGATCCGGTGGGCGTGTTCACCTGCATCAGCCCCTGGAATTTCCCCCTGGCCATTTTCACGGGGCAGATCAGTGCCGCGCTGGCCGCTGGCAATGCCGTGCTGTCGAAACCCGCCGAACAGACGCCGCTGATTGCGCATTTTGCCGTGTCGCTCATGCACAAGGCAGGCGTTCCGACCAGCGCGCTGCAGCTTTTGCCCGGCGCGGGCGATGTGGGCGCCGCACTCACCTCAGACGCGCGGATCGGCGGCGTGGCCTTTACAGGCTCGACCGAAACCGCCCTGAAAATCCGCTCTGCCATGGCGCGGCACATGGCGCCCGGCGCGCCGCTGATCGCCGAGACCGGCGGGCTGAACGCGATGATCGTGGACAGCACCGCCCTGCCCGAACAAGCGGTTCAGGCGATTGTCGAAAGCGCGTTCCAATCCGCCGGCCAGCGCTGCTCGGCGCTGCGCTGTCTCTATGTGCAGGAGGACATTGCCGAGAGTTTCACCGAAATGCTGACCGGCGCGATGGATGCACTTTGCATAGGTGACCCGTGGCACTTATCCACAGATTGCGGCCCTGTGATTGATGATGAGGCACATCGGGGTATTTTTGCCCACATTCAACAGGCGCGTGCCGACGGGCGGCTGATGCATGAGATCGCCACCCCGAATACCGGCACGTTCATCGCGCCCACGCTCATCCGGGTGAACGGGATCGCCGATATGAAACGCGAGATTTTCGGGCCGGTGCTGCATTTGGCGACGTTCGGCTCGGACGAGTTGGACGAGGTGATCGACGCCATCAACGCCACGGGCTACGGGCTGACCTTCGGCCTGATGACCCGGATCGACGACCGCGTGCAACACGTGACCGAGCGCGTCGAGGCCGGAAACCACTATGTCAACCGCAACCAGATTGGCGCCATCGTGGGCAGCCAGCCCTTCGGAGGAGAAGGGCTGTCGGGCACCGGGCCGAAAGCTGGCGGGCCGAATTACCTGGCCCGCTTCTCGGCCCATGTGGCGCCTGCGGCAGGCTCGGGTTGGGAGGGCCCGATGCCTGCCGATGTCATGCAAGAGGCCGTCACGCGCGCCAATGCTGACAGCGCCCCTGCCCCCGT
Organism: Roseovarius faecimaris; assembly: GCF_009762325.1. NCBI lineage: Bacteria > Pseudomonadati > Pseudomonadota > Alphaproteobacteria > Rhodobacterales > Roseobacteraceae > Roseovarius > Roseovarius faecimaris. The sequence continues at coordinate 2,343,192 of NZ_CP034348.1, forward strand.
GGATATGGTTCTGCCGGGTCCGACGGGCGAATCCAACCGGCTGACCGCCCGTGCCCGCCCGGCACTGCTGTGCCTCGGCCCCGGCGCCGAGGCGGCGGCCCTGCAGGCCCGCGCGGTGCGCGAGTTGGGAGGCGTGGCGGTCGAGGCCACCGGCGGGCTGCCCGCAGAGGCGCTGACCCCGATGCACGGCATTTCGGGTGTGCTGCACTGGGGTCCGGAGCAGGACGCGCGGGAGTATGTGGAGGCGCTGGCACAGCGCGAGGGGCCGATCGTACCGCTGATCACCGGCCTGCCCGATCTGGGTCATGTGCGGCTGGAGCGCCATGTCTGCGTCGACACCACCGCGGCGGGCGGCAACGCCGCGCTTTTGGGGGGAACATCTTGACCTCCTAAAGGCTTGTCGCCACTGTCGCCCCGATGCTTCCGATCCGCGATCATAACCCGTCGGGGCGTACGCCCTATGTGACCTACGCCCTGATGGCCATCAATATCGTGGTGTTCATCAGCTACTGGCCGCTATTCGCGGATCCGCGCGGGCTCAACGAGTTCTTCTACGAATGGTCCATGGTGCCCGTGCTGGTGACAATGGAAGGCACGTATCACACCATTTTCACGTCGATGTTCCTGCATGGCGGCTTCATGCATCTGGCCGGCAACATGCTGTTCTTGTGGATCTTCGGCGACAATATGGAAGATGAGATGGGCCATTTCGGCTATCTGCTGTTCTATCTCGCCGCAGGGATGGGCGCAGGGCTGGCGCATGTGGCGGCAGGGCCATATTCACAGGTGCCGACGGTGGGCGCGTCGGGGGCGATTGCCGGGGTGATGGGCGGGTATCTTCTGCTTTTCCCGAAGGCGCGAGTCGATATCCTATTGATTTTGATCGTCTATTTTCGAATTTTCTCGATCCCGGCCTGGATCATGCTGGGCGTGTGGTTCGCAATCCAGCTTTTTGGCGGGGCCGGGTCGGACCTGAACAGCGGCGGCGTGGCATACTGGGCGCATGCGGGTGGCTTCGTTGTCGGGCTTGTGCTGACCTTGCCGGTGTTCCTGCGCCGTGGCGGACCAGGATTCTGGGACAAGACAGACGGGCATCCGCCCCATCCGGAGGCCAAATATCCCTATGTCAAAAGCAATATCCCCGTGATCAAACGCAAATAGGTGCATCATGAAAGCAAGCTGTCACTGCGGGGCTGTTGAACTGGAGATATCCCTGCTCAACGGGCTGGAGGGCGCACATCGCTGCACCTGCAGCTTCTGCAAGCGCCGCGCCGCACCCAATGTGTCGGTGCCGCTGGAGGCGCTGCGCGTGGTGAAAGGGGCTGACAATCTGACGCTTTACACCTGGGGCACGCACACGGCGCAGCATTATTTCTGCAAGACCTGCGGGATCTACACCCACCATCAGCGCCGCTCGAACCCGAATGAATACGGTGTGAACCTGGGCGCGATGGAGGGGGTAAACCCCGCCGATCATGAACCCATGCCCTGGCTTGACGGGCAGAACCATCCGTCGGATCAGTAGCGCAGCCGCCTGTCAGGGCGGATAAGCGGCTACGCCCCCCGGATCACCTTGCTGAACTTGCTGAAAATCGCCTCATTAGCGCAGATCACTTCGCCATCAGACAGGATATCCCCGCCCGGCGTGAGCGGCTCGATCAGACCGCCCGCCTCTTTCACGATGATCACGCCGGCCGCCATATCCCAGGCATTGAGCCGCCGCTCCCAGAAACCGTCATAGCGCCCGGCGGCCACATAGGCCATGTCGAGCGCGGCGGAGCCCCAGCGGCGCACACCGGCACAGGCGGGCAGCAGACGGGCAAGATCCTGCAATGTTTCCGGCAGATCCGCGCGGCCCCCGAACGGCAGGCCGGTGGCAAAGATGCTCTCGATCATCGCCGAGCGGCCCGAGACCCGCAGCCGCGCATCGTTGACAAAGGCCCCCTCGCCCTTTTCGGCGAAGAACAGCTCGTCCTTGGCGGCGTCATAGATCACCCCGGCGACGATCTGGCCCTTATGCTCCAGCGCGATGGACACCGCCCAATGCGGCAGCCCGTGCAGAAAGTTGGTCGTGCCATCCAGCGGATCGACGATCCAGCGGCGGGTCGGGTCCTGACCCTCGATCTCGCCCCCTTCCTCGGCCACCCAGCCATAGGTGGGGCGTGCGCCCAGAAGTTCGTCTTTCAGAATCGCTTCGGCGGCAAGATCAGCGCGGCTGACGAAATCGCCCGCGCCCTTCATCGACACCTGCAGGTTCTCAACCTCGCGGAAGTCCTTGGCCAGCGACCGCCCCGCCTTGCGCGCGGCTTTCATCATGATGTTGAGATTGGCACTGCCGCCCATGGGAGTTGCTCCTGATGTCTTAAGGCCGCGCGTATACGCCGCGCGGGGCCGTGGCACAAGGGGGTGCGCGCGTCAGATGTCACGCTGCAGGCGGACCGGAATATCACGCGCCAGCCTGATGAGCTGCGCCATATAGGGCTTGTCGGCATCTTCTTCGCGGATGGCCGCGTAAAGCCGTTTGGTCAAACCGGCTTGCGTGACTTTCCTTGTGACGTAATCCGAACTTGTTCTCACCTCGCGCACCACCCAGTCAGGCAGCACCGCGACGCCGCGATTGGACGCCACAAGCAGCAGGATCACCGCCGTCAATTCCACTTGCCGGATCGCGCGCGGCTCGACCTTGGCGGGCGTTAAAAGCTCGGTGAAGACATCGAGCCGCGACCGGTCCACCGGGTAGGTGATCAGCGTCTCTTCGCGGAAATCCTCGGCCTCGACCCACGCCTTCTGAGCCAGGGGATGCGCACTGGAGGCCACGAAAACCGGCTCGTAATCAAAAAGCGGCTTGAAGATGATGCCGGGCAGGTCCTCGGGGTCGGAAGAGACGACAAGATCGACCTCCTCCTTTTGCAGGGCGGGAAGCGCGTCAAAGGCAAGGCCGGGGCGGATATCCACATCCACATCGGCCCAGGTCTTGCGAAACCGCTCCAGCACCGGGAAAAGCCATTCGAAACAGGCGTGGCATTCGATGGCGATATGCATCCGCCCCGAGGAGCCTTCGCGCAGCCCGGCAAACTCGCTCTCCAGCGCCTCGATCTCGGGCAGGACCTTTTCGGCAAGCCGCAACAGACGCTGGCCCGCCGCCGACAGCTTGAGCGGCTTGGAGCGGCGTACGAAAAGCTCAACCCCGGCCTGATCTTCCAGGCCCTTGATCTGATGGCTTAGCGCGGATTGCGTGATGTTCAGCAGATCGGCGGCCCGCGCCAGCCCGCCCGCCTGGTGAATTGCCCGGATCGTCTTGAGATGCCGGAACTCGATATGCATTTATGAACGACCCTCATAGAAACCATGAATTTTATGAAGTTGTCTCACATTGCTGCGCCTGCAACAAGAGGCCAACACCTCTTTCAAAGGATCATCACCATGAAAACTCCCCGCGTCTCCTTCGAGTTTTTCCCTCCAAAATCGCTCGAAGCGTCGTTCCGCCTGTGGGACACGGTACACGCCCTCGCCCCGCTTGAGCCGCGTTTCGTTTCGGTGACCTATGGCGCGGGCGGGACCACGCGCGAGCTGACCCGCGACGCGGTGGGCACGCTGCATGCCTCCACCGAGCTGAACGTGGCCGCGCATCTGACCTGTGTCGAGGCCAGCCGCGAAGAGACGCTTGCCGTGGCCGACAGCTTTGCCCGGGCGGGTGTGAGCGAGATTGTGGCGCTCAGGGGCGATCCGCCCAAGGGCAGCGACCGGTTCGAGCCGCATGCCGACGGGTTTGCCAACAGTTGCGAGCTGATCGAAGCGCTGGCGGACACGGGCAAATTCACCATCCGTGTCGGCGCCTACCCGGAGAAACATCCCGAGGCCACAAGCCGCAAGGCCGATATCGACTGGCTCAAGCGCAAGATCGACGCGGGCGCGGCCGAGGCGATCACCCAGTTCTTCTTTGACCCTGAAACCTTTTTCCGGTTCCGCGACGATTGCGCCAAGGCAGGCATCGATGCGCCGATCATTCCCGGTATCCTGCCGATTGAGGACTGGAGCGGTGTACGCCGCTTTGCAACCGCCTGCGGGACGAGCATCCCGGCCTGGCTGGACGAGGCGTTCGACAAGGCGGTGCGCGACGGTCGGCATGACCTTCTGGCCATAGCCGTCGCGACGGAGCTCTGCAGCGACCTGATCGAAGGCGGCGTGGAGGACCTGCATTTCTACACGCTGAACAAGCCCGACCTGACCCGCGAGATTTGCCACGCTCTGGGTGTGACGCCGCGCGTTCAATTGCAGAACGTGGCCTGAGAGGCGCCCCTCGTCAGCCCTTACAGGCTGCCTCGGTCAGGCGATCCCACCTTGCACCAAACGATCGGCCAGTTGCGCATAGGCCTGCGCGATTGGCCCGTCGCCTGCGGCAATCGGCGTACCGCCATCCCCTGCGAGGCGCGTGTCGAGGTCGATAGGCAGTGCGCCGAGGAAAGGCAGGCCAAGTTTCTCCGCCTCTGCCTTCACCCCGCCATGACCGAAGATCTGCGCCTCATGCCCGCAATTGGGGCAATGGAAGGTCGACATATTCTCGATCAGCCCCAGAACCGGCGTTTTGAGTGTGCGGAACATGTCCATCGCCTTGCGCGCATCGAGCAGGGCAACGTCCTGCGGGGTTGAGACAACGATGGCCCCGGTCGGCGCGGATTTCTGGCAGAGCGTGAGCTGCACATCGCCCGTGCCGGGCGGCAGGTCGACGATCAGCACGTCAAGCTCACCCCAGCGCACCTGAGAGATCATCTGTTGCAGCGCCCCCATCAGCATCGGCCCGCGCCAGACCACGGCCTTGTCCGGGTCAAGCATGAGGCCGATGGACATCAGCGTCACGCCATGCGCGTGCAAAGGTTCAATGATCTTGCCGTCAGGGCTGGCCGGGCGCTTGTTGACCCCCATCATGCGTGGCTGCGAAGGCCCATAGATATCCGCATCCAGAAGCCCGACACGGCGGCCCTGCCGGGCCAGCGCCACAGCCAGATTTGAGGACACGGTGGATTTACCCACCCCGCCCTTCCCGGACGCAATCGCCAGGATCGAGCGCACGCCATCGGGCCGCACCGGGCCCTCCGTCGGTTTCGGATGCCCGCCGATCTTGAGGTTGGGCGGCGGTTTGGCGGCGGCAGCCGGGCCATGAGCGGTCAGGACCACCGACGCCGCCCCCACCCCCGGCAGAGCAAGAACCGCCCGCTCGGACGCCGCGCGCAGGGGCTCCATTTGCCGTGCCATGTCGGCATTCGGCGCCTCGATGACAAAGCGCACCTGATCTCCTTCGATGGTCAGGGCACGCACCATGTCGCGCGACACCAGATTGCCGCCATCCGGCAGCTCCAGCCGCTCCAATTGTGCAAGAATTTCGGAGCGGGTGATGCTCATGATAACCTCCTGGATTTCAGTCATGCCTATAGGTGGCAGAATTAAGCGCGACGGCAAGGGGCTGGCGGGCGAATTTCCCCGCCACAAGACCGGAGCAGAACATCTCATGCTGCAATGCAGCATAATATATGTATCTCAAAACCCTCATTTTTAACCAAATTTCCCAATAAAAAGCATTACGTTACGGAAGGCCCACCCATGCAACAGATGCATAACGGCCTTGAACAGCCATCCATTGTGCAGTTGCAGCATTGGTTTATATAGGCGTCAAACAGGTCGGATCGTCCGCAAAGAGGACCCCTCAATTCGATCATAGGAGTATCAAGATGACGTTTGTCGCCCAACACAACACCGGCTTTGCATGCCTGAAGCTGGATATCGCCGCCGCGATCTATGCGGTGATGCAGCGTTATGACGATTATCGCGCCTACCGCGAAACCCTGAACCAGCTGCGCGACCTCGACGACCGCCAGCTCGCGGATCTGGGTATCAGCCGCAGCGAGATTGCCGCCACGGCCCACAAGGCCGCGTTCGGCGTGTAAGACATAAGAATACAGGCGCTTCCTCCTCCCTGAGCGCCTGCATATGACCCAAGGCACCTCTCCTCCTCCCTTGTGCCTGGGTTGCTCAATCGGATCGTTTTATCCGATGACGATCACGTTGGCCCTTCCTCCCTGTGGTGCCAACTGTGTGTAAACGGCGGAACCAGTCCCTCCCGGCTGGGTCCGCCGTTTTTTTTGGCTCAGCCGTGCAGGAGGCGCGCCGGGTTGCCCACCACTGTCGCCTCGGCAGGCACATCTCGGGTGACGACGGCCCCGGCGCCGACAATGGCACCGTCGCCGATGCGCACGCCCGACAGGATGATCGCCCCGCCGCCGATCCACACCTCGCGGCCGATGGTGATGGGCCGCGCCTGTTCCAGCCCGGCACTGCGCTTGACGCGGTCCTTGTGATGCTGCGGGCAATAGAGCTGCACACCGGGGCCAAGCATGCTCTGCGCGCCGATGGTCACGGGCGCTGTGTCCAGAATGGTGCAGCCTGCGTTCATGTAGACATGATCGCCCAGCGAGATATGCACACCATAGGCACAATGAAACGGGGCTTCGATATAGACCTCACGCCCGACCTGCGCCATCAACGCGCGCAGATCAGGGGCAATGCCGCCGCGCCGGTCGGGGGCCATGTGATTATGCGCATGCACCGCCGCGCGGGCACGGGCCTGCATCGCCTCCAGTTCCGGGTCCTGACAGCGATACCACTCCCCGGCCAGCATCTTTTCCTTTTCGGTCATGACCGGCATTCGGCCATGCAATGCCGTTCAATGCAAGCGGCGCGTCCGGCGCTTGGGACGTGTAAGGCCCAGGCGCGCCTCGCGCAGGAACCCCACGAAGGCTTGCGCGGCGGCACTTTCAGGATTGCGCGCCTCGGGCAGCTGCAGCGCGGCGGACACGGTCGCTGCGGTCACGTCTCCAGGCCCGGCAAGGGCCCATTCCAGAAACCCCATGCGCGCGGCGGCATCGGCCTCGGCGCCCGTGAGGGTCAGCGTTTCAAGGCTGGTCAGGATACGTTGGGTGGTCATCTTCAGCTTCTCCCCGACCACACCCCGGGCCGGATGGGGCGGCGGAAGCTGCGGGAGGGATGAGAGGCTGAGCCCCGGACCATCCGCCCACACCGCCCACCGCGGTTTGACGTCGATCCAAGGCTGGTTTCCGGGCTTGGCGGGTCAGGATGCGGCGCCTTCCCAGGCCGTAGCTGGCCCAGTGGCTGATGTGCCGCATCCCCCGGTCCTTACCGTTGCGGGGGCAGCGCCGGTGTTTCACCGGCTTCCCAATTCTCCCCTAACGCCTTGCGGGCGATCGGGGCACCTCGGAGCTTCACTCTGACCGAGCGGCCAGAGTCGCACAAGCACCAAATTCGGCGGGATCAGAAATTGTTTGGATTGCCCCTCAACAGGCTTCCCGTGCCATCCAGCCGGCCGCCCTGCACCCAGCTGACAAAATTGCCCTCCAGCTTGAGGTGCCAGCATTCGACGGCGACATTGTCATAGGTGAAACAGGCCCGATCCCCCAGCACAGCCCAATAGCCGGTATACCCGTCCGCGTGCACCGTGCCATCGGCGGCGTAATACTCGGCATAGGCACTGCCATCATTCATACTGCCCATGACGGTGTTGCCGCTGAGCGCGGCATGCACCTGCTCTTTTGTCGCCAGGTCCGCCGCCGCGGCCTCACCTGCGGTCAGCATCGCCAAAACCCCGGTAAAAATCACCGTTTTCATTGCAATCTCCTTTCAGAAATTCATCCCTGAAACCACGCCTGCTTCTTCTTGGTCAAAATACTCGAAATCCGGATGCGGGCCAAAATGCGCGTCAGAACGGAATATCATCCGCCCCGGTCACAAATCGCGCGACAATCTTCTTGGTGCCCGCTTTCTCGAAGTCGATCTCCAGCTTGTCGCCCTCGATGGCGATGATCAGCCCGTATCCGAATTTCTGATGAAACACCCGCTCCCCCACGATATGCGCCGAGGTGGCGGCCATGTCGATCACCACGTTCTTGGCCTCCGACGGCTGGCTGACCGGGCGTTGCCCGGCGCGGGCCTGCATCCGTTTCCACCCCGGAGAGTTGTATACATCGGCGCGCGCGGCTTTCTCTTCGATGCTGCTTTGCATGCCCGCCGCCCCGTATCCACCGCCATAGAGCCCCGGCGGGGTCAGCACCTCGACATGATCCTCGGGCAACTCGTCAATGAAACGCGACGGCATCTGGCTTTGCCACTGGCCATAGACCATCCGGTTGCCCGCAAAGGAAATGGTGCAGAGCTGTTCGGCCCGGGTGATGCCCACATAGGCCAGCCGCCGCTCCTCCTCCACACCCTTCAGCCCGCTTTCGTCCATCGACCGCTGTGAGGGAAAAAGCCCGTCCTCCCATCCCGGCAGGAACACGGCCGGAAATTCCAGACCCTTGGCGGCATGCAGGGTCATGATCGAAACCTTCTCGGCCACGTCCTCGCTTTCATTGTCCATGATCAGGCTGACATGTTCCAGAAACCCTTGCAGATTCTCGAACTGCTCCAACGCTTTGACAAGCTCCTTGAGGTTTTCCAGACGCCCCGGCGCTTCGGGTGTCTTGTCGTTCTGCCACATCTCGGTGTAGCCGCTTTCGTCAAGGATGATCTCGGCCAGTTCCACATGGCTGAGGCTCTTGTCGCCGACCATCCGCCCCCAGCGAGACAGGCACGTCAAGAGCCTGGCGAGCTCCGCCGCGCCCTTGCCGCCGAGCCCCTTTTCCTCCAGCAGGATCGCGGCACCCTCGACCAAAGGCACGCCATTCGCGCGCGCGGCCCGCTGGATCTTTTGCTGAGCGACATCGCCCAGGCCGCGCTTGGGGGTGTTCACAATCCGCTCAAAGGCGAGGTCATCGGACGGGCTGACCACCAGCCGGAAATAGGCCATCGCATCGCGGATCTCCATCCGCTCGTAAAAGCGCGGGCCGCCGATCACACGGTAAGGCAGGCCGATGGTCAGAAACCGGTCCTCGAAGGCGCGCATCTGGTGCGAGGCGCGCACAAGTATGGCCATATCGTCAAGGCTCAGCGGATCCATCCCCCGCGTGCCGCGCTGCATCGCCTCGATCTCCTCGCCGATCCAGCGCGCCTCTTCCTCACCGTCCCAATGGCCAATCAGACGGACCTTCTCGCCACCTTCCGCATCGGTCCAAAGCTCCTTGCCCAGCCGACCCTTATTGCCCGCGATCACACCCGAGGCGGCGGCCAGGATATGCGCGGTAGAGCGGTAATTCTGCTCCAGCCGGACCACGTGAGCGCCGGGAAAATCCTTTTCAAACCGCAGGATATTGCCCACCTCCGCGCCGCGCCAGCCATAGATCGACTGATCGTCATCTCCCACGCAGCAGATATTCTTGTGCCCGCCCGCCAGCAGCCGCAGCCACAGATATTGCGCCACGTTCGTGTCCTGATACTCGTCCACGAGGATATAGCAGAACCAGCGCTGATATTGCGCCAGCACATCCTCATGCGCCTGAAAGATCGTCACCATATGCAAAAGCAGATCGCCAAAATCGACGGCGTTCAGCTCTTTCAGGCGGGTCTGGTACTGCGCATAAAGCGCGATGCCCTTGTCATTATACGCGCTGGCCTCTGACGCGGGCACCTGTTCGGGCGTCCAGGCGCGGTTCTTCCAGTTGTCGATCACCGCCGCCAGGGCACGGGCGGGCCAGCGTTTGTCGTCGATGCCCGCGGCCTGCACCAGTTGTTTCAGCAGGCGCAGCTGATCATCCGTATCCAGAATGGTAAAGTTCGATTTCAGCCCGGCCAGCTCGGCATGCCGCCGCAAGAGCTTCACGCAGATCGAGTGAAACGTGCCCAGCCACGGCATGCCCTCGATCGCCTGTCCCATCATTGAGCCCACGCGGTGCTTCATCTCGCGCGCGGCCTTGTTGGTGAAGGTCACGGCGAGGATCTCGTTCGGGGCCGCACGCCCGGTGTTCAGCAGGTGCACAATGCGGGTGGTCAGCGCCTTGGTCTTGCCCGTCCCTGCCCCGGCCAGCATCAGCACCGGACCATCGAGCCGCTCCACCGCCTCGCGCTGCGCGGGGTTCAGGCTGTCGAGATACGGGGCCGGGCGCGCCGCCATCGCGCGCGCGGCCAGGGAGGCGCCTTCAAAGGCGTCGGAATCGTCAAAACTGCTCATGGCGCGCAGGATAGCGCGGCGCGGATCAAAGGAAAAGATGTTCGATTAATGTTCTGCCGCGCGATCAGAACGCCTCCACCCCGGCGGACGAGGTCAGAGCCGACAGATCGCAAACCGTGCGGGCATTCCCCGTGGCGGGCAGATCGTCCTGCGCCCTGCCCCGCCCCGGCGCGGTCGCGGCCCAGCGCACGATCACGGCCTCAGTGCAGCGCAGATAAAGCACGCCCGCCATCGGCGCGGTATGGCGCAGCTCATATTCAAACCGGCCTTCATAGCCGTCGCGGTCAATCATCAGCACCACGGGCATCTTGCCGGTCAGATGCGCTGCGAAAAGCGCCTGATGCACAGAATCGCGCGCGCTCGGCGTGCCGTCGAGCCCCAGTTCGATCACGTGGCTCGGCGTTTCGCAATCAACTCGCACGTGCCGCGCCATGCCATAGACGTCGAAATACTGACGCGTTTCGGCTTCGCCTCCGCCAAGAAAGGCGCAGAGCAGCGCGGCCAGCTGTGTCTCTGTCATTGAAATCCGCTCTTTCCGGTCAGCGATGTTTTCGCGTTAACCATCTATAAGCGAAGGTTAACATGGCGCGGCCTCCGAGGCAAACAAATAGAGAACAAATAGTTAATGCGCGACGTTGCTAGACAAGCACGCACCCACGCAGCTAAATCGCGGGATGGACCTGCACACCCGATATCCTGCGCTCAGCGACCTGCGCGCCCGCGCCAAGCGCCGACTGCCGCATTTCGTGTGGGAGTTTCTCGATAGCGGCACCGGGCGGGACAAGACCAAGGCGCATAACCGCGAGGCGCTGGATGCGATCCGCTTCCTGCCGTCGATCCTGCACGGGGAGATCACGCCGAACCTGGGTGCCTCGCTTCTGGGACAGGATTTCGCCCTGCCCGTGGGGGTGGCGCCGGTGGGCATGTCAGGGCTGGTCTGGCCTGGGGCCGAACGGCATCTGGCGCGCATGGCCGCGCTTGAGAACATCCCTTATGTGCTGTCCAATGTGGCCAGCCAAACGCCGGAAGACATGCACGGCCATGCCGCCGATGGCAGCTGGTTTCAGCTCTATCCGCCGCGCGATGAGGACATTCGCACCGACATGCTGCGCCGGGTGCGGGCGGCCGGGTTCACCACGCTGGTGATGACCGTGGACCTGCCCGCCGGCAGCCGCCGCGAGCGGCAGGCGCGCTCGGGTCTCACCCACCCGCCGCGGCTGACCCCTCGGCTTCTGGCCCAGGTCGCGCTGCGGCCGTCCTGGGCGCTCGGGATGGCGCAACAGGGTATGCCGCGGATGCGCTTCATCGACGATTATTCGCCCAAGACAAAAGGCTTACCAGTCAATGCGCATGTGGGTTATCTGCTGCGCACCTCGCCGAACTGGGACTATCTGCGCTGGGTGCGCGACGCGTGGGAAGGTCCGATGATCGTCAAGGGGGTCCTTCGGGCCGAGGATGCCACAAGGCTGGAAAGCGAGGGGGTCGATGCGATCTGGGTGTCCAACCATGCCGGGCGACAGTTCGATGCCGCACCGGCCAGCATCACGCAGCTGCCGCAGATACGCGCCGCCACGACGCTGCCGCTGATCCTCGACAGCGGAATTGAGACCGGGCTTGATATCCTGCGCGCCTTTGCGTTCGGGGCCGACCTGGTCATGCTCGGGCGCGGTTGGCATTATGCCCTCGCGGCGCTGGGGGCGGCGGGCCCTGCGCATCTGGCCGATATCCTGCGCGAAGACCTCAAATCCAACATGGGTCAGCTTGGGCTGACCCGGCTCAAAGAGGCAAGCGAGCGGCTGATCCCGTCCACGAGCGGGTAGGATTTTGCGCGACCGGGTAGCCCGGCCGATCGGAAACCTTGCACAAATGTTTCACAATACCTACAACCGCGCCAAAAGCGCGCTGCACTGCGGCATGACCACAACCACCTCAAGACCTCAGGGGGACACCGCCTCATGGCTGACTTCAAGAAAATCCTGATAGCGAACCGCGGCGAGATTGCCATCCGGATCATGCGGGCCGCCAATGAGATGGGCAAGAAGACCGTCGCCGTCTTTGCCGAAGAGGACAAGCTGGGCCTGCACCGGTTCAAGGCCGATGAAGCCTACCGGATCGGTGAGGGGCTGGGGCCGGTGGCGGCCTATCTGAGTATTGAAGAGATCATCCGCGTGGCCAAGCTGAGCGGGGCGGACGCGATCCACCCCGGCTATGGCCTTCTGTCTGAGAACCCGGATTTCGTGGATGCCTGCGACGCCAATGGCATCACCTTCATCGGCCCCAAGGCCGAGACCATGCGCGCGCTTGGCGACAAGGCCAGCGCCCGGCGCGTGGCCATTGAGGCAGGCGTGCCGGTGATCCCCGCCTCCGAGGTGCTGGGCGACGATATGGACCTGATCCGCAAGCAGGCCGACGAAGTGGGCTATCCGATCATGCTCAAGGCCTCCTGGGGCGGCGGCGGGCGCGGGATGCGGCCCATCAACGGCCCGGAAGAGCTTGAGGAAAAGGTGCTTGAGGGCCGCCGCGAGGCCGAAGCCGCCTTTGGCAATGGCGAAGGTTATCTGGAAAAGATGATCACCCGCGCGCGCCATGTCGAGGTGCAGATCCTGGGCGACAAGCACGGCAATATGTACCACCTTTATGAGCGCGACTGCTCGGTGCAGCGGCGCAACCAGAAAGTGGTGGAACGCGCCCCTGCCCCCTATCTGACCGACGCCCAGCGCGAAGAGATCTGCGAGCTTGGGTACAAGATCTGCAAACATGTGAATTATGAATGCGCGGGCACGGTCGAGTTCCTGATGGATATGGACAGCGGCGCGTTCTATTTCATCGAGGTGAACCCGCGCGTGCAGGTGGAGCACACGGTCACCGAGGAAGTCACCGGCATCGACATCGTGCAGGCCCAGATCAAGATCGCCGAAGGCAAGACCCTTCTGGAAGCCACCCGCAAGGCCAGCCAGGAGGAGGTGCAGCTCAACGGGCACGCGATCCAGACCCGGATCACCACCGAGGACCCGCAAAACAACTTCATCCCCGATTATGGCCGCATCACCGCCTTCCGCGAGGCCACGGGCATGGGCATCCGCCTTGATGGCGGCACGGCCTATTCGGGCGGGGTGATCACGCGCTATTACGATTCGCTGCTGGTCAAGATCACCGCCCACGCGCAAACGCCCCAAGGGGCGATTGCCCGGATGGACCGCGCCCTGCGCGAGTTCCGCATCCGCGGCGTGAGCACCAACATCGCCTTTGTCGAGAACCTGCTCAAGCACCCGACCTTCCTGAGCAATGAATACACCACGAAATTCATCGACACGACGCCCGAGCTGTTCCAGTTCTCCAAGCGGCGTGACCGGGGCACAAAGGTTCTGACCTATATCGCGGATATCACGGTGAACGGGCATCCGGAGACGGCCAACAAACCGAAGCCGCCCGCAGATCTGAAACTGCCGCGCCCGCCGCGCACCCCGCTTGATGCGCCGCCCCTGGGCACGCGCAATATGCTGGAGCAGAAAGGCGCCAAGGCGGTGGCCGACTGGATGCTGGCGCAAAAGCAGCTTCTGATCACCGACACGACCATGCGCGACGGGCATCAGTCGCTGCTGGCCACACGGATGCGCTCGTTTGACATGATCCGGGTGGCGCCCGCCTATGCGCACAAGCTGCCACAGCTTCTTTCGATGGAATGCTGGGGCGGGGCGACCTTCGATGTGGCCTATCGGTTCCTGCAGGAATGCCCCTGGCAGCGCCTGCGCGATCTGCGGTCGGCCATGCCCAACCTGCTGACGCAGATGCTGCTGCGCGCCTCCAATGGCGTGGGTTACACCAACTATCCCGATAACGTGGTGCGGGAATTCGTGCGCCAGGCGGCCGAGACGGGCGTCGATGTGTTCCGCGTCTTCGACTCACTCAACTGGGTAGAAAACATGCGCGTGGCCATGGATGCCGTCATCGAAAGCGGCAAGATCTGCGAGGGCACCGTGTGCTATACCGGCGATATCCTCGACCCGGACCGCGCCAAGTATGACCTGAAATACTATGTCGGCATGGCCAAAGAGCTGGAAGCGGCAGGCGCGCATGTGCTGGGGTTGAAGGACATGGCGGGGCTACTCAAGCCCGCCTCGGCCAAGGTGCTGATCCGAGCGCTCAAGCAGGAGCTGTCGATCCCGGTACATTTCCATACGCATGACACGGCGGGGGCGGCCTCGGCCTCGATCCTGGCGGCGTCGGATGTGGGCGTCGATGCGGTCGACTGCGCGATGGACGCGTTTTCGGGGAACACCTCGCAGGCGACGCTGGGAACGGTTGTCTCGGCGCTCAAGAACACCGAGCGCGACACCGGCATCGACATGGACGCGGTGCGCGAAATCTCGGATTACTGGGAAGAAGTGCGGACGCAATACCGTGCCTTCGAGACCGGGATGCAGGCCCCCTCCTCCGAGGTTTACCTGCATGAGATGCCCGGCGGGCAGTTCACCAACCTCAAGGCACAGGCCGCCTCCCTCGGGCTCGAAGACCGCTGGCCCGAAGTGGCGCGCACCTATGCGGATGTGAACCAGATGTTCGGCGATATCGTGAAGGTGACGCCGTCCTCGAAGGTGGTGGGTGACATGGCGCTGATGATGGTGGCGCAGGGGCTCACGCGCGAAGACGTGGAAGACCCTGACACCGACGTGGCCTTCCCCGACTCGGTCGTCGACATGATGCGCGGCAATCTGGGCCAGCCGCCCGGCGGCTTCCCCGAGACGATCCTGGCCAAGGTTCTGAAGGGCGAAAGCCCCAACACAGAACGCCCCGGCGCACATCTGGAGCCCGTGGACCTTGAAGCCACGCGCAAGGACTTGTCGGAGCAATTGGAAGGCAAGCCGGTGGATAACGAGGACCTCAACGGATACCTGATGTATCCCAAGGTCTTCCTCGACTACATGGGCCGCCACCGCACCTATGGACCGGTGCGCACCCTGCCCACGCGCACCTTCTTCTATGGCATGGAGCCGGGTGAAGAGATCAGCGTCGAAATCGACCCCGGCAAGACACTGGAAATCCTGTTGCAGGCCGTGGGCGAGACGCAGGATGACGGCGAGGTGCGGGTGTTCTTCGAACTGAACGGCCAGCCCCGGGTCATCCGCGTGCCGAACCGTCTGGTCAAATCGCAGACCGCGCAGCGGCCCAAGGCAGAGCCGGGCAACGAGAACCATATCGGTGCCCCGATGCCGGGGGTGGTTGCCAGCGTCGCGGTCAGCGTGGGCCAGGAGGTCAAAGCCGACGACCTTCTGCTGACCATCGAGGCGATGAAGATGGAAACCGGCATCTACGCCGAGCGCGACGCGAAGGTCAAAGCGGTGCATGTGCAGGCCGGTGGCCAGATCGACGCCAAGGATCTGCTGATCGAGTTGGAATAGGCGCATGATGCGCCTTTTCCTTCTTGCGGCGACGGTGGCGGGCCTCACCGCGACTGCGCCCGCCCGCGCGGCTGATCCGGTGGTCGATTTCGCCACCAGCGACGCCGAAATGCAGGCCGCTGTCGCCCGGGCAACTGACAGTCTTGATCTCTTTCTGCGGCATGCGCTTGACGCGCAATCGCGCTCGGTCCCCGACGCCGGTGTGAAGGTGATCGTACCCATTGACGACACTCTGGCCGAGGTGATCTGGGTCGCGCCCTTTGCGCGGACAGGCCAGTCTTTCTTTGGCTATCTTCAGAATGAGCCAGAGCACATGGAAGGCTATCAGGTGGGGGATTCCATTCGCTTCGGCCAGGACCAGATCGCCGACTGGTATCTGAGCCGGGATGGCAAGGTTTTCGGCAATTTCACCACCCGTGTCATGCTACCTCATCTGAGCGAGGAAGACCGCGCATGGCTGTCGGAGATGCTCTCGGATCAGCCTATTCCAAGCGACTGGTGATCGCCCCGCCATGTGGAGCCTTGGCTGAGCCGGGATTTTGCGGCATCATGGCCCCATGAACGCAAGAGACATTGCGTATGGGAGGAGAAAAATCATGTGCCGCATATTCGCCGGGCAGGACCCGGAACGCTATGAACTTGAAACCCGCCGGATGCGCCTGAACGGGCAAAGCACCAGCATCCGGCTTGAAAAATCCTTCTGGGGCATTCTTGACGAAATCGCCTCGGCAGAGGGGATCACGATCCCGGCCTTCGTGTCGAAATTACATGACGAAGTGCTTGAACTGCATGGCGAGCCGAAGAATTTCACAGCCCTGCTGCGCTGTACCTGCCTGGTCTATCTCGACCGCGCGGAAGCCCCGGAAAAGGCGCAGATCGCCGCTGAATAGCGCAAAATCGCGATGTAGTAACCGCTTACTACCCGCACCGTGAAAGGTTTTGGCACACTCTTCGAACACTGGACAATTCGGAGAGAAACATGGCCAAAGCCATACACAGCATGATCCGCGTTCTTGATGAGCAGCGATCGCTGGAGTTCTACAAGACCGCGTTTGATCTCGATGTCGCCGACAGGCTCGACTTCGAGAATTTCACGCTCGTCTATCTCAGCAATGACGCCTGCCCGTTCGAGCTGGAACTGACAATCAACAAAGGCCGCACAGAGCCCTATGATCTGGGCGATGGCTATGGCCATTTCGCCGTGCTGGTCGAAGACCTCGAATCCGAGCACGCACGCTTTGAGGCCGCCGGCCTCGCCCCCCGCAAGATCGTTGAATTTGCCCCCGACGGACAGCTTGTCGGCAAGTTCTTCTTCGTGGCGGACCCCGATGGCTACGAGATCGAGGTCCTGCAGCGCGGCGGGCGTTTCAAATAACAAAGTTCCAAGGGAGGAAGAGAACATGAGTACAACCAGCCAGCAAAAGGGCATGACCCGGCGCGAGTTACTCTCGCGCAGCATGGCGGCGGGCGCGAGCCTTGTCGTCGGCGCGGGATTTGTCGCCGGGGCCAACGGGGCCTGGGCGATGGAAACAACCGCGCTCAAACCTGAAACCATGGCCACGCTGATCCAGATGGCACGCGATATCTATCCACATGACCATGTGGCCGATGAGTATTACGCCGTCGCCGTGAAAGGCTATGACAGCGCCGAGGCCGCCGAAGGCATCGAGGCAGGCATCGCCAAGCTCAATGCCGCAGCACAGGCCGCAGGCCATGACAGCTATCTTGCCATGGGCTGGGAGCGCGACCGCGTCGATGTGTTGCGCGGGATGGAGGATGACCCGTTCTTCCAGCAGATCCGCGGCGGGCTTGTCACCGGGCTTTATAACCAGAAGGCGGTCTGGCCGCTCTTTGGCTATGAAGGCGAAAGCTTCAGCCAGGGCGGGTATATCGACCGCGGTTTCAACGACATCAACTGGCTTTGAGCCATAGCCAACAGAGGAGTACAGACTATGGCTGCACCATTTGAGAAGAGCGACGACAGTGTCATCGTCATCATCGGCACCGGTGCCGGTGGCGGCGTTCTGGCCAATGAACTGGCGCAACGCGGCGTATCGGTCGTGGCGCTGGAAGCAGGCGGGCGGTATCTGCCCGAGGATTACATCAACGACGAGTGGGAAAGCTTCGGGCAACTGGCCTGGCTTGACCCGCGCACCACGTCCGGCGACTGGCGCGTGGCCAAGGATTTCTCCGGCCTGCCTGCCTGGATCGTGAAGGCCGTGGGCGGCACCACCACCCACTGGGCAGGCGCATCGCTGCGCTTCCAGGATCACGAGTGGAAGGCCAAAACCACCTATGGCGAGGTGGAGGGCGCTAACCTGCTCGACTGGCCGATCGACCCGCGCGAGATGGATGACTACTACACCCGCGCCGAAAACAAGCTGGGCGTGACCCGCACCGGCGGGCGCGAGGGCCTGCCCGGCAACAACAACTACCTTGTGTTCGAGAAAGGCGCCAAGGCGCTTGGGTATGAGGAAGTGCACACCGGACGCATGGCCATCAATTCGCAGGATTATGACGGGCGGCTCGCCTGTCAGCAGACCGGCTTCTGCTTCCAGGGCTGCAAATGGGGCGCCAAGTGGTCCGCGGCCTACACGGATATTCCGGCAGGCGAAGCAACCGGCAACCTCGAAGTGCGCGAGCGCGCCCATGTGCTCAGGATCGAGCATGGCGAGGATGGCAAGGTCAACGGCGTGGTCTATGCCGATGCGGACGGCAATGAGCACAAGCAGATGGCCCGCGCCGTCTGTGTGGCGGGCAATTCGTTCGAAAGCCCCCGCCTGCTTCTCAACTCGGCCACGTCGATGTATCCCGACGGGCTGGCCAACAGTTCGGGCCAGGTGGGGCGCAACTACATGCGCCACATGACCGGCTCGGTCTATGCGGTCTTTGACAAGCCGGTGAAGATGTGGCGCGGCACGACCATGGCCGGCATCATCCAGGATGAGGCGCGGCATGACCCGAGCCGCGGATTTGTCGGCGGGTATGAGCTGGAAACCCTGGCGCTTGGCCTGCCGTTCATGGCGGCCTTCCTTGACCCAGGTGCCTGGGGCCGCGAGTTCACCACCGCCCTCGACATGTACGAGAACATGGCCGGCATGTGGATCGTGGGCGAGGATATGCCGCAGGAAAGCAACCGGGTGACGCTCAACACCGATGTGACCGACCAGTTCGGCATGCCGGTGGCGAATGTGCATTTCTCCGACCACCCCAATGACATCGCCATGCGCAACCACGCCTACAAGCAGGGCATCGCGGTCTATGAGGCGGTGGGAGCCACGCGCACCTTCCCGACCCCGCCCTACCCGAGCACGCATAACCTCGGCACCAACCGGATGTCGGAGAAGGCGCAGGATGGCGTGGTCGACAAATGGGGCCGCACCCATGACATCGACAACCTCTTTGTCTCGGACGGATCGGTCTTTACCACGGGCGCGGCAGAGAACCCCACGCTGACCATCGTGGCGCTCGCCATCCGTCAGGCCGAGTACATCGCCTCGGAGCTGTCGGCGGGCAATCTCTGACCCCGCGAGGGCCGTCCTCTTCCCGGCCCCCGATGGGCCCCGGCAGCTTCCCTGATCTGCCGGGGCCTTTTTCGTGATGCCGGATGTGGCGGGGTTTCGCCGCCCTGACCCTGCGATCCGGCAATTCCTTGCCACCCGCGCCCTGCAATCTTGATCGGAACACGGGCTTGGCTCTACCCTAGGGTGTAATATCCCGCTCACGGACCATTCCAGATCAGGGAGAGCTGCGTGACCAAGCAAAGCCTGCGCCGATCCGGCCCCTCAGACACCAGACCAAAACGCCATGTCCTGCTGTTTTTGATCGTCCTGATGCTGTCATCGGGGCTGATGTATCTCGATATGGCCCTGCGCTTCCGCCCCTGAGCGCAGTTTTTTTACCTCGGCTGCATTTTTTGGGTTGCAGGACGGGCCGAGGTTCAATATCTCCACGCTACCCAAGGAAGCGGGTGTAGCTCAGGGGTAGAGCGTTACCTTGCCAAGGTAAATGTCGTGAGTTCGAATCTCATCACCCGCTCCAAAATTCTCTTTTCTCTTCCTGTCCCCAATCAGACGCAGTCCGGTCAGATCCTGTGATCCGGCGCAAGGATTGCCTTGGAACACCGCCAGCATGGGCCTATAAGCGCCTTCGAATGACGGCATAAGGACACCCTCCATGCGCAATGCGAAGGTCACGCGGACGACCGCCGAAACCAAGATTTCGGTCGAGATCAACCTCGACGGCACCGGCCAGTATGACATGGCCACCGGCATCGGGTTTTTCGATCATATGCTGGATCAACTGGCCCGGCATTCGCTGATCGACATGACCATCCGCTGCGAGGGTGACACGCATATCGACGATCACCACTCGGTCGAGGATGTGGGCATCGCCCTCGGGCAGGCTCTGACGCAGGCCGTGGGCGTCAAGAAGGGCATCAATCGCTATGGCAGCTGCCTTCTGCCGATGGATGACGCGCTGGTGCGCGCTGCACTCGACCTCTCGGGTCGGCCCTATCTGGTGTGGCATGTCGACATGCCCACGGCACAGATCAAAACCTTCGACACCGAACTGGTGCGCGAGTTCTTCCAGGCGCTGAGCACCCATGGCGGGATCACCCTGCATGTGGATGCGCTGCACGGGATCAACAGCCACCACATCGCCGAAGCGGCCTTCAAGGCCGTGGCGCGCGCGCTCCGGCAGGCGGTCGAGGTCGATCCGCGCAAGGCCGATGCGATCCCGTCGACCAAAGGCACGCTGTAACGCCCATGAGCACGGTTATCGTCGATTACGAAAGCGGCAACCTGCATTCGGCCGAAAAGGCGTTTCAGCGGATGGCCGCGGAAACGGGCGCAGGTGTCGTGACGGTCACATCGGACCCGGAGGTCATCCGCCGGGCGGACCGGATCGTGCTTCCCGGTGACGGGGCCTTTCCGGCCTGTCGGCAGGCCCTTTTCGATCATCGGGGCGTGTTCGAGGCGATCGAGGATGTGGTCACACAGGGCGGCAAACCTTTCATGGGGATCTGCATCGGCATGCAGATGATGGCCACCCGCGGGCTGGAATATGAAGAAACGCCCGGCTTTGACTGGATCGGTGGCTCGGTCGAACCCATCGCCCCCGCAGATCACAGCTTGAAAGTGCCCCATATGGGCTGGAACGACCTGGTGCTGGACGCCGATCATCCGCTCTTTGACGGGATTGCCACCGGAAAACACGCCTATTTCGTGCATTCCTATCACTTCCGGGTGGCCGATCCGGCGCATCTGCTGGCGCATGTGGAATATGGCGGGCAGGTCACGGCTGTGGTCGGGCGCGACAACCTTGTCGGCACGCAGTTTCACCCCGAAAAAAGCCAGGAGACCGGCCTGCGCATGATTGCCAATTTCCTGCGCTGGCGCCCGTGATCCGCGTTACTTGACGCGCTTCCAGGTCTGGCTCTGGCAGATCGGTCCCTTGCACCCGCCCACGGTCAACTGATTGCCGCTGAGCTTCATCTCGGCATCATATTCAGTGTTATAGGCCGGCACCAAAGCGCGCCCCTGATACGCCCCGCCTCCTGTCGGCGTGACACCCCAGAAAATCATCCGCCCCACATTCTTATGGCTGATCTCCTGCCCGGCAGGGCTGAAGACCTTGACGATCTTGCCGCACAGCGCGCTCGCGCATTTCTGAATGCTGACATGGGCCACCTGGCCCTTCCTGTCGGCCTCGGTGAGCCAGAGCCCGAGCGCCGGCTCGGAAAACGCTGGCGCTGCAAAAAGGGAAAGTCCCAGAACACCTGCCATCATGACACGCATCATGGTGATCCTTCGAAAAATGCCCCTGATTGGCCGGGGCCGAACCGCCGCCGGGCGACACACGCCAAGCGAGCAATATGTAATGCAAAACCCGCGCTCCGTCCAGTGACGACGCGCGGGTCTCGGCAAAAGATAGCTTATGATTTGTTACTTCACGCGGGTCCAGGTCTGACTGCGGCAGAAGCCCAGGACGCAACCCGACACCTCAAGCGAGTTGCCGTTCAGCGACATCTTTGAGTTGTAGGTCTTGTCGCGATCCGGTGCCCAGATCTTGCCACCTGAATAGGCGCCGCCACCGTCGACGTTCATGTTCCAGATCATCTTCTTGCCGATATTCGGGCTGTCGATGGTCTTGCCTGCGCTGTCAAAACCCTTGCCCAGCGTGCCGCAGATCTGGCTGCCGCATGTGGAGATTTCCACATGCGCATAGTTCCCGTCATCGCCGGGCTGGGTTTTCCAGGTGCCCGTGACCGGATCGGCCAGGGCGGCGCCGGCACTGAGCGCGAAGGCGGCGATAGCAACTGTCATACTCTTCATCATGATCTCCTCCCTGAGAATTGAGCGCAGTTTTGGCGATGGCGGACAACGGGATCAAGTCTGACGTTGGGTCGCGTTGCAATTCGCGCGATCCCGTGCCAAACGGCGCCAAGCCTCATCCAAAAGGACCAAAGCCGATGATCCTCTACCCTGCGATTGACCTCAAGGATGGCCAGGCCGTGCGCCTCGTGAAGGGCGAGATGGACCAGGCCACCGTGTTCAATGATGACCCGGCCGCACAGGCCATGGCCTTTGTCGAGGCAGGGTGCGAATGGCTGCATCTCGTTGATCTCAATGGCGCCTTTGCAGGCGAGCCGGTAAACGCCGCCCCTGTCGAAGCGATCCTGGAACGCACGAAAGTGCCTGCGCAACTTGGCGGCGGCATTCGTGATATGGCCACGATCGAGCGTTGGCTCTCAAAGGGGCTGGCGCGGGTGATCCTGGGCACTGTGGCTGTGGAAAACCCCGCTCTCGTGCGCGAGGCGGCCCGTGCCTTTCCCGGCCAGGTGGCCGTGGGCATCGACGCGCGTAACGGGTTCGTGGCCACCAAGGGCTGGGCCGAGGAAACCGACGTCAACGCCACCGACCTCGCGCGGTCCTTCGAGGACGCGGGCGTAGCGGCAATCATCTATACCGACATCAACCGCGACGGCGCGATGCAAGGCCCCAACGTGGAGGCCACGGCCGCCCTTGCACAAGCGGTGTCGATCCCGGTGATTGCCAGCGGCGGGGTCAGCTCGCTCGACGATCTGCGGGCGCTGCGCGATTGCGGCGCGCCGCTGAACGGGGCCATTTCCGGCCGCGCGCTCTATGACGGGGCGATTGACTTGAAAGCGGCGCTGTCGATACTGAAAGCCTGAACCCAAAGGAGGGACTGGCATGATCGGCAAACTGCTTCTGGCCTTTTTCATCGGCATGCCCGCGGTTGTGATGTTCGTCAAACGCCGCGAGATGCACAGCCACTCCGCCCGCGCGATCCTGACCTTTGGCGGCGCGGCGGCGCTGGTCTGCGCCGCGGCCCTCGTTATTCCGCTGATCACTTGCAAGGGCTCGCTTCTCTCCGGCTACAGCGATTGTGCGGTCGGCAGCGCGCTTATTGCCTCGGCCCAGCCTCTGATCGTTGCGGCGGGCAAGGCCTATATCCTGATCGGCATTCCTCTGGCGGCTCTGGCCTTCGTGCTGGACCAGATGCACCGCCGCGCTTAGCCCCCCGCTGCTTTGGCCGTCAGCTTGCCCAAAGCGCCGGTCATCATCTTGATATACTGCGCATCCTCTGAAATCCCGCCCAGATCATCGAGCATGTCCTTGGGATTCTCGTAAGCCAGCCAGACCTGCCCTGCCCCGTCGCGATAGACCAGCACCTTGAGCGGCAGGTACAGCCCGGCCAGCGGGTCATCCTGCATGGCCGGTGTGCCAAGCTTGGGGTTCCCGAAAATCAAAAGCTGGGATGGTGCAAGCTCCAGCCCCGCCTTCATCGCGCCCCCCGCATGATCCACCCGGGCAAAGACGGTGGCCCCCGCCCCTTCGACGGCAGCCTGCAGCGCGTCCATCGTGCTGGCCACATCGCCCGAGGCCTGCACTTTGACGATGTCGTCGCTCATCGCCAGGGCCGGTGCGGCCAGAAGCGAGAGCGCTGCCGCCCATGCAAATCGTTTCATGCTGAAAATCTCCTGTTGGTTCAGTTTGTTTGCCTCACATCCTCTGGTATGTCGCGGCATTTGCACATAAACAATCGCGTGACTGAATGCAGAGGGCAGTTTCATGCTCAAAACCCGGATCATTCCCTGCCTGGACGTGGCCGATGGGCGCGTGGTGAAGGGTGTGAACTTCGTTGATCTTGTCGATGCGGGCGATCCGGTGGAATCCGCCCGCGCCTATGATGCGGCGGGGGCGGATGAGCTTTGTTTCCTCGACATTCACGCAACCCATGAAAACCGGGGCACGATGTTTGACGTGGTGCAGCGCACTGCCGAGCAATGCTATATCCCGCTGACCGTGGGCGGCGGGGTACGCAGCGCGGCGGATGTGCGCGCGCTTTTGCTGGCCGGGGCCGACAAGGTCAGTTTCAACTCGGCCGCCGTGGCCAACCCGGATGTGGTGCGCGAGGCGGCGGACCAGTTCGGCAGCCAGTGCATTGTCGTGGCCATCGACGCCAAGACCGTAAGCCCCGGCAAGTGGGAGATATTTACCCATGGCGGGCGCAAACCCACGGGCATCGACGCAGTGGAGTTCGCCAAGCTGGTCGAGGAAAAGGGCGCGGGCGAGATTTTGCTGACCAGCATGGACCGGGACGGGACCAAGCAGGGCTTCAACCTGCCGCTGACCCGCGCGATCAGCGACGCGGTCAGCATCCCGGTGATTGCCTCTGGCGGCGTTGGCACGCTGGATCATCTGGTCGAAGGCGTCACCAAAGGCGGGGCAAGCGCGGTTCTTGCGGCGTCGATCTTTCATTTTGGCACCTTCACGATACATGAGGCCAAAGAGCATATGGCAAAGGCCGGTATCCCGGTGAGGATGGACGCATGACTTTGGACGAGCTGTCGCAGATCGTGGAGGCGCGCGCCAAGGCGGATCCCGGCGAAAGCTGGACCGCCAAACTGCTTGCGCAAGGGCCTGAAAAGGCAGCGGAGAAATTTGGCGAAGAGGCGGTGGAAGCGATCATCGAAGCGGTAAAAGGTGACCGCGCGCGGCTGACGGCAGAAGCGGCAGATGTGCTGTTTCACCTGCTGGTGATGCTCCGGTCGCGAGATGTGCCGCTGTCGGACGTGATGGACGAACTTGCGCGCCGTCAGGGCCAATCAGGAATTGAGGAAAAGGCGGCGAGGACGAAATGATCCGGCATATCGTGTTTTTCAGCGCCAAGCGCGATGAGGAGATCGAGGCGATTCGAGAGGGGCTCACCATGCTGCGCGACATCCCTCATTCGCAGCATTTCGAAGTCGGGCGCAACCTGCGCAGCGACCAGATTACAGGCACCCCGGTGGATGTGATCGTCTATGCGGAGTTTGCGGACGAAGCCGCGCTGGAGGCTTACAAGGCGCATCCGATCTACGAGGCCTGCATCGCCAAGGTGCGACCGCTGCGAGACGTGCGGATCGCCGCGGATTTCGAAGCAGACAGCTAAAGCGCCCCGCCTTTGATGATGCCGGGCTGATGCGGTGACACGCCTTCGCAAAGACGTGTGACACCGCGCCGCTAAAGCCTGGACGAAATCACGCCCGTGTTGAACCCGCCCATGCGCAGCTCTCCGAACAGGCGCTGGTATTCGATCTTGGGGCACCGGTTCATCACCACCTCGACACCCCGCGCCCGTGCCGTCTCGGCCGCACCTTCATGCCAGACCCCGATCTGCATCCAGATCGTCTTCAAATCGGGGAACCGCTCCAACGCCGCGTCCACAATGGGCGGCACATGCTCGGGACGACGAAAAATATCGACCATGTCGACATCACCTTCGATGTCGTCGAGAGACCCCAAGACAGTGGCGCCGAAGGCCTCCTGGCCCGCATGGCCCGGATTGATGGGAATCACGTCAAACCCCTTGAGCGCGAGGTAGCGCGCGACGTAGTAACTCGGCCGCACATCGTTGAGCGACACGCCCACCACGGCAATCCGCTTGGTGCGTTTGAGGATATCGCGCAGATGCGCGTCTGAGTATGGTTCGTTCATGACTGCTCTCTTAACGTGGTCTTTCCACAAAAAAAAGCGCCCAGAAAACCTGGGCGCCAGTCGCGGAACGAGGGACAGTGAATTGAGACGAGATGTTCCAGATCATCGCCTCGTGGACCTCAGATAGGGTCGAAAATCGATTTGAAAAGAGGGTGTCACCTTCCCGTGACTAAAAAGTTAATGGAAAAAGGGGTTTTGGAAGCGGATTCTTGCCCAAAATCCGGGAAAAGCGTCAATCGAACACGTCTTCCACCACATCCCACAACTCTTCCATAAGCTTCCGGCCCCAGCCGCGCTTGACGATCCGCCTGCTTCTGGATTTTTTCCGTGCCGGGCGCGGCTCGTATTTTTCGGATTTTTTCGGTTTTTGCCGTTTGGTTGTGGCGGCAATCGCCGGTTTGCTTCGCCCGACCTGCGTCGGGACCCCGATCTTGCGGTCGTCTTCCTGATGCTTCGGCATCATCTTCATCTCGTGCAGCGGCGCACCGCAGGCCCGGCAGGCAAGCTCGTGGCGCGCGCGGTCCAGCACCAGGGCAGCCCGGGTGCCGCAATAGCAGCAGGTGGCGATCTTTACGTTATGGGGCATGTCACCTCTGGGCTGGTCGTGTCAGTCGAATAAAGGTAGTCCGCCCACAGGATGCAAGCGCCTACCCCCGCGAAGCATATAGGGCAACCGCCGCCGCGTTCGACACATTGAGCGACCCGAACGCGCCCGCAAACTCGATCCTGACCAACGCATCGCAGGTCTCGCGGGTTTTCTGACGCAGGCCCGGACCTTCGGCACCAAGCACCAGGGCAACAGGCCGGTCGCGGCGCGCATCCAGCACATCCTCGATTGTCTCCGTTGCCTCGCCCGCAAGACCCAGCACCAGATAGCCCATGGATTTCAGCGCCTCCATTGCCTCGGCCAGATTGCGCACCCGCAGATAGGGCTGACGTTCCAGCGCGCCGCTGGCGGTCTTGGCCAGGGCGCCTGTCTCGGGGGCGGAATGATGGCGCGGGGCAATGACGGCGCAGGCCCCGAACACCTCGGCCGAGCGCAGGATCGCCCCCACGTTATGCGGGTCTGTCACACGATCGAGCAGCACCACACGGGGCGGACGCTGACCATCGCCAAGGCAGAGCTGCTCGAGCGGCCCCCAGTCAAGCGGTTTAACCTCCAGCGCAGCCCCCTGATGCACCGATTGCGGATCAATCGGCGCCGGGAATTTGCGCGGATCGGCCATTTCCGGCGTCATGTCCGCCCCGGCAATCGCATCGCCAAGCTTGTCGGCGGCATTCTTGGTGACGATCAGGCGCAGCTTCTCGCGCCTGGGATTCTGCAACGCATCGCGCACCGCATGCAGGCCGAAGAGCCAGACGGTCTCGGCCGCGGCCGCGCGTTTGGCCTGTTCCTTGTCGATCACCCAGCGGGGTTTTTTCATGGCTGCCTCGCCCAAAACATAGAGCGCCGGACAATGCGGCGCGCCTCGCCCGGTTGCAAGGTATTTTCGCCTTGACGGGTGGCATGGGCGCTTGTAATCAGCGCCTCACTGTCCGGCCAGCGCGCCGGGCTCAGTGGGCGACAGGCCGCAAGGTGTGGCAGGGGACTGTAACTCCCTCGCGGAGACGCACGCTAGGTTCGATTCCTAGGTCGCCCACCACTTCTCCACCTCAGGGCATCAGGACATCCGCACGGATATATTGCGCCGTTGCCGCGCTCAGATCATCCAGCAGCAACTCCACCTCGATCGATTGAACCGAGCCCGAGGCGAAAGTCGTCGCGGGCAGGCCATCACTTTCGATGATCGCGTTCGGTGCGGCGGTGCCTTCGTGGCAGGGCGGCAACGGCCAGACCTGCATCGGCCCGCCATTGATCGAATAGCGCATCTGGTGCAGCCCGCAACGCCAGGACCAGATATGCGTGACATAAAGCCAGTCCTGCCCATTGTAATCGCGCAGGGCGACCCAGTTGCCCTTGGTGGCCTCCAGGATGGGCCGTACCTCGGTCGCCGTGGTGAACTTTCCGGTGGCGATCTGCGGCTCGGCCGCGAAGGTCTGCGCGGCCGATGCCCCCTCGTCATCGCTCATGGCGACGCCCGCAAGCAGCCCATTGCCGCCGCTGTTCTGCGCGCCGAACCCTTCGGGCGCGTTCGTGATCCAGGAGCCATCGTTGACCGGCTCGATATTCCAGCTGCCCCCGTCCGCGACCTCCGGTTCGGGCGTGACCTGCTCCACCACCTCTTCGACCGCCTCCTCGACAATCTCCTCAACCGCCTCTTCGACGACCTCTTCGACAACCTCCTCCGGCGCCGTCGCGTCAGGCGTTGCCTCTTCGACCATCACAACCGCCTCTCCCGAAGAGGTCGTTGCGGCATAATCCGTCTCGCCGTCGCTGCCGAGCGTCATGGCCAGCACAAACAGAATCAAATCCAACACGATCTATTGTCCTTCTCAAATTTCGCTCATTCTGTTCTTTTCGTTGCCTGTCGGCCGCCTCTATAGTGAGCCTGCAGGCAAGAGCAGAATTGGGATGAGTATGGCCGGGAACACGGGCAGAATCCAAGACTTCAATATCGTCATCGTCGGACAAGGCGGCAGATTGCAGTTTGAAGCGGCGATTTTTGCGGCCTCCCTGCGGATGATGAGCCCGGATTTCAAGGGTCGGCTGCTGGTGGCGGAGCCTCAGCCCGGTCCCTGCTGGCCGGGTGATCCGCGCATGGGCAATCCCGATGTTAAGGACTTGCTGGACCGCTTTGATGCCGAGATAATCCCTTTTGAGAACAAGCATTTCGGCAAAAGCTACCCCTATGGCAACAAGATCGAGATGCTGTTTGCCCTGCCCAAGGGCGAGCCGTTCGTGTTTTTCGACACCGATACCCTGATCACCGGCGATATTTGCAAGGTGCCGTTCGACTTCGATCGTCCCACCGCTTCCCTGCGCCGCGAGGATACATGGCCCAAGATCGAGCTTTACGGCCCCGGCTATACCGCCACGTGGAAGTCGCTCTATGACAAGTTCGGCCTTGATTTCGAAAGCTCGCTTGACCTGAGCTGGCCCGATGAGTTCTGGAAGCGATACCTCTATTTCAACGCCGGTTTCTTCTTCTACTCCTGCCCGCATGTCTTCGGGCAGCGCTTTCTGGACTATGCGCTGGCCATTCGCGACGACCCGCCCGCAGAGCTGATCTGTCAGGAGCTTGACCCCTGGCTGGATCAGGTGGCGCTGCCGCTTGTGATCCATTCGCTCGGCGGCGGGCGCGATACGCTACCCGAGGGCCTTCTGGATGGAGAAGTGAGCTGTCACTACCGCTTCCTGCCGCTTCTCTATGCGCGCGAGAGCGATCATGTCGTCGAGGTTCTTGAACGGGTGACATCCCCCAACTGGATCAAGCGGGCGCTGAAAAACTATGACCCGATGAAATTCATGATCTATCATGGGCGTGGCCAAAAGGTGCGCGATCTGTTTGATCGCGACGATCTGCCGAAGAAAGAGCAGGCCATCCGCAACAAGATCAAACGCGAAGGCTACTGGATGCGGTGATTTGCTTTTTCGACATTTTGATGCAGGACGGTTTCGACCTCTTCTGAAGCCGGATGACAAAAAGGACAAAGACATGAAGTATTTTGCTTTTTCACTGTTTGCGGTTTTGTTTCTTGCCTCATGCGATCTGTATTCCCGCACCGTCGAAGAAACGATTGTCCAGGATGGCTATCGGTTCAAGGTCGTGCAAACATCCAATGTCAAAGCGCTCAGCAGCAATGACGACGATTTTGCCTACACGATCACCTTTCCCGACGAATCAACGGCAACCACATCCTTGTACTACGAAAAGTTGGGCGCACAGGAAGAGCGGGACAAGCTGATCGCCGACTGGCTGGAGAAGAATTATGCGCCGCGTCCAGCCAAGACCGGTTCAACGGCCCAGAGCGGCAAATCGGAAGAACCGATGAAGGATTCGAACTGATCTTCTGACAAGGTCGGCCCGATCTCCGCACGCATTCCGAGAACGCCGGAGCGCGTTTTAATCCGTTGTGAGCCCCCGGCGGATGGCATAGACAGATTGTCGTATATCCTATGGAGGACCCCCGATGTCAGACCGGATCCACAAAGTCGGCTTCGACACTTTGCAAATCCACGCAGGTGCCCGCCCCGACCCCGCCACCGGCGCACGCCAGACGCCGATCTATCAGACCACGGCTTATGTGTTTCGCGATGCCGAACATGCCGCGGCGCTCTTCAACCTGCAGGAAGTGGGCTATATCTACTCCCGCTTGACCAACCCGACGGTGGCCGTGCTGCAAGAGCGCGTCGCCACGCTTGAGGGCGGTGTGGGCGCGGTCTGCTGCTCCTCGGGGCATGCCGCACAGATCATGGCGCTTTTCCCGCTGATGGGGCCGGGCAAGAACGTGGTCGTCTCCACCCGGCTCTATGGCGGGTCGGTCACGCAGTTCAGCCAGACGATCAAGCGCTTCGGCTGGTCGGCCAAGTTTGTCGATATCGACGACATGGACGCGATCGCCGCGGCCATCGACGACGACACCCGCGCGGTCTTCTGCGAGAGCATCGCCAACCCCGGCGGTCATATCGCCGATCTCGATGCCATCGCGAAAGTGGCCGACAAGGCCGGGCTGCCGCTGATCGTCGACAACACGACAGCCACGCCTTACCTGTGCCGCCCGATCGAGCATGGGGCCACTCTGGTGGTGCATTCGATGACCAAATACCTTACCGGCAATGGCACCGTCACGGGCGGCGTGGTGGTCGATAGCGGCACGTTCGACTGGTCGGCTTCCGACAAGTTCCCGTCGCTCAGCGAACCCGAGCAAGCCTATCACGGTCTGAAGTTCCATGAGACCTTCGGCCCGCTCGCCTTCACCTTCCACGGCATCGCCGTGGGCCTGCGCGATCTGGGCATGACGCTCAACCCGCAGGCGGCGCATTACACGCTGATGGGGATCGAGACGCTCTCTTTGCGGATGCAACGCCATGTGGAAAATGCGCAGGCCGTCGCCGAATGGCTGGAAAAGGACGACCGGATCGAGGCGGTCACCTATGCCGGGCTGAAATCCTCGCCCTATCACAGCCGGATCAAGAAGATCTGCCCCAAAGGCGCAGGCGGGTTGTTCACCGTGGCGCTGAAATCGGGCTATGACGGCTGTGTCAAACTGGTCGACAGCCTGGAGCTGTTCAGCCATGTGGCCAACCTGGGCGACACGCGGTCGCTGATCATCCACTCGGCCTCGACCACGCACCGGCAGCTCACCCCCGAGCAGCAGACCGCCGCCGGGGCCAGCCCCAATGTGGTGCGGATTTCCATCGGTTGCGAGGATGTGGACGACATCATCGCCGATCTGGATCAGGCCTTGGCCAAAGCGTCCGCCTGACGCGCCACGCCCTTTGCCCCGCCGCTGAGGTGATTTGCCTCGCGGCGGGGCTTTTCCTTTTCCTCAGCAGAAACCTGCTGTAAAATCCGATGCGTAAGCGACGGCGTTCCCGGCGCAAGGGTCTGATGTTAAAGCAGTGGCGATGAAACCGAATTTTGCCCTGACATTGTCATTCGAAGGGATTGGCCTGTTGCACCGGGCCTTCCCGGGCTGGCATCTTGTCGGCGACGTGGGGCTGGATTCGACCGATCTGACCGGAGAGCTGGCCGAGCTGCGGCAGAAGGCGCTGCTGCTTGATCCTTCGGGAATGCGGACCAAGATCGTTCTTCCCGACGACCAGGTGAAATACCTAGAAATCAATCACTTGGATGGCGCCGACCTGCAAGAGGCCGTGCAGGCCGCGCTGGACGGAGCAACGCCCTATCAGGTGAGCGAACTCGCCTATGACTTCGCCGAAGAAGGGGACCGGGTCACCATTGCCGCCGTTGCGCGCGAGACCCTGGCCGAGGCCGAGGCCTTTGCGGTCGAACATCAGTTCAACCCGGTCAGCTTTGTCGCCGAATGCGCATCCGCCACCTTTCATGGAGAGCCGTTCTTTGGCCTGACCGTGGCAGCCGCCGATCAGGAGGTCGAGCGCGACAGCGCACCGGTGCGCATAATTGGGGCATCGAAAATGCCCGATCCGGACGCGTCGGCAGATACGCCCGATCCGGATACACCGGAGACAGAGGCCACGTCCGAAACCGCAGAGGCAGCGCCAGAGGCGGACACGCCCGCGGAACCGGAGGCCGGGCCAAGCGACACACCCGCCCCGGAGGCCGCTCCACAAACCGCATCGGAACCGGAAACAGAGCCTGAGCCCGAACCGGCCTCTGCCGAGCCCGCCGAAGAGGTCGTGGATGCGGCCGACGACAATTCGACGCTCGTGGCTGAAAACAGCTTGCCGGAAGACCCGGCCGAGGACACCCCGAAGCCCGAAATCGCGCCGGAAACCGAACCGGAAACCGAAGCTGACCCTCCTG
The DNA here is from genome assembly GCF_009762325.1 of Roseovarius faecimaris. NCBI lineage: Bacteria > Pseudomonadati > Pseudomonadota > Alphaproteobacteria > Rhodobacterales > Roseobacteraceae > Roseovarius > Roseovarius faecimaris. The sequence continues at coordinate 2,375,098 of NZ_CP034348.1, forward strand.
CCGCACCCGCCGCTGCCTTCTCCAGCATCCGCGCGCGCCGGGACGATGCCGGCTCTGCGCCGCCGCGTCTGGACGGGGTACAGCGGGATATGGCGCCACCGCGGATCACGCTCGGGGCCGCCATCACCCCCGAGCAACCCGAGGAACCGCCCGCAATCACCGGCATCTCCGACGCGGCCCTGCCCGAAGACGAAGCTGCAACAGTGGCCCCGGTGCTGCTGCACAGCGACGACGCCGATGCGGCGGCCGCGGAAGACACGCCACGGGCCCACACCCCGGCACCCGCCGCCTCCGCGCAGGCAAAAGCGGCGGCCTTCTTCACCCGCCGGTCGCGCGACAAGACCCGCAAGCCCGACACCCGCCGCTCGGCCATTCCCGATCCGCAGGACGAAAAACAGCGCATGACCATCTTCGGCGCGCGCGAGCCGGTCGCCGTTGGCGGAAAACCGCGTTTCCTGGGGGTGATCCTGACGGCGGTATTGCTGCTGTTTCTGATCGGTGTCGCGGCCTGGGCCTCGATCTTCATGGATGACGGGCTGGCCCGGTTCTTCCGCTCCGAGCCCGATCCCGTGCCTGCGGTGGCAGATATCCCCGTGACCGACCCCGTTGAGGAGGTGGAGGAGGATGTCGAGCTGGCCTCTTTGCAGCCGAACGAGCCCATTTCTGTGCTGGACGATCCGGCAACCGAAATCCTCAGCCGTGTTCAACCGTCGGATCTGTCCCCCGATGAGGCCCGCGCGCGCTATGCCGCGACCGGCATCTGGCAACTGGCCCCGGAGCCGTCGCGCTCTCCGGTGCCGAGGGACATGGAGGATTTCTATCAGACCTCGCTGGACCCTGCGCCCGATTTTCAGGATGCGGTCGCGCTCCCTGAGACGGCACGGGCCTATACGGATGGCATGATGTTCTCGCCCGCGCCTCCCCCGGCGTCGGACACACGGTTTATCTTTGACAGCCGCGGGTTCGTCCTGGCGACCCCGGAAGGGGCGCTGACGCCCGACGCGGTGCGGGTTTTTGCCGGGCGTCCGCCGGTCCTGCCTCCGTCACAGCGCAGCACGCCCGAGACACAAGGCACAGAGCCCGCCGAACAGGCGACCGATGCTCTGGTCGCCGCGATCAGGCCACGGGCACGCCCGGACGACCTGGCCGAACAGATCGAACGCAGCGAGTTGAGCGGCCGGACCCGCTCGGAACTCGCGGCGCTGCGCCCCAAACTGCGACCCGAGAGCGCCCAGGAAGCTGCCGAGGCGGCTGAGGCTGCGCGCAAACAGGCCGAAGCGGAGGCCGCCGCCGCCTCGACAACAGATCCCGAAGCTCTGGCCGCCGCGCTGACCGAAGCGGTCCAGACCCCCGACCCCTTTGCCGGTGCCACCCCGCAGGCTGTGCGCGCCTCGCTCAAGCCGAAAACCAAGCCGAGCAATTTCGACCGGATCGTGCAGCGCGCGCAGCGCAATCAGGACCGGCAGCAAGACAACGCAGGTGCCACCCAGGAAGAGGCCGTCGCGGTGCTCGCCTCTCAACGGGTCAGCCCGAGCATTCCAACCACCGCTTCGGTGGCCAAACGCGCGACCGAGCGTAACGCCCTCAAGTTCAAGCGCGTCAACCTGATCGGCGTATATGGCACGCCCAACAAACGCCGCGCCCTGGTGCGCATGTCCAACGGCCGCTACAAGAAGGTACAGGTTGGTGACCGGCTGGACGGGGGCAAGGTGCAGGCGATCGGCGATGATGACCTGCGCTATGTCAAAGGTGGCCGGACGGTCGTTCTCAAGATGCCGCGCGGTTAGCGCGCATCGGGCAGGACCGGCGCAGGCGCGCGAAAACACCCGGAAATCTGCACATCCTTTCAGCCGGGCGTTTTCTTTAACTTCGAAACACCCGGCTAATCCTTGCGCGTCCTGCCGAGATTGGGGATGATCGGGACAACCCGCCTCCGGGAAAGGACCCCCAATGGAAGGTGCCCTGTTTCAGGCAACCATATTCCTGACTGCTGCCGTGATCGCCGTGCCCATTGCTGCCCGCATGGGGCTCGGCTCGGTGCTGGGGTATCTCGCGGCCGGTATCCTGATCGGCCCCGTGCTGGGCCTTGTGGGGGGCTACCAGACGGTCGAGCTGCAACATATCGCCGAGTTCGGCGTGGTGATGATGCTTTTCATCATCGGGCTGGAGCTGGAGCCGCGCGCGCTTTGGGATATGCGCCACAAGCTCATCGGGCTTGGCGGGCTTCAGATCGGGATCACCACACTGGCCGTCATGGTGGGGGCGATGGTGCTGGGACAGTATTGGTCGGTCGCTCTGGCCATCGGCCTCATATTTGCGCTCTCCTCAACCGCGATGGTGCTGCAAACCCTCTCGGAAAAAGGGCTGATGCAGACCGGCGGCGGGCGCTCGGCCTTCTCGGTGCTGCTGACACAGGACATCGCCGTGATCCCGATGCTGGCGCTGCTGCCGCTTCTGGCCCTGCCAAAGCCGCCTGAAATGGTGCTTGCCGAAACGCTGGAGCGGCTCTCCGAAGGCTCCGGCAAGGGCGAGAACGCAGCCCATGAGGCCGCCATATCGCTGATCCAAAGTCTGCCCGGCTGGGGGGCGACCCTGCTCACCATCGGCGTGGTGGCCGGGATTATCCTGACGGGTGTTTATCTCACACGGCCTGTGTTCCGCTTCATCCACCATGCCCGCCTGCGTGAGATGTATACAGCGCTGGCGTTGCTGATCGTTGTGGGCATCGCTTTTCTGATGAACCTCGTCGGGCTCTCGCCCGCCCTTGGCGCGTTTCTGGCCGGGGTCGTTCTGGCCTCCAGCGAGTTCCGGCACGAGCTGGAAAGCGATATCGCCCCGTTCAAGGGCATGCTGCTGGGGCTTTTCTTCATCACCGTCGGCGCCGGGATCAATTTCAACATTCTGGCCAGCCAGACCTTTCAGGTGCTGGGCCTTGCCCTGGCGATCATCCTGATCAAGGGGGCAATCCTCTATGTCCTCGGCCGCGCCTTCGATCTGCGCGGGCGCAATCTATGGCTCTTCACCCTGTCACTCGCTCAGGCGGGCGAGTTCGGCTTCGTGCTCATCTCCTTTTCCAGCCAGCAAAACGTGATCCCGCAGGAGATGAAAGAACTGCTTTTGCTGGTCGTCGGCCTGACCATGCTGATCACCCCGCTTCTGTTCATTCTCTACGATGTCCTGTCGAGCCGCATGGAAGAGGCCGGCGAAACCCCGGATGCCGATGAGATCGACGATCAGGGTCCGGTCATCATCGCCGGGATCGGCCGCTTCGGGCAGGTCGTGAACCGGCTGGTGCGCTCCAGCGGCTACAAGACGGTGGTGCTCGATCATGATCTGACCGCGATCCAGCGCATGCGCCGCTTTGGCGTGCGCGGCTTTCTGGGCGATCCGACACGGCCCGACCTCTTGCATGCCGCCGGGCTGAAGGACGCGCGCGTGCTTGTGGTGGCGCTTGACGATCCGGCCTCCGCCACGCGGCTTGTGGCCTTTGCCCGGCGCGAACGTCCCGATCTTCACATCATCGCGCGCGCGCGCGACCGGACCCATGTGTTCCGGCTCTATCAGGCCGGGGCCGACGATATCGTCCGCGAGATGTTCGACAGTTCCCTGCGCGCCGGGCGCTATGTGCTTGAGAATGTGGGCCTGAGCGAGTTCGAGGCCGCCGAGCTGGAAAAGACGTTCTACAAACATGACCGTCATTCAGTGCAGGAGCTTGCCAAACTGTGGGATCCGAACCTGCCCACGGTCGAGAACAAGGCCTATATCGCCCGCGCGCTGGAGCTGGAAAAAGACCTTGAGACGATGCTGCTCACACAGCTCGAAGAAGGCGTGGCAATCGCGGCCGAGGATGACGAGGAGGCAGGTTAGCCGTCCGACACCCCCGCCTCGGCGAAGGTGGCCATACCCGAATGGCACGCCAGTGCCGCCTTGACCACAGAAATCGCAAGCGCCGCCCCCGACCCCTCGCCCAACCGCATCCCCAGATCGAGCAGCGGCGCCTTGCCGATCCGCTCAAGCAGGGCCTGATGCGCCCCTTCGGCGCTTTTGTGCCCGGCCATCGCATGGCCCAGCGCCCGCGGGTTGGCCGCATGCAGACAGGCCGCCGCCGCCGTGCAGATAAATCCGTCCAGGATCACCGGAATACGCAGGTGGCGCGCCCTCAGAATGGCCCCCGCCATCGCCGCAAGCTCTCGCCCGCCGAGGCAGCGCAACGCTTCAAGGCCGTCTCCTTCGGCCTGTGGATTGGCCGCAAGCCCCTCCGCCACCACCGCCGCCTTGAGGGCAAGCCCGCTCTCATCCACGCCGGTGCCACGGCCCACCCAATCCGTGGACTGACCGCCATAGAGCGCATGTGCAATCGCCGCGGCCGACGTGGTGTTGCCGATGCCCATCTCGCCCGTGACCAAAAGATCGGCCTGCGTGTCCACCGCGTCCCACCCGGTTTGCACCGCCTGCAGGAACTCCGCGTCATTCATCGCCGGGCCTTCGGTGAAATCCGCCGTCGGCACGTCCAGCGCCAGTGCATGCACATCCATGCGTGCCCCGACCGTGCGCGCAAGCTGGTTGACCGCCGCGCCCCCGGCCTGAAAGTTCAGCACCATCTGCTCGGTCACATCCGCCGGAAAGGCCGAGACGCCGCGCGCGGTGACCCCGTGATTGCCCGCAAAAACGATGATCTGCGGGGCCGTCACCTCGGGCCGTGCATCACCGCGCCAGCCACAATACCAGATCGCGATCTCCTCCAGTCGGCCCAGTGCGCCCGGCGGCTTGGTCAGCACCGCATCGCGCGCGCGGGCCGCAGCCATGGCCTTCTGGTCTACATCGGTCAAATCGCGCAGAGCGGCGCAGATATCGTCAAGGCTGGCAAATTGCATGACGCCTTCGTCCTTCGTTGTACTTCCTGTTGGTTTCGATGTATCGCAGGCCACGCCCCTAGCCGCATCAGAAATGTGCCATGCCGGACGATAAAATCACCCCTGCCCTGATCCGGGCCTCCGATCCGGTCACAGCGCTCAGCCTGCTGACGCGCCTGCCCCTGCCCGCCCGACAGACGACGCGCGCGGCCGAGGCCGCCTGGGCCTATCCCCTGGCCGGTCTGGTGGTCGCGGGGCTTGCGGCCCTTGTCGGTCTGGCGGCCCTGGGCCTTGGCCTGCCGGCGCCTCTTGTGGCCATGCTGGTGCTCGGCGCACAGGTGATGCTGACCGGCGCGATGCACGAAGACGGGCTTGCCGATATGGCCGACGGGTTGTGGGGCGGATGGGACAAGGCCGCGCGGCTGGAGATCATGCGCGACAGCCGGATCGGCACCTATGGCGTGATCGCGCTCTGCCTTGGCCTCGCATCTCGTTGGGCAGCACTCTGGCTGCTGTTCGATGCCGGGGCCGGACCCGCCACCGCCGCCCTTCTGGCCGGGTCTGCCCTCTCGCGCGCGGGCATGCCGGTTCTGATGGCCGCCCTGCCCCATGCGCGCAGCGACGGGCTGTCACATCTTGTCGGGGGTGTTCCGCCGCGCAGCGCCGCCCTGGGTACGGGCATTGCTGTCGCCTGTGCGCTGGCGCTTCTGGGTGCCGCCGCCTTGACCGCCACATTGTGCGCCGCCATCGTGCTGGCCGGGCTTGCTGCACTTGCCAGGCAGAAAATCGGCGGACAAACCGGCGACATCCTGGGGGCCAGTCAGCAACTGACGGAAATCGCCGTGCTCTTCACCTGCACAGCCCTTCTCACATAAGCGAAGGGCCAGCCCCTTTCGGAACCGGCCCCTGCTTTCATTGTTCCAGAAATACTCAGATCACGCGGCGCGTGACACCAGCACGTCGTCAACTTTCTTTGCCGCCGACACCTCGTCGCCGCCATTCACGGCCGCCACTTCGCGGGTCAGGCGCTCAAGCGCGGCCTCATAAAGCTGGCGCTCCGAATAGCTCTGCTCGCGCTGATCGTCAGTGCGGTGCAGGTCGCGCACGACCTCGGCAATGGCGATCAGATCGCCGGAATTGATCTTTTGCTCGTATTCCTGCGCCCGACGCGACCACATGGCGCGCTTCACCTTGGCCTTGCCCTTCAGCGTGGTCATCGCCTTGGACACGACATCGGGGCTCGAGAGGCTGCGCATGCCGATTTCGGTCGCCTTGTTGGTGGGCACCCGCAACGTCATCTTGTCCTTTTCGAACGAGATCACGAACAGCTCCAGCGTGATGCCGGCGATCTCCTGTTCCTCGATCGAAACGATCTGGCCCACACCATGGGCCGGGTAGACGACATAGTCATCGGGGCGGAATTCGGATTTGGTCTTGCTCATTCAGGTTTTCCTTACGAGGGCGCCCTTTTGAACGCATCCGCCGGGTCACAGGCCATTTGGCCGCAGGACACAAGGCAGTAAGCGCAAAGAAATCCATCCCCATGCGGCAGCACGGGCAGACGGATATCAGGCTGGAATCTTCACATGTGGCAGAATCATAACACAAAAACGGGTTTTCCGCCAGAGCAACACTGCAAAGCGATGTTTCTCCGTGGGAAAAAGAGCTTCCCGCGCTTGCAGGCGGCGCGTGTCTGCGCTCAGCCGCCCTCGCCGGGGTTCTCCGAGAAATACTTCATCTTGCCTTCTTCGCCGTCGCGCTCTTCGGCATTTGGCATCGGGTCTTTCTTGGAAATGATCACCGGCCACATTTCGGAATATTTCCGGTTGAACTCGACCCATTTCTCCATATCCGGCTCGGTATCCGGGCGGATCGCATCGGCGGGGCATTCGGGCTCGCACACACCGCAGTCGATACACTCATCAGGGTGGATCACCAGCATGTTCTCGCCCTCGTAGAAACAATCGACGGGGCAGACTTCCACGCAGTCGGTGTATTTGCACTCGATGCAGGCATCGTTCACGATGTAGGTCATGGCGGTCTCGTTCTGTCTTCTGCTGGGTTTCACCTAATCCAGAGACCGCGATCATTCAAGCTCTTGGCGCGTCTTGTCATCGAGTTTGCGACGATCCCGCTTCGTGGGGCGGCCCTTGCCCTCATATTTCGGCGCCGGAGCCTCGGGCAGGTCGCGCGGCGGGGCGGGCGGGCTGAGGTCTTCATAGAGCGTCGCCGCTTCCGTGGCCGGGCCGCGTCTTTCACCCAGGGCGAGAATACGCACCACACGCACCCGGCGCGCCTGGGAAAAAGTCAGCACATCGCCGGGGCCAACCGCATGGGCAGGTTTCGTGACACGCGTCGCATTCACGCGCACATGGCCCCCGCTTACCTGCTTGGCCGAGAGGCCCCGCGTCTTGAAAAACCGGGCCTGCCAGAGCCACTTGTCGAGCCTGAGCTTGTCAGCGGTCTCGGTCACGAAGCCTCAGCTTTTGTCCTTGAGCCCCATCAGGGCGGCGGCGAAAGGATTGTCCGGGTCGATCCGGTCCTTCTTCTGCGGCTTCGCCGTATAGGTCTTGGCCCCGCGCTCGCCGTCGGGCTTGCCCTTGCGGGGCGGTCGTTTGCCCTTGCCCGGCTTGCCGCGCGCCTCCTTGCCAGGGCCCTTGCGGCCCTGAGGCCGGTCGCCGCGCCCTGCCCGGCCCGCCCAGGTGAAGACATAGAACACCTCGGTTTCAGGGGCTTCGGTTGCGGCCTCGGCTGCTGCGGGCTGAGGCTGCGCCTCGGCGGCGGCTTCCGGCGCCTCCTGCGGAGCCTCCGGTGATGTGTCGGCAGCCTCGGCTTGCGGTTCGGCCGGGGTCGGCTCCTGCGTGGCCGGTTCCGGCTGGACCTCGGGCGCGGCGCGCTGTTTTTCGCGCTCCCCACGCTCGGCCTTGTAGCCAAGCCCCTGCATCAGGTCGGCAAACTGCTCCAGCGTCATGCCGGTGATCGAGAGCATGTCAGCCTTGGCCTCGAACCCGCCCCGGCTGTCCTCGGAGCGCAGCATATCCGCCAGCCGCTCCAGCATGTCGATACGAATGGCGCGCTCCCCTGCCGCGCGATAGCCCGCCATCGTGTGATGGGCCTGCGGGACATCCTTGCCCGAGGGCACGGTGACCAGCCCCGGCGGGGGCGATTCGGGAAACTCGCTGAGCCCCTGTGCCAACGACCACAGCACCAGACGCAGACGCGTCGGCGCGGGTTTCAGCAGCAGCGGCATGAAAATCGTGAACTGACCGAAGCGGATCCCGTGCTTGCGCAGCGCACCGCGCGCGTCCTGATCCAGATCCTTGACCTCCTGCGCGACCTCGGCGCGGGGCAGCACGCCGAAAGCCTCGATCATACGGAAGCCAAAGCCGCGCGCCATGCCGGTCAGCGCGTCGTCCTTTTGCAGGTTCAGAAGCGGCTCGAAAAGGGTGGCCACCTTGCGGTCGATAAAATGCTGCAACCGGCGCTGGACCTTCTGCGCCACCTCGTCGCCTGCGGCCTCATCCACAAAGGCCTGCGCACGCGGCTTGAGCGGATCATCGCCCGCCACCAGCTTGCCCACGGCCTGTTCGCCCCACATCAACCCGCCTTGCTCGGTAAAGTCGATCTCGGTGTCGGGCGCGTTATAGAACCGGTCCGCCTTGAGGTGGAAATGGGGGCTGAGCGCCTGCAGGCTCGCCTGGCCTATCGCCTTGGCCTCGGCGCCCGAGCTGCCCTTGTCCTGAATGAAGCGGAAGCCTTCCAGCCGTCCGACAAATTCGCCTTCGACGGTCACGTCGCCAGTATCGTTCACTTCGGCCACCATGGCCTCCTTCTGCTTGAGCCGGCGCAACAGCACAGAGGTGCGCCGATCCACAAATCTTTGGGTCAATGCGCCATGCAGCGCGTCTGACAAGCGGTCTTCTACAGCGCGCGTCGCCCCGCGCCAATGAGATTCGTCATCCACCCAGCCTTTGCGCTGCGCCACATAGGTCCAGGTGCGGATATAGGCCAGCCGTTTGGACAGCGTATCGATATCCCCATCCGTCCGGTCGAGTCGGCGGATCTGCCGCGCCAGCCAGTCATCCGCCAGCCGCCCGTGGCTGTGCAGGTCGAGGAATATGCTCTCCAGCAGGCCCGCATGTTCCGCCGGGCTGATGCCGCGAAAATCGGGAACGCGGCACACATCCCAGAGAAGCTGCACTGCCCGCGCATCATCAAGCCGTGCGCGGATGTCCGCCTGCGCGCTCAGCGTCTTGAGTGCAATCAGGTCATCGGCCTCGCGCGCGGGTGCCAGCCACTCGTCCTGCGGACGGGTTTCAAGCGAGGAGATCAGCGCCTCGGCCGAGCCGAATTGCAGCCGGTCGTTGCGCCACTCCAGCTTGCGGATGGGGGTAAAGCGATGATCCATGATGGCCTGCGCCACCTCATCGGGCAGGTCAGGCGCCTCGCCGGTCACACCAAAGGTGCCGTGGCTCATCCCCCGCCCGGCGCGTCCGGCAATCTGCGCCAATTCGTTGGGGGCCAGCCCGCGCATCCGCCGCCCGTCAAATTTGGTCAGCGACGAAAACGCCACATGGTTGATATCGAGGTTGAGCCCCATGCCGATGGCATCCGTGGCGACAAGGTAATCCACATCGCCGTTCTGATAGAGATCGACCTGGGCGTTGCGCGTACGCGGAGACAGCGCCCCCATGACCACCGCCGCGCCGCCCTTCTGACGGCGCAGAAGCTCGGCAATGGCATAGACGTTATCGACCGAGAAGCCGACAATCGCGCTGCGCGGCGGCATCTTCGAGATTTTCTTGGGCCCCATATAGCTGAGCTGCGACATGCGCTCGCGGCCAATGAATTCGGCTTCAGGCACCATCGCCGAGATGGCCCCGCGCATGGTGTGACTGCCCAGAAACTGCGTCTCATGCAGCCCGCGCGCGTTCAGAAGCCGGTTGGTAAAGACATGGCCGCGCTCGGGATCGGCGCAAAGCTGGATCTCATCCACCGCGACGAAATCCGCACCCGTGCCCTCGGGCATCGCCTCGACGGTGCACACCCAGTATTGCGCGCGAGGCGGCACGATCCGTTCTTCTCCGGTGACCAGTGCCACAACCGAAGGCCCGCGCAGCGCGACGATCTTGTCATAGACCTCGCGCGCCAGCAGCCGCAGCGGCAGGCCAATGATCCCCGTCCGGTGCGCCAGCATCCGCTCGATGGCATAATGCGTCTTGCCGGTATTGGTGGGGCCCAGAACCGCGAGGGTTCTTGACGACGTGACCATGTCAGAAAATCTCCGCTGCGCTCAGAGGGGCTCGCCGCCCATCGTCGGGCCCAACCGGTCAAGCCCCATCTGGATGTCCTCGTGATGCGGGTGCAGCTCCAGCGCGCGCAGATAGGCATCATGCGCGAGCTCGGGCTGATTCATCTCCTCCATCAGATAGCCAAGCAGGCCGATGGCCTCGTAGTGACGCGGGTTGAGGATCAGCGCCCTCTCCAGATCAGCAAAGGACGGGCCAAAAAGCTCTGCGCGGTAATACGCAACGGCACGCAGATAATAACCCTGCGCGAAATCGGGGGCATGATCGGTCAGCGCCGTCAGATGCTCGATGGCCACGTCGATATTGCCCGCTTCCAGCGCATCACGCCCGCGCTTGTAAAGCAGGTCCATCGACGCAGAGCCCGATTTGGACATTTCCAGCTCGATCTCGGCCGCAATCCGCCGTGCGGCGCCCGCATCCGCCTCTTTCAGCCGTGTGAACAGCTCGTCCAGGCGCGCGTTTTCCGCCGCCGCGGCCATGCCGGAAGGTAAGGAAAACGTGACTGTCAGCAAAAGTGCCGCCACGATATTATTGAGCTTGGGGAACAATCCTCTCATAACGTGGGTAGTTTAGCGCCAATTGCCGGAATGCAAAGCCCCGGCTGATCAAATCTGGAGGATCACCCATGAGTGACGTTATCACAGCCGCCGTAGAGGCTCTCAACGAAAAGGCCAGCGGTGGCTTTGACGGTGTTGCAAAATTCGTCATCGAGGACGAAGGCAGCATCGTGATCGACAGCAACGGCGCGCGCGCCGCGGATGATGAGGCGGATGTGACCCTGTCGGCCGATGCCGACACGTTCCAGGCCATTCTCGAAGGTGACATGGACCCGGCCGCCGCCTTCATGTCGGGCAAGCTTGCCGTGGATGGCGATATGGGCCTGGCCATGAAACTGGGGAGTGTCCTCTCCTGATGGAACCTGCACCCTTTCGCTCGGATATCGCCGACGGACCGGCGGATGGTCAGGCCTGGTGGCGGACCACCAGCGACGGGGTGCGCATCCGCATAGGCCTTTACAATCGTGAGGCCCCCAAAGGCACGGTGTTCCTCTTTCCGGGGCGCACGGAGTATATTGAAAAGTATGGCCGTGCCGCCAACCACCTCGCGGCGCAGGGCTATGCCACGCTTGCCATCGACTGGCGCGGTCAGGGTCTCGCCGACCGGCTCCTGCCCGACACCATGACAGGCCATGTGCATCACTTCAGCGACTATCAGCTTGACGTGACCGAAATGGTCGCCCTGGCCGCCGAGATGGACCTGCCCAAACCCTGGCACCTTCTGGCGCATTCGATGGGCGGATGCATCGGCCTTCGGGCGCTCTATCTCGGCCTGCCGGTCAATTCCGCGGTCTTCTCAGGGCCGATGTGGGGTGTGCGCATTTCCGAGATCCTGCGCCCGGTGGCCTGGTCGCTGTCATGGGGCAGCCGTTACGTGGGCATGGGGCACCTCTATGCGCCCAGCACTTACGGCGCGCCCTATGTGCTGAATGAACCCTTCGAGACCAACAAGCTCACCCATGACCGCGACATGTATCAATACATGATCGACCAGACGCTCGCCTGCCCCGAGCTGGGCCTTGGCGGGCCGAGCCTGCGCTGGCTGCACGAGGCGCTGAAGGAAACCCGCGATCTTGCGCGCCTGCCCTCGCCCGATCTGCCCTGCCTGAACATGACCGGCACGGAAGAAGACATCGTCTGCGTTCCGCGCATCCGTGGCCGCATGGCCCGCTGGCCCGGCAGCCGGATGGTCTGGGTCGACGGGGCCAAGCACGAAGTGCTGATGGAAGACGAGGCCACGCAAACCGACCTGTTCGGCCAGATCGGCGCCTTCTACGACGAACACGCCCGGCCGATGCGCACCGCTAATCTTGAAGCACGCGCTGCGTCTGCCGCCCCAGCCCGCTGATTTCCAGAGACATTTCATCGCCTTCGGTCAGGAACCGCCTGGGATCGCGCGCCATGCCCACGCCGGGAGGGGTGCCCGTGGCGATCACATCGCCAGGCTGCAGGCTCATGATCTCGCTCAGATGCGAAATGATCTGCGCCACGGTGAAAATCATCTTGGAGGTGCTGCCGGTCTGCATCCGCTCACCATTGAGATCGAGCGTCAGGCTCAGCTCCTGCGGATCGCCCACCTCGTCCGGCGTCACCAGCCAGGGCCCGATCGGCCCGAACGTGTCGCAGCTTTTGCCCTTGGTCCATTGCCCCGACAGCTTTGACTGAAACCGCCGCTCCGACACATCATTGACCACGCAATAGCCCGCCACATGGGAAAGCGCGTCGGCCTCGTCGACATATTTCGCGGGCTTGCCGATCACCACGCCAAGCTCCACCTCCCAATCCGCATGGCGCGAACTGCGCGGCAGATGCACCGTGTCATTAGGACCGGTGATAGACGACGTGGCTTTCATAAAGACAATCGGATGCTCGGGCGGCTCCATCCCGGTCTCGGCCGCATGGTCGGAATAGTTGAGACCGATCCCGATGAACTTGCCGATGCCCGCAACCGGCACGCCAAGGCGCGGCCGGCCGTCGACCTTGGGCAGGGCTTCGGGGGTGATTTGCGGCAGGTTGGCCAGCACGTCGCCCGCCAGATCCGGCAACACTCCACTCAAATCGCGCAGGCCGCCATCCGCATCCAGGACACCCGGCTTCTCCGCGCCCTTTTCGCCATATCGCACAAATCGCATCTCGCCGCTCCTCATCGGTTTGCGGCAGGATAGCGGTGGACGGAGGGCGCGCAAGGGCTGGAATCCGACCGGTTATGGGCTATTTCGGCGGCATGACCCTGACATTCCGCCCCGAGGGTATCTATTGCCCGGCAGGAGACTTCTACATCGACCCCTGGCGCCCGGTAGACCGCGCGCTGATCACCCATGGCCATGCCGATCATGCGCGCCAAGGTCACGGGTCTTATCTGGCTACTGACCTGGCCGCCCCGGTCATGCGTCACCGGCTGTCAGGGATCACGCTCGACACTCTGCGCTATGGCGAGACACGCCGGATCGGCGGGGCGAGCGTTTCATTCCACCCTGCGGGTCATGTGCCGGGGTCGGCGCAGATCCGCGTCGACGTCGGGGGCGAGGTCTGGGTGGTCTCCGGCGACTACAAAACCACACCCGACATGCTTTCAACCCCGTTCGAGCCGGTGAAATGCCACAGCTTCATCACCGAATGCACCTTCGGCCTGCCCGTTTTCACATGGCCCAACGACGCGGCTGTCGCCGCCGAGATCAACAGCTGGTGGGCTGAAAACGCCTCCAACGGCATGTTCAGCCTGCTGGGCGCCTATTCGCTGGGCAAGGCGCAGCGGGTGATGACGCTGCTCGACCCCTCCATCGGCCCGATCCTGACCCACGGCGCGGTCGAGGGCACAAATGCGGTGCTGCGCGGTCAGGGGCTCGATCTGCCTCAGACGGTTCCTGTCACGCCCGAACTCTCGGCCGCCGATCACACGGGCGCTCTGGTGCTCGCCCCGCCTTCGGCGCTCGGCTCTGCCTGGGCGCGGCGGTTCAGACCTTCAGCCACGGGTTTTGCCAGTGGCTGGATGCGCCTGCGCGGCATACGGCGGCGGCGCGCGGTGGATCGCGGCTTTGTTGTATCGGACCATGCCGATTGGAGCGGACTAAACAGTGCGATTGCCGCGACCGGTGCGGAAAACATCTATGTCACACATGGTTACACTGACATCTTCGCGCGATGGCTGAACGAGCAGGGCAAGAATGCGCAAGTCGTCCCGACCGAATTCACCGGTGAGGTTCTGGATGACGGAGAGGCCTCATGAAGGAATTCGCAGCCCTTTATACCGCGATCGACCAGACCACCAAAACCACCGGCAAAGTCGATGCGCTGGCGCGCTATCTGACCTCGGCCCCGGATGACGACAAGCTCTGGACGATCGCGCTCTTCTCCGGCCGCCGCCCGCGCCGGGCCATCACAACGACGAAACTCCGCGAATGGGCGGCAGAACGCGCCGGCATCCCCCTCTGGCTCTTCGAGGAAAGCTATCCGATTGTGGGCGATCTGGCTGAAACCATTGCCCTGGTCCTGCCCGAGGCGACAGCCCGCCATGAGGACAGCCTGACCACCTGGATCCTGCGCCTGCGTGCGCTGGACCAGGCGGATGAGGAAGATCGCAAATCCGCCGTGCTCGACGCCTGGGCGCGCATGCCCGCGCTGGAACGGCTCGTGTTCAACAAGCTGCTCACCGGGGGCTTTCGCGTGGGCGTCAGCCGCAAGCTCATGACCCGGGCGCTGTCCCGTGCCACCGGACAGGACGAGGCGGCGCTGGCCCACCGGCTGATGGGGGACTGGACGCCAGAGACCACCAGCTATGCCGCCCTGATCGAAGCGCCCGACGCCGGTGCCGCGCTCTCCCGGCCCTATCCGTTCTGTCTGGCCCATGGCGTGGACGGGGACGGGCCCGAGCAGCTTGGCGATCCTCAGCACTGGCGCGCAGAATGGAAATGGGACGGCATTCGCGGCCAGCTCATCCTGCGCGGCGGCGCGTATTTCGTCTGGTCACGCGGCGAGGAGTTGATGACCGACCGCTTTCCGGAACTCGCCCGCGCGCAGGATGAACTGCCCGACGGCACAGTCCTCGATGGCGAATTGCTGGCCTGGCATGACGACATGCCCCTACCCTTCAACGCCCTGCAAAAACGGATCGGGCGCAAGACTGTCCCGAAGAAGCTGCTGAAAGAGGCTCCGGTGATCCTGCTGGCCTACGACCTGCTGGAGGAGAAGGGCGTCGATTTGCGCGCCCGCCCCTTCACGGAGCGGCGCGCAAGGCTTGAGAAACTGATGCAGGCCCTGCCAACGGACGCGCCTCTTCGCTGCGCCGACCTGCTCCGGTTTGATGACTGGAAGACCTTGCACGACCTGCGCGCCCAAGCCCGCGAGCATCGCGCGGAGGGGCTGATGCTCAAGCGTGCGGATAGCCCTTATCATGTGGGGCGCAAGAAGGGCGATTGGTGGAAATGGAAGCTCGACCCGCTGACCATCGACGCGGTGATGATCTATGCGCAACAAGGCAGTGGACGGCGGGCCAATCTCTTTACCGATTTCACCTTTGCCGTGCGCGACGGCAACGCTCTGGTGCCCTTCACCAAGGCCTATTCGGGCCTGACAGATGCGGAATTCCGCCAGATCACCGCCTGGGTGCGCAAGAACACCACCGACCGTTTCGGCCCTGTTCGGCAGGTAAAGCCCGAACATGTGTTCGAGATTGCCTTCGAAGGGATCCAGGAGAGCCCGCGGCACAAATCCGGCGTCGCGCTTCGCTTTCCACGGATGAAACGCTGGCGGCATGACAAACCTGTGACCGAGGCGAACACGCTCGACGACCTCAAGAAAATGCTGGCGCAACATGGATGAGAAAATTCGTACGAATTTTCTTTGACCAAGATTTTTCGTACGAAAAATCTCAACCCCGCGATCACCTTGAGACTACCGGCCTGTCGGCATATGTGTAACCCCAGCACAACAGGAGACCGCATATGTTTCAGCTTCCCACGCCCGTTTATGACGCCACCGCCGGGTCCGGCCCGGATAATCTCGGCGATCTGCCGGAATGGGACCTGAGCGATCTCTATACGGGCGAAGACGCAGCCGAGCTCAAACGCGATCTGGACTGGCTGGAAACGGCCTGTGCCGAATTTGCCGCCGACTACGAGGGTAAACTCGCCGATCTGGACGCCGCGGGCCTGCTGGAATGCATCCGGCGCGACGAAAAGATCAGCGGGATCGCCGGGCGGATCATGTCGTTTGCCGGTCTGCGCTATTATCAGAACACCACCGATGGCGCGCGCACCAAGTTCCTCTCCGACTGCCAGGAAAAGATCACCACCTACACCACGCCGCTTGTCTTCTTCACGCTGGAGCTGAACCGTCTGGACGATACGGCACTTGACGCGATGCTGGCCGAGAACGTGGATCTGGCCCGCTATGCCCCTGTTCTGCGCCGCATCCGGGCCATGAAACCCTATCAGCTTTCCGACGAGTTGGAGAAATTCCTGCATGATCTGGGCGTTGTGGGCGACGCCTGGGAGCGGCTCTTTGACGAAACCATCGCGGGGCTGAGCTTTACCGTCGATGGCGAGGAGATGGGCATCGAGGCCACGCTCAACCTTCTGACCGAGCAGGACCGCGCCAAGCGCGAGGCCGCCACGCGCGAACTGGCCCGGGTCTTTGGCGAAAATATCCGGATCTTCTCGCGCGTGCACAATACCGGGGCCAAGGAAAAAGAGGTCATCGACCGCTGGCGCGGCATGCCCACTGCCCAGACCGGCCGCCACCTGAGCAACGACGTGGAACCCGAGGTTGTCGAGGCCCTGCGCGATGCCGTTGTTGCGGCCTACCCCAAGCTCAGCCACCGCTATTACGAGCTCAAGCGCAAATGGCTCGGCCTCGACCGGATGCAGGTCTGGGACCGCAACGCGCCCCTGCCCATCGAAGACACCAGGACCGTCGACTGGCCCAGCGCCGAGAAGATCGTGATGGAGGCATATACCTCCTTCGATCCGCGCATGGGCGATCTGGCAAAACCGTTCTTCTCGGACGGCTGGATCGATGCGGCGGTGAAGCCGGGCAAGGCCCCCGGTGCCTTTGCGCATCCCACGGTGACCGAGGTTCACCCCTATGTGATGCTCAACTACCTGGGTAAGCCGCGCGATGTCATGACGTTGGCGCATGAGCTGGGGCACGGCGTGCATCAGGTGCTGGCCGCCGGACAGGGCGAGTTGCTGGCGTCGACCCCCCTGACGCTGGCCGAGACGGCATCGGTCTTTGGTGAAATGCTGACCTTCCGCAAGATGCTCGACGGGGCCAGGACCGAACAGGAGCGCAAGGTGCTGCTGGCAGGCAAGGTGGAGGACATGATCAACACCGTTGTCCGGCAGATCGCCTTCTATGACTTCGAATGCAAACTGCATGCCGCGCGCCGCGACGGCGAACTGACACCAGAGGATATCAACGCGCTCTGGATGTCGGTGCAGGCAGAATCCCTGGGCCCGGCTTTTGACTTCGTCGAGGGGTACGAGACCTTCTGGGCCTATATCCCGCATTTCGTGCACTCACCCTTCTATGTCTACGCCTACGCCTTTGGCGACGGGCTGGTGAATGCGCTTTATGCCGTCTACGAAGAAAACCCCGACGGCTTCCAGGACAAGTATTTCGACATGCTCAAAGCCGGCGGATCCAAGCATCACAAAGAGCTTCTCGCCCCGTTCGGCCTTGACGCCTCGGATCCCAAATTCTGGGACAAGGGTCTGAGCATGATCTCGGGCTTCATCGACGAGCTGGAGGCGATGGAGGGGTGACACTCGGGCTTGTGCTCTCCCCCCTGCCCCGCAGCCAGGTGCAGGAGGTGGCGCATCTGAAGCTGCCCGGGCATCAGCGCGATTTCGTGGGGGACATCGCCGAGATGACCGACGAGCCGGATCTGATACAGGACTTCCATATCGCCCGTGCGGGCACGGAGGCGGTGGGGTTTTTCAAGATCGACCGGGATTTTTCGCGCCGGATTGCACGGCTGCCCGCCGGGGCGCATGCCCTGCGCGGGTTGCTGATCGGCGGGCAGTATCAGGGGCGCGGGTATGGGCACGCACTGCTCTCGCAGCTTGGGGCATATGTGGCGGGGCACTACGACATCGACGCGCTCTGGTTGTCGGTGGATGAAAGCAACGCTGCGGCGGCCACGCTTTATGGCAGGTGCGGCTGGCACATCGAGGGCGCACCGCATCAGGGCCGTGTCGGGCCAGAGATCGTCATGCGCCTGCCCGCGAGATAGATCATGCCAGAGACCCCACCTGACAAGACCGCAACGCGCCGCTCGCTCAGATCCCGGTTCAAGCGTGCCCTTGTCCGCATCCGCCGGACCGTGCCGCCCGGTTTGCGGCTTGTTGCCGGGCTTGTGCTGATCGGACTTGGATTTCTGGGATTCCTGCCGGTGCTGGGCTTCTGGATGATTCCGCTGGGACTGGCCGTCGCGATGCTCGACATTCTGCCGATCTGGCGCTGGCTCAAAACCCGCTACTTCAGCTGACTGTCCTTCGAGCCGCGCCGGTTGATCCCCCCGCGCGCCTGATAGGCCGCATCGCGCTCCTGCATGCAGTCAATGCAGAGCTTCACGCCCGGGATGGCCTCGCGCCGTGCCTGCGGGATTTCCTCGTCACATTCCGCGCAATGGGTCAGGCTTTCGCCTTCGGGACGCGGGCGTGCCTTCAGCCGCTTCAGCTCATCCTCGATCGAGGCTTCGATCTGTTCGCTCACCGCGCCATCGCGGGCCCATCCGGTTGCCATGGTCGTTCTCCTTCACACCCGCAACATATGTGCACTGCCCCTCCATGTGCAATCCCCGCCCCGGGCGAGGCTGGCCGCAAGGTCAGACGAGCGCCGGATCAGGGCTGCGCCGTCAGCACCATATAGTTCTGAAACGCACGTTCCCCCGATTGCGCCTGCGCGATCATCCCCTTGAGCACCGAAATCGCCGTGGGCGAGGATGTCGGCACCGCATGGTTCAGCCCCTCGCCATCGCCAAGTGCCGTGAAGTCGATCACTTTCACATCGAGGCCCGCCACCGCCTCCGGGCTGTCGATCACCCCCAGTCGCGGCTTGCGCCCGGTGATAAACCCGGCGAGCCCCAGCGCGCGATCCTCGCGGGAGATGAACATCAGGAAGGGCTGCGGCAACCGGCCAATCGCCTCGGCCTGACGGCGGAAAACATCCGGGTCGATATCCGGCGACATCAGGATCACCGAGGAAATCCGCGACAAGAGCCGCCTGTCACCCTTGAGCGCGGCCTGGCGCATGGTCTCCATCACAAGGTGCGAGCCCATCGAATGCGCCACCAGAGTGACCTTGTCCTGCGGCCCGCGCGTGAGCGATTTCAGCAACAGTTCCAGATCGTCCCGCGCATAAAGAACACTGTCGCGATCGTAGACATAGCCGCGCGGATCGCCCGCGGACGGCCAGGAAAACAGCACCGACGGCAGGCCCGAGTTGAAGTCATGCTGAATCTGCGCCAGCCGGTACATCGCCTCGGACAGGGTGTTGTTATAGCCATGCACAAAGACAAGCACCTCGCGCGCGGTCTGGCCTTTCTTGACCGCATTCACAAAGCCCGGGTTGCCTTCGTAGACCTCAGTCTCGGTCACAACGAAATCGGTCGCCGGGTCAGGCGGGCCTTCATGCCATTCGATATTGCCCACCCGGTGTGTCGGCGGGATCGAGATTGCCGCCCGAAAATAACGGATACCGGCGTTGCGCGGCTCGCCAAAGGACGGGCCGGTGCGGTCGAGCGCCCGCTCGGTCGCGATGTAAATCTGCTCGATGGTCGCCTCGGGGATCGCGGCCGCACGTTGCGCGGACTGGCGCGGCGCGCAGGCCACAAGCGCGACAGCCAACAGCGTCAGAAGCGCGAAACACGTCATGCTCGACTTGGGATAATGGATACCAGGCACTGAAAAAGCCTCTTCCTGACAATGGAAGAGGCTTATCTGGTTTCGCGGCTCAGGAAAAGCCCGGCGCGTATCCCGTGGATACAGGAAAACGATCTAGGCGCTGGTCAGCATACCCTTCTCCTGGGCCAAGCTACGCATACGCTTTTGCAGTTTTTCAAAGGCGCGGACCTCGATCTGGCGAATACGCTCGCGGCTGACATCATACTGCCCGCTGAGATCCTCCAGCGTCACCGCCTGATCGCTCAGCCGACGCTGGGTCAGGATATCGCGCTCGCGGTCATTGAGCACGTCCATCGCCTCGGCCAGCAGCTCCCGCCGCGCCTCCAGCTCATCGCGCGCCTCGTAGTCGCCCGCCTGGTCGGCATCCTCATCTTCCAGCCAGTCCTGCCATTGCATCGTGCCTTCGCCTTCGCTGCCCACGGTGGCATTCAGCGACGCATCCCCGCCCGACATCCGGCGGTTCATGCTGACGACTTCATCCTCGGTCACGCCAAGGTCATGCGCGATCTGCTTGACATTATCGGGGTGCAAATCCCCCTCTTCCAGCGCACCGATACGGGCCTTGGCCTTGCGCAGGTTGAAAAACAGCTTCTTCTGCGCCGAGGTTGTCCCGAGCTTCACGAGGCTCCAGCTGCGCAGGATATATTCCTGAATGCTGGCGCGGATCCACCACATGGCATAGGTGGCCAGGCGAAAGCCTTTTTCGGGATCAAACCGCTTGACGGCCTGCATCAGGCCCACATTGGCCTCGGAAATGACCTCGGCCTGCGGCAACCCATAGCCGCGATAGCCCATGGCGATCTTGGCTGCGAGGCGCAGATGCGACGTGACCATCTTGTGCGCGGCTTCGGTGTCCTGCTCCTCAACCCAGCGCTTGGCCAGCATATATTCCTCTTCCGGCTCCAGAAGCGGGAATTTGCGAATTTCCTGCATATAGCGGTTCAACCCGCCTTCCGGCGTCGGGGCCGGCAGATTTTTGTAGTTACTCATCCTCATGTCCCTCCCAATGTTTAGGGGCTTAACATCCATATAGGTTGGCGCTAACACCGCTTCAAGAGCCATAGCATCGAATGTTAAACGGGATATGACGGGTTTCCGGTCGGTTTTTAAGGGATGTGACAATCGCTTCACGCAAGCGTGCAAAGCTGTAAAGATGTAACTGACGCATAATCTCAAACCGGAGAAGAACAAATCACCCATTCCCAGGTGGCTGCACCCGATCCCCATATTCACGCGCCAGCCGACCATCGCCGCATCGCGCGTGTTGCGGGAGTATTATACCTCGTCATCATCATCTGCGGCGTGTGGAGCGAAGGTTTCGCCCGCGCCAGCCTGATCACACCAGGT
Source organism: Roseovarius faecimaris (assembly GCF_009762325.1). Classification (NCBI taxonomy): domain Bacteria; kingdom Pseudomonadati; phylum Pseudomonadota; class Alphaproteobacteria; order Rhodobacterales; family Roseobacteraceae; genus Roseovarius; species Roseovarius faecimaris. The sequence continues at coordinate 2,396,067 of NZ_CP034348.1, forward strand.
GATGCCGCCGCGACACTGGCAGGTTTGAAGACCGGGCTCGCGCTCTTCAGGCTGAGCCTCGTTGCAGACACTCTCATGGCGCTGGCCGATGTCACCCTGGCGGTCGTGTTTCTCTATCTGCTGGCACCGGTCGGGTCGTTGCTCGCGCTTCTCGCCACGGCATTGCGGCTTGTGCAAGCTGCCACGATCACGGTCGGCCTTGTGCTGCTGACCGGCATTTTCGCCCTTGTCGAGCGCGGCGATGCGAACGCGGTCCTGGGGCTGACCGGGATGCACGCCAATGCCTATGACATCGGGCTGATCTTCTTCGGGGCAAACAGCCTGGTCATGGCCATTCTTCTGCGCAGGGCGGGGGGTGTCCCAACGGCGCTTTGCTGGGCAATTGCCGCATCGGGGCTGGTTTACCTCACTGGCAGTTACCTGCGCCTGCTTGTCCCGCCGCTTCATGCAGGGTTTCAGATCGCCTATCTGTTGCCCCTTCTGGCCGAAACGGCGCTTTGCCTGTGGCTGCTGATCGTGGGGCGCGTCTATCCTGCCGCGTCGCGCTGATCGCGCAGCGCCGCAATCAGATCCGCCATATCGGCAGGCATCGGGGCCTCGAACCGCAGGGTTTCGCCTGTCACCGGGTGTTCAAAGCCCAGAACGGCGGCATGCAGCGCCTGCCGCGAGAACCCTGCCACCGCATCGAGAGCGCGCTGTGTCAGCGCCCTGAGCGGCAATTTACGCCGCCCGCCATAGACCGGATCGCCGATCAGCCCATGCCCCACATGCGCCATATGCACCCTGATCTGATGGGTGCGGCCGGTCTCCAGCCAGCATTCCACGAGGGCGGCGCAGGCAGGCGCACCAAAGCTCTCCACCACCCGCGCACGGGTCACCGCGTGGCGGCCACCGTCAAAGAGTACCGCTTGTTTCTGCCGGTCGGTCTTGTGCCGGGCGAGTTGCGTCGTGATCTTCAGGATATTGCCCGCCTCGAACGTCGCGCCGCGAATGCCCCTGAGCCGGGGATCGTTCCCATCGGGCACCCCATAGACCACCGCCGCGTATTGCCGCTCAACACTATGGGCCTCGAACTGCGCCGCTAATCCATGATGTGCCGCGTCTGACTTGGCAACCACAAGTAACCCACTGGTATCCTTGTCGATCCGGTGCACGACACCGGGCCGTTTGGCCCCGCCCACACCTGACAGGCTCTCGCCGCAATGATGCAACAGCGCATTGACAAGAGTGCCCGACGGCGTGCCGGGGGCCGGATGCACCACCATGCCTGCCGGTTTGTTGATCACGATGAGATCGGCATCCTCATACACCACATCAAGCGGGATCGGCTCCGGCCCGATATGGCTCTCTTCGGCCTCTGGCACGGTGATCTCGACCACGTCCCCTTCCGCCACCCGCGCCTTGGGGTTGACCTCGACCGAGCCGTTCACACGCACCTGCCCGTCACCAATCAGCCGCGCCAGCCGCGTCCGCGACAGATGCGCCCCCTCTGGCACATCGCGCGAAAGCGCCTTATCAAGGCGCGGCGGCGGGTCGGCCGCGATGGTAATGCTCAGAGCGGTGCGCATGATGTCTGACAATCTGGACCCTCAACCGGTTGATCCCGGGCTGGTGAAATACCTGCGCCTTCTGGTGACGGTGCTCACTGTCACGATGATCGCGGGTTTTCTAGTCATCGTGGTGCTGTTTGTCACGAAATTCTCGGATGCTTTCGGCGGGCCAGACCTGCCCGGCGAGGTGGTTTTGCCCGAAGGGACCGAGGCCCAGGCCTTTACCCGCGCCGCCGACTGGTTTGCCATCGTGACCACTGACAACCGCATCCTGATCTATGATCTTGACGGGCAATTGATGCAGGAAATCGCTGTGACATCAGCGCAGTAGCAGCCGTTTCTGAGGGGGTGGGTGGTACCGCCTCCCCGGCTTGAACGGGGGACCTCTGGATCCACAATCCAGCGCTCTAACCAACTGAGCTAAGGCGGCACTGACGGGTGAATTAGCTTTAGCGGCGCGATAATGCAAGCCTCAAGCGGCAGGAAATGTGCAAGTTTCGGCGTGGGCGTCAGAACGTCAGACGGAAGCCCGTACCGATCACCCAGCCGTCATTGTCATCGCCCGGTGTACCCAGCCCGCCATCGCCCAGATCCTCGCTGAATTCGGTCATCGACACGAAGCCGAAGATCGACGCATCCATACCGGGCTGTCGCCCATAGCGCTCGGCCGCAGGCGCAGCGGGCCCCGGCGGGGTGATGTCACGCGAGGCAGGGCCAGTGAGCGAATAGCTCGCCGCAAGGGTCAGGGCCTGCAACTGCTCCTTGCCGCCAAGCGCCGCGTTCTCGTCGTCGATATTCTCGCCCGAGAGGTAATGCACGCTCAGCCCATAGCGTCCGGTTTCGTATTTCACCCCGATATCATAGGCTTGACCGTCGGTCAGCCCGCCCGCGCTCCCGCTGGTCTCGGAATAGGATCCGCCCACGGAGAGCGCGCCAAAGCCAAGCGACAGGCCCAGACCCCAATATTCGGGCGAACCTGCGGTGCTGTCCGCCAGGCCCCATTTCGCCGAAACTGCGGCATCCACCGCGCCGAAACTGCGGGTATAGTTGGCCCCGACATCGATGAAATCCTCACGGCCCAGCGCGGTGCTCGGCCCGTCGGGCGCATAGCTCAGGCCCAGTTGCAGGCCCGAGATGCGCGGGCTGTAATAGCTCAGCCGCAGGCCGGTCTCATCGCGCATATTGGACGCATATGTGCTGCCCAGCGTGCCCCGGATCAGGTCGTCGCCCACCTGTGAGGTGCTGTGAACATTGGAAAATTGCAGCAGCGAAGGCAGAACGGCGGCGCTGATATTCGCGTTGTTCACCTCGGGGCCAAAGCTGACCGGCGCGCCCATGTGCATGTGGTTGCCGGGCGTGTCCGTCTTGCCGAATTGCAGCGTGCCAAAGCCGCCCTTGAGATAGAGCGCCGCTTCGTCGGCCACCACCCCGGCATTGCGTTCGCCGAGATGGGCATCAAGCTCGAAATTCCCGCCGAAGCTCAGCCCGTTATCCAGTGTCAGCGCGGGGGCGACGAACACCCGGCCCGACGCGACGGCGTCGGCGCCTTCGAAATCGCTCGCCGTGGCGCTGTCATATGAGACATAGCCAAAGAATTGCTCATACTCGGCGCCCAGCCCCAGCTCCCATTCGCCCGCCGTGGCTGGCGCGGCCAGAAGGCAGAGCGCGCTCAGCGCCGCTGTGGTTTTGCCATTTGTTGTCAATGCCATAGCGCTTGGTCGTTGGTCATCTCAAGCCGCTCGGGGTGAGTGGGAGAATGGCGGCCTTTCTACAAATATAGGGCGAATGCGGGTGTGAGGAAACACCTGTCTGGGAAACTCAGAGTTCAAAACTGTATGTCCAGCTTTGCTCGACCAGGTCGCAGCCGAAGGAATGGACCGGCTTGGACGCCCGCAACTGCCAGCCATTCCTGCGATAGAGCGCACAGGCGGCGCGGTGGCTTTCATGGGTCCACAGCTGCATGCCTTCATAGCCGTGAGATTGGGCGAAGCTCATGCATTCATTCAACAATTTCTGACCCAGCCCGCTCCCGCGCAAGTCGGGCAAAACCAGGAACAGGCGCAGTTTGGCGGTCTTGTCATCCAGCCTGGTGCAAAAGATGCAGCCCACGCGCGCCCCGCCCCGCTCGGCGATCCAGCCGCGTTCCCGATCCGGGTCGGAGCGGGTGATGAAATCCTCAAGAATGGAGGCCACAAGCGGTTGAAATGTCTCGTCAAATCCCTCACCGCGCCGGTAAAGCGCGCCGTGGGTTTCAGCAATCCAAGGGGCGTCATCCGCGGTGAAATCGCGGATCGTGATCTTGTCCATGGCCACAGCAAAGCGCGGGATCGCTTGCCTTTCAAGCATGAAAACGATAGCCCGAAAAGATCATCCGAAAGAGGCACGTCATGGGTATCAACACCGAACGCGACATCGAAGCCAACCTGCAGATCGGCCCCACGGATCAGGGCATGGTCCGCCTGTTCGTGACGGCGGAAGATTTTGAAATCCCTATGGATTTTGACCCGGACGAGGCGCGCGAGATTGCCGAGGAAATCCTTGCCGCCGCCAAGGCGGCAGAGGCGCGGGGATCATAGGCGGGGGTCTCTGAGGGCCTGAAGGCGGCGGGCGGCGGCCTGGGCGAAGCGGCGCGTGAGGGCGGTGCGCCGCGCTGAGGCGAGTTTGACCTCGGGGGCCATGCGGATGATCTCGGCATCATAGCCATCGGCGATGATCAGACCGGTGCCTTCGGGCAGAAGCTCGGTCGGGAAGGCCTCATCCACGGCCCAGAAATAGCGGTCGCACCAGTCCAGATACCCCTCCCATTTCCCGTCGCCCATATAGTCGGCGCGCGAGGATTTGCATTCGACCACCCAGATCTCACCCTTGGGGCCCAGCGCCATCACATCCACGCGCCTGCCCCGCTCGGGCGTAAATTCCTCAACGGAAACAAAGCCATGCTCGGCCAGGTGGCGGCACACACCGCGCGCCAGAAGCTGCCCGGGCAGAAGCGTGGAGGAGCTGACGAGATCCATCCCGCAATTATGAACAAAAGATGAACATATGCAACCCCTTGCCGTGGGCACGCGCAGGGACTACTTAGGCTCTTGGCGGGTTCTGCCCAATTCGTGCATGGTTGCATTCCGGTGGCCTTAAACAAATCCGAGGGAGCTGGCTCTGTCCTGGCCCTGGCCTGGTTACCCGGCGCCCACCTGTACATACAGGTCCTCGGGAATGAGAGAACCCCACGGTTGTGTGCGGTCCCGCCACCTCACAAAAATTTTGTACGTTTTGTACAAAACACCCCCCTGTTTTGTACAAAATCCACCTTTTGTTAAGGAATGTGGTCAGCCGGGCTCATTTCCTGCCGAGGAATGCCCGTTTCCCCTGATCGACCCGGATCGGAATAGTGGCGTATTCGCGCGCATGACCGACATGCTGGCGCAGCCCGCCGCCGGGGCCATCGTCATCGTCGTCATCCTTCATCCGCATCACCGCGATGCCGAACTGTACCCCGGCGAAGATCACCCCGTTCGAGATCCAGAGTACCAGAAGCGCGATCCAGCCCTTGTCGGAGGTCGAGATCAGATGCCACAGGTTGGCGATGTTGAACCACAGAAGCATCCCCACAAAGACCGCCGCAAGGGCGAAGCCGATGGCGCAATTGATGATGTACATGCGGATGAGCTTGGGCATGGGGAGACTCATGAAGCTGCGGTGCATCTGTAAGTGTATCACAGACACCAGCCCCGGCAAGGGCATCGGCAAGGAATGGCACAGACCGGTCCGGACCGATCGCCGCAGCAGGTTCAGAGGAACCTGCTATGCGCGGGGGGCACAAACTCCTGATCGTCCATCGGAGGGCGCACATAGGACCGCTGGGGCGGGCGCTCTTCGAGCACCACGGGCGGGCGTTCGACCTCTTCATAGGGGATCAGCGACAGAAGGTGGCTGATACAGTCGAGCCGGGCGTGTTTCTTGACATCCGAGTTCACCACATACCACGGGGCCTGTTTGATATCGGTGTGGTTGAACATATCGTCCTTGGCGCGCGAATAATCGACCCAGCGTTTACGGCTTTCCAGGTCCATCGGGCTGAGCTTCCATTGCTTTGTCGGATCGGTGAGGCGCTTCTGAAAGCGGCGTTCCTGTTCGTCGTCGCTGACCGAGAACCAGTATTTGATCAGCTGAATGCCCGAGCGCACCAGCATCCGTTCGAACTCGGGACAGGAGCGCATGAATTCGCGGTATTCCTGATCGCTGCAGAAGCCCATGACGCGCTCGACCCCGGCGCGGTTGTACCAGGACCGGTCGAAGATCACGATCTCGCCCGCGGCAGGAAGATGCGCGACATAGCGCTGAAAATACCATTGGGTCTTTTCGCGTTCGGTGGGGGCGGGCAGCGCCACGACCTGACAGACACGCGGGTTCATCGCTTCGGTGATGCGCTTGATGGTGCCGCCCTTGCCCGCCGCGTCGCGGCCTTCGAAGATGATCGCCACCTTGTGGCCGGAGTGTTTCACCCATTCCTGAAGTTTCACAAGCTCGATCTGGAGCCGCGCAAGCTCGGCCTCGTAATCTGCGTTGCTGATCTTGGTGCGTGTGCCCTCTTGCTCGGCCATTGATGTCCCTCCGGGTGCTGAAATCCTGATCTGACGAATGCCTTAGTCTGCATTCTAGCGGCTAGGCGGTCAAATCGGGCCGACGGTCCGGCATGGGCAAAGACCGGTCCTGACGCGCCGGACAAGAAACGGCCGGGCCGCAACCCCAGCGGGACATTTCCCGGTTGCATTGTGAAGGCCAGACAATAAGCTTGCCCTACAAGACATTCCTTTAGTTGAGATTTTCTATGTTTGGCCTGTTTGGAAAACGCGACGACACCACCGTTATCCTGAAAGATGACAAGGGCGCCTATTACCAGAAGGATATCGGCATAGAGGCTGGATATAAGCTTGGCCTCGACCAGCTTGAGTCGCGTTTGGTGGGCGGTTCGGAAGGCGGGGTTTTCTACCTGTTGCCACTTGCGATCCGCGACCTCAATGGCGGTCAGAGCAAGCGCCTGGAAGACTTGACGCCGGAAGAACGCAACGCGATCGAACATCTTTATCGTGTGATTGTGCCGGGAAATGTCATCTTGCACCATGCCCCGCCCCCCGGGCCGAATAGCCTGATGTATGCCACATCGGTCTACAAGTTCCTGACGGTGAAGGGCGGTTGGAAATTCAAGGCTCGGCCGCTTCTCGGACCGGCCGGAGACGATTTCGTGAACAAGCGCGTCCCGCGCAAGGCCGTTCTGGAAATGATGAAGGAAATTCTGTCGGCCTCTCCGGAGGCAGAGCGCCTGTCATTCGATCTGACATCCGAAAGCGGGCTGGCTTCGGCCAAGACGACCCGTGATCCGCGCATCTTTCATCAAATGGCGGTCTATGCCGCCGCCTATGACAGTGATCCGGCAGAGCTGCTTATGTGGCTGATCGACCAGCCGGAATTCGATCGCGGCACCGCTGCATGGCTGCTTGACTATCTGGGCGCCGCGCTCTGGATTGAAGGCCGTGCTCCGGCGCATAGCGCGATGGGGGCCGAAGAGGTGGAACTGGTTCTCAGGAAGATCTGTATCAGAGCCGAAGACCACGGCTTCGAAGAGGATGTGGTGGGCCTCGACTCCGGTATTTCCTTCAAAGAAATGGAAACGGCCCATGCCAGGAATGGCATGCCCGATGGCCTTCCCTGGCCAGAGGCGATTGTGAGCCTGACCTATCCGGCGTTTTCGCCCGGACCATATGAGGTGGATGAAGGCGGATTGCTTGTGCGCCACTAGGCGCGGTCAAAACGCCTCTGGCCGCGCTTCACGTGCCATGTGGTCGAGCACGGCGTTGACGAAGCTGCCTTCGCGGCCTTCGGGATAGAAGCTTTTGGCGATATCCACGAATTCGCTGATCACGACCTTGGGCGGTGTGTCGGTCTGGGTCAGTTCGGCCCCGGCGGCGCGGAAGAGGGCGCGCAGGGTGGGATCAATGCGGGCGATGGGCCATTTGGCCACGAGCGCGCGGTCGGTCATCTGGTCGATCAGCGCCTGATGGTTCACCGCGTCCTGCATGAGCTGCTCGAACAGGGCCGGATCGCCCTCCTGCATCTCGCCTTCCTCATAGGCCGCGCCGAAGCGGTGGTCTTCAAACTCAGCGATCACTGCATCGACCGTCTGGGCCGAATGCTCCATCTGAAACAGGGCCTGCACCGCGTAAAGCCGCGCGGCGGAGCGCATCTTGCGCTTCTGATTGCCGGAAAGCTGCGTCATGCTTTGGGGTTGTCCTTCAGATCGCCTGCAAGTTGGTATTCCTCGGCGTCGGGGATAAAGCCAACGCCCTTGCGCGCGCCGCCCCATTTTCGTGTCAGGGCAATGAGATGCAAGGCGGCGGCGGCGGCCCCTGCCCCTTTGTTCATCTTGTCGGGGTTGGCGCGGGCCTCGGCCTGTTCCATGTTCTCGACGGTCAGGATGCCGTTGCCGATGCAGAGCCCCTGCAGGCCCAGCAGGGTGATCCCGCGAGAGCTGTCATTGCAGACGGTGTCGTAATGCGTGGTCTCTCCGCGGATGACGCAGCCCAGAGCCACGTAGCCGTCGAAATTCGACAAGCGCTCGGCAATGCCGATGGCGGTCGGCACTTCCAGCGCGCCGGGCACTTCGGTGATCTCGTAAGAGCCGCCCGTGGCTTCGATTTCGGCCACGGCCCCGGCGATGAGCTGATCGGCGATGTCGCGGTAGAAGGGCGCCACCACGATCAGAAGCTTCACCGGTTTGTCGAAGCTGGCGCGGGGGAGCGAGTATTCGGTGCTGGCCATGCGGTTATCCTTCGGAAAGCGGGCGGGTGCCGACAATGGAAATGCCATAGGCATCCAGCCCCAGATAGCGTGTGCGGGGGCTGTCGGTCAAAAGAATGAGCTCATGCACGCCCATGGTCGACATGATCTGTGCGCCAAGGCCCGTTTGTTTGATGGTGCGCGGGGCGTCGTCATCTTCCATCTCCGAGCTGAGCTTGGGCCGGGGCTGACGGAAGAGGAACACGGCACCGCGCCCCTCGGCGGCGATCTTCTCCATCGCGCGGGGCAGTTTGCCGGTGGGCGCACCGTCGCGCGCCTCAAGCCCGATGCCCAGCACATCCTCAAGCGCATTGAGCGCGTGGGTCCGGGCCAGCACGGGCGCGCCGTCGGTCACATCGCCCTTGGTCAGGACCACATGTTCGGTGCCGGTGATCTGGTCGGCCCAGAGGCTCATCAGCCATTCGCCCCCATGCGACGAATGGATCACCTCGCGGCGCACTTCGCGCACGAGGTTGTCGTGCTTGTGACGGTAGGCGATGAGGTCAGAGATCGTGCCGATCTTCATGCCGTGCTTTTGCGCCACTTCGACGAGATCCGGCAGGCGCGCCATGGTGCCGTCTTCCTTCATGATCTCGCAGATCACCCCGGCGGGTTTGCACCCCGCAAGGCGCGCGATGTCCACCGCCGCCTCGGTATGGCCCGCGCGGATCAGCACGCCGCCATTGCGCGCGCGCAGCGGAAAGATATGGCCCGGCGTGGCAATGGCCGCAGCCGTGTTCTGTTCATTGATGGCGGTGGCAACGGTCAGCGCGCGGTCGGCGGCGGAAATGCCGGTGCTGACGCCCTCACGCGCCTCGATGGAGACGGTGAACGCCGTTTCATGCCGCGAGGAATTGTTGACCGACATCATCGGCAGACCAAGCTGGCTGATCCGTTCGGAGGTCATCGGCAGGCAGATCAGGCCGCGCCCGTGGGTGGCCATGAAATTGATCGCGGCGGCATCGGCATACTCGGCCGGAATGACGAAATCGCCTTCGTTCTCGCGGTCCTCGTGATCGACGAGGATGAACATCCGGCCCGCGCGCGCCTCGGCGATGATCTCGTCCGTGGGAGAGATCGCATCGCGCAGGCTGTCCTCGACGGGACCGGGGGTTTCGTAAGGAAGGCTGTCGGACATCGGTGGGCCTTTGGTTGGTGCAGGTGGCGGGATAGCGCAGGCAGGCGGCGAAGGCCAGAGGCTTATCCGGCGCGAAGATGGGAAATCACGTCAGGAAGGACGCCCTGCCCGGCTGTGCTGCGGGCGCGTTCCAGCACCAGCGCCAGACCGGTGCGTACAGGGGCACTGAAGGGGGCCACCAGCGTGCCGCGGCGTAGATCGGGCTGCACCAGCGCGTCATGGCCGATCAGCACCCCTGCCCCGTTGCGGGCCTCTTCGAGGGCGATGGCGTAGAGCGAGTGTTTCGCGCCACGCTCAAACCCGTCCGAGCGGCCCAGTATGGCCCGCGCCCAAAGCGCCCAGTCCCCGGCCCAGAGCGCGTCATGCAAAAGCGGCAGGTCGTGCAGGGCGCGCATCGCTGCAATCTGGTCGGCCAGTGCGGGCGCGCAGACCGGATAGATCAGGTCGTCGGCAAGGACGATCTCACGCGCGTGGCCGGTGGGGCGGCGCAGAAAGAGGCTCAGATCAAAGAGGTCACGCGCCAGGTTCGGCGGGGTCTCCAGCGCCGAGACCGAGAAGGTCACCCCGGGCAGAGCGGCGCGGATGGCCGGCAGGCGCGGCGAGAGCCAGAGCTGCGCCACGCTGGGCAGGGCGGCGATCTGGATCACCTGCTGGCCGGAGAGTGCGCGCATCTGGTGCACCGCCTCGCCCATCGCGTCAAAGGCCGTGGTCAGCGCCGGGACCACCGCCCGGCCAAACTCGGTCAGGCGCACCCCCTGAGAGCGGCGGTGAAAAAGCGGCGCGCCAAGCCAGTCTTCGAGCGTCTTGATATGCTGCGAGATGGCCCCGGGCGAGACGCTCAGCTCTTCGGCGGCGGTGACAAAGCCCCCGGTCCGCGCCGCCGCCTCGAACGCGCGCAGGGCGTTGAGCGGCGGGCCCTTGGGACGTGGCGGATTGACTGACATTATCTAGCCTTAGTTTTTCTATGTCTAAATTTAGAGAAACTGGTTTGCGCTGGCAAGAGAGGCGGCGCTAACTGGGGGCGACAACGCGGCGCATGAAGGAGACGGGGCATGACGCTTGAAACGAGGAACTGGGTGCCGGAAGGCTGCGAGAGCCGGGTGCAGGAGATTGCGCGCGCGACGGCGGGGGCGCAGAGCGCAGAGATCGCCGACCGGCTGGAGGCGCTGGCCGAGCAGAACCGCGACATTCACGAAAGGCAATGCTTCAACCTGAACCCGGCGACCAATGTGATGAACCCGCGGGCAGAGGCGTTGCTGGCTTCTGGCATCGGGTCGCGTCCGTCCCTGGGTTATCCGGGCGACAAATACGAGATGGGGCTGGAGGCGATCGAAGAGATCGAGGTGATCGCCGCCGAGCTGGCCGCAGAGGTGTTCGATGCGCGCTTTGCCGAGATCCGGGTGCCGTCGGGGGCGATTGCCAATCTCTACGGATTCATGGCGACCTGCCGCGCGGGCGATACGATCATCGCCCCCCCGGCCAGCATCGGCGGGCATGTGACGCATCACATGGCGGGCTGTGCGGGGCTGTTTGGGCTGCGCATTGTCGAGGCGCCGGTGAATGCGGATGGCTATACGCTTGATCTGGGCGGCTTGCGGGCGCTGGCCAAGGCGGAGCGGCCCCGGCTGATCACGGTGGGCGGGAGCCTCAACCTCTTCGAGCATCCCGTTGCGGAGGTGCGCGCCCTTGCGGACGAGGTCGGGGCGAAGGTGCTGTTCGATGCCGCGCATCAATGCGGGATCATCGCAGGGCGCGCGTGGAAGAACCCGCTGAAGGAAGGCGCGCATCTGATGACGATGAGCACCTACAAATCCCTTGGCGGGCCAGCGGGCGGGCTGATCGTGACGAATGACGCCGAGATGGCCGAGCGGCTCGATGCGATTGCCTTTCCGGGGCTGACGGCGAATTTCGACGCCGCGAAATCGGCGGCGCTGGCCATGTCCCTGCTGGATTGGCGCGAGCATGGCGCGGCCTATGCGGCCGGGATGATCGCCACGGCGCGGGCGCTGGCCGAGGGGCTAGATGCCGAAGGGTTGCCGGTTTTTGCGCGCGCGCAGGGGGTCACCAGATCGCATCAGTTCGCGCTGGAAGCGGCGGCGTTTGGCGGCGGGCAGGCCGCGTCAAAGCATCTGCGCCGCGCCGGTGTCCTGGCCTGCGGAATCGGGCTGCCCATCGCGGAGGTGCAGGGCGATATGAACGGGCTGCGCCTTGGCACGCCGGAGCTGGTGCGCTGGGGCATGACGCCGGAGCATATGCCGCGCCTGGCAGGGCTGATCGCGCGGGCGCTGAGATCGGACGCGCCGGAGAGCCTGGCGGCGGAGGTGGCCGCATGGCGGGCGGAGTTCGACCGGCTGCATTTCGTGATGTGAGCGGCGCGGTGCGTGCAAGCACGCACCCTACATCTGGCCCGTAGGGTGCGTGATTTCACGCACCGGCCGTCAATGCAGACGTTTGCGGATATTGTTGACCATCCACCACACCAGCAGCACCACGGGCAGCGTCACGCCCGCAAGCAGCATCCCCTTGCTGATCCCCAGCGCCCCGGCAAGAGGGTAGAGCAGGTAACCCGCGAGCGACACCGCGTAATAGCTGATCGCCACCACGCTGAGCCCCTCGACGGTCTTTTGCAGGCGAAGCTGCAGATCGGCGCGCTGGTTCATGCTTTCCAGCAAGGCCTGGTTCTGGGCCGAGCGTTCCACATCCACCCGGGTGCGCAACAGATCGCCCGCGCGGCTGGCGCGTTCGGCCATCGCCTCCATCCGCGCCTTGGTGGCGCGCACGGTGCGCATGGCGGGCTGAAACCGGCGGGTCATGAATTCGGCAAAGGTCTGGCGGCCTTCGAAACGCTCTTCACGCAGAAGCCGGATACGTTCGTCAACGATGGTCTCATAGGCCATGGTCGCCGTCATCCGGAAGGAGGAGCGCGCCACCATCGCCTCGAGCTCGGAAGAGACGGCGAGCAGGCTGTGCAGCGCCTCTTCGGCGGGACGGCCGCCATCGCCCGACAGCCCCCCGATCAGCGCGCCGAGACGCTCGTCAATCCCACGCATCTCGGGGCTGAGCCCGCGCGCCTTGGCAAAGCCCAGCATCGACATGGTCTTGTAGCTTTCGATCTCGCACATGCGCTGCACGATACGACCAATGCGGCGCGGCCCGGTCTGGGGCTTCACAAAGAGCGCGAAGCGGATATGCCCGGCGGTGTCGATGCGGAAATCGCCCGCCATGATCGCCGCGTCGTCCAGCACGCGGGCCACGGCGACGCTTTCGGGCACGAAACAGGTGTGCAGCATGTCACGCACCACATCGTCGCTTTCCCAGGGCGCGATGCGGATCAGCGCGGAGGTCATGCGCGCGCCGGGCGCCGCCTCAAGCCAGTCTTCGGGCAGGACATCGAAATCGGCCGGGTCAAACGCCCGGTCGCTCAGCCCCTCGGTGAAGACGGTGTAGGTCACCATCTCGGTATGCTGTTCCCATTTCAGGTGATGCCGCCCGATCTGGCCGAAATAATGCGTCGCACCGGGCTGGGGGTGCGGCGCGCCGTGCCGGTCGAGCAAGGCGGTCAGATGCGCGATATCGGCGGCAGGGTCGCGCCCGGCGGCATCGCTTTCGCGCTTGACGGCCAGAAACACCGCCGTCGAGGGCGCGCTGAGCACCGGGAAGGGGCGCGCATGAAGCTCGTTAACCAGGTCATAGCGCAATGGGTGATCGGCAATCGGGGGCATGGGCCTGTCCTTGGAAGCTGGGCCAGACCATAGCGTGACACAGCAGAAGATCAAGAAATTTCAATATGTGTTTCAATGATTTAGCGGAATACCTCTGCATACCGAACCGGCTCAGAACACCCCCATCGCCAGCCCTGCGGCCAGTGCGGCGCCCAGGTCACGGCAAGGGGTAAGCTGATCATCGTCAAGCGTCTTCTCGGCCAGGATCGCCTCGGGTGTCTGGGCATGGGTGCAGACGATGAAGGGCGCCTGCACCTCGCGCAGCCGCCAGCCCTTGGCGATGCGCGCGGTCTGGCGTAGCGCGCCTTCGCCATCCGAGCCCGCACAGATCATCAGGCCATAGGGACGGCCCTCGATCCGGCCCAGCACCGGGTAATAGCAGCGGTCGAACATGTCTTTCATCGGCCCGGACAGGGTGGCGAGGTTTTCGGGCGCGCAGAAGATATAGCCATCGGCGCGGAGGATATCGTCAGGCGTGGTGTCTTCGGCGCGCATGAGGGCGGTGTCGGGCAGTTCCTCGCACGCAGCCGCATGCGCGGCTTCGGCCATCTGGCGCGCACCGCCGGTGCGGGAATGGTAAAGGATAAGCAGGCGGGGCATGGCGGGTGGCTCTTGCGGTGAAGGTTTGCCCAAGCCTAGCCGGGGCTGCTAGGACTGGAAAGGTGGAACCTGAGGAGGACCCCGCCATGACCGTTGCATTTGATCCCCCTGCCCTGCCCTTTTCCGGGGCGCGGACCGATATCAGCGTGGAGGAGGCCGACCTCGTGGTTTTTGGCGCACCGCACGGAACGCCCTATCCCGGCATCGTGAACGAGAATTACGCGCAGGCGCCCAACACGCTGCGCCGCGCGCTGGAGCAGGAGGCGGGCTGGCCCGACCATTGGGATTTCGATCTTGGCGGGCCGCTGGTGCACGGGACGGGGTTCAAGGTGGCCGACGCGGGAGACTTGCAGACTGCGAGCCAGGACGGGCCGGGCAACCGCGCCCTGATCCGCGAGGCGACGGCCGAGATCGTGGCGCGCGGGGCGATCCCGGTGATGATCGGCGGCGATGACAGCGTGCCGATCCCCTTTATCGAGGCGCTGGCCCCGCATGGGCCGCTGACCATCGTGCAGGTCGATGCGCATATCGACTGGCGGCAGGAACGGCGGGGCGAACCGATGGGGTTTTCCTCGACCATGCGGCGGGCCTCGGAAATGGCCCATGTGGAGAAGATCGTGCATGTGGGCATCCGGGGGCTTGGCTCGGCCCGGCGTGGCGAGGTGGAACTGGCCCGCGAATGGGGCGCGGAGATCGTCACCGCGCGGCAGCTGCATGCGGAGGGCGTGGCGGCGGTGATGCGGCATGTGGAGAAGGGCAGCAACACGCTGATCACGATGGATTGCGACGCGCTGGATGCAGGGATCATGCCCGCGGTGATGGCGCCGACGCCGGGCGGGCTGAGCTATTACCAGGCGCTTGATCTGATCGAGGCGGTGGCGACACAGACCAGCCTTGTGGGCTTTGACATGATCGAGTTCGTGCCCGAGAGGGACGTGGACGGCGCGGCGAGTGTGACGGCGGCGCGCATTCTGGCCCATGTGCTGGGCCGCTGCGCGCGGGCGGCGGCATGACGCGGCACGAGGGCGGCTGCCTCTGTGGCGATGTTCGGATCGTGGCGGCGGGTGCGCCCAGGCGCGTTGGGGTATGTCATTGCCTGGACTGCCGCAAGCATCACGGCGCGCCGTTCTTTGCCGCCGCGATTTTCGACCGCGACGCGGTGACGGTCACCGGGGAGGTGCGGGAGTATCAGGAGCGCGCGTTTTGTGCGCGCTGCGGATCGTCTGTCTTTGCGCGGAGCGGTGACGAGGTGGAGCTGCATCTCGGTGCGATGGATACGCCGGATCAGTTCAGGCCGGATTATGAGCTGTGGACCCTGCGGCGCGAAAGCTGGCTGCCCCCGATCCCCGGAGCCCGGCAATATGAGCGCAACCGGGACGATGACGACGGCTGAGCAAAAAGATACCCCGCCCCGGCGATACGCCGGGACGGGGCTTTGTCATTACAACGGGCGGCGTCAGTCGATCTTGGGCAGAAGGCTCGACACGCTGTCCTTTGCATCGCCATAGAACATCCGCGTGTTGTCCTTGTAGAAAAGCGGGTTCTCGATGCCCGAGTAACCGGTGCCCTGCCCGCGCTTGGACACGAAGACCTGCTTGGCTTTCCAGCATTCCAGCACCGGCATGCCCGCAATCGGACTGTTGGGGTCGTCCTGGGCGGCCGGGTTCACGATGTCGTTGGAGCCGATCACGATGACCACGTCCGTATCGGGGAAGTCATCGTTGATCTCGTCCATTTCCAGCACGATGTCGTAAGGCACCTTCGCCTCGGCCAGAAGCACGTTCATATGCCCCGGCAAGCGGCCCGCGACGGGGTGGATGGCAAAGCGCACCTCCTTGCCCTTGGCGCGCAGCTTGTTGGTCAGCTCCGAGACGGCCTGCTGGGCCTGTGCCACGGCCATGCCGTAGCCGGGGATAATGATGATGCTCTGCGCCTCGTTCAGCGCATTGGCCACGCCGTCGGCGTCGATGGCGATCTGCTCGCCCTCGACGGCCATCTGCTCGCCCGAGGCGCCGCCGAAGCCGCCAAGGATGACCGACACGAAGGACCGGTTCATCGCCTTGCACATGATGTAGCTCAGGATCGCACCGGACGAGCCCACCAGCGCGCCGACCACGATCAAGAGGTCATTGCCGAGGCTGAAGCCGATGGCGGCGGCCGCCCAGCCTGAGTAGCTGTTGAGCATGGAGACGACCACGGGCATGTCCGCGCCGCCGATCCCCATGATCAGGTGATAGCCGATAAAGAGCGCCAGAAGCGTCAGCAGGACCAGCGTCCAGCTGCCCGACCCGCCAAGGTACATGATCGCAAAGAGCAGCGACGCACCGGCAGCGGCGGCATTCAGAAGGTGCCCGCCGGGCAGTTGCTTGGCGGCACTATCGACCTTGCCCGCCAGCTTGCCATAGGCAATCACCGAGCCGGTGAAGGTCACGGCCCCGATCCAGATACCAAGCACCAGCTCGACCTGAAGGATGGTGATCTCAACCGGCGATTTCTTGGCGATAAGCTGACCGAAGGCGCTGAGCTCGTGATAGACGGCCTTGGGCAGCAGCGCATAGCTGCCATCGGCGGCAAGCGCGCCCATGGTCATGCCGTTCTCGGCAAAGAGGCCGCTCACGTTGTTGATCATCAGATCGGCGTTGAAGCCGACGAAGACGGCGGCGAGACCGACGAGGGAGTGCATGATCGCCACCAGTTCGGGCATCTGCGTCATCTGCACCTTGGTGGCAAGCTGATAGCCCACCACGGCCCCCGCCGCGATCAGAACGATCGACATCAGCCACAGCCCGTGGCCCGGGCCGATCAGGGTGGCCAGCACGGCAATCGCCATGCCGACGATCCCGTACCACACGGCACGTTTGGCGCTTTCCTGACCCGAAAGTCCGCCCAGCGAGAAGATGAAGAGGATGGCCGCAACCACGTAGGCTGCAATTGTAAATCCGTATTCCATAGCCCTGACCCCTTACGATTTCTGGAACATGGCGAGCATGCGCCGGGTGACGAGGAAGCCGCCGAAGATGTTGATGGCGGCCATGAAGATCGCCGCTGCGGCCAGGATGGTGATGAGCACCGAACTGGAGCCGATCTGGATCAGCGCGCCCAGGATGATGATCGAGGAGATCGCGTTGGTCACCGCCATGAGTGGGGTGTGCAGGGAGTGCGAGACGTTCCAGATCACCTGGAAGCCCACGAAGACCGAGAGCACGAAGACAATGAAATGCTGCATGAAGCTGGCCGGAGCCACGAGCCCCACCGCCAGAAGCAGCGCGCCACCGATCCCCAGAAGCGAGACCTGCTGAACGGTCTGCTTGCGGAAAGCGGCCTTTTCAGCGGCACGTTTCTCTTCCGGTGTCGGTTCGGGGGCCACCTCTTTCTTGGGGGCGGCCGCGATGGCCTGCACCTTGGGCGGCGGTGGCGGGAAAGTCACGTCTCCGGCATGGGCGATGGTGGCCCCGCGGATCACGTCATCATCCATGTCATGCACGATCACGCCGTCCTTCTCGGGCGTGAGGTCCGTCATCATGTGCCGGATGTTGGTGGCATAGAGCGTCGAGGCCTGCGTGGCCATGCGGCTGGGGAAGTCGGTATAGCCGATGATGGTCACGCCATTGTCGGTCACGATCTTCTCGTCCGCCACAGTCAGCTTGCAGTTGCCGCCCTTCTCGGCGGCAAGGTCCACGATGACCGAGCCGGGCTTCATCGCCTCGACCATATCCTTGGTCCACAGCTCGGGCGCTTCGCGGTTGGGAATGAGCGCGGTGGTGATGACGATGTCCATCTCGGGGGCAAGCTCGCGGAACTTGGCCAGCTGTGCTTCGCGGAATTCATCCGATTGCACCGAGGCATAGCCGCCGGTTGCGGATCCATCCTGGCTGTCATCCTCGAAATCGAGATAGACGAACTCGGCGCCCATGCTCTCGACCTGTTCGGCCACTTCGGGGCGCACGTCGAAGGCATAGGTGATGGCACCAAGGCTGGTCGAGGTGCCGATGGCGGCAAGCCCGGCCACGCCCGCGCCCACGACGAGCACTTTGGCGGGCGGCACCTTGCCGGCGGCGGTCACCTGCCCGGTGAAGAAGCGGCCAAAGTTGTTGCCCGCCTCGATCACCGCGCGGTAGCCTGCGATATTGGCCATGGAGCTGAGCGCGTCCATTTTCTGCGCCCGAGAGATGCGCGGAACCATTTCCATCGCGACGATGGTGGCGCCTTTCTTGGCGGCCGCTTTCATCTCGGCCTCCTGGGCGACCGGCGAGAAGAAGCTGATCAGCGTCTGATCCTTGCGCAGGCGCTTCATCTCGGCCTCTTGCGGCGGGCGCACCTTCGCGACCACATCGGCGGCTTTCCACAGGGCGGCGGCGGTCTTGACCACCTCGACGCCCGCGGCCTTGTAATCGGCGTCCGAGAAACCGGCCTTGTCGCCTGCCCCGCTTTCGATCACGCAGTCATGGCCGAGCTTTTGCAGCTGCAGCGCCGAATCCGGCGTCATCGCAACACGCGCTTCGCCCTCGATTACTTCCTTCGGAGTCCCGATCTTCATCTGATGTCCCCTCTTTCCAATGGCAGCAGGGCCGGCCAGCGGCCCGCCACGTCGGGTTGATCCCTAGACCGGGTATTTAGGGCAGTGCAAGCGGATGTCGCGCTCACGCGTTAAAAAGTCGCTCTGACGCCGCGTTTTGCCCGGATTTGGGCCGGTTTCACAGCCAGCGACGCACTTTGCGTTCGTATTTGGCGTATTCCATGCGGAAGATCTGGCGCATCCTGGCCTCTTCGCCGAGGATGAACCGCTTTTCGATGAGCCAGACGAAAACCGGCACCAGCGGCAGCGACAGCACCGCGTCCCAGCGCAGGATCAGCCCGGCGAGGATCATGGCGTCGGCAAGGTAGATCGGGTTGCGCGAGCGTTTGAACACGCTGGACTGGATCAGCCGGGCGGGCGTTTCCTTGGGCACGATGGTTGTCCGGTAGCGGCGGAATTCGATCGCGGCCAGAATGACGATGATGATCCCGCCGCCGACGAGCAGACCGCCGACAAAATCCGCCCAGCCGCCGCCGAAATGCAGGCCAAGGCCGAAATACGAGGATTGCACCCAGGCCAGCGCGATGAAAAGCGCGAGCCAGGCGGGAGGCATGTCGAGCCATTTTGTCATGCGGGGTCCTTTCGGGACGGTTGCCAGCCAGTGACAAACGCGTAGCATGGCGGCCAGGAGGATGACCATGGTTTTGACGGGAAAACACGCATTGGTGACAGGCGGCGGCACGGGCATTGGCCTGGCCATCGCGCGGGCCCTGGCCGAGGCCGGGGCAGAGGTGACCATCACCGGGCGGCGGATGGACGTGCTCGAGGCGGTGGCCGGGCGCGGTTTGCACGCGGTGCAGATGGATGTGGCCGATGAGGCGAGCGTTGTGGACGGCGTGGCCGCGGCTGTGGCCGCGCGCGGGCCGGTGCAGATCTGCGTGCCCAATGCCGGCATGGCCGAGGGCCGGGCGCTGCACAAGACCGACCTGGCCTTCTGGCGGCGGATGATGGCGATCAACCTTGACGGCGCGTTCCTGACGGTGCGCGAATGCCTGCCCGGCATGCGCGAGGCGGACTGGGGCCGGGTCATTGCGGTCTCCTCCATTGCCGGGCTGAAGGGGCTGAAGGGCGCCGCGGCCTATACCGCCAGCAAACACGGGATGATCGGGCTGATCCGGGCGCTGAGCGAGGATTACCTGGGCACGGGGCTGACCTTCAACGCGCTCTGCCCGGGCTATGTGGATACCGAGATCGTCACCCGCAACGTCACCGCGATTGCCGAGCGCGCGCAGGTCAGCGAGGACGCGGCGCGGGCGATGATGGTGGAGGCCAACAAGCACAAGCGGCTGATCGCCCCGGAAGAGGTGGCGGCGGCGGCGCTGTGGCTCTGTGCGCCGGGATCGGAGAGCGTGAACGGGCAGGCCATCGAGATCGCAGGCGGGCAATTCTGAGGCGCGACGCTCTTCGGGCCCTTGCGTGCCCGCCTCGCGAGGCCGCCTGTCAGGGCGGATGAGCGGCCCGACCCGTTAGCCGTCCTCGACGCCGATGGCGCGGGCAAACTGGGCCAGCGTGCTCTCGGTCGGAGTGCCGTCGGCGTTCCAGTGCGGCGGATCGAACCGGTCTTCGACACAAGCGCGGTGGGCATAGAGCGCCATGGTCGCATAGATGATCCCGTCATCGATGACATGCTCAAGCGTCACCGCCTCGTCCTCGGGGATGCCCTGTTCACAGGCAAAGCAATGGGCGAGGATGACGCCGGCGGGAGCGGCGGATGTCCCCTTCGGCTCATAGGGCGCGTCCGGGTCGAGGCGGGCGAGCAGATCGTCGAGGGCCGCCTGCCAGCCCGCGTCATCCCCGTCGGCCCAGAGCTCGGCCAGTTCGGAGCGTGCCCGCAGATGGGCAATGGCGCGCCGGGCCTCGGCCAGAAGCGCGGCTTCGGGGTGCGGCGCATCGCCCAGGCGGGGCAGGATATCCTCGGGCATGGCCGGATCGGGTCGGCCCAGAAGTGCGGCCACCAGATCGCAGGCGGCGATCACCCTTGCGGCCGTGTCGGCATCAGCGGACTGCCCGCCGTCGCGGATCATCGCGGCGATCTCTGCAGGCGTCTCCAACTCGCCCAAGAAGTCGAGAGCGGCATCGTTGTCGAAGCTTCCCGTATCCCATGTGCCCATTTCGGCCTCCTCTGCAGGGTCATATGTGCCGGCAGGATGAGGCTAGACGGTTTCCGGGGCACGGCCAACAGGGCCGAACCCGTACGAGATTTCGGCTGTGAAAGCGGCCGGGCGGGCGATACTGTCGGGGCAGCGAAGCCGGGAGAGGCGCGATGATGGTCCGGGACGAGTTCAACAGCTTTTGCGGGGGGCTGACCGCCACCACCCATGTGGTGCAATGGGGCAATGCGGATGTCTGGAAAGTGGGCGGCAAGGTGTTCGCGATCTGCGGCTGGAATGAGGGCAAGGATGCCTATACGTTCAAGGCCAGCGACATCGCCTATGAGGTGTTGCAGGATCAACCGGGCATCCGGCCCGCGCCCTATCTGGCCTCGCGCGGGATGAAATGGCTGCAGGTCTATGAGGCGCCGGGGCTGAGCGACGACGAACTGAAAGAGCATATCGTGATGAGCTATGACATGGTGGTGGCCAAGCTGACCCGGAAGCGGCGCGCGGAGCTGGGATTGTGAGCGGGTTTGCGGACACGCGGGCGCGGTTTCACCTGCCCGAGGGGGTGATCTATCTCGATGGCAATTCGCTGGGCCCCCTGCCCCGCGCCGCAACCGAGCGCATGGCGCGGGTGATGCAGGACGAATGGGGCGAGATGCTGATCACCGGCTGGAACAAGGCCGGGTGGATGGCGCAGCCGGGGCGCATCGGCGACCGGATCGGACGGCTCATCGGGGCGGAGCCGGGGCATGTGATGGTGGGCGACACGTTGAGCGTGAAGGTCTATCAGGCGCTGGCCGCGGCGCTGGAGCTGCGCCCCGATCGGCGGGTGATCCTGTCGGACAGCGGCAATTTTCCATCCGATCTCTACATGGCCGAGGGGCTGATCCGCACCCTGGGGCAAGGATATGAGCTGCGCGTGGTGGCGCCCGAAAAGGTGGCGGAGGCGCTGAGCGAAGAGGTGGCGGTGCTGATGCTGACGGAGGTGGATTACCGCACCGCGCGCCAGCATGACATGGCCGCCCTGACAGCGCAGGCGCAGGAGCTGGGCGCGCTGACGGTCTGGGACCTGGCGCATTCGGCGGGCGCGGTGGAGGTGGACCTGGCCGGGGCGGGCGCGGATTTCGCCGTGGGCTGCACCTACAAGTACCTCAATGGCGGGCCCGGCGCGCCGGCCTTCATCTATGTGGCGCCCGAGCACGCGGCCAAGGCCTCTCCAGCCCTGTCAGGCTGGCTCGGGCATGAAGCGCCATTTGATTTCGATCCCACCTACCGCCCGGCGCCGGACATTGCGCGGATGCGCGTCGGCACGCCGCCGGTGCTGGGCATGGCCGCGCTTGAAGCGGCGTTGGATGTCTGGGACATGGTCGACATGCGCGAGGTGGCGGCGGCCTCGCGGAAACTGAGCACCGCCTTTATCGAGGGCGTCGAGGCCGCCTGCCCTGCCCTGCGCCTGGCCAGCCCGCGCAGGGCCACAGAGCGAGGCAGCCATGTGAGTTTTCACTTCGCTCATGGCTATGCCGCGATGCAGGCCTGTATCGCCGAAGGGGTGATCGGAGATTTCCGCGCACCCGACATCATGCGCTTTGGCATCACGCCGCTTTATCTGGACGAAGACGATATCGAACGAGCGGTGGAGATCATCGCGCGTGTGGTCAACGACCGCCTCTGGGACCGGCCCGACTACGCGACCCGCGCCGCGGTGACCTGACCCCGGACACCGCGCATACCGAAGCGCAAGCACGGCGTCGTGCCCCAAAAATACCTCAATTTGCCGAAAATTCGCCTAAAACCCGCTCTTTTGCGGCCTCAGAGCGACTGTATCCAGGATGGAAACAAAGTTGAGTAAGCAGCTCCATTGGCCGCAGCGGCGCAAAGATCGCAGGCCCCGAGGCAGGATACAGGACAATGCCCACGTATACGGTAGGGATATATGACGTCGACCCGGTCAACGTGCTTTCGACCACCATCGGAGGCACCGCGATCTGGACAGGGGCCAATACGCCCTCGGGCACCGCGACGATCACCGATAACGAGCCCGGCATCGAAGGCTTTACCATCGACAGCCGCAATGCTGGCGGCGAGACGGCGACGGCCACGGTTACGGTGGGCGGCAGCACCTCCACGGGCCGCCGGGTCTATGCCGAGGAAAGCTGGACCCTGCTGGATACGGTCACCGGCCAGACATTCGAGGTTATCACCCTGCGTGTCGTGGGCGGCGGCGCGGGCGGCTACTACACCCTTTCGGAAATTCCGCTGGTTCCGGGGCGCAGCTATGAGACGCTTGATTACAACACCGACCCCGATGTGAACGCAGGCGATCCGGTTTTCAACATCAACGACTATGTGGAGCCGGGCGACGAGGTGGACGGCACCGCCGCGAGCGAGACGATTGACGCAACTTACGTGGATGCCGACGGGGACAGTGTCGGCGGCGGCGATGACACGGTTTATGCCGGAGCGGGCAATGACATCGTGTCGTCCGGCGACGGCAATGACACGGTTTATGGCGATCTGGGCTCGGATACGCTGATCGGCGGGGCGGGCAACGATGTCCTCTTTGGCGGCGAGCAGAACACCAGCAGCACAGGCATTGGCGGGACCAACACCGTTGGCACGAGTTTCACGGTCATCAACCTTGGGAATTTCGCCGATATCGACCCGGATGAACTCAACGGCATTTCGGAGAATGCCGCGGATCTTCTTGGGGTTTACGGCGGGATCGGCTCGGAATTGTACAACAATTTCGAATCCGCCACCGTGTTCGACACGAATGCCGACACGACGCTGGAAGACAATGACACGGGCACCACGCCCGAGAATATCGTCATCAATGGCGTGACCACGCAGATCGACAGCACGCAGGTCTATAACGCGACGGTCACCTTCACCGATGGCAGCACCGGCACATTCACGGCGGTTGTGGTGCAGACGGTGGATGGCGATGTCTACCTGATGCCGGAGTTTACCAACAACGCCGACAACCTGTTGCTGACCTCGGCGCCGATTCAGTCAATCACGCTGCTTTCGGTGGATACAGATGATTCCGGGCTCGTGGCGGAGCGGATCGACGCCAATTACCAGGTGCCGTTGACCGGTACGGATACGTCGGGGGATTCCCTGGATGGCGGCGCCGGGGATGACACGCTGATCGGAAATCTGGGCAATGACACCCTGATCGGCGGGATCGGGGCGGATCTGCTTCAGGGTGGCGCGGATGACGACACATTTTTCGTTGCGCAAGGCGATGTGGCCGAGGGCGGAGACGGCGACGATTACTTCTTTCTGACCGATCTGGGCGAAGCGGGCAGCGGGACGATCACCATTGACGGCGGCAATGGCGGTGCCGGCGACAACGACACGCTGCAACTGACTTCGGATGTCTCATTTGCAGATATAACCCTGACCCCGAGCAGCGACCCCGGCGCTTTGTCGGGCAGCTTCACCATGGCCGACGGGACGGTGGTGAATTTCAGCGATATCGAGAATATCATCTGTTTCACCCCGGGCACGATGATCCTGACAGAGACCGGTGAACGGCCGATCGAGAGCCTGCGTATCGGTGACCGGGTGATCACCCGCGATCACGGCGCGCAGCCGCTGCGCTGGGTGGGCACTTCTACCGTGCCGGGCCGGGGCACCTTCGCGCCGGTGCGGGTGGGTCGCGAGGTCATTGGCGCGCGGCGCGATCTTCTGGTCTCGCCGCAGCACCGGCTGCTGTTCGAAGGCTATGACTGCGAGCTTCTGTTCGGCACGGATGAGGTTCTGGCGGCGGCGGCGCATCTGGAGGATGGGCTGAGCGTGATGCGAAGCCCGCGCCCGCTGGTGACGTATATTCACCTGATGTTCGACCGCCATGAGGTGATCTATGCCGAAGGGGCGCCGACCGAGAGTTTCTTTGCCGGCGAGGTCGGGCTGGCGGCGATATCCGGTCATGCCCGGGAGGAACTGTTTACCGCGTTTCCGGCCCTGCGCAGCGACCCGGCCAGCTATGGGGCGACGGCCCGGACCTGCCTGAAAGCCCATGAGGCGCGGCTGCTTATGCCGGAGCACTCCGCACTCCCATTGGCTGCGTAACGGCGCGCACCGCGCAACCTTAGGTTTTTTATGCAAAATTTCGGCACCCTGCCTTGGATTTGTCGCGCCCCATCAAAATAAAGCCTCAGCCGCAAATTAACCTTTTTCTTGGAAAATTGCGCCTTGAGCGAGCTGAAGCGGGAATCAGCGCGACGGGCGTCAACGTACACGAGTTGGGGACGTTCCCCGAACGATGACCGGAGTGTGAGTAATGGCAGTTTTGGACAATGCGGTCTGGATCGGGGGCAGTGGCTTCGCCGAGTCTGGAACCACGACGGTGTCGGAGGGGGGCAACTCGACCACCGTGACCGGCACGTTTACAGCCGACGCATGGGACGCAACCGCGAATGGCACCGGGGTGTCGGAGTTTGGCGCGGCCTTCGTCACCGAGCCGATCACCGCCAGCTACAGCTTTTCCAATCCGGTTGAAAACCTCGCCTTCTCGCTCAACCACGTCAATGGCCAGGAGCCGACCTGGGACGATTACTGGACGATCTATGCCTATGACGAGAACGGCAATCTTCTCTCGGCGGCGGAGGTCATTGCCGGACTTGGCAATGTGCAGGATGAGTTCATCATCACCAACCCGGACGGGTCGGTGTCGATCAACTCGGCGGGCACCACCGCCAATGACATCAGCGTCTCGCTGAGCGGGCCGATCTCTGAGTTGACCCTGATCTACGATGCCGGCCCGGAAGGGGCGCAATCGGGCGGCTCGGGGATCACCGATTTCAGCTTCACCGTGCCTGCCGCGCCGGATTACACGGTATCGGGCACCGGCGGCGACGACATGATCGACGTGCTTTACACCGGCGATCCCGAGGGCGACCGGATCGACAATGGCGATCATTCGGACGGCTCGGACAGCGATATCGTTCTGGCCGGGGCGGGCAACGATGTCGTTCTCTCCGGCGCGGGCGACGATACGGTCGATGGCGGCACCGGTGCGGACACGATCTATTCCGGGGCCGGGGCCGACACCGTCTTTGGCGATGCCGGGGACGATTTCATCGATGGCGGCGCCGGAGCGGATTATCTTGTCGGCGGCGACGGCGCGGATCAGATCGAAGGCGGCTGGGAAGACGCAGGCAACGACACGATCGAAGCGGGCGCCGGTGCCGACCTGGTCATGGCGGGCTCGGGCGACGATTCGATCCTGGGCCAGTCCGGCGAAGACTGGCTGGATGGCGGCTGGGGCAATGACAGCATCAGCGGCGGGACAGAAAGGGACCGGATCGTCGGTCACGCAGGCAATGACACGATCTCGGGCGATGCTGGCAACGACATCCTGACCGGCGGCGACGGGGCCGACCTGATCAACGGCGGCGACGGGGCAGACAGCATTTGGGGCTCGGGCGGGGACACCATTGTCGGCGGCGAAGGCGGTGTCGACAGCGATGTGCTGAATGTCTCGGACGTGGCCTCTATCAGCTATTCCGGCGCCGAAAGCGGGACCGTGTTTTTCAATGACGGCACGTCGCTGAGCTTCTCGCAGATCGAAAACGTCAACGTCCTGAGCAACAACTATATCGTCGAAGGCACGTCCGGCGACGACATCATGGGCCAGTTCTATGTCGATGCCGACGGCGACTGGATCGAGAATGACGACGCCCTGGGCGGCGGCGAGCAGGACAGCGTGCGCGCCGGGGCCGGGAATGACTCCGTCTGGTCAGGCGAGGGCAATGACTCGGTCGATGCAGGCAGCGGCGACGATATGGTTCATGCCGGCAGCGGAGACGATATCGTCTTTGGCGGGCTCGGTTCGGACTCGGTCTATGGCAGCGGCGGCGACGACACGATCTCGGGCGCCGAGAACCCCGCCACAGGCAGCGGCATAGGCGGCACGAGCACGGTAGGCAGCACCTATACGGTGATCAACCTCGGCACCTTCGCCGATGTTGACCCGGACGAAACCGACAGTGTGTCGGAAAACGCGGGCGATCTGCTGGGCAACTATGGCGGACCCGGCGCGGAACTTTTCAACAATTTCCAGACCGCCACGGCCAACGACACCAATTTAGACAACACTCTGGCCGATAACGACGTCGGCGCGACCCCTGAAACTCTGACGGTCGGCGGGGTCGATTACCTGGTCGACAGCACCCAGGTGTATGACGCCACGGTGACCTTCACCGACGGGACCAGCGGAACGTTCACAGCGGTGGTGATCCAGACCACCACCGGCGAAGTGTTCCTGATGCCGGAATTTTCGAACAATGCGGACAACGCATTGCTGACGTCGAAGCCGATCCAGTCGATTTCGCTCGATACCGTGAACCTCGACAACTCGGGGCTGGTCGCCAATCGGGTCGATGCCGACTACCTTTTGCCGGATGCACCGACCGACACGTCCGGCGACTTGCTCGATGGGGGCTGGGGCAATGACAGCATCGATGGTTTCGCGGGCAACGACACCCTGATCGGCGGTGTCGGAAATGACACGATCTCAGGCGGCACGGGGCGCGATACCATCGTGCTGGCCGACGGGTCGGGCAGCGACACGGTCACCGATTTCGACATGGCCGACAGCGGCGATGGCACCACGGTCGATCAGCTCGATGTGAGCGCGCTGACCTCGGATGGCGGCACCACGCCGGTCCATACCGGCGACGTGACGGTCACCGATGACGGTAGCGGCAATGCCGTTCTGACCTTCCCCGGGGGCGAGACCATCACCCTGATCGGTGTGGCCCCGAGCGAGGTCGACACGGCGTTCGAGCTTGAATCGATCGGCATTCCGCGCATCCCCGACTATATCGTCGAGGGCACGACCGGCGCCGACACGATCAACGCAGGGTATCTTGGCGACCCCGAGGGCGACAGGATCGACGCCGCAGACAACCTGGCGGGCACCAATGACGACCTGGTTCAGGCCTTTGGCGGGAACGATGTGGTCGATGCCGGGGCCGGCAATGACACGGTCGAGGCAGGCACCGGCAACGATACCGTCTATGGCGGGGCGGGCAATGACAGCCTGCTTGGCGGCGATGGTGACGATTCCTTCTTCGGTGCGGACGGGGCCGACACGCTGTTCGGCGGTGATGGCCACGACACGCTCGATGGTGACGACGTCTTTGCCACGGGCGGTGCCGACCTGATCCTCGGCGAAGGCGGCAACGACCAGATCATCGGCGACGTGGGCAATGACACGCTCGATGGCGGCACCGGCAACGACACGATCTTTGCGGGCGCTCAGGATGACTGGGTCAAGGGCGAAGAGGGCGATGACGAGCTCTATGGCGAGGCCGGCAACGACTCGATCAACGGCGGGATCGGCAATGACCGGGCCTTCGGTGGCACCGGCAACGACTCGATTCTTGGCGGCGACGGCAACGATACGCTTGACGGTCAGGACGGCAGTGACATCGTTGAAGGCAATGCCGGGGCCGACAGCCTCTCGGGTGGCGGCGGCGACGACACGGTTTCGGGCGGTGTCGGCGATGACTGGGTCACGGGCAGCACCGGCAATGACCTGGTGCAGGGTGGCGACGGCAATGACAGCGTCTATGGCGGGGTCGGCAATGACATCCTGCAGGGCGATGCGGGCAATGACAGCATGGAAGGCTGGCTTGGTGACGACAGCCTCTATGGCGGCACCGGCAACGACTACATGGACGGGGCCGACGGGGCCGACCTGCTTGAAGGCGGCGATGGCCACGACACCCTGCTGGGCGGCAATGACACAGGTGCGGACACGCTGATTGGCGGTGCCGGCAATGACGACCTGAGAGCGGGCGATGGCGGCGATCTTCTGGATGGCGGCACCGGCGACGACAGCATGTTCGGCGGCGGCGGGGATGACACATTCACCCTGAACGACAATTTCGGCAATGACACGATCAACGGCTGGAGCTCGAACGAAACGGTCGGCGACAGCCTGGAGATAAACACCACAACCCCCACCACGATTGATCTGACCAGCGCCGATCCCGAAGCGGGAACCGTGTCGAACGGGACCGCCACGGCCAGCTTCTCGGATATCGAGAATATCCAGCTTGGCGGCGCGCGTGAGACCATCATCCTTGCCGATGGGTCCGGCGCGGACCGGGTGATCGACTTCGACATGACCGACTCGGGCGATGGTACGACCATGGACCAGCTCGATGTCAGCGGGCTGACCTCGGATGGCGGCACAACGCCCGTCAATACCGGCGATGTTACGGTCACCGATGACGGCAGCGGCAACGCGGTGCTGACCTTCCCGGGCGGCGAAAGCATCACCCTGATCGGCGTGCCCCCGAGCCAGGTGGACAGCGCGCTCGAGCTGGAATCGATCGGTATTCCGGGCACCGAAATTGTGGATGGCACGTCAGGCAGCGACAATATGCCAGTCGGCTACACCGATGCCGAAGGCGATATCATTGATGGCGCCGATGGCCTGAATGACACGATCTATGGCTACGACGGCAATGACACGATTGCCGGCGGTGCAGGTGATGACCTGATCGACGGGGGCGCAGGCGCAGACCGCATCACCGACGGCCTTGGCAACGATACGATCCTGGGTGGTGACGGCTATGACCGCGCAACGATAACCAGTGGCGGCGGCGATGACCTTATCATCGATGTCGAGGCGGTCTATCTGCAGGGCGACATCGGCAACGATACCGTATCGACGACAACCGGCAACGGCTATGTCGCGATTGACGAGAACTGGAACCTGACATTCATCGACGGTCAGAATGCCTATTCGGGTGATGGCACCTATGACCTCCACCTGACCAATCTCTACGAGTTTGATGCCTATGGCGCATCGAACGTGCTGGATGCGTCGGGCGCGGGCCAGTCGATCCAGTACAATACCTGGTCCGGCGATCATACCGTCACCGGTTCGAGCTTCGATGACACTATCTATAACTGGACCACGAACACGTCGGACAGCGCCTATATCGACGGCGGGGCAGGCAACGACTATATCGACTCAGGTCGCGGATCCGACACCCTGATCGGCGGCGATGGCGATGACGAGATCGTCGCCGACATTGGCGCGTCTACCGACGGATCGGCGGACTATGTCGATCTCGGGGCGGGGAACGACACGGTCCGTGCTTCCGGAGGCGAGGACACGATCCTCGGCGGCACGGGCGATGACCTGATCTATGCACACGCCGATGGCGACGTGATCATTCTCGAAGACAATTTCGGCAACGACACTATTGTCGGCGGCGAAAATGTTTCGACCGGTCTCGATAACGATACGCTTGATCTGAGCGCGGTCACGACCGACACCACGATTGACCTGACCTCGGCTAACCCTGAGGCGGGTACTGTCAGCGACGGCACCTCGACCGCCACCTTCAGCCAGATCGAGAACATCGTGCTGGGCGGCGGCCGCGACACCGTGGTGCTGGCCGATGGCTCGGGCGCCGACACGGTCCAGGCCTTCGATATGGCCGACAGTGGCGACGGCACGACCAACGACCAGTTGGACGTGTCGGGCCTGACGGATGCGGGCGGCAACCCGGTCAATGTGGCGGATGTGACCGTCACCGACACCAACGGGGACGGCACGGGCGATGCGATCCTGACCTTTCCGAACGGCGAAAGCATCACGCTGGTCGGTGTTCTTCCCGGCGAAGTCAGCAGCTTTACCCAACTCGAAGCGATGGGCATTCCCGCAGTGGGCCCTGTCGACGGAAACGCGTTCAACAACAACATGGGTCCGGGCTATACCGATGCCCAAGGCGACCAGATTGACGGGGCCGATGGCCTGAACGACACGATTTATGGTTACGGCGGCTCCGACACTATTGACGGTGGTGCTGGTGACGACCTGATCTATTCCGGTAGCGGCAGCGACACTGTGATGCTGTCGGCAGGAAACGACACGATCGTCGGCGACGCCAGCAGCCGCGACGATCTGGATGCCAGCAATGCAACATCCAGCCTGACCTATACCTTCACCGACAGCGGCGACGGTATCGTCACCGATGGCGTGAACACCACAACCTTCACCGACATGGACAATGTGGTGACCTTCCAGACGGGTCCGACGGATCCCGGCGGCACAAACGATGTCTATGACGCCTCGGGTTCGGCAGGCGGTGTCTCGATCTTCGACAACCTCGGTGGGGCGGATACCGTCACGGGCTCGGCATTCGGCGACACACTCTATTTCGGTGGTTGGGGCACGCTGACAGCCGCGGGCACGTCGATAGACGGCGGTGCTGGCGATGACTACATAGAACTCTGGGTCGGCGACGCGACAATCGACGGTGGCTCCGGCAATGATTACATTGAGACTGGAACAGGCGATCAGCTGATTTCAGGTGGGTCCGGAAACGATTCCGTCTGGGCCGGCAGCGGCAATGATACGATCGCGGGTGGAACTGGTGCTGACAGCCTTGAGGGCCAGGCAGGTGACGACTGGTTTGTGCTGGAAGATGGGTTTGGCGCCGATACAATCTTTGGCGGCGAAACCGGTGAAACCAACGGCGACACGCTGGATCTGAGCGCGACCTCCACGGGTGTGACCGTTGATCTGACCAGCGCCGACCCCGAGGCCGGAACGGTCAGCGACGGCACGTCGACGGCCAGCTTCAGCCAGATCGAGAACATCGTGCTGGGCGGCGGCCGCGACACCGTGGTGCTGGCCGATGGCTCGGGCGCCGACACCGTGCAGGCCTTCGATATGGCCGACAGTGGCGATGGCACGACCAACGACCAGCTGGACGTGTCGGGCCTGACCAGCGATGGCGGCACAACACCTGTCACCACGGCGGATGTCACCGTCACCGACGATGGCAGCGGCAACGCGGTGCTGACCTTCCCGGGCGGCGAGAGCATCACCCTGATCGGCGTGGCGCCGAGCCTGCTGGACAGCGCGCTCGAGCTGGAAGCGATCGGTATTCCACGCGTGCCCGATTACATCGTCGAGGGCACCAACGCGGGCGAAGTCATCAATGCCGGTTACAATGGCGACCCCGATGGCGACAAGGTCGACGCTGCGGACAACCTTGCGGGCACCAATGATGATGTGGTGCAGGCCCTGGGCGGCAATGACACCATCGATAGCGGTCTGGGCAATGACT
Source organism: Roseovarius faecimaris (assembly GCF_009762325.1). NCBI lineage: Bacteria > Pseudomonadati > Pseudomonadota > Alphaproteobacteria > Rhodobacterales > Roseobacteraceae > Roseovarius > Roseovarius faecimaris. Next base: position 2,427,694 of record NZ_CP034348.1, read on the forward strand.
CCGTTCTCGCGGGTGATGGCGATGACCAGGTTTATGCGCAATCGGGCAATGACACCGTGCTCGGCGGGGCGGGTAACGACTCCATCCTTGGTGAGGCCGGGAATGACAGCCTGCTTGGCGAGGCCGGAAACGACTCTCTCTTTGGCGGCGACGGCGCGGATACGCTCGAAGGCGGGATCGGCGATGACAGCCTGCGCGGCGAAGCGGGTGATGACACGCTTCTGGGCGGCGACGGGGCCGACCACGCTCATGGCGGCGACGGCAATGACAGCATCGAAGGCGGGGTCGGCAATGACGACCTGCATGGCTGGTATGGCAATGACACGATCCGCGGCGATGCCGGCAATGACTGGCTCGATGGCGATCTGGGCCGCGACAGCCTGTTCGGCGGCGATGGCGATGACACGCTCGTGGGCGGCTTCTCGGTCGAGAGCGACACGCTTTATGGCGAGGCGGGCAATGACAGCCTGGATGGTCAGGATGGCGATGACGAGCTGCATGGCGGCATTGGCGGCGACACGCTGATCGGCAATTTCGGCAACGACACGGTCTTTGGGGACGCGGGCAACGACAGCCTCTTGGGCGGCGGTGGAGCCGATATTCTGGACGGGGGTGACGGCAACGACACGATCTCGGGCGGTGCCGGGGCCGACAATATTTCGGGCGGCGCAGGGGCCGACCAGATCCAGGGCGATCAGGGCAACGACACGATCAGTGGCGGAACCGGGGACGATGCGCTTCAGGGCGGCGACGGCGATGACCGCTTCACCCTGGCCGATGGGTTCGGCAACGACACGATCACCGGTGGCGAAGGGGCCGAGACCAGCGGAGACACGCTGGATCTGAGTGATACGACGACCGGCGTGACTGTCGATCTGAGCAATGCCAACCCGGAGACCGGGACCGTCTCGGACGGCACGGCAACGGCAGGTTTCACCGAGATCGAGAATATCGTTCTGGGTGCCGGGCGCGACACGGTCGTGCTGGCTGATGGCGGCGGGTCCGACACGGTCAGCGGCTTCGACATGACCGACAGCGGCGATGGCAGCACGAATGACCAGCTTGATGTCAGCGGGCTGACCAATGCGGGCGGCTTCCCGGTCAACGTGTCGGATGTGACGGTGACCGACACCAACGGCGACGGCACGGGCGATGCGACCCTGACCTTCCCGGGTGGGGAGAGCATCACGCTGGTGGGGGTCCTTCCCAGCCAGGTCGACAGCGATACCGAGCTGCAGGCGATCGGCATCCCGTCAGTCGGCCCGGTGGATGGCACCGCGGGCGCCGACAGCATGGGCATCGGTTTCACCGATGCGCAGGGCGATCAGATCGATGGCACCGATGGCCTGAACGACACGATCTATGGCTATGGTGGCAATGACAGCATCCATGCGGGCGTCGGCGATGACAGCGTCGAGGGCGGCACAGGCGACGACACGATCCTGGGCGGCACCGGCAATGACACGATCCTTGGCGGCGACGGCAATGACGTCATCATGTCGGAGAATGGCGATGACACGGTCTATGCCGGCAATGGCGATGATACGGTCACGGCATCGATCGGCGCGGATCTCGTCTTTGGCGAGGCCGGCAATGACGTGCTCACCGGAGGAGGCTTCACCTCCACCGGGCATGACACGCTGGATGGCGGCGCGGGCAATGACACGCTCGAAGGGATCCTGGGCAATGACAGCCTGATCGGTGGCACCGGCGATGACGTGATCACGCTGGGCCAGAACGATACCGGGATCGGCGGTGATGGCGACGATACGTTCTATCTGGCCGATTACAGCGAGGCGGGCGCAGGCACGATCAGCATCGTCGGCGGTGAGGGCGACGAGACCACTGGCGATACGCTCTATCTCGGGCCGGATGTGTCCTATTCGGATATCACCTTCACCAATACCGACGATGCCGCGGGCGGGTTGGCCGGCAGCTTCACCATGGCCGACGGCACGTTGGTCACTTTCGACGAGATCGAGAACATCATCTGCTTCACCCCCGGCGCGCAGATCCTGACCAGCCATGGCGAGCGCGCGGTGGAAACACTGCAGGTCGGCGACATGGTGGTCACACGCGACAACGGGCTGCGCCCGATCCGCTGGATCGGCAAGCGGACGGTGAAGGCAGAGGGTGATTTCGCCCCGATCCGGATCTCGCCGTCGGTGGCCGATAGCGGACGCGAGGCGCTGCTGGTCTCGCCGCAGCACCGGATCCTGTTCACCGGCTACCGCGCAGAGCTATTGTTCGGCGAAAGCGAGGTGCTGGTGGCCGCGAAACATCTGGTGGATGGCAAGGACGTGACCGTCGTCGAGCAGGAGGAGGTCACCTATATCCACATCATGTTCGACCGCCATGAGGTGATCTATGCCTCGGGGATCGCGACCGAGAGCTTCCATGCCGGCGATATGGGGCTGGGCGCGGTGAGCGAGGCGGCGCGCGACGAGCTGTTCGCCCTTTTCCCGGAGCTGCGCACGGCGGGCGGCCGGCATCGCGAGACGGCACGCACCTGCCTGAAGAAGCACGAGGCGCTCTTGCTGATGGACGCGGAAAGGAACGGGTGACGTTCCCGTAGGGTGCGTGTTTACACGCACCGCGCCATCACTAGCCCCGCCCGAAGCTCAGATTGCTCGGGCGGCGCAGTCCCGCGCGCAGGCAAGCGGCGATGACGGCAAGGCTCAGGATCAGCCAGAGCCCGCCCCACATCACCGTCGGCCCGCCAAATTCCTGCGCCAGCATCGCCGCGTCTGACATGGCGGTGCCGGCACGCGCGATGGTGTCGTCGAAAATGTCATATGGCACATAGATCATCGAGCTGAGGCCGATGATACGCAGCACCATGTCATTCACGTCATGGCTCAGATAACGCGCCATGGCGAGCAACCCCGCCCCTGCCCCGGCGCAGAAGAAAATGGCGAAAGGCGTGCGGATATAAAGCGCCGTAACACTCAGCAGGAGCAGGCCGAAGCAAGTGGCCACCACCTTGTCGGCGCGGGTGCGCAAGGCGGCCAGAAAAAGCGCCACACCCAGCAGGAGAGAACCGAGATAGCCCGCCGTGAGGATCGCAAACCGGCTGCCGCCGCGGGTGATGGCGTGACCGCCCTGCGCCTGGGTGATGTCGATCTCGACAAGCTCACCGCCGGTCAGAACCGCCGCTGCGCCATGAGCCAGCTCATGCAGCACCACCACGAGGATCTTGAGCGGCAGCACCACCGGCGTTGTCCAGAGCGCGAAGACAAGTGCGGTCAGCGCCAGAAGCTGCCAGTGGCCCCTGAAGAAGGCAGTCACGCGCTCAGGCCGAGCGCAGCACCGGAGGGGCCTCGCCCGTGGCCCAGGCGCGCGCGGCATCGCCGAACGCCTCGAACAAGGGCCGGCTGACCGGGTCGCGCGTCGCGTTCCATTCGGGGTGCCACTGCACCGAGAGGGTGAAACCCGGCGCGCCGCGCACATAAATCGCCTCGGGCGTGCCGTCGGGGGCGTGCCCGTCGATCACGATGTCGCGGCCCGGGCGGACGACCCCCTGCCCGTGCAGCGTGTTGGTCAGCACCTCCTGCGCACCGATCAGACGGTGAAACACCCCGCCTTCTGTAAACGTCACATGATGGCGCAGGGCAAAGCATTCCTCCAGCGTGCCATCCGGGGGCATGCGGTGATTGTCACGGCCCGGCAGATCGCGGATTTCCGGGTGCAGCGTACCGCCCAAGGCCACGTTCACCTCCTGAAAGCCGCGGCAAATGCCGAAGAATGGCTGCCCGCGCTCGACGCAGGCGCGCACCAGCGGCAGGGTGATCGCATCCCGCGCGCGGTCGAAGGCACCATGCGCCTCGGTCGGTGTCTCGCCATATTCCTCGGGATGCACATTGGGCCGCCCGCCGGTCAGCAGGAAACCGTCACAGGTGTCCAGCAACTCCTTGACCGAAACGAACCGCGGATCGGAGGGGACAATGAAGGGGATACAGCCCGCCACCGCCGCCACCGCCTCGGAATTCATCGTGCCGCCGGCATGGACCGGATAGCGATCCTCCAGCTCGTAGGAATTGCCGATAATGCCAATCACGGGGCGGGTCATACTGGGCCTCATCTTACGGGTCTGTCTCTGAATATAATCATAATGCCGACAAGGAAATACTCATCTCCGCACAGGCGCTGGTGCGGCTATGCAGAACCGGGGCGGCGCGGGCGGCTGCGGCGGCAGGCATCGGAGCAATAGCGCACCTCTTCCCACACACGCGCCCATTTGCGCCGCCAGGTGAAAGGACGGCCACAGGCGGCGCAGGTCTTTTGCGGCAGATCGGATTTGCGGCGCTGTTTTGGCATGGTGCATAGTCATGTAGCCTTGAGAGGGACAAATGACAGTCCGGCCGATAAGGGATCGGGCTGCGCAGAGTCCAGCCGCTGGGAACGATCAGTTCCTTTATCGGCGCATAGCCTGAACCCGGTGGCTCGACCGCGAAGAAATCGACAGGTGAAACGGCCGCGGATGTCGTCGGATCGCCAGTGCGACCCGGATCGCGATCCGCCAGTTCACAGCTATGGCATATGGTCCTGATCACAGCTCAGAGCATGTGATCCTCTGATACTTCTCGGCAAGCATGAAGGCCGCCAGAACCGAGATCACAAAGCATCGTGACGGCAAACCCCCGCGCAGTGGCGCGGGGGTTTGCGGCCTCAAGTGAGGAAAATTAAACTGGTGCTTATTCAGTCGCCGTGGCACCGGATGTGCCGCCTTGCGCCTCAGTTGAGGTCGTCACGCCAGTATCGACCTCATCTTCGATGCCGGTGAAGTTAATCCACGCGATCGCGCCCACGATTGCAACAACGGCAAGCACAATCGCGGCGGGCATTCCCGTAAGCGGCCCCTTATGGCGTTTTGTCTGTTTTTCGACATTCGTGTCAGGTGCTGACATCAGTTAGTCTCCTTTCCGCTCGTATTTCGAATCCGCAGACCATTGCCGCTGCGGACGTTCGGACCTAAGTAGCGAACTAGTGCAAAAATTCCATTTGAACAGGGTGATGCGATGAAGGACACGGCTCCGGAGACGATCTATCTGGCAGATTACACGGCATTCGGGTTTGTCATCGACCGGGTGCAGCTGACCTTCCGCCTGGACCCGAAGGCCACGCGTGTGCTGAGCCGGATCGCCTTTCGGCCCAACCCTGATGCGGCTGAGCATGACTTCTTTTTGCATGGCGAAGAGCTGAAGCTGATCCGCGCACGGATCAATGGCGCGGAGGTAACCCCGCAGATGGTGCCGGGCGGCCTGCGCTGCGACGTGCCGGAGGGGCCGTTCCTGTGGGAGGCGGAGGTGGAGATCGCACCGGAGGACAACACCGCGCTGGAGGGTCTTTACATGTCGAACGGCATGTATTGCACCCAATGCGAGGCGGAAGGATTTCGCAAGATCACCTATTACCCGGACCGGCCCGATGTGATGGCCGTGTTCGATGTGCGCATCGAGGGCGAGATGCCGGTGATGCTGTCCAACGGCAATCCGGGGGATACCGGCAACGGCTTTGCCGAGTGGCATGACCCCTGGCCCAAGCCCGCCTATCTCTTTGCGCTGGTGGCGGGCGATCTGGTGAACCACCCGGACCGCTTCACCACTGCCTCGGGTAGCGATGTGGAGCTGAACATCTGGGTACGCCCCGGCGACGAAGGCAAATGCGCCTTCGGGATGCAGGCATTGAAAGACAGCATGCGCTGGGATGAAGAGGTTTATGGGCGTGAATATGACCTCGATATCTTCAACATCGTCGCGGTGGATGATTTCAACATGGGTGCGATGGAGAACAAGGGGCTGAACATCTTCAACTCCTCCTGCGTTCTGGCCAGCCCCGAAACCAGCACCGATGGAAATTACGAGCGGATCGAGGCGATCATCGCGCATGAGTACTTTCACAACTGGACCGGCAACCGGATCACCTGCCGCGACTGGTTTCAGCTCTGCCTGAAGGAAGGGCTGACCGTCTATCGCGACAGTCAGTTCACCTCAGACATGCGCAGCGCGCCGGTGAAGCGGATCAGCGATGTGATCATGCTGCGTGCGCGGCAGTTCCGCGAAGATAACGGCCCGCTGGCGCATCCGGTGCGGCCCGAGAGCTTTGTCGAGATCAACAACTTCTACACCGCCACGGTCTATGAGAAGGGCGCCGAACTGATCGGGATGCTCAAGACGCTGGTGGGGGATGAAGCCTATGACAAGGCGCTGGAGTTGTACTTTGAGCGCCATGATGGGGATGCCGCCACGATCGAGGACTGGCTCAAGGTGTTCGAGGACACAACGGGCCGCGACCTGAGCCAGTTCAAACGCTGGTACAGCCAGGCGGGCACGCCCCGTCTGAGCGTGACCGAAGAATTCGCAGACGGCACCTATACGCTGCATTTCGAACAGAAAACACCGCCCACGCCGGGGCAGGAGGCGAAAGACCCGCGGGTGATCCCCATCGCCGTGGGGCTGCTGAACCCAAATGGCGACGAGGTGATGCCGACCACCGTGCTGGAGATGACCGAGGCCAGGCAGAGCTTTTCCTTCGACGGGTTAAGCGCCCGGCCCGTGCCGTCGATCCTGCGGGGCTTTTCCGCGCCGGTGATCCTGGAGCGGGAAAGCGACAATGCCGAGCGCGCCTTCCTGCTGGCGCATGACACCGACCCGTTCAACAAATGGGAGGCGGGGCGCGCTCTGGCGCGGGACGGTCTGCTTGCGATGATCCGCGAAGGGGCCGCCCCTGATCAGGGCTATCTCGACGCGGTTGCAACGATGGCGCGCGACAGCGCGCTGGACCCGGCGTTTCGGGCGCTGGCGCTCGGGCTGCCCGGCCAGGAGGAACTGGCGCAAAGCCTGCACGACGCAGGCGACACACCTGACCCCCAAGCCATCTGGGAGGCGCTGGAGACCCTGCGCCAGACCCGCGCGGAGCATATGCAGGACATCACCGCCAAGCTTTATGCAGAGTTCCAGGTGACCGAGCCGTTTGAGCCCAGCGCCGCGCAGGCCGGGGCGCGGGCGCTGGCCAATGCCGCCCTTGGGATGATCACGCGGCTGGATGGCGGTGCTCAGGCGCAGCGGCAATATGACAGCGCCGACAACATGACCCAGCAGCTTGCCGCGTTCTCCTGCCTGCTGGAGGCGGGCAAGGGCGAGGAAGCTGTGCGCGCCTTCTACGAGCAATGGCAGAACGATCGTCTGGTGATCGACAAGTGGTTCTCGATGCAGGTGATCCACGCGGACCCCGCCGAGGCGGCGGATGTGGCGGCGTCCCTCACCCAGCATCAGGATTTCAGCATGAAAAACCCCAACCGCTTCCGCGCCACGCTGGGCGCGCTGGCGATGTCGCCCGCGGCCTTCCACCACGCCAGCGGCAAGGGCTATGCTCTGTTGGCCGATTGGCTGATCAGGCTTGATGCGCTGAACCCGCAGACCACAGCGCGGATGTGCAGCCAGTTCGAGACCTGGCGGCGCTATGACGAGGGGCGGCAGGCCAAGGTCAAAGCGGCGCTGGAGCGTATTCTGGCCACCCCCGATCTGAGCCGCGACACCACGGAAATGGTCACGAGAATCCTGGAGGGGTGAGGCCTCTCGCGAGGCCGGCACGCAAGGGCCGGATGAGCGGCCCTAGTCGACAGAGGCTGTCTTGAAACTCTGCGGCCGCGCGCGCGGACGGACCGCACTCATCGGTTTGCAATAGCTCTGCTGCTTGGTCCAGGCCATCATGTCCTGGCGTTTCTTGCGGCTGTGCAGCGGCCCCCAATCGGCGGCCACCCCGCGCATGCCACGCGACACGACCCCGTCCCGCGGCACGGTATAGGCCATGATCCGCAAGGCGCAGGACAGGTTCGACGGCGCATGTTTCAGATCCTCGCCGCTGCGCGCCCGGCATTTATAGCCGCGCGCGGTAGAGGGCAGGATCTGCGTCAGCCCGTACCATCTGCCGCCACCGCCCACGGCGTGCGCGCGATAGGTGCTTTCATGTTTGACCAGGGTCGACAGGAACCCGGCCCAGAACGCGCGGCGCTTGTCCATCGTGGCACTCGGATAGGCCGGGCACCAGTCGGCGATATCGGCGGGCACCATTTCAGGCAGAACGCGGGCATGATCCTTTAGCGACGCCAGAACCGCGCGGGTCCAGAGCGCGCTGCCCGGAACACTCTCCCAGCGTGTGCGGGGAAGATTGGCCTCCCTCGAAGGGGGGTAAAGCGGCAATTCCGTGGTCGCGGATGCCGCGCCCGAAACGGCAAGCTGATCCTGGGACCAGGCCATTATGGGCAGAAGACTCATTAAAAAACAGGCAGCTAAGCGTTTCATCCGCGCATATTCGCGAGTCCGGCCGGCGAAATCAACATTTCTGACAAAACAGTCTATTTCCCAAGCTTCTCCCAAACGCCGTCATGTTTTGGCCGGAATGGACGGCGAATGTGAAAGGGAAGACGAGTGTTGGAGGAAAGATGCCCTCTTTGTTTGCTGATATGCCGCGCGGAATGCAGCGCCCCTACCCCCCCAGAGCGATCCGCTCGGATAGTGGCATCTCTTTGTTTATCAAACGGTTTCTGAAAGGTCGCCGGGGGCCGTGCCTGGATCAGATGGCGCGGCGTGTGATCCTGCCCTCCCTGCCCGTGGCCGATGAGGACGTGGCGCGGATGCGCCTGTGGGAGGCCGGGCGGCATATGGCCAGACAGGAGATGTGGCACGAACTGGATGCACTTATCCTGCACGCCGACACGGCGCGTCTGACCACTCCGGGCGGGGCCAGCGAGGCGCGACTCATGATTGATGGCGCCCAATCGGATGTCAGCGCAGCCGCGATTCATGCAATCGACGATGGTCAGGTGCCCGATCTGAGCGGCCTGACCGCAATCGAGCGGATCGCCGCCGAGCAAGGCGAGAGCCATGCGATTGCATTGGTGGTGGCTCAGGCCCATCTGCGGATCGGCCAGGCCTGGAGCCGGTCGGCCACGCCTGAACGGGACCGGTCTCATGCGCATTTCGAACGCGCCCAGGCGTTGCTGGCGCCCTATGATGCCAGAGCTTTGGGCGCGCCCTGCCTCGCGGCGCTGGAGGCCGAACTGGCCGAGATGCTGTCCCCGGCTGTGGATGATGTGGTTTCGGCCTATCGCCGTTTGCTGGCGCTCGATCCCGGCAATGCGCTGCACCTGCGGGCCTTCGGGCTGGCCTGTCAGCGCGCGGAAAGCGAGGAATTGCCCCTGCTCACACAGCATGCCGCCCGGCTTCTGCCGCAGTCCGGGCCCGATCTTGGTCAGAGCGGGTATGTCTGGCTCTTTTTCGATGCGCTGAAGCATTGTGACGCCGCCTTGGGCGCGCTTGATGTTGAGCGCTTCATCCAAGGCATGCGGGATATTCTGCGCCGCCAGCCGAGCCAGCACCTGATCAATGAACTCGCCGCGTTCTGCGCGCTGAGCATGGGGCCGGACCGCGCGTGCAAGCAGCGCAGCGCCGAGAAGGCCCGCGCCCGTCTGCATGACTGCCTGAGCTGGATTCTGTCGGAGCATCTGCACGAGTTGCATCCGGCGCTGTGGACCACCCCCGACACCACGCCGCTGACCCTGTCGCGTCACACCCTGCCGCGGGCGCATATCGTGAAGGGACGGGAGATGGCGCTAAGGGTGATCGCGCGGCATTTCGCGGATCAGCTGGCCGATGGCAGCTCCATCGCCTTTTCGCCGGCGGGCATGTACCGGCTTCCGGCGATCTGACACCCCGTTCAGCATCTTGCCCTGCCTTGCGCGCTCGCCTAAAACGCAGCCAACGCGCAGTATGGAGCCTGACAATGCTGGACCTGACTTATGAGCCCCCCAAACCCAAGGTGATTGCCGGGGCCAAGCATGACTGGGAACTGGTCATCGGCATGGAGGTGCATGCGCAGGTGGCCTCGAATGCCAAGCTGTTTTCCGGGGCTTCGACACAGTTTGGGGCTGAGCCCAATTCGAACGTCGCCTTCGTGGATGCCGCCATGCCCGGCATGCTGCCCGTCATCAACGAGTTCTGCGTCGAACAGGCGGTGCGCACGGGGCTGGGGCTGAAGGCGGTGATCAACCTCAAATCGGCCTTCGACCGGAAGAACTATTTTTACCCCGACCTGCCGCAGGGCTATCAGATTTCCCAGCTTTACGAGCCGATCGTGGGCGAAGGCGAGATTCTGGTGGATATGGAGCCGGGCATTGCCCGCAAGGTACGCATCGAGCGCATCCATATGGAGCAGGATGCGGGCAAGTCGATCCATGACATGGACCCGGCGATGTCCTTTGTCGATCTCAACCGCACCGGCGTCTGCCTGATGGAGATCGTCAGCCGCCCCGACATTCGCGGCCCCGAAGAGGCCGCCGCCTATGTCGCCAAGATGCGCCAGATCCTGCGCTATCTCGGCACCTGCGACGGCAACATGCAGAACGGCAACCTGCGCGCCGACGTGAACGTGTCGGTCTGCCTGCCCGGAGCCTATGAGAAATATCAGGAAACGCAGGATTTCAGCCATCTGGGCACACGTTGCGAAATCAAGAACATGAACTCCATGCGCTTCATCCAGGCCGCCATCGAGTATGAGGCGCGCCGCCAGATCGCCATTATCGAAGGCGGCGGCAAGGTGGATCAGGAGACCCGGCTTTATGATCCGGACAAGAACGAGACCCGCTCGATGCGCTCCAAGGAAGAGGCGCATGATTACCGCTATTTCCCCGATCCGGACCTTTTGCCGCTGGAGATCGAGCAAGCCTGGGTGGACGAGATCGCCGCCTCCCTGCCCGAGCTGCCGGATGAAAAGAAGGCGCGCTTTGTCGGTGAGTTCGGCCTCAGCGAATATGACGCGGGCGTGCTGACCGCCGAAGTGGCCAATGCCGCCTATTTCGAAGAGGCGGCGGCGGGCCGCGATGGCAAGCTGGTGGCGAACTGGGTGATCAACGAGCTGTTTGGACGGCTCAAGAAAGAAGATCACGACATCACCACCAGCCCGGTCAGCCCGGCGCAGCTGGGCGGGATCGTGGATCTGATCAGCTCGGACGCCATTTCCGGCAAGATCGCCAAGGATCTGTTCGAGATCGTCTATACCGAAGGCGGCGACCCGGCCGAGATCGTCGAGGCGCGCGGCATGAAGCAGGTGACAGACACCGGCGCCATCGAGGCCGCCGTGGACCAGATCATCGCCGACAACCCCGCGCAGGTGGAAAAGGCCAAGGCCAATCCCAAGCTGGCGGGCTGGTTCGTGGGCCAGGTGATGAAGGCCACCGGCGGCAAGGCCAACCCCAAGGCGGTGAACCAGATCGTGAGCGCGAAACTGGGGCTTTGACGCCGCAACAGCGGCTTTCTCAGCCTGCGCGTCTGCCCCTGCTTGTCGGGGCGGCGCGCATTTGCTTAGCTGGCGCTGGTAAAAACAGCCAAGAAAAAAATATGACAGTTTTCAGAAAGATTGGGATGGTCGCGGCCCTGACGGCCACGAGCGCCTGTGTTGAACTATCCGGCATTGAAACGCCCCCTGTGACATTCACCTACAGCAAGGACTTTGATCAATCGCGTCTGGTGCCCGGTATGACACGAGCGTTCCGGACCTATGCCCCTCCGGAAAGCGCAAGCAAAAGCGCCGGTGACGAAATCAAGGGTGCGCAATGCACGATGAAATCGAAGGAACTGGAAGCGAGCTTCGTCACCCCTGCCCTGATCGACATGCCGACGATCCGGGGCAAGCCTTCGGCGCTTGAAGTGACCTGCCGGGCGAATGGCAAATCCGTCACGCGCGTGCAGGAGCCGTTCAAGCCGCATACGATCATCGTTGGGGATCCGGTCTCGATGCTCGTGAGCAATATCGTCACCGCCGCCGTGACCGCTGGGTCCGATAAATGGTCGTACACGAGCAGCGACTCGCACATCGCCTTCATCATGGACTGACCGAAGGCCTTGCGGGGGAACGCTGCGGGCAAAGTGGCCGTCAATGAACTTGGCGCCCTTCCGCGACGGCTGTCGCTGCGCCGAGCACACCGACCGGCATCGCGCCCCGGCCATCGGGCGATGCGCATGTGTTGCGTGTCGCGTGGTCGACCGGCCCCAATTCCTTTGCGCCGCGGCTTTCCCTTTGCATTCTGCGGCATACCGCACTATCCGGGGCGCGCGAAACACAGAGAGCGCACCGATGACCCAAAAGATCCCCTTCATCGACACCTGGCTGGAGATCGAGCCCGGATGGATCGACTATAACGACCACCTCAACATGGGCTATTACACGGTGCTGTTCGACCGGGCCGCCGATGTGGTGTTCGAGCAGTTGGGGTTCGGGCCGGAATATATCGCGCGGACAAATCACACGACTTTTTCGGGCGAGTTTCACCTGCGCTACCTGCGCGAGGTCAAGCTGGGCGACCGGCTGCGCTCGTCCTTTTATCTCATCGACTATGACGAGAAGCGTTTTCACACCTACCAGGAACTCTATCACGAGGATGGCTGGATTTCGGCCAGTGGCGAGGGGCTGACGCTGCATGTCAATCTCGACGGGCCGAAGGTGGCGCCGATGCCCGAGGATATTCTGGGCCGGATCGCGGCGATGGCCGAGGCGCATAGCGCTCTGGACCGGCCCGAGGGGATCGGGCGGAAGATCGGGATCCGGCGCAAAGGCTAGAGTGTCTTGCCTCCGGCGGGGGTATTGCGGGAAAAGCGAATTCAGAGACGCCTTTTCATTGTTCCCAAAATACTCAAAACTCCAAGGCTTCCCACACGCGCCGCAAAAAGGAGTGTTGCATGCCCGCCGACCACATCCTGACCGCCATCGAAGCCCATGCAGAGGGTGAGCCGGGGCGCGTGATCGTGGCGGGTATGCCCGAGCTCAGAGGCGCCAGCGTCTTCGAGAAGATGCAGGACATGGCGCAGAACCACGATCACCTCCGAACCTTGATGTTGCAGGAGCCGCGCGGCTATCCCGCGCTTTGCTGCAACGCGCTGGTCGCGCCATGCGATCCGCGCGCCGATGCGGGCTTCATCATCATGGAGCAGTCGGAATACCCGCCGATGTCGGGCTCCAACACGATCTGCGTGGTCACGGTGCTGCTGGAAGAGGGTCTTCTGCCGATGGTGGAGCCGGTCACGCGGCTGACGCTGGAGACCCCGGCCGGGCTGATCGGGGTCACGGCGACCTGTGAGGCGGGCAAGGTCACCTCGGTTGAATTTCTCAATGTGCCCGCCTTCGCGGTGCATCTGGATGCCGAGCTTGAGGTGCCCGGGCTGGGCCGGGTGACGGTGGATATCGCCTGGGGCGGTATGTTCTATGTGCTGGCCGACGCGGACCGGCTGGGTGTGGCGCTCGACGCGGAAAACGGCGCGCAGATCGTCGCGGTGAGCGAGGCCATACGCCATGCCGCGCGCGAGGCCCTGCCGGTGGTGCATCCCGAGAACCCGGCCATCACCGGACCGACGATCACCAATCTTTACGGCGCGCCCACAGCCCCGGGCACAGACGGGCGCGGGGCGATCACGCTGAGCACCGGCGCGTTTAATCCCGCGCGCCCCTACGGCGTGCTCGACCGGTCGCCCTGCGGCACCGGCACCTGCGCCAAGATGGCGGTGCTGCATGCGCGCGGGCAGCTTGGCCTGGACGAGGCGTATGTGAATGCCGGGCCCATGGGCACGACCTTTACCGGACGGATCACCGGGACGACGCAGGTCGGCCCTTATGAGGCGATCATTCCGACCCTGCGCGGGCAAGGCTGGATCTATGGGCGGAGCGAGTATCGCCTGGACAAGAGCGATCCGTTTCAGACCGGGTTCACGATCGGCGATCTCTGGGCCTGATCGCGGGCGGCACAGGGTGGGGGGTCAGCCCACCGCGCCTCAGGACATTTCGGCCAGGCGCGCGACATAGCGCGCCAGGGTGTCGATCTCCAGATTGATCCGGTCGCCCACAGCTACATCGCCCCAAGTGGTGACCTGTTTGGTGTGGGGGATGAAGTTGATCCCGAATGTGCAGCCCTCGACCTCGTTCACCGTCAGGGACGTGCCGTTGAGCGCGACCGACCCCTTGGGCGCGATGAACCGTGCCAGAGCTTCGGGCGCGCGCAGGCGCACGCGGGTGCTGTCGCCTTCGTCCTGCAGGGCCACAACCTCGGCCAGCCCGTCCACATGGCCAGACACGATATGCCCGCCCAGCTCGTCGCCCACTTTCAGCGCGCGTTCCAGGTTGACCCGGCGACCGGGGGTCCAGTCGCCAAGATTGGTCTTGGAGACGGTCTCCGCCGAAACATCGACATCGAACCAGTCCTCTCCCAGACCGACCACCGTCAGGCACACACCGTCACAGGCGATGGACGCCCCCATGTCGATGCGCGATGTATCATAGCCGCAGGCGATGCGCGCGCGCAGATCGCCGCGTTGCTCGACCTCGCGCAGGGTGCCGATATCGGTGATGATCCCGGTGAACATGAGGGTGCTCCTTTCCGCCGTTCCCTCCCCCTAAACACTGCGTAACCTTATGGCAAGATTTCAAAGGTTTGATGCGGATATGGAAACAATGTCATAATATCGCCCAAATCCGGGACTAGGCCTTGCATCCGAGGCAACAGGTGGAAAAACCATGACAGCTCTGACCGGTGAAAACCGCGTATTTCTGTTTTTGCAGGGTCCGCACGGGCCGTTTTTTCATAAGCTGGGCAAGATGTTGCGCCGCGCGGGCGCGGAGGTGTGGCGCGTTGGGTTCAATGCGGGCGATCAGGCGTTCTGGCGCGACCGGGCCCGGTATATTCCCTATCTGGGCAGCGTCGAGGACTGGCCTGAATACTTCTCTGACCTGGTGGTACAGAAAGGCGTCACAGATATCGTTCTATACGGCGATGTGCGCCCCATTCACGCCGAGGCGGTGGTGCAGGCCAAGGCGGCGGGCCTCACCGTACATGTCTTTGAGGAGGGCTATCTGCGCCCCTATTGGGTCACTTACGAGCGCGGCGGCTCGAACGGCAATTCGCGGCTGATGGAAATGAGCGTGCGGGATATGCGCACGGCACTGGAAAACTCCGATGTGGACCAGCCCCTGCCACCTGCGAGCTGGGGCGACATGCGCCAGCATATCTTTTACGGCGCGGCCTATCATGGCTTTGTCTTGCTGATGAACCGGCGCTATCGCAATTTCCGCCCGCATCGCACCCTGGGGGTGCGCCAGGAATTCAAGCTTTACCTGCAGCGCCTGCTGCTGATGCCCGCGCAGGCGATTGATCGGCGCCTTGCCACATGGCGCATCCGGCACGGCGGGTTTCCCTATCATCTGGCGCTGTTGCAGCTGGAACATGACAGCGCCTTTCAGGCGCATTCCTCCTTTTCGACGATGTCGGAGTTTCTCGACACGGTGCTGGACGGCTTTGCCAAGGGCGCGCCGCCGCATCACCACCTCGTGGTCAAGGCGCACCCGCTGGAAGATGGCCGCGTGCCGATCCGGCGCGACCTGAAACGTCTGGCCAGACAATATGGCGTGCAGGACCGGGTGCATTACGTGCGCGGCGGCAAGCTGGCGCAGCTTCTGGACGAGGCGCGCAGTGCGATCACCGTCAACTCGACCGCCGCCCAGCAGGTCCTGTGGCGCGGAATTCCGCTCAAGACTTTTGGCGAAGCGGTGTATGCCAAGCCCGAGTTTGTCTCGACCAAGCCGTTGCGGGATTTTTTCGCCCTGCCAGAGCGGCCGGATCACAAAGCCTACAAGGATTATCGCCGGTATCTGCTGGAAACGAGCCAGGTGCCCGGCGGGTTCTATTCATCGAGAGGCCGGCGGCAACTGTTGCGCCAGGCGGTTGACATGATGCTGTCGCCGGATGACCCCTATGAAGCGCTGAAATCAGGCACCGCGGCCCCACGGCAACAGTTGCGCGCGGTGACATGACAAGAACGGCTCGTAACGCTGGATTTTTAAACCAGATTCAGCTATTGAGAGAAAAAATCACCGGCCCCGAGAAGGCCGCAGAACGATAAAAAGACTGAGGCAGTAATCAGGTCGAGGAGACCGAGCAGTGAAAATCCAATCCAGCACATGGGCGAAGTCCGTCGCCCTGATGGCCCTTGTGGGCATGGTCGCGGCCTGCGGCACCCTGCCCCGCGTGGGCCCGAACAAGAAAGAGATTTACGCAGGCTCGGTTCAGAAATCGGGCGATGCCTTTGTCGTGTCCGTCAATGACCGCGTGACCCGGGCGACCGCTGTTCAGCCCGCCCTTGGTTTCACCGACAAGTTCAAGAACGCAGGTCAGCTTGGTTCGGACACGATCCGTCCGGGCGACACACTGGGCATCACCATCTGGGAAAACGTGGATGACGGTCTTCTGGTGACAGAAGGCGCCAATGCCGCCGCGCTCGAAGAGGTGCAGGTCGATGGCTCTGGCTTCATCTTCATTCCCTACGCGGGCCGGATCAAGGCGTCGGGCAATTCGCCCGAAGCGGTGCGCCGGATCATCACCGCCAAACTCGAAGACCAGACACCCGATCCGCAGGTCGAGGTGCGCCGCCTGGCGGGCGATGGCTCGACCGTTTCCCTGATCGGAGCGGTGGGCGCGCAGGGCGTCTATCCGATCGAACGGCCGACGCGTACGCTCTCGGCCATGCTGAGCCGCGCCGGTGGCGTGGTGATCGAGCCGGAAGTGGCGCAGGTGACGGTCATTCGCGGCAATGAACGCAGCCAGGTCTGGTTCCAGGATATCTTCAAGAACCCCGAGTTCGACATTGCTTTGCGCGGGGGCGACCGCATCCTCGTTGAGCAGGACAGCCGCGCCTTCACCGCGCTCGGGGCGACCGGGGCGCAGGCCCGCGTGCCGTTTGAAAGCCCGACGCTGAGCGCTGTGGAAGCCATTGCACAGGTGGGCGGGCTGAGCCCGAGCCTGGCCGATCCGACAGGTGTGTTCATCATGCGCAACGAGCCTGCGGAGATTGCCAATATCGTGCTCGGGCGCAACGATCTGCAAGGCGCGCAGCGCATGGTTTATGTGCTTGACCTGACGCAACCCAACGGCATGTTCATGGCGCGCGATTTCTCGGTGCGCGACGATGACACGATCTATGTGACCGAGGCCCCCTTCGCCCAGTGGAGCCGCGTGATTTCGGCGATGACGGGCACGTTGGGCGCCATTGGCAGCGTGACCTCAGCAGGAGATACCTTCTCTGATCTGGGCCTCTGATGCCTGACCCTCTCAGGCACGACGATCCCGCCGGCCAGCCATCCCGGCGGGTCTTCTATTTCAACGCCGGTTTTCTGCGGCAAAAGCGGATCCGGCGGATGCTGGAACTGGCCGGATACCCGTTGCGCCTGGGCAAGCCCGGTGCCGATGACCTGATCGCGGTCTGGGGGCATTCGCCCTATGCCAGGCGCGGCGAGGCGATGGCCGAGGCCACGGGGGCCAAGCTCATCCGTGTGGAGGACGCGCTGTTGCGGTCGGTGCATCCGGGGCGCGATGGCAGCGCGCCGCTGGGGCTGGTGGTGGACCAAACCGGTGTGCATTTCGACAGCTCCCGGCCGTCGGACCTTGAAACCCTGCTGAAAACCCACCCGCTTGATGACACGGCACTTCTGGATCGCGCGCGCGGGTGCATCGCCCGGATGCAGGAGGCTCACCTCAGCAAATATACCGGGTTCGACCCGGACCTGCCCTGCCCCGATCCGGGCTATGTTCTGGTGATCGACCAGACCCGCGGCGATGCCTCCGTCACCCATGGCGGGGCGGATGCGAATACCTTTCGCGAGATGCTCTATTACGCGCAGGAGGACAATCCGGGCGCGCGCATCCTGATCAAGACCCACCCCGAGACGGTGGCAGGCCACCGGCAGGGATATTTCAGCGACAAGGATGAAAGCGACCCTGTGACGCTGATCCGCGATCCGGTCAGCCTCTGGCACCTGATGGAGGGGGCGGTGGCGGTCTATACGGTCAGCTCGGGGCTTGGCTTCGAGGCCATCTTCGCCGGGCACAAGCCGCAGGTGTTTGGACAGCCCTTCTATGCCGGGTGGGGCCTGACGGAGGATCGCCATCCGCATGGCCTGCCCCGCCGGGGGCGCGACCTGACCCGGGCGCAGCTTTTTGCGGCCACGATGCTTCTCTATCCGATCTGGTATGACCCTTACCGGGACAAGCTGTGCGAACTGGAAGACGCGATTGCCACGCTCGAGGCGCAGACCCGCGCCTGGCGCGAGGATCATCGCGGCTGGACGGCGCATGGGATGCGGTTGTGGAAACGGGGTCCATTGCAGGGGTTTTTCGGAGCGCAGGGCGCGAAACTTCGGTTTTCCGGTGATCCGGTGCCTGCGGAGGCGGCAGAACCGCGGATGATCTGGGCCGGAAAAGCAGCCCCCGACACAAAGGCCGTGCGCGTCGAGGACGGGTTCCTCAGGTCGCGCGGGTTGGGTGCGGAGCTGGTCCCGCCCCTGTCGCTCGTCTGTGACGATCTGGGGATATATTACGATCCCACGCGGGAAAGCCGCCTGGAGCGATGGATTGGGATGCGCGCCGATCTCAGGCCCGATCAGGACCGACGGGCCGAACGGGTGATCGCGCGGTTGCGCGAGCTGGGCCTGAGCAAGTACAACCTCGGCGGCGCGCGGCCTGAGCTGCCTGAGGGGCACCGGATTCTGGTGCCTGGACAGGTGGAGGATGACGCGTCGATCCGGCTGGGCGCGGGCGAGATCTGCACCAATCTTGGCTTGCTGGAGCGGGTGCGCGCGGAAAACCCGGGTGCGGTGATCCTCTTCAAGCCGCACCCGGATGTGGAGGCCGGGCTGCGCGACGGGGCCGTGCCGGAGACGGCGCTGGAGGGCCTTGCCGATGCCGTTCTGCGCAACGCGGACCCGATAGCACTTTTGCAGGAGGTCGAGGAGGTCTGGACGATGACCTCGCTGCTGGGCTTCGAGGCGCTGCTTCGCGATGTGAAGGTCACCACCACCGGCGCGCCCTTCTATGCGGGCTGGGGTCTGACACGCGATCTGGGTCGGGTGCCCGCGCGGCGCGTGGCGCGGCCGGGCCTGCATGGGCTCGTGCATGCGGCGCTGATCGACTATCCGCGCTATCGCGACCCGGTGACCGGGCTGCCCTGCCCGGTTGAGGTGGTGATCGACCGGCTGGCTACAGGCGCGGTGGCGCATCCCGGTCTGGCCAACCGGCTTTTGTCCAAGCTACAGGGCGTGTTTGCCTCTTACGCGGGTCTGTGGCGGTAAGCGGAACGCACAAGAAAATGCACATTTTCTTGCAAAATTTCTGCCAAGAAATTTGGTGCCTAACGGGTCCAGCGATGCATCACGTCGCCGCCGATGGCCCGGGTCTCCACAAGAGTGAAGCGTCGCGCCTCATCGAGCTGCGCAAGACCGAGCGCCCCGATCGAGGGCAGGCCTTCAGCCCCGATCGCAAGGCCGGCGGTAAAGCCGACAAGCTCGTCCACCAGATCGGCGGCCAGAAGCGAGGCCGCAAGCGCCCCGCCGCCTTCGCAGAAAACACGGGTGAGCCCCTCCCGGCCCAGGGCGGCAAGCACCGCGCGCAGGTCGAGCTGACGGCCGATCAGCGCGCATTCGACAAGCTTTGCGCCAAGGCCGGTCCATGCCTCCTTCAGCGCCGCATCGGCATCGGGGCCGTGGCAAACCCAGAGCGGCACCTCGCCCGCGGTTCGGGCAAGCTGGGACATGAGCGGCAGATCAAGCTGGCGCGAGGTGACGATGCGCACCGGCTGGCGGCGCGGGCCAAGCCCCCGCACGGTCAGCATCGGGTCATCGGCGCGCGCAGTGCCGGCCCCCACCATCACGGCATCGGCCCTTGCGCGCAGCCCATGCACGACCGCCCGCGCCTCGGGCCCGGTGATCCACTGGCTGTGGCCGCTGGCCGTGGCGATGCGTCCGTCAAAGGAATTGGCGAGCTTCAGGGTGAGCGCCGGGCGCCCCTCGTTGACCCGTTTGAAAAACCCTGCGTGATCGCGAGCGGCCTCTTCGGCCAGAAGCCCGGTGGAGACCTCTATCCCGGCGGTGCGAAGCTGCTCGAACCCCTGCCCTGACACACGCGGATCGCTGTCAGGCAGAGGCGCCACCACACGGGCGATACCAGCGCCGATCAGCGCCTGTGTGCAGGGCGGGGTCTCTCCATGATGCGCGCAGGGCTCAAGCGAGACATAAGCGGTGGCCCCCCTCGCCGCTGCGCCGGCTTGCGCCAGGGCTTGCGTCTCGGCATGGGGGCGGCCCCCCGGCGCGGTCCAGCCGCGTCCGACAATGCGGCCCGCGCGCACGATCACGCAGCCCACCGCCGGGTTGGGCCAGGTCAGCCCCTGCCCGCGCCGCCCCAGAGACAGGGCCAGCGCCAGGAAGCGGGCGTCTTGGCTCACGCGCCTTCGGGCTCGTCAGGCTCGGGGTTGGGACGCAGTTCGCTCACGAATTTGTCGAAATCGTCGGCCGCCTGGAAGTTCTTGTAAACGCTGGCAAAGCGCACATAGGCGACGGTGTCGATCCGCGCGAGGCTTTCCATCACGATCTCGCCCACGACCTTGGACTGGATATCGGTCTCGCCCAGGCTCTCCAGCCGCCGCACGATGCCGGAAATCATCTGTTCGACGCGTTCAGGCTCCACGGGGCGTTTTTGCAGGGCGATGCGGATCGAGCGCTCCAGCTTGTCGCGGTCGAAATCCTCGCGTCGCCCGTTCGATTTGACGACCACGAGGTCCCGAAGTTGCACGCGTTCATAGGTGGTAAACCGGCCGCCGCAGGCCGGGCAGAACCGGCGCCGCCGGATCGACACATGATCCTCCGCCGGTCTGGAATCTTTCACCTGTGTGTCAATATTTCCGCAAAACGGGCAGCGCATCGGCCGGTCCCCTTTTCTGTCTCTGCCTCATGGTCATGGGTCTGGTGCCCATCTTATCCACAGGCACTATAGGACAGCCGCAAGGTTTTGGGTAGAGGGGAAATGCGCCCCCTAAATAAGGTCCAGGGGAATTGCGGCATTTTCGTCCCCTTGTGGCAGAGGTTCACCATGCGTTTACCTTGGTTATCGTAGGATATGAGCAAGCCGACCTAGCAGGATTGGCCCTTCATGTGGATATGCGCCGCCGCCTTTCCAGAGGTGCGCGGCGCATGTTTTTCTTGCCCGCAGCGCTGGCTATCCCGGCACATGCCAGTGCCGCCCGCGCACGGTCTCGACATATTCGGGCCAGGCGAAATCCAGCGGAGGCGGATAATCGCAGAGTGGCGGCGGACCACCGGCGCGGCGGCGTTCGAACTCGCTCCAGGCGGCCTGCCGTGCCCCTTCATCCGTCAGCACACGCAGCGCAGAGCAGGCAAGCACCCGTGCCGCCACCTGCACCATCGGGTCGATCGTCGCCGGAATGCCGCCCAGAGCATTCATCGCCCAGGCCGGGTACGGCCCGCCGCGCAAAGCGGGCCGCGCGATGTAGAACCGGGCGAGCGGTGCGTGCCAGGACATATCGGTATAGTCATCCGATGTGGAATTGATCTGTGCCGGTGGCAGCGTCCGTCGCAGCGCCGCTTCGGCCTCCTGCGGGTCCATGAGCCTGGTGCATTCGGGGATCAGCGGATCGGCATCGGGGGGCTTGCCGCAGGCCGTTTGAACCTGCCGGGCCATGGCAAGCGCGGCCTCGTCCCAGACCGGCGGGCCGACCTGTTGAAGGGCCTGCCAGACGATGTCGGCCATGACGTGATTGGTCAGCCCCGGGCGCGATTTGCAGACCCAGTGCCGGTCCACGCGGCAGCCATGCAGCTCGGCCACCAGTTGCGCCGTTCGGTCCAGATGGGTCGTGACCTGCTCGGCCATGGCCAGATCCGGCACCCGGATCATGTATTGCAGATCGGCCTGGCGCGCGGGCAGATTGTCCGCCGTGGCCTGACCCGCGCCCAGGATCGCCTCAGAAATGGACCAGCCGCCGGAATGGGGCAACATACTGTCGCGCAACGACTTTCCGGCCTGATACATAGCGACAAGCGCCTCATTGGCGCCGGGTGCGCGGATGTCGGAATGGCTTTGCGGGATGGGGGCACCGTCACGGGCGCCCCAGGTTTCGGGCGCATCGCAGCGGAACCGATAGATCATCGAATAGGCCGCCCCGCATTGCGTGTCCCAGCGCACCGTGTTGCAGAGCGGAAGCATATAGAACGGATGAAAAGAGAGCATTGCCGCCAGCCCGTCGTAATAGCCCGCCGCGGCATGGATGGGCTTGGAGCCGCGGACCTTCTCGGCGGGCTCCCCGGTGAAGCGCAATCCGCCCTTGATCCCGTGCCGCTCCATCGCCGCCTTGGTGGCAAGAAGCCCGCCCAACGCGCCAATCCCAAGCCCCGAATGCGGGTCGGTATGGCCCGCCGCGAGGTATCCCAGCCCCTCGCGCGGGGCCTGTTCGGGGCGGGCCGCCTGACAATTGGCGGGCACGGCGTCATATTCGGCATACATGCCCACCACCGGGCCTTCGCCATTCTGCCACTGAGCGCAGAAAGCGGTAGGCATGCCGCCGGAGCCCTCTTCAACCGTGAACCCCTCGGCCCGGAGCCGGGCCACATACCACTCTGCCGAGCGGTATTCGCGCCAGGCCGGTTCAGCATAGTCAAAGATGGTGGCGGTCCAGTCCGAAAGGTCGGCCGCGTGGGCGGTGACCCAATCCCCGGCGGTCTGGTCATGGCTCATGGACGGTCTCCGGTCAGATGGGCGGCCACGCGGCGGCGATGGGGCGCGTCGCGATGCTCGAACAGGTAAATGCCTTGCCAGGTGCCCAGCACGGGACGGCCGTCGGCAACCGGGACGCTCAGGCTGACCGGCATCATCGCCGCCTTGATATGGGCGGGCATGTCGTCGGGGCCTTCGTAAGTATGGGTGAGATAGGCCATGGACGGGTCCGTGGTGGGCGGCACGAGGCGGTGAAAGAACGCCCTGAGATCGCTTTGCACCTCGGGGTCGGCATTCTCCTGAACAAGCAGGCTGGCGGAGGTGTGGCGCACGAAAAGCGTGAGCAGGCCAGAGCGCAGCCCGCTGCCTGCCACCCAGCCGGACACCTGACTGGTGAACTCGTAAGGCCCTTGCCCCCGCGTTTCGATCAGGAATTCGGTGTTCATGGGCGCCGCCCGCGTTTCAGCACATGTCTCTCCATCTAAAACGGGTGAAATCCCGGCATTGGCCCGGGTCCTCCTTTGCTTCGTATAGCGGCAGGCAATGGCCCGCACTGTCAACAGTGCCTGCGTAATATTCGAGCACCGCTGTCACAGGGGCAAAGGGGACTGGGCGGTCTAACATGACGACCACATGAACGTATTCGCATCATAACATTGCCCGGCTTGCTCCTTTGCCTGGAAAAGCGGATCGAAATCACGCTCCACCACACTGCCTGGATCGCAGGTCAGATCGGCCAGCATCTGATCGGCGCGAAAGACGCGGACACCGCCGGAGATGTCTGGATTATCCGCCGCGATGCGCTCCAGCAGATAATGCACCTGAAAGGTCGTGTCGCCTGCCCAGAACTCGAGCTCTTCATAGATATTGCTTCCGATGCCGTTCCAGGGGGTCAGGTGAATGTCCTTCACGCCATGGGCCAGGATCAGCTCGGCCGGGCCATCGCCGGGACCGAAGCGATAATATCCCGCCGCGCCCTGAAGACAGACATCCAGCGTCTTGGTTCCGCCTTTCAGCGTGCAATGAAAGAGCGGCACACCGGCGCCAAAGCACCCCTCCTGCGCAGATGCCGCGACGGGGAAAACCATCATCAGGGCGGCGAAAAAACGAGCCCGCATATCAATCTCCTTTTTCGGAAAACTGTCCTCATGCTAGCACGCGGGCGCCTCGGTTGGAAATGTGGACGGATTGACGCTTTACCCCGGTTGGCGGCTGCGCCATGACTACGTCTGTGGAGGGCGCGGATGGTCTGGATCATTCTCACGGGGCTGCTGCCGATATTCCTGCTGGTGCTGCTTGGCGGGGCGGTGCGCGGGCGGCTGAGCGAGAACGCCTGGGCGGGCCTCGATCGGCTCAATTTCGAAATCCTGTTTCCCGCGCTGATCTTCACAGCGGCAGCGGCGCGGCCGATCGATCCTGGCAATTTGCTGATTGTGGGGCCGCTTGTCTGGGCGATATCGGCATTCGGTCTGGGGCTGGGCTGGCTCGCCCGCCCTTACGGGCCGTCTCGCTTTCTCGATTTCGCCGGGGCCTGGCAGACCGCGTGGCGGTTCAACACCGCGCTTGGCTTCGTGTTGGTGAGCGCGCTGCCCTCGGCGGATGTTGGGCTTTATGCGATTGCCATCGGGCTTGGCATTCCGATGGTCAATATCTTTGCCGTCACGGCGCTCTCGCGGGGTGAGGGGCTGGGCCTGGGGCTGGCGCTGCGCAAAGTGGCGCTGAACCCGTTCCTGCTGGCTTCGCTGGCGGGCGTGGCGGTGGGGCTGAGCGGTTTGACCATCCCAGCCCCGGTGATGGCCCCGGTCGAGATGCTGGCGCAGGCGGCGATCCCTGTGGCGCTGATTTCCATAGGCGCCACGCTGCGCTGGGGGGCGCTGGCGCGGCTGGACAGGTTTTCGGGGATATTGGTGGGCACGAAGCTGGTGGCGCTGCCTGCGGTGGTGGCCGGGGTGGCGGTGGGTTTGGGGATATCGCACCCCATTGTGCCGGTTCTGGTGATCTTTGCAGGCCTTCCCACGGCGAGCGCCGCGCATGTGCTGGCGGCGGGGTTCGGCGCGGACCGGGCGCTTTGTGCCACGCTGATCGCGCAGGGCACGCTCTTGAGCGCGGTAACGCTGCCGGTGTGGATGGCAGTTGCGGAGGGGTTGGGCGGACTGCCCTGAGCCCTCCGGCGGCCGATTTGACCGCAACAGCACCTCAACACCCGGCACCCACCCCGATGACGGTTAAAGATGCACCCACTTCTCATAAAAGCGAATATCCTCCTGAAGCGATGCCCGAACTGCTGAGAGCGCAGCGGCGTCGGCGTAAAAGGCATCCTTCAGGCTATGATAATCCGGAAGCTGAAGATCCGTTCGGTTTACCCGGCTGAATTCTCCGTCCAGCCCGGTTGCGCGACCAATTTCTTCGGGATTGTCGCGCAGGGTGGAGTAATCTTTGATGGCATCGAACTGCCCCATATCGACGCCGTCAAAATAGCACCCGTGATAGAAATTTCGGATATTTGGCAAACTGGCAAATTCGGGAATGGTCAGGTTTTCAACAACCAGTTTCCGCCGCAACGCATTCGCCTTCAACATCTGCGGCGTGTTGGTATCCGACTTCCAGTAAAAATAGTTCGAAACGAGGCGTTCGACGGGGTCGCGCAGGATGGTCGCCCGGCACATTGCCCTGACATTGTGATATTTGCCGATCCAGAAATGACCATAAACGGCTTTCTTGCCTTGCAACGAAGAGAGATGATCTTGCTGCAAATACGCTGACCGATCCGTATTGAAGAGAGCTTCTGGATTGGTAATTCGATCTGCATAGTCCAAGTGGAGCGACGGGCCATACTTGCGCATGGCGGCCTGCCGAACGGAAATACCACCCGTCTTTGGGACATGCACGAAGATAAGGTCGAGTGTCACCGGCATGATCCGACCCGCCAGGATTGCTCTTTCAGCCGTGGCCTACTGATCCAGGAAACTCCGCAGCTTGCGCGACCGGCTGGGGTGCTTGAGTTTGCGCAGAGCCTTCGCTTCGATCTGGCGGATACGCTCGCGGGTGACGCTGAACTGCTGACCCACCTCTTCCAACGTATGGTCGGTGTTCATGCCGATACCGAAGCGCATGCGCAGCACGCGTTCCTCACGCGGGGTCAGAGAGCTGAGAACGCGCGTCGTGGTTTCCTTCAGGTTGTCCTGAATGGCCGAATCCAGCGGCAGGATCACGTTCTTGTCCTCGATGAAATCACCCAGCTGGCTGTCTTCCTCATCGCCGATGGGCGTCTCGAGCGAGATCGGCTCTTTGGCGATCTTCATCACCTTGCGGACCTTTTCGAGCGGCATTTGCAGCTTCTCGGCCAGTTCCTCCGGTGTCGGCTCGCGGCCGATTTCGTGCAGCATCTGGCGGCCGGTGCGCACCAGCTTGTTGATCGTCTCGATCATGTGCACCGGAATGCGGATGGTGCGGGCCTGATCGGCGATGGACCGGGTGATGGCCTGACGGATCCACCAGGTCGCGTAGGTCGAGAATTTGTAGCCCCGGCGATATTCGAACTTGTCGACCGCTTTCATCAGGCCAATGTTGCCTTCCTGAATAAGATCAAGGAATTGCAGGCCACGGTTGGTGTATTTCTTGGCAATGGAAATCACCAGGCGCAGGTTGGCCTCGACCATTTCCTTCTTGGCCTGACGGGCCTCTTTCTCACCCTTCTGAACCTGTTGCACGATGCGGCGGAATTCCGAGATATCGAGGCCCACATATTGCCCGACCTGGGCCATGTCGGCGCGCAGTTCCTCGACCTTCTCGGGGCTGCGTTCCATGAACATCTGCCAGCCACGGCCGGACTTCTTGCCCATATCCTCAAGCCAGTTCGGATCAAGCTCGCGCCCGCGATATTCCTCAATGAATTCCCGGCGGTTGATACGCGCCTGATCGGCCAGCTTCACCATCGCTGAGTCAATCTGCATGATCCGGCGGTTGATGCCGTAAAGCTGGTCGATCAACGCCTCGATCCGGTTGTTGTGCAGATGCAGCTCATTGACCAGTTCGACAATCTCGGCGCGCAGCTTCTGGTATTTCTCTTCCTGCTTCTTGCTGAAAGAGCCATCCTCGTTCAGCGTGGCCGAAATCCGGCTGTCCTGCATTTCCGAGAGCTTTTCATAATCGTCGGCAATACGGTCGAGGATTTCCAGAACGCGTGGCTTGAGCGCGGCTTCCATCGCCGCGAGGCTCATATTGGCCTGATCGTCATCGTCGTCATCGTCGTCATCGGCGGCGATCGGGTTGCCATCGGCGTCGAGTTCTTCCTGGCCATCGGATTTCGCGGCACTGGGCACGCTGGTGACGTTGGCCGCATCCACCACGGGCGCGCCATTTTCGTCCTCGTCCATCTGATTGCCGAAGGTCGCCTCAAGATCGATCACGTCGCGCAGAAGGATGTCTTCGCCCAGAAGTTCGTCGCGCCAGATGGTGATTGCCTGGAAGGTCAGCGGGCTTTCGCAAAGGCCCGCGATCATCGTGTTGCGGCCGGCCTCGATGCGTTTGGCAATGGCGATCTCGCCCTCGCGGCTGAGCAGCTCGACACTGCCCATCTCGCGCAGATACATGCGCACCGGGTCGTCGGTCCGGTCGAGTTTCTCTTCCTTACCGGATCCCAGCGTAATCTCGCCCTTGCGGCCGATCTCGGCCACGGCGGTGGATTTCTGTTCTTCTTCCTCGACCTCTTCGGCCTCGATGATGTTGATGCCCATTTCCGAGAGCATCGACATCACATCCTCGATCTGTTCCGAACTGACCTGATCCGGCGGCAGCACCTCGTTGAGCTGATCGTAGGTGATGTAGCCCTTCTCGCGGGCCTCGGCGATCATCTTCTTGACCGCGGCCTGGCTCATGTCCAGGGAGTCTTCGGCCTCTTGTTCGTTAGACTTCGCGTCGTCGTCTTTGGCCATGCAAGTCTCCTTACGTGATTCGGGCGGTCGGGTGATTCGGTTAGACCGAATCATTAGCGCGATCTGGTGATTCGCACACCCGTTTACCCTGTTTTTCTTACCCAAACCTCAGGAAAGTTGCTTTACCGTCCCGGTTCGGAATTCTTGATTTCATTCAGAAGCGCGTCGAGCCGCGCCTTTTCCTCTCGTTTCAGGCGCGCGCCATTGTCGGCAAGGTCGTACTCGGCGCGGTCCTCCTGTTCGCTTCGCAACGCACGATTGCGGGCCTCGGCGGCCTGATGCAACCGGTAGGTCACGCTTTCGTCGGCCACGTGGCTGATATCCTCGCTCGCCTCGCTGATCTCGGCGGCAAGCCCGCGATGGGCGTCCAGTTTGGCAAGCTCCTCGGCCATGGTCATCCGGGCGATCTCCTGCTCTGCGGGGCGGCGGACCGAGGGGGCCAGCGCGACATGGGGCAGGCGCAGCAGCTTTTCAAGGGCGTCCGCGCCGATCTTCTGCTCGATATAGAGCGCGAGGCTTTCGGCACCAGTATCGGCATGATGCAGGATGACGTCGCGCAGGCGGGCATGATCGGGGTTGGTGCAATCCATGGCTTCGAGGGCGTGCTCGAACTCCTCAACCACGTCCGGGCAAAGGGCAGCCGTGGCCAGAATGACCGCTTCGCGCATCTGGATCGTGGCCGCCTCGCCCGCCGCCACGAGAAGCGAGGCCTTGGCCGCCGGAGTTGCCGGGTCGGGCGCATTCCACTTGCGGCGTGGGCCGGACCGGGGCTGCGCGGGGGCTCGCCGGGAGAACAGCTCCCAGCGCATGTCCTTGATGGCCTGGCCGTAATGCGAGCGGATGGATGGATCGCGGATCAGCAGAATCTTCTCGCGCAGCGCCTTGTCGAGCGCCGCCTTGCGCTCGGGGCTGTCAAAGACGCGGCCTTCGGTTTCGCGGTTCCACAGAAGCTGCACCATAGGCAGCGCCCGGTCGAGCACCGCCTGCACGGCCCCTGGGCCTTCGGCGCGAATGAGGTCGTCAGGGTCCTGCCCCTCGGGCATGAGGGCAAAGCGCAGGGATTTTCCGGCCTCCAGCAGCGGCAGCGCGAGGTCGATGACCCGGTGCGCGGCGCGCAGGCCCGCCGTGTCGCCATCCAGCGCGATGATCGGTTCGTCCGCCATGCGCCAGAGCATTTGCAGCTGCGTCTCGGTCACGGCCGTTCCAAGCGGGGCGACCGAGGCCGTAAAGCCGCCTTCGCTGAGCGCGATCACGTCCATGTAACCTTCGGCGACGATCAGCGGCTGCCCCTTGCCGCAGGCCTCACGCGCGGGCCCGTGATTATAGAGAGTGCGCGATTTGTCGAAGAGTGCCGTCTCGGGCGAGTTCAGGTATTTGGCGTTGTCATTCGGGTCCATCGCCCGCCCGCCAAAGGCGATGCACCGCCCCCGCGCGTCGCGGATCGGGAACATGATGCGCCCGCGGAAGGTGTCATAGGGCTTGCCCCCCTTCTGGGAGGGTTTGGCAAGGCCCGCGTCGAGGATCATCTGATCGTCCACGCCCTTGGCCTTCAGATGATCCCACAGCCCCTGCCAGGCATCGGGGGCAAAGCCGATCTCGAACCGCTCCTGCGTTGCCTCGGCAAGCCGCCTGCCAGCGAGGTAATCGCGCGCCGCCGCCCCTGCCCCGGTCTTGAGCTGGAGCTTGAAATGCTTGACGGCCAGTTCCATCACCTCGGCGAGTTGGCTGGCGCGGTCGGCCTTGGCCTGCGCCTGCGGATCGCGGTCCGGCATCTGCATCCCGGCCTCTGCGGCGAGGATGCGCACCGCCTCCATGAAGTCCACATTTTCGGTGTCCTTCACAAAGGAAATCGCGTCGCCCTTCGCGTGACAGCCAAAGCAATAATAGAAACCCTTGCGGTCATCGACGTGAAAGCTGGCCGTCTTTTCCTGGTGAAAGGGGCACGGCGCCCACATGTCGCCCTTGCCCTGGTTCGACTTGCGCGCATCCCACATGACCTTTCGGCCCACCACCTGGCTGAGCGAGGTGCGGGTGCGCAATTCATCCAGGAAACCGGGTGGCAGCGACATGGAATATATATCGGCCCGATAGCCGCCCGTGTCCAGAGCGCCGCACCGGATTATTGTGCGAGGCAGGCCGCCTCATAGGCCATCGCCACATCGGCGGTAAGCTGCTCTTCGGGGAGGGAATAAACCCAGGCAACGATCGGTTCGACAGCCGCCGTATAGCTGGCCCTGGGGCCGTCGAGCGCGATGGTGATCGTCTCTGCGGTCCTGTCCTGCGCGGCCCCCGCGGCGCGTTCGGTCACCGCCAGCCCCGCGATCTCGGCGGACACAGTGCAGAGTTCAGCCTGATCCTGTGCCAGCAGAGGCGTGGCCAGGAGAATAAGAGGATAGCAAAAACGGAACATACACACCCTCGCGCGATGAAAACAGACTGCCCTTTTCAAATCACAGAGTCACCGCAAACACCAGCGCCGCCATTTTCTGTGTCAGAAAATGGGGCAGAAAATGTTTCATTTTCTGGCTTGGCGCGCCGCGACACTCTCCATCGCCTCGGTCAGGTCCTGCACGAGGGTTTCGGCAAAGGCGCGGAATACCATGATCAGGTAGCTGTCTTCGCCGATGCGGGTGATCGAGCTCATCATGTGCCGCAGATCGCTGCGCGCGGTATGCCCGGTCTTGAACCTGTCTGCCCGCAGATCAAGCGGCGTGAGCCGGGCCAGCACCTCGCGCGCGCCCGTCCCTTCCAGCCGGACAACGGCCCAGCCATCGGACTGGTCTGTCAGCGCCGCATGCCGGGCCAGCGCGGGATCGGGCGGCGGCCCCATCAGCAGCGCCATATCCCGACCGAACCAAAGCGCCCGCGCGCCCGTCTTGCCGGTGGCGCGGTTGGGCTGTGGCAGCGCCATGCCATGCGCGGATTTGAGCACGTCCGACAGCGCGCTTTGCTGTCCCGCAAAGGGGGCAAGAGAGGTCAGCACCCCGGTGTCGGCCTCAGACATCGTCACGCGGCCAATCGTCAGAGGCAGAAGGCCCTCGCAAGGGGATCTGGGCGTCAGTTCAACCACGGGTGCGCCCTCCTTCCAGATCAAAGGCGATGGGGTCCGTCACCTCGCAGAGCGTTTCCACCCCGCTCAGATGATCCACCATGCGGATCACCTCGCCATGGCGCGCGCGGCCGTTGCGCAGAAACCCCATGGCCAGATTGGTGCCCAGCGTGGGCGAAAAGGCAACAGAGGTGATATAGCCCTGATCATTGACCCGCGTGGCCTCGTCATCGGCGTTGAAGAGATGCGCCCCGCCCACCAGCATCTTGACCGCGCCCGCGGGGCGCAGGCCGACAAGCTGTTCGCGCTCAGGCTCGTTGAGACCGGGGCGCGCGGCGAGCGCCTTGCCGATACAGTCTTTCCCCTCGCTGATCATGCGCTGCATGCCGATATCGAAGGCGGTCACGCGGCCGTGAATCTCGGCATGGGTGATAAAGCCTTTCTCGATCCGCAGCACGTTGAGCGCCTCCATCCCATAGGCACCGCCGCCCATCGCCTTGGCGCGCGCGACCAACTCGCGAAAGAGGCTCTCGCCATAGCGCGCGGGTACGGCCAGTTCATAGGCATGTTCACCCGAGAAGGAGATGCGGAACAGCCGCGCCTCGACGCCGCCCACCCGCACCGGCCCGCAGGCCATGAAGGGAAAACCGGCATCGTCGACCGGCGCCTCCAACAGGTCATTCAGCAGCGCGCGCGACTTCGGCCCGGCCACGGCGAACTGCGCCCATTGCTCGGTGACCGAGATCATGCGCAAATCCCATTCGGGGTGCAGACATTGATGCACAAACTCAAGATGCCGCATGACCTGCCCGGCTGCGGCGGTCGTGGTGGTCATCACATAGTGATGATCGCCCAGCCGCGCGCAGGTGCCATCATCCATCACATGCCCGTCTTCGCGCAGCATCAGCCCGTATCGGACACGGCCCAGTTTGAGCGTGGAAAAGCGATTGGTGTAGACGAGATCAAGCAGCTTTGCCGCATCCGGCCCCTGGATGTCGATCTTGCCCAAGGTCGAGACATCAGCCACCCCCACAGCCTCGCGCACATGAGTCACTTCGCGGTCACAGGACTGGCGCCAATGGGTCTCGTCCGCGCGTCTGAACACCGAAGGGCGGTACCACAGACCCACTTCGAGCATCTCGGCCCCCATCTCAAGTGAGGCGTGATGCGAGGTGGTCAGGCGGCGCGGGGCAAAGCCCATGCCCTGCGCCCCGGCCCCCATCGCGGCGATGCTGACCGGCGTATAGGGCGGACGGAACGTGGTGGTGCCGGTTTCGGGAATGCCGGAGCCCGTCGCGTCGGCCAGCACCGCCAGGGCGGCGACGTTGGAATTCTTGCCCTGATCGGGGGCCATGCCCTGGGTGGTGTAACGCTTCATATGCTCGACAGAGCGGAAGTTTTCCTGCGCGGCCTGTTTGACATCCTTGACGGTCACGTCGTTCTGGAAATCAAGCCAGGCGCGGCCCGTCCCCTCCACACTCCAGAGCGGGAAGATGGCATAAGGGTTGTCCTCGGCCCGTGGCAGGGGCGTGTCTTTGGCGGCGAAGCCCAGCGCCTGGACAGCGCGCGCGCCCGCGTCAGCCCCGCTTTGCAGACAGGCATGGGTCGAGAAATGCCCGGCGGCGGCGCCTGCGGCCTCCAGCCCGGGCACGGCGTCCGGCACCGGAAGGAAGGCGAGACGATCGGTATCCCACACGGGCCGCGCGCCCATGTGACAGGTCAGATGCACCGTGGGGTTCCAACCGCCCGACATGGCCAGGCAATCGGCCTTGAGCTTCTCCTGCCCGCCGGTCGTCTGGATGGTGATCGCCTCAAGTCCCTTGCGGCCTTCGGTGTTACAGACATCTGCCCCGGCGAAGAACGGAATATCGAGGCTGCATTTGGCGTCATGCCGCGTGTCGATCAGCGCGCTCACATGCACCCCCGCCTCGATCAGGTCGGCGGCGGTGCGATGCGCGTTGTCGTTGTTGGCAAACACCGCCACGTTGCGCCCGGGTGCAACGCCCCAGCGGTTTACATAGGCGCGCACGGCAGAGGCCATCATCACGCCGGGACGGTCGTTATTGGCAAAGGCCACCGGGCGTTCAATGGCCCCGGCCGCCAGAACCGCGCGTTTGGCTGCGATGCGCCAGAAGGTTTCTCGCGCGGCGCCGGGGCGTGCGGCCACATCGGGCGAGGACCGCTCCAACGCGCCATAGCTGCCCTGATCATAGGCCCCGGTGACGGTGGTGCGGGTCATGAGCCGGATGTTGGGCATTCCGGCCAGCTCCTCGGCCAGTTCGCTGGCCCAGATATGCCCGGGCAGGCCGTCCACCTCCAGCGTCTCGCCATTCAGCCGGCCGCCGGGGGTGACGTCCTCGTCGGCCAGGATCACATCGGCCCCGGCGCGCGCTGCGGCAAGTGCGGCCATCAGCCCCGCAGGCCCGGCCCCGATCACCAGAAGATCGCAATGCGCAAAGGCCTTGTCATATTTGTCGGAATTGTCGACGCCGGACAACGCACCCAAGCCTGCGGCGCGGCGGATGAAGGGCTCATAGACCCGCTCCCAGAAGCTCTTGGGCCACATGAAGGTCTTGTAATAGAAACCCGCACCCAGGAATGGCGCGAACAGGTCGTTGATGGCCAGCAGATCAAAATCGAGCGAAGGCCAGCAATTCTGACTGCGGGCCATAAGACCCTCGTGCAGCTCCAGCGTGGTGGCGCGCACATTCGGCTCCTGCGCGCCCGAGAAGCCGGTGGTGACCAGCGCGTTGGGCTCTTCGCTGCCGGCGGTCAGGATGCCGCGCGGACGGTGGTATTTGAACGACCGGCCCACGAGGCGCACATCGTTGGCCAGCAACGCCGAGGCCAGCGTATCGCCGGGATAGCCGAAATAGTCGCGGCCATCGAAGCTGAACCTGATGGGCCGCGTGCGATCGACGCGCCCCTTGCCGTCGATCCTCATGCGCCTGCCCCTTTCACGTCAGAGGCCAGTTCGCAGGACAGGACCTCATGCGTGGCGGTATCGCGGGTCACAACCAGCCAGGCCGCGCAGCCGCCTTCGTGATACCAGAGATCCCGCGTGACGCCACAGGGGTTGTCGCGGTTATGCACGTAGTCGTCCCAGGTGTCGGCGGGCGCGTCCGCATCCGGGCGCTCCAGCGCCGTGGCAGCACCGACATAGTAGAATTCGCGGCGGTCGCGGTCTCCGCAATGGGGGCAGGTCAGGCGCATGTCAGTTCTCTACCAAGGCGAGGCAAGCCGACTGATCGACCCGGTTGAGCCGGTACTTGACCGTTTGTCCCGGCTGTTCCGCAAGGTCGATCGCACCGCCGCAGCCCTCGGTATCGCCAACCATGAGATATTCGGTCGCGATGGTCATGGCGCTGTCGGTTTCACCGGAAACGGTAAACCAGCCGCCATCGCAATCCACAGAGCAGCCCCTGATGCCATTGCTATCCTTCCAGCAGACCAGCGACTGATCCAGCCGTTGCGCGCCAAGCCCGGCACGCTTCACATGGCCCTGTTCGGCAAAGTCCACGACCAGATAGGCATAGCGATCCGTCGTGTCGTAATGGGTCTGATCCTGGATCAGCAGATAGACCGCGCGGGCCACCTGATCGGGATGGGCGTCAAGATGGGCCTGGCTGTATTCGCGGGTATAGCAGCCGGGCGTCGGCCCCTCCTGGGCGGTGGCCATGGCGCACAGGCTCATCGCCAGGGTGCTAGTGAAGATTATGCTGCGCACCGGTCGCCTCCTCATCCATCAGGCCACGCCCGGTGCGGAACCGGTCGAGCCGAAACTTCGCTGCCGCCTCATGCGGGCGGTCCGTGGCCATCAGGTGCGCCATGCAATGCCCCGAGGCGGGCGCGGCTTTGAACCCGCCATAGCACCAGCCCGCATTCAGATAGAGCCCGTCGATATGTGTCCGGTCGATGATGGGCGAGCCATCCGCGGACATGTCCATGATCCCGCCCCAGGAGCGCAGCACCTTCGCCTTGCCGATCATCGGCATGAGCGTCATGGCAGAGTCCATCACATGCTCGGCCGTGGGCAGGTTGCCGCGTGCGGCGTAAGAGGCATACATGTCAATCTCGCCCCCGAAGACGAGCCCACCCTTGTCCGACTGACTGATATAGAACAGGCCCATCCCGAAGCTGACCACATGGTCGATGCAGGGTTTCAGCCCCTCGGTGACAAAAGCCTGCAACACATGGCTTTCGATCGGCAGGCGCATGCCTGCCATCGCCGCGACCTGAGACGAACGGCCCGCGACGATCATCGCGACCTTCTTGGCGCGGATGGCGCCGCGCGTGGTCTGCACCCCCTTCACCACGCCGCCTTCGATATCGATGCCGGTGACTTCGCAGTTCTGGATGAGGTCCACGCCCCTCTCGGACGCGCCGCGCGCATAGCCCCAGGCCACCGCATCATGCCGGGCGGTCCCGGCGCGGCGTTGCAGAAGGCCGCCATGGATCGGGAAACGGGTCTGCTCGTAATCCAGATAAGGCAGGATACGCTTGAGCTTCGGCAGGCTCAGAAGTTCTGCGTCATCGCCCTGGTTCCGCATCGCGTTGCCCTTGCGGATCAGCGCATCGCGCTGCCCGTCATTGTGAAAGAGCAGGATCTGACCGCGCTGGGAATGCATGACGTTGTAGTTCAGCTCTTCCTCCAGCCCTTCCCAGAGCTTCAGCGAATGGCTGTAAAATTCCGAATTGCCGGGGAGGGTATAGTTGGCCCGCACAATCGTTGTGTTGCGCCCGATATTGCCGCCGCCCAGATAACCCTTCTCCAGCACAGCGACATTGGTGATGCCGTGCTCGCGGGCGAGGTAATAAGCAGTGGCAAGCCCGTGCCCACCGCCGCCGATGATCACGACATCATAGGCCTCCTTCGGGGTGGCATCGCGCCAATGCGCCTCCCAGCCGCGATTGCCGGTCAGCCCTTCCTTGAGAACCCTGAGGCCCGAAAACCGCATGTAACATCTCCTTCGCGACGGGCGGAGTGAAGCAAGTTATGCGGCGAAGCGCAATGGGGGACGCGAACGCCCCCCACCACGAAGATTGAAAATATCGGACTTGCCCTGCTCAGAGGCCCAGCGCGCGATAGCTGGCCGCGACCTTGCCGATCGAGACAAGATAGGCCGCGGTGCGCAGATCGGTCACATTGTCCTGACCGTGCCATGTTTCGCGCATGCTCTGATAGGCCGCACGCATCGTGTCGTCGAGGCCCGAGCGCACCAGCTCCAGTTCCCCGGCGCCGCGCAGATATTTGGACTTGAAGTCCGGCGTCATGACCCAGGCATCGCCCAGGTGCCGGTCAAGCCGTTCCAACTCATCCACAATAAGCTGGTGGCGCGCCTCTTCCTGGCGGCGGCCCATACGGCCAAAGCGGATATGGCTGAGGTTCTTGACCCATTCGAAATAGGACACGGTCACACCGCCCGCGTTGGCATACATGTCCGGGATGATCACCGTGCCCTTCTGGCGCAGGATATCATCGGCCCCGGCGGTCACCGGGCCGTTGGCGGCCTCGATGATCAGAGGCGCCTTGATATCGGCGGCATTACCCATGTGGATCACGCCTTCGAGGGCGGCCGGCACAAGGATGTCGCATTCATTCTCGAGGTATTTCGAGCCGTCGCGGATATATTTGCCTTCCGGGTAGCCATCCACGCCGCCATGTTTGGCGATCCAGTTGCGCACGGCTTCGACGTCGAGACCCTTCTCGTCCATCAGGCCGCCATCGCGTTCGATGATCGCGGTGATGATGCAGCCATCTTCCTCCTGCAGGAACTTCGCGGCGTGATACCCCACATTGCCGAGGCCCTGAACGATCACGCGCTTGCCATCAAGCTTGCCGGACAGCCCTGCCGCCTTCACATCCTCGGGGTGGCGGAAGAACTCCTGCAGGGCATATTGCACGCCGCGGCCCGTGGCCTCGGTCCGGCCCTGGATGCCGCCTGCGTTGATCGGCTTGCCGGTGACACAGGCGCGCGAGTTTATATCGGTGGTGTTCATCCGGCGGTACTGGTCGGCGATCCACGCCATTTCCCGTTCACCGGTGCCCATATCGGGCGCCGGCACGTTCTGGGAGGGGTGGATCAGGTCGCGCTTGGCCAGCTCATAGGCAAAGCGCCGGGTAATCCTTTCAAGCTCGTGCTCGTCCCATTCGCGCGGGTCGATGCGCAAGCCACCTTTCGAACCACCGAAGGGGGCCTCGACCAGAGCGCATTTATACGTCATCAGCGCGGCAAGCGCCTCGACCTCGTCCTGGTTCACCCCCATCGCATAGCGGATGCCGCCCTTCACAGGCTCCATATGCTCGGAATGCACAGAGCGGTAGCCGGTGAACGTATGGATTTGCCCACGCAGCCGCACACCGAAGCGCACCGTATAGGTGGCATTGCACACGCGGATCTTCTCTTCCAGGCCGGGTGGAAGGTCCATCAGCGCCACGGCGCGGTTGAACATCAAATCGACACTTTCACGGAAGCTCGGCTCTTTGGGGCGCGTCATCATATCTCTCCTTAATCGGTCCGGCTTTTACTGTCCCTGAATCGCCTTATGGCGTGCCGAACATGAGCCCATCGTTAATGGCTAGGACACTTTTGTCCACCAAAAGCGCTCGAACTGGCGGGAGCGCCCCAGTGCTTCGCAATCTTGGGTTGTCAATTTCCATTCTGCGGAAACAATCGGCAATCCTGGCGAAAACTGCCTGCCAAAGCCATCCAATCAAGCCTAAAAAAAGACTAATTTGCCTCAATTTGGCCACATAAATACACCAATAAAATAAGGGAAATACACGGTTTACGGCAACAATGTGGCCATTTGGGTGACTATCATGACGCGATCAGAAAAGTGCAAACAGAAGCTTCTTCGCCGGTTCGCTCCGGGCGGTTTTTACGACCTCGCGGTTCGGGCAAAACGGTTTGAAAAGGACGATGAAGGCGGGATGACCATCATCGCGCTTTTCGTCTTCATTCTGATGCTCACGATGGGCGGCATCAGCATCGACCTGATGCGCCACGAGATGGAACGCTCCCAGCTTCAGGCCACTTTGGACAGTGCCGTTCTGGCCGGTGCGGGCGCCCCCGCAGGCGCAAGCAAAGCCGAGATCAAGGCCATTGTGCAGGACTTCTTCGCCAAGAGCGGCAAGGCTGACTATCTTGATGACCTGAGCGAGGACGATATCATCGCCACGCTCAACTCCCGTCGTGTACCGGCCACGGCCAGCATGACGATGAACACCTACATCATGAAACTGATGGGCGTGCCGACCCTGGGGGCCGCAGGCGGTGCCACCGCCGAAGTCCGCACCCCCAAGCTTGAAGTGGCGCTGGTGCTCGACGTGTCGGGTTCGATGAGCGGCACGAAACTGGCCAACCTCAAGGTGGCGGCCAAGGAATTCGTGACCACGATGCTGAACTCGGCCAATTCGGGCGACACTGTCATTTCGGTGGTGCCGTTCAGCTGGACCGTGGCACCGGGCGAGGCGATCTATTCGGCGATGCAGGGCAATATCAATGACAGCCATGATTGGTCGAGCTGCCTGCGCTTTACCGGCGATCAGTATTACGACAGCTACATTGATCCCACCCTCAATCCGCTGACCGGTCCCGCCTATGATCAGCAGATCTATACGTCGGTCTATGGCGACTTTGACAATCTGAGCTCGGGCTGGCGGTCCTGCTTCAATGACGATTACGCCGAGGTTTTGCCCTTCTCGATCTCCGAAAGCGAGCTGCATGCGAAGATCGACGCCATGGTTGCAAGCGGCAACACCTCGGGTCACATCGGCATGAAATGGGGCGCAGCCCTTCTTGACCCGGCGTTCCAGAGCGTGGCCACAGCGCTGCAGGCACCGACCGTGGCCGTGGTGGACAGCACATTGTCCAACGTCCCCGCGCTCTATGATGAGCCCGATACGATGAAGATCATCGTGATGATGGGCGATGGCGCCAACACATCCTCCTACTACTTCGACACGAACAGCGCCTATCGCGGCCCG
The DNA here is from genome assembly GCF_009762325.1 of Roseovarius faecimaris. NCBI lineage: Bacteria > Pseudomonadati > Pseudomonadota > Alphaproteobacteria > Rhodobacterales > Roseobacteraceae > Roseovarius > Roseovarius faecimaris. The sequence continues at coordinate 2,466,258 of NZ_CP034348.1, forward strand.
AATTCCGAGCTCTTCGAGCTCAAGTTCCAGGACATGGAATTCGCCTATGCACGTCACAAGTACAGAGACCGGACCTCGGATGATGAAAGCAAATGCACCAATACGCGCTGGGTTTGCTACTATGAACCGACGGGGCCTGCGGAATATCGCTTCTATCTGCGCGACGAGAACCGGATCTATGACGCGGCCACCGGCACGCAGGTAGACGGCTACTACTCGGTCGCAGAAGGGATCTGGCTGGACGAGGCACAGTTCCAGGCCATCGAAAGCGATCCGGAACATGTCGACACCCGCCAGCTGGACTGGGAAGAAGCCTGGGGGCACATGTCGCCCAACTGGTATGGCAACACCACCGGCGACTGGGGTCCGTGGAACGATTACATTGGCTCGGAAACTGAATCGGGCTCGACCAAGAACACGTACATGTCGCGCATCTGCAGCTCGACCAAGAGCCAGGGTGTCACGGTCTATACGATCGGCTTCGAAGTGCCCGAAAACGGCACTGCTGAAACCGAGCTGCGGGCCTGCGCGTCGTCCCCTCCCAACTACTACCGCGCATCGGGCGTGAACATTTCGGATGCCTTTGGCTCCATCGCGTCGAATGTGCAGAACCTGAGGCTGACCCAATGATCCGCGCGTTTTTCTCCAGACTGCGCCGTGGTTTCCGCGACGAGGAAGGCTCGGCTGCCGTCGAATTCGTGATCATCTTCCCGGTGATTGCCACGATGATCGTGCTCACGCTGGAGATGGGGTTCATTACCCTGCGTCAGACGATGCTGGAGCGCGGGCTCGACATGGCCGTGCGCGAGGTACGCCTCGGTACGGGCTCGGCGCCGGAACATGACGATATCAAGGACCTGATCTGCCAGAATTCGCTTATCCTGAGCGACTGCTCGAACAACCTCTTCCTTGAGATGGTGCCGAGCGACCCGCGCGCCTTTGCCGGGCTGCACGAACTGACCTCCTGCACGGATGCGGCCGTGCCGAGCCGCCCGGTGCGGTCGTTCACCCCGGGCCAGCAGAACCAGCTTGTGATGCTACGCGCCTGTGTGCTTTACGATCCGCTCTTTCCCGAGGCGCTGCTGCCGCGCGTCCTGACAGCGGACGATTTCGGCAAATCCGCGATTATTGCTGTCACTGCCTTTGTACAGGAGCCTGTGTGATGTCGATGCTTTGGGCCAGACTGACGACCGCGCTTGAGCGCTTCCGCAAGGATACCAGCGGGATCATGACCGTGGAAATGGTCATCACCCTGCCGTTCCTGTTCTGGATGATCACCACCTCTTTCGAGCTTTATGAGGTGCACCGCTACAAGGCGGCGCGCATCAAGGCGACCTACACCGTTGCCGATATGCTGAGCCGTGAAATGCTGCCGGTGGACGATGCCTATATCGACGCGGCCAAAACCGTGTTCGACGCTGTGACCACCGACAACGGCACAAACCAGGTGCGGTTCAGCGTGGTCCGCTATGAATCATCGAGCAACACTTTCGTTGTCCAATGGTCCGAGGTGCGCGGCATCGGAGAGATGAGCCCCCTGAGCGACTCCCAGGTGGCGAACGCGCATAATGAGCTTCCCATCCTTCAGGGCGGTGAAGAGCTGGTCATCGTAGAGAGCACATCGACCTACCAGCCGACATTCGAATATCCGGGCCTGAACAATAGCTATCGGGTGAACACCAAAATCTTCACGGGTGTCCGCTTTGTCTCACAGCTGTGCTGGGAGTCTGGCTCGGCCTGCGGCTGAAATCTGAACGATCCGGGGTGAGGGAAGGGCCGGTCCGCTGGGAGCAGCGGGCCGGTTCTGCATTGAAACGGTCAGAGGCGGCCCTGAAGCGGGGTCTTGCCCTGTCGTTCCATGATCATCGCCGCGATCATGTCGGCCATGATCTTGGTCTGAGCGCCCGGCGTCACACCGCCGACCCCGATCCTCTTGCCGAAGCGCCAGTACATCCCCGGGGCCCAGGCGGCCTTGGACGGGGTCTTAAGCTTCAGCATGAAGCCATGCGACGGCTTGAAGGCAAATGCACCGCGGTCGATCGACACGAACTCCTCGACCCGGGCCAGCACCCGCCCATCCGACAGGCGCAACTCCTCGTTCGTCAGCTCCAGGACAAGCCGCGTCGCCTGGCGCATCCGCTCGGCGGCAAAGAGCGCGCCCGCCCCCATGACAATCAGCATGACCAGCAGCGCAACCCCGCCCGGCGGCGTGGCAAACGCGATATAGAGCAGCATCGCCCCGAGGATGACCAGCATCCCCACCCCGAGCCCGCGGCGGGGGGCCGAAGCCTCGACCTGGGCCAGAACCTCTTGTGACATGCGCGCTCTCCTCTCTCACTCCCCCGCGCCATAGCGTGAAATGACGGCGGGGGCGAGAGGGCAATGCGCGTGACCGCGGATCAGCCCTTCAGCTTCACCTCATATCCCGGCTCTTCCGGCTCATCATCCACCAGCACAGTCGGGAACCCGTCGGCCGTGACATCCAGCCCCGTGGCCTCCTCCAGCCGCTCGATCATCCGGTCGGATTGCGCCCGGGTGCCATAGCGGGCCTGCCCGTCGCGCATGAGATCAATCAGCATGGGCGACAACTCCAGCGGCACCCCGTTGCGCTCGGCAATCTCCTGGAAGAGGCCGATATCCTTGAGCACCAGATCCATGGTGAAGTCCACGCAGCGCGAGCCGGACAGGATCAGCTGGCTTTCGGTCTCATGGACAAAGGAATTGCCCGAGCTGATGCGGATGGCCTCATAGGTCGTGGCCATGTCCATGCCCGCCGCCTTCATCGTGGTGAGCGCCTCGCACAGCATCAGCAGATGCCCGGTGGCAAGATAGTTGGTCATCACCTTCAGAACCGAGGCCGTGCCCAGGTCGCCAGTGTGCAGCACCCGGCGGCCCATGATGGTCAGCAAGGGCAGGATCCGCTCGAACGTGGCCCGGTCACATCCGGCATAAATGCTGATATTTCCGGTATCCGCCCGGTGACAGCCGCCCGAGACCGGGCAATCCACCGCCGCCCCGCCACGCTCGATCACCAGAGCGCCCAGCCGTTTGACCTCGGCCTCGTCGGTGGTCGACATCTCCATCCAGATCTTGCCCGGGCCGATCTCCGGCAGCATCTCCTGCATCACCGCATCGCTCGCCGCCGGGCTCGGCAGGCAGGTGATCACCGCATCGCAGTTGCGCATCATCTCCGCCGGGCTGCCGCCCGCCGCCGCGCCGCGTCCGACAAACCCCGCCACAAGTGCAGGATCAAGATCGTGCACCACAAGATCCGCCCCGTTGCGCAAAAGGCTGCCCGACAGTTTGCCACCGACATTGCCCAGCCCGATAAATCCGATTTTCATGTTGAGTCTCCCTCGTTTCGCGCACCGTCGCGGCGAATACGCGACACGTCTCGCGCTTTCGCGACCTCTCGGCAAACAAAATCGCAACTCTGCACAATTGCACAGCATCCCTGCCCCAGCGCCCAATCCGCCCCCTTGGCGCACAGGCTCCGGCCCTCTACATCTGGCTGGAAAGGAGAACCCCATGTCCCTCAGACCCACTTTGGAAACCCGCCGCGCCCAGCCGACGATGGAAGGGGCCGGCGTGCATCTGCACCGCGCCTTCGGGTTCGGCGATCCCAGCGAACTCGATCCGTTCCTGCTGTTCGATGATTTCCGCAATGACGATCCGGCACTTTACGCCAAGGGCTTCCCCTGGCATCCGCATCGCGGCATCGAGACGATCACCTATGTGCTGTCGGGCGAAGTGGACCACGGCGATTCACTGGGCAATACCGGCACGCTCGGCGCGGGCGATGTCCAGTGGATGACCGCAGGCTCCGGCATCATGCATCAGGAAATGCCGCGCGGAAACGCAGCAGGGCAGATGCATGGGTTTCAGCTCTGGGCCAACCTGCCCTCGTCGCTGAAGATGACCGCACCGCGCTACCAGGATGTCAGCGCATCCGAGATCCCCGAGATCGTGGATGATGATGGCACGCGTGTGCGCGTGATCGTTGGGGAATTCTGGGGCAAACGCGGGCCCGTGGATGGCATTGCCGCCGATCCGCAATATCTCGACATCTCCCTGCCGCCGGGCACGAAGAAAACCCTGCCCATCGACACCTATCGCCGGGCCTTTGCCTATCTTTTCGAAGGCGAGGCCGCTTTTGCCGATGCCTCCGCCCCCTCCGGCGTGTTGCTTGAAAAGGAAGTGGCGGGCGAAGAGGTGAACATTCGCGACATGTCGGGCAACCGCACGCTGATCCGCTTCGGCACGGGCGATGAGATTACCGTGCAGGCCGGCGAACGGGGCGCGCGTTTCCTGCTGATCTCCGGCGCGCCCATTCAGGAGCCGGTGGCCTGGCATGGCCCGATCGTGATGAACACGCGCGAAGAGCTGCTGACCGCCATGACCGAGCTGCGCAACGGCACGTTCATCAAACCCGCACATTGACCCGCCGCCCCCGGCTTCACCTCCGGGGGCACCCACTTTCATCTTTCCCGAAATACTCCCGCCGGAGGCTCCCACGCCCCCGTCGGGCACCGTCTCCTGATCAATGCGTCGCCTCTGCACTTGCACCGAGGCGCAGCCGAGACACAAAGCATGCCCGCAGGGCATTCCTTTGGATCAGGCCGCGACCGCCTTGCGCACCATGTCCCAGTAAAGCGTCTCGACATCCTCAAGGCTGAGCCGTCCCGCCTCCCGGAACCAGGTGTTCACCCCTGTCAGCATGGCAATCACCGCCAGCGTGGTGATCTTGGGATCCGCAACATCGAACACCCCTTCGGCGACCCCCTGACGCAGAATATCCTCAAGCTGCGTCTCATAGGTGTGGCGGAGACCTTCGATGACAGCAAAGTTGTCATCGTTCAGATTGCGCAGTTCCATATAGGCGATGAACACGGCCTCGGGTCTGGCCGCGTGAAAGCGGATATGAAAGCGGGTGAAGGCCTCAAGTGCCGCAAGCGCGCCACCGGGCGCAGGCGCCGCCGCCCGCGCCGACAGAAGCTGGTCCATATGCTCTTTCATCAGATCAAAGAGCAATGTCTGCTTGTCCGGCGTGTAATTATAGAGCGCGCCCGCCTGCACCCCGACCTCACCCGCGATCTGGCGCATTGAGACCGCCGCATAGCCATGGCGCGCAAACAGCCGCAGCGCCGCGTCGCGCACGCGCGGTCCGGTGATGTCGGAATGGGATCCTTGGGTGCGGGCCATGCGCGATATTTAACTGAACATATGTTCAAATCAAAGCCCTGACTTGCCCTGGCCCCTGAAAGAGTGGCAAGACAGGAGCATCGCTTTCCGGGGATACATGCCCAATGCCTCTGCGCACCTCTTTCCTCTTCGCTTTTGGCCTCATGCTTGCGGCCTGCGCGGAATTTCCCGAGCTTGACGCCACGCTGAGCGACGCGGCCCGCGCGGCCCCCTACCCCCAGCTTCTGCCGGTCGAAGAGCTGAATGCACGGGTCGGCGAGCCCAGGATCGACGCCGAAGCCGCAGACGGGATCGAGGCGCGCGTGGCCGCACTCAAGGCGCGTGCGGCGCGGCTGCGTGGCACCGTGCTCGACAGCTCGACCCGTGCCCGGATGCAGACCGGTATAAACGAGATCTGAGCCCCCATCCCCGGTCGCCCCAAAAGCCGCGTTGCACCGCCCGCCCGGCTCGGCTACATCGCTTGCATCAGGCCAACAAACCGAACGGAGACGCCCATGACCACCCCCTTGCGCCTTGGCATTGCCGGATTGGGCACCGTCGGCACCGGTGTTGTGAAAATCGTCCGCCAGAAAGCGAACCTTCTGGCCGAACGCGCGGGCCGTCCGGTGGTGATCACCGCGGTGAGCGCCCGCAGCCGCGACAAGGACCGCGGCGTAAATATCAAGGATTACGCCTGGGAAGATGATCCCGTCGCGCTTGCGCAGCGCGACGATGTGGATGTCTTTGTCGAACTGATGGGCGGCAGTGACGGGCCTGCGAAAGCGGCGACCAAAGCCGCGATTGCGGCGGGCAAGGATGTGGTGACCGCCAACAAGGCGCTGCTGGCACATCATGGGCAGGCGCTGGCCGAAGCCGCCGAAGCGGCGGGCAAGGTCATCCGGTTCGAGGCAGCGGTGGCGGGGGGCATCCCTGTGATCAAGGCCCTGACGGAGGGGCTCGCGGGAAATGAGATCACCCGCGTCATGGGCGTCATGAACGGCACCTGCAATTATATCCTGACACGGATGCAATCGGCGGGCCTGCCCTATGCGGAAGTGTTCGAGGAGGCCAATCAGCTTGGCTATCTCGAAGCCGACCCGACGCTGGATGTGGGCGGGATCGACGCCGGGCACAAATTGTCGCTGCTGGCGGCCATCGCCTTTGGCACGCAGGTCGATTTCGACGCGGTCGAGTTGGAAGGCATCGAGCGCATCACCATCGACGACATTCACCAGGCCGCTGATATGGGCTATCGGATCAAGCTTCTGGGCGTCGCACAGCAGACCGGCCGCGGGCTGGAACAGCGCATGTCGCCCTGCCTTGTGCCCGACACAAGCCCCCTGGGTCAGCTGGAAGGCGGGACAAACATGTGCGTGCTCGAAGGCGATGCGGTCGAGCAGATCGTGCTGCGCGGGCCCGGCGCGGGCGAAGGCCCCACCGCCAGCGCGGTGATGGGCGACGTGATGGATATCGCGCGCGGGTTTCGCCTGCCCACCTTCGGCCAGCCTGCGACGAGCCTCGCCAAAGCCAAGTCGGCCCATTCGGTCACGCCTGCGCCTTACTACCTGCGCATGGCGCTGGAGGACAAACCCGGGGCCCTGGCCAAGATCGCCACCGTGCTGGGCGAAAGCGGCGTGTCGATCGACCGGATGCGGCAATATCAGCATGACGGGGATACAGCCCCGGTGCTGATCGTCACGCATAAGGTGACGCGCGCGGATCTCAATCAGGCGCTCGAGGCGATGGCGACACTGGATGTGATGCGTGACCCGCCCGTCGCTCTCAGGATCGAAACCGTCTGAGCCCAGGCGCGATGACCGGTTGGCACAGCCCAGTTGACCTTTACTGCGAACGGGTCGCGCCCGGGTTCTGGGACGAGCCGCTGAATGCGGTGACCAACCTCGCCTTTGTGCTGGCCGCCCTCTGGGCGTTGCGGACCGCCAAGCAAATGGGGCGCTCGGGGCTGGACCTGAGCCTGCTGATGATCCTCGCCGCCTGCATCGGCATCGGCTCCTTCCTGTTTCATACCTTCGCAAACCGCTGGAGCGGGGTGGCCGATGTGCTGCCGATCTGGACCTTCGTGCTGCTCTGCATTGGCAGCGGGTTCTATCGCGTGGCGGGTCTGCGCCCGGTCATGAGCGTCTTGTCAGTTCTTGGCATCGTCGCCTTGCTGACCGTGGTCCTCATGGCCCTGCCTGGCGGTGCAAGCCCCAGCCGCTTCAACGGCTCCGAACACTACGCGCCTGCCCTGCTCGTCATGGCCGTTTTCGCTCTGCTGAGCTGGTGGCGGCGGCACCCGGTGGCGCATTGGATCGTGGCCGCCACGCTCACCTTCACACTCTCACTCACTTTCCGCACGATTGACATAGCCCTCTGCCCCACCCTCCCCTTCGGCACGCATTTCCTTTGGCATCTGCTCAATGGCCTGATGGTGGGCCTCCTGCTACAAGCCCTGATCCGCGCGCCTGAGCCAAAGCGCGTTTGATGCTTGTCTCGCAAGGCGTGCACGTCTAAACCCCCGTGAACACCACTTGCTGCCAAGGACAGATGAATGACCTCGCACACCTCCTTTGACGACCATATGCTTTCCCTGGCGCTGGCCCGCGTGGCCGAAGAAGCCGCGATTGCCTGCTTTGGCATGATCGGGCGCGGCGATGAAAAGGCCGCCGATCAGGCTGCCGTCAATGCCATGCGCGAGCAGTTGAACCTGCTGAACATCAAGGGCGTGGTGGTCATCGGCGAAGGCGAGCGTGACGAGGCCCCGATGCTTTACATCGGTGAAGAAGTGGGCAGCGGCGACGGGCCGGGCGTCGATATCGCGCTTGATCCGCTGGAGGGCACGACACTCACCGCGAAGGCCATGCCCAACGCGCTGACTGTCATTTCAATGGCGCCACGCGGCACCATGCTGCATGCACCGGATGTCTACATGGACAAGCTGGCCATCGGGCCGGGCTATCCGACCGATGTCGTCTCGCTCGAGATGTCGCCTGCTGAGCGGGTCAAGGCACTGGCCAAGGCCAAGAAGGTCAAACCGGAGGAGATCACCGTCTGCATCCTGGAACGTCCGCGCCACGAAGAGATGATTGCCGAGGTGCGCGCCACCGGTGCGGCCATTCACCTGATCAGCGATGGCGATGTGGCCGGTGTGATGCATTGCGCCGAGGCGGATGTGACCGGCATCGACATGTATATGGGCTCGGGCGGTGCGCCCGAGGGGGTTCTGGCCGCAGGTGCGCTGAAATGCCTGGGCGGGCAGATCTGGGGCCGCCTGCTGTTCCGTAATGATGACGAACGCGGCCGGGCCGCCAAGGCGGGCATCACCGATCTGGACCGGGTTTATGCCCGTGACGACATGGTGCAGGACGACGTGATCTTTGCCGCCACCGGTGTGACCAAGGGCTCGATCCTGAACGGGCTGCGGCGCGAAGGCGATGCGGTGCTGACCGAAACGCTTCTTCTGCGCTCCAAGACCGGCGAGCGCCGCCGCGTGGCCTGTCGTCATCCAAAGCGGTGAGCGGCAACGCGTTTCTCGATGTTGAACGCTCGCTGACCGGGCGGCGCTGGGTCGGCCCCGCGCCCGAACAGGACCGGCTGGCCGAGGCGATGGCGCAGCAGACCGCCCTGCCCCGCCCGCTCTGTCAGACCTTGGCGCGGCTCGGTGTGGCGGCTGAAGAGGCGGAAGCATATCTTGCGCCTGCGCTGCGGGATCTCTTGCCCGACCCGCGCAATCTCAAGGACATGCATCAGGCCGCCGAGCGGTTTCTGAGCGCCGTGACGCAAAAAGAGCGGATTGCGATCTTTGCCGATTACGATGTGGATGGCGGTAGTTCTGCGGCCCTTCTGATCCACTGGCTGCGGCAGATGGGGCTTACCGCCACGCTCTATGTTCCTGACCGGATTGACGAGGGCTATGGCCCGAATGACGAAGCCATGGCGGATCTGGCGCGTGCGCATGACCTGATCATCTGCGTCGATTGCGGCACGTTGAGCCACGGGCCGGTGGCCGCGGCGGTGGGTGCCGATGTGATCATCCTCGACCACCACCTGGGCGGCGAGACCCTGCCCGACGCGCTGGCGGTGGTGAACCCCAACCGGCAGGATGAAAGCGGCGATCTGGCGCATCTCTGTGCAGCGGCGGTGGTGTTCCTGATGCTGGTCGAGGCGGGGCGGCAATTGCGGGAGGCGGGCAAGACCGGCCCCGATCTGATGGGCCTGCTTGATCTCGTGGCGCTGGCCACGGTGGCGGACGTGGCCCCCCTGCGCGGGGTCAACCGGGCCTTTGTCCGGCAAGGCCTCAGGATCATGGCGCGCCGCGAGAGGCCCGGTCTGGTGGCACTGAGCGATGTGGGGCGGCTCGACACGCCCCCCAACGCCTACACGCTGGGCTTTGTCTTCGGCCCTCGGGTGAATGCAGGCGGGCGGATTGGCCAGGCGGATCTGGGTGCGCGCCTTTTGGCGTCAGACAGCCCGCATGAGGCCGCCGCGATGGCCGAGCGGCTGGATCAGCTCAATTCCGAGCGGCGTGAAATCGAGGCCACCGTGCGCGCCGCTGCTATGGCGCAGGCCGAGACGCGCGGGTTGGATGCGCCACTGGTCTGGGCCGCCGGTGAGGGCTGGCATCCCGGCGTCGTGGGGATCGTGGCGAGCCGCCTGAAGGAAGCCACCAACCGGCCCGCCGTGGTGATCGGACTGGACGGCGACGAAGGCAAAGGCTCGGGCCGGTCCATCAGCGGCGTCGATCTGGGGGCGTCGGTGCAGCGTCTGGCGGCCGAGGGGCTGTTGCTGAAAGGCGGCGGGCACCGGATGGCCGCCGGGCTGACCGTGGCGCGCGACCGGCTGGAGGAAGCGATGGCGCGGCTGGCAGAGCTTCTTGCGCGGCAAGGCGCAGGCGACGCCGGACCTCAGGACATGCGGCTTGACGGGCTGCTGATGCCCGGGGCCGCAAGCGTCGAACTGGTAGAGCAGATCGAGGCGGCGGGCCCCTTCGGCGCGGGCGCTCCGGGGCCGCGCTATGCCTTTGCCGATATGGCAATCAGCTTTGCCAAGCGGGTGGGTGAGAGCCACCTCAAGCTGCGCTTCGGAGACGGGCTCGGCCCTCAGCTCAATGCGATCTGCTTCGGGGCGTATGACACGCCGCTCGGGGCGGTGTTAGAGGGCCATGGCGGCGCACGGTTCCACCTTGCGGGGCGGATCGAGATCAACAGCTGGCAGGGCCGACGCAGCATTCAGCTACGCCTTGAGGATGCCGCTGCCGCAGCGTGAAATCATCCTGCGCGGCACACGCATTTTTTTGCAGAATCCCCCTTGCGCAAACCTGCGCTTTTGCCTAGTTACCGCGTCACGTTCCGAGTGGCCCGTTCGTCTATCGGTTAGGACGCCAGGTTTTCAACCTGGAAAGAGGGGTTCGATTCCCCTACGGGCTGCCACTTCTTCCGAAAAGCACTACGACATTGGAGCTTACGGGCTCTTTTGCACCAGGTTTTTCCACCCGTGATGCACCTTGGCTGTTTCGCCTCCCGTCCAGACGGTCCGTCGCATGTGCCACAGGCCGGGCGTGCTCCACTCATTTGGTGCAGACCACAGGTGTCTTAGGGGCGCTGTGCGACAGATATGCCAGACTGAGACGGGCTATGAACCTCTGGCTGCGTACCCGATGGAAGAGGCGCTGCTGGACTGATGCGCCGCGCAGCACATCCCAAGCCCCTTCCCGAGTGAAACGCATTGCGCGACATGGGCCTGTCCAAGGGTCGGGATTTCTGCGACACTTCGCGCTGTCATGATCAAGAAGCTTGCCCTTCCCGTGAGCCTGCTGCTGCTCGGTTATGGGTTCTATAGCAGCGCCAACTTCCAGGAGATCGCGGCGGGCGTGGCAATCTTCCTTTTTGGCATGCTGATGCTCGAAGATGGCTTCCGGCTGTTTTCCGGCGGCTTTCTTGAGGCGGTGCTGACACGGGCAACCAGTTCCGTGCCACGGTCTCTGGCTTTCGGTCTCGTGACCACGTCGATCATGCAGTCGAGCTCTCTCGTCTCGGTGATCACCATCTCCTTTCTCTCCGCTGGTCTGATTTCGTTGCTGGCGGGGGTGGGGATCATCTTTGGGGCCAATATCGGCACGACAACCGGCGCGTGGCTGGTGGCAGGGTTCGGGCTGAAGGTGAACATTTCGGCCTATGCGCTGCCGATGCTGGCGGTGGCGATTGTGCTGGCCTTCCAGAAAAACAAATACCTGCGCGGTGCGGGGCTGGTGCTGGGGGGGCTCGGGTTTCTCTTTCTTGGCATTCACCACATGAAGGAGGGGTTTGAGGCCTTCAAGGATCAGTTCGACCTGTCGCGTTTCGCCCTCACCGGGCTGATCGGGCTGGTGGTCTATACGCTGATCGGCACGGCGGCGACGGTGGTCATGCAATCGAGCCACGCCACGATGACCCTGATCATCACCGCGCTGGCGGCAGGGCAGATCAATTACGAAAACGCCCTGGCGCTGGCGATCGGCGCCAATATCGGCACAACGATCACCGCCATCATCGGCGCGCTGACCGCCAATTTCCAGGGCAAGCGGCTGGCGCTGGCACATCTCATTTTCAACCTGGTCACGGCTGGCGTCGCCATGATTTTCATCAGCCAGATCCGGCTCTCGGTCGATGTGGTGTCGGGGTGGGTCGGTATTGCCGAGGATGATTTCACTCTCAAGCTGGCGGTGTTTCACACGATCTTCAACACGCTTGGCGTGCTGATCATGCTGCCGCTTCTGAACCCTTTGATCGCCGTTCTGGCGCGCGCCATCGAGCAACCCGCCGAAGACCTGAGCAAACCGAAATATCTCAGTCAGGCGGTCGATGAGTTTCCCGAGACCTCCAAAGTGGCCATGCGCGCAGAGGTGAAACACCTCTATGACAACGCGGTTGAGGTGATCCTGCACGGTCTCAACCTGCACCGGCATGCGATTTTCGAAACCAGGGATATCGCCGCCACGGTGAAGGCAAGCCGCAAGCCCGTCGAAATCGACGTGGCCGCGCGGTATGAGGCGCGGATCAAGACGCTGCATGCCGCGATCGTGGAGTTTGCCACCCGCGCCGGAGCCAAGGACATCCCCGAAGACATCATGCAGGATATCTATTCGCTGCGCGATGTGGCCGGGCGGATCGTGCGCGCAGTGAAATCAGTGAAACATCTGCGCCGTAACGCGACACGCTATACCGAGCGCCCCCAGGGCACCATCACCGAGCTTTATGATCAGCTTCGGACCGAAATCGCGCGTATACTGGTCGAGATCAACACGCTCGATCAGGCCGCGCCCGAGGACCGTTCTGCGCTCTGGCTCGATCAGGAACGTATTCAGGTGGAAAGCGATGCGCGCGATACCAATAACCGGATCGAGGCGCTGATCCGCGCCCAGAAGCTCAGCGCGACCGCCGCCACCTCATTCCTAAACGACTCGCATTACGCCTATGCGGCAATGCGCGACCTGTTGGGTGCGGCGCGCGCCTATTACATCGAAACAGAAGAGGCGCTGGCCGAGGTCGAACGCATCCTGAGTTTCGAAGACGAAGAACTGCCTGAACTCGTGTCGGGCAAGGACGGAATGGAAAACGAGGCCCCGCAATGACGGCCGGACAGCGTCACATGGTGTTTACAAAGCGGCGGCAGACTGGTCAGGGCACATAAGAGGGATGACATGGGACTTCACAAGACGGTCGAGAAGCTCGACGAGTACCTCAAACGGCTCGACCAGGGACAGGTGCAGAAAATCAAGCCCTCTCATGTGGAGAAGGTGATCCGCAAGCTGGAGGCCAAAAAGGCGCTGCTTCTGGACGAGCTGGCCGAAACCGGCAAGCCCGACAAACGCGAGCGGCTGCAAGCCAAGCTGGGCATTGTGCACGATCAGCTTGAGCGCGCGCATTGGCTTCAGGGCGAGATTGGCAAGCCTGAAGGCTCTGGCGGCGACGAGTGATCCGCGGGCTCAGCCCCGATCCGCACCGATCATCCGCAGATAGCCATTATAGAAATGGCGAATGCCCCATTCCATCTCGGCCAACGGTCCGGGTCGGAAGAAATGTGAGTTCACCCCGTCCTGATTGTGCCGGATGATCCGCTCGTCATCGAGCGTGGTGACATGCCACAGCCAGGTGAGATCATCGATATCATAATCACGCCCTTCCTCGGCATCGCCGCGCACCATCCAGACCACCTGAATATCGGTTTCCTGCAGCCCGCGCGGCACAAAGCGATAGCCCACCAGATGATCCGCATAGACGAGGAAGAAATTGATTAGACCCACCTGGATATCCGTGGCCCCGCCGTCATGGCCTGTCAGCCGCCCCAGCGGGGGGGCAAGCGGCGCGCCGGATTTGCTTCCGGTCTGGTAGCCTTCAAAAAGCGGGTAGCGGCGATAATAGACATCCGCCCCAACCGGGCCGCCCTCGTAAGAGGAAATCGACATCGTTTCGCGCGGCAGGCCCACCGCTTCGGCCCGGTCCAGCAGAGCAGGCATCAGCGCCTCGACATCCGCCGGGTTTTTCAGCGAGTGCGAGCGGGCATAATCCAGATGCGCAGGCGCGCAGTGATAGCATTCCAGATAATTCTCCTGCGCCAGCTTCCAATTGGCTGGCACCGGGTAATTCGCCTGATGCGCGATCTTCATATTGGCCAGCTCAAACGGCGCTGTGAGCTTGGCAAGCTGCGCAAGCCCTGCATCGATCTCGGGCGCGTCAGTGCTGGCGCAAACGAAGATCAGCCCTTCGAAAATGCGAACCTGCGCCGGGAACAGACCATAATCTCCCGGGTCGAAATCCGGCCCCATGGCGCGCCCCGCGCGCAATTCGCCCGACAGCTCGAACGTCCAGGCGTGATAGGGGCAGACGAAGGCGCGGGCGCGGCCCGATTGCTCGACGCAGACGCGGCTGCCCCGGTGGCGGCAGACGTTCAGATGCGCGCGGATCTCGCCCTCGCGGTCGCGCACGATGATGATCGATTCCGGGCCGTAGTCGAACAGGAAATAATCCCCCGGTTCGGGCAACTGACAGATATGACCCACCCAAATCCAACTGCGATTCCAGAAGCTTGCGATGTCATGATCGTAGACCTCGCGGGATGTATACATCTCGCGCGGCATGGCCATGCCGTCCTTGTGGTCTCTCAGGATCTGCTTGATCGTTGCCGGGCAGCTCATGAGCGGCCTCCTTCTACTGTCAGGCTCGGGATTTCGCGGCGGAACCAGTCGGCGTCCACCTCGGCAGGGTCGCGTTCGAAATTGCGGGCCGCCATGTGCCCCGAATAGACCGCGTCAGCGATCAGCGCGGGCATGGCGGCGTCGCCGATCAGTTCCAGCGTCGCAAGGCCGCTGTCCTTGAGCGCGTCATAAAGTGCGGTCTCGCGGCGGCGCTCAGTGACAAGCACGGCGGCGGCGCACTCCACCGGGGACACCCGGTCGGAATAACTGCAGGCCAGATGCGCCTGTCCGCTCTGCACCCCGCGCAACACGTGATTGCAGCGGATATCGACCCCCAATTCGATCAGCCGCGCCTGCACCCGGTGCTGCTCGAGCGTGAGTGTGGTGAAATGCGACACGATGCTCTCGGGGGTTGCGAATATGACCTCAAGCCCGGCCTGCGCCAGTTGCTCGGCGAGGACACCCGCCATGTAGCCGTGATCATCGTCATAGATCAGAACCGGCCCCGCCTCCGGCAGACGCCCGGCCATCAGGTCATCGGGGGTGAAGACCGGCACGGAGCCGTCAAGCACGGGCGGGCGGCGTAGGGTAGAGCGGCCGATGCCATCGGCCCGCCAATGCGCCCCGGTGGCCAGGAATACGTGCGGGATGCCCAATTCACCCACCTGTTCGGCGTCAAGCGCGCTCTCCATGAAAAGCCGCGCATTGGCGCGCTGGCTGAGGTCATGCATTCGGTAATCCACGACGCGCGCCCAGGCCCCAAGGCCCGGCAGGCGGCTTTCGCGGGCCACGCGCCCGCCTGGCTCGACCCCGGCCTCGGCCAGCGTCACCTCATAGCCGCGCCGCGCCAGTTGCATGGCGCATTCCAGGCCCGCGGGCCCGGCACCAACCACAAGCGCCTCAGCATCGCTCGCTTTTGGTGCAATCACCTCCGGATGCCAGCCGCGCCGCCATTCCTCGCCCTGTGTCGGGTTCTGGGTGCAGCGGATCGAGACCGCCAGGCTGTCCGCCGAAACGCAGATATTGCAGCCGATGCATTCGCGAATATCCTCGATCCTCCCTTCCCTGATCTTGTTCGGCAGAAACGGATCGGCAATCGACGGCCGCGCCGCGCCGATCATGTCGACGATGCCCTTGCCTATCATCGACACCATC
This sequence comes from Roseovarius faecimaris, assembly GCF_009762325.1. NCBI lineage: Bacteria > Pseudomonadati > Pseudomonadota > Alphaproteobacteria > Rhodobacterales > Roseobacteraceae > Roseovarius > Roseovarius faecimaris. Next base: position 2,481,766 of record NZ_CP034348.1, read on the forward strand.
AGGTCGGGATTACCCAATCGCCCGACGCCCACCACGGGCTTGGTGGTGAGCGATTTCACGAAGGAGATATATTCATTCTGATAGCCATCCTCAGGCTGGAACCGCGTTGTGACGGAGTCATTGGCCCATTCGCACACGTTGACATCCCACAGGTCGGGAAGCTCGGCGAGCATTTCGACCACCGCCCTGCCCTCTTCCTGCGCCTGCATGCCATCCGCGCCCAGCATCTCATCCACGGCAAAGCGGAACGCCACGCCACAGGTGTCACCCACGGCCTCATGGGTTTCTTCCAGCAACTCGCGTGTCAGCCGCACGCGGTTCTCAAGCGAGCCGCCATATTCATCTGTCCGCTGGTTCATATGCGGCAACATGAAGTGCTGCGCGATGGTCATGTTGTGCCCGGCATAGACATAGATGATGTCAAACCCCGCATCGCGCGCGCGCAGCGCAGCCTCGCGATGCCAGCGGCGCAGATTGCGGATATCGGTCTTGTCCATCGCGCGGGCCTGTTTCGGGATCGGATAGTCCACCGACATGTCCGACGGAGCCAGGATCGGCGCACGGCTCAGCAGGTTTTGCGCGTGGTTGCCGTTATGGACAAGTTCGATCGCGGCAAGGCTGCCATGCTCGTGTACCGCGTCAGTCATCAGCCGCAGGGCGGGTATATCCGCCGCGTCCCACAGCCGGTTCTCGGCAAAGGGCGAGACATCGGAGGTAGGGTGAATCTCGGTCTCCTGCGTGGCCACAACACCCCAGCCACCGGCGGCTTTCATCCCCCGGTTCGCCGCCTCCCCCCGGGGGCGGACATGGCCCATGCCGTTACAGTGAGGCACCTGATAGAAGCGGTTGGGTGCCGTCACAGCTCCGATCTTCACAGGCTCAAACAGCACCGAATAGCGGCTGGAATCTGACATTGCATAGCGTCCTTTTCACTGGCGGAATGGGGGAGCAAGCCACTAATGGACGAGCGTCCATTAAATATTGCATATGCCGCCTGCCCGTGTCAATCTGCCTGTATCGCCCCGTTTCGAGAGCCCGATGACCGCACCTGATCCAGAACAGAAACATGCGCGCCGCGATCCGGAGAGGCACCGCGAGGCGCTGATCACTGCCACGCTCGATCTGATAGCCGAGATCGGCGTGCCCGAAACAACCGTCAGCCGTATCATTGAGCGCGCAGGCCTCTCGCGCGGGATGATCCACCTGCATTTCGGCGGCAAGGACCAGCTTTTGATCGCCGCCGCGCAATCCTTCAGCGCGTCCTTCAGCGCCGAGATGGAAACGCAGCTTGCCTGCGCGGGTGACGACCCGGCGGACGTGATCCTGACCGCGATTGAGGCCGAGATGAGCGCCCCGCTGATGAACGAGCGGTCAGCCCGGATCTGGCATGCCTTTCGCGGCATCGCCAACCCCAGCCCCGAGATCGCCCATGAATGCGGCACCCGTGGCGGGCTGGCGCGCGATGCGCTTTTGCGGGCATTCCGTCAACTCGCCAAGGAGACGCGCGCACCCGACCCGGAAACGCTGGCGCAGGATGCAAGCTATGGCACGATGGCGCTGCTCGAAGGGGTTTACGTGGATTACCTCGCCAATACCGGCCGCTTCTCACGCACCGATGCTCTGCGCGCGATCCGCAGATACCTTGCCGGGCTGTTCCCTGAGCGTTTCTGACACCCCTGCCCTACCCGGTCCTGCCCTACCCTGCCCTGTCCGAAGCAAGACCGGTCAGGCGGCTTCGGCCCCGGTGAATTGCAGGCGGGCCAGCCGGGCATAGAGCCCGTCCTCGGCAACAAGGCTGTCATGTGTGCCGGTCGCCACGATCCGGCCCTGATCCATCACGATGATCCGATCCGCCTTTTTCACCGTTGCCAGCCTGTGCGCCACGATCACCGTGGTGCGGCTGCGCGCCATGGCATCGACCGCCTGTTGCACCGCGCGCTCGCTTTCCGCATCGAGCGCCGATGTCGCTTCATCCAGCAGCAGCACCGGGGCATCCCGCAGAATAGCACGGGCAATGGCGATCCGCTGCTTCTGCCCCCCCGAGAGCATCACGCCACGTTCACCGACAAAGCTGTCATAGCCCTCGGGCAGCGCCGCGATAAAGTCATGCGCGGCGGCGGCGCGGGCGGCGGCTTCGATCTCGGCATCGCTGGCATCGAGACGGCCAAAACGGATATTGTCGCGCGCCGAAGCGGCGAAGATCACCGGATCCTGCGGCACCAGTGCCATCGCCTGACGAAACTCCACCCGTTTCATCTGTGAAAGCGGGACTCCGTCCAGCAGGATCCGCCCCTGGTCGGGATCGTAAAAGCGCTGGATCAGTTGAATGATCGTGGTCTTCCCGGCGCCAGAGGGGCCGACAATCGCCACCGTTTCCCCCGGTGCGATGTCAATCGAGAGATGGTCAAGCGCCGGACTGCCGGGCCGCGACGGATAGCTGAAACTGACATCCTCAAATCGGATCGCCCCGCGGGCGGGCTGCGGCACGGGCAGCGGCTCAGCAGGGTCGGTGACATGATCCTCGGCGCGCAAAAGCTCGACCAGCCGTTCGGTCGCGCCGGCGGCACGCTGCAACTCTCCCCAGATCTCGGACAAAGCGGCAACAGAGCCCGCCACCATCACGGAGTAAATGACAAACTGCACCAGCGCACCGGCAGTCATGTCTGCGGCGCGCACATCCCGCGCGCCCATCCACAGCACACCGACAATGCCGGTAAAGACCAGAAAGATCACGATCACCGTCATCACCGCCCTTGTGGTGATCCGCCTGCGCGCCGCATCAAAGCTTTTCTCGGTCACATCCGAGAACCGCGCCCGGCTTTCACCCTCATGGGTAAAGGCCTGCACGGTCTGCACGCTCAAAAGCGCCTCGGACGCTTTGCCCGAGCTTTCGGCAATCCAGTCCTGGTTCTCGCGGCTCAGGACGCGCAGGCGCCGCCCCAGCACGAGGATCGGCACGATCACCAGAGGCACCAGCAAAAGCACCATCCCGGTGAGCTTGACCGATGTGAACAGCATCAGAACAAGACCGCCGACAAAGATCAGAAGGTTGCGCAGGGCGATCGAAACGGAGGATCCGATCACGCTGAGGATAAGCGTGGTGTCGGTGGTGATACGGCTGAGGACCTCGCCGGTCATGGTCTTCTCGAAAAACGCCGGGCTCAGCCCGATCACCCGGTCGAACACCGCCTTCCGGATATCGGCCACGACACGCTCACCCAGCCGGGTGACAAGCATGTAGCGCAAGCCCGTCCCGATCGCGAGCAAGGCCGCGATACCCACCGCCGCCGCAAAATAGAGATCGAGGATGGCGTCATCATGGGTGCCGAAATTGTCCACCACACGGCGCACGGCCATCGGCAGGATGAGCGAGACAGTCGCCGTCAGCACCAGCGCCATCAGCGCGGCCGCGGCGAGCATCCGGTACGGCAGGATAAACGGCCAAAGGTGAGCCAGTGCACTGACTTTCTTGGATTTTTCGCGGTCCTGCGCATCCGCGCTTTCTGGGGTCTGGCGCACCATACAGTCTTTGGGTCCTTTGTGTCTTTCCCCCTGTCTTGGCGGCGCGGGCGGGTGGCGTCAATAGGGCAATCTGTCCGGTCACGGGACGCGCCGGGACAGACGCCGGGAAATGCCTTTTCCTCAGTGACTTACGAGGCATCCGTGCGCCTTTGCCCAAGGTTCGCAACAGCGGTTTGAACGCGCAGTCAAGGGCGCGTCCCATTCAGGCTTGATCCGGAGGAATTCACTGGAGCGGGCGGCGGGAATCGAACCCGCGTCATTAGCTTGGAAGGCTAAGGTCTTACCACTACACAACGCCCGCTCAGAGATTTCTTGTACTATTTCAGGCGTTTTCCGAGGTCAAGTGGAACCTCCAACTGACTCGAGAATGACGCTTTTGAAAGCGCATGTATAGGAGATGGGCTACCTTAAAAGAGCGGGAAGCGGAAGTTCGCCGCTTCTGCGGGCGCATCCCGTGCCGACCGTAAAAGCCGCCGTTCAACCGAGCGCCATGCTCGATCAAAGGCGCCATACACCGAAGTATGAAGGGCGCGAACCACAGGCGGACCGTATCGTGTAACGCTACACGGTACAGCTCCTGCAAGACGGCTCGCTTCGGGAGTGAAGGATGTCGAGCAAGTTCACCAACGCGGACTATCCCAGCCCATTCATCAAGAGCAATGTCATCCCGAAGGGGATGAGTGGAATAGCCCCCTGATCCGGGCCGTTAAGGTGTAGAATCCGTTCCTGTTTCTTTCCGTTGATATGGTTGCGGAAAAGGCCTGCTGAGCGGAGCCCTTGCAGAGCATAAGAGGCAGGCCAATTGGCGCGATTGAGATTGGCGTAGACAGCTGGTGCCAGTCATCCCAAAGCAAATAACTTTCAAATCTGTGAGCCACGCTATCCTCAGGTTGTCAGCTTGGACCCGCTAGGTTCGCGGATCGCCTGTGAAGAGCGGTCGATGCTGCTCAGGACTTCTCTGCCCGCAACATCGCGGCGATCCTGATCTCTGGTTTGAGCGCCAGGGTCATGTTTTGGAAGGTCTGGACCCCACTCTGGGGTGAATGCGCGTGCCATCAGACAGCGCCATACACAGGATCAACTCATCGGCGCGCGGGGCATCGGCGATGCTGAGCGTCATCGTGTCAATGAAATCAAAGGCCCACGGGTCATCCTTTGTGACCAAGCGGCAGGTCGATCCGGTCCCCTACCGAACCGATCTTGTGGTTGGCTGGTATCAGAGCTTTGCCGCCCCCGATCGACGCCCGCATCGGCGCACCCAGCTTGGGATGCAAAACGGCGGCGCCGTGTTCCATTGTGCCTGCCACTCCGACAAGCGCAGCCTTTCCATAGCTCACCGCGGCGCGCGGCAGCATCAGAACAAGTTCTCTGGACAAGCTTGTGCCAAGCTTCGCCGCGACATCGAACAGATCGGACAAATCGGTTTGGTCCTGTCCTGCGAAGGGGTTCCGAACGACCGCCATCGCCGCGACACGCGTCGCCGGATCGCTTTTGCGGCCCATTTCGTCAGCGGTGAGCGTTTCTCTGATAAAGATGGTCTTGCGCACGATCATGCCACCTGTCCCGTTCGGCCTGCCCGACTTGGGCGAGATTTGATAAAGGTGAATGCCAGCGCGCAGGGTACGACACTTGCAAAGAGGACCATGGCCAGCAGGATCGAGCCCTGCGGGCGACCGGTGGCGTCAAGAATGGCACCGGCAACAGGGGGTGTGGCCAGCATGAAGGCGTAATAGACGGTGAAGAAGATGCCCATTCCAAACGCGTGCACCTGCGGCCGAAGCGCCATTCCGGCCAGGGCCATGATCACCCCCGCAGGGGCCATGCCGACAAGACCGAAGATCAGGCTCGCCGCAACCCCCGCACCAGGCAGGCTCAGCATCCAGAGAGCGACCACAGCGCCGACCATGCAAACCGACAGGATCATATCCCGGCGTCCGAAGCGATCGACGATCAGACCGCAGATCACACCCGAAGCGATCATCAACCAACTGCCTATGCTGATGACGCCTGCGGCTGTCAAACCCGGAACACCGCTTGCTTCCAGCACCTTGGGCCCGAACGTCAAATAGGTTACGTAAGCTGCGTTAAACACGCCCCAGGCTGCCGCTGCGCAGAACACCAGATACCATTCCTGCCTGTTCAACCGCATAGTGTTGGCAGGGGCTGACTGGCCGCGCGGTTCAGGTGTACGGTAAAGGAAAAACACCGCGATGGCTGCAATCAGACAATAGGCCGAGGCCACCAGGAAGGGCGCGCGCCAGTCGAAGGTCATCGCGAGCCAGGCATGCCCCACCTGCCCCATTGCGATCCCAAAAGGCCAGGACATCACGAGGATACTCATCGCAGTTGCAATCGCCCGCCCTTCGAACCAATCCGTCACCATCTTGGTGAAGTAAAGCGTCGTAAAGAGGAACCCGACCCCCGCGATCACACGGCCCAGGCCAACACCAACACTGCTTGACGCCATCGAAGACACAAGGCCGCCTAGGGCCAGCGCGACCAATCCCATCACGACCATCTCGCGGTCTGCGACCATGCGCCCGAGATAACCTGCGGGAAGTGCCAGCACGAGACCCGGAGCCATGAACAGTCCGACCAAAAGACCCACGCTGGCGTAATCCACCCCCAAAACCGCGACGAGTTCATCGCTGACGGACGCCAGAGCCTGAAATTGAAAGCCCAGCGCGATCCGAGCCAAGAACAGAAGGACAAGGATCCGCCAGCACATCACGCCCAGCCCAAACCGCGCAGCGCTTGGACATCGTTCCAGATTTTTGTCATATGGGTGATTTTTTCGCCGTCGAACCGCATAACGTAAGCGTAATCCGAAACCACGGCCTTTCCGGTGGGTGGCACCGGACCTCCTTGGCCCGTCTGGGTGCCGTGAAACTCGGCTGTCGCGATCGCAGTGCTGCGCGCCTCATCTACTGCAAAGCCCGTCAACACATAGCGCCCATCCGGAACAGGCGTCAGCAAGTTCTTCATCCACTCGCAATAGTCCGCAAGCGTCTTGATATCGGCAAGCGCATCGGCCTGGCAGGCAAAGGTCGCACCATCGCGGCACCAGGCTTGGCAGGCGGACCACCCCTTGCCGGTTTCGCATGCCTCGAAGAAAACAGTGGCTGTTTCGCTGGTCGTCATTAAAATCGCTCCTGATCTTTGCGTTGGTCGGTCCAGTGATATTTGCAGAGACCTCTGGCCCCGGATATCGGTCAGATGCAGCATCCGATGTGGTAGAATGTGGTATAACGACGGCTCGGATCGCATTGCGGGAGGGGGGCGCGGAAAGACAAATGAGTGAACAACTCAGCGATCGCGAGTTGGAGGTTGCGGCGGCCTATGTGGATGGACAGACCTACAAAGAGATCGCGCGTCATCTGAAAATTGCGCCTTCGACGGTCCGCACGCATTTGAGGACCGTCTACCGCAAGCTCGGCGTGACATCGCGGATGGAGCTTTTGAGTGCTCTGAGCCCGACCGGGGATAGCGCTTCGACATCCCGCGACGACGCGGATCTGATTGCAGAACTCTCGCTGGAACTGGACGAAGCGATGCGGCGCGAACGTGTTTTGGCGCGTGTACTGCGGATTATCAGCCAACAGGGCCATGACCTGCCGTCGGTGATTGCTGCCGTGCTCGATCACACGCTTGAACTATGCGAGGCAGAGTTCGGCATTCTGTTCGAATATTGCGGCGGGCTTCGCTTTCGGGCGCAGCAGTCGCGCAACATTCCCGAGCGCTTCGCGGCCTGGCTGACCGATCAGGGGGCCTTTTCCGTGGATGCGGATACAGGACTTGGACGGGTCGCTACGCGTTTGTCGACCGTGAACATCGCGGATGTCCGCGCCGAAGACATCTACCAATCCGGCGCACCGCTACGCATCGCAACCGCGGATTTGGGCAAGGCGCGGTCGTTTGTGGCAATCCCGATGATGTCAGGCACCCGGCTTTTGGGCGTCTTCACGATCTACCGGACCCGGGTTCACCCGTTTCAGGACCGTAGCCTTGAGCTTGCGCAACTTTTCGCAGACCAGGCGGCGATTGCCATCGAGAACGCCCGCCTGAAGGCAACACTGGACCATTCCGATATCCCGCCCGAGCCTGCCGCTGCTTCAGTCCCTCCGCTGCTTGCTGTCCTGCCCTTTCGCGCCGCCGATGAAACGGACGAAGACGCGCACCGTTTGGGTCGGCAGGTCGCTGCCGGATTGTCGATGGAGCTTGCGAGCCACCCTCTGTTTCGAGTGATCAACCAGACATCCAGTTTTTCGCCGAGATTGAAGGATCAGTCCGTCTTGCAATGCGCTGAGTATCTGGGCGCCCGCTTTGTCGCATCCGGTTCGGTCAGAAGCCTCGGCGCGGGTCGATATCGCATGTCGCTTGATCTCCACGAAGCCGGACGGCCCGCCGCAATCTATCAAGACATCCTAACCTACGACAACACAGGCACATCCGGGTTACTTGAAAGCCTCATCCTGAGGTTGTGTGCGGCCATCGGCACCCGCACGGAACGATCGTTTCTTGCCGCAGCGAAAGCGCGCGGGGATCGAAGCCCGCATGCGCTCGATCAGTTTCTCCTTGGGTTGGAGCATCACCACGCGCATCACGAGGCGGGCTATTTCAAGGCCAGACAACATTTTCAGAATGCGGTGACGTTGGACCCCGGCTTCGCGCGGGCCGAAGCAGCCCTTGCGATCACCTATGTGCGCGAATGGTTCTGGAACAGCGACACGACAGAATTGCTGGATATCGCCGAGACCCACGCGCGCAAGGCCCTGTCGCTGGACGCGGAGGACGCTTGGTCACTCACCGCGTCCGGCGTCGTGGCGCTTTACAAGCGCTGTCATAGCGAAGCGAATACGAGCTTTGACCTCGCGTTGGGGCGCGCGCCTTACGATGCCTATGTCGTATCCCGGGCTGGCCTGGGCCGGTTTTACAATGGAGATTTCGAGGACGCGGTCAGCTTGTTTCAGCGCGCCGTGACACTTGACCCGCTTCATGCCGATCGCCAACTGGGGATGCTGGGCCATGCCTACCTGCATCTGGGGCGCTACGACGAGGCACTGACCGCGCTGAAGGCGGTGCAAGAGCCCCTGCAATGGGAACTCGCCTGGACGGCGGCCTGTCAGGCACTCGCCGGTGACAACGGCCATGAGCAGACAACAAGGAGCTACCGCAAACAATTTGGCCAAAGCGCGCAATCCTACCGGGTACAAACGCGCCCGTTCAAAAATGAAGCAGACATGCGAAGGTTGGATGCGGCGATGAGAAAGGCCGGCTTGCATTAGAGCTGTTCGCGTTGACGTTGTTCTCTGAAATCAGACCACTGAAATACTGGCAATGCGTCGAAGTTAAAGTGCAGCCTGTTGCTGGTCCGGACGTCATGCGACTTTTCGGGTTTCGTTCGGTCGGGCCGCAAAGTCGCCCGAAACACTTATGTCACTACCGGCAAACACCTCGGCTTATACGGCGATAAAAGTGGTTCCGGTTCCTCTCGCAGCCCTCAGGAGTGGCGGGTCGCCGGTTGGCCGACTGGCCGTGCACTTCTACTGGTTTTCAGCAGCCAGTCGTGGAATGCCTTTGCCGAGGGCGACAGATCCGCATTCTGCGGTATGATCAGGTGATAGGCAAAGGATGTGCCAAAGGTCCGGTCGAACGGATTTACAAGATCACCGCGTTCGAGTTCCGATTGCACTGCCCAGGACGCGAAAAGCGAAATACCCAGGCCGTTGATTGTCGAACTGAGCTGGAAATGCCTGTCCTCCAACATCATTTGAGACCGGGTTTCCGGCAGCTGAACGTCATTGTCTGCAAACCATTCCTCCCACATTCGCGTGTCATCCACATGCAGCAAGGTACAGCTTGCCAGATCAGACGGCTCCCGGATCGGATGGGCGGCCAGATAGGCCGGGCTGCAAACAACGACAAGCCGTTCAGGCCAGAGCTTGGTCACTTCGAAATTGCTCCAGCTCCCGCGTCCCCATTGGATGCCGAGATCGGCAAAACGTTCCGGGTTGGCCATATGGGCGTAGTTGTTGTTGTGATTCTTGATCGACAACTGCACGCCGGGATTGGCTTCGAGCAGCCCGCCCAGCCGCGAGGATAGCCAGCGGCTCGCGAACATCGGCAACAGCGCCAATTCGATGGAACCCGCGCGGCTCGCCGCCTGGTCGATACCGGTGCGGATCGCTTCGAGCCCGCGCGCGACATGGCCGGCCAGGATCGAACCGGCCTCGGTCAGTTCAAGCCCCGAGGCGCTTCTGCGGAACAACGCCGTGTCGAGTTCTGCTTCCAATTTTTTGATGTGATAGCTGACGGCGCTTTGGCTGGAATTCAGAAGCTGCGCGGCACGGGTTACGTTCTGCACATCAGCAACCGCATTAAACACTTGAATAGAATTAATATTTCGGATTACCACAGGCATTTAAAAACATCCGAGCGTCTGCTTTCCCTGACTTTGGCAATCTAATTATTAGATGGCAAGACCCAAACATTCGATTTTCGCCACACGGGTTTCGCGGTCTATGCTGCCCGCAACTGCTGATCAGGCAGGGGGGAGGACACTGTGACCACGGCCGTTTTGCAGGTGCAAAATCTCTGTAAGTCGTTCGGCGGCGTCCATGCCGTTCGCGATCTGTCATTCCGCGTTGAGCCGGGCGAAATCCTCGGGCTGATCGGGCCGAACGGGTCGGGCAAGTCGACCACGGTCAATGCGCTTGCGGGGGTCTACCCGGTGACATCGGGCGAAATCCTGCTGGCGGGCGGACATATCCAGACCCTGCCGGAATACGAGCGTGTCTCGATGGGGCTGGCACGCACCTTTCAGACCGCCAGCATTTTCCCGGAATTCACCGTGCGCGAACAGATCCGACTAGGCTGCAATGTCACCCTGCATTCACATCCGCTGTCGTCTGTCTTTGGTATCGGGCGTCATCCCGGCGAGGACGAGGCGGTGACGCAGCGCATCGAGGATATTCTGGAACTGACCGGGCTGAACGATGTGGCCGATAACCGGGTCGCCACGATCACCGCCGCGGAACAGCGTTTCCTTATGATCGCCACGGCGCTGGCCGCGCAGCCCAAGGTGATCCTGCTGGACGAACCGGCGGCCGGGCTGGTCAGCCACGAGAGGCAGGCCCTGTCCAGCCTGATCCGCAGCATTCGCGATACCGGTGTGTCGGTTCTGGTCATCGAACATCACATGGCCCTGATCATGGAGGTCTGCGACCGGATCGTGGTGCTGAATTTCGGCTCCAAAATCGCTGAAGGCACGCCTGAGGAGATCCGCAACAACCAGGCCGTGATCGACGCCTATCTCGGGGAGGCGGTGTGATGCTGAAGGTTTCGGACCTCAGGGTCAGCTACGGCCCGATCGAAGTGATCCACGGCATCAGCCTTGAAGTCAACGAAGGGGAATGCGTGGCACTTATCGGGGCGAACGGCGCGGGCAAGTCTTCGACGCTCAAGGCGATCTGCGGGCTGGTTCCGGCCAAAGCGGGCACGATCACATTCGAAGGGCAGGACATCACCAACCAGAGCGGCCACAAGATTGTGCGGGCCGGTATCACCATGTGCCCCGAGGGCCGTCAGGTCTTTCCGCAGATGAGCACGGTTCAGAACCTCGCAATGGGCGCCTATGCCCGCACAGATGGCGAGCAGGCCAGCGACCTGGAAGAGATGATGGACATGTTCCCGATCCTGCGGGAACGCGCCAGTCAGGCGGCGGGCACTTTGTCGGGCGGAGAGCAGGAAATGCTGGCCATCGCCCGCGCGCTCATGGCGCGGCCCCGCCTGTGCATTTTCGACGAACCGTCGCTGGGGCTTGCCCCCAAGATCGTGGCGGAAGTGGGCGAAACCATCGACCGGATCAAGAAGATGGGCAAAACCATCCTGCTGGTTGAACAAAACTCGCTCATGGCGCTGCGGCTGGCCGACCGGGCCTATCTGTTCGAGGCCGGCGAGATTGTGCTGAGCGGCACGGGCAAGGAACTGCAATCACATCCGGAGGTGGTCAAGGCCTATCTCGGCCACTGATCGGGCAAAACCAGGAACTGGGAGGAGACACTATGAAACTGGGAACACTGGCAGCCGCCTTTGCGTTGGCTGGAACTGCGGCATTTGCCGCGGAAAAGACGCTGGATATCGGGGTCAGCGATGCCTTGACCGGCGGTGCAGCGGTCTATGGCCTGCCACAGGCCAACGCGGTGAAAATGGCCGCGGAAGAAATCAATGCCGCGGGCGGCATCACGGTGGGCGACGATACCTATATGCTGAATGTCATCGCCTATGACGACAAGGCCAACCCCACCGAGGCGTCGAACTCGGTCCGCAAGCTTTTGGACCGCGATGGCGTGAAGTTCATTCTGGGCTTCTGCTGTTCCGGCGCTACAGGGGCGGTGGCCTCGTTCATCGAAAATGAGGATGCGGTGATGCTGGTCGGCAATGCCGCCGAGCGCTCGATCACCACGCGCGAGATTCCCAACCTCACCCGGACCCGCCCGCCGGCGGATTACACAGGCGCAGCGGCCGGGACGTTCGTGGCGCAGAAAGGCCACAAGAAAGTGGCCGTGCTGGGGGCGCTCGATATCGGGTTCTATGCCAGCTATGTCGATGCCTTCGAGAAAGAGCTGGAAAAGGCCGGGGGCGAGATCATCACCCGCGAAAGCTTTGGCCTGAAAGACCGGGACATGACCCCGCAGCTCACCAAGATTCGCGAACTTGGCCCCGATGCGATCCTTGTTGTCGGTTATGTGGAACCGGCCGCCTTCATCTATCGTCAGGCGGTTGAACTGGGCATCGATGTGCCGCGCTATGGCTTCACCTCGGGGTCCGAAGAGCAATTCCTGCGTGTGGCCACTTCAGAGCAGATGGAAGGTGTCTGGGACCTGCGACCAACGGAGCTTACGCTGCTGTCGGCCAGCGATAACGGCATCGCCTATCACAAGAACTATTCCGAGAAATACGGCATCGCCCCGTCGCCAAGCTCGCCCTATGCCTATGATCAGACCTATGCGCTGAAGGATGCGATCGAGGCGGCCGGCACGGTCGAGGACACCGAAGCGGTGGCCGCCGCCCTGCGCGAGCTGCCCGTTCCGGACGAGGTGGTGATGCAGTACCTGCCGGTGGACGGCAAGATGTTTGACGTAAATGGCCAGGCCTACACCTCGAACGGGGCGTTTCAGTGGCAGAACGGGAACTGGGTCTTCGTGCAGGACCTGCCCTCGGATGCCGCGGCCTATTCGGCCTTCCTGAGCACCATCGACTGATGCAACCCCGGCGGCGCGGGACGCAATCCCGCGCCGCCCTTTCAGGACGGCGGATATGATCGAGATCTTCCAGCAAATCATCAACGGCATGGCCATCGGCGGTGTCTATGTGCTGATCGCACTTGGGCTGACCACGGTGTTCGGCATCCTGGGCATCGCCCATTTCGCGCATGGCTCGGTGTCGATGTTCGGTGGCTATCTGACCTTTTTCCTTGTGGTGATGTGGGGGCTCCCGCTGCTCGCGGCCATTGCCATCGCGTTGGTGGTCGGGCTGGTGCTGGGTCTGCTGATCGAACTTCTGGCCTATCGCCCGGTGCGCAACGCAAGCCATATCAACGCCTTCATCGTGGCGCTTGGTCTGACAATGATGGTCGAGGGGCTGAACCTGGAATTCTTCGGCCATGAACAGGTGGTCATCCCGACCAATCTGAACCGGGTGTTCAACATAGGCGGCGTGACCATCCCCGAGCTTCGGCTGTATGTCATTCTTGCCGCCGCACTGCTGATCGCGGCCATGACGGTCTTTGTCGAGAAAACCAAGACCGGCCAGGCAATCCGCGCCGTGGCTGAAAATCGCGATGCGGCGATCCTGATGGGGGTGAATGTCAACACGATCCCGCTGGTGGTGTTTTCGATCTCCACAGCGTTGGGCGTTTGCGCCGGGGTGATGGTGGGCGCCCTCTTTGCCATTGCCCCGGGCATCGGCGAGGGGCTGGTGGTCAAGGGCTTTGCGGTTCTCGTGCTGGGCGGGCTGGGCTCGATCCCTGGCGCGGTCATCGGCGGGCTTGTCCTTGGCATTACCGAGGCGCTCGCAGCGGGCTTCATCTCCTCGGCCTACAAGGACGTGATTGCCTTTATCATCATGATCCTTGTGCTGCTTGTCCGCCCGCAGGGCCTGATGGGGAAAGCGTGATGCGACTGAGTGGCAAACATATCCTTTGGCTGGCGGCGCTTTTGGGCTTTGTCCTGTTGCCGCAGCTGATTTCGGTCAAGTATTACCTGCACCTGTCGATCCTCGCGCTTATCTGGGTGATCGCGGCTCAGGGCCAGAACATGATCCAGGGCTACACCGGCTATGTCACCATCGTGCAGGCCGGGTTCATGGGCATCGGCGCATATTCGACCGCCCTGATGGGATTGCACTACGACTTGCCTGTCTGGCTGACAATCTTGCTGGCCCCGCTGGTCACGGCGGTGTTTGCACTGGCGACCGGTTATCCCAGCCTGCGGGTCAAGGGACATTACTTCGCCATTGTCACACTGGCCTTCAACCTGGTGATCTTCATCGTGTTGATGAACTGGCATGACCTGACCCAGGGCGAGGCAGGCATCACCGGCATCCCCAAGCCCGGTGGGAAGGACGGCCTTCTGAACTGGCGCGACCGCGAAACCTATTACTATTTCGTGCTGATCATCGCGATGCTGATGACAGGTCTGGCCGCGCTGATCGTACGCAGCCGGATCGGGCAGATCCTGATCGCAATTCGCCAGAACGAGGATCTGGTGGGCGCGGTCGGCATTCCAGCATGGAAATACAAGCTTTTCGCCTTTGTCGCCTCGGCCATGTATGCCGGGCTGGCCGGTGCGGTCTATGCCCACTACCAAAGCTTCATCAATCCCGAGATCTTCGGCGTCGCGCAATCTCTGGATGCAATCCTCGCGGTGATCATTGGCGGATCAGGCACCATTGCAGGGCCTGTGATTGGCGCGTTCTTCGTGGTTTTTCTGCCGGAATACCTGCGCTTTGCCGACAGTTTCCGCCTGATCCTTTATGGGCTGGTTCTGGTGCTGGCGACCATTTTCATGCCGCGCGGCATTGTTGGTGTCGTCGGTGACCTCTGGGCGCGGTTCCGGGGCGGGCGGTCATGAGCGGTGCCGAGACGTTTCTGGGCCGGGTCACGGCCTTTGCCGAGGGCCCCGTGGCGCAGGCGGCACAGAGTTGGGCGCTGGGAGAGGACCCCGACCCGCAGCTGACCCGCGATGCGGCGGCGATCGGGCTGACCGGGATCACCACTCCGGCCGAACATGGCGGGTTGGGCTGCGGCTTCACTACCCTCGTTGAGGCCTGCGCGGCGCTGGCCGCTGTCGATTTCGGTTTTGCCATGTCGCTGGTCAACACCCAGAATGTCGGCCTGCGCCTGTGCCTGTCGGCACCGGACGCGCTGCGCGATGCCTGGCTCCCGCGCCTTCTGTCGGGTGAGGTCAGCGCCTGCACCGCCCTGACCGAACCCGGCGCCGGATCGGATTTTGCCGCCATCACAACCCGCGCCACCGAAACCAACGAGGGCTGGCGCATCAACGGCGAAAAGAAATGGATCGTCAACGGACGGCAGGCGGGGCTGGCCGTTGTCTTCGCGCAATGCGGACAAATCGGAGATGCAGGCGGCATTGGCGGTTTTCTGGTCGATCTGGGTCAGCCTGCCGTGCGCCGCTTTCCCATATCATCCGGATTTCCCCAAGCGTCGATGGGCACCGGGGGCTTCGTTCTGGACAACGTGGTGGCCGAAGGGCTTCTTTTGCCACCCGGCGGGGCGTTCAAATCGATCCTGCACGAAATCAACGCCGCGCGCAGCTATGTAGCGGCGATGTGCAATGCCATGCTGGGGACCGCCATCCGCGAAGCGGCGGAATACGGCGCGCACCGCACGAGCTTTGGCAAGCCCCTGGACCAGCATGCCGCATGGCGGCAGCCGCTGGGCGCGGCCGAGACCGATCTGGCCGCAGCGCACGCGCTCACAGCCAGAGCCGTGGCGCAAATCGAGGCGGGACAAGATGCGCAACTGGCCGCCGCCCAGGCCAAGATCGCCGCGGTCGAAGCTGCGCAGCGCCACATCCCGCAGATGCTGCATGCCATGGGCGCCGCAGGTCTGCTGCCTGAATACTGCTTCACCCGCCATCTGGCGGCCGCTCAGGTGGCCGGCTTCACCGATGGCGCAACCCACATCCTGCGTGACCGGGTGGCGCGGCTCACCCGGTCCGGCACCGACATTTCCAAGAGGTAATCCATGCGCGTTTTCCAGATCGAAGGCGATTGGGGCTTTGACAATCTCAACCTGTCCAAGCGCCCTGCCCCCTCGCCCGGCCCGGGCGAGGTCGTGATCCGGATGCGGATGGCGTCGCTCAATTCCCGCGATCTGATCGTGCCTGAACGCGGCTATGGCCGCGCTACCGGCGACCTGCCCCTGATCCCGGTATCCGATGGTGTGGGCGAGGTTGTCGAGATCGGTGCGGATGTCACCCGTGTCGCGGTGGGGGACAGGGTTTGCCCCACCTATTTCCAGAACTGGACCAGTGGTGAACCCACGCCCGCGCGGTTCGCCTCGGCGCTTGGCGGGCCGCTCGACGGCGTCATGGCAGATCTGGTCTGCCTGTCCCAGGAGGGAGTGGTGAAAGTACCCGGCTATCTGAGCGATGCCGAGGCCGCCTGCCTGCCATGCGCGGCACTGACCGCCTGGAGCGCGATTGCGACCCTTGGCAGGACCAAGGCCGGGGACCGTATTCTGGTGCAGGGTACCGGCGGTGTGGCGCTGTTTGCGCTGGCCTTTGCCAAGATGCATGGCGCGCATGTCACCGTGATCTCCTCCGCCGATGACAAGCTGGAGAAGGTCCGTACCATGGGGGCGGACGAGACGATCAATTACAGTGAGACCGAGGATTGGGCCCGCGCCAGCCGCCAGATCACGGCGGATCGTGGCGGGTTCGACAATATCATCGAACTGGGCGGGGCCAAGACGCTGCCCCTGTCGCTGCGCGCCGTGCGCCCGGGGGGCACGCTGTCAATGATCGGGGTACTGTCAGGGCTGAATATCGAGGCCTCGCTTGGCCCGATTGTGGCCCGGCAGGTGCGCCTGCAAGGCGTCACCGTGGGCCATCGCGACGGGTTCGAGGCGATGCTGGCCGCCATGGCACAGCATGAAACACGCCCGGTGCTGGGCGAAACCTTCGCTTTCGAGAACCTGAAGCCCGCGCTGGAGCACCTGCGCAAGGGCGGTCATTTCGGCAAGACGCTGATCGCATTCTGAGTGCCGTGACCATGTCCTCGCATATCTATCAGCCGAGATTTCACCCACCAGACAAACCGGCTTTCGTGATGTGCGATACCGGCGAGACCGTCAGTTTCGCCGACTTGGAGGCGCGCGCCAACCAGGGGGCACATCTGTTGCGGTCACGGGGTATCGGCGTGGGGGATCACATCGCGATCCTGATGGATAACCGGCGCGAATTCCTTGAAATCTGTTTCGCGGCAGACCGGGCCGGTGTCTATTACACCACCATCAGCACGCATCTGTCAGAAAGCGAGATCGCCTTTATCCTGGGGGATTGCGAGGCCCGGCTGCTGATCGCGTCCGAGCCGTTTACCGGTCTGGCCACATCGCTGGCGCCGCAAAGCCGCTGCGAGATTTTCATCGTTGGCACGCAGGACGGGGGCTTCTCCAACTGGTCCAGAACCCTTGCCACAATGCCCGCCACGCCGATCCCGGACGAGCGTCAGGGCTTGGACATGCTCTATTCCTCGGGCACAACCGGGCGCCCGAAAGGTATCAAATGGGCCCTGCCTGATGAAAAGCCGGGCGCGCGCGGGATGCTGATCGATCTGCTGTCGGGCCTGTTCGGTTATGATCGTGACACCCGCTATCTCAGCCCGGCACCGCTCTATCATGCGGCGCCGCTCAGGCATTCCATGGTCACGATCAAGATGGGCGGCACGTCCTATATCATGCGCCGGTTCGACGCCGCCGAGGCCCTGCGCCTGATCGAGCGGCACCGCATCACCCATAGCCAATGGGTGCCGACGATGTTCGTGCGCCTGTTGAAACTGCCGGAAAACGAGCGGTTGGGCTTTGATCTGTCCTCGATGAAAATGGCGGTCCATGCCGCGGCACCCTGCCCGCAAGATATCAAAAGGCGGATGATCGAGTGGTGGGGCGAGATCATACACGAATACTATGCCGGCACCGAAAACAACGGCTTCACCGCGATCACCAGCGCCGAGTGGCTGACCCATCCCGGATCTGTCGGTAAGGCCAAACTGGGAACGCTGCATATCTGCGACGAAACCGGTATGGAACTGCCCGTGGGTCAAACCGGCGAGGTCTATTTCGAGAACGGCCATCAATTTGCCTATCACAAGGACACAGCCAAGACTGCCGCCTGCACCAATGCGCAGGGCTGGACCACATTGGGCGATATCGGGCATGTGGATGACGAGGGCTACCTCTACCTCACCGACCGCAAATCCTTTGTCATCATCTCGGGCGGGGTGAATATCTATCCGCAGGAAACCGAGGACATACTGCTTGCGCATCCGGCTGTGCTGGATACGGCGGTGATCGGGGTGCCAAATGAGGAGTTTGGGGAAGAGGTCAAGGCGATCGTGCAACTCGTTCCGTCGCACCCCCAATCCGAGGCGCTGAAACAGACCCTGATTGCCTATTGCCGGGATCGTCTGTCGCCGCTCAAATGCCCGCGCAGTATTGATTTTTTTGATGACCTGCCAAGGTCGGCCACCGGAAAACTCTACAAACGCAAACTGCGCGATCTGTATTGGAAGAGCTGATCGGATGGTCGGGCATAGTCCCGCATCTGGCCGATCTCCCGTCGCGAAAAGAGCGCACCATTCCGAAGCCGCCTGACGCGGGAGCAATCCGTCAGAGATCGGGCTCGATTGTGAAGTCCGGAAGCATCTCCAATGCTTCGCGCAACGCCTCGCCCCATCGTCTGGAAACGGATTGATAATAGGGGTCGTCAATGTCGATACGTCCCGTTCGGCCGGTTTTCAGGCTGTCGGTTTCGTAGAAATGAAAATCAAACGGTGCCCCCACCGTCAGATTGGCTTTGAGTGTTGAGTCGAAACTGACGAGCAGGAGCTTCATCGCGGCTTCAAAACTCAAGCCCGGATCATAGGCGCGCACCAGTATGGGGCGGCCATATTTCGTCTCGCCAATCTGGAAGAATGGCGTGTCCGCCGAGGCTTCGATGAAATTCCCCTCGGGATAAATGAGGAAAAGCCGAGGCGGCCCCCCTTTTATCTGACCTCCGAGCAACAGGGTTGCATTGAAGGTGCTGTCCGCCCTTTGGCCTGTATCGGCATGTTCCGCGATCACCTCCCTAAGGGTGTCGGCGGTCATGCGCGCCGCCTGGAACATGGATGGGGCGGCAAGCAATGATGGCGCGCGTTCTTCAGAGGAAATGCTGCGCTCGTCCAGAAGGCTCACAACCGCCTGGGTGGTTGCAAGGTTGCCTGCCGACATCAGCGTCAGCGACCGGTCGCCGGGAGCTTCCCAGATCGCCATTTTCCGAAAGGTCGAAATATTGTCGAGCCCGGCATTCGTCCGCGTGTCGGACATGAAAACGAGCCCAGCTTCGAGCATCATTCCCACACAGTATGTCATTCGAGCATTCCTATTGCTGCGCCACATCAATCGAGACGGACAAAGTTTCTTTGTCGCCGCCGATGCGCGTGCCCGATACCGGTGCAGCTTCGCCATAGTCCAAGCCCGTCGCGACGCGCACGTACCGTGTATCAGGAGAAATCCCGTTGGACACGTCAAAACCGACCCAACCGAGCCCTTCAACATGCGCTTCTGCCCAGGCATGCATTGCGTCCTGAACAGTGCGGTCGTTCAACATCAGATACCCGGACACGTAGCGTGCCGGATATCCCAACTCACGCGCGCAACTCAGGAACACATGCGTATGGTCCTGGCATACCCCTTTGCCTGCGGCAAGAGCCTCTTCCGCGGTCCAGTCCGGATCAGAGGCGCCCAGCTTATAGCTGACAGTTTCACGAATTCTGTCAGACAAGGCATGCAGCTGCGCCAGCGGCTCCAGATCCGGCAGGCCCCGCAGGAATGCCTTGATGCCTTGGCGCGCTTCGGTCCGCCTGGTCGCGTTCAGGAACAACCAGAGCGGCGCCTTGCCTTGATGCGCACCAACAATGCCGTCGTCGCCGTTCAGTTCCACCTCTCCCTCGCTCACCACGAGCAGTTCCTGCACGTCGCGCTCGAACCCGATCAACTCAACGGAGTTGTTGTGGTGATCCTCATAGGTCAGTTCACGCCTGCCACCGTCCACCAGGGTGCGCCAGGACAGGACCTTTTGTTTGTGCGAGGATTTCGGCGTTTTGCGAAGTTGCTGCAGACCGTATTTCACCGGCGCGGCAAAGTGATAACGGGTCTCGTGGCGGATGGTCAGGCGCATGGTCTACTCATAGAACCGAAAATCCGTTTCGATTTGAACCGAAAGATCAGCCAGAAGGGTCAAAACCTTCTGGATGTGCTCATGAAGTCCATACTCAAAGACCGCGTCGATGTCGTGGCTCAGATACATCCGTTCAATCTGCTGGGCCTTGACCTGTGCGGTACTGGGATGGGGCTGGTCTCGGTCAAGATAGCCAAGGTTGTCGATTAGCTTGCGCACACAGAACGCAAGCGAGCGCGGCATCCGCCTGTCAAGGATGAGAAATTGGGCGATCTCGCGCGTACCTGCACCCGCGCCATATTCCATACGAAAGCCGCCGCGTGCTGAAACAGAACGCAGAATGGATTCCCACTGCACATTATCCAGGGATGATCCGACCGCACTGGCCGACGGCAAGAGCACATAGTATTTCACGTCGAGGATACGCGCAGTGTTGTCCGCGCGCTCGATAAACGTCCCGAGGCGCGCGAAGTCATAAATGTCATTCCGAAGCATCGTGCCGTGGGTCATTCCCCGAACAAGCGCCGCGCTCTGACGCATCGCCCCCAGTACACCGGGCAGATCCCGTTCACCGACCTTGCGCGCCAGCATCTCGCGCGCGCTCATATAGGCGGCATTCGTCGCCTCCCAAACCTCGTGTGTCAGGGCTGTTCTCACAAGTCGGGCGTTTTGCCGTGCCGTTTCGATAGAGGACAAGACCGACGATGGGTTCTCACGATCGCGCAATAACCAGTCGATCACAGCCTCCTTGCTCAGCTCATCGCGGGTGGCGGTGAACTGATCAAGACTGCCGGCCGTTTGCAGCACGGAACGCCACTCATTTTCGCCCAGATCCATGCGCGTCAGCGCAATCCTTTGCCCCGTTTCAATCAGCCGCGCCGTGTTTTCCGCGCGCTCCAGTGAGCGGAACATCCAGAACAGTCCGTTTGCCGTTTTGCCCAGCATCGTGTCAGTCCTCCACCACCCAAGTGTCCTTGGTGCCGCCGCCTTGGCTGGAGTTCACCACCAGAGAGCCCTTCTTGAGTGCAACCCGTGTCAGTCCACCCGCGCTGATCTTGATCTCCTGCGGACTGACCAGAACGAAGGGACGCAAATCGACATGTCTCGGGGTCAGGCCCTGACGGGCAAAGATGGGTACGGTCGAAAGGCTGAGCGTGGGCTGAGCAATGTAGTTACCTGGGCGGGCCTTCAGTTTTCGCCTGAAGGCCGCGATCTCTTTCTTTGAGGCGGTGGGACCGATCAGCATTCCATATCCCCCTGACCCGTGAACTTCTTTGACAACCAGATCCTCAAGGTTATCAAGCACATAGGCCAGTTGATCAGGTTCTGAACAACGCCAGGTGGGCACATTCCGAAGAAGCGGGGGTTCACCGGTGTAGAATTCGACGATCTCGGGCATATAGCTGTAAATCGCCTTGTCATCGGCAATCCCGGTGCCGGGGGCATTCGCCAGGGTAATGCCGCCCGCGCGATAGACATCCATAAGCCCCGGCACGCCGAGCTGGCTCTCCGGGTTGAAATTCAATGGATCGATAAAATCGTCGTCGACACGTCTGTAGAGCACATCGATCGATTTGTATCCGCGCGTTGTACGCATCGCCACCCTACCATCCACCACCCTGAGGTCATGCCCCTCAACCAGTTCGACACCCATCTGATCAGCCAGAAAGGCATGTTCAAAGTAAGCCGAGTTGTAAATCCCAGGGGTGAGCACCGCCACGACCGGTTGGGCGTTGGTGGTGTCCGGAGCACAGGCCGCCAGGGACCGCCGAAGATCCGTTGGATAGCTTTGCACACTCTTGACGCGGTTCTGGGAAAACAACTCCGGAAACATCCGCAACATCGTCTCGCGGTTTTCAAGCATGTAGCTGACGCCGCTTGGCGTCCGGGCGTTGTCCTCAAGAACGAAAAATTCATCAGGCCCAGTGCGGACAAGGTCGATCCCGACGATATGGGTATACACGCCGCCGGGAGGTTTCACGCCAATCATCTTGGGCTCGAACGCCGCGTTTCGGCTGATCATTTCTCGGGGGATGCGCCCTGCTTTGATAATCTCCTGCTTGTGGTAAATGTCATAGAGGAAGGCATTGATCGCGCGAACACGCTGCTCGATACCTCTGGTCACACGCGCCCACTCGCGTTCGGAGATAATGCGCGGGATAATGTCGAAGGGGATCAGGCGCTCTTCGGCCTCGGCACGTCCATAAACGTTGAACGTGATCCCGGTCAGTCGGAAAAGCTCTTCCGCTTCGCGCTGTTTTGACCTCAAGCGTTTAGGGTCTTCACCGTCGAACCACCGGTGAAACTCTTCATATGGCTGCCTCAACTGTTCATCGCAGCCCCACATCTCGTCGAAGATAGCCGAATTCCCCATTTTCACTCCCTGCATGCGCGTTGAGGATGAGGCGCAAAGTTGCGGCCTGCTGACCAGAGTCCACTTCGTGAATTGGTTAAGGACATTTGGTTTTGACTATTTTATGGGCGCTTCGCACGAAATCAAAGCACCTCATGTTCGCGTACAATTTCCCTTGGAGGAACTGAGAGCATATGACTGCTGCCCGACCAATAACCGCAAAGGCGGGCCGGATCGCAACATGGAAAAGGCTCAGTGAATAGTTGCTTTGGGCGGTTTGCCATCCAAGCCCGAAACGACGTTCCAAAAGATGCTACAGTGTTTCAATCTTCGAAGATCAGGGCGGAAAATCACAAGACAAGCCGCACAGCACCCGGCAAAGCAGCGGCGGCCGGTCATGACAGAGCTGACAATCCCGGTGTCATGTCTCTCCCAGCGCCCCGGTCAGGAAGCTGGTGAGGTTGGTGGCCAGAGCATCCGAAAGATACCCGCCCTCCTGCACATAGAGCGTGGGCAGGCCCATGGCGGCAATGGCTTTGGCGATCCGGGCAAACCCCGCTGTCGTGATAGCGAGACCCTGAAACGGGTCCTCTTCATGCGCGTCGAGCCCAAGTGCCACGACCAAGGCGGTCGCTCCGAAGGCGCTAATCCGGTTCAATGCGGTATCAAGCGTCGCCAGATAGGCGTCATCTCCGGTGCCGCGCACCAAAGGCAGGTTGAGATTGCAGCCCAGCCCGGCATCTTTGCCACGCTCCTGCGCATGACCCCAGAAAAAGGGATAGAAACGCGCCGGGTCGGCATGAATGGATACGGTCAGCACATCGTCGCGGGTGTAGAACATGCCTTGTGTCCCGTTGCCGTGATGCACATCCACGTCCAGAATTGCGGGGCGATGCCCGGCCGCGCGCAGCCGTTCGGCGGCGATGCCGGAATTGTTCAGAAAGCAAAAGCCACCGGCCATGTCGGTGAACGCGTGGTGCCCCGGCGGGCGGGACAAGGCATAGGCCGCGCTCTCGCCTGCCAGTAAGGCATCAACCCCGGCAATCGCCGATTGCGCCGACCAGTAGGCCGCCTCCCAGGTGTGTTCAGCGATCGGACAAGCGGTGTCGGCCTGATGATAACCCGCCTGACCGATCGCGGATTTCGGATAGCTGTCGGTGCGGTTGGCCGGATGGATATTGGGGATCACCTCTTCGCCTGCTCCGTCTATTCGGCACCAGCGGGTGTAGATGTTTTGCAGAAAGCTGAGATACTCGGCGCTATGCACCGCCGCGATCGGGCAAAGGCCCGCATCCTCCGGCCTCCCGAAATTGCATCCAGCCGCCTGCGCTCCGGCCTTCAGCCGCGCGATGCGTTCCGGTGTTTCCGGGTTCGGCAGCAGGGCACCGTTGGCCATGAAATGCCTGGGATCGTGCTTGCCTTGTCGGTCGTCAAAAAACGCTTTCATTCAGGTTCCTTCTAGGTGTTCGAATGCCTCGCCAGAGAGCTGAAGTACAAGGTCATCGCCTTTCTCGACAAAGCCGAGCCGGGCGTAGAAACCGCGTGCCCCCATATTATGCGCATAGCTGACCAGACGGATGAAACGCGCCTGCCAGAATGTCTGAGCCCGTTGCGCGACATGGCAAAGCAGCGCATAGCCCAGGCCGCTGCCGCGCATGTGTTCTGCCACCCACAGGTCGGAAACATATGCTCCGGCGCCCCCCGTCGACGTGGAGACCACAGGAGAAAACAGCGCCACCGCTTCAAGTGCGTCGTCCGCATCAAGCGCCAGCACACCGTGGCAGGCTGGTTTTGGAGCAAAGAGGGCCGAGTGCAGGACACCCTCCTCAATGCGGTGCGGGTCGCCAAGCTCCGCCGACAGCGCGGCGAGACCGGCCTGCAGCAAAGGCACATGCGCGGGTGTCGCGTCCAGAAGGCGAAACCTCTCCATCGTCTCAGACCGCCGCCACCTTGTCCGCGCCCTTCAGACCCAGCATGGCGCGTGCCTCGCCAGGGGTCGCAACCGAGTGCCCCATCCCTTCGATGATATCGCGAATTTGCATGACCTGCTCGGCGTTGGAGTGGGCCATCACCCCGCGCGAGATCATCAGGTTGTCCTCAAGTCCGACACGGACATGACCGCCCAGCTCTGCCGCGCGCGCGGCCATGGGGATCTGCTGACGCCCGGCAGCCAGCACCGAGAACATGTAATCCTCACCGAACAACTTGTCCGCCAGCGTGATGAGGTGATCCAGCGTGTCCGCGTCGGGGCCCATGCCACCGAGTACGCCGAACACGAACTGGATAAAGAAAGGAGCCTGCACCATGTCACGCTCCACGAAATGCTTCAGCATGTAGAGGTGGCTGATGTCATAGCATTCGAACTCGAACTTCGCGCCGCGCTCTTTTCCCATCCGGGTCATGATACCCGCAATGTCGCGCGGGGTATTCTTGAACACCAGATCGTCGGTGCCGCGCAAGAACGGCTCTTCCCAGTCAAAGAGCCAGTCGCGCGGTTTGTCGGCCATGGGATAAAGCGCGAAATTCATGCTGCCCATGTTGAGCGAACACATCTCCGGACAGAACCTCAGCGCCGCCTTCAGCCGGTCATCAAGGCTCATGACGGCACTGCCACCGGTGGAGAGATTGATCACCGCGTCGCATTCCGCTGCGATATGCGGCAGGAACTGCGCGAAATGGGCCGGGTCCGCCGAAGGGCGGCCATCGTTCGGGTCGCGCGCATGCAGATGCAGGATCGCGGCCCCTGCTCTGGCTGCATCGACCGACTGTTTCGCAATATCGGATGGCTTCCAGGGCAAGTGGGGCGACATCGACGGCGTGTGGATCGAACCGGTGATCGCGCAGGTGATGATCGTCTTGCTCATCGGGTCCTCACGCCGTCCGGAACAGGTCGGACGGAACCTCCGCCATGAATTGCGACAGGGACTGATCGAGCAAACCGATCAACTCGTCCAATTGCGGCTCGTTCACAATCATCGGCGGGCAGACGAGGAAGTGATCCCCCGACAGCCCCCCGCGCGTACGCCGCGAATAGATGATCAAGCCGTTCTGATAGGCGATCTCGACCAGCCGGTCGAAGGCATTGAACTCAACCGGCAACGGGGTCTTGCTGCGCCGGTCCGCCATCAACTCAAACGCCAGCAAAAGCCCCTCGCCACGGACATCGCCGATCATCGGATATTTCTGCATCAGATCGCTCAGCCGCGATTTCAAATGCGCACCCATGCGGCATGTGTTGGCCATCAGGCCGTTCTCCTCGATCTCGTCGATCACAGCGAGCCCGGCCGCGCAGGCCAGCGGATTGCCCGCATAGGTATGGCCATGGATGAATCCGCCCGCGTCCAGAACCGCCTCCACCATGTCATCGCGGGCGATCACTGCACCCAAGGGGACATAGCCGCCGCCGAAGCCTTTGGAGAGGCAGATCAGATCGGGGGCTACGTCCCAATGCTCGGCCGCGAAAAAGCGCCCGGTGCGACCGCCCCCCGTCATCACTTCGTCATGAATGAGCAGGACGCCGTAATGGTCGCAAATCTGGCGGATGCGCTGCATGTAACCTGCGGGCGAGACCAGCGCACCTGTGGATGCACCGCCGATCGGCTCGACGATGAAGGCCAGCACGGTCTGCGGCCCCTCTTCCAGGATCTTGTCCTCGAGCATCTGCGCGTAATGCGCTCCTGTGGCGGGGTCGTCGGGATCCAGCCCGTCGAGATAGGCCCGCGGCGCCGGAATCTTGGGCATTGCCCGCATCATCGGATCAAAAGGGGCGGTCATCGGAGCATAGCCGGTGACGGACAGCGCCCCGAGGGTCGCCCCATGATAGGAGGGCATCCGCGATATGACCTTGTAGCGCTGCGCCTGGCCTCGTGTCAGCGCGTATTGCCGCGCCAGTTTCATGGCACTTTCGGTGGCTTCTGACCCGCCAGAGACAAAAAACACCCGGTTCAGCCCCTCGGGCGCCAGCCCCGCGGCCCGCTCGGCCAACGCCTCGGAGGCTTCGGTCTGGAAATGCAGGCGATAGCCGAAGGTCGACTTTTCCATCTGCGTCTTCATCGCGGCCAGAACACGCGGGTTCGAATGTCCGATATTGCTGACCATCGCGCCGGAAGACCCGTCGATATAGCGCTTGCCGGTCACGTCCCACATGTAGATGCCGTCGGCACGGTCCAGTTGCGGCCGTTCCAGCCGGGTCTGATAAAAGAGGCGGCTCATGTCGCGCGCTCCACCGGCAAAGCCGCGCAGGCATCCGTGTTTAGCGCCAGCGCCACGGTCTCGCCCTCGGCAAAGGGTTTGCCCTGGATCATGTTCATGGCTTGCATCCGCGTCTCGCCAACGCGCAGGAAGTAACGCGCCAGTTGCCCCTGATAGTCGACGGCTTCGACCACCGCCTCGACGCCCTCGCCGCCTTGCGGGGCCAATGTCAGCTTTTCTGCGCGCACCATCAGTTTGGCAGTCGGCTCGTCCCCCAGCGTCGCAGCATGAGAGAGCGGCACCGGGGTCGTGCCGAACTCTGCTGTTTCCAGCACCACATGGGTGGCATCGCGTGCCGTGACGCGCGCCTCCAACAAGTTTGACGCGCCCAGAAAGGCGGCCACAAACTCGGAAGCAGGCGTATTATAGACATCTTCGGGGGTGCCGATCTGTTCGATCCTGCCTGCGCTCATCACGATGATCTTGTCGGACATGGCCAGCGCTTCAGACTGATCGTGGGTCACGAAAATCGATGTGACGCCGATCCGGTCTTGAATGGTTTTCAACTCCACCCGCATCTCTTCGCGCAGATTGGCGTCGAGCGCCGATAGCGGTTCATCCAGGAGCAGAACGTCGGGTTCGATGACAATGGCCCGGGCCAATGCGATGCGTTGCTGCTGACCACCGGAAAGCTGCGTTGGATAACGGTCTTCGACGCCAGGCAGGCGCACAATGTCGAGCGCATCAGACACTTTCCTGGCGATATCGGACTTGGGCACATCGCGGTATTTCAGGCCAAAGGCGATATTCTCGGCAATGGTGCGATGCGGGAACAACGCGTAATTCTGAAACACCAGCCCTAGATTGCGCTTGTGAATAGGCACATCGTTGATGCGTGTGTCTCCGATCAGGATGTCGCCGCTGCTCGGCGCCTCAAGGCCGGAGATCATGCGTAGGATCGTCGTCTTGCCACAGCCAGAGGGGCCAAGCAACGTGGTGAAAGACCCTTCCTCAAATACCACATCCGCGCCTTGCACGGCGACAACCGATCCAAAGCTCTTGCGTACTGTTTTTAATTCAACCCGCGCCATTTGTGTCGTCAGTTTCCTTTGGGGTGTATGCGGGCCGCCCATCGGCGGCCCGCTTCAGAGACTGTGGGTTCAACCGCCCTTCTGGACACGGTTCCACTGTTTGCCCTGCTCTTTCTCATGCGGATTCCACGCGGCAGGGTCGCGGAAGACCAGCCCTTCGAGCTTGCCGGTCGGATCGAAGGCCGGCAGGTTCTTGACCTCTTCTGGCATGTCCACTTTCGTCGGGTCGAGCGACGGCGGATATTTTTGCCCGACGGCCACGGCGATGGCGGTCTCGGGTGCCAGCATGAAGTTCAGAAGCGCTTCGGCCTCTTCCATGGGCGAGCCTTTCATGACGAACATGGTTTCCATCCAGGCCAGACCGTTGGGCGGGTCCATATAGGCGATCGGATGCCCCTGGGCCTGAAGGGCTGCAACCCGGCCCGACCAGGCCTCGGTCACGTAGATCTCTCCCTTGGCCAGCAAGTCCATCAACTCGGCCCCCGAGGACCAGTATTTGAGCACGAGATCGCGATGTTCGCGCGCCTTGTCCCAGACGGCATCCCAGTCCTGAATGTCGTTCGGATCCTGCCCGGACTGCAGCGCGCCATACCAGGCGCGGTTGGCCCAGTCGCCGCCCCAGCCCCCGATCTTGCCCTTCAGCTCGGGATCGAGCAGCAGGTTGGCGCCCAGCTCCATCGCCTTTTCCTTGCTGACATGCTCGGTGTTGTAGGCGATGCCGGTCGTGCCATAGTCATAGGGCACGGCAGACAGGCCATCGGGCGTGATCTTGCGGAAGGGTTCGATCATCGCCTCCATGACGTTGGACATGTTGGGAATGTTGTCGAGGTTCAGCTGCACATCATAGCCGTTGTCGACCCACCGTTTGTACCAAGTGATCCCGGAGCTGTGCAGAATGTTGTGGCCATCGGTGCTGCCTGCGGCCTTCACCTTCGTCAGCACCTCGTTTTCACCACCGAAGGTCGCATCGATCACCTTGTTGCCGGTTGCGGCTTCGTAGGGATCAAAGGCGTTCTTGCGAAGGGCCTCTGACACGACACCCCCCCACCCCTCGAAATGCAGTTCGGTGCCGGCGGCACGGGCCTGCCTGGCCATCGCTGTCATGATCCCGCCGGAAAGGCCCGCGGTGATCCCGGCGGACCCCAGAAGGCCAAAAAACGTCCGGCGGTCCACATCGCCATTGCCCACCGCCTCGCGCAGGCGCTCATAGCGGGTCACACTGTCGTATTTCTTGGTCATATATCGTCTCCCATGTTTCTGTTGGTTCAGATTTTGCGGCGTGAAAAATACCGGGCCAGCCCGCCCGCCAGAAGCGGAAGGCCCACCGTGATGCAGATCATCACGAAACCCAGAGCGTTGATTTCCGGGCTGACGGAATTGCGCAGCATTCCGAAAATTTGTGTTGGCACCGTCTCCATCCCCGATGGCCGCCAGAAGATCGTGGCGGTGATGTTGTCAAAAGAGATGGTGAAGGCAAAAAGCGCGCCGGCGAAAACGGCGGGCATCAAAAGCGGCAGGGTGATCTGGAAGAAGGTTTGCACCGGGTTCGCCCCCAGCGAGCGCGCCGCTTCCTCGTAATCCTTGCGGATGCCGATCAGGCGCGCCTGCACAACCAGCACCACGAAAGGCAGAGCGATGATCGAATGCCCGATCAGCAACAGCATGAAACTGCGCGGCATATGCAGCCAGCGCAGGAAGATCAGCAAGCCCACCGCCAGCACGGTTTCCGGCACCAGAACAGGCGAAATCAGGAAGGTCGTGATCCATTGTTTGCCCGGAAACCGGTACCGCACCAGCGCCATGCTGGCGAGCACGCCGAGCGTGGTGGCGATGAGCGCGGTCAGCGCACCAAGCAACAGCGATGTGCGCAGGGCCCGCACGATGGCCTCGTTTTCAGCCAGTTCATAAAACCAGCGCAAGCTGAAGCCTTCGATCGGGAAACCGCCGAATTGCGAGGAATTGAAGGCCAGGATCAACACCACCACGATCGGCGCAAACATGAAGCCGTAAACCAGCAAGGTGTAAAACTTCAGCAAGGTCCAGACGCGGGGTTTCATCATGACGGCCTACCCAAACGCCTTGGCCAGTTGGTTCATCCCCATCAGGCGGCTGTAGAGGATGACAACGCTGCCCAGAAGGAACAGAAGGGTGAAGGAAAGGGTTGCGCCCATCGGCCAGTTCAGCTCGGTCACGACAGCGTCATAGACCAGGTTGCCAAAGAGGAAATCGCTCGGTCCGCCAAGGATCAGCGGCGTGACATAGCTGCCCCCGGTCAGAACGAAAACCAGCAGCGATCCCGCCGCAAGCCCCGGCAGCGAAAGCGGCAGCGTCACCTCTCGAAAGGCCTGCCAGGGGGTTGCCCCCAGCGTTCGCGCTGCCGGTTCGAGGTTCTCGTCTATACCTTCGAGGCTCACATAGACGTTCAGGATCATGTAAGGCAGGAAGACGTGGATAAAGCCCACAATAACGGTGAATTCGGTATACATGATCTGGATCGGCAGATCCCCCAGCCCCAGCAGGTTCATCAACCCGTTCAGCGCGCCCTGATTGCCGAAGATGTGGATCCAGCTCAGCGTGCGGATGATGAAGCTGATCCAGAAGGGCAGGATCAGCAGCAAAAGCAGCAGCCATTTGTGCCGGTACTTGGTCATCGCGATCACATATGCGGGAATATAGCCCAGCACCGCCGCCAGAACGGTGACGATCACCGAAAGGCGCAGCGTTTTCCAGATCGCGGTATGGTAGTAGCTATCGGTAAAGAGCTCCTGCCAGTTGCCGAACTGAAATGCAGGGACGTCCACCGCCAGATCGATATTCTCATAAAACGAATAGACCAGAATGAAGGCCATGGGGATGACCACAAGCGCGGTGATGAACACAAGCGCTGGTGACAGCAAGAGCCAGGGACGGCGATCGATGGGTAAGTTTGCGTCGGACAAGGAACTTCCTTCAGGTTACGAAGACTATTGCATGCCGACAGCAAATTGAAGAAATTGATAACCTGAATACAGAAGATTGATCTTGTTAATGTCTGTCGATATCGACACCAAATTCGTTTTCCAGCTCGACTGGAACTTGCTGCGCACCTTCCTTGTGATCGCGGAGGAGCAAAGCATCACCCTTGCCGCGCACAGGCTGCTGCGCGGGCAGCCTTCGGTCAGCCTTGCACTGAAGCGGCTGGAGACCGAGCTGGGATGTCGGCTTGTCGACCGGGGCCATGGCACGTTCCGTCTGACGGCGGCCGGGCGCAGGCTTTACACCGAATGCAGCGAAATGTTCGGAGGTGTCGGGCGGCTGCCTGAAGCCCTGCGCGAGGCGGTGAACGAGATTTCAGGCGAGATCCGCATTTTGCTGGCCAGCCATGTCGTCACCCCGCTTCTGGACAACGAATTGAAGGCGCTCAGCCGCGATCACCCGAAAATCCGCTTCAACATCCGGATCGACACGAGTGTCAGAGTGGTGCAGGCGGTACGGGAGCGCACGGCCAGCTTTGGCATCTGTCT
Organism: Roseovarius faecimaris; assembly: GCF_009762325.1. Taxonomy (NCBI): domain Bacteria; kingdom Pseudomonadati; phylum Pseudomonadota; class Alphaproteobacteria; order Rhodobacterales; family Roseobacteraceae; genus Roseovarius; species Roseovarius faecimaris. The sequence continues at coordinate 2,512,889 of NZ_CP034348.1, forward strand.
CGTCAATCGCAGGTTCCAGGACGTGGAATATGACCTGCTCTACCGTGAGTTCTTCGGATTTTATTGCGGCCCGTCGCATCCGCTGTTCGGGCGCAAGAACCTGAAGATGTCAGATTTGCACAATTTTCCGGCCGTGTCCTTTGACACGGAGGATATCAACGACGCGCTTCGGCCCGTGGCGTTGCTTCGCAGCAAATGGGGGTTGGACTATGAAATTGTCGGCCGGTCCTCTCAACTGGAGGAGGTGCGGCGTATGATCGAGTGCGGGATGGGGATCGGTTCATTGCCAATCCACGTCATGGAACGCGATGTGGCCAGCGGCCGGTTGTGGCGGCTGCCGCCCTACGAGAGCCCCCCGGCCGTGGACATCTTTCTTGTCACGAACCCCGCCAAGCGCCTCAATCGCGCAGAAGAGTTGATGATCCGTCGGCTCAAACAAGCCATTGAAGAGATCCCCCTGCCCGACCGCACCTATGACAAGCCCAGCTGACATTCGAAAACAGCTTGGCTTGCCGATGAACACCTCTGTTCGAAGATGTGCAAAGGGCTTCTGGCAACACTGTTCAAGACCTGGATTGCGGCTTTGGCCTGCAAGGCCTTGTCCGTTACGCTTCGCAAAAGGCGTTTTTGCATCTCTTCATTGAAAATTTGCAATCGGCGATATGCGCGTTGGATGACCTACGAGATAATCCGCAATCGAACCAACATCGATGGCGATGTTACCTGCAAGCTTTATGTCGTTGCACAAGAGCTTTCCGAGGAACCCTGCGGCGATCAGGTTCACTTTGCAATCCTTCTCGAGGATGCTGTCGCGTAGTCGCACATAGGTTGTGGCCGGGTCATCGTGATGTGATGTGTGTCCGAACTTTTCTTTGTATTTATGCTCCGCCGTAAGACGAACATGTTTAACATCGATGCCGTAATTTTCCTTAAACGACGCTGTCAGGTCGTGACAGGATACCAGGCCAATCTCGCTGACATCTGACAGCAAATCGCCCAGAAGGTTCCAGTAGAAGAGGTCGGTGTGGATATGGGACGAGACAAGGCAAGTTTCGCTAAAACCGAGATGCGGCGACGGTACGCCCGACATCTCTGCGGTCGTGTCATCTTGGACCATCCCTCTGTCAACCTGATCAGAGAGCCATTCGAGGATAGCCCTGAGCCCACGGGCGTTTGGAGTGTTCATGAAAAACAAGCGCCCCATCGAATGCACGCAACGATGGAAGGGTGGAACCCCCAGAAAGTCGGCATTGCAGATCGCATTCTTCAGCAGTTTCTCTGCTTCCAAAGCGTCGGCATCTGAATAGAAACGCTCTCCCCACCAGATGGATTCCGTTTCCCTACGATCAGACAGGAGGAACTCCTTGATATCATCGGGGTATGGCAAGAACCGGCCCTCTCCGTCTCCCAGTCGTATCAAGGATGTAGGCGTCTCCTGTCGGATCCGGTTTTTCAGGATATTCACAACACGCTTTGCGTCCCAGTAACAGGACGCCGAGTGCAGCAAGCTGTCTTGCGCCGCGTCTTCGAGCTTTGCCAGCAGCTCCAGTACAGGTTTCAGATGTGAATGCGCCTCTGACTGGCAATGATCCAGGCCCGTTGCCTTTATGGCCTTGTCAAATTCGCACCGCGTTTGCCACAGCTCTTCCTGCTTAACTTCCGGGTGCAGCTTACTACGCAAAACGACATAGTCCTTTACTCTGCTACACGCCATCTGCACCGCTGTTGAACCGGAAATACCCAAATCGGAAGTCCCCAGAATTGTGAGCATCCGGTCAAGGTCTTCGTTGGCCATGAACAGGCACTGCGTGAGATAACCCTCAAGTTGCTGCGATGCGTTTCTCTCCTTCAGGCGGCGCAAGACGGCGATTACTTCTTGGGTTTTCAGGATGTTGGGAGGGATGTGGCAACATGTATCGAGCCACGCTTCGACCCCATGCGTCTGGGTGACCAGATCCCGTTCCCGCTTCACGCCTTCCAAACCTTCAAGCATGAAAGAAGAGCGCACCCCAACTGCGTACAAGTATTTGAAATCGTCGACTCTTCCGCTGCAGAAATGTCTTACCAACCGGCGGGCTTGTGCAAAATCATGTTGTGCGAACAAGTTAAGGGCCTCAGCCGTGACCAGTTCCTTAGGAGTACCCGCAAGTGTTGCCTGAAATTCGAGTTCTGAAAAACTCGTCAGCAGCACCTTATATGCCGGGTGCAGCGTGTCCACTTCAAGAAACGACGCCAACCAGACACTGTTGGCAAGCTCCAACCGACCCTCGCGACATGCCGCAATGATCCTGTCCAGATCATTTCCCAAAACCGCCTTTTTCGATTTGAATATCCACATGAGTGTCCCGCGCTCATCGGGTGATCAGATTCGATGTCTACTGCAAATCGGGGTCGGAGTTCACCCCGTTTTTGCTCAGACCCTCCGGCAACCTATCGGGTTTGGGTCAGTTGGTCCTCAAATGCCCCCGGCGTCAAGTTCCCGACTGATGAATGCGGCCGCAGGTCGTTGCAGCCCACTATCGCTCCATTCATCCTGTCGCGGGTGTCATAGGACGACGGGAACCATGACGTGGTCATGCAAACCTGGCAAAAGCGGCTCTTGAGCGCCGCGACGCAGGCCGTGTGTCTTGTTTTCAATGCCAGAAGAACACCAGCGCGGCCTTGGCCTGATCTGCCTGCCGCGAAAACCGGTTGAACAGCCTGGGGCCAACCTGCAACGGAAGCGCCCCAAACCGTCAAGAAAACCTGTGCCGGGGTGCGCCCCTTACAGCCGTCCCATGCCGATGAACAATTGGCGATCCTGATCCTTGATCGCCCGGCGTCCGTGCATGACGCGGGTATTGTCGATAACGGCAACATCCCCGTCCTGCCAATTGATCTCAACCGTGTATGTCTCGGCGATATCGCGGAGCTCTTCGATTTCGTCAGAAGAAACGGTGCCGCCCTCGTCCAATGTGTAGACCGGTGGCTCATAATTATGCGACGGCCCCAGAAGAGCATTCGCAAAGGCCTGCCCGCCAGATACTGAGGACGCACGCACCGGAGACACCTTGATGCGGTATTCGAGCGATCCGTCATCATTCAGCGTGAAGTCCTGATCCGGGATCGCCGCCTTGAATTGCAAGATATGCTCATGTGTAACCTCTTCGGGTTCACTGATGGCCGGGTGTTCATTTGCAAGATAGCGTTTCCACAAAGCCTCGGGCAAAGTGCGGGTGACCATCATACGTTGGGACCAACGCGCCTTTTGTTCCTCGGAAAAGGCGTCGAACACGCGGCGGCCATCACATATCGTCGTTTGCGACCCCTCAAAAGCTGCCTTGGTGCTGTAAAAGGCAACGATATCGGGGCAGACGGGTGTATTGCCATTCTCGATATGAAGGCCAATCGGCCCAACACCCGCGTCGACTTTCTGGGTGTTTTTCTCGGAATACTCGCGGGCCGGATCGAAGGTGATCGTTTTGCACAGCTTTGACGTGATCTCGCTGAACGCGGGCATGTCCATGTCAAAACCACGCAATAGGGTCCAGCCATCGGACGCGAGGTGATTGTTGATTTGTTCCAGAACTACGGGCGTGACAGTGTCTGTGCCTGCCTCGCTGGCGCGGATAACATTATAGCTCATGGGGGTGTCCTGTAGGGTCTGAGTGTTAGGAAGAGGGCAGCGGCTTGAGAGCCGCGAGCGTCTTGGGGTCGCGTGCCTGCGCGCCGACCGATTTATCGACAAGCGATGGAAACAAACGCTGGATTTTGACAAAGAAACGCTCGGGGCCTTTGGGAAAGCACTCGCGCTTCCCTTTCAGGATGGCGTTCCACGCCTGAGTTGCAACGGTCTCGGCAGAGTCCAGCGTCATATCCATCGGCTCGACCAAAGCGGCGAAACTGCTTTCGGCGGCAGTGCGGGTCGCTCGTGGGGCGACATATGTCACGCCAATGCCCGCGCCCGACAATTCGCGCCGCAGTGCATCCGAGAACCCGCGCAACCCGAATTTGGTGGCGGAGTATCCGGCGAAGAACGGATAACCGATATCGCCAAACACCGAGCCGATATTGACGATGCGGCCGTGCGAGCGACGCAGCGCCGGTAGCAGGTCGCGCGTCAGCGCCATCGGGGCAAGCAGATTGGTCGTCGTCATCCGCTCAAGATCGGTGTCGGACATATCACCGATATGTCCCACGCTGAGCACGCCCGCATTGTTGATCAGAATGTCCAGCGCCGGGCCCACCACCTCCGCGATTGCCGCGCGCCCCTCGGGCGTGGTGACGTCCGCCGCAATACAGCGCATATCGGCGCCGCCACAATCCGAACGGGTCTGCTCAAGCGTGGCCAGTGTGCGGCCGGCAAGGATCAGGGTGAAACCGTTTGATGCAGCCTCCTTCGCCAAGGCCCGGCCGATGCCGCTACCGGCGCCGGTGATAAGAACTGTTTTGGTGTGTGTCATGACGCGATCCTTTGTGCGGCTGTCGCCAGCGCGACGGCGGGGCGGGTATTGATAAGCTCCGAAACAACGGTGCGGTTGGGGGTTCCGGCCGGGTAGAGCAACCCTGGCTCTGACGGGTCGGCAAGGATGACAGCCTCGGGCCGGGCATAGAGCGGCAGATCGGTGAGATGGCTTTCAATCCGCGCCATATCAACAGGAGCAGCAGCCACAACGATCAGCACCAAGGCGCCGTCCGACTGGCGCAGCCCAAGCGCGGATCCTGCGACGCGCGGGTCCGCATTGACGCGTTGTTCAACCCATTCGGGCGAGATATTGCGCCCCGATCCGGTCACGAGCAGAGCGTCCTTGCGCCCGTCGATGACCAAGCGGCCTTCGTCAAAATGCCCCATGTCACCGGTTCGCCAAACATCCGGGGCTGCCGCGCGGTTGAGGTAGCCCGACATGATCGTGGGGCCCGAAACCACGATTTCGCCAGCGTCCAGTGTGACCTGCACGCCTTCCAGTGGCGCCCCGACTGTTCCGGGATAGTTGTCACCTGGCCTGTTCATTGCGACGACGGCACAACATTCCGACAGCCCGTACCCCTCATGAACGGGGATACCTGCTGCAATGGCTTTGCCGATCAATGACGGCGCGCAAGAAGCGCCCCCGACCGCGACAAAGCGCAGACTGTCCGAGGCGCGGCGATCTTCCAATGCGTCAACCCATCTGCTCAATATCGCTGGGGCCAGCAGACTTGTGGTGGGCCGGACCTCCTCGAAAGCGTTCACCAATGGATCGATCGGGGCACCGAAGAGTGCCTTGGTCGCTTCGAACCGGAACACGGTCTTTGCTCCGGATACAACGGGAAGGAAGATACCGCAGATTTGTTCCAGCAGCTGAGCCAGCGGCAAAACAGACAGATGCGTATCCGATTCATCCGCCTGAACCACATTGCTGAGCGCGGTAATCGAGGCGCTCAACTGGCGGTCGCCAAGAACGACCCCTTTGGGTTTGCCGGACGAGCCCGAGGTATAGATGACCCGCTCAGCGCCGCCGATATAGGGGCGCATGGTGAGCGTGACAGATGGGATCGACGCGGCATCGACCATCTTGAGACGTGGCAGTGCCCTGAACAGTTCCGGATTGTTCGTGATGACCGTTCCGACACCTGCATCCATGAGCACATGAGCATTCTGGGCATTGCTGAAAAAGAATGGCAAAGGAACCTGCCGCTTGGCGCACAGCGACAGCGCAAGATCCGCCACGACATAGTCGATACCGCCAGCCAACCCGATCGCCACGATCGCGCCTGCATCGTCCAGTTCACGGGCCAGGTGCTCGACACGGGAAGCAAGGCATTGCCAGGTGACAGAGCCTGCGTCATCCTCGAAGGCAATGTCGTTAGGGCGCGTGGCGGCGTGGTGGCGCAGTGCATCAAAGACCTGTTTCATTACGATGCCTCTGCCGCAAACGGAACGGCGCGCGCGCGGGGGGACAAGACAACAGGCTGATCCAGCACCTCCCTGAATGAGCACACTCTCGGGTCTGTTTCGTAATAGCTTCCCCAGTCCTGGGGGTTCGCCACCTTGGAAACCTGCGCGCAGGCCAGTTCAGTGAATTCAAGCCCCGTTCTTCGAAGCAGCCGCCGGAGCGGCGCGGTGGCCGTGAACACACCGCAGCTCATACCATTCTCGCGGCCCCATTCGATCATCCGGTCCAGCATCGGCAACACCGGAAACGGTGTCGTGGAAGCAAGCGAGACGACTTCCATGATCTGTTCTGCGGGCACATCAACATTGGCGACGCCCTGCAAGGCTGTTGAAAAATCTGAATTCAGATAGGCATCCGAGAAAAACCCGTCTTTCACGGTCTGGATACCAGCCGCACACAGAATTTCTCCGTCAAGGCGCTGAGCAACAACCAGGAGCGGGGCAAACTCACGAAGCTTGGCACCATAGGTGTTCCAGTAAACATCTCTGATATGGGCTTCTGCTTCTGCGCGGCCCGTGCAGGTACCGCTTAAAAATTCGATCTTCATACCAACCTCAACTTGCTGTGTTCTGGCCCGTTGAGGTTTCATCGCGCATCTGACTTACATCAGACTTACAGAACCGGGAAAAATCATCCGATTTCTAAAGGTCGTCATTCGCAACAAAAGAGAAGACGCTGCCCCCGCCTTCGCGGTCTTCAATCGAGACCGAAGCATTGTGGCAATCAGCGACAGATTTCACGATGGCCAGGCCAATTCCGGACCCGGTGCTGCTGGCACAGGCCTGCATCCCCCGGTTAAACCGCTCGAAAAGCGCTGACTTCAAATTGTCAGGCACCCCCGGTCCGCGGTCGAGAACGCGCCAGCCGGCCGGATTGGACAAAACCTCGATTTCCACTTCGCTGTGTCTGGGGGTGTAGTGCAGTGCGTTGCGTATGAGATTGCCGAGGGCAATGCTCAAAAGGCCAGCATTCCCGTTCAACTGGGCGTCACGCGCACCGCGCACGGAAAGACCGCGCCCCCTGCCCACCGCATCGCTTGCAAACATCATTGCCGTTTCGGTGGCCAGGGCGTGTAAATCCACAGGTTCGAATTCCGATGTCGCCGCAGCTTCGGATCGAGCAAGATCGATAAGCTGACTGAATATTCTCTCAAGCTGATCAGCGTCTTGCGACAAAGTCTCTTTGAGGGCCGGATCATCAATCCGGTCGATGGTGGACTTCAGCACAGCAATGGGGGTGCGGATCTCATGCGCGACATTTGACGAGAAATCCCGCTGCGCTTTGTACCCTTGTTCCAGGCGGTCAAACGCGTCGTTAACATCCTCGATCAAAGGTAAAAATTCGGTCGGCACTGTGTCGGCCTCAAGTCGGCGGTTCGCGGCGAGCGGGCCGATTTTGCGAGCCTGCTCGGACAAAGCGCGCAAAGGCGCGAGCGAACGGCGGGTCGCAAACAGTGCCGCGCCGATAACCATTGCGACGCCAAGGACGACCCACCAGATCTCCTCTTCGATCTCGTGCATCAGCTTGGAGAACCGTGTCTCGTCATTCCATTTGGGGTATGTCGATACAAGGACATAGATGTCTTGGCCCATGATCATCACCCGCAGACCAAGGCCAATCCGATCACCCGGCAGGACGATAGAACCCGGCGTTCCCAGCTCTAGCCGGGCAAGCTGTTGCCAGATTCGGTCAGATGTTTCACTGCCTGCCACAGCGGTGCCATCCTGAGCAAAGACGGTGTAGCGAAAGTTCCCCTCGGGGCCCTGAAATCGCAATGCGTTACGGTCCAGACCAAACCCTTCAAGCGCCGGATCAATCTGGCCGATCACCTCTTTGGCTTCATCGACCATCGCATCTTCGAGGTTTTCTTCCAGGTGCTCGTTGAATTCGCTGATCAGCACGACACCAGCAAGCACCGTGCACAGGCTCAATGCCCCGATGATGTTCAGCAGCAGCCCCCTCTTCAGGGAGCGCTCGGCGCCAAACAGGAAGGTCCAAACGCTCAAATCGCACGTTCCCTGAGAATGTAGCCGATACCACGCAGATTGTGGATTTCGATGGACGCCCCCTTTTCGGCCAGCTTCTTGCGAACCCGGTGGGTCAGAACCTCGATAGCATTGGGTGTTGCTGCGTCATCGAAGCCGTAAAGAGCGTTTTCAATGGCATCTTTTGTGATCACCCTGTCGGACCTGCGCAAGAACAGCTCCAGCAGGGCAAGCTCACGTTTGGAGAAAGCACAGGTAGCGCCGTCAATGGCCATTGAGCGCTCCGCTGTCTCAAAGGTCACATTTCCAAACGACAGGGTCATCCCAAGCGCCCCGCCCGGACGCCGCAAGACGGCATTGATGCGCGCGATCAGCTCTGCAACCGCAAAAGGTTTGACAAGATAGTCATCGGAACCGGCGTTCAGCCCCTTGATCCGATCGTCCAGCGCGTCACGTGCAGTGCAGATAATCACAGGGGTGTTCGGATTGACCTCCTTGATATCCGGCAGCAGGTCCAACCCATCCCTATCGGGAAGACCCAAGTCGAGGATGACTGCATCGTATTCAAAACTCTTGGCGGAATGCAAAGCGTCGGCCACCGTATGAACCACGTCCACCACAAAACCCGCATCGCGCAAGCTGGCGCTCGTGTTGAGCGCCAGCTTCTGATTGTCTTCCACATAAAGAAGCCGCATCCGGCAAATTATCCTATTTCCGAATATACATAACGGTCGATCCATCTTCGGCCTTGAACGCAACCTGCGCAAGGTTGCCGTCAGCGTCATACCAAAGATCACGGGCCAGATCGCCGGACATGCGGTAGTGATGCGCCGTGACGGCGCCGCGCCTCGTCTCAACCATTTCAGCGCCCAGGTCGGCAACGCGCACTTTCATCATCCTGCCGTCTATGGTGTTCATCAGCTTTTGACTGCGCACGATGTCGTCGTTCCAAAGACTGGCGGGCAAAGTACCTTTGCCTGCGGTTTTCAACTGGTGCGGTTCACCATCGTCATTCGTGTTCGAACTGATCTGTTGCAGCTTGCCGCTTTTCCACGTCTCCAAGCTTGCATGTTGGAAGCTGTAGGCGGTGGTGCGGATCAAGGGCACCTTTACAGCAATATCTGTTGCGACCTCGACAGTGAAGGAACTGCCCGTACCGGAAAAGCTGTAGGTATGATCTCCGATGTCCTTACCTTTGCGGACAACGTCGAAACTCAGCTTTCCATTTGACGGGATTGAAAGGGCGTGGACCGGTGCGGCCAAGGCCACCGCAAGTCCGACTGCCAAACCAAGAAGGCGCATATTGAACTCCATTTTCAGTGTGATTTGGCCTTGTTTGACGGGCGACGCTTACAAGAAACTTACAAATGGATGGTTTTCTTTGCCCGGCATCATGCAGCGTCTATGCAGATGAAAGCCACGCGCAACAGAGATCCTGCTGCAAAGAGCGTTTTCGCATTGGCTCCATGCTGAATGACGTGAACTGCCTCAGAAATTTCCGCAGGCGGCGAACGCGGTGCCTTTCATATCCGCGCTTTGCGATAGTTTGCCGGCGTGGTTCCAAGCCACCGCTTGAACGCCCGCGTGAAGGAACTTTGCTCGGAAAAGCCTGTGAGGAACGCCACTTCGGCGAGCGAGTATTGCTCGTCTCTCAGCAATCCTTCGGCAAGCTCACGGCGCGTTTCCTCGGTGAGGGTCTGGAAACTCATTCCGTGTTCCGAAAGGCGCCGGTGAAAAGACCGAGCGCTCAGGCCGAGGCCCTTGGCAATGTCCGCCATGCGAGGGGCGCCTTCGTTCAACGCCTGCGCAATCGCGTTCTTGGCGTCACTGACCATGCTTGGCAGCTTTTCAAGCTTGGCAAGGTCACGGTCGAGATCCGACATCAGGTATCTCGAGATACCTTCATCGCCCAGGATATTCGCCCGGTTCATCGCTTCATGCGAGATCAGGACGGCGTCCAGATCGGAGGCGAATGTCACCGGGCATCCGAACCAGGCTTCGTGGAAGGCCTTCGATTTTGGCTCCTTGTGCTGCACGAAAACCCCTATGGGGTTGAACGGGACCGGACAGACCTGCCGCGAGAGCGAAACAGCACTGGCGAGGGTTGCCTCGTTTGACAGGCGCAGCCCCAGCCGCCGCTCGCCCTTCCGATGCAGTATGAAAAGCGTGCCGCGCGGGTGCTCGCGCAGCTCGTAAGTGACCACATCAGTCCAGAGCCGGGCATACCGTTCGATCCGGGAACAGGACGCCATCAGCGTAGGCGCAGCCTTCCAGGCCAGGCCAAGCGCGCCATACTCATCGCAGCGCATCGAAGCGCCAACATGAATCGGAAGTTTGGTGACATCGATCTGCTCGGCCATGCCTTCGAGCATTTCGTAATACGTCTCGGCAGGGATCATGAACTTGGGATCCCACGGCGCGTCGGGATCGATGCCGGCGGCCTCCAGCGTTGCCCGCTGATCGATATCCGACCCGGCGGCGGCAACCATCTTGCGTGCGAAAAGTGACGTTACATAGGCCATATCCGAGGCCGCTGATCAGGCTGATAACTGTGCATGCACGAAAGATAGCCTGCGCCATGCGGTTTGTCACAGGGCGCGATTGGCAGGCTCGGTCAAAACCCTGGCCGCTGCGGTCAATATTCAGACCCGTCACCCCGGCTAGTCCTTGGTCATCATACTCAACCAAGGAGAAAGAACATGCAAACTCAACCCATTCTTGTCGTCGGCGCAACCGGTAAAACCGGGTCGCGCGTTGTGTCCAGGCTCGAAGACATGGGCACCGCCGTCCGTCGCGGCTCGCGCAACTCTGACATCCCCTTCGATTGGGAAACCCCGGCTACCTGGGCGCCCGCCCTCAGCGGCGTGTCGAAAGCCTATGTCACATACTTCCCGGACCTGGCTTTTCCCGGCGCTGTCGAAACGCTCGAAGCCTTCACGAAGGTTGCAGCGGCCAGCGCTCTGAAACACATCGTCCTGTTGTCCGGTCGGGGCGAACATCATGCACGCATGGGCGAAGAGGTGGTACGCGCTTCGGGCATCCCGTTCACCATCGTCCGTGCGGCCTGGTTCGCGCAAAACTTCAGCGAAGGCTATCTGCGCGATCCGATCCTGGCAGGTGTTTTGCCGATGCCGGGCGGTGAGATTGCCGAGCCCATTATCGACATCGACGATATTGCCGACGTCGTCGTTGCCGCCCTCACCGAAGACGGACACCAAGGCGAACTCTATGAGGTGACCGGCCCCCGCCTGATGACATTCGCCGAAATGGCCGGTGTGTTGTCACAGGCCACAGGCCGCCCCATCCAGCATGTGCCCATCAGCTTCGATGACTTCCATGCGAATGTTGCCGCGTCGGGCGGCGACTTTGTGGCCGATGTCTTCACCGCGATCGCACGCGAGACGCTCGACGGACGAAATGCACAGATAGCCGATGGTGTGGAGCGTGCCCTTGGCCGCAAGCCCCGCGACTTTTCCGCCTTTGCCGCCGCGGCAGCGTCCCGCGGCGTCTGGAACACGGCCGCCTGACCGCAACACGCACCTGAAAGGAGCTTCCAAATGTCCGTGATCGGTCTTGAAAAAATGGCTCTGGGCATCTCTGGTCTGACAGCTGTCGGAATAGGCGTCGTCATTCTGGCGGCACCCCACGCCTTTTTTGCCAGCTACGGCATCACTGTTGGAGATGACCCCGGCTTGTTGAGCGAATTACGCGCGTCGGCGGCGGGCCTCGCGGCGTTCGGTGTCCTGATGTTGCTGGGCATTTGGCGCATCACGATCAAACCGGTGTCAAAGATTGCGGCGTTGACTGTGTTCCTCGCCTTCCCTGTGGGCCGATTGATCGGTCTGATCGTCGATGGTGTGCCGCCAACCCCGATCATCGGCGCGCTGATGTTTGAGCTGGCCGTCGCGGCGCTCTGCATCGTCGCCTTCAGTCGCCGCTCAGAGCCGGTGCACGCATCGCTTTCCGGTTCTCGCACCGAACGTTGAAGCATGGCGGTGGCACAGCCTGCAATCTGCGCCACCGCCTTCACCCCAAAAAAGGAAAAACTCATGTCTCCCCTTGTTTTCATGCTGCTACAGCTTTCGATCCTCGCCTACGCCATTGTTGGCGGTGTCTTTCTGGCCTTTTCTGACTTTATCATGCGCTCACTTGCTCATACCGGCGGTGTGGGCGGTGTGGATGCCATGCAGGTTATCAATCGGGAAGTCTTTCGCTGGGTGTTCATGGCCCTGTTTCTCGGGATGGCCGTTGTATCGGTCTTCATCCTTGTCTATGGCGCCATGCACCTGACCGGCGTATCGGGAAAACTCATCATGCTTGGCGCCCTGCTGTATCTTGTTGGGTGTTTCGCAGTCACCGCCGTCTTCAACGTACCCATGAACGAGGCGCTTGCCGATATGGATTTGTCGGCGGATGCGACCCGGGACTACTGGATCGGCACCTATCTGCCACGCTGGACCATGTGGAACACGGTACGCACACTTGCCTGTGCGTTGGCCGCGGCAACGATGCTCTTCGGGGTCGTCGCGCTTGCACAGTCTCAATCTTGAGGGTCGGCCCAGCATCCGAACTGGGCCGCGAAACTCAAAGGCCACCAAACCATCCGGGTGCCAGGTGTCGCAATACGAGCCGCTACGCGATTAAGGGATGCCCAACTCCCGCTTGATATGGCCCTGGCAAATCGCGACCGCCTGGTCGCCGGTCAACACATCATCGTGGATCGAAAGACCAAGCCAAAGCCCGTCAGACAGGGCGATAAAGGTCAACGCAACCTGACGGGCGTCGATCTTTACGCCCTGCTCTTCAGCCGCCGCACGTACGAGCAATTCCATCCTGATGATGTAATCCCGGTAAAGCCGCCGGTTGGCCGCCCGAACCTTGGCGTTGAAACGTGTTTCGTGCCACAGCGCAAGGAAGGCGGTGCGGTTGAGCTCGGTAAACGTTGCCGCAGAAAACAGCGAGGCGGGCACAGCGAGAAGCTTGTTGGTGGCACCTTCCGTGGTTTCGACCACCGCCCGCACCGTCTCTGCGATTCGGCCGAAGAGGTATTCGAGCGCGGCCACCATCACCTCATCCTTGTTTTCGAAATAGTGGCCCAGCAGCCCGCGCGACGCGCCAGCCGACTTGCTGATTGTCGAAACGGTCGTTCCAGAAACGCCATGTTCGGCCAGGGATCGCAAAGCCCCTTCGATCAGCGTTCTACGCCTGTATTCATTGATTTCCGGATGCGTTCTGGGCCGTTTTTCAGGCTTGAGTTTGGAGGCGATTGGCAAAGGGTCACTCCTGTCGATGGATAAGACAAGCATAGCGGGTCAAATATCATGCGCAAAATGTTTGTTGTCCGTCCAACTTTTTTTTGGAAGCGTTTACCGAACCGAAACACCGCCGCAAAGGAGCATCGAATGAAACCGGAAGACGTGGTGAACCTTGACCTCTACCCCATCACCGAACAGGAAAGCCCGGAGTGCAAGGCGCTGATTGCACGCCTCAAGCGCGAGCTTGAAGAAAACCAATATGTCTCGCTGCCCGATTTCATCAGGCCCGAGGCACGCGAAAAGGCCGTGGCCGATGCCTTGGCGGCCCTGCCCAGCGCCCATCACAACAGCTCGAATCGCAACTGTTATCTGCAGCGGTCTGGCGACCCCGCGCTGCCCGACGATCATCCCCGCAACATCATGCTTGAAGCCAGCACAAGGATGCTGGCTTATGACAGGTTCCCCGATGATTGCCCTGTAAAGACGCTTTATCACTGGGCGCCTGTGCGCGATATGGTGGCCGGGATTGTCGGTTCCGAAACCCTCTACGACAACGAGGACCCCTGCCAGCCGGTCAACCTGCTTTGCTATCAGACCGGCGACCGGTCGGCCTGGCATTTTGATTCCGTGAATGCCTTCACGATGACGCTGATGCTGCAGGCATCGGAGGCCGGAGGCGATTTCGAAATAGTTCCGCACACCCGCAGCGACGACGACCAGAATTACGACTATGTCCGGCGCGTTCTGACCGGCCAATGCGCGGAAGATGCGGTCTCGGTCGCTCGGGCGGCAGGGTCGCTGTGCATATTCAGAGGCTGCAATTCGCTTCACCGCGTCTCACCGGTGGAAGGCGACGCCATGCGGATCATGGGGGTCTTTGTCTATGAACGCGAACCCGGCGTCGTCGGAGACCCGGAGGTTAACGCAACCGTCTACGGGCGCGACTGCGCTCCGGCGTGATCCGCCCGGAAACAAAAGGCGGCCCGGCATAACGGGCCGCCGATCCCCGTTAAAAAAGAGGAAAGCCAATGTCCCTAAAGACTTCGCCACTCTACCTGCCATCCCGGCGTCCTGCCACGATCACCCGCCGTTCATTCATGCAAACCAGCCTTGCGGCCTGCTCCGCCACGGCGGTTGGCCTTGTCTCGGCCAGCCGCGCCGCCACTGCGAGCCCGGTCAAGGGGGGCCATTTCCGCTTTGGCTTTGGCCACGGCAGCACCACCGATGTGCTCGATCCCGGCAAAGTTCTGAACGGCCTGCTCTCTGCCACGCATTACGCCGTCACCAATACACTCACCGAAGTGGACACCGACGGCGCGCTCATCCCGAAACTTGCGACCGAATGGGATGCCACGCCTGACGCAAAGACATGGGTATTCAAGCTGCGTCAGGGGGTGGAGTTCCACGACGGTAAGACGCTCACCGTCGAGGATGTCATCGCCTCCATCAATCACCATCGCGGCGAGGGCTCGACCTCCTCCGCCAAGAGCATCGTAAACGCCATCACCACGCTGCGCGCCGATGGCACCGACAGGGTCGTCATAGAGTTGAGCGGGGGGGATGCGGATTTCCCGTTCAAGCTCAGCAGTTTCAACTTCCCGATCTATGCAGCAAGGGAGGATGGCAGCCTCGCCTTTGAAGAGGGCGTGGGCGTGGGCGCTTACAGGCTGGTCAATTTCGAGCCGGGCGTGCGCGCGGATTTCGAGAAAAACCCCAATTACTGGAATGAGGCGCGCGGCCATTTTGACAGTGCCGAGCTGATCTCCATCAAGGATGTGACCGCCCGCACCAACGCCTTGCGCACCGGGGCCGTCGACGCAATCGACCGTGTCGAACTGAAAACGGCCAACCTGCTGAAGGAAACGGATGGCATCGTCGTTCACGAGGTGGAGGGCAAGACACATTACACCTTCCCGATGCACACAAACGCGGCACCGTTCAATGACAGGCATGTCCGCATGGCCGTGAAGCTCGGGCTGGATCGCGAAGCGATGCTGAAGACCATTCTTTTCGGCCACGGTCAAATCGGCAATGACACACCGATCAACGCCGCCTACCCGTTTTTCAACGCCGAACTGGAACAGCGCAGCTACGACCCCGACAAGGCGAAATGGCACTTGAAGCAGGCCGGTCACGACAGCCTCGACCTGACCCTGAGCGCCTCGGATGCCGCGTTTGCAGGCGCCGTCGATGCCGCCGTGCTATACAAGGAACAGGCGCGCGATGCCGGTCTGAACATTACCGTGGTGCGCGAACCTACCGACGGGTACTGGTCAGACGTCTGGATGAAGAAGCCGTGGTGTGCCTGCTACTGGCCGGGCTATGCAACTCCCGACAGCATCTTCACCCAAGCCTATGCCGCTGGGGCGTCATGGAATGACACGTTCTGGGACAACGGACGTTTCAACGAACTGCTCGTTGCCGCCCGCTCGGAACTGGATCAGACCCGCCGTGCGGACCTTTATGGCGAGATGCAGACCCTTGTCCGCGATGATGGCGGCACGGTCGTCCCGTTCTTTGCAAACGATGTCTTTGCCGTCTCCGAAAAGGTCGGCACCGGTGCACTGTCAAATAACTACGAAGTCGACGGTCGGCTTTTCCTCGAACGTTGGTGGCTGAACGACGCGTGACCGCCTCCGTATCAGGAGGAGCCGTGACGGGCTCCTCCACTCCCCCTTGCCCGCGCACAGCGACGGCCCGTCGCCCAGGGACCAAGATCACCGGAATGCCGCGCCGTCCCGCCCTCTTTGCGGCCCTGATCAGTCGATGGTTTGTCCGTCGGTAATCGCTTCGAGGAAGGCGGAAAAAAGCTCGCCCTGCGAATTGATCCGCAGCTTTGAATAGATATTCCGGCGATGAATGCGGACGGTGCCGGACGAGATGCCGAGAAGCTTGCCCACCGCGTCGGCGGAATGGCCACGCAGGGTATGTTCAACAACCTCGCGCTCCCGCGGGGTCAGGATCCCCTGCCCTATGCTGCGAAAGGCAAACTCGATTTTCCGTTCAAGTTCCGGTGCTGCGCCCGCGCTCTCCTTCGCGGCCATCTGCCAGTTGCGCCGACAGCAGGCGTCAACCACGGGCCA
Source organism: Roseovarius faecimaris (assembly GCF_009762325.1). Classification (NCBI taxonomy): domain Bacteria; kingdom Pseudomonadati; phylum Pseudomonadota; class Alphaproteobacteria; order Rhodobacterales; family Roseobacteraceae; genus Roseovarius; species Roseovarius faecimaris. The sequence continues at coordinate 2,529,127 of NZ_CP034348.1, forward strand.
GACCGCTTTCAACGCCTTGAATTCGGGTTTGCTGAACCGCCGGGATTTACGCATAAGCGACACGACGATCATCAAGTCCTTTCGCACCCGGACAAGATAGCCGATTTCTTCCGCAAGGCCGGTCTGCCCGTAATAGCTGCGAAAATACTCCCCCTGGTAAAACCGGTCGGGCGCAATTTCGCTCAGGCGCCACAGGCCGGGTGAAACACTGCCCCCGGCCGCCAAAAAAAACGGATCGAGCAGGTACGGCCCCTCAAGATATTCGTCCACATGCAAGATTCGCCGGTCTTCGGGAAAATCGTTGTAGAGGGCCAGCGGAACCGACGCGCTGACATAGCCGAAGATCACGGTGAAATCGAAATCGACAATCGACTGCAACGCATTGGACAGCGCCTGCCCGAAGGCTGGCGTTTCCAGATCCTCAATCATCTGAGCAACTTGCGCGTTCCAGTCCATGAAGGTGATGGCGTCCCTGTTATACGGCTGACCAGAGCCAGACATACCACAAAAGTAATATTTACAAATAGCAAAGTTTTTGAGCCAAATAGGGTTAATAAGATATATGGCTCAGGAAGGCATATACGACAAAAATGACCTTGGCAGAGAGATATGACAGCGTCATGCAACCGGATACATCCAAGCCGGTTGCAGAGCTGGAGTCGGTTTCGAAAATCTACGGCGATGTGATCGCGGTTGACGATATGAACCTCGCAATCGCTCCGGGGGAGTTCTTGTCGTTTCTCGGGCCCTCGGGCTGTGGCAAGACGACGGCGCTCAGAATGCTCGCGGGGTTCGAAACGCCGACCGTAGGCACGGTGCGTATCGACGGGCAGGATATGTCCGGTCAGGAGGCCTATCGCCGCCCGGTGAACATGGTGTTCCAGAGCTACGCCCTGTTCCCGCATCTGACCGTGGGCGGCAATATCGGCTATGGGCTGAAACAGCAGCGGCCGAAACTCGACAAGGCGACGATCAGTGAAAAAGTCGCCCGGGCGCTCGACGTCGTACGTCTCTCCGGTTTCGCGGATCGGCGCATCTGGGAAATGTCCGGCGGCCAGCAGCAGCGCGTCGCTCTTGCGCGGGCCATCGTGAACGAGCCTAAGCTTCTCTTGCTGGACGAACCGCTCGCCGCGCTCGATCGCAAGTTGCGCAAAGAAATGCAGATCGAGCTCCAGGACCTGCAGCGACAGCTTGGCATTACATTCGTGCTGGTGACGCATGATCAGGAAGAAGCGCTTTCGCTAAGCGACCGCATCTGCGTTATGCGCGAGGGCCGGATCGTCCAGATCGGCACGCCGCAACAGCTCTATGACAGCCCGAAATCCCGCTATGTCGCTGATTTCGTGGGCACATCCAACTTCTTTGACGGAAAAATCCAGAGCACAAGCGGAACAACGGCCGCCATCGCGCTCGGGGATGGTCTCACTTATAACGCGCGGCTCAGCGGCCCGGTGCAGCCCGGTGATACGGCCTGCCTGAGCATCAGGCCCGAACAGATCCACATCCGCCGTGTCGAAAGCGATGGTGCGATCCCCGGCAGGATCCTCAACCGCATCTTTCTGGGCGAACATACGGAATACCTCATCCGCAGCGAAACCTTGGGAAACATCGCCGTGCTCGCCCCGCGCCAGTCGGATCAGGGGCTCGGCGATCTGAGCACGAACGACAATGTGTGGCTGCAATGGGCCTCGGAGGCCGCCCTCATCCTAGAAAACGATTAAGACCATCAACTCAGACAGGGAGATCAAGACAATGAAAGATCACATTTCCAAGAAAAAGTTCATGGAAGAATTGCGCCGCTATCAGAAAGGGTCCGTCACGCGGCGGCACTTCCTCGGGGTGACCGGGCTTGGTGCCGCGACCGCCGTTCTGGGATCGGCCGTGCCCGGATTGCGCGCCACCCCCGCCATGGCCCAGGATATCGGTGACCGCGTGGTTCTGGCCACCTGGCCGAACTATCACGACCAGGCGAATTTCGATATGTTCACGGATCAGACCGGCGCGTTCCTGCAGGTCAACGTCTTTGGTTCAAACGAGGAAATGCTGGCCAAGCTGCAGGCGGGCGGTAGCGGCTGGGATGTGTATGTCCCCACCAACTACACGATCACGACATATGTCGAAGAAGATCTGATCGAGCCGTTGGATCTGTCGAAACTGCCAAACTATGACCCCGCGGCCTTCGATCCGCGCTTCTCGGATGCGGGGATCGTCGACGGCGTGGTCTATGCGGTGCCGAAGAACTGGGGCACCACCGGCATGGCGATCAACACCAGCCATAACGGCGGCGCGCCCTTCACGTCGTGGAAGGAATTCTTTGATCGCACGATGGACGACTTCTCGGGCCGGACGATGGTGCACGACTACCAGCTCACCACAATCGGTGCGGCGTTGAACTATCACGGCTACTCCTTCAACTCCGTCGACGAGGCGGAACTGGCCGATGCCGAAAAACTGCTGATCGACGTGAAGCCGCATCTCTTTGCGATTTCTTCGGACTATCAGCCGGCAATGCGGTCGGGCGATGCCTGGCTCACCATCTGCTGGACCGGCGACGGCAAACAGCTCAACACCGACATCCCCGAAATCGCCTTTGCCCTCGGCAAGGAAGGCGGCGAGCTGTGGAGCGACTACTACGCGATCCCGAAAGGCGCGCCGCACATGGAGGCCGCCTATGCGCTGATCAACTTCATGCTTGATCCGGAAGTGAATGCACGCGAGGTGCTCGCTCATGGCTATCCGGTGGCCGACAGCCGCACCAATGCGCTCCTGCCCGAAGAGATTCTGAACGATCCGATCCTCTATCCGGCGGCAGAACTTCTTGATGCGCTGGAGTTCGGCGCGGCTGCCACACTCACCGACCCGAACCGTGCCGAGTTGCTGGCACGCTTCAAATCCGCCTGATCGTCGGACCGGAGCGGCAGCGAATGACGCAACGCGCACGAAACTGGCTTTTGGTGGCCCCGGCGGGCGCCTGGCTGATCGTGATGCTCGTGCTGCCGCTCTCGGTTGTTTTTGTATTCAGCTTTGGAGAGCGGGCGCCTTCCGGTGGTTACGTGCCCGCTTTCACGTTTGAGCAATATGCCAACCTGCCCGCACGCCTGACGGCGTTTCAGAACACTCTGATCCTCGCCCCGCTCGGCACCCTGGCGGCACTTCTGATCGCTTATCCGCTGGCCTATCAGCTTGCGGTACGCACAAGCGAAAAGTGGAAGACGCTCTTGCTCGTCCTGGTCATCGTCCCTTTCTGGACGTCGATCCTGATCCGAAGCTATGCCTGGATCTACATTCTGGGAGGGCGTGGCATCCCTGCGCTTCTCGAAAATTTCGGGCTCGATGACGTGCGCCTGATCTACACACCCTTCGCCGTGCTGATCGGCATAGTCTACGGCTATCTTCCGCTGATGGTCTTTCCGATCTATGTCGCGCTCGACCGGCTGGACAAACGCCTGCTCGAAGCCTCTGCCGACCTCGGTGCGCGCCCGATGACGACCTTTTTCCGGGTCACGCTGCCTATGTCGGTCTCGGGTATTGCCACGGGCTGTATGCTGGTCTTCATCCTGCTCATGGGCGAGTTTCTGATCCCCGCACTCCTGGGCGGCGGCAAGGTCTTCTTCGTTGGCAACGCGCTGGTCGATCTGTTCCTGCAATCGCGCAACTGGGCCTATGGATCCGCAGTCGCCATGATGCTGATCATCATCATGCTCGTCACCGTCACCATTTACATGCGTCTGATCGCGAAGCTGAATGTGCAGCGCGACGACGTGGCGCTGATGTGAGGCAGAAATGCGGATTTATGCGCTTTGCGTCTATATCTTTCTTTACACACCGATCGCGATCATCGCGCTGTTCAGCTTCAGCGCGGGCCGCAGCGCAAGCCAGTTCGAAGGCTTTTCAACCAAATGGTATGGCCGTGCGCTGAACAATCCCTTTGTCATGGACGCGCTCGGCAACAGCCTCCTGGTGGCCTTTGTCTCGGCCACACTGGCGAGCATTCTGGGCACCCTGGCGGCGGTCGGTCTGCAGGGCATCCGGGGGCCTGCACGCGCTTTCTTCGACGCGTTGATCTACATTGCCGTGATGATCCCTGGCATCGTGATTGGCATTGCGACCCTGATCGCACTCGTCACGGTCTTCGATCTTGTCAATCCGTGGCTCGCCGCCATCTGGTCCGAGGCAGACCGCGCCCCCGCCTTGTCGATGGGCATCGGCTCGCTCATCGCGGCGCACACGATGTTCACACTGGCGCTGGTGATCATCATCATCCGCGCGCGCCTGGCCAGCCTCGAAGGCGCGCTGAGCGAGGCGTCGGCGGACCTTTACGCGACACCTCTCGGCACCTTCCGGCAAGTGACCCTGCCGCTCATCGCACCTGCTATTCTGGCTGGCTTCCTGCTCAGCTTCACCTTCAGTTTTGACGATTTCATCATCGCCTTTTTCGTTGCGGGGTCCGAGACAACGCTGCCCATTTATATTTTCTCTTCCATTCGTCGCGGCATAACGCCCGAGGTCAACGCCATCGGAACGATGGTCATGGTGGCTTCGCTGATCCTGCTGGTGATTGCACAAATCATCCTGCGCCGCGGCAACAAGGCGCGACGTTGAGACAACCGGAAAGGACACCCATGCTGCTCGAGAACAAAGTCGCCTTCGTCACCGGTGCCGGTTCCGGTATTGGCGCCGCCGGTGCCGTGGCGATGGCCCGTCAGGGCGCACAAGTTGTGGTCAGCGACCGGGATGGTGCCGCGGCCAGGCAAGTCGTGGACGGCATTCTGTCCGAAGGTCACACAGCCGAGGCTTTGACGCTGGATGTGACCGACGATGACGCCGTTGAGACCGCCCTGCAACGCACCGTCGCAACAAAGGGACGGCTCGATATCCTGCACTCACACGCGGGCCTTCAGGTCGAAGGCAAGCTTGAAGAGGTTGCCGTGGCGGATATGGATGCGTCCTGGGCGCTCAACGTACGGGCGCATTTCGTGGCGGCAAAGGCTGCGATTGCGCCGATGCGCGCACAGGGCGGCGGCAGTATCATCATAACGTCCTCGAACTCGGGTGTTCAGTACGACCGCGAGATGATTGCCTATGCCACGACCAAGCATGCCGTGCTCGCCATGACACGCCAGATAGCGGCCGACTACGCCCGCGAGAACATCCGGGTCAACGCCCTGTGCCCGGGCTTCATCGACACGCCTTTCAACCGTGGCTTCGAAGTTCAGATGGGCGGGCGAGACAGGCTCGAGGCCTATATTCGCGATGCCGTCCCCATGGGGCGGTTTGGCACTGTCGAGGAAATCGCGGAGGGCATCGTCTTTCTCGCGTCGGACCAGTCGTCTTTCATGACCGGGCACGCACTGGTGATTGATGGCGGAGAATGCATTTGACCTCGAAAGCCTGGCGAGGCGCAGCGAAAGACCGGGTTGAGAGATCAGGTTGTTTTACATGCGGACCAAACCGCGGATGCGGTCGCCAGAGTGGATCCCCGCAACGGACGTGATGCGGCGCACACAGACAGCGGCACGTCATCTGACCGACTGCAAGAGGTGCCTCCCGGCCCCCGCCCGGACCCGGCGACCGCATCCGATTTCAAACCGCCTGCGCGCATCACAGGCCCGCTGCGTCTTTGAGGATCACGGTTGTGAACACATCCTGATGCGCGCCTCCGATGTTTTTGAAGATGGTTATCTGGCTGTCGGATGTGCGCCCTGTGTGGCGGCCCTGCACAAGTCCGAAGGCCTCCCCCCGGATGTCCTCCCATCTGAGCGCGCCTGCTTCGACCGGCAACAGCAACTCCCCAACTTCGTCGCGACCGCGGTCACAGCAGGTATATACCCTGCCGCGCCGCATCGTTTCATCGTCGGCCTCGCGCATATCCGGCAGGTAGGCACCGACAAGGTCCACATGTGCGCCGGGTTTCAGAAGCCTGCCCTTCACAAGCGGCGCGCGCGCCATCGTGACACAGCTGATCACATCCGCTTCGGCCACGGCCGTATCGAGATCCGGGGCCGCTTCGGCGGTGATACCCTGCCTGCGCAGCTTGTTTGCCAGGGCCTCGGCCCGTGCGTCGGTGCGGTTCCAGATGCGCACCCGCGCAATCGAAGGGCGGGCTGCGATATGGGCCATCGCGACATGCGGGGACAGCCCCCCTGCCCCCACGACGAGCAGTTCGCGCGGCTCAGGCGGGGCCAGCAGCGCAGTCCCCAGCCCGGAGACAGCAGCGGTTTTGCGATAGGTCATTGCCTCGCCATCGGCAACCAGCACCGGCGCCCCGGTTTCCGCATCGAACGCGGCAACCGCGCCCAGCACCGAACCGATCGGCGGATCACGATCCCGGTTTGCCGGAAACACACCGACCATCTTCACGACAATAAGGCGCCCGCCCAGCCAGCCGGGCAAGGTGACAAACATGTTGCCCGTCCCTGCGGGATCACTGGTATAGACACCATCGCCTTCAGGTATCTCGCCCTCGTGCATCCGTTGCAGCGCGGGGATGAGCGTTTCATAAGGCAACAACCGGTGCACCTCTTCGGCATCGAACACCTGCATCTTGCGGCTCCTTCAGAACAGCGCATTATTGGCACCATTCTACAGACCCTCGCGGAGAAACCAATTTTCCTTTGCCCAATCCGGGCGCCGTTGTCAGAGTTGCCCCTGACATATCAAGACCAGGACCGTTGCCATGAATGCCCCAGACCGCCCCACTACCAGCGACCCGCTTTTGCAGCCCTTTCAACTGGCGCATCTGACGCTTCGCAACAGGATCATGAGCACCTCCCATGCCATCGGCTTTGGCGAGGATGGCATGCCCGCCGGGCGCTATCAGCGGTATCACGAGGCAAAGGCCCAGGGCGGCATAGGGCTGACCATGTTTGGCGGCTCGACCAATGTATCACGCGACAGCGCCAATACCTTTGGCCAGCTCAGTGCCAGCGATGATCGCGTCATTCCCTTCTTTCAGGAATTTGCAGATCGCATACACAAACATGGGGCGGCACTCATGTGCCAACTGACCCATCTTGGCGGGCGCAGCCAATGGCGCGGCGACAACTGGCTGCCCACCGTCTCGCCCAGCCGGTTCCGCGAACCCCTGCACCGTGGGTTCACAAAGGAGATGCAGGCCGAGGATATCGACCGCGTGATCGCCGATTTCGGCCAGGCCGCGCGGCGCTGTTACGAAGGCGGGCTGGATGGGTGCGAGCTTCACATTACCGGGCACCTCATTGGACAATTCTGGTCGCCCGCCACGAACCGGCGCACCGATGCATTCGGCGGCAGTCTGGAAAACCGGGCGCGCTTTGGCCTCATGGCGCTTGAGGAAATCCGCCGCGTGGTGCCCCAGCCTTTTGTCGTGGGCGTGCGCATGGTTGTCGGAGAAGGCGACAATGGTGAGATGCCGGACGAGGACTATATCGCGATGGCCGAGCTTCTCGAACGCTCGGGGTTCATCGACTTCTTCAACTTCGGATATGGCCGTATCGACACCGAGGTCGGGCTGGCGCGCTATATGCCGGGCATGGCCCTTGGATTGGCTCCGCAATTGCGGCCGGTGGCGAATTTTCGCAAGAATGTCGGCTTGCCGGTCTTTCACGCGGCGCGGATCAATGACTTGGCGACGGCGCGCTACGCAGTGGGCGAAGGGCATGTCGATCTCATCGGGATGACCCGCGCGCATATCGCTGATCCGCACATTGCCCGCAAAGTATCGGAAGGCGCAGAAGAGACGATCCGCCCCTGTGTCGGCGCCACATACTGTTCCTGGCACGGAAGCTGCATTCACAACCCCGCCATCGGCCGCGAGGATGTCCTGCCGCATGTGATCGGCAAAGCCGACAAAGCCAAACGTGTCACGGTTGTGGGTGCCGGGCCCGGCGGGCTGGAAGCCGCACGCATCTGCGCGGAGCGGGGCCACGAGGTGACACTGTTCGAGGCGGCCCCGAAAGCGGGCGGTCAGGTGTTGCTTGCGGCAAAGCTCGACCTCAGGCGCGATCTGATCGGCATCGTTGATTGGCGTGTCAGCGAGCTGGAAAGGCTTGGCGTAGGTGTGCACTACAACGTTTACGCAGATGAAACCCATATCGCCGAAACGCAGCCCGATACGGTCATCATCGCCACCGGAGGCGTGCCCGACAGGCTGGAGGACATTCCCGGTGCCGAGCTTGGAACCCCCCTCTGGGAGGCACTCGAAGCCGCTGCGCCGCCCGAGGGCGACGTGATCTTTTACGATGGTACCGGCACCGCCGCGGGCCTGAACGGGGCGCACACGCTGGCGGCGGCGGGTGCAAACCTGACCTATGTGACACCCGACAGCACCGCCGGCGCCGAAGTCAGCTATATCGAGAGGCCGCTCCAGATGCGCGCCTTCTACAACTCGGGCGCTCGTCTGTGTCCCGATCTCACCCTTCGTGCCGTGACGCGTCAGGACAATCGCCTGTGTCTTTCATTCGAGAACAGCTATAGCGGTGAGGCGGTGGAAATGAGCTGTGACACCCTGATTTACGAACACGGCACCCTCCCGGTCGATGGCCTGTATCTTGACCTTGCGGGCCTGTCCCGCAATCGCGGACTACCTGATCTGGCCGCCTTGACCAGCGCACAGCCACAGCCGGAAACGACTGGTGACGGGTATGCGCTTTACCGGATCGGTGATGCCGTGTCCTCTCGTGACATCCATGCCGCGATCCTTGATGCCGCACGGCTGTGCACACGCCTGTGATGCCAGCGGATCGCCGCGATGGTGCGAAGCTCCATGCGACCCATATTGGCCTTGCATCGTCCCCGACCGCGCATAGCAGGCGCAGCTCCGGGATCATCCTCTAGCCGTGCCCTCCCCGCTTTTGGGCAACCCTGTGAGGCGGAATACCAGGCCACAGATGCCCTAGGCTCCTGGCACCCGTGCCGACACTGAAACAAACTCCCCGGGGATATGATAGCGGCCATCGGGGGCGCGAAACGCCGCCACCGAGTTCAGGAAGTCATGACATACCTCGCTCAATGTCGCATTGTCGAACCGTTTGACCGCAAGAGCGACCGGCCCTCCCATCAGGACGGCATCAAGCATCGCTTTTTCATCCGTGAAACTCAGCAGGTCCGATTGGCGGTGCTCGGTGACATCCGTCAATCCGGCCTTTTCAAAAAGAGTGACAAGCGCATTCGGGGCACCGGTGCCAAAGAACATTGGACAGACCTCCGACGCGACCCGTGCATCAACGATGGGAAAAACATCCGCCCAGCCGCAATTGCGTCGCTCCCCCCAGACCGTGGCGGAAACCGTGCTGCCCGGAGCAACCAAACGGGTCATTTCTTCGACAGCCTTTTCCGGGTCCGGCATATACATGAGCCCCAGCGCGCAGATGGCCGCGTCAAAGGTATCATCCGGATGATCCAGTTTTTCGGCGGGCATTCGACATGCCTCGACATTGCCAATCCCGGCCTCTGTCATCCGGCGTTTCAGATCATCAATCATGCCCTGTGACAGATCCGTTGCAATCACATGCCCGTCTTGCCCGACGATCTTTGCAAGACGGGTCGTCACCATGCCGCTCCCGCAGGCTGTTTCAATCACGCGATCGCCGGGCTGGATCTGAGCCATCTCAAGCAGCGTATCGTGCGCCGACTTCAACTGCTCCTGCCAGCCCGCGTGATAATGGCTTGCCGCCGCATCCCATCCATAGCGCTGCACTCTGATCTGAAGCCTTGGATCCATCATGCGACGTCCTCTGTTGTCATGCATGAGACATGAACCGGCTGCGCGTTCTGAAAGCTGAGATACCAAGGATCGATCCGGAGCGCGCGGTGGACAAGCGCCTCGACCTCGATCGGCGGAGCCGAACTGGCAATCTTAATCGTAATCCGGGTGTCGGCGGGCACAGCACTTGCCCCCGGCATTCCCAGAACCCCACGATTGTCGAAATCCTGTTCGATGGACACCGAGACAGTGTCGAGTGCCATCTTCTCGCGGGTGGCGGTCATCTTAATGCCAATCGCGATGCAACTGCAGATCGCGGCGCGCCCGAGGTAACCCGGCGAAGGTGCGGTACCTGTGCCGCCGATGGCCTCCGGCATGTCGATCTCTATCGCATGGCTGCCGTCTGAAAACCGGCATGCCAGCCCGTCCGTGATGGTCGCGGCTCCCTCGTTCATGACATGGGCAAGGTTCGGTCGTTTTTCGAATACGGCAATCGCGCGTTTCTGGCCGTCTGCGGCCTGCTGATCTCTGTTCATAGGACACTCCTTCGTCATTTCGACAAAGATGCGCGCGCCTGCCCTCACGGGATAGTTCACGAATTGAAGCGACACCGCTACAGTTTCTGAAGTGGACAGGCTGAAGCTGCGACGGTCTATTGATCCCGGAGGTACAGATATGTCTGACAAGAGTTACCCGAAATTCTGTCCCGTGGTGATGGCCGCGAGCTTGCTGGAACCGCGATGGACGATGTTGCTGCTCTGCGAGATGTGGTCGGGATCGACCCGCTTCAACGAGATTCAGCGTGGCGTTCCGGGTATGTCACCGGGGCTGTTGTCTAAGCGGCTCAAAGAAATGGAGGCAAGCGGTTTGGTCAAGAAGACCAGCGGATCGACGGGCAGACATGCCGAATATGTCACCACCGCCATGGCCGATGAGCTTGAACCGATCATCCGCAGCCTCGGGGAATGGGCCCATCGCAATATCGATTGCAATGTTTCGCTGCAGGATCTGGATGCGCGGCTTCTGATGTGGAAAATCCGCGGCAAGATCGACCTTCTGCAAATGCCCAAGCGGAAAAGCGTCATCCAGTTCATTTTACACGATGCGCCAAACGACACGGCGAACTACTGGCTGGTTGCCAAGCCCGGCGAGGAAACCGATCTGTGCTTTACCGACCCGAAATTCGACGTCGATCTCTACGTTGTGTCCGAGTTGCGTGCGCTGACCTCTGCATTCATGGGGCATTCCACCTTTGAGCGAGAGATTGACCGTGGACAGATTTCGCTTTCGGGGAGCGATGCGCTGGCGCGAACGCTGACAAAATGGCTCGTGCGGAGCAGCTTTGCCGAGTTTGCGCAAATGCGGCTCTGACCCGACGTGCAGGACTTAAACGCGTGTCGCCGCTCGGGGCCCTGATCACCTCGCTCATCGCAGGTTCAAAGAACATCTATCGCGATCCATTTTCGCCCCATGTGGCGAAACAGAACGCTCCGAGAGTGCCGCAGGTCAGGAGAGTTTTCTTTCAATGGTATGGGACCGGTCGCGGCTGAATATCATTCTTCCCGACCAGGAAACTTCAATCGCGTTCTCGATCAGGTAGCAATCGGTCGTGCAGGTCGTGCGTATGCGGGACGTCACAGAGGCACGCCCGTCCGGCCTGTCCACACTCATGGCATGAACAAAGACACTCTGCGCAGACGTTGGGTCGCTCGTCTGAATCCGGTGATCCGCCCATGTTTCGTAAGAGAATGTGGTGCAGATATCGCTGTAGTGCACGGTTGTAAGCGGTTGATGCCACGCCATCGCGCAATCCGTGTCCCCATCCGCCCGGCGTGACCGGATCAGCCGTGGCGCCGCAAGCGTTTCAAAGGGCTTGTCCGCAGGCAAATCCTGCGGGGCGGGAAACGCCTCGCGCAATTCCTCCGGCATTTGCGGAAGCAGGGGCAAGCTCACACAGCCCGGCCGGACGGTCAGCCCCTCCATGCGCGGCGGCGTCCAGACAATCGGCCAGTAGGACGAGGCGATGGCCAATCTCATGCGGTGCCCGGCCCTGAAACGATAGGCGGTTGAATGAAACCGAAGACGAACCTTGCGCAGCCCGGCGCCTATAGCAGCCTCCGGGGCATCCAGTGCGTCGTCCAGCGCCAGGTTCAGCACGCAGAGGCCCACCCGTGACGACACCCCCTGAGGTGAAATGTCATTGAGCCGAAGACAAACCTGGCTGCGGGGATCTTTGACGTCCAGCTCCAGCTCAACCTCGACACTGCCATAGAGCAGCATGTCCTCGTCAAGCGGGGGTGTTTCAAAGAAAAGGCATCTTGCATCATCTTCGGACTGCTCAAGCGGCAGGCCCCCATACCGGCCGAAATACCCGGTATCGCCAGATGCCTGGCCATGCCGCAAATCCGTCGGCACGGGCCATTCGTCCGGGCAATCGGACGCAGCACAGGCCAGGATGTTATCCTTGGCCAGCCACATCTGCCGTATCTCGGTTTCGCATTTTGCCGGGCCGCTTTCGACCCACGCGCCATTGCGCATCTCAAGCGCATCCTGCGGCGGCTCGAATTCGCGCAACCAGACACGCAGCTTGGGCCAGCCTGGAGCCGGCGCACAGTCGGGCCGTAACCAGTGATCCCACCAGTCCAGGGCCACCTGCTGAAAGCCAATCGCCGGTCCGGGATGTCCATGATCGGGATAATGATGCCCCCAGGGCCCGACAATCCCCCAGACCTTGTCAGGGCAGGCATCGACCAGCGACATGACCGAGTTCGAATAACGGTCCGACCAGCCGCCCACCGAGAGCACCGGACATCCGATCCGCTCAACCTGATGCTTGACCGAGCCGTGTCGCCAATACGTGCCCCGGGCCTCCTCGCGCACCCAGTTTTCGACCGGAGAGGCCAGGTTTTCGAGGCGCGCGAGCCAGCGCTCATACCAGTCGCTGCCGCTCTGAGGCGTCGGCGGCAAGGCCAGGATCGAAGGCAGGGTCGCCCCCCATTCGAACGTATCGGTGATCAGGCATCCGCCCTTGTGATGGATGTCGTCCTCATACCGGTCATGGGTGGCGCAGACCGCGATGACCGCCTTGAGCGCTTCGGGGGCATCGAGGCTGGCCTGGAGTGCCGCCGTACCGCCCCAGGAGGTGCCAAACATCCCGACCCGTCCGTTGCACCATTCCTGATCGGTCAGCCACTCGATGATATGGCGCGCATCGCACAGCTCCTCCGGCGCGTACATATCCGGCATCACCCCATCACTATCGCCCGACCCGCGCATATCGACCCGCAGACTGACATAGCCGTTCTGCGCAAGAAACGGATGGTTCCTTTCATCCCGGGCGCGGACCATGTCAGCTTTGCGATAGGGGATGTACTCGAAAAGCGCGGGCACTCCCCCCGTCGGGATCTGCGCCGGCATCCACATCCGGGCCGCCAGGCGCACGCCATCGGGCATCGGGATCCAGACATGCTCAATACTCCGAATGCCGGAGGCCGGGGTCGGCTGTCTATTCATTCCTTTGTCTCGCGGTGCGGCTTTGGCCGGGGTGGTCAGGCGCGTCTCTGCGACGCGCCCGGCCGGTCCTTGCCTCAAGCCATCCACCAGCGGCGGTGCAAACGGCTGTCATCCATCCGGCGGCTGACCCCGACAGGCCCATGCGCCAGCTTGTCGGAATGTCCGATGAGGATGTTCGCGAAGGCAAAGACCGACGTACCGCTTTCCTCCCAGAAAAGCCGTTGCGCTTCGTGATACATCTCTCGCCGCTTGGCCTCGTCGGGTTCGGCCCGCGCGCTGACCAGCAGCCCGTCGAAGGTTGCGTTTCGGAAGGCGCTGGAGTTCCAGTCGCTCTCGGAGGTGTAGGTCGAGCTGAACATCCAATCAATCGTCGGGCGCCCGTTCCAGTAGACCATGCACCACGGAACCTGCAGCCAGACCTCGGACCAATACCCGTCAGCCGGACGCCTGTCGACCTCGACATTCATACCCGCGTCCGCCATCGAGGATTGCATCAGCACCGCGGCGTCCACCGCTCCGCCGAATGCCCCGTCCGATGTGGACAGCGTCAGATCAATCGCATCGAACCCCGCTTGCTTGAGATGGAACCTCGCCTTGTCAGGGTCGTATTCTCGTTGCTCCAGCTGATCGTTGTAAAACTGCTGACCGCTGCTGATCGGAAGGTCGTTACCCACCGTGCCATAGCCCGACAGCACCTTGTCGACGATTTCCTGACGGTTGATGCCCCATTTCACCGCGTTGCGCAGATGGCCATTGGTGAAAGGGTCCATGTCGGCGCGCATATCGCAGGTGTAGTGCTGCGTGGCCGACACCTGCACCAGCTCAAAGCCGGGCGCATCGGCCAGCCGCCCGGCAGTCTTGGTTTCGGGAGAGCCAATGGCGTGCAATGTGTTGGACAAAAGGCCTGACATACGCGCGCCCGGATCGGTGATGTTGAGCAGTTCGACCTCATCGAAATGGCCGTCATCCTCACGATAGTAGTTGGCAAATTTGCGGCCCAGATACTGAACCCCCGGCTGCCAGTCTTCGGTGACATAAGGCCCGGTGCCGCCAACGGTCCAATCCTCGGTTCCTTCCGCTCCGATCAGCAACGCAAAGGCCGACAGATGGGTCGGCAGATCGAAATTGACCTCTTTTTGCTTGATGATCACCGTGTCGGGGCCATCTGCACGCAGCTCCTCGAAATTCTGAACGATCTGCTGCGCTTCGGCCGCGCGGTTGTTTTCGCTCAGATGCTGGTTCAGCGACCAGACCACATCATCGGCCGTGAGCGTCTTGCCATTATGGAATTCGACGCCCTGACGCAGTTTGATCGCCCAGGTGCCATCGGCATTGCCTTCCCAGCTTTCTGCAAGACTGGGTTGCGGCGTGCCGTTCTCGTCGATTTCGACGAGCGTGTCATAGCTCGACAGGATCGACATGGTCGGATGGTCCGCCCCAGCCATTTCGAGCGGATTGAAGGTGTCGGTCGACGCCCCGCCATCAGCCCCGGCCTTCAGGCTGCCGCCCTTTTGCGGCGTCATCGCCAGTGCTTCAGACCACAGTCCACCCGCCATCGCGACGCTCAATCCTGCGGTCGCCGCGCTGCGCATGAAATCACGACGCGAGATACCGGACTGCGCACGTTCCTTGAGTACCGCAAGCTTGCGATCTTCCATTGTGTCTTCCCCTCTGTTGTTGAGCGCCTTGCGCGCTTGCGTTTGACGGACCCGGAAAAGCGGCCGAGTCGCCGTATGTTTTGGACATATTTCTTCCTATATAAGAATTATGCAAGTAAATTCTTATATTGACGTTTTTTACCTCATCCATTCCACTACACCTATGGAATAGCGGGCAATCCGACCGGCATGAGGGGGCCATATGGACAAAACTGCAGTCATACATAACATGGCCAAGAGCTTGCTGTCGGTGGGGTCCGAAATCCGTCAGCTCCGTAAGGCGCGGCAGATGACCCTGAAATCGCTCAGCGAAGCCAGCGGTGTATCGCTGAGCCATCTCAGCGCCATCGAGCGAGGCACGGCGCAGCCCTCCATGGATGTGCTGAACAGCGTGGCCACCGCCCTGTCAGTGACACCGGACTGGTTCTTTGCGCGCAGGTCCGGCGATGGCCCGATCGAGCAAGCCTGCGTCGTGCGCGCGCAGAACCGGCGCAATCTGAATTCGCTCTACCAGCAGTCGGTGCGGGAGCTGGGCTATACCGATGCGCTGCTTTCCAGCTCAATCGGTGGCGACTTTTACATGGGCATGACGGTCTACGAGCCATACTCCGATCAATACGAGGATACGCTGCTCAAACATATCGGCGAAGTTCATGCCTTTATGATCGAAGGCGAGCTACAGGTTCAGATCGCGGATGAGGTGATCACTTTGCATGAGGGGGATAGCTATAGCTGTGATGCCGAAATCCCCCACCGTGCCATTAACCTGTCGGACAAGCCCGCCCGCCTGATCTGGGCGATATCGCCCGTCGTGATTCCCAAGGACGTGCTGGACAGCGACGATGACACAAGCGCCACAGAGAAAGACGAAAAATGACCCGCGATCCACTTCTGCAACCCTACCAGCTCAGACATCTGACGCTGAAGAACCGGATCATGACCACAAGCCACGAACCGGCCTATCCCGAGGATGGCATGCCCAAGGCACGCTATGCGGCCTATCACGCCGAGCGCGCCAAAGCGGGTGTGGCTTTGGCCATGACCGCCGGGTCGGCGGCGGTGTCACGCGACAGCCCGCCGGTCTTTAACAATATCCTGGCCTACAAGGACGAGGTCGTACCCTGGATCAAGCAACTGACTGATGCCTGCCACGATCATGGCTGCGCCGTGATGATTCAACTTACCCATCTCGGGCGCCGGACGGGCTGGAACAAGGGCGACTGGCTGCCGTCTGTTTCGTCCTCGAAACACCGCGAACCCGCGCACCGCGCTTTTCCCAAGCGCGCCGAAGACTGGGACATCGCGAGGATCATCTCTGACTTCGCGGATGCCACGGAGCGGATGAAAGAGGGGGGCATGGATGGCGTCGAACTACAGGTCTATGGGCACCTGCTTGATCAGTTCTGGTCGCCGCTCACCAATGATCTCGAGGGGGAGTATGGCCGGAGCACGCTGGAAAGCCGCTTGAAATTCCCGATGGATGTCTTGCGCGCGATCCGGGCTCGGGTCGGCGATGAGTTCATCGTCGGATTGCGATACACCGCCGATGAGGCAGAGGCGGGCGGGATCACACCGCAGGAAGGAATTGAGATTTCAAAGCGGCTGGCGGCATGCGGCATGGTCGATTTTCTCAATGTGATCCGGGGCCGCATCCACACGGACCCGGCCATGACCGATGTGATCCCGGTGCAGGGGATGAAAAGCGCCCCGCATCTCGATTTCGCAGGCGAGGTAAAGAAGGCGACAGGTATGCCCACGTTCCACGCCGCCCGCATTCCGGACGTGGCCACCGCCCGTCATGCTGTGGCCGAGGGACTTCTGGATATGGTGGGCATGACCCGCGCGCATATGGCCGACCCGCATATCGTGCAAAAGATAATGGACGGGCGCGAAGACGACATCCGTCCCTGTGTCGGAGCCACCTATTGCCTTGACCGCATCTATCAGGCCGGCGAGGCGCTTTGCATCCACAACCCGTCGACGGGGCGCGAGCTGTCCATGCCGCATGTGATCACTCCGGCGCAAACCCGCCGCAAGATCGTTGTCGTCGGTGCAGGCCCGGGCGGCCTCGAAGCGGCACGCGTTGCGGCAGAGCGCGGCCACGAGGTGACGGTGTTCGAAGCGCAGCCCGACCCCGGCGGACAAATCCGCCTGACCGCCCGGAACAGGCGGCGGGCCGAAATGATCGGCATTATCTATTGGCGCATGGCGCAATGTGCCGCGCGCGACGTGACCTTTCACTTCAACACCATCGCGGAGGCCGCAGATGTGACAGCGCTTTCGCCTGACGTGGCGATCATTGCGACGGGCGGGCTGCCGAACATGGAACTTTTCGAAACCGGCAAGGAGCAACCCCTCGCCGTCAGCGCCTGGGACATCATTTCGGGCGATGTCAAACCTGCGGACAACATTCTGATCTATGATGAAAGCGGAGATCATCCGGCCCTGATGGCTGCGGAAGTGGCGGCCGAGGCAGGGTCCAGGGTCGAAGTCATGACACCCGATCGCACCTTCGCGCCCGATATCATGGGAATGAACCTCGTGCCTTACATGCGCGCCCTGCAGGACAAGGAAGTCACCTTCACCGTAGCGCGCCGGCTTCTGGATGTGAGCCGCGACGGCAATTTGCTGAAGGCCCGGATCGGGACCGATTACAGCAATCACACCAGCGAAAAAGCTTATGAACAGGTGGTGGTGAATTACGGAACGCTGCCGCTGGACGATCTCTATTTCGACCTGAAACCCCTGTCATCCAACCTTGGCGCGGTGGATTACGATGCGTTGACCTCCGGGCGCCCCCAGGCCGAGCTCCGCAATCCCGATGGGGCCTTTCAGGTGTTCCGCATCGGTGATGCGGTCAGTGCAAGGAATACCCACGCAGCCATCTATGACGCCCTGAGGCTGGTTAAGGACATGTGAAATCTGTGGCAGCCCGTTGGTGTTAACGCCGTCTGCCCGATCATGACGTCAGAAGCATGCCTGCCCCAACACAGATCAGGGCCGCGCCGGCCGTCTTCGCGACGACCTCTCCCCTCGGCGCCAGTTTCTCGATCAGAACATATGCGGTAAGGCCCACGATCCAGTATAGGTTCATGATGCCGCCAACGAAGAGCAGCGCCATCAGCGCCCAGCAGCAGCCCAGGCAATAGGTTCCATGTTCTACCCCCATGCGGATAGCGCCCGTGCCGCCCGGCCGGTGATGGTCCGCGAGGAACTGTCCGGGGGCCCGGCAGTGTTTGAGGCACGCGGTCTTGATCGGTGTAAACTGGTAAAGACCCGCCGCGATCAGAACGAGCGCCGCGAGCCCCCGCCCCTCAAGCGTCATCATCGCCCCCGCGACAAGGCCCAGCGCCTCCATCGACCATTGTCCGAAGGTAGCGACCGCGCTGAACCCCGCCCAGGCCATCAGATACCCGGTGAGCAGCAGACCGCTATGTGCCGCGGACTGATTGGCATCCGGCCCCATGCGCTTCACCGCGGCAAACAAAAGCACAAGCGGGGCTGCACTGGGCGTCATCATGGCGATCATCATGACCCACCACATCAAGAACACGACCAACGCATAAGAGAGCGACCAGTGAGGTTGCATCGGCATGCTCATCGGCTCTCCGATTGGCCGGGCCATGCGTGTCATCTCAATCGCGGACATGTTCATGCCAATGCCGAACACCGTGTAGGCGGCGGCAATCAAGACCAGAACGACCATGGCGAACAAGACAATGAGGCCGTCGCGGCGGAGCATTCTTTCAACTGCTCCGCCGCCTGCTTGGATGTCAGGCACTGACCACACCCTCGCCCGTCAGGTGCAGCTTCGCGATATGCGCGTGCGTCTTGTCAAAGGCCAGACTGATCTCTCCGCCGGTCGTCTTTGATGTTCCGGACGCCATTTCCGCATGGCGGAACTCGAAACCGTGCGGCAACTGGATTGAAATCCGGTGCGGCGCGCCGGTGACAATGTGGGGAATGGGAACAAGATCGATATCGAACACGCCCTCGACCCTGGCCCTGCCCGTGCGTTCCTCTCCATCCCAATCCAGATCGATCCTCGCGCTGAGCGTCGGATGCTTGGTCGGGCTCATCGCGCCATAGACAAACCACATCGTCGCCATTTCGGCGGTGTCCTGACCGGTCATGATCGCTTCGAGCGCGGCCTTCTGCTCGGCCGTTGCCGCCTCGTCCACAATCAGTTGCATCTGCCCGTCACCCCCGTGGATCGGCCCGGGCCAGTAATACACCGCCGCCGCGCGCAACCCGTCGAGATTGACGTCACCATAGTGCCCGGCTTCAATGTCATAGACGATAACGGCTTCGCAGTTGCCGGTCGTCGGCAGAACGCCGAACTGGCAGGGGCAACCGAAGTTGCAATTGCAGTTCACCATTTCCTCGCCTTTTATGCTCCAGTCGATCATGTCCCTTACTCCTTTGTCGGGGTTGATATGACTGCTCGCGGAGCCTCTGATTTTGCCGGGTTTTGTGGTTCCCGGGTTGATGATCGCCCTAGCGGGATGGGCAGCACTGCGCGGGGCCTTCCCTCCCCCTGTCACAGCATGCCGGCCAGTAACTCCGCCGCGCGTTGGGCACCGTCAGCAGCCACCGGATGTGGCCGTCGCGGCGCATGCAATTCCTCTGTCATCGCCGACGCGATACGCTCGGGGCTGCTTTCGTCAAAGGCCATGCGCCGGCCGGCGTTGTATCGCTCCAGCCGACTGGCGACATGGAAGTTCTGCTCAAAATGGTTCTTCAGGGGGAAGTAGAGAAAGGGCGTTCCGGCTGCAGCCAGTTCCATACAGGTCGTGAGCCCCCCTTGCACAAGCGCAAGGTCGCAGGCCGCGAGGTGGCGATCGAGGTCAGGCACGAAAGCACGCATTTCCACCCCGTCAGGCACGTCGAACGCCGCCGGGTCGAGCCGCGGCCCCGTCACCACGATCATCCGCAGTTCCGGCAGGAGCGCCTTGGCCAAAGGATAGGCTGCAAGGATTCGACGGATCAGCGTTGCCCCGACCCCGGACCCTCCGACCGCGACGATGCAGGTCTTGCGCCCGTCATCATAACCGAACGCGCCGCGCAGGTCATCGCGGGAGCCGAAAGTATCGGGATGAGCACCGATGATATAATCCGAAAAAGCATAATGCCTGGGGATCCAGTCACGCATGTGCGGCAAGCCCTCGCCAAAACTCAGATCGACGATGTCCTCGGCTGTTCCGACAAAGATCGCCTGATCCCGCACCTCGGGCCGGGTTTCCACATGGCCGATCATCTCTGCATTGTAATCGGTGGTCAGGAAAGCCTCGTGCGGCCCGTTTTCCTCAAATGGCACCCAGCCGACGAAATCGGTGAACCAGGCAATCGGCGCGCGCTTCAACTCGGGGTGTTCATGCCAGTAGTGATCGACATCCCAGGCCTCATCGGCAATGACCAGGTCATATTTCTCCTGCTCCAGCGCCTCTTGGAAAACCATGAAGTTCTTGATCAGGATCTCATCCATGTTGCGGATGGCCTGAAAGGCGTGCAGGTCGTGCTCCCCGGCCTCGGCCTCGATATGGGCGCTTTCATTGGCGAGCATGCGGCTTGCAGGGTGAATGCTCTCGTTGTTGGCGTCGAGAAACCGCGTGACAGGGTCCTGGGCCAGCCAGTCCACCTGAAGATCGGGGTGGTGCTTGCGCAATTCACGCGTGACGGCGAGATCCCGGCGCGCATGACCAAGACCGATGGGCGAGGACAGGTAAAGCGCGCGTTTTCTGCGGTGACTGCGAGGCTTCGACTGCGGTTTCCAGGTGCCGAGGTGCCGCGCCAGGAAATCGCGGACGGTCGTGTTGAACCACGCCGGAAAACGCCCGTTCAGAGAATGCCCGCCACCCGGAAACAGGATCAACTCGCCCTGTGTCAGCTCCGCAAGGCGCTCTGATCCTTCCTTGCGCGTGATCACATCGGCATCCCCGTGCAGCAAAAGACACGGGCAACGCACCTTGCGGAAAAAGTCATCATCAATCACCGTTCCCGGCACCTGGGAGCGGGAATCGAGCGTCATCGCCAGCATCCGCCCATCGCTCTCAAGCGCCCAGGCAATAGAATCCTCGCGTTGCTTGGTCGAGTGTTTCTCGTTGAAAACACCGGCAAAGAAAAACTCGAGAAAATCGGAATAGTTGCGGTCCCAATGGCCCCGATTGTATTTCTGCCAGCCGGTGGGGTTTTCGATATGGTCCTCAAAGGTATCTCCGCGCCCTTCGATGGGCGGCACGATGGGAACGGAGGCCCCGGCGCTGACAACAGCCTCAACCCGCTCCGGCCACAAGGCCGCGACGGCCAGTGCCACGAGGCTGCTGAAGGACATTCCAACCAACGTGGCCCGCTCGGTCCGGGTGGCGTCCATCACGGCGATCACGTCCTCAAGCACGAGATCCAGCGCATAGTCTTCGACCTTGTCCGGGCGATCCGATTTCCCATTCCCGCGAGGGTCGAACGTGACCACTTTGAAATGTTCCGCAAAATAGGGGATCTGCGCTTTCCAGCTTCGCGAATGGATGATGGCCCAGGTGGGCACGAAAACGATCGTATGCGCGCCCGTCCCATAGACCTCGTAATGTATCCGGACCCCGTCCCGATCCACGACGCCTTCCGTATGGGGAAGCATAGCACGCATTGTCTTATCCTCCTGTAGAACTTTCCTCTATCTCGGCCATGACCTCGCCCACGCGCCGGAGCGCTGTTCGGACCGGATGGTCGGTATTTTCGTAACCAAGCAGGATCAGGGCCTCCGCGCCGATAAAGGCCGAACTGACGAGCGAGGCGATCTCCTTCGGGCTGAAGGGTGAAAAACTTCCGTGCTTGTCCTCGAATTCCTCTGCAAGCCCTGTGATCAGATCGTGCCAATGGCTGAGGCCGGCCCGGGTAACATCGGCGATGCGGGCATTGGACCAGCCTGCCGCAATCAGCTCCTGCAGCACCTGCACATAGCCCGAGGCCAGATCCTCTTCGAGATAATCGCAGGCGAGAAACCATTTCTGAGAGACTGTCAGTTCGGGGTTCTCAAACGTCTCCCGCTGGCGAAGCACAAGGCGAAGGTTCATATCCTCGAACAACGCAAGGAGAAGCCCCTCCTTGGAACCGAAATGGTACTGGATCTGGCTCATCTGCGTGTCAGCAGCCTTGGCCACGGCGCGGGTGGAAAGGTTCGCCAATCCATCGCGGGTGAGCACAAGGCGCGCCGCCGCCAGCAGATCCCGCTTCGTTTGTTGCACACGCTCCGCCGAAACTCTCGCCATGCCACTCTCCCTTTACCTTTTATTAAATCGTTCGAACGAATAAATCAATTCAGAAAAAAACACTGAATGCGCACGGGCATTCGATGGTGGGACGGATGAGGCCGGTAAACTGCAGCCTCACCCCGGAGGGCAAACCGCCACCCTGACAACCTTCTCGCCGCGGCTCTGGCGGGTTCCGGTTCTCCGTCTTATCTCCAGCCTTCGGTGGTTACCCGGGCGCGCGCCGCTGATTCACAGCGCTACATTGCATCCCAGAACAATTGCCCGGCCTTATCCAGCCTGTCAGAGGCGCAAAAGAGCGTGAGCGTAAGCGTTGTTTGCCACTCCGGCCCGCCGACCCGCACAAGACGTCCATCCGCCAGTTCTTCGGCCACCACCCGCTCGGACAACCAGGCAACACCCTTGCCCGAGATCACCATCCGCTTCAGGGATTCCGCATGCGCATCCATATAGGCAAGCTCCAGAGGCGGTTCGCGGTTTCCGATGATCTGATCAACAATCGTTCCCAGATAGCTGCTGGGGTCATAACTCAGATAAGGGATCCCCTGCTCTCTTGGCCCGGACAAATCCCACCCGTTCGCCGCCGCCGCGTTCGCCTCGGCCACCGGACAGAAATTTTCATGGCCGATGTCTTTGCGTGCAATCACATCCTCATCAAAGAAAGGCGCCCCGTTATTGTGCCTGTAGCACAGCAGAAAATCACAGGTGCCATCCGTAAACAGCTGACAACAGGATGCCAGAAAATCCGAAAAGACCCGGACGCGCAGATCTGGCAACTCATCATCCAGCTCCTGAAGACGCGTGGTCAGATAATTCAGGGAAATCGTGTGCAAAACCGCGATCCGCTGGAACGCCGTTCCGCCGAAATAAATGCCGCGGATATCCTGCCGGGCGTCGGACAATCGGTTGATGGTCTCCTGTGCCACCGGCAAAAACTGGACACCTGCATCCGACAATCGGACGGGATAAATCGACCTGACAACCAGAGGCACACCCAACCAGTTTTCCAGGGATTTAATGCGGCGGCTAAAGGCCGGCTGGGTGATGTTCCGCTCTTCGGCGGCGCGCGAAAAGTTGAGCGTGCGTCCCAGGCAGACGAAATCCTGCAGCCACCTTGTATCCATATCCATCCCCCTTTTTGACCAAACATGGTTGAAAATTCAGCGCTATGCAAATTCTGCATAACAGTATGCCATGTTTTGATTGGCCAAAGCTCGGTGGGCAATTCTAACCTTTGAGTAAGGTTGGGCCTACGTGGAATGTAGACAATCGCACTTCCTCCCCGCGGCACCGGCCTCTGAACAATAAGGGCAGGCAACACCCATGATTGCCAGAACGCCCGACCAACTGGGAGTAAACAATGTCGAAACTCATGACTACCACCGCTATTGTGCTTGCCACCATGGCGGCGATGCCGGCCGCGGCTGAAACCACCGTCCGGCTCAGCACCTATGTGAACGAAGCCGATATCCGCTACGATGGCTTTGTGCATTTCGCGAACCTGGTCTCGGAAAAGACCAGCGGCAGCGTCAAGGTCGAAGTGTTCCCGTCAGGCACGCTGCATGGCTGGTCTGAAGGTGTGGACTCGCTTCAGGGTGGCGTCTCGGACATCTCGTGGATCAATGCGGACAACCGCCTGCCCTGCTATGCGGTCACATCGCTCTATCCGGCCGAGGTGAGCCTGGAAGACCAGACCGGCCTTGATGCCGCATATGCAGAACTGATCCGTGACGAAGCGGCAAATGTCGGCCTCGTTCCGTTGTTCAACTCGAACTATTCCTATGATCAGGAATGGTGGTTCGAAGAACCAATCGACGATATCGGCAACCTGGACGGCAAACTTGTCCGCTCGATCGGACCGCTGGTGAGCCTGATGATCGAAACCTGGGGCGGAGAGCCGGTCTTTGTCGCACCGAAGGAAGTCTTCCAGTCTGCCGAGCGCGGCGTTGTGGACGGCATCAACATGGGTGTTGCGACCTACTCGTCCTGGAAGCTCTGGACCGTCATGCCCTACATGGTCAATGCCAACCTGTTTTACGGCAACATCCAGTACATGATGAACAAGGACAAGTTCGACTCGCTCAGCGCCGAAGAACAGCAGGCGATGGTCGACGCAGCCGCCGAAACCGAAGCCTGGCTGAAACCGCGCTATGAAGCCTGGGTGGATCAGCAGGTCGGCAATGCGGTCATGTCCGGAGGCGGCCAAGCCGTCTCGATCCCGGACGATCAGCGCAAGGCACTGATTGCCAGCGTCAAGGATCAGTGGGACGTCAAGGTCGACGAAGCCTGTGGCGCGGAACTGGCTGGCAAGGTGCGCAACCTGCTCGCAAGCCACGCACCCTAAGCCGGTGCCAAGACCGGTGGCCCCCGATCTGCCTGGGGCCACCGCATTCCCTTCTCAAAAACGAGGCTTGCCATGGACACGGGGTTGGACCGTCTGATCCGGGGCGTCGAGCGTATCGTCATATGGGCCGCGGCCCTGGGCGGGATCGTCGTACTGGTGCAGATGATTTGGATTTCATACGGGGTGTTTACCCGCTATGGGCTGGGTAAACCTGACCGGCTTGTAACCGAAGCGACCGCGCTTTTGCTTTTCCCGGTCGCCTTCGCCGGGCTTGCGTTTGCACTCAGGGAAGATGCGATGCCGAAGGTCACCATGATGATCGACCTCTTTTCGGCAAAAGCACAACGCCTCTTCGCCATCATCAATCACATCATCATGCTCGGCGTCGGACTGTTCTTTGCCTATGCCGGGGTCAGCGCGACGATCCGCTCGTTCAATTCGGGCGTTGCCTCCGAAATCCTGCACTGGCCGCGCTGGTGGTTCTGGGCGCCGGGCGCCACGGCTCTGGTCCTTTTCGCATTCTATGCAGCGCTGAGACTGATCCGCCTTTTCCTCACCCCCGCATCGGAAGGAGACGACTGATGGAATGGTATACCGTCGGCCTTGGCCTTCTGGCTTTGCTCATGATCTTCATCGTGATCGGCCTGCCGATCCCGTTCGCACTGGCGGCCGCGTCGCTGCCCTTTCTCTGGGACATCCAGGGCTGGAAAACCTCGGTCGTCTCGTCCGAGCTCAAACTATGGGGGGTGTGGATTGACTATATCCTACTCGCTGTCCCGTTATTCGTCTTCTTAGGAGAGTTAATAGGCAAATCCAACATCGGCCCGAACCTCTATCAGTTCCTGCACCAGGGGGTGCGGATCAAAGGGTCGGCGGCCTATGGCTCGATCGGCGCCAGCGCCGGATTCGGGGCCGTCTGCGGCTCGTCCATGGTGGGCGCGCTGACCATCGGCGGCGTGGCCCTGCCCGAGATGCTGCGGCTGGGCTATGGCAAGCGGCTCTCGTCCGGTGTTCTGGCCGCGGGGGGGACGCTTTCGGTGCTGATCCCGCCAAGCCTGATCCTGCTTTTTTATGGCATCGTGACAGACCAGAGCATCGGCGACCTCTTTATCGCAGGTGTCATACCCGGGATCATTCTTGTGACCGGTTTCGTTGTGGTCGTCTTGGCCTGGGGCGTGTTGAAGCCCGAGGACATCCCGTCGAGCGAGGACGCGCAGAAGATGCCTTTGGCCATGATCCTGTCCACGGTCGGCCCGGTCCTTCTGATCGGCCTGGTGATCACGGTGGCGATCTATGCGGGCATCGCAACACCCACCGAGGCGGCCGCTGTGGCGGCTCTGCTGACGGTGATCCTCGCCTTTGGCGTGGGTGGCCTGACCTGGGATGGGTTCAAGGCCGCGCTGTTTTCGACCATGCGGACGATGGGGTATCTCGGCCTTCTGCTGTCGGCGGGTGTGCTGTTCGGGTTTGTGCTGACCTATTACCGGGTACCACAGCAATTCACCGAGCTGTTCCTGTCCTTCGATCTGTCGCCCTATACGGTTCTGGCCATCGTCATCGTGTTCTACATCGTGCTCGGGATGTTCCTCGAGCCGGTCTCGATGACCTTCATCACGCTCCCGACGATCTTTCCTCTGATGGCGGCCGCCGGGTTCGACCTGATCTGGTTCGGCGTCGTTTACACGATCACCATGGAGATCGCGGTGCTGACGCCGCCTGTGGGGTTAAACCTCTATGTCATACAGGCGATCAGTCGAGATGAAGTGTCGATCGGCGATGTCATCATCGGTTGTCTGCCCTTCATCGCCGCCATGGTCCTGCTGATCGCCATTCTCATTGTGTTTCCGGAGGTTGCCCTATGGTTGCCCGAACAGATGAATTGATCCGGCTGGACCCCGCCCCGCATCGCCGGGCCGGATCCGGAACACCTCTGGTTCTGGTCCACGGTTTTCTGGGGGGATCGGCGCAATGGGAAGCCGAGATCGAGCGCTTCAGCGGCAGCCATGACGTCATCGCCCCCGATCTGCCCGGCTTTGGCGAAGCCGCCGGACTGGCCGCCCGCAAGGGCGTTGATGGACTGGCCGATTACGTGATCGAGTTCCTGGACAAGCTGGGGATTTCCACCTTCGCACTGCTCGGGCATTCGATGGGCGGGATGATCGTCCAGACAATCGCCGCGAAGATCCCCGACCGGGTCGAAAAACTGGTTCTTTACGGGACGGGTCCGCTCGGGCTCATGCCGAACCGGTTTGAGACGATTGAGGAATCCCGTCAACGGTTTCGCGCCGATGGCGTCGCGAAAACCATTCGGAGAGTGGGCGCAACCTGGGTTCTGGACGCCGAAACGGATGCCGGTCGCGCCGTCGTCGCGCAATTGGCCCGCGTGGGCGACCCAGCCTCCAGCGAGGCGGCGCTCATGGCCTATGACGGCATGGAAACCTGGGACGGACGGGGCAATCTCGAAGGTATGTCGATGCCAACCCTGATCCTCTGGGGGGACACCGATCGTTCCTATCGCTGGCCTCAGGTTGAGGAAATGTGGACGAAGATCCCCAATGCGAAACTGGCGGTCATTCCCGGCACATCGCACGCGGCGCATCTTGAGAAACCGTGCCTGTTCCACTGCCTGCTTGCCGATTTTCTGAACTGACGCGGTCCGGGCAGCCCGGGCTTGCGGTTTTGCCGACCGCGTCAGTCTAAGATGACAAACTCCCGCCGCTTGCTGCATTAACAATCAAACCGGACCACCCGATGAGGACACGCCGCACCTGCGCCCGGGGAATCCGGCATGGATGTACGCGAGGCGCAAACATGGTTATCACGGACGAAAGCCGTTAGATGCGAAGTCCCCGCGCTGATGTATCCGATGCGGCCGGGCAGACACAGGGACCATGACATGAGCCACATCACCGTCGACCAGATCGAGCAGGCTCGGAAACGCATTGCCTCGACCATTCATCCCACGCCGGTGGTGCCATCGGACACGCTGAGTGCGCTGTGCGATACCTCTGTTTATCTCAAGCTGGAACATCAGCAGCGCACCGGGTCGTTCAAGCTGCGCGGGGCGACCAATGCAGTGCTGAGCCTCTCTGAGGACGAGCGCGCGCGTGGCGTGGTCGGCGTATCGACCGGAAATCACGGGCGAGGCCTCGCCTATGCGGCGCGTCAGAACGGGGTGAAATGCATCATCTGCATGTCCAACCTCGTGCCCCAGAACAAGATCGACGGTATTCGTGCGCAGGGGGCAGAGGTCCGCATTATCGGCCAGAGCCAGGATGACGCGCAGATCGAAGTGGACCGCCTCGTGGCCGAGGAGGGGATGACCATGATCCCCCCCTTCGATCACCCCGATATCATTGCCGGGCAGGGAACCGTCGGCCTTGAAAGCGCAGAGGCCGTACCAGAGCTTCAGATGGCGCTTGTCCAGGTGTCGGGGGGCGGGCTCATCTCGGGTGTCGCCGCAGCACTCCGATCGCGTATCCCGGGCATTCACATCATTGGCGTGTCGATGGAACGCGGTGCCGCGATGCATACATGTCTGAAAGCCGGAAAGCCGATTTTCGTGGAAGAAAAAGCAACTCTGGCGGATTCCCTTGGCGGGGGTATCGGGCTCGACAATGCCTATACATTTCCCATGACCCGGGATCTGGTGGATGAGATTGTCCTCGTCTCCGAAACCGAGATCGCCCAGGCAATCCGCCATGCCTACTGGAAAGAGAGCCAGATCATCGAAGGATCGGGCGCCGTGACGCTGGCCGCCCTTCTCTCGGACAAGGTGCGCCCGACAGGTCCGGCCCTTGCCCTTCTGAGCGGTGGTAACATCGACATGTCGCTGCACCACCGCATCATCTCTGGCGAAAATGTCGATGTAACGGAACAGGACTAAGCCATGCCCAATGTAAAAATCGTCTCCGAAGCCGAACTGCGCGCCTTGATCGCGCTGGACGCAGACGCCGTCGATTGCGTCGAACGCGGGTTTTGTGCGCTTGCCGAGGGCAAGGTCGTGATGCCCCCGATCATGTCGATGCCAGTCCGCGAACATAATGGCGAAATCTGCGTCAAGGCCGCCTATGTTCCGGGTATGGACAGTTTTGCCGTCAAGATGAGCCCCGGCTTTTTCGACAATCCCAAGCTGGGCCTGCCCAGCTCGACAGGGATGATGGTGCTGTATTCGGCGCGCACTGGCATGCTGGAAGCCCTGTTGCTGGACAATGGGTATCTGACGGATGTGCGCACCGCAGCGGCCGGGGCCGTCGCCGCGCGTCATCTCGCGCCCGCAGCCGCGGCCACCGCTTGCGTGATCGGCGCCGGGATGCAGGCACGGCTGCAACTCAAGGCACTCTTGCTGGAGCGCCCCATCACCTCGGCCACGCTCTGGGCACGTGACCCTGACAAGGCCCGGGATGTGGCAAGGGAATTGACTGACGAGCTTGGCATTCCAGTGACCGTGCCAGGTGAACTTGGCGAGGCCGTGTCGGCCGCGGATGTGGTGATCACAACGACGCCGTCATCAACCCCGCTTGTCATGGCAGACTGGCTCCGTCCGGGGCAGTTGGTCATCGCCATGGGATCGGATCAGGGGCACAAATGCGAATTGGAGCCTGCCTGTCTGACCCGCGCGGATCTCTACGTGCCCGACAGCCAGGCCCAGACCGCCGAACGCGGGGAATTGCGCGCAGCCATCGCGGCCGGGATCATTTCCGAAGACCAGAGTTTTGTCGAACTTGGACAGGTCGCCGCAGGGCTGGCACCGAAGCACACGGGCGACGACGCAATCGTGATCGCCGATCTCACCGGCACCGGCGTACAGGATACCGCAATCGCGACCTATGCTTTTGCAAAGGCCGCCGAGGCCGGGCTTGGCAGCGACTTCGCGAATTAGAGCCCCTTTCGCTCCGGTTCCCGACCCGCGCCACAAAGCGATGTCAGACGGCATGCTCCGGCGTGAAAATCTGCCTGCCGCCGCCATTGAACCGGTTGAGGTCAAATTCCCAGCGGGCTTTCGGCCAATGGATGTCCAGCCTGTGCTTTCTGGGCCGGTAGACCGCCGTATAAAGCGTGCCGAACCCTTCGGTGAAGGCCGTCGAATAGAGCGGCGGCCGCAGGAACGCACTGATGAACTTCTCCTGCGGTTCGACGTGAAGCGTCAGCCGTTGCAGCAGAAACCTTTCGCGCTCGACAGTGGCCGTAAACCTGGCGTGGCTGGCCCATTCGACACGTTCCTGATGGTTCGTGGCCACAGCGGCACTGGTGATCAGGGTCTCACGATCAGGCGCCATCAAGGCGGTCAGGTACTTCCGGTTCGCATCCAGAACAGTGACGTTATAGCTCATATGGGTCGGAACCCGCCTGAGCACTTCCCCCGCTTCCTTTGCGGTCTCGCAAGTCTGCAGCACGTATCTCAGGATCAAGGGGACGCCAAAGCCATCCCCAACCACCCTCCTGCCACCAAAGGTCAGCGAGACGGCCAGCCCGGCATCATTGATGCCATCGACAAGACCCCACATGCCATCGCTTGTACCCATCACTTTGCGGCCTTGCCAGCCGGTGTGCAGGATCAGCGAGTCGAACGCACCCGGATTGTAATCGTAATTCCGCACGAGCATCGGCTCGGCCCCGGGCCAGATCGCCTGACTGCAGCCCGAAAGGTAGGGAGGCGGGCAGTAAAACGACAAAAACCGGGAGCTGTGGTCTCCTCCGCCGACCAGCTCGCACAGCGTCTCGTAAAGCGGCACCAGCTCGGGCATATGCGCCTTGAGCGCCTTGAGGCTGTCCCAGTATCCCGGCCGCGCCTCGGCCCCTTCGCGAAGCCACCAGCGGTGATAATCCGGCCAGTACTCATGGAACAACCCGGCCCAGATGGGGCCGGGTTCGGCTTCCGATATGGCGCGCCAGTTCAGTTGCATCAGCGCGCAGGCACTACATGATCTTGAACGCCGGATCCGCGAAGGCAGGCCCTGCTTCGGCCACGGGCAACGGTCGGCCCTCGACCCCCTGTTTGATCCCGTGAATCCAGCGTTTGCCGCGCTCGTTCAACTTGAAGCCCGGTGTCATCGAGCGTCCGCGCGTCACGATGATCCCGATGTCGGCCCCCTCATAGCGGTAGTCGCCGGGTTGCAGGATACGCAGGAAGAACGCTTCGTTCTCGCTCTCGACAGCGCGGCGGTGATAGTCGAACCGGTCGAAATTGATGCTGCCATCCTCGTTCATCTTGTAGATGCCAGTCTCGGGCACCTTGGTGGCGATATCGACCGTGTCGTCTGTATGCTTGATCACCATCTGCGACCAGCTATCGATCATCGCCGGGTCCGCCCAACGCTGGTTCAGCTCCTCCACATCCAGGTTGAATTTCTTCTTCGAGAACTCAAGCAGGTGGAACAGGAAAAGCGGTGCGTCGGCATGGGCAAAGGCCGCATGGTTCGTCATGGACGATGCCCCGGTGATGCGCGGATTCAACTCGCCCAGCCAGATATCGTTGGTTTTCTTGTCGATCAGGAAATCGAGCTCGAAATACCCGCGATACCCCTCCTTGCGAAGCTGCTCGCCAAATTTGAAGGTCAGCTCCCGGGCCTGCTGGCGCACCTTGGGCGGGAAGGCGGTGGAGAAAATCTCGTTGCCGCACCAGCCGCCGCGATAGGGTGTCAATTCCTTGAAACCGACAAGCTCGGTCATCAGCGGGCCGACAATGGTGCCCTCCTTGGTGGCGCAGGCCTCGATGGCCGACCCGCGGCAGTCGATCCGCTTCATGATCTTGATCTCGCCCTCGCCGACAATCTCATGTTCATGGCGGCGGAAATCGGCCTCATTCTTGATAAAGAACGTCGTGTGCCCGCTATCGCCGAAGGCCGATTGCAGCACCAGATCATGCCCGATCCCGGCTTTCTCGCAGGTCTTTCGCAGGTCTTCGTAGGATTTGACCTCGGCCAGCACATTGGGCACCGACGGCACACCGGCCTTGTTGCCGATCCGCACGGTTTCGATCTTGTTGTCCATGCTCTGACGCAGCTTCGCCTTTGGGAACCAGACCTCGGCCCCCAGCTCCTTACTCAGACGCTCGGTCTCCTCATCGAACATCAGAAAGACAAATTTGGGTTTGCCGCCACGGCGTTTGATCAGGTCGATCACTTCCTTGTGCTGCAACAGGTAGTTGTTGATATCCTCGATCGACTGGAATTCGGCATGCGGCTGCTCGGACGGGCAGAACACGTTCGGATGCTTTCCGCCATAGCAGTCGATATAGCATATGTATTTGAAATTCTTGCACCATTCATCCAAACCCAGCAGGTTGAAATTGGTCGCCGAGATAAAATAGATCGGGTCCTCATTGCGGTGAAAGTGGCGGCGAATTTCAGATATGTTCTTCAAGACGGCCTTTGGCATGTGTGTCCTCCCTGCGTTTATTACTTATGGCGTTCATTATTGAGTTTCAGCCGCGCGGCATTTGTTTTGGCCTGCTGTTTCAGCGCCTTCTTGGTGAACACGCGAAGCCCGAGATCGTCGCGGTAGCCATGAATCTCGCTCACATCCAGTGCGCGCATGAAGGCCAGGATTTCCTTGCTCACCACCTGCCCCGGCACCAGGATCGGGAAACCTGGCGGATAGGGAATGATGAACTGGGCTGAAACCACATCATCGCCGCTGTCCAGCGCATCGTTGATCGAGCCGTCAAGCTCCAGATAGTCGCAATTCTTCTCATCATAGCTAAGGAAGAAGGCCGAGCGGATATCGCCTTCGCTGGTCATGTCGTCGGTACGGAACGCGTCATGGAAGCGGCTGAAATCCGGCAGCGGCGGCAAGTCATGCATCAGGTTGGCGACGCGCTTTTCGAACCCGCGACGCTCCATGATCGACGCATCATCCAGCAACTCGTCCAGCTCCTTGGCGATCTCGACCAGCACTTCGATCAGATAAGCCACGGAAGAGCGCGTCGTGCCGATATTCGTCATAAACAGCACGGTATTGCGCGACGTCTTGTTGATCTGAATACCGTATTTGTCCATCAGGATATCGGTCTTGAACGTGTCTCCGTCCCACCCCGTGCCACCGACCGCCAGAGTCACGCGGGTGGCGTCAAGAACGAACTCGTCCTTCTCCCAGCAATCCCAGATATCGGCCCAGCCCTGATCCGGGTCATAATAGCTTTGAAGGCCGCTTTCGCGGTGCTCTTCCGGGATCATGTCTCCGGCCGTCAGCACCTTGAAATACTTCTTCAGCAAGGGGTGCGTGTGGATCGCGCGGCGCATCGACATGGCCGCCTCGACCTGACGCTGGACAAACTCGAACCCTTCCAGTTCCACCTGCCGCCGCCCGACATCGAGGCTGGCGATGATCTGATAGTTGGGCGAGGTCGAGGTGTGGGTCATGTAGGCTTCGTGAAAACTTGCCTCGACCTCACCTTTGAAATCCTGGTCGTTGACATGGATCATCGAGCCTTGCCGCAGGGAGGTAAGCGTCTTGTGGGTCGATTGCGTCGCGTAGGTGCGCACGCGCGCATCTGGCGGGGGCAACAGCCTGGTATTGAGCAACGTTTCATCATCCGCACCGGCCAGTTCCGCCTGCTGCGCATCGTAAGCGGCGATGTGGCTGTCGCTGCGCAAACGTTCGCGCAGGTTATTGGCAGCGTTCATCGCGGTGCGCTGGCGATAAGTGGGGCCGAAACGGGCAAAGCCGAACCAGGCTTCGTCCCACAGGAACACGAGGTCCGGCTTGATCGCCAGACATTCTTCCATCACCCGCTCCACATTGTAGACGATCCCATCGAAGGTGCAGTTGGTCAGAAGCAGCATCCTTACCCGGTCGAGCTTGCCTGCCGCCTTGAGCTTCAGAAGCTGATGCTTGATTTCGCGAAGCGGAACCGCGCCGTACATGGAGTATTCATTGAGCGGATAGCTATCGAGATAAACGACCTGCGCCCCGGCAAGCACCATCCCGTAATGGTGCGACTTGTGACAGTCCCGGTCGACCAGCACGATGTCACCGGGCCGCACCAGCGCCTGCACCACGATCTTGTTGCAAGTCGAGGTGCCATTGGTGGCAAAATAGGTCTGCTTTGACCCGAACGCCCGGCTTGCCAGTTCCTGCGCTTCCTTGATGGGACCGTGCGGCTCAAGCAGGCTGTCGAGCCCGCCGGATGTGGCCGAGGTTTCCGCAAGGAAGATGTTGGGCCCGTAAAACGCCCCCATGTCCTGAATCCAGTGACTGCGCGAAATGGATTTGCCCCGGCTGATGGGCATGGCATGAAACACGCCGGTCGGTTGTTTGGAATACTCCACAAGTGCCGTGAAAAACGGCGTTTTGTAACGCGCCTGCACCCCGCGCAGAATATTCAGATGCAGCTCAAGGAAGTCTTCCTGATTGTAAAACACCCTCCGGCAAATACCCAGATCAAGCCCCGCGATATCCTCGACGGACCGGTCCGTGACCAGATAGGCATCAAGCTCGGGCCGGACCTTGGCGATCAGGCGGCAGAGTTCAGGGCCGTAATCCTCGGGGCTGAGCGCCTCGATGGTGTCGATCCCCCCTGCCCGGTCCAGATAGCGCGTCAGGATCGGCAGTTCGACCTTGGATTCCATGATCAGACCCGGCCGCACGACGATGGCCTGAATGTTATGATTGAAAAGAACCCCGATCAGCGCATCCTGAAGGCTGGGCACCACCACCGTTTCATAATGGAACGGGTCTTCGATCCGCCGCATTCTGGAGAAGTTGCTTTTCAGCCATCGCTCCTGGTGCTCATTGACGTCGTCAACGATCATCACCTCGAAATAGGGTTTGGCCAGTGCGCGCGCCTCGACGGACTGGATCACCTCATCTTCGTGTTCTTCGGCATCCGCGCTGTCGCGTTCAAGAGGGATATGGCGCCGCCGGTAGGCCCCGGTGGTCAGGGCACGGGTGATGCGCTGCACCGCAAAGGCCACGTCGTAATAGTTCTTGTGTTCGAATTGACGCCGGAGGTGATCGAACACCTGCATACCAGGAAAGGCCCAGTAGGCTTCGATCAGGGCAAGGGACTCAAAAAGCCCTTCGATCTTCTTCACTTGCGCTTCAGAGCGTGCTCCCTGAGGATCGCGGGACAGTGCGGAAGACGCTTCTCGCAGTGCGCTCCATCGATCAGATCGAAGCTGAATTGCCGAGTAATAGTCGCTCATTGACTGCATGGCAGGGCCCTCGCGTTATCGACAACGGACGAGCCCTCCATAGTGAGGGTTTATCGTCTGACGTCAACCGCCGGAGGTTTTGACGGGATCGAAAAGTTCCTGATGATCCCTCGGATGAGTACGGTGTGCATAGGGTTTCACAGGCTTTGCAGAGGTGCCTGCATCGTTCAACAGGATGCCCGCCCGCGACCCCTGTTTGGGTGTTTCAAGCGGCCCCAACTGATGCAGATACGCATCCGTGCCGCTGGCCCGGTCATAGACAGAAAAATCGACCGAGCGGTCGCGGAAACTCTTGAGCACCTGCCCCAGCCCTTTCATCCCCGTCTCGCGCTGGCGGCGCACCTGGTTCAGATCCAGCTCCAGCGGAAACATGTCCTCCTGCCCCGCGGATTGATGCAGCACCGTCGCCGACGGGTCGACGACGCAGGACCGGCCAACACCGCCGGCCCCCAGACCGTTCACATCAACCACATAGCATTGAAATTGCGCCGCCGTGGCGCGGGCAATCGCAAGTTCGGCATCGCGGTCGGTCGTGCCTGTCAGAACCGGGTGCAGCAAAACCTCCACGCCCTGGCTGGTGAGCTGGCGCGTGGTTTCGGGAAACCAGATATCATAACAGATCGAAAGGCCGAACCGCCCCACCTCGGGCACATCGAACACGCAGAACCCGGTGCCCGCCTCAACCCCCACCTCATACGGGCGGAACGGAAACATCTTGCGGTAAACGGCGACCGTCTCGCCGTAGGGATTGAGAACCGTCGAGGTGTTGTAGATCGCTCCATTTTCGGTGCGCTCGAACATCGAGCCGGGGATAAGCCAGATATTGTGCTTGACCGCCGCTTCGCGGAACCGGTCGATCGCCTCGTTGTGCAGCGGCAGTGCGGTCTTTGTCAGCGGCCCGTAGGGGGCCAGCTCACTGAACAGCACCATCTGTGTCCAGGGAAACCGTGCCATAAGAACATCCAGACGGTGGATCATGCCGTCTACATTCGGCTGCAATGCATTCACGTACATCTGCACACCGGCAACTGCGAAGGGCGTCATCTGGGTTGATCTCCGTAAGATGTCAGACGCGATGCTGACATGACAATGTTCCAAGTCAGAGGCACGTGATTGCCCCGGCACACTCGGTATATCGTTCATAAAGACTGTTCAAAACCGCTGCAATCGCAAAGAACCCCGTCTTTCATCGACGCCGGAGCGCTCCGTAGCATGGCGGTCGGCCTCGCCGGTCTCGGCGACAGCCCCAGGAACACAGGCACGGCCCGGGATCTCACACCGCGCTAAAAGGCGCGGCCCCGCGGCACGATCCTGCGATTAAAAGATGAAGTCGTCTGCGGTGAGACTGTGAGACGACACGCCCGAAACGGTGATCGTGAAATCCCCATATTCAATGACCGCACCGTTCGCCGTGTCCCTGATATCGAGATTTTGCATCGGGTTATGGCCCAGATCCAGTCCAACCAGCTTGATATGGTCGATCCCGACCTGGAAGTCGGTGATCACGTCATTGCCGTTGCCGGAGAGCGTGTTGAAGACAAACTCGTCCTGCCCCACCCCTCCGGTCAGCGTATCACTGCCGTACCCGCCGTTGAGCGTATCCTGGCCCGCTTCTCCATCGAGCACATCGCGACCGTACCCGCCCCCGAGGAAATCGTTGCCATCGCCGCCAAGCAGCGTGTCGTCATGATTGCCCGCACCGATCTGGTCATCTCCGGCTCCGCCATTGATCCTGTCGTGCCCGTGTCCTGCGCCAATCGTGTCATTGCCCGCGCCACCGGTCACGGTGTCATTGCCATAGCTCGCGGCGAGCCAGTCATGGCCATCGGCCCCCTGAACAAGGTCGTTTCCGGCACCGCCCGAGAAAATGTCGTCGCCTTCCCCGGCGTTGATGACGTCATTGCCCTCGCCACCGCCGCCCTGATCGTTGCCGGCGCCGGCGTTCAAGGTGTCATCGCCCAGACCGCCGCCCAGCAAATCATTGCCAGCGCCGCCGGACACCTGATCATCACCCTCTCCTCCGGGCAGGTTATCGTCTCCGCCATAGCCTGAAAGGGTGTCGTTTCCGTTGCCGCCTTTCAGGCTGTCGTTGTAATTGCTTCCATCGAGCAGGTCGGCCCCATCTCCACCTGCAATAAAGAGACCGGTTGTCGAACTGGACGGGCCCGGGCTCGTGGCGTTCGACGATGTGGTCGAGTTGCTTGGATCCAGCTCTCGCACTTCGGAACTGGTCAGCGTCTGATTGGAAAAGGAAAAGAACTCGACATTTCTGTATACATCGGTGCCCTCTGCGGATGTCACGATAATGTCGTTGCCTGATATCTCGACGGTAACCTCTGACGATCCGGCGTTGATTTTGACGGTGTCCACCCCTGCCCCACCGTCGATTGTATCGTTGCCCAAACCGCCGGCCAGCATGTTGTCACCGGCATTGCCGGTCAGATGGTTATGCCTCGAATTGCCGTAAAGAGACAGATCCTCAAGCCCCAGCAGCACGGCGTCAGTCGCTCCACTCAGAAGCGTCAGACTGGAAGACGACCGCAAGACCGTCTCATCGATCAGGTCGAGCTTCACGTTTTCTGACCCGATGTGAACAGCGGCGCTGATCTCGGTCGTGCCGTATGCGATCGTGACGGTCTGCGTGCCGCCCGACGTCACCTTCACGGAATAGCCGCCCGCCCCATAGGTTGTGTCGCTTTTACCCGAGAGGCTGAACGTGACGCCCCCGACGCCCTCGCCAACCGAGTAGAAATCATCGCCATTGATGTCATTATACACCACGCCCGTGAGGAAAGTTGCCCCGTTGCTCGTGGCGAAGTTCTGCGTGATCATGGTGGCGTCATAGCCCAAGTAATCGCCATTCGCCTGACCGATACCGACCTCCCGGAAGACCGGGTTCAGGAGGTTGGCTCGGTGCCCGTCACTGAGGATGAGGGCGCGATTGAGATGGTAGATCGCCTGCGTCGTGTCCAGCGTCCCTGAAGAGGCGCGATAGCCGATGTTTTCACCCCAGTGATAAGACCCGGAAAACACATATCCTGCGTCTTCCATTCTTTGACCGGCACTCGATCCGCCTGCGCCCGTGTGCGAAAAATCGTCATTGGCGATCATCCAGCTGGAATGCTGGCCCGCCGCAACATGCAGCGTATACGTTCCTGCGAGGGGGGAAGCAGAGCCTTGTGGCAAACCCAGAGCGGCTATTTCCTGAGACGTCAAACCGATGCGGACTGCTTCACCATACGGGTCCAGCCGAAAACTGTTCACCAGTTCGATCATCAGTTGTTCGTTACTCGAAACGGTCATTATCGACATCCAGGCAGTTGCGTAGCGCCGGACGAGAAAACCGCTTCTTTGGGGCTCCAATATGGAGCAAGTTTGACTTTTTGGCGTAAGTAAGACCGCCCAAGGTCTTATCTCGAACACAATTTAAACGGGGGGCACGCGCGTTGCAGCGCACGGTCATCGCGGTCTGCCGACATGCTCGCGCGACCTGACCCGAGCGCGGCTCAAACCATCGCTGAGGCGTCAGGCGTCACGGCCCGGCCTCTGCGGATGGCCGTCACGAAACCGGGGTTGGCGGGCGCGTTCCTCCCCTCGGACAAAAGCACCCGTCGGGGTCGGCCAAAAACGTGCAGGAGATCACTTCCGGTTCTATGGGGACGGGCATGGCGGCAAGGATCACCCTCGCCCGCCACCTGGAAAGCCGATCATTACCCGGTCACGAACCTCGGAAGCAGTTAACCGATTCTCAACGAATTGTGGTGATTCTGTGAGTTTGGACCAATCCGCCAAATTGCACTGTTGTGCTCACTTGAGACAATATCACAACATCTAGTGAGACTGTTTCCAAAAGCGCTCCAATTATGGCAAAATTATGGCGAGATTGCAGTAATTTAGGCCAAATTGCAGCATTTGTTTGGCCATTTCCAACTCAGCCGTTAACTTGAATTCCTGCCGAGACACCGGTCAGTGCTCGGCGATTTTTTCGCTCATCCGGTGGTTGCACCAAGGGGCTGGGTATTGGGGGTTGTTATGCGATTTCTGGCATATAATCTGATTAAGACGTTTTTGTTTGCTTCAGTTCGGAAAGGCCTGAGCCAATTCATCCGAACGCGGGTTCTGTCGAAACTGGTCTCAGGTGCCGCCGCCTTGTGCGCGCTGGCCTGGGTTGTCCTGATGTCGGCCAGCGCCGC
Source organism: Roseovarius faecimaris (assembly GCF_009762325.1). NCBI lineage: Bacteria > Pseudomonadati > Pseudomonadota > Alphaproteobacteria > Rhodobacterales > Roseobacteraceae > Roseovarius > Roseovarius faecimaris. The sequence continues at coordinate 2,567,936 of NZ_CP034348.1, forward strand.
GCAGGCACAGGACGGGGTCTGGGGATTTGCCGATCCGAATTACAGCCCAGCAGGGAACTGCGTCGCAAACAATGCGGAACTCATCAGCATCACCCCCGATCCGGGTTCCGCGCAGGGCAGCTGCACCTCGATCAATGACACAATCCAGCTGCCGGTGGATGTGACCTATAGCCTGAACGGTAACAATGTCCGAGATTTGCTGATCGCCTACGGTGTCGGTGGCTCCGGAACAATTGCATGGGATGATTGTCTCGCTCAGCCCGGTGCTTCCGATACCGATGGTTTGACCGATATTGACGGAGATACCTGCCTTGACGGCGCTGGATTGGTCGGCACCTACACAATCTCGCGGATCATCGATGTTGGGTGTGATCTGGATAATGACGGCACGATTGATTCCGGCACCGCCGTTGATCTTTGGGCTGCTTGGAAAAGCAACAACAACGGTGGCGAGCTGTTCGACGTCACGTCCCCGCAGTGTTTCGGGCCGACGGGCGGTACCGTTCTGTCCATCGCACCCAAGCTCACAGTCGCCAAGACCACGGTGAATGGAACCGGAACGTTCAATTTCACCGTTCAGGGTGCCCAGAACAGCGACCCATTCTCGCTGACCACTACGGCGGAGAATACGCCGGTTTTGAATCCCAATGACATTCTGCCTTCGCGGACTGGCGGTGGTTTCAACAATATGATCATAACCGAAACCGTTCCGGATGGCTGGACGGCGTCGGCCGTATGTACCGGATTGACTGCTGGCGTGGACTATACCGACGACGGCAATGGTGTGCTGACGATCAATGGGTCCGCCTTTGTCGATACAATTCCGCAGCAGGTAATTGAATGTACTTTCACCAATTCCCGCGATACTGCATCGCTGACGCTCGACAAGGTGGTCGAGAACGGCGTTGGCGGTACGGCGGTTGAATCTGACTGGACGATCTTTGCATCGACCGATGGCACGCTGGCCAATGCCGAACTGAGCGGCGCAGGCGCGGCGGGCTCCGTCGACGTCACCGGCACGCTCACGACAGACACCTACATTATCGGGGAGTCCCCCGACAATGCGGATTACGACCTGACCACGGTCTGTACAGGCATGACGAATTCCACCTTCGATCCGGGAACCGGAGAGCTCGTGCTGGCTGCCGATGAGGATGTCACCTGTACCCTTACCAACAGCTACAACAAATCGTCGCTGACGCTGATCAAGAACGTGATCAACGATAGCGGTGGCACCGCGGCACCGGGCGACTTCACGCTCAACTACAATGGTATTGCCGCCGCTCAGGGCGTGGCCATTGAGGTCGATCCTGGCAGTTTCACGCTCACCGAAACCTTGGTGACCGGGTATGCCGCCGGCAGCCCTGACATCAGCTGTGTGATCACCGGAACCAACAGCAGCTTCACCAGCCCGACCCTCACTCTGGCGGCAGGCGAAGGGGCTGTCTGTACCTTCAACAATGACGATATTGCGCCCACCTACGATATGGCGAAAACGGCAGACGTGCCTGCCGCAGGGGCCGGGGATACGGTCACCTATACCTTTGCCTTCACGAATAATGGCGACTGGCCGATTTCCAATCTGACGCCCGTCGACACGTCGTTCCCCGGCCTGAGCGTCATCGATTGCGGCGCAGGCGCGACCTCTATCGCATCGCTGGCCGCTGGTGCGACGGAGAGCTGTACAGCCACCTATCTGGTCACCCAGGACGATGTGGATGGAAACGGCAACGGGACTGTGGTTCCGACCGGCACCTGCGCCTCCGGCTTTGCCCTGGTGAACAACGCCACCTCGACAGCCGAAGAATCCGCACCCGACGCGGATCCGCTGACCGAACCCGACCTGACCAATAACAGCGCGACCGTCTGCCTCCCTGTCCGGGACGAGCGCTATACGATCACCAAGGTCGTGGACGATCTGGAGATCGACGCCCCGGCGCCGCTCACCTACACGGTGACCGTGGTCAATACCGGCAATGTGAGCCTGACCGGCGCGGTCTTCACCGATGCGCTGCTGCAGAACGGCGCCGCGCAGGCCTTCACCGAGAGCGATCTGAACCTCTCCGAGGGCGCCAACAGCGACGGCATCCTCGAGGTCGGCGAGACCTGGACCTATACCGGCACCTACAACGCCACCCAGGCCAATATCAACGACGGCAATGACCTGGTGAACACCGCCTCCATCGCCTTCGATCAGCTGCCCACCCCGCAGGAGGACAGCGCCACAACGACGATCACCCAGAACGAGGCCTATACGATCACCAAGGTCGTCGACGATCTGGAGATCGACGCCCCGGCGCCGCTCACCTACACGGTGACCGTGGTCAATACCGGCAATGTCGAGCTGACCGGCGCGGTCTTCACCGATGCGCTGCTGCAGAACGGCGCCGCGCAGGCCTTCACCGAGAGCGATCTGAACCTCTCCGAGGGCGCCAACAGCGACGGCATCCTCGAGGTCGGCGAGACCTGGACCTATACCGGCACCTACAACGCCACCCAGGCCAATATCAACGACGGCAATGACCTGGTGAACACCGCCTCCATCGCCTTCGATCAGCTGCCCACCCCGCAGGAGGACAGCGCCACAACGACGATCACCCAGAACGAGGCCTATACGATCACCAAGGTCGTCGACGATCTGGAGATCGACGCCCCGGCGCCGCTCACCTACACGGTGACCGTGGTCAATACCGGCAATGTCGAGCTGACCGGCGCGGTCTTCACCGATGCGCTGCTGCAGAACGGCGCCGCGCAGGCCTTCACCGAGAGCGATCTGAACCTCTCCGAGGGCGCCAACAGCGACGGCATCCTCGAGGTCGGCGAGACCTGGACCTATACCGGCACCTACAACGCCACTCAGGCCAATATCAACGACGGCAATGACCTGGTGAACACCGCCTCCATCGCCTTCGATCAGCTGCCCATCCCGCAGGAGGACAGCGCCACAACGACGATCACCCAGAACGAGGCCTATACGATCACCAAGGTCGTCGACGATCTGGAGATCGACGCCCCGGCGCCGCTCACCTACACGGTGACCGTGGTCAATACCGGCAATGTCGAGCTGACCGGCGCGGTCTTCACCGATGCGCTGCTGCAGAACGGCGCCGCGCAGGCCTTCACCGAGAGCGATCTGAACCTCTCCGAGGGCGCCAACAGCGACGGCATCCTCGAGGTCGGCGAGACCTGGACCTATACCGGCACCTACAACGCCACCCAGGCCAATATCAACGACGGCAATGACCTGGTGAACACCGCCTCCATCGCCTTCGATCAGCTGCCCACCCCGCAGGAGGACAGCGCCACAACGACGATCACCCAGAACGAGGCCTATACGATCACCAAGGTCGTCGACGATCTGGAGATCGACGCCCCGGCGCCGCTCACCTACACGGTGACCGTGGTCAATACCGGCAATGTCGAGCTGACCGGCGCGGTCTTCACCGATGCACTGCTGCAGAACGGCGCCGCGCAGGCCTTCACCGAGAGCGATCTGAACCTCTCCGAGGGCGCCAACAGCGACGGCATCCTCGAGGTCGGCGAGACCTGGACCTATACCGGCACCTACAACGCCACTCAGGCCAATATCAACGACGGCAATGACCTGGTGAACACCGCCTCCATCGCCTTCGATCAGCTGCCCACCCCGCAGGAGGACAGCGCCACAACGACGATCACCCAGAACGAGGCCTATACGATCACCAAGGTCGTCGACGATCTGGAGATCGACGCCCCGGCGCCGCTCACCTACACGGTGACCGTGGTCAATACCGGCAATGTCGAGCTGACCGGCGCGGTCTTCACCGATGCGCTGCTGCAGAACGGCGCCGCGCAGGCCTTCACCGAGAGCGATCTGAACCTCTCCGAGGGCGCCAACAGCGACGGCATCCTCGAGGTCGGCGAGACCTGGACCTATACCGGCACCTACAACGCCACTCAGGCCAATATCAACGACGGCAATGACCTGGTGAACACCGCCTCCATCGCCTTCGATCAGCTGCCCACCCCGCAGGAGGACAGCGCCACAACGACGATCACCCAGAACGAGGCCTATACGATCACCAAGGTCGTCGACGATCTGGAGATCGACGCCCCGGCGCCGCTCACCTACACGGTGACCGTGGTCAATACCGGCAATGTCGAGCTGACCGGCGCGGTCTTCACCGATGCGCTGCTGCAGAACGGCGCCGCGCAGGCCTTCACCGAGAGCGATCTGAACCTCTCCGAGGGCGCCAACAGCGACGGCATCCTCGAGGTCGGCGAGACCTGGACCTATACCGGCACCTACAACGCCACCCAGGCCAATATCAACGACGGCAATGACCTGGTGAACACCGCCTCCATCGCCTTCGATCAGCTGCCCATCCCGCAGGAGGACAGCGCCACAACGACGATCACCCAGAACGAGGCCTATACGATCACCAAGGTCGTCGACGATCTGGAGATCGACGCCCCGGCGCCGCTCACCTACACGGTGACCGTGGTCAATACCGGCAATGTCGAGCTGACCGGCGCGGTCTTCACCGATGCGCTGCTGCAGAACGGCGCCGCGCAGGCCTTCACCGAGAGCGATCTGAACCTCTCCGAGGGCGCCAACAGCGACGGCATCCTCGAGGTCGGCGAGACCTGGACCTATACCGGCACCTACAACGCCACCCAGGCCAATATCAACGACGGCAATGACCTGGTGAACACCGCCTCCATCGCCTTCGATCAGCTGCCCATCCCGCAGGAGGACAGCGCCACAACGACGATCACCCAGAACGAGGCCTATACGATCACCAAGGTCGTCGACGATCTGGAGATCGACGCCCCGGCGCCGCTCACCTACACGGTGACCGTGGTCAATACCGGCAATGTCGAGCTGACCGGCGCGGTCTTCACCGATGCGCTGCTGCAGAACGGCGCCGCGCAGGCCTTCACCGAGAGCGATCTGAACCTCTCCGAGGGCGCCAACAGCGACGGCATCCTCGAGGTCGGCGAGACCTGGACCTATACCGGCACCTACAACGCCACTCAGGCCAATATCAACGACGGCAATGACCTGGTGAACACCGCCTCCATCGCCTTCGATCAGCTGCCCACCCCGCAGGAGGACAGCGCCACAACGACGATCACCCAGAACGAGGCCTATACGATCACCAAGGTCGTCGACGATCTGGAGATCGACGCCCCGGCGCCGCTCACCTACACGGTGACCGTGGTCAATACCGGCAATGTCGAGCTGACCGGCGCGGTCTTCACCGATGCGCTGCTGCAGAACGGCGCCGCGCAGGCCTTCACCGAGAGCGATCTGAACCTCTCCGAGGGCGCCAACAGCGACGGCATCCTCGAGGTCGGCGAGACCTGGACCTATACCGGCACCTACAACGCCACCCAGGCCAATATCAACGACGGCAATGACCTGGTGAACACCGCCTCCATCGCCTTCGATCAGCTGCCCATCCCGCAGGAGGACAGCGCCACAACGACGATCACCCAGAACGAGGCCTATACGATCACCAAGGTCGTCGACGATCTGGAGATCGACGCCCCGGCGCCGCTCACCTACACGGTGACCGTGGTCAATACCGGCAATGTCGAGCTGACCGGCGCGGTCTTCACCGATGCGCTGCTGCAGAACGGCGCCGCGCAGGCCTTCACCGAGAGCGATCTGAACCTCTCCGAGGGCGCCAACAGCGACGGCATCCTCGAGGTCGGCGAGACCTGGACCTATACCGGCACCTACAACGCCACCCAGGCCAATATCAACGACGGCAATGACCTGGTGAACACCGCCTCCATCGCCTTCGATCAGCTGCCCATCCCGCAGGAGGACAGCGCCACAACGACGATCACCCAGAACGAGGCCTATACGATCACCAAGGTCGTCGACGATCTGGAGATCGACGCCCCGGCGCCGCTCACCTACACGGTGACCGTGGTCAATACCGGCAATGTCGAGCTGACCGGCGCGGTCTTCACCGATGCGCTGCTGCAGAACGGCGCCGCGCAGGCCTTCACCGAGAGCGATCTGAACCTCTCCGAGGGCGCCAACAGCGACGGCATCCTCGAGGTCGGCGAGACCTGGACCTATACCGGCACCTACAACGCCACTCAGGCCAATATCAACGACGGCAATGACCTGGTGAACACCGCCTCCATCGCCTTCGATCAGCTGCCCATCCCGCAGGAGGACAGCGCCACAACGACGATCACCCAGAACGAGGCCTATACGATCACCAAGGTCGTCGACGATCTGGAGATCGACGCCCCGGCGCCGCTCACCTACACGGTGACCGTGGTCAATACCGGCAATGTCGAGCTGACCGGCGCGGTCTTCACCGATGCGCTGCTGCAGAACGGCGCCGCGCAGGCCTTCACCGAGAGCGATCTGAACCTCTCCGAGGGCGCCAACAGCGACGGCATCCTCGAGGTCGGCGAGACCTGGACCTATACCGGCACCTACAACGCCACTCAGGCCAATATCAACGACGGCAATGACCTGGTGAACACCGCCTCCATCGCCTTCGATCAGCTGCCCATCCCGCAGGAGGACAGCGCCACAACGACGATCACCCAGAACGAGGCCTATACGATCACCAAGGTCGTCGACGATCTGGAGATCGACGCCCCGGCGCCGCTCACCTACACGGTGACCGTGGTCAATACCGGCAATGTCGAGCTGACCGGCGCGGTCTTCACCGATGCGCTGCTGCAGAACGGCGCCGCGCAGGCCTTCACCGAGAGCGATCTGAACCTCTCCGAGGGCGCCAACAGCGACGGCATCCTCGAGGTCGGCGAGACCTGGACCTATACCGGCACCTACAACGCCACCCAGGCCAATATCAACGACGGCAATGACCTGGTGAACACCGCCTCCATCGCCTTCGATCAGCTGCCCACCCCGCAGGAGGACAGCGCCACAACGACGATCACCCAGAACGAGGCCTATACGATCACCAAGGTCGTCGACGATCTGGAGATCGACGCCCCGGCGCCGCTCACCTACACGGTGACCGTGGTCAATACCGGCAATGTCGAGCTGACCGGCGCGGTCTTCACCGATGCGCTGCTGCAGAACGGCGCCGCGCAGGCCTTCACCGAGAGCGATCTGAACCTCTCCGAGGGCGCCAACAGCGACGGCATCCTCGAGGTCGGCGAGACCTGGACCTATACCGGCACCTACAACGCCACCCAGGCCAATATCAACGACGGCAATGACCTGGTGAACACCGCCTCCATCGCCTTCGATCAGCTGCCCACCCCGCAGGAGGACAGCGCCACAACGACGATCACCCAGAACGAGGCCTATACGATCACCAAGGTCGTCGACGATCTGGAGATCGACGCCCCGGCGCCGCTCACCTACACGGTGACCGTGGTCAATACCGGCAATGTCGAGCTGACCGGCGCGGTCTTCACCGATGCGCTGCTGCAGAACGGCGCCGCGCAGGCCTTCACCGAGAGCGATCTGAACCTCTCCGAGGGCGCCAACAGCGACGGCATCCTCGAGGTCGGCGAGACCTGGACCTATACCGGCACCTACAACGCCACCCAGGCCAATATCAACGACGGCAATGACCTGGTGAACACCGCCTCCATCGCCTTCGATCAGCTGCCCACCCCGCAGGAGGACAGCGCCACAACGACGATCACCCAGAACGAGGCCTATACGATCACCAAGGTCGTCGACGATCTGGAGATCGACGCCCCGGCGCCGCTCACCTACACGGTGACCGTGGTCAATACCGGCAATGTCGAGCTGACCGGCGCGGTCTTCACCGATGCGCTGCTGCAGAACGGCGCCGCGCAGGCCTTCACCGAGAGCGATCTGAACCTCTCCGAGGGCGCCAACAGCGACGGCATCCTCGAGGTCGGCGAGACCTGGACCTATACCGGCACCTACAACGCCACCCAGGCCAATATCAACGACGGCAATGACCTGGTGAACACCGCCTCCATCGCCTTCGATCAGCTGCCCACCCCGCAGGAGGACAGCGCCACAACGACGATCACCCAGAACGAGGCCTATACGATCACCAAGGTCGTCGACGATCTGGAGATCGACGCCCCGGCGCCGCTCACCTACACGGTGACCGTGGTCAATACCGGCAATGTCGAGCTGACCGGCGCGGTCTTCACCGATGCGCTGCTGCAGAACGGCGCCGCGCAGGCCTTCACCGAGAGCGATCTGAACCTCTCCGAGGGCGCCAACAGCGACGGCATCCTCGAGGTCGGCGAGACCTGGACCTATACCGGCACCTACAACGCCACTCAGGCCAATATCAACGACGGCAATGACCTGGTGAACACCGCCTCCATCGCCTTCGACGAATTGCCTGAACCGCAAAGCGACAGTGCCACAACGACGATTGCGCAGAATCCGGCCTTCACGATTGAGAAGGTTGCTGACAAGGACTCTGTCGGCCCCGAAGCCGAAAGCATCGACTATACCATCACGGTCGTGAACACGGGCAATGTCACGCTGACCGAGGTGAGCCTTGTCGATGAAACGACACAGGCCAATCTCGACGAGACCCAGACCTTCCCCATTCCGCTTGCATCCGGTCCGACACTGGTAAGCGGCGACGCGAACAATGACGGGAACCTGGATGTTGGCGAAACGTGGGTCTATGAGGCTTCCGTTGATGTCACCGACAGCATGCTTCAGATCACGGACAGCTTCAGCCCGGGACGCATCACCAATGTCGCCACCTTCGACGCATTGCAGGTCGATCCGGACTCGTCCGAGGCCGTGACAGATGTCGAACCGCAGTTCGTCAATCCCGCAGAAGCGATCGACCTGGTGATTTCCAAGACCGCCCCGCGTGAATATGTCCTTCAGGGCGACGTGGTTCCATGGGTGATCGAGGTCACGAATAACGGTGTCGTCGACACGCAAACCGTCAATGTGATCGACCGTCTTCCGGCTGGCTTCCTCTATCAGGACGGCAGTGCCACCATCAACGGTGCGGTCGCAACAGTCACGGTCAATGACGGGGTCGTCGCCTTCCCGCCGGTCGATGTCGCGCCCGGTGCAACCGTAGTGCTGCAATTGTCGACCTTCGTGTCGAGCAGTGTGCAGCCGGGCATTCACACCAACTATGCTGACCTGATCGATCCCGACGGGAATGTTGAGACGGCATCAGCCTCGGTCGTGCTCTCGGCGGAACCGGTGTTTGACTGCGGGACCGTGATCGGCAAGGTGTTCGACGACGTGAATCAGAACGGATACCAGGACGAGGCAAGAGAGCCCGGTATTCCGGTGGGTCTGGTTGCGAATGACGATATCTATCTCGGCGGCAAGGGCGGCAAAGGCAAACTTGCCCCGCCGGCGCGCGTCGAACCTCAGGGCGAGCCAGGTATTCCCGGCGTGCGCATCTACACGGTCAAGGGCGAAGTCTATACCACGGATGAGCATGGGCGCTTCCACGTGGCCTGCGCCGACCTGCCGCGCGATATCGGCTCGAACTTCACCATGAAGATCGACACGCGGTCGCTGCCGGCCGGTTACCGGCTGACCACGGAGAACCCGCGCGCGGTGCGCCTGACGCCTGGTAAGACGACCAAGCTGAACTTTGGGGCCACCATCTCGCGTCTGGTCCGGATCGATGTCGCGAACAATGCCTTCATTCCGGGCAGCAACGATCCGAAACCCGAATTCACTGCGGCCCTGGCGCGTGCTGTGATGAAGTTCAGCAATCAGCCTTCGACCGTGCGGATCAGCTATCTGCTGAAGGGCGAGGACAACCGGACTGCTCGGGTGCGCATGCGCAAGGTCGAAGCAGAGTTGCGGCAAATTTGGCGCAAGGAAGGGAAATTCAGGCTTATGGTTGAAAAAACGCTTCAACGCCCCAAGGGCTGAGGTAGGTTTACCATATACAGGCAATTCGAGCGGGCGTATAACAACATAAGCCAATTGCTAAGTTAGGGGAAACTTATTTAGGCGGGATATGATGCGTGTTTTGAAGATGCCCTTGGTGCTGGCACTGGTCATGCCAGGCACCACTTTGGGACAACCGATTAGTACAGACTGTACGCTGGTAAATGGAGTTCTTCCTGAAGCGTGCAAACAGCCAAACGCCGGAACTGTCGTCTCCATGCCAAGAGGCGAAAACACTGAATTAGAAGAGTTTTCCGGAGATCTTGGCGAAGAGGGGTTCTCGATCTCCATCGACGCGGTCGAGCCGGGAGCCGATCCTGTTGTCCTTGAGGGCAACGCGACGAGAATTAACGAGACGCGGCGCATTGACCGGCTGCTCAGCGATGCCAACGTGCAGGTTCGCATGGATGGGCTGACCATCGACCAGCGACTCGCCGTGACGACAAGCGACCTGAGAAGCACCTATACCGCCGGTGACACGGTGAATTTCCGGCTTTCGACGAATTATCCGGCCTATATTCAGCGGGCAGAGATCAGAATTTCGGAAGCCAGAAACCCCGGCAAGGTGATTGCCGTGGTTCCGGTGACGCCGAATGGCACCGCAGATTGGCAGATGCCCGATACCGGCACGACGGATATGCTCTATTCGGCACGCGTCTATGATGCGCGCGGCCGGTATGACGAAACACGCAGCCTGTCCCTGTCGCGCACATCGCGCCGCTTTGCAGATCCGCAACTGGACGGGCCGATAGTAGCGGCGGGCGAAACCGAAGACATGACGCGCCGCCGGACCATCCCGGTTCATGGCGGCTCTGTCACGGTGTTCTCCGATGGGCTGGCCCCCGGCAGCAGTGTCACCGTCATGGGTGAACCCGTGCCTGTCGACCAGAATGGCGCGTTCCTCGTACAACGCATCCTGCCGGTCGGAGATCAGACCGTGCGCGTCGGCGTCGGCCCGAAAGTGATTGAGCGCAATGTCGAAATCCCGAAGGATGACTGGTTCTATATTGCCACTGTCGATGTGACCATCGGCGAAGAGAGCGGCGACACATACGAAATCGGCCGCGTTGCCGGCTTCGCAAAGGGCAGAACCGCCAGCGGCTGGAACCTGACCGGTGCGGTGGATACGCGCGAAGGCGATCTCGATGTCATCTTCAGCGATCTAGACGCACGCGAACCGCTGAACCTGATCCGGTCGATCCGGGACGAAGACGTGTTCCTGACATTCGGCGACGATTCCACCTTCATCGAGGAAGCGCCGACCTCCGGCAAGATATTCCTGAAGGCCGAAAAAGACGGCTCGCATGTGCTGATCGGCGATTTCAAGGTGGCCGAGGAGCGTCTGAGCCTTGTTCGCAGCGACCGGACCCTGTTCGGCGCCCAGGTCGTTTATGAATCCTCGCAAAACCTGACCGAAGAAGGTCGGCCACGGCTGCGCTTCACGGGGTATGGTGCGTCGCCGGACCGCCTGGTTCAGCGCGACGTGTTCGAGGCGACAGGCGGCACGGGGTATTTCCTCAAGCGCCAGGGCCTGCTCAGCGGTACGTCGAATGTCTATGTTCAGTATGTCGATCCGGTGTCGGGTCGCATTGTCCAGCAACAGACGCTGGTCGAAGGGCGGGACTACCGGATCAACCATTTCCAGGGTGTCGTCATTCTGACGCAACCGCTCAGCCCCTATGCCGGGGACACGCTGCTTAACGATAATACATTGGGTAAATACGAAACCCGCCTTGTCGTGCAGTACGAATATGTGCCCACCCTGGGCAATGTCGATGGCACGTCCTTCGGTGGACGCGCCGAAGCCTGGCTGAGCGACAATATCCGCATCGGTTTCTCCGCACAGCACGAAGAAACGGGCCTGGCGGATAACAAGCTCTACGGTGCCGACGTTCTGCTTCGCAAAAGCGATCTGACCTATATGAACCTGGAAGTCGCGCAAAGCGAGGGCCCGGGTTTCGGCTTCGATACATCGATCAATGGCGGGTTTGACTTCATCACCATGCCCACGGTTGGCGCACCCGGAACAAAGGCGATGGCCTATTCCTTCGATGCGCGCGCGGATCTGTCCGAGCTGACCGATGGCCGCGTATCAGGCAGCTTCTCGGCCTATTACGACTATAAGGAAGCCGGGTTCGTTTCTGCCGATTACAACGTTGCCAACACCCAGACAGCCTATGGCGTTGCGGCGAATGTCGATCTCAGCGACCGCGCTTCGGTGCAGCTTGAACATGATCACTATGACGACTCGACCGGCAAAGAGCGTGACGATACCCGGGTTGGCCTGACCTTTGCGCTCAACCCGATGTGGACGACCGAAGCGGTTGTTCTGCATACGGACCGCAAGGATCCCCTCGCCCTGCCCGGCCTGAACGGAAGCCGCACAGACGCGGCGCTGCGTTTCACCTACTCTCCCAATGACGACTTCAGCGCATGGGTGTTCGGTGAGGCCACGCTGGAGCGCAGCGGAACGCTCACCAAGCGGGATCGCCTTGGTTTTGGCGCGCGTGCGCGCGTGTCGGACAAGATGACCGTCGAAGGCGAGATTTCCGATGGGTCGCTGGGGACGGGTGGCTATGCCAACCTGACCTACGACAAGGACGAGCAAACACAGTATTACTTCGGTTACCGGCTCGATCCCGAGCGCAAGCTGGAGGATACGACCTTCTTCGGCAGCGACGGCGGCACCTGGGTGGCCGGGGCCACCTCTCAGCTGAACGACAATGTGACCATCCGCGCCGAGAACACCTATGATGTCTATGGCAACCGCCCATCGCTGGCGTCGACCTATGGCGTCACCTACACGCCCAGCGAATATTGGGTTCTGGACGGTGGGATCATCTATGGTGAACGCGAAGACCCGGTGGGTGGCGACCTGCGCAGAGAGGGCCTGACCTTCTCCGCTCATTACACCAATGAAGATATCACGCAGGCCGGGATTTCGCTCGAATATCACCGCGAGAAGAACAACCTCTTCCCCGCTCAGAATCGCGAAACCTGGGGCGCGAGCGGATACCTGAGATATCAGGCGTCCGAAGAGTTCCGGCTTCTGGCAAATATCGACACGATCATCTCGGAATCCAACCAGTCATCCTTCCGCGATGGCCGCTATATCGAGGGTAAGATCGGTCTGGCCTATCGTCCGATCAACAACGACCGCTTCAACGCCCTGTTCAGCTATACCTATCTTGAGGATCTGCCGGGCACCGATCAGGTGAATATCGAAGGCGACCTGAACGGACCCCGCCAGAAGAGCCACATTCTGAATGCGGATGTCAGCTATGATCTGAACCGCCAGTTCACCCTGGGCGCGAAATACGGGTATCGGATGGCCGATGTCGAGACAGTCCGGGGCTCCGGCGTCTTTACCAGCAATACCGCGCATCTGGGTATCCTGCGGCTGGATTACCATGTGGTCCACAACTGGGACATCATGGTCGAAGCCCGCATTCAGAAGTTCGAAGAGGCGAATGTGACCGAGACAGGGGCCGTGATCGGAGCCTGGAGGCACTTTGGCAACAACGCCAAGATCGGGGTCGGCTATCAATTCGGCGACGTGGACGACGACCTGCGCTATATCGACGGGCGCAAGGAAGGTCCGTTCCTGAACATTCTCGCCAAGTTCTGATCCAGAGGCGAAGGGCGCCACGCGTCCCGTTAACATCGCGCAATCACCATATAGGGCGTCCAAGAGCTGGGCGCCCTATATTTTGTAGATTTCGCAAACAGAGTGTTTCGGGAAATTATCCATAAATTATGGTATGTTAGACGATGTATTGATTCGTATTCCTTGGGGGAGGAAGATGCGAGTTTGTCGTAGACATTTTTTAATTACCTTGCTTTCCACTCTGGGCACATCCGCTTACGCATCTCAGGGGTCGTATTCGCTCAAAGACCGGGCTCGATGGAAAAGTTTCGGGGTTGAAGACTGGGTTCTCAACGATCCCTTTGAGCGCGCTCTTCCAGGAGCTCAGAGGCAACCCTATTCAAGCTGGTCGCTGGCACATAGCGAAAGCAGGACGGATCAGGTGCTGGCCCTGATCGGTTTCGCCGAGGCTGGAAAGCTTCAGTATGATGCCATTCACGTGTCTGCCAGACGGCGCCCACACAAGCGCCCGACTGAGATGACCGTCGGCGAAGTGTTCCACTGGATCCGGAAAACACCGGGCCAGCAACATGCCATCGGTCGGTACCAGTTCATCCCGTCCACCCTTCTCATGCTGACAGACCGGGCCAATGTCGCGGCCCAGTCGCGTTTCAATCGCCAATTGCAGGACAAACTGGGTGTGATGCTGCTGCATGATGCGGGTTATCGTGAGTTTCTGAACGGCGAAATCACTTTGACCAAGTTCATGGATAATCTGGCCTGGATCTGGGCGGGGCTTCCCCTGCGCAACGGCAGGTCGGCATATCGCGGGGTTGCGGGAAACCGCGCGACGATTTCAAGAACGTTCTACGCAAAGCAGATGCAAAAGATCTTTTCCTGAACGGGGCCACCGCCCCTTCCGTGATCTTCAGGCAAGGCTTGTCCACAAATGGCCCGACCGACCGGCGCTGTGCCGCGGTAGAGCCGGGCTATGCTCAGACGCGCCGCCCCGATGTATCGAAATGCATCTCATCCTTTGCATCCCAGGCAAGCCCCACCTCGGTGCCTTCGGCGGGGATATCGGCCGCCGCCTCCTGGCGTACGGTAATCTGGGTTCCGTCCGCGCATTTCACATGGATCAGGCTCTCAGCGCCGAGCGCCTCGCTGAACGCCGCGTGACCGTTCAGCTTGCCACTACCGACAGCGGACAAACGCAGGTGCTCTGGCCGGATACCGATGCGCCGGTCGCCTGTACCGCCGATCAGGCTGCTGGACAGGAAATTCGTCGGAGGCGACCCGATGAAGCCTGCAACAAACTCGGTCGCCGGATTGGAATACACCTCAAGCGGCGCACCGATCTGGTCCGCGACCCCGCCGTTCATCACGATCATGCGGTCGGCCATGGTCATCGCTTCGACCTGGTCATGGGTGACATAGAGCGCCGTGACCCCAAGCGCACGTTGCAGCGCCTTGATCTCGAGCCGCATCTGCACCCGCAGCTTGGCGTCAAGGTTCGACAGGGGCTCATCAAACAGAAAGACCGCCGGTTTGCGCACGATGGCGCGCCCCATGGCGACGCGCTGACGCTGTCCGCCCGACAATTCGCGCGGCTTGCGCTGCAGATATGGCTCAAGCTGAAGCAGCTTCGCCGCCTCCGCGACCCGCTGCTCGATCTCCGGGCGCGGGGTTTTGGCGATCTTCAGCCCGTAGGCCATATTGTCGAACACCGACATGTGCGGATAAAGCGCGTAGTTCTGGAACACCATGGCGATATCGCGGTCCATAGGCTCGACATCGTTCACACGCCGGCCACCGATCTGTATCTCGCCCGCCGTCACTGTCTCAAGCCCGGCCACCATCCGAAGAAGCGTGGACTTGCCGCAGCCGGACGGGCCGACAATGACGATGAACTCACCATCCTCGACGTCAATCGAAACGCCGTGAATGACATCGGTCTTGCCAAAGGATTTCTTCACGTTTTCAAGGGTCAGTGTCGCCATTTGTCTTATTTCTCGCTTTCGACAAGCCCGCGGATAAAGAGCTTTTGCATCGCCACGACCACGATAACCGGAGGCACCATGGCCAGGATCGACGTCGCCATGATCACAGGCCAGTCGGCCACGTCATCGCCCGAGGGGAACATCTGTTTGATCCCCATCACGATCGTGTTCATCTCGGGATCGGTGGTGATCAGCAACGGCCAGAGATACTGGTTCCAGCCATAGATGAAGAGGATCACGAAGAGCGCCGCGATATTCGTCCGGCTCATCGGCAACAGGATATCGAAGAAGAACCGCATCGGCCCTGCCCCGTCGACACGCGCGGCCTCGGCCAGCTCGTCCGGGACCGTCATGAAAAATTGCCGGAACAGGAATGTGGCGGTGGCCGAGGCGATCAGCGGCAGGATCAGCCCCTGATAGCTGTTCAGCATTCCAAAATTCGCGATCACCTCATAGGTCGGCACGATCCGCACCTCGACCGGCAGCATCAGCGTCAGGAAGATCAGCCAGAAGAAGACCTTGCGCCCCTGAAACCGGAAATAGACGATGGCAAAGGCCGACAGCAGGCTGATTGCAATCTTGCCCAACGCTATCCCCAGCGCCATGACCAGCGAATTGCCCAGCATTGTCGCCACGGGCGCGTTCACGCCCGAGGTGAGCGCCTTTGCGTAATTGTCGAAAAACTGGTCGCCCGGCAAAAGTGGCATCGGCGGACGCACGATGGCCTGCTGATCGACGGTCGAGGCCACAAAGGCCAGCCAGATCGGAAAGAAGATAAACGCCACCCCGATGATCAGCCCCAGATGGGTCAGCCAGAGGCCCGCGCCGCGTTTTTCGACCATGCCGTTGCGCTCTGCCATCAGTAATGCACCCTGCGTTCGATATACTTGAACTGCACCACCGTCAGGATCGACACGATGACCAGCAGGATCACGGATTGCGCCGCGGATGACCCCAGGTCCTGCCCGACGAACCCGTCGGCGTAAACCTTGTAGACCAGAATGGTCGTGGCCTGTTGCGGGCCGCCGCTGGTGATGGTGTGGATCACGCCGAAGGTTTCGAAAAAGGCATAGATGATGTTCACCACCAGAAGGAAAAACGTGGTTGGCGACAACAGCGGAAAAACGATCGTGCGAAACCGCGTCCAGAAATGCGCACCATCGATCGCGGCGGCCTCGATCACCGATTTCGGGATCGCCTGAAGACCCGCGAGGAAAAACAGGAAGTTGTAACTGATGCGCCCCCAGGCACTGGCCACAACAACAAGGCCCATCGCCTCGCCCTCGTTCAGGACATGGTTCCAGTCATAGCCCAGAAGGCCCAGGTACCACGTGACCACCCCGACGCGCGTGTTGAACATGAACAGCCACAGCACCCCCGCCACGGCAGGGGCCACGGCATAGGGCCAGATCAGCAGCGTCCGGTAGGTGCCCGAGCCCTTGATCAACCGGTCAGCGAGAATAGCGAGGTAAAGCGCCACGCCCATCGAAACGACCGTCACAAGAACCGAAAAGATCGCCGTGGTCACGAAAGAGGCGCGGTAATAGGGATCCGAGAGCAGAAACTCGAAATTGCCAAGCCCGACCCATTGCATCGACAAACCGAAGGGATCGGGAATGTACAGGGACTGCCAGATGGCCTGCCCCGCAGGGTAAAAGAAGAAGATCGCCGTGATCAGGATCTGGGGCAGCACCAGAAGCAGCGGCAGCCAGATACCCTTGAAGGTGACGCGTTTTTCCATGAGCCATCAAAGGGGCAGCCCCGGCATGTGCCAGGACCGCCCTTTTCTCAGATTAACGGGCCGATTGCTCGAAACGGCGCAGCAGGGCGTTGCCACGCTCCACCGCCGAATCCAGCGCGGTCTGAGCGTCCTTGTCACCCGACCAGACCGCCTCGAGCTCTTCGTCGATGATCCCGCGGATCTGATCGAACGAACCAAGGCGCAGCCCCTTGGAATTGGCTGTCGGCTCTTTCGCGGTCATCTGGATCACCGCGATATCCGTGCCGGGGTTTGCGTCATAGAAGCCCTGCTCGCGGGTCAGGTCACCCGCTTCGGACGTGATTGGCAAATAGCCGGTATCCTGGTGCCATTTCGCCTGAATCTCGGGCGATGACAGGAAATCCATGAAGGCGGCAACGCCTGCGTATTCCGCATCCGTCTGCCCCTCCATCACCCAAAGCGACGCGCCGCCGATGATGGTGTTCTGAGGCTCATCCGCCACGGCCTTCCAATAGGGAAGCGGGCGTACTTCGAAATCGAACTCCGCTTCGGCCTTGATCCCGGCATAGCCTGCCGAGGATTCGGTAAAGAGCGCGCATTCACCGGCGCGGAAATTAGCCCCGCCTTCATTGCGGCGACCGGCATAGATAAACTTGCCATCCTTCGCCCAGTCGCCCAAGGCGCCGATATGCGCCACCTGTGCCGGGCTGTTAAAGGCCAGCTCGGTATCCGTCCCGTCAAACCCGTTCGATTTGGTCGCGAAAGGCGTGTCGTGATAGGCCGAGAAGTTCTCAAGGTGGATCCAGCTTTGCCAGGCCGTGGTCAGCGGGCAATCGACGCCCGCGCCCTTCAGCTGATCCAGCACATCGCCCACCTGCTCCCAGGTCGACATATCGGTATCCGGGTCGATCCCCGCCTCGGACAGCTTGTCACGATTGACCCAGAGCACGGGGGTGGACGAGTTGAACGGCAGCGACAGCATGTTGCCATCCGGCGAGGTATAATACCCTTTGACCGACCCGATATATTTGGACTGGTCAAAACCGTCGCCCATCACTTCATAGACAGGTTTGATCGCGCCCTTGGCCGCCATCATCGTGGCCGTACCAACCTCGAATACCATCAGGATATCGGGTTGCTCGCCTGCGCGGAACGCCGCGATCCCGGCATTCAGCGTCTCAGAGTAATTTCCCTTGTGGGTGGCGACCACTTTGTAGTCGGATTGCGAGGCGTTGAACGTCTCGACCTGTTCGGCAACCAGCTCCCCCAAACGGCCGGTGAATGCGTGCCAGAACTCAATCTCGGTCTGGGCCATCGCGGCCTGCGCCGATCCCAGCACAGCCGACGCGGCCAGGATACTCATCGTGTGTTTCATATTGTCCTCCCTTTTGGCAACTTTCAGAATGGAAAACCCATCCGGTACAGCACGTTTACCCGCGCTCTTTGAAAAGTTTACGACGATAGCATAGGTCAAGGAATCTTCCTTAGGAAGTCTAAGGCTATGCCGAATATGTCCCCCGTCAAGCCGTTACCCGGTCACGCCAATCGGCCCCGTGAAGAGACACGAAGAGGGGGGGCGTGCTCCATTTCGGAAAATCGGTTAAATCCTCAAGAAACACCGTGGAGTTTGCGCGCAGTCAGTCTTTCGCTTTGGACAGGATCAAACCCGCTGGATTACCACGCCAAGGGGCGCTCCCGGCGCTACCCGGTCCGCCCTGCTGTTCGGCTGTTAGCCCGAATGCTCCATGGCGATACCGCCTTGCAAGATCAGCCGGCCAAGCGGGTTCTGGACATGTTCCGGCACCGGGATCGGCAGGCAGGCTTCAAGCGCCGCAAAATCCGGCACGGTGTACTCGGTCGGCGACAGAAACTTCACCAGGCCCTCTTTCTTCACGCGGCTCATGATCCGGCTGACGGTTTCCGCATTCAACCCGAGGTAATCGGCAATATCCTCTCGTGACATCGGCAGCGCGGTATAGGCGTCATGTTCAAACCGGTGGATATTCCGGCGCGACATCTCAGCCAGAAACAGAATGACCCGTTCGCGACTGTCCAGCCGGCCCAGAGCAGAAACACGCCGCGACAAGGTTTCGAGCCGCTGATGCGTCACCGCGAAAATCGCCGCGATGAAGGCGGCGTTATTGTTCATCTCCGATGCCTGAGCTGAAAAATCCAGTTCGCAGATTGTACAGTCATCAAGCGCCTCCAGCCACAGGGGCGCATCGACATCCGGCAGCAGTCCGCAGACCATGTCGCCATCGGATTCAAGCCCGACGATCTGTCGGCGACCGTCTTCGAAGGCCCGGCAGATTGCGGCCGTGCCGCGCATGATGGTCAAGAATTTCAGACAATCCTGTTCCCGTCCGGTGATACGATCCCCTCGCTTGAGTTGCCGTGTTCTGGGCCGGTTGGAGACATGGCGTGGTTCAAGAAACTGGCACAGCCGACGACTGCATGCGATGCAATCATCGGCTTCTGCCTGTGCGGAATGTGTTTCGAGTCTCAGGTTCAATGCGGCGGCCGGTTCAAGGTGGACAGTTAAACATTGATCTCATGGTAACCTTTGATCGCGCCCAGGTATTTGACTTTGGTCAAAGTTTTCACGTTTTCGGCAAAGTCCCGCTTGTCGCGGCCCGATCCCGCCCCAGAGGCGGTAAAACGGCGCGGGTTCCACCCGCAAAACGCCGGTTTTCCTCGGCGCCCGCGCCGCAATGGATCAAAGCGGCGCGCCTTTCAGAGGGGCAAGCATGACCCCCTGCCCTTCCAGTTTCTCGCGCACAGCCCGCGCGATTTCGACGGCCTCGGGCGTGTCGCCATGCAAACAGATCGTATCGATCCGGGTGGGCAAATGTGCGCCGCTTGTGGTGATGATGGCGCCCGCCTGCACCATGTTCAGCACACGCATGGCGGCCTCGGAAGGGTCATGTATCACCGCGCCGGGCAGGCTACGGTCGACCAGCGTCGCATCGTCGTTATACGCGCGGTCCGCGAAGATCTCACAGGCAATCTTGCACCCCAGGGCGGAGGCCGCATCCTGCTGTGCGGTGCCGGCAAGTACCATGATCGTGATCTCGGGCGCAACGCCAAGCACCGCCTCATAGCAGGTCCGCGCCATTGCTTCATCTTCGGCGGCCATATTGGCCATGGCTCCGTGCAGTTTCACATGACGAAGCTCGGCCCCTTCGGCGCGTGCCATAGCCTGGGCCGCGCCGATCTGGTAGCGCACCAAGTTTGAGAGGCTCTCCGGGCGCAATGTCATCCGCTGGCGGCCAAATCCCTGCAAATCGGCAAAACCCGGATGCGCGCCGATGCCCACACCGCGCTTCTGCGCCGCGCGCATCGTGCGCGCCATCACATCCCAATCGCCGGCATGTAACCCGCAGGCGATATTGGCCGAGGTCACGATGTCCAGCAGGGCCAGGTCGTTACCCATGACCCAAGGGCCAAAGCTCTCGCCCATATCCGCATTGAGATCGACCGTCTTGCCCATCATGGCCTCCGTTCCAACTCGTCGCCCGCGCTCACACCGCTGATCAGTTGATAGGCCAGAAGGTCGGCCATGTCATGGGGATCGCGCAGAAGCGGGCGCACCGTGCTGCCAAGCGCCGCGCGCCGCGCCGCCTCGCGTCTTTCAATATCCGCAGCCTCCTTGAGCGCGATGAACTCAAAACGCAGCCTCGTCCCCGGCACGGCCTGCGCCACAATAGGAAGGTCGCTTGGAATCACCGAGCCGATACGGGGATAGCCCCCGGTCGTCTGGCATTCGCTGAGCAGCACAAAGGGCGTGCCGTCGCCGGTGATCTGAATGTCACCCGACACGATGACCTCCGACAGAACACTCAGCCCCGTTTGGCTGTGAAACCCCTCTCCATCGGGCACCCAACGCACGCCCATACGGTTGCCGCGCATGTCGCGGGTGAAGGTCGTTGCGGCAAAACGCTCCTGATCTTGGGGATTAAAAAAGGCCGTTTGCGGGCCGGTCACAACACGCACGGTGCCGCCCTCGTACCGGGGTACGGGATCAAGGGTCAGACCGACGCCGTTCAGGCCCGCGTCCTCTCCGACAGGAAGCCGTTCACCGGCCTGCACCGCCCGGCCGACAGATGCCGCCAGATGCACGCCCCGCGCGCCCAGAACCAACGGGGTCGCCACACCGCCGCCAAGATGTAGATACCCATAGCTGCCCTGCCGCGCCGCTCCGATCACCAGCCGCTCGCCCGCCCGCAGAAGATGACTTGCATTCCAGGCAAGGCTTTTACCGTCGATATTCGCCCGCATAGGCGCGCCGGTGAGCGCGATGCGCATATCTTCGGTGGCCTCGAACGCTCCGCCCAGACCCGCCAGCTCCAGCGCCGCCAGTTCCGGGCCTTGCCGAAGAAGAGCGGCCCCCTCCGCAAGGGCAAGCCGGTCCGCCGCCCCGCCGCGCGACACACCCTGCGCCAGGTATCCGGGCCGCCCGGCATCCTGCACCGTGACACCGGGGCTCGCGTGGTGGCAAATCAGCGCGCGGGTCATGTGAGCGGCTCGCAGGAGGCCCCGCCTTCGGGGTCTTGACGCATATTCTCCAAGGCCTCGGCGCTGGCCTCGGGAAAGAGCACCTCATCGCCCGGGCGCAAGGTGAAGGGGCTGTCGCTTTCGGGGCGAAACAGGCGAAAGGCGGTTTGTCCAATATGCCGCCATCCCGTCGGCGTGGTCACGGAAAACAGCACAAGCTGCCGGATCGCCACCACCAACGCCCCTTGCGGCACGTTATCGGTCAGCTTGGTCTGGCGCGGAATGTCCCAGTTTTCGGGCAGCTCGCCAAGATAGGGCTGACCTGGCGCGAAGCCGATGGTCTGCACACGCACGCGTGTCCGGCTGAGCATGGCGACCGCCTCTTGCGCGCTGACGCCTGCCGCGCGGGCCGCCTCCTCCAGCTGCGGGGCGAGCGCGGTGCCATAAACCGTGGGAATGCGCCACAATCGCCGCCCACCGGGCAGGTCCGCCGCACACCAGTCCTGCGCGTTCAGAAGCCCCTCAAGCCGGGCCTGCATCTCAACATGGGTCGCTGCGGCCAGATCAAATCGCAGATAGGCCGAGGCCAGCGAGGTCGAGCTTTCTTCCACGCCTCGCCAGCTTTCCCGCTCCAGCGCGGCCCGAAAGGCCAGCGCCGCACGGTTGGCAGGCTCCGCCAGCTTGTCACCGAAGCTGACAAGAAAACCGTCGACACCCAGAGGGCTGATCCGGGGAAAGCTCTGTGCGATCATCGGGGCCTCAGTAGAAAAGGGATGGCAGCCAGGTGGCCAGCCCCGGGAAGGCCAGAAGCAGCGCCAGCATGACAAACATGGTCAGCACGAAGGGCAGCGCGCCTTTCATCACATCGGTCATCACACCGGTCTTGCGCAACCCCTGCACCACATAGAGGTTGATCCCGATGGGCGGGGTGATCAGCGCGGTTTCCAGCAGCACCATCAGCAGGATGCCGAACCACACCGGATCAAAGCCCAGCGCCACCACGATGGGCGTTACCAGTGGGGCCATCGTGAGAAGCATCGACAGCGTTTCCATGAAGCAACCGATCACGACCAGAACCAGCACGATCATCAGCATCGTGCCCATCGGCGACCAGCCAAGCCCGGTGACGAAATCGGTCAATGCCTGGGTCAGTCCAATGATCGACAGCACGAAATTCAGGAACACCGCCGCAATGATGATCAGCATGATCATGGCCGTAGTGCGCATCGTACCTTCGATCGCCTGGCGCATCATGTCGATCGACATCTTGCCATTGGCCCAGGCCAGCGCCATCGCCGCCACCACACCAAGCGACGCGGCCTCGGTCGGGGTGGCAATCCCCGCATAGATCGAGCCGACCACGACGAGGAAAATCCCCAAGGGCGGGATCAGCGCGGGCAAGGCGCGTATCCGCTCCCCCCAGCTATAACGCAGCCGCTCCCCGCCCCAATCGGGCCGCATCGTGCAGGCGATGACCACGGTGATGATAAAAAGCGCCGCCAGAAGAAAGCCGGGAATGAAGCCCGCCAGATAAAGCTCGGGCACGGAGGTGTTGGTCAACAGCCCGTAGAGAATGAGGTTGATCGAGGGCGGGATCAGGATCCCCAGCGTGCCGCCTGCCGCAATGGTGCCCAGAAACAGCGGTTCGTTATAGCCGCGTTTCTGGATTTGCGGGATAGCCACGGTGCCAATCGTGGCGGCCGTGGCCACGGACGAGCCGGAGGTGGCGGCAAACAAGGCGGAAGACCCGATATTGGAATGCATCAGCCCGCCGGGCAGCCAGCCAAGCCATTTGACGATCCCGTCATACATCTTCTCGGTAATGCCCGCGCGCAGCAGGATCTCGCCCAGCATGACGAACATCGGGATGGCGACCAGAAGGAAGTCGGTCGAGGTTTGCCACGCCATGTCCGAAATGGCGCGGTGCAGCGGCATCGGACTGTCGGTCCATTGCAGGATCAGACCCAGCCAGCCGAGAGCGGCAGCGATGGGAACGGCCAGACCGATAAGGCCCAGAAGAATGAGGAGTGTTTTGATCAGCATGGCTCAGACACTTTCATCTTCGATCTGTTCGTCGATGGATTTGACGCCGATCAGCTCCTGCACGCCGTCCGTGTCACCCGCGAGGAACCGCTTCACCGCCACCAGCCCAAGCAACACGCCGGTGGCGACAAACAGCATCCAGCCGATCAGCCAGGGGATTTGCGGGATGGCCAGCGGCACGCGCATCGGCGTGATCGAGCGCGACCCATGTTTGAGCGTGTCGCCCACCATGGACCAGACCATCGTCGTGACCACCAGAGCAAAGCCGATAAGAAGCACCAGCCCCAGCATGTTGACAAACGGGTGCAGGCGGCGCGGGATCACCCCCATCAACGCATCCACCCGGATATGCGCGCGTTCGAACAACGCAAAACTCAGCGCAAAGGCCGTGGCCACGCCAAAGGCATAGCCCGAGATTTCATCCGCCCCGCCCAGGGACACATTGAGGAGCTTGCGCAGGATCACCTCCAGCGTGACCAGAAAGGCCGACAGCACGATCAGCGTGCCGCCGATCCAGGTCAGGATCAGGCTCAGCCTGCGGGACCGGGTGAGAAGAGCTTCGAGCATGAGATCAGCCTTTCGGATGGATTAAGGGCGGCCAATTCGTCTTGGCCGCCCTCTTGACTTACTTATTCAGCCTTGGCCGTGAGCCCGAGGATCGGACCCACCGTGTTGTTCCAGTTCTCGGCGCACTCCGCCCCGCAACGTTCAGCCCAACGGGCGAGAACGACCTCGGTCGCGATCTTGTCGCGTACGGCGAGGTCCGACTCGGAAGGTTGCACCAGTTTCATCGCACCGGGCTCGCCAATGCTGCACTCGCCGCCGGTGATGCAGGAAATGGCGATCTCGTCCTCGGTCGCCGTCTCGGCCCACATCCGGTCATTGAGTGCGGCAATCTCCTCCTGGAACAGTGCCTGCTGATCGGCGGACATGGAGTTCCACTTGTCCATATTCATGGCCCCAAAGGCGAGACCCCAGCCGACGCGCAGCGTGTAGGCATGGGTCGCCACCTGCTGCCAGTTGGCGGTATAGGCCGACATGGTGCCGGTGATCCCGCAATCCACCACGCCTTTTTCCAGCGCCGGGATCACCTCGGAGAAGGCCACCGTCACGGACGTGCCGCCAACGCCTTCGACGAAATCGCCCAGCGTGGTGGCGTAAACGCGGATTTTCTTGCCGTTGAGGTCCTCGATGCTGTTGATCTCAGCATTGCACCACAGTGTCTGGCTCGGGAACGGGTAGAGCATCAGCAGCTTGGCGTTGTAGATCTCGGCAAAGGCCTTTTCCAGCGTCGGAAAATACGCTTCGGCCACCTTGCGCTGGGTGTCGATATCCTGCGTGAGCGAGCTCAGATCCGCCCCTTCGAAGATCGCGTTTTCCGCCGCCACATAGCCCGGCAGGCCGAAGGCGAAGTCAAAGACGCCGTTCTTGACCAGCCGCATGATCTCAAAGCCCTTCAGGCCAAGACCCGATTGCGATTTGATCTCGCCAACGATCTGCCCGCCCGAGGCTTCGGCCAGACGTTCGTTGAAAAACGGGCCTTCATGTTTCTGATAATTGGTCAGGCTCGACCAGGTGCCAACGGCTTTCAGCACGACCGGATTATCGGCCATCGCTGTACCCGCCAGCATCGCCAGAGCGGCGGTTGCGGTGATCAGTTTCTTCATCGGTTCACTCCCTTGGGTTCATTGAGTTTGTAATTGGGAACCTCGGCGAACTCGCTGACATCCGTGATCAGCATATGGCCGGGTTTATGAGTAATGCAGAGCGGCAGGCCCGCGCTTTCGATCGCCACTTGCGGCGTGACCCCGCAGGCCCAGAAAACCGGGACCGCACCAGGGGTCTCGGGGGCCGCATCGCCCCAATCGGGCGCGGCGAGGTTTGTGATCCCGATCTTTGCGGGATCACCCACATGAACCGGCGCGCCATGAGCCAGCGGATACTTGGACGAGATTGCGATCACTTCGTCCACCCGCGCCTCGGGGATCATGCGCATACTGACCACCATCTTACCCGAGAACGGCCCCGCAGGCACGGTGTCAATGGAAGAGCGGAACATCGGCACCGTGGTATTATGATCGATGTGCCAAAGCGCGATGCCCGCCTGTTGCAATGCATTCTCGAAGGTAAAGGAACAGCCCAGCGCGAAGGCCACGAAATCCTCCTGCCACAGATCAAGGATATCTGTGACCGATCCCGCAAGCTTGCCGTCGCGATAAATGTTGTAAGCCGGAATATCGGTCCGGATGTCGATATCCGCGCCCAGGGTGAACATCATCGGGTTGCCCGTATCCGACACGCCCGAAATCGGGCAAGGCTTCGGATTGCGCTGGCAGTACCGCATGAAGTCAAGCGCATGAGACTCCGGCAGTATCGCCAGATTGGCCTGCAACAGCCCCCGACCCAAACCGGCCGTGTGCGAGGCATACTCACAGCCGCGAATGGCCGCACGCACCTCGCTTGCCGGGCGCTCTTTCAGAATGTCATAGCCAATTGTCACTGGTGTCCCCCGTTTGCGATAGAGCCTGACGGGGGCAAAAAATAAAATCAAATCTTAATTTTTTTCACATTTACATAAAATTTATTTATTTCTCGAATATCGCAACCCTACCTCGCGTGCGGTTTTTGCCGCGGTTTCAACGATATGCCGCCTGGGCTCACCCAGATAGGAGGCGGTAAAGGTCAGTGGATTGGGCACCCAGCCCGGATCAAACTCTCGAATCGTCCCGCGTGCCACATAGGCCGCGCCCAGCGCGCGCGGCAGAGCCCCCACACCCAGCCCGGCCTCCACCAGCCGAAAGCACGCTGACAGTGACGACGAGGGAAACATCGCCACCCCGGCCCCCACCCTCTCGGACAGCATCTCCTTGAGCTCACGATAGGGCCGTGTGTTGCGCGCATAGGTCAGCACCGGGCGGGTCAGATAAGCACTGGCCTCTTCCCCCTCAGGCGCATCGGCGGCGATGTACCAGGCCATATCGAAGCCGGGCAATTCGATATTGTCGACCGTATATTCAGAAATCGGCCCAAGCAGGATCGCCAGGTCGATCTCGCGGTTGAGCAGACCAGCGCGCAGATTGACCGATATGTCGACGTTGAATTCGATCTCCAGGCGCGGGTAAATCTCGTGCAGTCGGGTGATCAGGTCAGGCAGCCAGCACTGCGCAATCGTCTCCGAAACCCCGATCCGCAAATGTCCGTCCACGGCTTCGGGCGCGATAACCTCCCGTTGCATCTGATCGCTCAGTTGCTCGAACTGTTCGGCATAGCCCAGCAGTTTCTCGCCGCGTTTGGTCAGGATCATGCCGCCACCGCCGCGCTCGAACAAAGCCGTGCCCAGGCTCTCCTCAAGGTTCTTTATCCGCGTGGACACCGCAGGCTGGGTGAGGTTCAGCGCGACCGAGGCTTTCCCCACCCCGCCCAGCCGGACCACGGTCAGGAATGTTCGAAGATGTTCAAAGTTGATCGCGCTCATCTCATTCCCCTATCGCGGCCCAGACATATCCGAGAAACCGCTCCGGTTGCACAAAAATTCCACTCGGGCATTTCCCCGACAGTTTTCCATCCGAACAAGCCGGTCAGAAAGCTTGACTCCTCTCCGGATGCAGCATTTGATCAAAACCATAACAGCGTATTTGGGGGGTGCTGCATGATCGAAATCGACGGGGCGACCAAGATTTTCGGCGCAGGGGCTGACGCCTTTACCGCGCTTGATGATGTGACAGTCACCATTGATTCAAATGAGTTTTTTACGCTCCTTGGCCCCTCTGGCTGTGGCAAGACCACGCTTCTGCGGGTGATCGCGGGCTTTATCGATCCGACCCGCGGCAGCGTAAAACTCGATGGTCAGAACCTGCTCGATCAACCCCCCTACAAACGCCCGGTCAACACGGTTTTCCAGTCTTACGCTCTGTTTCCGCACCTCACCGTTGCCCAAAACATTGCCTTTGGCCTGGAGATGCTGAACCGCCCCAAGGCAGAGATCAAATCCACCGTCGAGGAGATGCTGGCCCTCGTCAAAATGGAGCCGATGGCCGACCGCAAGACCTCCGAGATCAGCGGCGGCCAGCAACAGCGCGTCGCACTGGCCCGCGCGCTCGCCCCCCGGCCCAAGGTGCTGTTGCTCGACGAGCCGCTTTCGGCGCTCGACTTCAAACTGCGCAAGGAGATGCAGCTTGAGCTCAAGCGACTACAGAGCGAGACCGGTATCACCTTCATCTTCGTGACGCATGATCAGGAAGAAGCGCTCACCATGTCAGACCGCATCGCCGTGATGAATGCGGGCACAATTCGCCAGATCGGCGGGCCGCGCGACATCTATGATCATCCCGCCGAGCGTTTCGTTGCAGACTTCATCGGCGACACCAATTTCATCGACGCCGAGCTTCTGAGCGCCGAAGGCAGCGCGGCCACCGTGCGCCTTGCATCCGGCAAGGAGATCATGGCCCGGGCCAGCGAGGACGGCCCCCCCGCCGGTGGCCCGGTGACGTTGGCCATCCGCCCCGAACATGCCAAGCTTGATGATCCCGACACCGCGCTTCTGCCCGGCACACTGCGCGAGGTGGTCTATTTCGGCACCGACACGCATTTTCATGTCGATCTTGAGGATGGCGGCTCTTTCGTGCTGCGCCGCCAGAACCAGCCCGATCAGGAAACCACCCTGCAAAACGGCGCACGTATCGGGGTCAGCTTCCCCGATGGGGTCGGCCAGGTGCTGAGGGATTGACACCATGAGCGACGCCGCCCTCCACCGCGCCCGCGCCGAGCGCCGCACCCGCCGCCTGCTGCTGGCTCCGTCCATGCTGATTCTGATCTTCGCCGCCAGCGGTCCGCTGCTGATCGTGCTGATCTACTCTTTCCTCACGCCCGGTGCCTATGGCGGGGTCGAGTGGGAGTTTTCCGCGCAAGCCTGGTTCAACGTGGTGGCCGAACGCGACTTTTTCACCGAAGAACTGACATTCGCCGACGCGCATCTGAGCGTGTTCTGGCGCTCGTTCAAGCTATCTCTGATCACCTGCATCCTGTGCCTGATCGTGGGTTTCCCGACCGCGTATTTCATCGCCACCCGGCCTGCGGGCAAGCGCGATATGTGGATGCTGCTGATCATGATCCCGTTCTGGACCAACCTGCTGATCCGCACCTTCGCCATCATGGAACTGATCCGCAACGAAGGCACGGTGAACACGATCCTGATCGGGCTGGGCATCATCGACGAACCGATCCAGCTACTCTTTACCGAATTCGCGATCCTGGTGGGGATGACATATGTCTATCTGCCGCTGATGATCCTGCCGATCTATGCCTCGATGGAACGGCTCGATTTCAATCTGGTGGAGGCGGGCTATGACCTCTACGCGACACGGCTCCAGGTGCTGCGCAAGGTCATCTTCCCGCTGGTGAAACCCGGCGTCGTCGCCGGATCCATCCTTGTCTTTGTGCCCTGCCTCGGGGCCTATGTGACCCCGCGTGTGCTTGGCGGGGGCACGCAACTCATGCTGGGTAACCTGATCGAGCTTCAGTTCGGCCAGCTCCGCAATTGGCCTTTGGGGGCCGCGCTTTCGCTCACGCTTCTGGTGGTGGTGATGGTGGCGCTCATCTTCTATGTCCGCGCCGTGGGCAAGGAGGAGACCGGCCATGGCCACTAGAGGCTTCAATGTCCGCAAACAAACCGGGTTCACCGCCATTGCCGTTCTGTGCTTTGCGATGCTCTACCTGCCGATCATTCTGCTGGTCGCCTACTCGTTCAACGCGGGCGAAAGCATCGCGGTCTGGGAAGGGTTTTCCTGGCGCTGGTATGTCTCGGCCTGGCAGAACGAAACCGTGCAGGATGCCACGATCCGCTCGGTGATCATCGCCACCTGTGCCTCGCTCATCGCCACCTCCGCCGCCGTGCTGGCCGCGCTCGCCACCACCCGCGTGAAGCCGTGGCGGGGACAAACCGTCGCCTTCGCCCTGATCAACCAGCCGCTGATGGTGCCCGAGATTGTCACCGCCGTGGCGCTTCTGATCTTCTTTGCCATGATCAAGGTCTGGACCGGCTATACCGGGCTTTGGTATCTGATCATCGCGCATTCGGCCTTCTGCATTCCGTTTGCATACATGCCCATCCGCGCGCGGCTGCAGGGCATGGACCTGAGCCTGGAACAGGCGGGCGCGGACCTCTACGGCACCCCCTTCAAGGTCTTCCGGCACATCACCCTGCCACAGCTCTTCCCCGGTATTCTGGCGGGGGCGATGCTGGCCTTCGTCATCTCGCTTGATGACGTGGTCATCACCGAGTTTGTCAAATCCGCCGGGCAGGATACACTGCCCACCTACATGCTGGGCCAGCTGCGCCGCGTCATCACGCCTGAGATCAACGCCATATCGACGGCGCTGCTCGCCGTGTCGGTGCTGATGGTCACGGCCTTCTTCTTTCTCAACCGGACGCGCAAATGATCCGGGTCACATAACCAACACCCAAGAAAACAGAGGAGATACATATGAAATATCTGTTGGGAACCACCGTGGCGATGACCATGGTCGCCGGGGCCGCGATGGCCGAAGGCGAATTGAACCTGTTCAACTGGGGCAACTACACCAGCCCCGAACTGATCGAGAAATTCGAGGCCGAGACCGGCATCAAAGTCACGATCACCGACTATGACAGCAACGATACCGCCCTCTCCAAGGTGAAAGCGGGCGGGCACGGCTTTGACCTTGTCGTGCCGTCCTCCACCTATATCCCGATCTGGATCAGCGAAGGGCTGCTGATGGAAGCCAAGCCCAACGAGATGGAAAACTTCAAGCATATGGACCCGCGCTGGGTCGATGTGGAGTTCGATCCGGGCCGCAACTACACCGTGCCGTGGCAATGGGGCACCGTGGGCATCACCGTGAACACCTCGGTTTACAGCGGCGACCCGCATACCGCCGCCGTGATCATGGACCCGCCGGATGAGCTCAAGGGCAAGATCAACGTCGTGCCGGAAATGAACGATGTGATGGGCATCGCCATCAACTATGTCGGCGGTGAGCAATGCACCGACGACAAGGAAGTGCTGAAACAGGCCCGTGACGCTCTGGTCGCCGCCAAGCCGCACTGGCTGTCGATGAACTACGGCAATATCGAAAGCTTCGTGAAAAACGATATCTCGGCCGGTGTCTACTGGAACGGTGCCAGCCTGCGGGCCCGCCTGCAGAACGAAGACATCGTCTATGGCTACCCCAAGGAAGGCTTCCCGATCTGGGCCGATAACGTGGCCCTGCTGGCCGATGCCAAGAACGTGGAAGAGGGCAAGGCCTTCATGAACTTCATCATGGCGCCTGAAAATGCCGCGATGATCTCGAACTTCGCGCGCTATGCCAACGGCATCAAGGGCTCCGAAGAGTTCATGGACCCGGTCATGACCTCGGCGCCCGAGGTGATCATCCCCGAGGAACTGGCCGGTGCCGGCTATGTCGCCAAGACCTGCCCGCCCGAGACGCAGGCGATCTATTCGAAGATCTGGACCGAGCTGACCAAGTAATCCGGTCAAGCCTTATGCGTGGCCGTGCCCTATCCCGGTGCGGCCACGTTTTCCTTTTTGCGACCTTGTTTCAACATTGGAGCCCACCATGGCACAGCCTGCCGATACCGTCATCCTGAATGGCAAACTGATCACATTTGACCCCGCTCAGCCCCGCGCCGAAGCGCTGGCCATCACCGGCGGGATGATCACCGCCGTTGGGTCCACCGCCGACATACGTGACCTGGCAGGGCCGGGTACGCGCGTGGTGGATTCGGGCGGAAACACGGTGCTGCCCGGTTTTATCGACAGTCATGTGCATCTTTTCGGTGGCTCGGTCGAGATGGGCTATCTCGATCTCTACGGCGTGCAGGGGCTGGAAAAACTGACCGAGGTCGTGCGCCCCTATGCCGCCGAGAACCCGGACGAGCCGATGCTTTTTGCCGTGCAGGCCGATTACTCGCTGATGGGGCCGGGCCGGTCCACCACGCGGCATGATCTGGATGCCGTTTTGCCTGACCGGCCCTTTGCCGTCTTCTCGCCCTGCCACCATACGATCTGGGCCAACACCAAGGCGTTGGAAATGGGCGGCGTACTGCATGGCGGCGAGGTGGATGAAGGCGCGCGCATCGTCATGGGCGAGGATGGCCTGGCCACGGGCGAGCTGCAGGAGCCATCGGCCTATGCCCCCGTGTTGCGCCACACCCGCCATGCGGGCCGTGACATGGCCGGACTGGTCACCGGGGCCAGCCCCGTACCAGCGCCCGGCCCCTCAGACCGCGCCCGCGACAAGGACGCGATCGAGCGCGGAATGAAACACTGCGCCAGCCATGGCGTGACCGGCCTGCACCTGATGGATGGCAACCTTTATCAATGCGAGCTTTTGTCAGAGATGGCCGATGAGGGCCGCAGCGCCTGCCGCGCGCAGGTGCCCTTTCATTACAAAAGCTTCGATCCCCTGGACCGGTTCGAGGAAGCCGAGGACATGCGCCAGCGGTTCAACACCGACATGGTCTGGTCCGGTATCACCAAGATGTTCATGGATGGCGTGGTCGAAAGCCGCACCGCCCTGATGCTTCAGCCCTATCCCGGCACCGACCATATCGGCGACGCGGTGTTCGAGGCCGAGCATTTCACCGAAGCCTGCATTCGCGCCGATGCGATGGGGTTGCAGATTGCCACCCATGCCATCGGCGATCTGGCGATCCGGCGCACGCTCGATGGCTATGAAGCGGCGCAGAAGGCCAATGGCAGGCGCGATGCGCGCCACCGGGTCGAGCATATCGAGGTGCTGCACCCCGACGACCTGCCGCGCTTTGCCGAGCTGGACGTTGTGGCCTCGATCCAGCCGGGCCATGCCCCCTTTGGCGGGTACTTCAACCCTGAAGGGATGAACACCGTCCTGCACCCGCATCAGATCCGTCTGGCCTTTGCCTGGCAGGACATCCGTAACAGCCGGGCAAAAGTCTGTTTCTCAACCGACTGGCCTGTGATCCCGGTCGACGTGATGCCCAATATCAAGGGTGCGGTATCCCCCACTCCGCTGGACGGCTATCACAACCAGGCGCAATCTCTGATGGACACGCTTGAAAGTTACACTGCCGCAAATGCCTGGCTGGAATTCCACGAAGGCAGCAAGGGACAGCTCAAGGCCGGGATGATGGCCGACGTGGTGATGATGTCTCATGATCTGGAGGCGGTCGAACCCAGCACATTGGGCGACACCCGCGCGGCATTGACGCTCTGTGGCGGGCGCGTAACCTGGGAGGCCTGAGGCCAAAGGCGACCCCCGGCGCCATTTGAACGCAGCGGGCCAGCATCCCACAGAGAGGGCCGGAGACCTCCCGCGCCCTACGGCAAAGAAAAAGGCGGGCCTTTCATGGTCCGCCTTTCCTCTGCATTCCTGACTGAAAAGCTACTTGCGCAGATAGGCGTCGCCAAAGCCCATCGCCCGGACCTGCTGCAAGGCGGCGCTCAACTGTCCCTGGGTGGCGAAAGGTCCGGCGACAACCACCTTGTACTGTCCTGATGACCCCATGCGGGCCGGAAGCCCGGCATTGGCCAGACGTTGCGCCGTGCGCTTTGCATTGCCCGGGTCACCGAACAATCCCACCTGCACATAGCGATGCGTCGCCGATGAGGGACTTGCCTGCACCTTGGGTTTCGCCGCGCTGGCGCGGGTCGAAACCGTGGCTGAGACCCCCGCGATCATCGGTTTACTGGCGCTCTTGGCAGGACCGTTCTCCATTCCGTCCCGCGACGCCAGCGGCGAGGCCCGGCGCACCGGTTGTTCCACCATCGCCGTCGCCGCGCGCGAAACCGGTTCGGTAGCGGAGGCCGAAACACCCGCCACGATCTGCGGCTCATAGCTTGTGTTGGGATATTGCAGATCGGGGTAGAGATAACGCACCTCTTTGCCGGTCCTGGCCTCAACAAGCCGCCTCGGCACGGTATTGGTCCAGCGCAGCTCCATCTGCGCCTTTCCCTCAAAGGTCTGATGCGCGCGCATCGGGTTCAGGCGGTCGTCATCCCAGGCGGCCTTGTACCCCTTGGGAATGTAGACGCCTTGGGTGGCGTTCTGCTGATCACGATAGACATGCTCAGGCACAAAGCGGGTCTGCGGGGTCGGCGCCATGGCCGCCCGTGTCAACGGTGCGGGCTGCGCATAGCCTGTGGTCTGGGCCGATCCGGTGGTCACCACAATGGCGGTCGGCATGGGCGCCGTACGCACCAGCTTATGTCCGGTATTGCCGTTGGCGATTGTCACATGCGAGGTCGCCTGCGGACCGCAGCGCACGGGCAACGAAGATTTCAGGTATTGGCTCGAAATGGCGCTCGCTCCGCGACAGGTGCTCTGACGCGGGGCCATCGTCTCGGCCTTGGGCGCCGGCTTGGCGGTCGCGATCGTGACGGTTGTCGCGGTCGGCTTGGCTGCAGGTTGCGGCGCGGGCTTGATCCGAACGATTGTGGGCTGCGCTTTTGGTTGCGGCTCCGGTGTCACCCGGATCACTTTCGGCTGTGTGCTGGCCACAGGCTTGGTCGCGGGCTTTGATTTGGCCACGCTCACCGTTGCGGCGGGTTTTGGTGCAGCCGGTGCCGGGGCCGGTTTGGCCGCCGGTTCCGGCTCCACGGTGATCATCACCGGTTCCTGCGCGGGTTGCGCCGCCACGACCGTCTGCCCCGCGATGCCGGGCAGGCTGGGCTGAAAACCGCAGATCACTTTACGGTTCCGGCTGACACGCGGCACCCAGGTGACATTCCCGTCAATCCCGGCACGCACAAAGACACAGCCGTTGCTGTCGACATATTGCCGACCCGTGTAGGACGCTGGTGGAAATTCCGCCGGGGCCTGCACACTCGAAACATTCTGAGCCTGAGCAGAGCCACCGCCATAGGTCATCGCGATCAGCGCGATCGCAAGCACTCTTTTTACGTTCACTATTCTTCCCCGCAAGTGTGGGGAAACAGTGCCTCAAATCGGCATTTGAGTAAACAGTTTATAGCCGTTTCGAGAACGGATTATTCGAAAAACAGGGACAATTATTGGCTTATTTAGTGCCAAACATCCTGTCACCCGCATCCCCTAGTCCCGGAAGGATGTAACCAACGTCATTTAGACGATCATCCAGAGCCGCCGTGACAATGGGCACATCGGGGTGATTTTTCTTCATCGTTTCAACCCCTTCAGGAGCCGCCAGAAGACACAGAAAACGGATGTCCGTGGCACCCGCCTTCTTGAGCAGATCAATCGCAGCAGAGGACGAATTGCCGGTGGCGAGCATCGGATCCACCACGATAACCAGCCGGTCCTCCAGATGATCCGGCACCTTGAAATAGTACTGCACCGGCTGCAGCGTTTCCTCGTCACGGTACAACCCGACAAAACCGACCCGGGCAGAGGGAATCAGCTCGAGCATGCCATCGAGCAGCCCGTTGCCCGCGCGCAGGATCGAAATCAGCGCAAGTTTGCGACCGGCAAGCACCGGGGCATCCATCTCCATCAGCGGCGTTTCGATCCGCTTGGTGGCCATCGGCAGGTTATCTGTGACCTCATAGGCCAGCAGCTGAGATATCTCACGCAGGAGCTGACGAAAGACCGCAGTCGAGGTGTCTTTCTCGCGCATCAGCGACAGCTTGTGCTGAACGAGCGGGTGCGAAACGATGGTCAGATGGTCGGTCATGTCCTCTCCTTCGGGCAGCGAAAGCGTTTCGGGCCGAATGATGTCTCATTGCGAAGGCGAAACGCGCCAGGCTCTTCTGTCTTCTCAGAAACCGCGGCGAAGGGCAACGCGTGTTTCAGCCCAGTTCCGCATGCACCAGCGGCGGCAGGGGAACGGCATCATCGCTGATCGTGATCGCCGCGCGCAAGGCCAGGGCGGCGCGTTGCGCATGATCCACCCGCGCCGCATGGATACGCAGCAGCGCATCGCCTTTCTCCACGCGCGCGCCAAGAGGCAGCACATCGCTAAGCCCCACCGAGGGGTCCACCGTGTCGGTCTCGACCTGCCGGCCGCCACCAAGGCCGATCACCGCCAGGCCCATCGCCTCGCCGTCCATAGCCGTCACCACACCGGCCCGCTCGGCCTTGAGTTCACGGATGACCGTGGCCTCCGGCAGAAAATGCGCCCATTCCTCGACAAACCGCACCGGCCCGCCCATGGCCGCCACCATCGAGCCAAACCGTTCCGCCGCCGAACCGTTTTGCAAAGCGGCACGGATCGCCTCTGCCCCCGCATCCACATCCTCGGCCAGCCCCGCCCCGGCAAGCGCCATCCCGCCCAGAGCCGCACTCAGCCCCGCCAACGCACCAAAGCTCTGACCGGTCAGCACGCGCATCGCTTCGGCCACTTCCAGCGCATTGCCCAGCGCCGGGGCCAGCGGCTGGTTCATGTCAGTCACCAGCGCCGAGGTGCGGCAACCTGCGGCATTGGCCGTTTCCACCAGTGCCTGCGCCAGTTCCTGTGCTGCCTGCGGCGTCTTCATGAAGGCCCCGCTGCCGCATTTGACATCAAGGACCAGCCCCTCCAGCCCGGCAGCAAGTTTTTTCGACAGGATCGAGGCGGTGATCAGGTCGATGCTCTCAACCGTCCCCGTCACATCCCGGATCGCATAGAGCCGCCGGTCGGCCGGGGCGACGTCGCCGCTCGCGCTTACGATGGCACATCCCGCCTGCCCCACGATCTGCCGGAAGCGACCTTCGTCAAGCGTGGTGCGCAGCCCCGGGATCGCCTCGATCTTGTCCAGCGTGCCGCCCGTATGGCCCAGCCCGCGCCCCGACACCATCGGCACATAGGCGCCGCACGCCGCCAGCGCGGGGGCCAGAACGAGGCTCACGCAATCCCCCACACCGCCGGTGGAATGCTTGTCGATCACGGGGCCGGGCAGCGCCCAGCCGAGTGTCTGCCCGCTGTCGCGCATGGCCTCGGTCAGCGCCACGCGCCCCTGCCCCTGCAACCCGTTCAGCAACACGGCCATAGCGAAGGCTCCGGCCTGGCTATCGCTGACCGATCCATCGGCCAGGCCATTGGCAAAGCTCGTATAATCCGCTTTCACCAGCGGGCGCCTGTCACGGATCGCGGCGATAATCCGGCGGGCATCCATCGCTTACCCCTGCCCCATATGCGCCGCGCCAAAGGCCCCGGGAAGCAACTCCGCCAGGGTCATCTCGCGGGTCTCTCCCGCACAGGTGGCAAGGGTAACCGCCACGTCCGGCGCGCCAAATTCGGCCAGTTTCTGACGGCATCCGCCGCAGGGGGTGACAGGTTCCGGACTGTCGGCGATCACCGCCACGGCGCTGAGCCGTGTCTCGCCCGCCGCGACCATTGCCGCGATGGCCCCGGCCTCGGCGCAGGTGCCTTCGGGATAGGCCACATTCTCCACATTGCACCCGGCATAGATCGTGCCGGACGCCGCCTGCACCGCCGCCCCCACCTTGAAGCCCGAATAGGGCGCATAGGCATTGGCGCGGACTGCGCGCGCGGCTTCAAGCAGGCTTTGCGACATGGGCATTCCTCCGGCAGGTTCTGGAATTCGAGATTGCGCGCTGCTTGGCGAAAGTGCAACCTTGTGTCACAGGCCATGCCGATATTGCCGATTGCGGCGCGCCGAAGAAATAGTTTAATGTTAAACTAAATTTCAAGAGGACGTCATGACCGACAGCCAGAACGAGACCCTCCGCCAGGCCGCCCTGCTCTATCACGAGCACCCCAAGCCCGGGAAACTGGAAATCCGCGCCACCAAGCCTCTGGCCAATGGCCGCGATCTCGCCCGCGCCTATTCGCCCGGCGTTGCCGAAGCCTGTTTGGAAATCAAGGCCAACCCCGCCGATGCCAGCCGCTACACCGCGCGCGGCAATCTTGTCGCCGTGGTTTCCAATGGCACCGCGGTGCTCGGGCTGGGCAATATCGGCGCGCTCGCTTCCAAGCCGGTGATGGAAGGCAAGGCCGTCCTGTTCAAGAAGTTCGCCAATATCGACTGTTTCGACATCGAGGTGAATGAGAGCGATCCCGAAAAACTGGCCGAGATCGTCTGCGCGCTGGAGCCGACCTTTGGCGCCATCAACCTCGAAGACATCAAGGCGCCCGATTGTTTCATCGTCGAGAAGATCTGCCGCGAACGGATGGGCATCCCGGTGTTCCACGACGACCAGCACGGCACCGCCATCGTCGTGGGCGCAGCGGCCACCAACGCGCTGCATGTCGCGGGAAAACGGTTCGAGGATATCAAGATCGCCTCCACCGGTGGCGGCGCGGCGGGCATTGCTTGTCTCAACCTGCTTCTGAAACTTGGTGTGAAGCGCGAAAATGTCTGGCTCTGCGATATTCACGGGCTGGTCTATGAGGGCCGCGACGTGGACATGAACCCGCAGAAGGCCGCCTTCGCCCAAAAAAGCGACAAGCGCACTCTGGAAGAGGTGATCGAGGGCGCGGACCTGTTCCTTGGCCTGTCCGGCCCTGGCGTGCTCTCCCCGACGCTGGTGCAGAAAATGGCTGAACGTCCGATCATCTTTGCCCTGGCCAACCCCACGCCCGAAATCATGCCGGACCTCGCGCGCGAGGTGGCCCCGGATGCGATCATCGCCACCGGCCGCTCGGATTTTCCCAATCAGGTCAATAACGTGCTCTGCTTTCCGTTCATCTTCCGGGGCGCGCTCGACGTGGGTGCGACCGAGATCAACGATGCCATGCAAATTGCCTGTGTCGAAGGTATCGCCGAGCTGGCCCGCGCCACCACCAGCGCCGAAGCCGCCGCCGCCTATCAGGGTGAGCGGCTGACATTCGGCGAGGATTACCTGATCCCCAAACCGTTTGATCCGCGCCTGTCCGGCGTCGTCTCGACCGCCGTGGCCAAGGCGGCGATGGAAACCGGCGTCGCCACACGGCCGATGGAGGACCTCAAGGCCTACCGCGCCAAGCTCGACGCGTCGGTCTACAAATCCGCGCTGCTCATGCGCCCGGTGTTCGAGGCCGCAGCCCAGGATGCCCGCCGCATCGTCTTTGCCGAGGGCGAGGACGAACGCGTGCTGCGCGCGGCCCAGGCCATCCTGGAGGAAACCAGCGAACAACCCATTCTGATCGGCCGCCCCAACGTGATCGAGCAGCGCTGCGAGCGATTGGGCCTCGATATCCGGCCCGACCGCGATGTGAATATCGTCAACCCAGAGAATGACCCGCGGTATCGTGACTACTGGGGCAGCTATCACGAGTTGATGCAGCGCCGTGGCGTCACGCCGGACCTGGCCAAGGCGATCATGCGCACCAACACCACCGCGATCGGGGCCGTCATGGTGCATCGCGGCGAGGCGGATTCACTGCTGTGCGGCACCTTTGGCGAGTATCGCTGGCATCTCAACTATGTGGCGCAGGTGCTGGGCAACAAGACGATGCAGCCCCAGGGCGCCTTGTCGATGATGATCCTCGAAGAGGGTCCGCTTTTCATTGCCGACACGCATGTGTGGTCCCTGCCCAGCCCTGAACAACTGGCCCATGCGGCCATCGGGGCCGCCCGTCATGCCCGCCGCTTCGGGGTCGAGCCGCGCGTGGCGCTGTGTTCGCAATCGCAATTCGGCAATCAGGCCGAAGGGTCCGGTAAACGCCTGCGCGAGGCGATTGCCATTCTCGACAGCCTGGAAACCGACTTCCAGTATGAGGGCGAAATGAATGTCGATGCCGCCCTCGACCCGGATCTGCGCGAGCGACTGCTGCCCGGGGGGCGCATGGAGGGGGCCGCCAACGTGCTGATCTTCGGCCATGCCGATGCGGCCTCGGCCACGCGCAACATCCTGAAGATGAAAGCGGGCGGGCTTGAGGTCGGGCCGATCCTGATGGGCATGGGCAACCGCGCGCATATCGTGACACCGGGCGTGACCGCGCGCGGCCTGCTGAACATGGCCGCCATCGCGGGTACGCCGGTAACCCATTACGGATGAGAAATGAGTCGCTTTTGCAGCTTGGGTGGTTTGCAATTTTGCAATAGCTGAATTTGCGCCTGTAAATTCGCATCAAAAATGGGGGTTTGCAAAAATTTGCACGCGAAACCTTGCAGATATTGCAAAGCCTTGCGCCAAACTGTCACGGTCTAGCGCCAACAGTCTTGCCGCAAGGGCAAGCGGTCCGTAACACAAATGCAAACCTGAGCGGAGGAGACGCACGATGGGATATCAAGAGGTCTATGACAGCTGGAAGGCAGACCCCGAGGGGTTCTGGATGCAGGCGGCCGAGGCGATCGACTGGGACCGCAAGCCCAGCAAGGCGCTTTTTGACGACAATGCCCCGCTCTATGAATGGTTCAAGGACGGCATGGTCAACACTTGCTGGAACGCGGTGGACCGGCATGTGGAGGGCGGGCGCGGCGCGCAGGCGGCCCTTATTCATGACAGCCCGATCACCGGCACCAAGCATGTCATCACCTATGCCGAGCTGAAAGACCGCGTTGCCTCTCTCGCCGGGGCGCTGCGCGCCAAGGGGATCGATAAAGGCGACCGCGTGATCATCTACATGCCGATGGTGCCCGAGGCGCTGGAGGCCATGCTCGCCTGTGCCCGGCTGGGCGCGATCCATTCGGTCGTGTTCGGCGGCTTTGCGGCCAATGAGCTGGCGGTGCGCATCGACGACGCCAAACCCAAGGCGATCATCGCTGCCTCCTGCGGGCTGGAACCGGGCCGCGTGGTACATTACAAGCCGCTTCTGGATGGTGCGATTGAACTGGCCAAGCACAAGCCCGACTTCTGCGTTCTGTTCCAGCGTGAACAGGAAGTGGCCGCCCTGATCGACGGCCGCGACTATGACTGGCATGCGTTCCAGGCCGGTGTTGAGCCTGCCGAGTGCGTCCCGGTCGAAGGCGATCACCCGGCCTATATCCTGTATACATCCGGCACCACCGGCGCCCCCAAGGGCGTGGTCCGGCCCACCGGCGGGCACCTTGTGGCGCTCAATTGGACGATGAAAAACATCTACAACGTGGACCCCGGCGATGTGTTCTGGGCCGCCTCGGATGTGGGCTGGGTCGTGGGCCACAGCTATATCTGCTACGGCCCGCTGATCCACGGCAACACGACAATCGTTTTTGAGGGCAAGCCCATCGGCACGCCCGATGCAGGCACCTTCTGGCGCATCATCGAAGAGCACAAGGTCAAGACTTTCTTCACCGCCCCCACCGCCTTCCGCGCCGTGAAGCGCGAAGACCCCAAGGGCGAATTCCTCAAGAAATACGACCTGAGCGGGCTGGGCGCGATCTATCTGGCCGGCGAACGCGCCGACCCCGATACCATCGAGTGGACGCGTGAGTTGACCGGTAAGCCCGTCTATGACCATTGGTGGCAAACCGAAACCGGCTATACCATCGCGGGCAACCCGGTGGGGATCGAACCGCTGCCGGTCAAGCTTGGCTCGCCCACCGTGGCCATGCCCGGCTATGACGTGCAGATCCTCGACGACGCAGGGCATGAGGTCGCCCCTGGTGAACTGGGCGCCATCGCCATCAAACTGCCCCTGCCCCCCGGCACCCTGCCGACGCTCTGGAATGCCGAAGAGCGGTTCCGCAAATCCTATCTCAACACCTTCCCGGGCTATTATGAGACGGGCGATGCCGGCATGAAGGACGAAGACGGCTATCTCTGGATCATGGCGCGCACCGATGACGTGATCAACGTCGCCGGCCACCGCCTCAGCACCGGCGGGATGGAAGAGGTTCTGGCCTCGCACCCCGATGTGGCCGAATGCGCGGTCATTGGCGTGAGCGATCAGCTCAAGGGTCAGATGCCCGTGGGCTTCCTGTGCCTGACCAGCGGCGTGAACCGCCCGCATGACGAGATCACATCCGAATGCGTCAAGCTCGTCCGCGAAAAGATCGGCCCTGTGGCGGCCTTCAAGCTCGCCGTGGTGGTGGATCGTCTGCCCAAGACCCGCTCGGGCAAGATCCTGCGCGGGACGATGGTCTCCATCGCCGATGGCAAGGAATTCAAGATGCCCGCCACCATCGACGATCCGGCCATTCTTGACGAGATCCGCGAGGCGCTGCAAACCATCGGCTACGCCAAGTGAGGCTGGCTCTTGCGCTGCTTCTCTGGCCTTTCGCAGTGCTGGCGGAGGAGCGCATGATGGACCTGCCCCTGACCGATGCGGCAGGCTGGAGCTATCTGAGCGATCAGGTGATGGGCGGGGTCTCTGACGGCCGCGCCCAGCTTGCCGAGGAAGACGGCCAGCCGGTGCTGCGGCTCACCGGCGACGTCAGCACCGCCAATCGCGGCGGGTTCGTGCAGGTGCGGCTCAAACTGCCCGCCCCTCTGCCTGCGGATGCCACCGGGGTGATCCTGACCGCGCGCGGCAACGATCAGCGCTATTTCATCCACCTGCGCACCCGCGGCACGGCGCTGCCCTGGCAGTATTATCAGGCCCCTTTCGATGTGACCCGGGACTGGCAACAGATCCGCCTTCCATTCGAGAGCTTCCAGCCGTCCGGTGGGCTTCTGCGCGCCACGCCGCGCCCGGGCAGCATTCAAAGCATCGGCCTGGTCGCCTATGGCCGGGATCACAAGGCGGATGTCTCTGTCACAGCCATCGGCTTTTATTAAAGCGTATCGAGCGGCATCACCGTCACAGGGCTGACCTCAAGTCCCATATCCGCGTTGCGCTGTGTGTCCGTTTCCGGTGGCTTCGGCAATGCGGCGCCCAGCGCAATGAGGGCAGCCAGCAGAAATGAACGGGTGATATAGAGCTTGCGCATGGCTTTTATCCTTTTGATCCAGCCTGTTACAGCTATGACTCAAAGAATGCGCCAGGGCCCGGAAGCCACGCAATAACAGCCGGATGTTATCGGATAACACGCAAGGTCTAAACGAACTGTTCGCGCAAAAGCCGTTCTTCCAGCCCATGACCGGGATCGAACAAAAGCCGGTGGGCGATGCTCGGCTCGGACCGGATCTCGACCCATTCCACATCACGCACGGCCTGCCCGTCACCCTCGGCCATGACAGGGCGTTTATCGGGATCGACCACATCAAACCGGACCTGCGCCGTCTTGGGGATCAGCGCCCCGCGCCAGCGCCGGGGCCGGAACGCCGCAACCGCCGTGATCGCCAGCACATCCGACCCGATAGGCAGGATCGGCCCGTGCGCGCTGTAGTTATAGGCGGTGGAGCCTGCAGGCGTGGCCACCAGCGCACCGTCACAGACCAGCTCTTCCAGCCTGAGCCGCCCATCCACGGTGATCCTGAGCTTGGCCGCCTGCGGCCCCTCGCGCAGCAACGACACCTCGTTGATCGCCAGCGCCTCATGCACATGGCCATCGCGGCATTGCGCCTTCATCGACAGCGGATTAATCACCTCTTCCTCGGCTGCCTCCAGGCGCTCCAGAAGATCACTCTCGCTGTATTCGTTCATCAGAAAGCCGACAGTGCCGCGGTTCATGCCATACACAGGCGCGGCCATGCCCTGCGTGCGGTGCAGCGTCTGCAACATGAACCCGTCGCCCCCCAGCGCCACGATCACGTCGGCCTCTTCCTCCTCCACATGACCGAACCGCGTAGCCAGCGCCCCGCGCGCGGTCTGGGCAATCGGCGCCTCGCTGGCGACAAAGGCAATCTTTCGGGTCATGTCGAGGCGGTCCTGTTTCTTATCGGCGGCATGCCGCTCTGATCGAAGCATAAGTTGCCGCCCAAGGCCAGTGCTGACGCTTCACCCTGAGAAATTGTCGGTTTCCGGGCTTTCCTGAGCAGGGTGTTTCCTATAGGAAATCCCCGAAACACACCCTTTCTGGAGCACTGTCCCCATGTCTGATTCCGGTTTCTTCACCGAAGCGCTCGCCTCGCGCGACCCCGATCTCGCCGATGCGATCACCAAAGAGCTGGGCCGCCAGCGCGACGAGATCGAACTGATCGCGTCGGAAAACATCGTCTCGTCCGCCGTGATGGAAGCACAAGGCTCGGTGATGACGAACAAATACGCCGAAGGCTATCCGGGACGGCGCTACTATGGCGGGTGTCAGTTTGTCGACATCGCCGAAAACCTCGCGATCGAACGCGCCTGCAAGCTTTTCAACTGTGGCTTTGCCAATGTGCAGCCCAACTCGGGCAGCCAGGCCAACCAGGGTGTGATGCAGGCGCTGCTGCAACCCGGTGACACGATCCTGGGCATGAGCCTCGATGCCGGCGGGCACCTCACCCACGGCGCGGCCCCCAACCAGTCGGGCAAATGGTTCAACGCCATCCAGTACGGCGTGCGCAAGCAGGACAACCTGCTGGATTACGACCAGGTCGAGGCGCTCGCCAAAGAACATAACCCCAAGCTGATCATCGCCGGCGGCTCGGCCATCCCGCGTCAGATCGACTTTGCCCGGATGCGCGAGATTGCTGACATGGTTGGCGCCTATCTGCATGTGGACATGGCCCACTTCGCCGGTCTGGTTGCGGCGGGCGAACACCCCTCGCCCTTCCCGCATGCCCATGTGGCCACAACCACCACGCACAAAACCCTGCGCGGTCCGCGTGGCGGCATGATCCTGACCAATGACGAGGATCTGGCCAAGAAGTTCAACTCGGCCATCTTCCCCGGCATCCAGGGCGGCCCCTTGATGCATGTGATCGCGGCCAAGGCCGTGGCCTTCGGAGAAGCTCTGCGCCCTGAATTCAAGTCGTATATTCAACAGGTTATCGCCAATGCTCAGGCGCTCTCGGATCAGCTGATCAAGGGCGGCCTGGATACAGTGACCCACGGCACCGACACCCATGTGCTGCTCGTTGACCTGCGTCCCAAAGGCGTGAAGGGCAACGACACCGAAAAGGCCCTGGGCCGCGCGCATATCACCTGCAACAAGAACGGCGTGCCCTTTGACCCTGAAAAACCGACCGTGACCTCGGGCATCCGCCTGGGATCGCCGGCAGGCACAACGCGCGGGTTTGGCGAGGCCGAGTTCCG
Source organism: Roseovarius faecimaris (assembly GCF_009762325.1). Lineage (NCBI taxonomy): Bacteria > Pseudomonadati > Pseudomonadota > Alphaproteobacteria > Rhodobacterales > Roseobacteraceae > Roseovarius > Roseovarius faecimaris. The sequence continues at coordinate 2,612,543 of NZ_CP034348.1, forward strand.
CCAGATCGCCGACTGGATCGTCGAGGTTGTGGACGGCCTGGCGGCCAATGGCCCCGAAAATAACGGCGAGGTCGAGGAAAAGGTGAAGGCCGAAGTGGCCGAGCTCTGCGCCCGCTTCCCGCTCTATCCGAACCTCTGAGTTCAGGATGAAACAAGGCTCCGCGCAGCACCACGCTGCGCGGAGTTTTCTTTTTATGGCAATGCGTTAGCCTATAAACCCGCGCCAAAAAAGAACCACGACCACCAGCGCCCCGATGACCATCAGATTGAACACCTGATAGCCCAGCCAGCCCAGCAGCTTGCCCTTGCGCCGGTCCTTTGGATCCACCGCGCTCAAGTGCTCCATGAGCCCGGCAAAAGCCGCTTTGAGCTCTGCCATGTCGATCGTATTTGCCAGCTTCGGATGCACGATCCGCTCCTGCGCATCAAGGATCACCCTGCCCTGGCTTTGTTGCCGCGCGGGGAGCCTGCGGCCGGCGCGTTTGAGTTGCTTCGCCAGCGTCTTGCCCCCAACGCCAAGTTTCTCGCGCAGAAGGCCGCGCACCGTCTCGCTGCGTTGGTTTAACTCTTTTGCATCAATCACTTGGGGCATCCTCCGGGGGCAGGATAGCGCAAGGCGCAGGTCCGCTCAATAGCGCTGGCCCCATGCCCCACGGAGCGTTACAAAGGGGTATGCTGAACCAAATCACACATGGACAACCCACTGATAAACCTGGGCTTTTGATCGTTCACGGGCTGTATGGCTCGGGGCGGAACTGGGGGGTGATCGCAAAGCGTCTGTCGGATGAACGGCAGGTGGTGGCGGTGGATATGCGCAACCACGGCCTTAGCCCCTGGGAAAACACTCATACATATCAGGACCTTGCGGATGATTTGGCCGAGGTTCTGGAGGCATTGGACGGCCCCTTTGATGTTTTGGGGCACTCGATGGGCGGCAAGGCGGCGATGGTGCTGGCGCTACGTCAGCCCGCGCTGGTGAACCGGCTGATCGTGGCAGATATTGCGCCCGTGGCCTATACCCACACCCAGATACAGTATATCGAGGCGATGCGGGCGGTGGATTTGAGCAAGGTTAACAAACGCTCAGACGCCGAAGATCAGCTCAGACCGCTGGTGGACGATCCTACGCTGGTCAGCTTTTTCACCCAATCCCTTGATGTGAAAGAGAAAAAATGGCGCCTGAACCTCGACACGCTGGCCGGGGAAATGCCGCGAATCCTGTCTTTCCCCGAGATCGACGGAGAATTTGACAAGCCGACGCTGTTTTTGTCAGGCGCAAACTCGGATTACGTCAAGCGAGAGCACCGGGACCGAATCAAGTCTTTGTTTCCAAAGGCGGGTTTCCTGAAAATCCCCGGCGCGGGCCACTGGCTTCATGCCGAAAAACCGCGCGAATTCGAGGCGGCGGTCCGGGCTTGGCTGAACCGCTGAATTTTGTACAAAACGTACAAAATGACCCCCTGTTTTGTACAATCGGCAGTGGCGCGCGGCGGCGTCAGCTTTCGTAAAGCTTTTTCGCAATGACATAGCTGACCGGAAAGGCGGCCAGAAACCCCGCAAGCCCCCCGGCGAGGATCGGGAAAAGCGTCCCGTAGCCCAGCACCAGCGCCGCGACGATGCCCATACCCCCCAGGGTCGAGCCGATGAAAAGATGCAGGATCAGGCTGAGCCGAACCATCCACGGCCTCCGTCTTGTGATGCGGCTGACGGTAGAGCGGCACAGACTGGCGCGCCTTGATACAGGTCAGTTTCGCGGCACCTACAATATGTGACCTATCTGCCCACCTGTGGTGGAATATCACCCAAACCCAGCGAGATATGGTTGATCTGCCCCTCTGCGCCCGCTAGGACTGGCCGCACAGGTGCATAGACGCGGTATGTATTTTTCTGACGGCAAGGTCCGGCGCTCTTGGGTGGCGGGCCTTGTTTTTTGGTGGATGCGGGATGGCAGACATTAAAACCCCCGGTTCCGGTCCGAGGTTTACCCGTGAGGTGCCCCTCCGGGCAATTCACACAGAAAAGGCGTCAAAAGGTGCGCAGACGCGGTCTTTGCATTCTTCTGACGCCTTCCTGAAACACGTTTCCCCGAAGGGTCCCGCGTATCAAACCGCACCCCCGAAAGGGATTAGCGTGGCCGTCGGGCCGAAGCCCTTGGACCTGCCCCTCACCCCCGAAAGGGATCAGGACGCGTTAGCGTGATCCGAAGATCGCCACCAACCGCACAAGCACATCAGGACATGACATTTTCGTTGCTCCGAAGAGCGCGGATACCGACACATCCCCAGGGGAGTGGTTTGCAGAGGTCGTTAACCAGCGAGCTGGCCCCGGTTCCCCGCCCCGGCCCCCCGGCCAGCGCGCCCTGCGTCTGATCCAGGATCGTCAGCAGGTAGGTTGAGGATTGCGCGAGGGGGTGAGTCGGGCAAGGGAAAAATGCGGGGTGGGGTGAATTTCTTGGGGATTAAAGTGTTGATAAAGTTGAGGTTTTCTTGTGGATAAGTGGGGAAAGGTGAGGAGTGACAAGGGTTTGTGGGGGGATAAACTTGAAACGGATCAAACTTCCAAATTGTTAATACTAGCAAACACCAATTGCACTTGCGAAACGTTGTAATGCCACGCGGAGCATGCAAAGCTCTAGCAATCTCGCAACCAATTGGAGTAGCCCCCTGAAAGTGGTCCACCAACTGGGATAGATTATCCCGCAAATTGGAGGATCAGCGATGGCTGGAAAACGAGAGAAGCCCGAAGAGATTGTTTCGAAGCTTCGACAGGTTGAAGTTCTGCAGGGGCAAGGCGCGACGATTGTCGAGGCAGTGCGCCAAATCGGCGTGACGCAACAGACGTTCTATCGATGGCGAAAGCTCTATGGCGGGATGCAGCGGTCTCAGCTTGCCCGTCTGAAAGAGCTGGAGAAAGAGAACCAAAGGCTGCGTCGAGCGGTGTCCGATTTGACCTTGGATAAGCTCATCCTGACGGAAGCCGCAAAGGGAAACTTCTGAGCCCTTCGCGTCGCCGGAAATGCGTCGACCATGTGCGGCAGGAGCTTGGCGTGTCTGAACGCCGCGCCTGCCGCGCACTTGGGCAGCATCGATCGACGCAGCGCAAGGTCCCCCAAGGCCGTGCTGATGAAGCGCGATTGACCGACGACATCATTGAGCTGGCCGACCAGTACGGGCGCTATGGGTATCGCATGGTCACTGGTTTGCTGAACAACGCTGGGTGGTGTGTGAATCATAAGCGGGTTGAACGGATATGGCGGCGTGAAGGGCTGAAGGTTCCACAGAAACAGAAGAAGAAAGGGCGGCTTTGGCTGAACGACGGATCATGCGTGCGTCTCAGGCCCGAACGACCGAACCACGTTTGGTCCTATGACTTCGTGCAGGATCGAACCGCTGATGGGCGCGTCTATCGAACGCTCAACATCATCGACGAATACACCAGGGAGGCGCTGATGATCCGCGTCGATCGCAAACTCAACTCAACCGATGTGCTGGATGCACTGACCGACCTGTTCATCCTGCGTGGCCCGCCGGAGTGGATAAGATCCGACAACGGACCAGAATTTATCGCTCAGAAGGTGCGAGACTGGATCGCCGCCGTCGGAGCAAAAACGGCCTACATCGAACCAGGGTCGCCTTGGGAGAATGGATATTGCGAAAGCTTCAACGCCCGTTTCCGCGACGAGCTACTCAACGGCGAAATCTTCTATACCTTACGCGAGGCTCAAATCCTGATCGAGCAATGGCGCGTCCACTACAACACGGTCAGACCCCACAGCGCATTGGGTTACCGCCCACCCGCGCCCAAAAGCATCGTTCCAATGGACCAGAGGCCCACGATGCACTAACAATTAAACCGGACCACCCGAAGGGGGCACGCCAATCTAAATGGCATTACCTACTGCTTATTTGACAAGCGCTAAAAACCTAAAGCCTATTCTGGAAGCGATGCAAACCGCACAAGCTCCTGACAAATTCACAACGAGATTCCTGGTTAGTTTGGGCTTTTCGTCGAGCAGCGATCGTTTAATTATTGGCGTTTTGAAAGCGCTCGGTTTTCTAGACCAAGACGGCAAGCCCACTGATAGATACTATCGTTATCTTGACCAGACACAGTCTGAAAAGGTCTTGGCCGAGGGAATAAGAGAAGCTTACGAAGACCTGTTTAAAATACGCACAGACGCCCAAAACCTATCTTCTGCGGAAGTAATAAACAAAGCCAAAACGCTATCTCAAGGAAGCATGAGCGAGTCTGTTTTGAAGAAGTTTTCTCTAACTTTCAGCTCGCTAGTTAAGTTGGCCGATTTCTCTGATCCTGTTCTAGTCGCCGGTTCTCCTGCAAGCGTTACTGAGGACGAAACAGAGGATTCCACTGCTAGCGAAGTGGAAAAATCGCCGTCCAACCCCAAAAGACAAACAAAAAGCTCTTTGGGTGGGCTGCACTACAACATTCAAATCATTTTACCTGCCACACGTGATCCTGCGATTTATGATGCGCTTTTCAAAAGCTTAAAGGAACACATCATTGAGTAGTTCGAATGATCTTTACTCGGGTTTGTTTCGAGCATTTCTTACCGAAGAAGCACTAGACCGCGCTGGTCGTGTGAAAAGCTCAGCTTTTGAGGCCGATTTGGCTGAGCTTGAGCAACTGATAGGTTTGGCAGCGCTAGATGATGTTTTGGTTTCAAATGCGAAGAATATGTCTGTCGTCTACACAGCGATTGCAGCTTTCGAAAACTCCGTACGGGAATTGATAACTTCGACATTATTGGAAAATGTCGGTGCCGCGTGGTGGGAGGATTGCGTTTCAAAAAAAATCCGAGACGCAGCAGACTCTAGGCGAAAAGAAGAAGAAAAAGTGAAATGGCACACGCAACGTGGGTCAGACCCAATTCAGTACACCATGCTTCCCAATCTTCTGAACATCATCCGACAGAACGGCGATTATTTTGAGGACTTTATTCACGACATCGATTGGGCAGCCAGCATATTTGACACCGTAGAAAAGTCTCGAAATGTCATCATGCACAGCGGAACTCTATCAAAGAGAGACATCGCTCGTCTTGGTTCACTATTTAGAGACTGGAATACTCAGGTTGCCACCTAGATCAACCACCCACCTTCAGCACCGGTCCAACAATACACAAACGGGGTGGGCACGTGATTGGCTGCGCCAATACCTTCCGCCCACTCACCTTAAAAATGGATGCTACTCATCCATTTTTAAGGCGCTGATAAACGCCTCTTGAGGGATGTCCACCTTCCCGAACTGCCGCATCTTCTTTTTCCCGCCTTCTGCTTCTCCAGCAGCTTCTTCTTCCCTGATGCGTCGCCGCTAACCCGCGTCACCTCCCAAGAAACTCGGTGAGGCCGCAAATCGTGTGAGTAAACAAATCGCCTATCTGCAAAGGGGTGAAACTGTGGTCTCGCCCCCTGGTTTTGGTGCTTAGTCGATACCGAGCATCGACTTGGCTTCGGCGAGCTTGGCCATGGACGCGGCGTGATCGCCGCCGTCATGCAGCTCTTCACCCTCGGCGCGCAGGGCCTTGACCTTGGTCATATCGCCTTCGGACAGGCTGGCGCTTTCCATGGCGGCATCGATGGCGGCCATGTCGGCGGGGCAGGATCCGGCCAGCGCGGGGGCGGCGGCGAGGGCGAAGGCGGCGGTGAGAAGAATGTGTTTCATGTGTTCGATCCTCCTATTGAGACAAGTAAGGTAGCACGGCGGAGTGCAACGTCCAGTTGTTTGAGGGCGCTATGGACGTGAGCGGGCGTTGTCTGAGCAGGCGTTCACAGGCTGTTAACCCTGGGACGGGCATGATGCGGTATGTCGGAGTATCGCAGACCAAGGATCACCGGGGCGCAGGTGTTTTTCACCGTGGCGCTGGCGCGGCGGGGCTCGTCTCTGCTCACCGATGAGGTGACGCGCCTGCGCGAGGCGGTGCGGGTGACGAAGGCGGAGCGGCCGTTCGAGATCGGGGCCTGGGTTCTCCTGCCGGATCATTTGCATTGCATTTGGACGCTGCCTGCGGGGGATGCGGATTTCTCGACACGGTGGAGATTGATCAAATCCCGGTTTTCCCGCGGATTGCCGAAGGGGCCGCTGCGGGCGAGCCATGAGTTGCGACAGGAGCGGGGCATCTGGCAGAGACGCTTTTGGGAGCACCATATCCGTGACCGGAACGATTATCTTGTGCATTTGCGCTATTGCTGGATGAACCCGGTGAAGCATGGGCTTGTGGAGCGCCCTGAGGACTGGCCATATTCCAGCCTTCACCGCGATGCCCGTTTCCGAGCAGATATGGGTTTGGCGATGTAGGGTGCGTGATTTCACGCACCTGTGGCTGAGGGGCTGGTTTGGTGCGTGCAAGCACGCACCCTACGGAGTTGGATCAGTCATCCATCTTCAAAGCCGAAATAAACGCCTCCTGAGGGATATCGACCTTCCCGAACTGGCGCATCTTCTTTTTCCCCGCCTTCTGCTTTTCCAGCAGCTTCTTCTTCCGCGTGGCGTCGCCGCCATAGCATTTCGCCGTCACGTCCTTGCGCAAAGCGGATAGCGTCTCGCGCGCGATCACCTTGCCGCCAATGGCCGCCTGGATCGGGATCTTGAACATGTGGCGCGGGATCAGGTCCTTGAGCTTTTCGCACATGGCGCGGCCGCGCATCTCGGCGCGGTCCCGGTGGACCATCATCGACAGGGCATCGACCGGCTCTTCATTGACCAGCACGGACATCTTGACGAGGCTGTCCTCGCGGTAGCCCTCAAGCTGATAATCGAAGGAGGCATAGCCCTTGGTCACGGATTTCAGCCGGTCGTAGAAGTCGAACACCACCTCGTTCAAGGGCAGGTCATAGACCACCATGGCACGCGAGCCGGCATAGGTGAGGTCCATCTGGATACCGCGGCGGTCCTGGCAGAGCTTGAGCACGTCGCCCAGATATTCATCCGGCACCAGGATCGTGGCCTTGATGCGAGGCTCTTCGATATGGTCGATATGGGAGGGGTCGGGCATGTCGGCGGGGTTGTGCAGGTCGAACTGCGTGCCGTCCTTCATGTAGACGTGGTAGATCACCGAGGGCGCGGTGGTGATCAGCTCGATATCATATTCCCGTTCGATCCGGTCGCGGATCACCTCAAGGTGCAAAAGCCCGAGGAAACCGCAGCGGAAGCCGAACCCCAGCGCGGCGGAGGTTTCCATCTCATAGCTGAAAGAGGCGTCGTTCAGCGCGAGCTTTTCAATGGCGTCGCGCATATCCTCGAACTCGGCCGAATCCACCGGGAAGAGGCCGCAGAACACCACCGGCTGCGAGGGTTTGAAGCCCGGCAGCGGCTTGTCTGCACCCTTTTTTTCATGGGTGATCGTATCGCCCACCTTGGTGTCGCGCACCTGTTTGATCGAGGCGGTGATAAAGCCGATCTCGCCGGGGCCGAGCGCGTCGATGGGCTGCATCGCCGGGCGGAAGACGCCGATCCGGTCCACGCCATAGCGCGCGCCGGTCTGCATCATCTTGATCTGGTCGCCCTTCTTGAGCACCCCGTCCATGATCCGCACCAGCACGACGACGCCGAGGTAAGGGTCATACCAGCTATCCACCAGCATGGCCTTCAGGGGCGCGTCCGCATCGCCCTTGGGCGGCGGCAGGTGGTGCACGATGGCCTCCAGCGTTTCGGTGATGCCCTGGCCTGTCTTGGCGGAGACAGGAATGGCGCCCGAGGCGTCGATGCCGATGACATCCTCGATCTGCTCGGCCACGCGGTCGATATCCGACGCAGGCAGGTCGATCTTGTTGAGCACGGGGATCAGCTCGTGATCGGCATCAATCGCCTGATAGACATTGGCCAGCGTCTGCGCCTCGACGCCCTGCGTTGAGTCCACCACCAGAAGCGAGCCCTCGACCGCGCGCATGGAGCGGGAGACCTCATAGGCGAAATCCACATGGCCGGGCGTGTCGATCAGGTTGAGCACATATTGCTCACCGTTCTGCGCGGTATAGTCGATCCGCACGGTGTTGGCCTTGATGGTGATGCCCCGCTCGCGCTCGATATCCATAGAATCGAGCATCTGCTCTTTCATGTCGCGTTCAGCGACGGTGTTGGTCTGCTGAATCAGCCGGTCGGCCAGGGTGGATTTCCCATGGTCGATATGCGCCACGATGGAGAAATTGCGGATATGCGAAAGCGGTGTCATGGGCTTGATATGTAGGGGTTTTGAAGGGGGGTCAATGGGGTCTTTGTTGGAGTGAATGCGAATCCACGCAACGGGCCACCCGGAGAGGCGCACGGCAGTCTTTATTGCCCTTCTCACGCTGGAGCAAGAGCAACGGGCACCGGGAGTGCGGTGCGGGGACGGTCGGATTACTCCGCCGCGTCCTGCCCCGCATCCTCCATTGCCGCCAGCTCGCCCAGGGTCACGGGCTTCAGGGGCGGGCGGATGCGGTAGTGGCCGGTGGTGTCGGGGGGTTGGCCATGGGCGGCGGAGAGGAGGGCTGTGACCGTGAGGCCGCAATAGCGGCCTTGGCAGGGGCCCATGCCGGCACGGCCGAAGGCTTTGGTCTGGTTGGGGCCGGTGCAGCCGAGTTTGGCATAGCCGCGGATATCCCCGGCGGTGACTTCCTCGCAGCGGCAGATCACGGTGCTGTCGGCGGGGGCGAGAGCCTCGGCGCAGGGCGGATAGGCCGCATCGAGGAAGGGGCGCGCGGCCAGTTCGTGGGCGAGCGCGCGGCGCAGGGGGGCGGCCTGTGCGTCCCGGTTGGAGGCCGGGAGCTGGCCACTTTGCTGCGCGATCTGGAGGGCGGCGAGGCGCCCGGCAACTTCCGCCGCCTTCGCGCCGCCGATCCCGCCCCCGTCACCGGCAATGTATACATCCTGAACCGAGCTTTCGCCCCATGCATCAAGCTGTGGCACAAAGCAGGCTTGCGCGGAATTCCAGATATGCGCCACGTCGAGCGAGCGGGCGGCCTGGGTGTTGGGCACAACGCCGTGATGCAGAAAGACCGTGTCGCAGGCGAGGCGTTGCGCGCGCCCCCGGCTGGTGAAACGGACGGCCTCGGCCCGGTCCGCGCCCTCGATGGCAATGCCGGTCGCGCCAGTATAGCGCGGCACCCCGGCGCGACGGATTTCTGCCAGCATTTTCAGGCCCTTGATCATGTAGCGCCAGCCGCGCAGGGCGCCGGTGAGATGGCGCGCGGCGCGGGTCATGTCAGACAGGCTCTGGGTTTCGACCATGGCGGCGGGCGGCGTGCCGGCGCGCACCATCTGGGCGGCGATCAGATAGAGGAGAGGGCCGGAGCCAACAAGGACAGCGCGGCGGGCAAGCACGCCCGATTGCTTGAGCAGGATCTGCCCCGCGCCGGCGGTCATCACGCCCGGCAGGGTCCAGCCCGGCAGCGGCATGGGCCGTTCCAGCGCGCCGGTGGCCAGAAGGATGCGCCCGGCGGTAAGCTGGGCGGCGCGGCCCGCCCGCGTGTAGGAGAGGCGAAAGCCGTCTTCGATGGCCCAGACCACGGCGCCGGAGATATGCTCCACACCGCTCTGGCGGAGCGCCGAGGTCAGGGTTGTGCCGTGGGCATAGTCCGCGCCCAGAACCTCGCCGCGCAGGCCCGCCGCGCGGTCCACATCGCGATAGATCTGCCCGCCGGGGCGGGGCTGTTCATCGAGCAGGGTGACGGAGAGGCCAAACGCGGCCGCCTGGGCGGCGGCGGCCATGCCCGCGGGGCCGGCCCCGATGATGGCAAGATCACGCTGCGTCATTCCCATGCCTCCCCTGCCTGCGGGCGGGTCAGAACGAGCCCCTCGGAGACTTCCATCATGCAGGCTTGCCGGGTCACGCCATCGACCTCGACGAGGCAGTCGAAGCACGCCCCCATCATGCAGAAGGGCGCGCGCGGGGCGCCGGAGACGGGGGTGTGGCGGAACACCTCGACCCCTACCGCAAGCAGGGCGGCGGCGAGGTTGGCCCCGTCAGGCAGGCTCAGCGATGCGCCGTCAAAGGACACATCCACGCGCGGGGCGTCTTCGGTCTCAAGAAAGGGCGAAGCGGGATTCACTGAACACCTCCAGATCGGGCGCGGCCGCGGTCCCTTCGAGCCAGTCGGGCAAAAGCCGGGCATGGGCGGCGGCCAGGGTAATGCCGCTGTGACAGGTCACGAGATAGGCGCCGGGCATCTCGGCGCTTTGCTGATAGATCGGCAGGCCGTCGGGCGACAGCACCCGCAAAGCGCCCCAGCTGCGCACAAGCTGCGCCTTTGCCAGCGCCGGATAGGCGGCAATGGCCTCGGCGGCGAGTTTGCTCAGGCCGGGCTGGGTCACGCGGTCGTCATGGCCCACCTCTTCGTTGGTGGCTCCGATCTGAATGCCGCCTTCATCCACCTGCCGCGCGATGAGCGAGGGTCGATTGATCAGTTTCGGCAGTTTCTCGGTGATCAGCACCTGACCGCGCTGGGGCCGGATCGGCGCCTTGAAGCCCAGCTTGGGGCCCAACTGCGCCGCGCCCAGCCCGGCGGAAAGCACCAGTTTGCCAGAGGTCACGCGCGTGCCATCGGCGCAGGTGGTCACGAAGGCATCGGGCTTGGCCACATCGGTCACGGTCTTGGAGGTGAGCACCCGCCCGCCCAGGCGGCGCACATTGGCAGCCAGGGACATGAGCAGTTTCAAAGGGTTGGCGTGACCGTCCTGGTGATGCAGGATCGCGCCCACCACCTTCGGCCCGATATGGGGCTCTTCCTTGCGCAGGGCGTTGTGGCCAAGCACCTCATAGGGGTAATTGCCGCCCAGCGCGTCTTTGAGTTTTTCGTATTTGGCGACGGTCTCTTCCAGCGTTTCTTCGGAGAAATGCAGGTCATAACCGCCATTCTGTTCCAGGGGGATCGCCTGGCCGGTGCCATCGCCCAGCTCACCCGCGAAGTCAGCCCAGATCGAGGCGGATTGCTGTGACCATTCGGCATAGCGCGGCTGGTTCATGCCCTTGGATTGCACCCAGACGAGGCCGAAATTGCCCCGGCTGGCGCGGAACGACCCGTCATCGCCGTCCAGCACGGTGACCGTCCGCCCGCGCCGGAGCAGGCCCCAGGCGACCGAGAGGCCAACAACGCCGCCTCCGATAATGGCATAATCGGTGTCCATCGCGCTCATCCGCTGGTGAAAGGCTGTGTCAGGGCGACGTGTATCGCCGCCCTGAGAAGGGAGAGATCAGTTCCCGGCTGCGGCAACCTTATCGAGGATCGCCTGACCCCATTCGGCGCCGACATCTTCCAGCACCGCGGGCCAGACTTTTTCGCGCACTGTCGCGGCCATTGTGGCCAGTTCGTCATCGCTCAGCGTGGCCACGGTGGCCCCCAGTTCATCGACGAGGCGTTGCTCGTTCTTGGCCTGGTCGCTTTCGGCCACTTCCCAGCGGGTCGCCTCGAACGCGGCGGCCTGTTCCTTGAGGGTGGCCTGATCTTCGTCCGAGAGCTCGGCGAGGCTGCCGTTGGAGATGATCATGTACCACACTTCAAAATGCGTGTTGGCGGGGATGTAGGTTTTGGTCACGTCACGGAAGGAGGCATAGTAGCCTTCCGCGCCCGAGCCGATCACGCCGTCAACCACACCGGTCTGCACGGCGGTGAAGGCTTCGGAGAAGGGGATGGGTGCCGGGATGTAGCCCAGGGCTTCGCCGGTGAGCTGGAAGCTCTTGATGCCGGGCACGCGGACCTTGATGCCGTTGGGTTCGACCGAGCCCGCATTGGGGTTCTCGACATTCAGCGAGATGCCGCCGAAATAGACCGGATAGGCGGCGAGCATGGTGATGTCCTGCTCGGCGTAAAGCTCGGCCATGGTCTCGCGCACGACGCCGCCGGGGCCATAGACCGCGCGGGCCTGATCCCAGTTGCCGGCAAGATAGGGGAAAGAGCTGATCTGCATGCGGCGGTCAGCGGCGGTGGCGGCGGGTTGCGTCGCCATGTCGATGGCGCCCACGCTGATGCGTTCCTGCACGGTGGTGTAGTCGCCCAGCGCCGAGGCCGGGAAGATGTTGACATTGACAGAGCCGCCGGTGGCTTCGGCCACAGAGGCCGAGAAGGCGCGCAGCTCGACATCGATGGTGGCGTCCTGCGGGCGCACGTGGCTCATCTTGAGGTCGGCCGCAGAGGCGTAGCTGCTCAGCGCCATGAGGGCGGCGGCGGCAGTGGTCAGGAAGGCATGTTTCATTTGGATCTCCTCCGGTTTGGTGTTGGTTGGTTCAGGGGTTTCAGGGGGCCACGTCATATCCGAAGAAACGCGGCAGGAAGAGCGACAGGTCCGGCCAGAGCGAGGTGAGAAACACCACCGGCACATAGCCGAAGAGGATAAGCTTCATCGCGGGCGGGATCACCTTGGTGACCTTCACCTTGCCGATGCGCGCCCCGAGATAGAGGATCGAGGCATAGGGCGGCGTGACCCCGCCCATGGCCGTGTTGACCCCCATGATGGCGGCGAACTGCACAGGGCTGACGCCGATGGCCTGCATCAGGGGCAGAAGCAGCGGAGCAATCAGGATGATGGCGGTCACATCGTTGACGACCATGCCGACAAGGAACAGCATGATGTTGATCATGATCAGCAGCACGACCTTGTTCTCGGTGATCGAGAAGATGCCCTGCACGATTTGCTGCGGGATGCTTTCATAGACGAACATCTGGCTGAGGATCATGGAAAAGAGGATCATCATCATGATGGCGCCGACAGCGGTGGCGGCTTCCTTGCCGGCCGACAGGAAATTATCCCATTTCAGGCCCTTGTAGATCAGGAAACCCACCGGCACGGCATAGATCACAGCGACGGCGGCGGCCTCGGTCGGGGTCATGATGCCGCCATAGATGCCGCCCAGGATGATCACCGGCATCAGAAGCGCGGGGAAAGCATGAAAGCCGCGCCGCGCCACTTCGCCGGACAGCTCGGAAAAGCTGGGCTTGTCATCGAGCTTGAGGTTGAACTTGCGCGCCATGACGAGGTTGATCACCGAAAAGGCCACCATGATCAGCAGGCCCGGGCCGAGCGTGGCCAGGAAACAGGCCAGGATCGAGGTGTCGGTGACCCAGCCATAGACGATCATGGTGACCGAGGGCGGGATCAGCAGGCCCAGGATGGACGAGTTGGCAATGAGGGCGGTGGCGTATTCCCGCGGATAGCCGCGCGCCTCCATTTCCGGGATCAGGAGCGGGCCGATGGCGGCGATGCCGGTCAGCCCCGAGCCGGAGATGGCCCCGATCACGGCGCAGGACACGGCGGCCACCACGCCCAGGCCGCCGCGCACATGGCCGATAAAGGCGTTGACGAAGCGCAAGAGCGAGGCGGCTATCCCGCTTTCGGACATGATCGTGCCCGCCAGCACAAACAGAGGGATCGCGAGGATCACCGGGTTGCCAAGCTGCTGGAAGCCCCAGAGCATCATGCCTTTCATGGTCACGTCGCCCATGAAATACATCACCATCAGCGCCGAGCCAAAGCAGTAGGGCAGCGGCACGCCAAGCGTGAGCGTGATCACCAGAAGGGCGATGGCGACAAGGGCAATCTCGATCATTGCGGCGCTCCGTTGCGCAGGGTGCGGATGTGGCGCATCAGGTGCCAGGCGGTGTAGATCATCATCAGCGCAAGGCCAGTCAGAAGGGCGATGTCGGAATAGAAGGTCGGGATGTAGAGCGTCGGGCTTTCGCGCCAGACGCGCCAGGCATATTGCGTGTAATCCCAGGCCCAGCTCAGAAGCCAGAGGCCGACGATCAGGCTGATCACCTCGCCGATGATGGCAAGGATGGTGTGGCCGCGATCGGTTTTAATGAAGATTTCCAGCACGTTCGCGCGGATATGCGTGTTTTCGCGCGAGGCGTTGACCGAGCCGAGGATATAGAGCCAGAGCGTGGGATAGAGCATCGTCTCTTCCAGCCCCATGACCGGAACCTGAAGCACATAGCGGGTGATGACCTGAACGAACTGGCCCAGAGCCACGGCGCAGATCAGCGCGGTCAGCAGATACTTGGCGAATGTGTCCATATGTCCCCCGGCCTCCCAGATTGGTCTGAACAGGCTCGCCCACCATCTCACTGGAGGTTGGACATTAAATCAATTTGATAATATCTCTAACTTCATAAATTGAGTTTATGGAAAGGCTCTGCGATGCACCTGACCCTGCGCCAGCTTGCCACGTTTCGCGAAGTGATGCGCTCGGGCTCGATCAGTCAGGCGGCCCGCGCGGTGGGGCGCACGCAGCCGGCCGTGTCCACCATGGTGCAGACGCTGGAAAACCAGCTTGGCTTTGCCCTGTTCGAGCGCAGCCACGGCAAGCTGACCCCCACGCCCGAGGCACGGTTTTTCCTGGAAGAATGCGAGGATATCCTGGGCCGGGTCGAACGCACTGAGCGCACGCTGGAACGGATCAGCGCGTTGCAGTCGGGCACGCTCAAGATCGCGTGCCACCCGGCGGCCTCAAGCGTGTTCCTGCCGCGCCTTCTGACCCGTTTCCTGACCGGGCGCGAGGAATTGGCGGTGTCGTTCATCATGCGGTCGTCAGGGGTGATCGAAGACCTGATCGCCTCGCAGCAATATGACCTCGGCTTTTCCGAGACCCCGGCCCCGCGCCCGTCGATCCGCCAGTCGGATTATGACCTTGAATGCGTCTGTGTGCTGCCCTGGGGCGATCCTCTGGCCAGCGCCAGTGTGGTCACGCCACAGGATCTGGACGGGCGGCCGATGGCCGTTCTGTTCGAGGAACACCTGACCGCGATCCAGACCGAAGAGGCGTTTCGCGCCGCGGGTTGCCGGTTCAACAAGCGGCTGGAGCTGCGCACCTTTCTGCCCGGCCTGCAATTCGTGGCGGCCGGCACCTGCGTGATGGTCTGTGACATGATCACCGCCTATAGCCACATCCTGCAGGCCCCGGAGGGCGCGGCACTTGCGATCCGGCGGTTCCGGCCGCGCATTTCCAGCAGCGTGTCAATCCTCACGCCCGGCTATACGACGCAATCCATGGCGGGTCAGGCCTTTATCGCAGAGTTGAAAGCCGCGGTCGCGGGGGTCGAGCGAGAGATCAACACCCTGCTCGGCCCGCCCTGACCCCGCAGAACGGCCCGCCCCTGCCCGCGCGACCCGATCTTGTGAATTGAAAAACCGCGCCGGATCGGGCAAAAGACACCTACGGTTCGGGCGAGCAGGCACGATGAGGGCGAAACGCCCCGACAGGCCCGACCGGAGACAGAGGCGCAGAGATGAAACAGGTCATCCTTCTTTTGGTTATCACGGCGCTTGCGGGCTGTGGCGGCGTACACAAGGCCCGCAAGGACGCGCGGCTGGGTCAGTCCAGCCCGCCCCCGGTGGCGTCGACCCCGTCGAACCCGATCACGACGGGTGTGCAGAATGTGCCCGCCGCCCCGGTGCAGCGGCCCTTTGCCTCGGGCCCGTTGCAGAAGGCCTGTATCGCGTCCGACCGCAAGGCGCGCTCGCGCGAGCTGTGCGGGTGCATTCAGGCGGTGGCGGACCAGACATTGTCGGGCGCGCAGCAGCGCGTCGCCGTCAGCTTTTACGCCGATCCGCACCGCGCGCAGGTGATCCGCCAGTCGGACAAGGCATCGCACGAGGCATTCTGGCAGGCTTACAAGAATTACGGCGAGACAGCGCAGCGGATCTGCGGGTAAGCGTCAGGCCTTGAGCCGGTAGCCGCGCCGGAACATGCCGAGCGCGACCAGACCCACGGCCAGCGTCGACAGAAGCGCCACCGCAAGACCCAGCCAGGGCGAGCTGTCCGAGACGCCGATCATGCCATAGCGGAACCCGTCGATGAGATAGAAGATCGGGTTGAGATGCGTGGCCTCGTAAAGCCCGGGCGGCAGCGCCTGTACCGAGTAGAACGTGCCCGACAGGAAGGCGAGCGGTGTCACGATGAAATTGGTGATCGCGGCCATCTGGTCGAATTTGTTGGCAAAAATGCCCGCAATGATGCCGAGCCCGCCCAGAAAGGCCGCGCCCAGCGTGGCAAAGATGAGCGCCCAGAGCGGGTACACAGGCAAGAGGCCGAGGAAGACCGCAAGCCCCGACGCCACCGCCAGCGCCACCAGCACCCCGCGCCCCACGGCCCCGGCCATATAGCCCAGCACCATCTCGCCCGCCGAGAGCGGCGGCATGAGCGTGTCGACGATATTGCCCTGCACCTTGGAAATGACAATCGACGACGAGGTGTTGGCAAAGGCGTTCTGGATCACGGTCATCATCAGGATGCCGGGGGCGATGAAATGGGTGAAGGGCACGCCCATGACGTCCCCGCGACGCGGCCCGATGGCAATGGAGAAGATCACCATGAAGAGCCCGGCAGTGACCAGCGGCGCCAGGAGCGTCTGGGTCCAGACCGCGAGAAAGCGCTGCACCTCGCGCGAGGCGAGCGTGTAGAGCCCGAGCCAGTTCACCCGGCCGAAGCGGCGGGTGCCCATATCGGAGCGGGAGGGCATGTGGTCTGGTCGGTCGGTCATGTGATTCGATGCCTTGTAACTCGGGCGCGAAAGGTTAGAATAGGTGCCTGACCAAGAAACGGAAAGGGCGGCATATGAGCCGCCTTTTGAGATAAAGGAAGGCCGCACATGTCCTGGAGCGACGAGCGCGTAGAGCTGCTGAAGAAAATGTGGGGCGAGGGTCAGTCGGCCAGCCAGATCGCGAAAGAGCTGGGCGGCGTGACGCGCAATGCCGTTATCGGCAAGGTGCACCGTCTGGGCCTGTCGAACCGCAGCGGCGGGGCCAAGAGCAGCGATGCGGGCGCCAAGTCCAAGGCGGATGCAAAACCCAGCGCGAAGCCCAAGGCGAAAGCCAAGGCGGCCCCGAAAGCGGCCCCGGAGACCAAGGCAGAGGAGGCCCCGGCCCCGCAGCCCCAGACCCGCGCGCGCGCGGCGATCATCCCCGCGGGTCAGCGCCTGCCGCCGCAGCCTTCGGCGAACGAGATCGATCCCGAGGCGCTGGCGAAGGTGAGCGAGATCGAGAAAAAGGCGAAGAAGCTGACCCTGATGGAGCTGACCGAGCGGACCTGCAAATGGCCGGTGGGCGATCCGGCGACGGAAAACTTCTGGTTCTGCGGTCTGCCG
The DNA here is from genome assembly GCF_009762325.1 of Roseovarius faecimaris. Lineage (NCBI taxonomy): Bacteria > Pseudomonadati > Pseudomonadota > Alphaproteobacteria > Rhodobacterales > Roseobacteraceae > Roseovarius > Roseovarius faecimaris. The sequence goes on from NZ_CP034348.1 coordinate 2,629,615, forward strand.
GTGCAGTCGGGCAAACCCTATTGCGAGGCGCATGTGGGCGTGGCGTTTCAGCCGATGTCCTCGCGCCGCGACCGGAAACGGTAAAGAAAATTCTGCGAATTTTCTTCGCGCCTCCGGCGGGAGTATTTCAGGAACAATGAAAGCAGGGGGGAGCCTCTGCTTTTTTGCTTTGCGTGTCGGGGTGGCTGAGGTATAGCCGCGCCGATGAGCACCAACCCACCCGATCTGAGACCTGACCTGGCACGCGCACGCGTGAGCGACAGCCCGCGCAAGGGCCAGCCGAGCATTGGCATGGTGTCACTGGGCTGTCCCAAGGCATTGGTGGACAGCGAGCGGATCCTGACCCGGCTGCGCGCCGAAGGGTACGGGATCAGCGGAGATTATACCGGCGCCGATGCGGTGATCGTGAACACCTGCGGGTTTCTCGACAGCGCCAAGGCAGAGAGCCTGGAGGCCATTGGCGAGGCGCTGGCGGAGAACGGGCGCGTCATTGTCACCGGCTGTCTGGGGGCGGAGCCTGAGTATATCACCGGGGTGCATCCAAAGGTGCTGGCCGTGACCGGCCCGCATCAGTATGAACAGGTGTTGGACGCCGTGCATCAGGCGGTGCCGCCCAGCCCCGATCCGTTTGTCGACCTGTTGCCCGCGAGCGGTGTGAAGCTGACCCCGAGGCACTATTCTTATCTCAAGATATCAGAGGGTTGTAACCACAAGTGCAAGTTCTGCATTATCCCTGATATGCGGGGGCGTCTTGCCAGCCGGCCGGCCCATGCGGTGATCCGCGAAGCCGAAAAGCTGGTGGAGAACGGGGTTCGGGAATTGCTGGTGATCAGCCAGGACACCTCTGCTTATGGGGTGGATATCAAGCATGCCGAGGCGAACGGGCACCGGGCGCATATCACCGATCTGGCGCGGGATCTGGGGCGGCTGGGGGCCTGGCTGCGGCTGCATTATGTTTATCCTTACCCCCATGTGCGGCAGCTGATTCCGCTTATGGCGGAGGGGCTTGTGCTGCCCTATCTCGATATTCCGTTCCAGCACGCACATCCGGATGTGCTGCGCCGGATGGCGCGGCCTGCGGCGGCGGCGAAGACGCTGGACGAGATCGCGGCCTGGCGGCGGGACTGCCCGGAGATCGCTCTGCGCTCGACCTTTATCGTGGGCTATCCGGGCGAAACCGAGGCCGAATTCCAGACCTTGCTCGACTGGCTGGAGGAAGCGCAGCTCGATCGGGTGGGATGTTTCAAATACGAGAACGTGGAAGGCGCGCGGTCCAACGCCCTGCCCGACCATGTGGATGAAGGTGTGAAGAACGACCGCTGGAATCGCTTTATGGAAAAAGCGCAGGCGATTTCTGTGGAGAAACTGGCGGCCAAGGTTGGATCGATTCAGCAGGTGATTGTCGATGATATCGACGAAGACGGTATCGCCACCTGCCGCACCAAGGCCGATGCGCCCGAGATCGACGGCTGTTTGTTCATCGACGAAGGCACCGAGGCGCTGTCGGTCGGCGATATGGTGAGCGTCGAGGTGGACGAGGCCGGGGAATATGATCTCTGGGGGCGTCTGGTCTGAACGCCCGCATCATTCGGCACGGAGCGAAGCCAGAGAGAATCGACTTGATTTGTTATTAATAACAGATAATTGCGGCGCATAATTCAGATTGCCCACAGGATATACACAGGTTATCCACACTCCGCCCGGCCTCACAATCCCGCGAGCGGAAACAGAGTTTCCCCAACGTTACCAGTGACTTGCCAAAGGAAGCTTGGCAAGCTTGAAACTGCGCATGACGGATGGATAAAATTCATCCCGAATTGCGGGCAAAGACCGTGCGGGGAGACAACATAATCTTGACCCATGATCGGCATTCTGATGGCGCAAAGTTATGTGACCCTGCCTTCAGGAGGCATGAGCCGATGTCGTATCCGCAATACAGCAAAGCCGAAAGGATCGCCGACGGGGTGGTCCATGTGTTTGGTATAGGCGCGGCCCTGACCGGGGTCTGGGTGTTGTTTGCCATTCTGGATCAGAAGCTTGCAGGCGGAACCTACACCGCCGTGGCTGTCTATGCCGGGGCGCTGGTGCTGATGCTGAGCGCCTCGGGCGCCTATCACATCCTGGCGCATACCAGCGCGCGGCCCATCCTGCGGCGGATCGATCACGCGGCGATCTATGTGAAAATCGCGGGCACCTTCACGCCGCTGACGGTGATGCTGGGCTCGGGCTTTGCCTATGTCCTTCTGGCACTTGTCTGGCTTCTGGCGCTCATCGGGGCGTCGGCCAAGCTGATGGCGCGGCGCGGGGAAATGGGCACGGCGTGGCTGCCGTACTTCCTGCTTGGGGCGGCGGGGGTGCTGCTTTTTGTGCCGCTGGCGGGGGTTGTGTCGCTGCTGAGCCTGGTGCTGATGGGGCTGGGCGGGCTGCTCTATACGGTGGGCATCCTGTTTTACTGCTGGGAGAAGCTGCCTTATGCCAACGCGATCTGGCATGTTTTTGTGCTGGCGGCCTCGGCGTCGTTCTTTCTGGGCATCACGACCGCGCTGGCGCAGGCCCGCTGATCCCGCGTTTCAGGCGGATTTGCGGTGGCGCAGGCGTTCCAGCACCTCGGCATTCAGGCAATGCTGTGGCGCATCGCAATGCGCGGGACGGCATTTGGCAAGCCAGGACTCACAGGCACCGACATTGGGGCATGTGCGGCAGGTGGTGACAAGCCTGGCGTAATCGGGGGCCGAAAGCTCGCCCGCGGCCATCGCGTCATAGAGGCTGACCCCCATTGCGCGCGCCACCGAACGGGTCAGCCAGAAGTGCCGGGCGGGATCGCCCAGAAATCTTATTTCAGCGCTCATTCTCTTTCTCCTGGCCCCAGGGGCCAATCGGGGCCTGAAGGCGCGCGCACGCGATCAGGCTGTTTTGCCCTCTCTCAAACGGACGAGCATATCGGCATTGCGGCAATAGTCCGGAGCCTCATCCGCCGATCCCTGCCGCGCGGCGAGCCATGTCTCGCAGTCACCGGGGCAGGAGCAGCCGGTGCAGGACAGCACGGCATCGCCCAGCTGGTCCATGGTCATCCGGCCTTCCATCATGACCTCTTCCAGATCGACGCCTAGCGTGTTGGCCATCCGATCCACGAGATCCGCATGTTTCTTGAAAGTTACGTTGGTCATCCGACACCTCCCTAAGGTATCTCGCGCAGAGCGTGTGATGCCCTGACACTAGGGGAAGGGCCGATTGCGTGCTTTGATGTGGATCAACCGCGCAATGCACGCAGGTAGGCGGTGACGCAATCCTGCACATGCCGGAAGCGGTCACCACCCAGATGTTTGCCGCCATACCAACGGGTTACGACAATTATATGGTCGCGCAAATCCTCGCGTTCGAGCATCCGAAGGATCACCAGACCGGCCCCCGCCTCGCCGTCGTCGCCCTTGAGCGGGGTGCCGTCGCTGCCCAGAATCGCCCAGGTGTTATGGGTCGCCTTGGCGAATTTCTTGTCGCGCTTGAGCGCGCTCAGGAAGGCATCCACCCCGTCACGGCCGGTGACTGGCCCGCCGGAGACGGCATATTTCGAGCCGCGGTCGGAAATGACGCCGGTGAGTTGCAGCATTCAGAGCTGGGCGTCGACCTGGCGGACGATCTCCACGCGCTGTGCATTGGGCGGATGCGTGCCGAGAAACTGATCGCCCGGATCTGGAATCTGGGTGAAAAACTCCGCACCGCGCACGGGGTCATAGCCTGCGCGTTTGGTGATCACGGTGCCGAGCGCATCGGCCTCCAGCTCGAATTCCTTGGAATAGACACGCGCGCCCACTCCGGCACCGATATTGGTTGCCGTCTCGACCGCGGCATTGCTGGCCCCTGTGAGCGCGGTGAGCCCGCCAAAGATCAAAGCCCCTGCTTCGGCGACGTCTCGCTGCCGCGCGAGGTGGCCCGCGATATGGTGACTGGCCTCATGGCCCATGACAAAGGCCAGTTCATCGGCGTTGCGCACGCTGGCAATCAGAGCAAGGTTGAAGGCCAGGATCGGGCGGCCATTGGCATCGAGGGTCTGGAAGGCGTTGGGCGGCTGGCCCGGGCGGTCATCGAGCACGATCTTGAAATCGCAGTTGAGCCGGGGCGCGCGGGCGCGGCATTCCTGCTCGGCCACGGGTTCGACCGTGCGCACCACCTGAGCGAATTGCTGCAATTCGGCGCGCGCGGGCGTGGCCGCGACCGCCGGATCGAAGGCGGGTTGATCCTGCGGGTTCTGCACTGTCGCGACACAGCCCGAGAGCACAAGAGCTGAGATGATAACCAAGATACGCACTGCTCGTCTCCACCTTGAGAGGAAAGACAAGTTTAGCAGGGATTTGGCGCGCCGCCAGCCCCCGGATGATCACCTGAGCGTGTGCTTGCAAAGACCTGCCAAGCGGGTAATCTGCGTCCATGTTTTCCATTGAACACGAATTCGACTCAACGGTGATCACCCTTGTGGACGAGGGCGAGGCGCCGCTGAACGAGGATGTGATTATCAACGCATTCGAAGAGTGCGTGACGATCGAGCAATATGACCCGCGCACCGATCAGATGCACAAGATCACCCTGTCGATCGCGCAACTGACGGATCTGGGCGCGGCGCTGGATTTGCCCGAGGGCGTGTATCAGCGCGCGATGCAGGGCGAATGAGCTTTGGCCCTTGACGGATCGGCCCCCTGCCCTGACATGTGCGGGAACGATGTGACGATGAAGGGGGCCTCATGCCAGACCGAAACCAAGCCGCGCTCGACTTTCTGCTGACCCGCCGCTCGCGCCCGGCCAAAACGCTGGGCCTGCCGGTGCCGACCCGCGCGGAGCTGGAGCCGATTTTGCAGGCCGGGCTGCGCAGCCCGGATCATGGCAAGCTGGAGCCCTGGCGGCTGATCGTGCTGGAACGCGCCGCACTCATGCGCCTGGCGGGGCTGGTCGAGGCGCGCGGGCCCGAGCTGGGCCGCGCCCCGGAGGAGATCGCCAAGGCGCGCAGCCAGTTTGCCGATGCCCATCTGGCGGTGGCGGTGATCGAGGTGCAGAAGACCTCCGAGAAGATCCCGGCGATCGAGCAGAGCTATTCGGCGGGCGCGGTGTGCCTTGCGCTGCTGAATGCGGCGCTGGCCAGTGGCTGGGGGGCGAACTGGCTGAGCGGCTGGGCCAGCCATGACCGGGTCTGGGCCGAGGCCGCGCTGGGGCTTGGCGAGGGCGAGAGGATCGCCGGATTCATTCATATCGGCAGCGAAACAAGCGCCCCGCCCGAGCGGCCACGCCCGGACCCGGCAGCGGTGATTTCCTGGATGAGTGAATGATATTCACGAGCTTTTTCAAGGCGCTTGGTCAGATGGGTGACCGGCGTTTCCGCCGGGTTCTGTTTCTGGGCGTGGTGCTGACCATTGTGTTGCTGGTGGCGGCGACGGCGGGATTGTTCTGGCTGCTGGAGGGCTTGCCGGACGAGACCGGCCTGCCACTGATTGGCCCGGTGACTTGGCTGGACGATATCCTGCAATGGTCAAGCGTCGGGGTGATGCTGCTTTTGTCGGTCTTTCTGATGGTGCCGGTGGCCTCGGCGATCACGTCGCTGTTTCTGGACGAGGTGGCGCAGGCGGTCGAAGACAGGCATTACCCGGATCTGCCGCCTGCGGCGCATGTGTCCTTCTATGACGGGTTTCGCGATTCGGTGAACTTTCTGGGCGTGATCGTCGGGGCCAACCTGCTGGCGCTTCTTGTCTATATCCCGCTGGCCTTCATGGCGCCGGTCATCTTCTGGGCGCTGAACGGGTATCTGTTGGGGATGGAGTATTTCCAGCTTGCCGCGATGCGCCGGATCGGCCGGGTAAAGGCCAAGGAAATGCGCAAGAAACACCGCTGGACGATCTGGCTGGCGGGGGTGCTGATGGCGATGCCGCTGAGCCTGCCGCTGATCAATCTGGTGATCCCGGTGCTGGGGGCGGCGACATTTACCCATCTTTTTCACCGGGTGCAGGCGCGGGAGTGAAGGGGGCAGCTCATCGGGCCCTGACGTGCCCGCCTCGCGAAGCCGCCTGCAAGGGCGGATGAGCGGCCCGGCTCAGAAGTTTGGCGCGCGTTTCGCCATGTTGGCGGCAATCACTTCCATCTGGTGCGGCTTGCCGATGAGGTCGGCCTGTTCACGGCTTTCGGCCAGCAGCACCGCGTCCTCCCCCACCCCGCTTTCGGCCAGGCCGATCAGGCGCTTGGCCGCGCGGATGGCCGAGGGGCTTTTGCCCGCGATCATCGTGGCCAGCGCCACCGCGCGCGCCTGCGGGTCCTCGGCAAGCTCGGTCACCAGCCCCCAGCGCTCGGCCTGTGCGGCCCCGATCGGCTCGGCGCTGTAGGTCATCTGCCGGATCACATCGGAGCGCGCCAGCCGGGGCAGAAGCACCATGCCGCCCATATCGGGGATGAGACCCCATTTCATCTCCATCACCGCAAGCTTCGCGTCGGGGGCGGCCAAGCGAATATCCGCCCCGAGAGCGAGTTGAAATCCCGCCCCGAACACTGCGCCATGCAATGCCGCGATCACCGGCACCGGCAAGCGGTGCCAGACCATCGCCACCTCCTGAAAGAGGTTGGTGTTGCCGTGGGTGCGCGGCATGACCACGCCTTCGGGGTCTTGCGCGGCGAGTTGGGCAAAGCTCATCACATCAAGCCCGGCGCAGAAGCTCTTGCCCTCGCCAGAAAGTACGACGGCGCGGATATCCGCGTCGCTCAGCGCCTGCCCGGCAGCGACGATGGCCTCGGCCATGTCCGGGTCAACGGCGTTCATTTTATCCCCCCGTGTCAGGGTGACATGGGCGATGTGATCTTTGATTTCGGTCGTGACGCGGGCCATGGCGGGTCTCCTTTGCGGTCATGAAACCGCAAAGCGGGCCGCAGCACCAGTGCGACGTCAGGGCACGATGCGTTCGACCGCGCGCATCATCCCGAGCGATTTGTCATAGACCAGCGTGAGGATCCGCCGACCGCCCGCCTTGGCGGCAA